>LJHR01000021.1 GCA_001296005.1 alpha proteobacterium AAP38 | reverse complement strand
GACCAGTACATCGCCGGCGACTATGCCGACACCGTCACCGTGACCATCGCCGCCAAGTAAGCGGTTTTCAGTTCCCCCACAGCTTCATCGGGCAGTTCTAGCCTGCTCCCCCGTCCGGGCAACCGGGCGGGGGCTTTTTCATTTCGGGGTGACCGCAGGCCGGCAATGGCCTATACCCACGCGCGACGGCGTATTTGGACAGGCATTCCCCCCGTGTCGGATTTTGAAACCAGATTTGGCGAACCGCTGGCCAAGGTGATGCGGCATTTCGATGAGCTGCGCGACGGTTTGGCGTCGGGCGCGCTCAACGGTGATGCCTTTGTGAAGGCCAGCCAGGAATATGCCGAGCTGGAGCCCGTCGCCGCCGCCATCACCGAGATGCGCCGCGCCCATGCGGACATGGCCGAGCTGGAGGCCATGGCCGCCGGCGATGATGAAGAGATGCGCGATCTGGCCGCCGATGAGTTGGCCGAGGCCAAGCGCCGCCTGCCCGAGCTGGAACGCCGCATCCTGCTGGCCCTGCTGCCTAAAGATGAAGCGGACGAACGCAACGCCATCCTGGAAGTCCGCGCCGGCACCGGCGGGGACGAGGCGGCCTTGTTCGCCGCCGAACTGTTCGAGATGTATAAGCGCTATGCCGCCGCCCAGGGCTGGCGGTTTGAGACCATGGATGTCAGCGAGACGGGCATCGGCGGCTACAAGGAAGCCAGCGCCACCATCACGGGGCGCAGCGTGTTCCGCCGCCTGAAGTTCGAATCAGGTGTCCACCGGGTACAGCGCGTGCCGGCAACGGAAACGCAGGGCCGCATCCACACGTCCGCTGCCACCGTCGCCGTGCTGCCGGAAGCCGAAGAGGTCGATATCCATATTGATGAGCGCGACCTGCGCATCGATGTCTTCCGCTCCTCCGGCCCTGGCGGGCAGTCGGTGAACACCACCGACAGTGCCGTGCGTATCACCCACCTGCCCACCGGCATCGTGGTCAGCCAGCAGGACGAAAAGAGCCAGCACAAGAACAAGGCCAAGGCCCTGAAGGTGCTGCGCGCCCGGCTGTATGAGGCCGAACGTCAGCGTCTGGCCTCCGAACGCGCCGCCGACCGCAAGAGCCAGGTGGGTTCCGGCGACCGGTCGGAACGCATCCGCACCTATAATTTCCCGCAAGGCCGCATCACTGACCACCGCATCAACCTGACCCTCTATGGCAAGATCGACCGGTTCATGACCGGCGAAATGGATGAGGTCATCGACGCCCTGATCGCCCAGGAAGAGGCTGAGCGTCTGGCGGAATTGCAGTAGCAGCCGCCCTGCGGGGACACCGATCCCCGCTTCCCCCAACGCCGCTGTTCATCTAGAATCTCTCTAAACAAGGGGTGCGTCACCGGTCACCGCACGGTGCCGGGCAGATCACCCCATTGGCGGCCCCGCATGGATGCGGCCGCCCCTGAATTGTTGGCGGGTCCACGATAACAAGGCGGAGGAAACCCGATGTCCAATCCAGGCAATCCGGCCAATCCCGGCACACCACCGGATTTTTTCACGCGTTTCCCGATGCGCGAGGTCAGCAGCGCGGAGTTGGACACGGTGCTGGCCGAGGAAGGGGTGCCGCCGCTGAGCATCCTGTTCCTATGGGGCCGCGACTGTCCCAATTGCGACATTGCCAAACATGCCATCCTGTCCACGCCGCCACGCTTCATCTGGCCGGAGGTGCGCTGGCTGCACGACAATGTCTATGACGACATGGAAATGGCCAACCGGTTCAGCCTGCACGGCATTCCCGTCTTCTTCGTGTTCCGGGGCAAGCGGCTGATCGGCAAGATGACCAGCTGGCCCGGCATCGGTGATTTCACCAATGTCATCGCGGGCCAGATCGCCGCCCTACCGGGTTATCACCCGCCACCGGGCCGCCCGAAACTGACCTTGGTGAAAGGTTGAAATTTTTCGGACCCGCCATGTCGGCATCACGCCCGCTGCCCCGTCCTTGGGATATCGGGGCAGGTTGGCAACCCTGCCCCTGGATCAAACTCCAAGGAGATGACAATGCGCGTGATGGTGATCGTAAAGGCGACCGAGGATAGCGAGCAGGGCCGGATGCCGTCCATGGAACTGCTGACCGCCATGGGTGCCTTCAACGAGGAGCTGATCAAGGCCGGCATCATGCTGGCCGGCGACGGGGTGAAGCCCACCGCCGCCGGCTATCGCATCGCCTTTGACGGTGACGGGCGCACGGTTCGTCCCGGCCCATTCGGCCACATTTCTGAACAGCTGGCCGGGTTCTGGATCTGGCAGGTGAAGGATATGGAAGAGGCCCTGGCCTGGGCCAAACGCTGTCCCAACCCGATGCCGGGCCCCAGCGAACTTGAAATCCGCCCGCTCTATGAGGAAGCGGATTTCATGTGAGAGGCATGCCGTAGGTCAGGCCGGGGCGTGAGCCCCGTCCTGACAGACAAGGCTTTCAATCCATTGCTGTCAGGGCTCGCCTGCAGCTCGACCTGACCTACGTGAACGGTTACTGCCCGCTGGGCTGTGCGCCGGTCCGGGCCCTGAAGGCGCGAAGTTGCACGTTGAACCGTTCGGCGAAAATCTGCATGGCCGTGACGGTCAGATCATATTGCTGGATCAGGGCCAGATATTCGCGAGCGGAGATTTTGTTTAGGCTGACCTTCACCAGCTTGTCCAGACAGGCATTGAAGGCTTCCGACTGCGTGACATAGGTCTTAACGGCCACCTGCGCATCGCGCATTTCCGCCTCGGTCGCAGTCTTGCCGTCGGGCAGCTTGCCCGGCATCTGCGGACGGGTGCAGCCGGGTGCAGCCGCAGCAGCAGCCTTGGCCTGCGCATCCTGCTGCTTCACCACCTCGCCCATGGTGGGCAGGTTGCTGGCCGCCGGCAGCTGCACCGCCGGGGCGGCGGGCGCACGGGCCGCCGGCTGTTCGGCCTGCCGGGCAATCTCGCCCATGGTCTGGCCGACGGGGCGGTTCGTATCCTGGTTGGCGGCCAGGGCCGGCAGGGTGGCCAGGGTCAGGGAGGCGGCGAACAGGGAACGGGTCAGCAGGGACATGGCTTTATGAACGCTCCAACGCGGGACCAGCCGGTATTTCCAGCCGCTGGTATTAGGCACAGCTGGCAGCAGCTTGCAAGCGGGCGAAATGCCCTTCCTTCGCCGCAAACCCGTGTTAAACACCCAGTAGGGTGTGAAGGGGACAGGGTTCAGGATGATCGGCGTCTTTGATTCGGGCCATGGTGGGCTGACGGTGCTGCGGACCTTGCACGCGACCCTGCCGACCCATGATTTCCTGTATCTGGGCGACCATGCCGACGCCCCCTATGGCGACCGCCCGCCCGAGGAGATCTATCACCTGACCCTGGCCGGCGTGTCGCGCCTGTTCGACCGGGGGGCCGGGCTGGTCATCCTGGCCTGCAACACCGCGTCCGCCGTCGCCCTGCGCCGGTTGCAGCAGACCTGGCTGGACCAGGCCTGGCCCGGACGGCGCGTGCTGGGCGTGCTGGTCCCCATGGTGGAGGCGGTGACAGGTCAGCCCTGGATGGCCGATATCGCGGCCAGCCGACAGGCGGGGGAACCGCGCACCATCGGCATCTTCGCCACCAGCCGTACCGTCGACAGCGGCGCCTATCCCCGCGAAATCGCCGCCCGCGCGCCGGAGGTACGGGTGGTGCAGCAGGCCTGCCCCGATCTGGTTCCCCTGATCGAGGCCGACGCTGACCCCGCCCGCCTGCGCGATGCCGTCAACCGCTACGCCGACGGCTTGATGACGCAGCTGCAGGGCGTGCCGCCGCAGGCGGTGATGCTGGGCTGCACCCATTATCCGCTGGCCGCCGACCTGTTCACCGCCGCCCTACCGGCAGGCGTGGAGGTGCTGTCACAGCCCGACCTGACCGCCAAAAGCCTGTCCGCCTACCTTACCCGCCACCCGGAATTCGACCGGTCGGGCCGGGGCGAGGTCGGCTTCCTGACTACGGGCGACAGCGCCCGCATCACTGATCTGGCCACCCGCTTCTTCGGCAAACCAGCACGGTTTGCGCGGGTGTGATGCACGTCTGGGCACCCGTGTAATACGCTTACAGCCCCAGCGCCGACAACAGTGTGGCGTCCACCTTGTTGCCCACCCCGTTCAGGCTGTTGTCACGGCGGAACCGGTCGGCGCCCTTCTGGCTATTATTGCCCCAGATGCCATCGGCGGTGCCGACCTCCGTGTAGCCACGGCTGTTCAAGGCCTGCTGTACGGCCTGGATGGTGCTCCTGGCATTCGGGTCGCGCACGCTTTCCCCGGCCAGGACCTTGCGGACCTTGGCCAGCCAGGCGTTGCGGTCGTCCAGACCGTTCAGGCCGCCATTGATCTTCTTCACGACAGCGTTGAAATCGCCCGTGTCGCAGATCGGGTTCAGGCCCTTCCAGGCCCAGAAGCCGCAGGCGACCCGCAGTGCATTTTCCGGTGCCGCCGCCAGATCGGGATTATTGACCAGATCCAGACCCGCCGCCTTGCCCACAGCGGCATAGGCATCGCGGCCCGTCAGTTGAATATAGCCGCGCCCCCGGTAGAGATAGCCATCGCCCGGCTGGGTATTGCCCATGCGCCCGGCATAGACATTGTTGGCCAGCGCTTCGGGATTGTTCACATAAGGCTGGGCCGACGCCTCGGTCGGGAACCGGCTGGGCCAGACGGCACAGAGGCGGGCGGCGGTGGAATAGTTCAAATTCTCATGCGTGATGGTGCAGCCGCCCGATTCATGGCCGACATTGGCCAGGAAATAGGGCAGCCGGTTAATCATGCCCGCATCCGAAAAGCCGAAGGACCCGAACAGCCCATCCGCCTGCGCCGCCATCTGGGTCAGATGGTCTTGCGGCGCCTGGGGGAAAAGCTGTGTGAATATGCCGATATCCATGGGGTGCCCCTGATCCGATGCGGAGAACAGGCATCAGGATGCATCCGGGCGTAGAGCATGTTCAATAGTTATTCATAAAATAACGGGATACAGGCCTATGCTCATTTACCCGCAAACAACCGGGCCAGACGCTGGGCGGCGGCCAGTCGATCGAAGGCGGCGTCGCCGGCACTGTCATTGGTGCAAAGCGCGACGGTCAGGCCCAGGTCGGGATAGATCAATAGCATGGCGGCGCCACCATTGGCCGTGCCGCCATGATGGACGAAGCGGCCCAGATCATCCTCGCCCACGCGGAAGCCCAATGCATAGCGTTCAGGATTCATCGCCCCATCGGCCAGCGCGAGGGGAGTCCAGAGCAGGTCCCGCGTGGCCGGTTGCAGCAGCGCGCCGGTGATCAGGCCATTGCCCAGTGCCACCAAATCGATGGCGGTGGAGCGGAAACCGCCACCCGCGTAACGGTTGCTGAGATCGTCGGCAAACACCGGGAACAGCAGGCCGCCCGCCCGCATATAGCCAGTGGCATCATCGGCATCCCCCACGCCCTTGCGGTCCAGCCCCGTGCGCCCCATGACGGCGGGGCCCAGAACCTCCCCCTGCACCAGCGTTTCAAACCCCTGCCCCGCCGCCTTTTCCAGTGCCAACGCCACCAGCGTGTAGCCATGGCTGCTATAGGTGAACCCCCTGCCGGGCGGGAACAGCAGCGGGTCGGCGACGAAGACGGCGGCGGCATCCCTTGTCGTGGGGTATGGCGTGTCGCTCCACGCCTCGGCCATGCCCGCATAATGCCGGATGCCGGCCTGATGCGACAGAAGCTGTTTCAGGCTGTATCCGGCGGGGGCGGAAGGGAAATCCGGGACATGGGTGGCGAACGGCGCATCAATGTCGATGACGCCCTTTTGTTGCAGTCGCATTGCCGTGATGGCGGTGATGGGCTTGGAAATGCTGCCGATGCGGTATCGCGTTTCCGGGGTAGCCGGCACCGCCGCCGACAGGTCGGCATGGCCGATGGCGCCGGCCCACAGCAGTTCTCCCTTGAGGCCCACCGCCGCCGTGACGGATGGCACCCCGCTATCGCGGTAAAGCTCGGCCATCCAGGCAACGGCCCCGCCATCCATGCCGACCGGGGCACCGGGCATGGGCGCGGAAATCAGCGGCGCATCAAGGGGACGGCGTTCCACCTTCATGAACAGCCAACCCGTGCCCAGCAGCAATGCCAGCAGAAGCAGCAGGCCGGACAGTTTCAGCACTTTCATAAGCGTCATCGTCCGGTGTCCCGCCCCTGGCTTGCTGCGCTTAGTTCACCCGCTCCCTGTCGTCAGGATCGCGGGCCAGAACCTCGCGCTTGCCGGCATGGTTGGCGCGGCTGACCACGCCTTCCTTTTCCATCCGCTCGATCAGGCGGGCGGCGGAGTTGTAGCCGATGCGCAGATGGCGCTGGATGAAGCTGGTCGACGCCTTGCCCTCGCGCGTCACCACGGCCACTGCCTGATCATACAGGTCGTCGCCGGACGGCTCCCCACCCTTGCCGCCCTCGCCACCGCCGCCGGCCTCGGAAGGATCGAACTCCTCCTCTTCCTCGGTCACGGCATCGACATAGGCGGGTTCGCCCTGGGCCTTGAGGAAGCGGACAGCCTGTTCCACCTCCTCGTCGCGCACGAACGGCCCATGGACGCGGGTAATACGGCCACCGCCGGCCATGTACAGCATGTCGCCCTGGCCCAGCAGCTGTTCGGCGCCCTGTTCGCCCAGGATGGTGCGGCTGTCGATCTTGCTGGTCACCTGGAAGCTGATGCGGGTGGGGAAATTGGCCTTGATGGTGCCGGTGATGACGTCCACCGACGGGCGCTGCGTCGCCATGATCAGGTGGATGCCGGCGGCGCGCGCCATCTGGGCCAGACGCTGGATCGCCGCCTCGATATCCTTGCCGGCCACCAGCATCAGGTCGGCCATTTCGTCGACAATGACGACGATATAGGGCAACTCCGTCAGGTCGATGGGCTGTTCCTCATAGATCGGCTTGCCCGTGTCAGGGTCAAAGCCGGTCTGCACGCGGCGGGTCAGCACCTCCGCGTTCTGGCGCGCCTCTTTCAGGCGGGCGTTGTAGCCGTCGATATTGCGCACGCCCAGCTTGGACATGTTGCGATACCGGTCCTCCATCTCCCGCACCGCCCATTTCAGGGCGACGACGGCCTTTTTGGGATCGGTGACGACGGGCGCCAGAAGGTGTGGAATGCCCTCATAGATGGACAGTTCCAGCATCTTGGGATCGACCATGATGAAGCGGCACTTGTCCGGCGGCATCCGGTACAGGATCGACAGGATCATGGTGTTGATGGCCACCGACTTGCCCGAACCGGTGGTGCCGGCCACCAGAAGGTGGGGCATGCGGGCCAGATCGGCGATGACGGGGCCGCCACCGATATCCTTGCCCAGGACCAGGGCCAGCTTCTGCTGGCTCTTCTCATAGGCGTCCGACATCAGCAATTCGCGCAGATACACCGTCTCCCGCCGCTGGTTCGGCATTTCGATGCCGATGACATTGCGGCCGGGCACCACGGCCACGCGCACCGACACCGCCGACATGGAGCGGGCAATATCGTCGGCTAGACCGATGACGCGGGAGGATTTGACGCCGGGGGCAGGCTCCAGTTCATAGAGCGTCACCACGGGGCCGGGGCTGACCTTCACGATCTGGCCGCGCACGCCGAAATCTTCCAGCACGCTTTCCAACATCTCGGCATTGCGCTGCAATGCCTCCTCGCTCATCAGCGGGCCAACGCCATGCGGGGGCAGTTGCAGGATATCGACGGGCGGCAGCTCATAATCGCCGCGTGCTTCGGGTTCCAGCAGCAGATTGGCCTGCCGCGCCTTTTCCACCTTGCGCGCCACTTCGGGCAGCGGCTTGGGCGCCGGGGCCACTACCGGCGGGGCATGGCGGCGGCGTTCCTCTGACGGGGTAACAGGCGGATCATACGGCTGGTCAGCCGAGGGGGTGGTGGCGGTGGCCGGTGCCATCTCCTGCCCCTGACTGCCGAGGGAGGGAGCGACACGGGCCCCACCCGTAGCGGCGGGGGCAACGATATCCTTCTTCGCGGCACCGGGACGCAGCCGGGACAGCAGGCCCACGGCCTTGGCCCGCATATCGTCGACCAGCGCGCCACGCGGTGCGTCGGTGTCGGGCTTGGCAGCGGCGGGCGTTCCGCCCCAGCGCGGGGCGGGGGCCGGCGGCGGCACCGCCGTTTCCTCGTCCTCATCCTCGCCGGTCAGCCGGGCATTCTTAAAGCGTCCAGCCTGACGGCGGAGGCCCCGGAAGAACTCCGCCACCTCCCACAGCCTGATATCCAGCGCCCAGAGGCACAGGAACAGGGCCGGGACCAGCAGGACCAAACCGATCAGCGGCCCCGACACGCTGCCGGCCAGGGCCACCACCAGATTGAGGATCGGCTTCACCAGCAGGGCACCCGCCGGCCCGCCCCAGGCGGCATTGCCGCCAGCCAGACAGACCATGGCCATGGCCATGAGCAGCACCGCCGCCAGCGCCAGCGGCACCCGCAGTGCCAGATTATGCACGGGCCGGTGCCGGAAAACGCGCCAGCCCCAACCCAGCAGGAACAAGGGCAGCAGATAAGCGGCATAGCCTAGCGATTGCAGGAACAGGTCCGACGTATAGGCGCCAGGCGTGCCCAGCAGGTTGCGCGCCATGGCCTTGTCGGCGGGCACCGCCGTACTCCATGACGGATCGCGGCTGTCATAGGACAGGAAAGAGACCAGCAGCGCCAGACCCATCAGGATGATGATCAGCCCCACCCCTTCCACCATGCGACGCAGGGCGAAGGCCAGCATGCCCTCGGGCAGCAGGCTCGACTTGCGCGGAACCAGACCCCCGCCTGGACCGGGTCCGGGCGTGGGACCGCGCGGGGGCACGCGGCCTTGAGGCGGTGTCTGGGGTGCGGGGCGGCTCGGCATGGGCGCTCGTCCGGTCAGCGGGTCGAAAAGGATCAGGACAGGATGCGGGCCAGCCGTTCCATCGACCGGGCCACATTGTCAGCATCATGAACAAGGGCGACGCGGATATAGCGGTCGCCCGGATTATAGCCATCTCCATGCGGCTGGGTCAGGTAGGCGCCGGGCAGCACCTTGATGGCGCCTTCGCGCCAAAGGCGCTTCGTCGCCTCCTCCCCATTGGCGGCCACGCCCGTGACGTCCAACCACAGGAAGAAACCGGCATCGGGCCGGTAATAGCCCAGTTTGCCTTCCAGGATCGCCTCTGCCGCGTCAACATTGGCGCGGTAATAGGCGCGGTTGATCGCCACATGCGCATCATCGGACCAGAGCGCGGCGGACGCGGCCAGCACCGGCAGCGGCATGCCCGCCAGCGAATAGGCCCGCAGCCGCGTGAAGCCGGCGATCAGGGCCGGATCACCCGCCATGAATCCGGAACGAAGCCCGGCAGCGCTGGATCGTTTCGAAAGCGAATGGAAGCACATCAAATTCGCCAGCGGGTTCTCCCCGCCCAGCTCGCGGGCCGCATCCATGCCGCCCGCCGGCGCCACATTGTGCCAAAGCTCGCCATAGCATTCATCCATGACCAGGGTGAAACCGTGGCGGCGGGCCAGCGTCAGAGCACGCTTCAGATATTCCAGGCTGGCCACGGCTCCCTGCGGGTTGGCCGGTGTGCAAAGATAGAACAGGGATGTCCGTTCCCAGATATCCTCCGGCACACTGTCCAGGTCGGGCAGGAAGCCAGTCTCCTTGGTGCCGTCCAGCATCACCGGTTCGGCACCCGCCATCAGGGCCGCCCCCAGATAGACAGCGTAGAAGGGATTGGGGATCAGGACGACAGGCCGCCCGCCGGCCTTGGTCTTGGGCACCACCAGTTGCGGCAGCTGATACAGCGCCTCACGCGTGCCGCAGACGGGCAACACCGCCTTGTCGGCGGGCACGAAACCGTGGGGCAGGTTGAACCGGCGCGTCAACCAAGCAGCGGCGGCAGCCCGGAATTCCGGTGTGCCGGCAGTCGGTGGATATTTGGCCCAGGCGGCGGGGGCGGATGCCGCCAGCATATCGGTCAACAGAGAGGGCGGATTATTCTGCGGTTCCCCGATGGTCAGGATGCTGGGCGCGACATTGGCCAGCGGCGTGACATCGGACAGCAAGGCAGCCAGCCGGGGAAACGGATATTCCGGCAGGGCTGACATCATCTCGTTACGGCTGGGCGCCTGAAGGGAACTGGCGGCGTCGAACATCATGGCCCTTGCTGCTGGCAAAGCATCAGTTTGGCCGCACGGCGGGCGGCGGATGGTGCGCCTGAGTGTAGCCGCCGCCC
This sequence comes from alpha proteobacterium AAP38, assembly GCA_001296005.1. Classification (GTDB taxonomy): domain Bacteria; phylum Pseudomonadota; class Alphaproteobacteria; order Azospirillales; family Azospirillaceae; genus Niveispirillum. Next base: position 112,073 of record LJHR01000021.1, on the reverse strand, counting down.
ACCCCCGGCACAAGCAGCCCATTCGGGGCGGCCAGGGGTGAAGAATCATCTTGTTACAAGGGCTTGTGGATAAACATTGAGAAAAACGTTGAAAACCTTCGTAAGCCCTTGATGCGAATCGCAAATTTCCTGCGAACGAATCAGGAAAACCCGTTCGCGGAAGGTTCCGCGAACGGGCCTGAACGTCACTGCACGACTGGACTTAATGACCAAACACCCCAGGCCGGCGACCACCGGCCCGCCGCTTGGTAGCGGCGTGAGCCAAGCCGCCGGATGGCGGCGCCCGGCGCCTGAGGGAGAACTTACAGAGCATCTCCATTCTGTTCGCCGGTGCGGATGCGCACGGTCTGCACGACGTCCAGGACGAAGATCTTGCCGTCACCGATGCGACCGGTATTGGCGGCCTTCTGGATGGCATCGACCACGCTGTCCGCCAGTTCATCCGTGACGGCCACTTCTACCTTCACCTTCGGCAGGAAGCTGACGGAATATTCAGCGCCGCGATAGATCTCGGTCTGGCCCTTCTGACGGCCGAACCCCTTCACCTCCGAGACGGTCAGGCCCTGGATGCCAAGTCCCGTCAGGGCCTCGCGCACCTCGTCCAGCTTGAACGGCTTGATGATGGCCACGACGAGCTTCATTGCGCTCTCCCTTTCCTCTGCATGGAACAGATCAAGACTAAGGATGCCGGCACCGGCGCAACACCGGTGTCCCGGCAGTTTAACTTACAAGAACCGTGCCGCGTGCCATTTCCATGGTGTTCGGCGCGAAAAACCTGGGTTCCCCACAAGGCCGCAGGAGGATTCGGCGCGCACATGGGCAGATGCTGATTAAATTTTGTGCAACAGCTGCGACGCCGCGCCATCTGGACAGGCGAATGGGCTTGCGCCAAGTTAATTGCCGCCCAAAAGAGCAGCCAAACCCCGGAAAAACGCATCATGTCCGTGCAGAATGCCGATCATCAGGCCGATGTCATCATCGTCGGCGGGGGCCTTTCCGGCCTGACGCTGGCCTGTGCGCTAGGAACCGCCGGTGTTTCCACCCTGGTCATCGACCGGGAGCCGGCGGAAGACACGTTGCAGCCCGATTTCGATGGCCGCACCACGGCCATCGCCTATGGGGCCGGGACCGTTCTGATGGGCGCAGGCGTCTGGGACCATCTGGATGGCAATGTCGGGCCGATGCTGGATATCCGCGTCACCGACCAGTCATCGCCGCTGTTTCTGCATTATGACCATCGGGAGGTGGGCGACCGTCCCTTTGGCTGGATCATCGAGAACCGGGTGCTGCGCCATGCGCTGTACCGCCGCCTGAAACAATTGCCCGCCGTCACGCATCTGGCACCCGCCACCGTCACGGCGATGGCGCGCGACAATGCCGGCGTGCGCGTCACCCTGGCCGATGGCCGGGTTGCCGCCGGGCGGCTGGTAGTGGGGGCCGACGGCAAGAAGAGCTTCTGCCGTGAACAGGCAGGCATCAAACAGATCGGCTGGTCCTACAAGCAGCACGCCATCGTCTGCACCATCCGCCATACCGGCCCACATGGCGGCGTGGCGGTGGAACAGTTCCTGCCCGCCGGTCCCTTTGCCATGCTACCGCTAGCCGGCGGCCACCATACCAGCATCGTCTGGACCGAGCCGTCGGATCGCGTCGATTTCTACATGAACTTGGCCGAAGAACGGTTCACCGAAGAACTGCAATTGCGGGTGGGTGACTGGCTGGGCGATGTCACGCCGGTGGCCGGGCGCTGGTCCTGGCCGCTGGGCCTGGCCCATGCCGAACGCTATATCGACACGCGCCTGGCGCTGGTCAGCGAAAGTGCCCATGGCATGCACCCGATTGCGGGCCAGGGCTTGAATGTCGGCATCCGCGATCTGGCCGCCTTGGCCGAGGTGGTGGTGGATGCCATCCGGGTGGGACTGGACCCCGGCGCGCCCGACGTTCTGGAGCGGTACCAGCGCTGGCGGCGCACCGATACGGTGACCCTGCTGGCCACCACCGATGCGCTGGTCCGGCTGTTCAGCAATGATATCAGGCCGCTGGGTCATGCCCGCCGCCTGGGCATGGCGGCCATCAACAATCTTGCCCCGCTGAAGCCTGCCAAGCAGTTCTTCATGCGCCATGCCATGGGCATCGTGGGCGAGTTGCCGCGTCTGGTGCGGGGCGAGGCGCTGTAAGGCGCCCAGCCTTAATCCTGTTTACGTGTGAAGGCGACAACGCCCCGCATCATGCGTTCCATATCGCGGATCTGGTCCGCCTGCCGGGCCTGACGTCGCTGTGCGTCCGTCTGGTTCTCCGTCGCCAACGCGGGCCGGCGCCCGCCGGCCTGTTCATGATCATCCGTTTCCATCGCCACCCACCTCAGCAAACGGCCCCCGCCACATACGATAGTCCGCCAGTGTCGCAGGGGTGGCAATCCGCCTCCTGCACATGGCTGGCGTCAAAACGTCGCGGAGCCGACACGAAACCGCAACAGACAGATGCACACATAAAGATATCTTTATGCTTGCCCGCAACCACTCCGCCTGATACATCCTGCACCAGACGCGGCGGTCGTTCTGGCATGCCGCTGCTTTGCATTCTGTAAACGCCAAGATCAGCACCCGCAGGGGTGCGACCGGAGCCATCCATGACCGCCTTCACCGATTACAAGGTCGCCGACATCTCGCTCGCCGGCTGGGGCCGCAAGGAAATCACCATTGCCGAGACCGAGATGCCGGGCCTGATGGCCCTGCGTGCGGAATATGGCGCGTCCAAGCCGCTGGCCGGTGCCCGCATCGTCGGCTGCCTGCACATGACCATTCAGACGGCTGTTCTGATCGAGACGCTGACGGCGCTGGGCGCCACGGTGCGCTGGTCCTCGTGCAATATCTTCTCCACCCAGGATCAGGCCGCCGCCGCCATCGCCGCTGCTGGCATCCCCGTCTTTGCCTGGAAGGGTGAGACGGAAGAGGAATTCTGGTGGTGCATTGAGCAGACGCTGCGCGGTCCGGATGGCTGGACCCCGAACATGATTCTGGACGATGGCGGTGACGTCACCCAGATCATGCACGACAAGTATCCGGAAATGCTGGCCGACATTAAGGGCCTGTCGGAAGAGACCACGACGGGCGTGCATCGCCTGTACGAGATGGTGAAGGCTGGCACCCTGAAGGTTCCCGCCATCAACGTGAATGACAGCGTCACCAAGTCGAAGTTCGACAATCTCTATGGCTGCCGCGAGTCGCTGGTGGATGGCATCAAGCGCGCTACCGACGTGATGATCGCCGGCAAGGTTGCCGTCGTCGCCGGCTATGGCGATGTGGGCAAGGGTTCCGCCGCGTCGCTGCGCACCCAGGGTGCCCGCGTTCTGGTGACGGAGATCGACCCGATCAACGCCCTGCAGGCCGCCATGGAAGGCTATCAGGTCGTCACCATGGAAGACGCCGCCCCCGTCGGCGACATCTTCGTGACCGCCACCGGCAATGTGGATGTGATCACCCAAGATCACATGCGCGTCATGAAGGACCGCGCCATCGTCTGCAATATCGGCCATTTCGACAGCGAAATTCAGATCGCTTCCCTACAGAACTACAAGTGGGAAGAGGTCAAGCCGCAGGTCGATGAGGTCGTGTTCCCCGACGGCAAGCGTCTGATCGTGCTGGCCAAGGGCCGTCTGGTGAACCTGGGCTGCGCCACCGGTCACCCCAGCTTCGTGATGTCCGCCAGCTTCACCAACCAGGTGCTGGCTCAGATCGAGCTGTGGCAGAACCATGCCAAGTACGAGAACAAGGTCTATGTGCTGCCCAAGCACCTGGACGAGAAGGTGGCCCGCCTGCACCTGGACAAGATCGGCGCTAAGCTGACCGTGCTGTCCGACAAGCAGGCCGAATACATCGCCGTGCCGGTGCAGGGTCCGTTCAAGCCGGATCACTACCGCTACTGATATCGGCGCCCTTTCCAGGGTGTTGATAAGCGAACCCCCGCCGGGCAACCGGCGGGGGTTTTGCTTTATGGCTTGGGCAGGAAGCGGAAATCCACGCCCTGGCGCCAGTCGAGACCGGGCTTATAGATGCCGAGTTCCACCATCTGCTTCGTGAACCCGTCCCAACGTTCCGGCGTCATGGTGCCGATCCCCTGTTTCAGGGCGTCACCGCTTTCCACCAGCCCATAGTCGATCATCTTGGACCGGGCATAGGCCAGCGTCTCGTCGTCCATTTCCGGATTGTCGCGCTTGATCAGGGCGTTGGCGGCGCTGGGATCGCCGTTGAGATATTGTTTCCAGCCCTCAATCGACGCCTCCACGAAGGCGCGCACCACTTCCGGCTTCTGATCGGCCAGCTGTTTGCGCACCATGATGGTGGCAGCGTAGGAGAGATAGCCGTAATCAGCCAGCAGGAACACTTTCGGCTTCGCCCCGGCCTTGATCGCCGTCAGCGGTTCGGAGGTGGCATAGCCCTGCTGGATCGCCTGCTTGTTCACCAGGAACGGGGCGATGTTGAAGGTATATTTGCGGATCTGCGTGTCCTCATACCCGTAGCGGGATTTCAGATAACGCCAGATGGTGTGGACGCTGGGATCGCCGATGGAGATAGGCTTGCCCTTCATGTCGGCCAGGGAGTTCACGTCCGGCCGGTCATGGGACATCAGGATGAAGGGATCCTTTTGGAACAGGGCTGCCACCGTCACGACAGGGGCCCCCGCCTCCACCAGATTCAAGGTGAAATAGCCGTTGGAGCCCATGGCGGCATCGATGGCGCCGGCGGCCAGCAATTGCTGCGGGTCCATGCCCACCCCGCCCTGGCGCAGCGTCACGTCAAGTCCGCGCGCCTTGTAAAGCCCGGCGGCCAGCGCCTGATAGAAGCCACCATGTTCGGCCTGTGCCCGCCAATCGGTGGCGAAGACCAGTTTCTGCTGCGCCGCCGCCGGCAGGGCCAGCAGCAGAAGGGAAAGGCCGAACAGGATCAGTCGCCGCATCATCATCCCCATTTTCAGGTGGGGCCATGGTCGAAGGCCGCCCCGTTCCGTTGTAACGGAGTTGTACAGAACGGAACAAGGCGGCCGGAAGGCAAGCGGCGGTTTATGCCGCCGCACCTTCCCCCTGCTCACGCATCCGCCAATGCGCAGGCTGGGATGGGGTCGGATCGATGCCATAGGTCGGGCGGGGTGCCATGCGGCGGAAGCGCGTATGCTGCTGATCCGTCGGGCGGTCAACGATGCGCAGGACGGAGGTTCCAACCTCACCGCAGCCCTGGCAGGTGAAGCCCCGGCTGAATTCCGCAACGGGCCAATGATGGCCATAGCGGCGGGTCAGCATGTCGGTCCGCCAGCGGCTTTCCTCCCCGCAGCAGACGCAATGCATCTGGAAATCATGGCCGCGGAAATTCGCCAGACCCACATTCCCCGTCAGGACGCTGTGTCGGATCGCCGGTCGCATCACACCCTCCATCACCTCACGTTCGCTTTCTGTTCCTATTTACAATGTTCTTATTTTGTTCTCAAGCAGATTCATTCCTGCTTGCGCCTGGAAACCACAGGGGTGATAAGCGAAGCGGCACCTGATAACGCTGTCAGAACAAAAAGGGGGAAACGATGGGCAGGACATGGATACGCCGCGCGGCCATCGGGCTGTCGCTGGCGATGGGAACGGCAATGGCAGCCCTGGGCGGTGCCACACCGCCGGTCCCGGATGCGAACATTGCGGTGCAGCTTTTCAGCCTGCACAAGGATTTGAGCCGCGATGCACCGGCCACCCTCAAGGCGTTGCGCGACAGCGGCGTGACGCAGGTGGAGGCCTATGGCCTGCTGGGCCGCGACGCCGCCGGGTTCAAGGCCCTGCTGGATCAAGCAGGCCTGGTCGCCGTCGGCAGCCATGTCAGCCTGTCCGACCTGCGCGACAATGTGCAGGGCATCATCGCCACGGCGAAGACCGTGGGGTACCGCTATGTCGGTGTGGCCTGGCTGAAGCCGCAGGGGGCACCGTCCGACAAGGGCATCGGGCCGGCGGAGGTGGATGCCGCCATCGCCGCCTACAAGGCCGCCTGCCCCGCGCTGAAGGCCGCCGGTCTGCGCGTGATGTACCATGTACATGGGTATGAATTTGCCACTGATCCGGGCGGCAAAGGCACCCTGATGGACCGGCTGCTGGCGGGGCTGGACCCGTCCTGCGTTGAATTGCAGATGGACGTATTCTGGGTGCTGAAGGCCGGGGTCGATCCCGTCGCCCTACTGAAACAGCTGGGCGGGCGGGTCAAGCTGCTGCATGTGAAAGATATGCGGCCCGGCGGCAGCACGGGGGAATTCACCGGATCGGCCCCGGCCAGCGATTTCGCGCCCATCGGGGCCGGCAGCGTGGATTGGGCGGCCCTGGTCGCGGCGGCACGGGCCGTCGGCGTCGACTGGTACGTCCTTGAAGACGAATCGCCGACCCCGGCGGCACATCTGGCCCGCTCACTGGCCTGGTTGCGGGGGCAGTAAGGGATTACACCCCCTCCGTCCGCCAGACATATCCCGTGCCGGGATCATTGCCGATGGCGTCGAAGCTCTTGTCGATATCCCGGAACTTCTTGCGGATGCGCTTGATGAAGGCGCGAACATTAGCGCGGTAGCCGGCGCTACCCTTGCCAGCCATGAAGCCGGGCCCATGTACCAGATCATAGAGTTCGCGGTAGGTGACGGGGGTGCCGGGTTTCTGAGCCATCAGGCGCAGCATCTTCATCTCCGTTCCCGTCAGCGGCACGGGCCGGTCCTGCCACAGCGTATGGCCGGTATCGAAGCGCAGATGCAGGTCCCCCTGGGTCAACGGCGTCGAACCGCCGGACGGCGTGGTCCCGGCGGCGGCCAGGAAACTGTAGGTGGGCAAGGGGCTGCTGAGTGACATGTGCTTTCTCCAGGTCTGTTCCGCCGGCTTCCTCCCCCGCCGGCTTGTCCTGGATGCACTCCACCCCCCACGCATGGCGCGGAGGGGGCCGAAAAATGGCGGGCCTGGGACAGTTGGCCCGCCTAGCCTTTTGCGTTGTGGGCGGTTAACCCGAACGGATTGCCGCCACCCCTCTTAATGGCTGAAAAGCCATGCCACTGTCAGGCTGGTCATGGCTTCGGCACCCAGGGCAAGGCTGCTTTCATCCACCTTGAACAGGGGTGAATGGTTGCTGGGTGCCTTGTCCAGCGGCGTGTCGGGCGGGGTGGCCCCGACCCAGAAGAAGAAGCCGGGGATTTTCTGCTGGAAGAAGCTGAAATCCTCCGCCCCCGTCGTCTTGGTGCCTTCCACCAGCTTACCCGGCCCCGCCACCTGTGCCAGCACCGGGGCGGCCCAGGCGGTCAGATCGCGGTCATTGTCGGTAACGGGATAGCCGGTTTCGATAGTGACGGTGGCCTTGGCCCCGGCGCTTTCCGCGATGTTCTCCGCCACCCGGCGGATGCGGTCATGCACCTCTGCCCGCATGCCCTGATCAAAGGTGCGGATGGTGCCCACCATTTCCGCCTTGTCGGGGATGATGTTGGACCGCACGCCGCCATTCAGTGCACCCACCGTTACCACCGCCGGTTCCTTGATCACCTCCATATTGCGGCTGACGATGGTTTGCAGGCCGACCAGAATCTGGGCCGAGGTGACCAGCGGATCCACACCCGTCCAGGGCCGGCCACCATGCGCCTGCCGTCCCTGCACCACGATCTTGAACGTGTCCGCTGCCGCCATGGCCGGGCCGGGGCGATAGGCGATGGTGCCGGCATGATAGGAGGAACCCAGATGCAGGCCGAAAATCGCCTGCGGCCTGGGTTCGGTGTCCAGCACGCCCTGCTTCACCATCAACTGGGCCCCGCCTTCCTCCCCCTCCGGCGCGCCTTCTTCCGCCGGTTGGAAGATGAACTTGACCGTTCCCGGCAGGTCGGCGCGGCGCTTGGCCAGCAGTTCGGCCACCCCCATCAGGATAGCGACATGGCCATCATGGCCACAGGCATGCATGACGCCCACATCCTGGCCGTTATAATTGGTGCGCACCTTGGACGCGAAGGGCACATCCACCTGTTCGGTGACGGGCAGCGCATCCATATCGGCGCGCAACGCCACGACCGGGCCGGGCTTTCCCCCCTTCAGCACGGCCACCACGCCGGTATGCGCCACCCCCGTCTGCACCTCCAGCCCCAGCTTTTTCAGGTGATCGGCCACCAGCTTGGCCGTGCGTGTCTCCCGATTGCCCAGTTCGGGATGCTGGTGGATGTCGCGGCGCCAGGCGATGATCTTGGCCTCCAGCGCCTTGGCATCTGCCTTCACATAGGCGGGCACGGACGAGGTATCTGCCGCCTGCACCACCGGGGACAGCAGGGTCAGGACTGTCAGGGCCGCACCACCCGCGCGCAGGACTGTCTTCAGCTTGATCATCGCAACCCGCCATCAGTGGGAGGAAAGATAGGCGACGGTCAGGGCCGCCATGGACTGCGCCCCGATCAGCAGGCCGCGTTCATCCACCTTGAACAGGGGTGAATGGTTGCTGGGCGCCTGATCCAGCGGCACATCGGGGTCGGTGACGCCGATGAAGAAATAGAAGCCGGGGATTTTCTGCTGATAGAAGCTGAAATCCTCTGCCGCCAGGCCCTTGGAGGCCAGGCTGACATTTTCCTTGCCGGCCACCTGCTCCAGCACAGGCACGGCCCAGGCGGTCAGGTCCTTGTCATTGACGGTAACGGGATAGCCCAGGTCGATCTCCACCTCTGCCATCGCGCCATGGGCGGCGGCGATACCGGTCGCCACCTCCTTAAGCCGGCGATGGACCTGCTCGCGCATGCCGGGGTCCAGGGTGCGAATGGTGCCGATCAGGTCGGTTTCGTCGGGGATGATATTGCTGCGCACCCCGCCATTGATGGCGCCCACCGACACGACCGCCGGTTCCTTGATCAGTTCGACATTGCGGCTGACGATGGTTTGCAGGCCCGTGACGATGGCCGATGCCGCCACAATCGGGTCGGTGCCGGCCCAGGGATAGGCACCGTGCGTCTGCTTGCCCTTCACCTTGATGCGGAACGTGTCGGACGCGGCCATCACAGGGCCGGGGCGGTAGCCGACCTTGCCGATATGATCATCCGACCCGACATGCAGGCCGAAAATCGCCTGCGGCTTGGGATCGGTGGACAGCACGCCCTGCTTGATCATCAGTTCGGCCCCGCCCTCCTCTCCCGCCGGTGCACCTTCCTCGGCGGGCTGGAAGATGAATTTCACCGTACCCGGCAGGTCGGCGCGGCGCTTGGCCAGAAGCTCGGCCACGCCCATCAGGATGGCGACATGGGTGTCGTGCCCACAGGCATGCATCACCCCCACATCCTTGCCGTTATAAGTGGTGCGCACCTTCGATGCGAAGGGCAGGTCCACCCGTTCGGCAACGGGCAGCGCATCCATGTCGGCGCGCAGCGCCACCACGGGTCCGGGTTTGCCCCCCTTCAGCACGGCGACGACGCCGGTATGTGCCACCCCTGTCTGCACCTCCAGCCCCAGCTTTTTCAGATGATCGGCCACCAGCTTGGCCGTCCGCGTCTCGCGGTTGCCCAGTTCGGGATGCTGGTGGATATCACGCCGCCAGGCGATGATCTTGGCCTCCAGCGCGCGTGCATCCTCCATCACATAGGCGGGCACGGGCGGCGCATCGGCGGCAAGGGCCACGGGCGGCAGGATCAGGGCGGCCAAGGCCGCCCCTGTCAGCAGAATGGCGCGCATCGTTATCCCCACCCGCCTCAATGGCTTTGCAGATAGGCGACGGTGACGGCGGCCATCGCCTCCGCCCCGGTCAGCAGCGATGCCTCATCCACCTTGAACAGGGGCGAATGGTTGGACGGGGCCTTGTCCAGCGGAACCTCCGGCCCGGTGGACCCAACCCAGAAGAAGAAGCCGGGGATCTGCTGCTGGAAATAGCTGAAATCCTCCGCCCCGCCGGCCTTTGGCCCGACCGAGACATTGCCCGCGCCTGCCACCTGTTCCAGGATGGGGGCGGCCCAGGCGGTGAGTGCGGGATTATTGTCGGTGACGGGATAGCCCTGGTCGATATGCACCGTCGCCGTGGCCCCCTGGCTTTCGGCGATATTCTCGGCAATCTCCTTGATGCGGCGGTGAATCTGTTCGCGCATCTTGGGGTCGAAGGTGCGGATGGTGCCGATCATCTCCGCCTTGTCGGGGATGATATTGTCGCGCACCCCGCTGTTCAGCGCGCCGACCGACACGATGGCCGGCTCCTTGATCAGTTCCACATTGCGGCTGACGATGGTTTGCAGGCCCGTCACGATCTGTGATGCCGTCACGATGGGATCGACCCCGGCCCAGGGATAGGCGCCGTGCGTCTGTCGACCCTGGACGGTAATGTGGAAACTGTCGGCTGCCGCCATGGCCGGGCCGGACCGGTAGCTGATGGTACCCGCCCGACCGGCGGAGAACAGGTGCAGGCCGAAAATCGCCTCCGGCTTGGGATCGGTGGACAGCACGCCCTGCTTGACCATCATCTCGGCCCCGCCTTCCTCCCCCGCCGGCGGGCCTTCCTCCGCGGGCTGGAAGATGAACTTCACGGTGCCGCGCAGTTCCCCTTTGCGCTTGGCCAGCAGCTCCGCCACACCCATCAGGATGGCGACATGGCCGTCATGGCCGCAGGCATGCATGACGCCCACATCCTGACCGTTATAGGTGGTCCGGACCTTGGACGCGAAGGGCACGTCGGCCTGTTCGGTAACAGGCAGCGCATCCATATCGGCGCGCAGGGCCACGACCGGGCCGGGCTTAGCCCCCTTCAGCACCGCCACGACACCGGTATGGGCCACCCCCGTCTGCACCTCCATGCCCAGCTTTTTCAGGTGATCTGCCACCAGCTTGGCCGTTCGCGTCTCGCGGTTGCCCAGTTCGGGATGCTGATGGATATCGCGGCGCCAGGCCACGATCTTGCCCTCCAGCGCCTTCACGTCGGATTTGATATAGGCGGGAATGTCGGGCGTGGCCACGTTCTGCGCCTGTACCGGTGCCGCCAGGAAGGGCAGCACCAGCGCCGCCAGCAATCCCGTCCCCACCCGCTTGAACCCCGTCCGACCCGTCACCCGCATTTATTTTCTCCGCATGGATGCATATTTGCCGGAGAGGGTGACAGGGGACGGGGGCGGGCGCAATGGGGTGATGGGGAAAGGGTTGGTGTCATTCGGCTTTTTGCTGGGGCAGTCTCAGCATCACGCCGCCATGGCCCCCGCCGTCAGGCCCGCGAAACGGGCGCGCAGGGCCCCCGCCTCTGCCTCCGTCAGGGTGAATTTCACATGGCCAGCGCCCTCTGCCTGCTCCGGCGTGCGGAAGGGCAGGCGCAGGCCCGCCATCACCAGCACCCCCGGCGATGCCGCGATGCCCGCGACCGTCAGCATGGCCCCACCCTCCGACAGGTTCACCACACGGCCAGCCAGGGTGCGTCCGCCCTGTTCCACCTGACATTCGATTGAAACAGCAAAGCGCGGGCGGCGGCGTCGGTCGACGTCGGCCGACGCGGTGCGGACCACACGGACCAGCGTTTCGCGCAGATGTTCCACACTGTCCGCCATCTGGTGCGCTGCCGCCTGCACATCATTGGCGCAACGGTCGGTCTGTGCCGCCTCCGCCGACACCTCGGCAATGCGTGACGCCACCTCGCGCGCGGCATCGGCGGTCTGCTCGACATTGCGGGCAATCTCGGTCGTGGCGGCGGACTGTTCCTCCATGGCGGCGGCGATGCCGGCCGCCACCTGATCGACCTGCTGGATCTGGTGGGTGATGTCGCTGACGGCGGCCACGGCCCGGTCGCGCACGGCGCCGATGCCAAGGATGCGCTGGGCGATATCCTCCGTGGCCCGCGCCGTCTGGCTGGCCAGGTTCTTCACCTCCGACGCGACCACGGCAAAGCCCTTGCCCGCCTCTCCGGCTCGCGCCGCCTCGATGGTGGCGTTCAGTGCCAGAAGGTTGGTCTGCGACGCGATATCGGCAATCAGGCCGGCGATGCCGCCGATCTGTGTCACGCTTTCCGACAGCGCGTCGATGGCGCTCGCCGCCTCCGCACTGGCCGCCACGCTGTCGCGGGTCACGGCGCTGGCATGGGCCACCTGGGCCGTGATTTCGCCGATGGAGGCGGTCAACTGGTTGGTGGCCGATGCCACTGTCTGGGCATTGGCCAGGGCCTGTTCGGCAGCGGCGGCCACGTTCTGGGCGTTGTTGCCCATGCGGTCGGCGGCGGCGGCCATCACCTTGGCCTCGGCATCCATCGACTGGGTCTGTGCGGCGACGGCATCGACGGCGTGGCGCGTCTCATCCTCCACCGTGTCGGCCATGGTGCGCAGCGAGGCGACGCGGGCCTGTTCCGCCATCTGCCGCTGCTGTTCCTGCTCCCGCCGCAGACCTTCGGTCTCCATCAGGGTCAGGCGGAAGCTTTCCACGGCGCGGGCCATCTCCCCCACATCATCCTGCTTCTCACGGTCGGGCACGGGCTGGTCCAGCCTTCCCTGGCGCATGCCGTCCATTCGGGCGCTGAGCCGGCCCAGCGGTGCCAACAGCCAGCGGGCCAGCCCCAGCGCCGATACGGACATGATCAGGGTCAGCACCAGCGCCCCCAGGGCGATCCAGGTGATGCCCCGGTTGAACTCTGCCAGCAGATCATCCTTTTTCAGCCCGACATAGAGGATGCCGACGACCCTGCCCTCCTTGTCCTTCAACGGGTCATAGCCGGCATAATAGGTGCTGCCCAGGATATCGACGGTGCCGCGATAGGCCTGTCCCGCCCCCAGCAGGGCATCACGCGCCGGCCCCGCCGCCAGGGCCGTACCCACAGCCCGGCTGCCATCCTCCTTCAACACCGTGGTCGCCACGCGCACATCCCCGCGGAAGATGGTGGCGCTGCCCCCCGTGGCACTGGCCACCGCATCGACCAGCGCCATGTCGCCATCCAGCACCCGCCCGCCCTGGCTCAGCTTGCCATCGACCAGGGCATAGGCATCGTCACCATTCTCCACAATCGAATGGGCGACCCGCATGGACAGGGCCTGGGTGGCAACGGCCTGCCGCTCCATCACCCCGATCATGACCATGTATCCCAGCGTCAGGGTGATGGCGCCCAGCACCACAAGCCCCAGCGCATTGAACAAAGTGACCTTGCCCGCGACGGGCAGACGGCGGATATCCAGCATGGAAGGATGTCCCGGAAAGGTTTGACGATCAGGTTTCCGGGGCCTTCTACCCTGCGTGGCAGGGGCGCGACATGATATGGGTCAGTTATGGAATGGATGGCGGGGGGAAGTTTGGGGGGCTGTGTGGTTTGAAGCAAACTTTCCATGTGCTTATCCTAGGTCGAACAGCCCCCCTCTTTCGTTCATCATCATATCCAGAACATTGGAAAAACAATTGATAAAATTCCTCTCTCCTTCCGAGGCTACTTTTGATCCATGAAACAAATTACACCTAACTGCATACATACAATGAAGCACTGATTCCCAATCAGTAGGATGAAGTCTTGGGCTCATTTTTACCGATTTTCCGGATGCCTGTGCACGGGAAATTCTACCCCAATACTCAGCGTTGCCCTGATTCTGCTTCCATGGATACCGATGATCGATTCGAACTAAGTCAGCGTAACTTGGAAGAGGAAAACTCGACGTGCACTCATTCAGATCGTTGCGTAGGTAGCGACGATTTTCATCTTGTATTTTTTGACTATATATTTGCTGAATATTCCTGTTTTTCGACAATAAGTCGATCATTTTACTATCATACTTTGCAAGAGTTACAATCAATCCCCACGCATTGAATTGAGACCAAAGAAAATAAAATCGGTCAAAATCATCTCTAGTATTTTCCGATTTATTTTTCCAAGACCAAATAATGTCATTAATTCCACATTGCTCATTACGAAGTCTACCAAAATTCAGCGACATGTCATATGGCTCCAATCTGATTCTGGAGCGCGAAAATATACTACATCCCCCTAAATACGCAACACAAACCCTCAACATGCACTACTAGGCACGTTGAGGGCCCTATAACAGATAAAAAAGAGAGCTTAAGCCCCCTCACACCACCCGAATATTCTTGAACTGCCACGGATCGGACATGTCCACGTCCTCCACGAACAGCTTGTTGCGCCCGTCCAGCGGGGTCCAGTCCGTATAAGCCCCGACCACCGGCCCCAGATAGGGCATGCAGATATCCAGGCAGCGCTGGAAATCCATGTCGTCGGCTTCCACGATGCCACGATCCGGGTTCTCGATGGCCCAGATCATGCCGGACAGGGCGGCGACCGTGACCTGCAGGCTGGTGGCGCTGTTGAACTCCACCAACTGGCGGGCCTCCGAACAGGTCAGCTGCGAGCCGAACCAGTAGGCGCCCTTTTCATGACCGGCCAGCAGCACGCCCAGCTCGTCCACACCGTCGATGATTTCCTTCATCAACAGGCGCTGGGTTTCCTGCTGCACGAAATTCTTGCCGGCGAATTCGTGGATGGATTTCACGGCATCGTCGCAGGGGTGATAGGCATAGTGGCAGGTGGGGCGGTAGAGCGCCTTGCCGTCGGCGTCGCGCACCGTCAGATAGTCGGGGATCGACAGCGCCTCGCTATGCGTGATCAGGAAGCCGTGGAAGGGGCCTTCCATCGGGGTCCAGGTGCGCACACGCTGGGTCACGCCGGGGCGGTTCAAGATGATGCCGGACTGGCCGCCAAATTCATGGCGAATACCGTCCGGCGGGAACGTCGCCTCATGCGTGCCCCAGCCCAGCTCCGCCGGCTGACAGCCCTCAGAGATGAAGCCGTCAATGGACCAGGTATTAACGAACTCCCCCCGCTTTTTGGGGATGGAGGAGACCTGGGTGTCGCGTTCGGCGATATGGATGACCTTCACGCCCAACTCGTGCGCCAGCTTGGCCCAGGCGGCACGGTCGGCCGGCACGTCGGTGACGTCGCGGCCTGTATCCTCCGCAATGTTCAGCAGCGCCTGCTTCACAAAGTGGGAGACAAGGCCGGGATTGGCGCCGTGGGTCAGCACGGCCGTGGGCGCGTTCGTCCCCAGTTTGCCCCGGAGATCCAGCGCCGTTTCGCGCAGCGCGTAGTTGGAGCGCATGGAGGGCGACAGGCTGGGGTCGGTATAACCGCCGGGCCACGGCTCGATGCAGGTGTCGAGATAGAGCGCGCCACGTTCGGCGCAAAGCTCAACCAGCGCCGTGGACGAGACATCCACTGACAGGTTCAACAGGAAATCGCCCTTGGAGAGCAGCGGTTCCAGCATGGCCCGGTAATTCCGCCGGGTCAGTGGTTCCTTGACGAACTTGATGCCGAAATAGTCAGCCTCACCGTGGCCGCGCTCGTCCGCCGTGATGATGGTGATGTTCTGTCGGTCAATTTCGATATGCCGCAGAATCAGAGGCAGCACACCTTGACCGATGCTGCCGAAGCCTACCATCACAAGACGCCCGGGAAGGGCACAATGCTTCTGATATTGGGTCATTTTCGTGGGTTCTCCGGGGCTATTACCCGCCTATGGGAGCCTCATGGCTGTGGGGTTGACGTGCTTCAGACGTGATGCAGGACAACAGAAAGGCACGGCCCCGCCCAGATGGATGGGACCGCGCCCGGTTGGAATTGTCACAATGCTATATCAAGCGTTGCGATTAGTGAAGATGATGCGTGTCAAACTATCATCGGCCTGATGCCGGGTGCAACGACGCGCATGTGAAATAATCGTGTAACACCCCGGCGATCATCGGCGAAAGGAACGGCGAACAGCTTTTTCAGCTGTTTCCCGATCTGGAATTTAACCCTGATAAACTTGGGGATAGGCCTGTGGGAGGCACGATCGTTGCGTAGGCGATGGCATTATTCTCAGTACCTTGCCAATTATACTCCCTGTGACGCGAACCGCGCCGCATCAGGCCGCGCAGACCGATAGGGAGACGGCATGGCCAGCCGTGTCCAGCAGCGGGCCATCGCACACTTCGACCAGATGCGCCTGATCGAACCCGTTGAACTCCGTCCGCAGGGTGGCGCCATAGGCACCCAGCTGCCCGATCTCGATCCAGTCGCCTTCCTGCACGTCGGCCGGCAGCAGGAACGGCCCCTTCATGCGGTCGGCACTGTCGCAGGTGGGACCCCAGAAGCTGAACGGAGCGAGCGGCGCGTCGGTGCGGCGGATCAGGCGGCAGGGGAACAGGAAGCCGGGCACGCCCGCATCCGACAGGCTGCCATAGACGCCATCATTGATGAACAGCTCGTCACTGCCCCGGCGGCGCTCCACCTGCACCACGACTGAGCCGCCGGCGGCCACCAGGGCGCGGCCCGGTTCACACCAGATGCGGGTGCTGGCCGGCAGGTTCAGGGCCGCGATACCCGTGGCGATTGCGTCCATGTAGAGGGTCAGGTCGGGCGGGTCCATGTCGGGATAGGCCACGGGGAAGCCGCCGCCCACATCCAGAACGTCGATGGCGACACCCGCGGCATCAATCACCCGGCCCGCCAGCTCCAGGGCGCGGCCATAGGCGGCGGGCTCCAGCATCTGGCTGCCAACATGGAAGCACAGGCCGACCCGCGCGCCGACCGTCCGGGCGCGGCGCAGCAGGGCGACAGCATCCTCGAACTGCGCCCCGAACTTGCCCGACAGATCATAGGCGGCCTTGCCCTTGGGCATGGCGAGGCGAATGAACAGGCCCAGGTCGGTTGCATTGCCGGTAACGGCGGCGATCTTCTCCAGCTCTTCCATGCTGTCCAGCGAGAAGTCGCGGACGGCATAGTCGTTATAGGCCTTGGCGATGGCAGCGCGGTTCTTCACCGGGTGCATGTAATGGATCTGCGCATCGGCAAACATCTGCCGCACCACGCGGATTTCCGCCGGCGACGCGCAGTCGAAATGCCGGATACCGCCCTGGTAAAGCGCGCGCAGGAAAGCCGGATCGGGATTGCACTTCACGGCATACAGCACGTCACCCCGGCCATCCGTGGCCTGACCGAACAGGTCCAGGAACCGATCCGCCGTGGCGCGCAGGGTGGCGGGGCGGATGCAGTGCATGGGTTCCGCCGGCTCCAGCCTTGCCACCATCTGATCGACGCTGGGCAGGCGGGGCGTGACGCTGCGGGCGGCAGCGCGGCGCAGGGGGGCGACGGCGGTGCGGAAACGGACCTGGGCCATGGACAAACCCTCCGGGGGCAATACCCGATGCCACCCAGTCTCGCCCCGCAATGGGCGCAGAACAGGGCGGGAATATGAAATGATCGCGGCGGGCGGTACGGACCGGTCAGCCGGATAGCGCGGGGAAGATCGGGATCTGGTGCCGCGTCGTGATTGCCGGGTCGAACAAGACCGCAAAGCGTCAACGGACGAAGCGAACCAGCGGGGTCCTTACCGGACCATGCCTTCGCGGCGGGAAACGGCGTTCATGTGACTATCCCTCTCGGGGTACCGGCCCACGGATGACCGGTGCTGCCAAAAAGGACGCCTGACGTCGTTGCATGGCGCAAAAGGCCAGGGGCACGTACGGGTGCGTCGTGGGATCAGCTTATCCATGCGAATGGGCGGGGGTGCAAGGGGTTGTTGCGGCCCTGTCCGCATGGCTGGTTTCACCCCTGTGCGGGCGGGGGGATGGTGCCCATATGCTGTGCATGCGCAAGGCGATTTCCCTCTCCGCACTGGCTGGCCTGTTCCTGCTGTGCCCCCTTGCCGGGGCGCAGGAAAACCCGCTTCTGTCACCGCCGCCCGGCCTGCCCGGACTGCCGGCCAGCCCCAGCCCGCTGGACGCCGAACGCGGGCGGGCAGAGGCGGATGGCCTGCGGGGCGGGGCCGACCTGTCGCTGCGTCCCACGTCTGACCCGATGCAGCGGCGGGACGCCGATACGCTGCGCCTGGATGCTGACCGGGCCGCGCGGGCCTTGCAGGACCCGCTGCCGCCCGCCCCGCCGGCCCCCGGCATCGAGGGACCACCGGCCCCGCGCATCGACCCGCCCGAACCCCGCATCAGCCATGGGCGCAAGAAGGGCGCGCCGACACCAGCCCAATCCTCCCCCGTGCCCGACCGTAAGCCGCCGTCACCATCGGAGCCTTGACGATAGGGTGGCCTCAGCGACACTCTGAAAGACCTTCCAATATCGGGCCCAGCATGCCGCTCTATCGCCCGATTTCCATTGCCGCTTCGTCACAGGCCGTACCTGCCTGGACGTGCTGTTGGGTGCGGTGCTGGCAGGTACATCCTCGTGGAAACTGACTGATGCATGTCGAGTATCCCGCCTATGAACTCCAGGCCGAAATCGAGGCCTTGCGCGCAATAGCAAACGGCCTGACGGGAATGAAGGTCGAACTGGCCAACCATGTCTGGCTTGGCGACAATGCCGGCCGCTCTTGGCTCGTCACCGTCCAGCCGCGCGATCTATGCTTCAAGTTCGAGGTATTCTCCCTTGCCATTTCGAGCATCGAGCAGCTTCAAGCCCGCTGGCGGGAGTGGAAACCGCCCGTCCTACCGACCGGAATACCAGAGCCCCTCCGATCCCAAATGTCGGTGCGCCCGCCAGAACCAACCGCCCCTTTGGTGTTCGACAATTGGCCATTCGTAACCCGACAAGTCGAGGTGCTGCGCCGTGTGGAGTGGATCGCGGACCTTGTCGATGTGTGTCCGGCTTCCGGCGACAATCCCAATGTCCAATCGGCGACAAGACCGGGACAGATTCCACCTTCGGCTACAGCCATATGCGAGGTCGCGGTCGGCTTGCTATTTAACGGCACGCAAGATGAACGCCTTCTGATTGCCGCCGACTGGACGCCGATGAACCTGATTGTCACGCGGGAGGCCGACAAGATCGATGCGTTCCTGGTTGATTGTAACCGTATCGAACTCCGCACCTACATGAGATCGCCCAGCCCTTGACGATCGGCCCCGATTGCTGTTGTTGACGGGCAGCAGCAGCGGAACCGGACCCATGATCCCCATCACCCCCCATATCGCCATTGACGAGGAGGAGCTTCAGGAAAGCTTCCTGCGCGCCGGCGGTCCGGGCGGGCAGAATGTCAACAAGGTGGAAACAGCGGTGCAGCTGCGTTTCGACGTCGCCAACTCACCCACCCTGCCCGACTGGCTGAAACAGCGGGTGCGCGGCGTGGCGGGGCGCAAGCTGACGGCGGACGGGGTTCTGGTGCTGGTGGCCCAGGCCCATCGCAGCCAAGAACGCAACCGCGAGGATGCCAAGGCGCGGCTGGTGGAAATCCTGGCTAAGGCCGCAGAACGTCAGGCGCCGCGCCGTCCCACGCGCCCCACGTTGGCGTCGAAGACCCGCCGCCTGGACGCGAAAACCACTCGCTCGGGCGTCAAGAAGATGCGCGGCAAGGTGGATATGGATTAACCCCTGTGATCTTCGCGTGACGCTCGCCTGACCTTTCGCATTACCCCTTTGCGTTATAGGCAGCCCGTGTCTTAATGCGTTTACAGGGGCCGGGGTGTTTCCGGCATGGTTTCCAGGCCACAAGACCGCGATGTCCAAATTCACCCGCACCGGCGGTTCATCAAACGCCAACCTCAGCCGCGTGGCGATCCAGAAATCGCCGTCGCTGCTGGATGAACGGTTGGGCGTGTACCGGAACAAGATCGCGCAGAACGACCTGGACGTGATGCTGAAGCAGCACCAGGCCTTTGTGGAACAGCGCGTCACCGGCGTGCGCGCGCATTTCAAGCTGTGCGAACTGTCCAACCTGGACCTGTCGGGCTCCGTGCTGGCCTCTGCCGATTTCACAGGTGCGAAGCTGCACAACACCCTGATGCGCGGGGCCGACCTGCGCATGACCAATTTCTATGCCGCCGATCTGGCCGAAGCTGATCTGATGCATGCCGACCTCACGGCAGCCGACATGCGCGGGGCCATCCTGCGCGGCGCGGTCATGATCAGCTGCAACCTGACCTCCGCCGATTTCCGCAACGGCACCCTGGCGCTGGCCCGCAATGGCGAACTGGTGTCGGTGCAGGCCACGTCAGAGGCGGACCTGTCCAAGGCCGTGATCATGCGCGCCACCCTGTCCAAGGCGCGGCTGTCGGACAGTTTTGTCATGCAGACCGACCTGCGCGATGCCGATCTGCGCGGGTCGATCCTGGTCAAGGCCAACCTGTCGGACAGCAACCTGACGGGATGCGACCTGACCAGCTGTGACCTGACGGAAGCCAATCTGGAAGGCGCCAATCTGGAGGGCGCCATCATGACGGGCGCCATCCTGCGCCACGCCAACCTGAAAGGTGCCAACCTGATCGGCGCCATCTTGGACGGGGTCGACCTGACCCTGGCCAATGTTGAGGATGTGAAAACCGTCGAGCAATTGGCCGGGATGGAGGAAGACCTGGCCACCATGCTGACGGCGCACGCCAAATGGATCGAAACCAATGGCGGGGCCGGCAAGCAGCTGGACCTGTCGGGCAAGGATCTGACCGGCATGGACCTGTCGCGCATGACCCTGTCGGCGGGGATCTTCCGGGGTGCCGTGCTGCGCAATGCCAACCTGTCCCGCTCCGCCCTGCTGATGGCCGACCTGTCATCGGCGGATTTGCGTGGGGCCAACCTGCGCAACGCCAACATGCGCGGGACGCGCATGATCCGCACCATGCTGGTGGGGGCGGACATGACGGGGGTGCTGGCATCCCCCATCAATATCCAGGGCCATGACTGGCAGACCAACATGGAACGGGCGCGCCTGGGCAAGGCCGTGCTGGTCGGGGCAGACCTTACGGGCGCCAACCTGACGGGGGCCGACCTGCGTCAGGCCCAAATCCGGAATGTCAGCATCAAGGGCGCCGACCTGACCGACGCCAACCTGACCAATGCCGACCTGCGCGGCGTGGATTTCAGCAAATGCAAGCTGGCCAACACAAAGGGCCTGCCTGACGTTGATCTGGAAGGGGATGATTGATCCCACGCCTGTTCCCTGGTAACGCACCAGCATGGATACGCATCACGACATCATCATCGCAGGCGGCGGGGCCGCAGGGCTTTACGCCGCCATCTTTGCCGGGCGGCGCGGGCGGCGCGTTCTGGTGCTGGACCATGCGGAGAAGGTGGGCAAGAAGATCCTGATCTCCGGCGGCGGGCGCTGCAATTTCACCAACCTGGAGGTGAAGCCCGACCGCTACCTGTCGGCCAACCCGCATTTCGCCATCTCCGCCCTTAAGCGCCATACGCAGCATGATTTCATCGCCCTGGTCGACCGGCACGGCATCGGCTGGCATGAGAAGAAGCTGGGGCAGCTGTTCTGCGATGATGGGGCACCGCGCATCCTGGGCATGCTGCTGGATGAATGCGCCGATGCCGGCGTGGCCATCCGCACGGCATGCCGGATCGATGAGGTCACGCCGGTCGATGGCGGCGGGTTCAGCGTGGTGACCAGCCATGGCACCTTCACCGCCGACAGCTTCATCCTGGCCACGGGCGGCCCGTCCATCCCCAAGATGGGGGCCACCGATTTCGCCTTCCGTCTGGCGCGCAAATGGGGGCTGAATATTGTGGAGCCGCGCCCGGCCCTGGTGCCCCTAACCTTTGCGCCCGTTGATCTGGACAAGCTGAAGGACCTGTCGGGCGTGCCGCTGGAGGCATCGGTTTCCTGCGGCAAGGGTCGGTTCCGCGAAGCGTTGCTGATCACCCATCGCGGCCTGTCGGGGCCGTCGATCCTGCAAATCTCCTCCTACTGGCGGGAGACGGAAGCGGTGCGCATCGACCTGTCACCCGATCTGGCCCTGGCCGAGCATCTGAAGGGTCTGAAGAAGACGCGCCACAAGGCGGAGCTGAAGACCATCCTGGGCGAAATCCTGCCCCGCCGCTTTGCCGAGCGGTTGTTCGAGGTGGCGCTGATCGGCCCTGCCCCCGTGGTCAACCGGCCCATGGCCGACATCAAGGATGCCGACCTGATGGCGGTGGCCAGCGCCCTGCACGCCTGGACGGTGCTGCCGGACGGGACGGAGGGCTACCGCACGGCGGAAGTGACGCTGGGCGGCATCGACACCGCCGAGCTGTCATCCAAGACCATGGAAGCCAAGAAAGTCCCCGGCCTGTTCGTGGTGGGAGAGGCCGTGGACGTCACCGGCTGGCTGGGCGGCTATAATTTCCAATGGGCTTGGTCCAGCGGTCATGCGGCGGGCATGGCCGCCTGACCATCACGTCCCGATTAGCCCCAGTTCCGGGCTGGATGCCTCCGCGCGCAGACGCTTGGGGATGCGGCCCGCCAGACGGGCCATGCGGCCCCCTTCCACCCCGGCCCGCATGGCCGCCGCCATCATCACGGGATCGGTGCTTTTGGAGACGGCGGTGTTCAGCAGGACGGCGTCGCAGCCCAGTTCCATGGCGAGTGCGGCATCACTGGCCGTGCCGATGCCGGCATCCAGAACCACAGGAACCGTGCTGTTCCGGCAGATCGTCTCGATATTGTACGGGTTCAGGATGCCCAGGCCGGTGCCGATGGGGGCGCCCAGCGGCATGACGGCGGCACAGCCGACATCGGCCAGACGGCGGCAGATGATGGGGTCGTCCGTGCAATAGGGCAGGACCACGAACCCGTCACGCACCAGTTCATCCGCTGCGCGCAGAAGCTGTTCGACGTCGGGATACAGCGTCTCCCGATCGCCGATCAGTTCCAGCTTGATCCAGTTGGTGTCCATGGCCTCACGCGCCAACTGCGCGGTCAGGACGGCATCCTTGACCGTGGAACAGCCGGCGGTATTGGGCAGCAGCCAGACCTTGCCCGCCACCAGATCCAGCAAGCCTTCACCATATCCGGTCAGGTCGGCGCGGCGCACGGAAACGGTGAGGATTTCGGAGCCGGATGCCGCCAAGCTGTCCAGAAACACCTGCTGGTTGGGATAACCGGCAGAGCCCAGGAACAAGCGGGACCGGAAGCTCTTGCCGGCGATCTTCAGCGGATCATTCATCTCAACCACCTTGCAGAACCTTGACGATTTCCACCCGGTCGCCGGGGGAAAGAATGGTATCGGCCCAGCGCCCACGCGGGACCACGGTGTCGTTGAGCGCCACGGCAATGCCGCGCGCGCCCGGATCAATCCCTCCCACCGCCATCACGGCGGTCAGGGCGTAATTGTCCGGTTCCAGGTTCTTGCCATTGACGCTGATCATTAGCTCCACCCCTTACGCGGCGCGTGCCGCATCGAAACGGCCAGCCCCGAACGGGGCGATATGCGGATCGACCCGCCCGGTCAAGACCAGATCGGCGATGGCGTCCGCCGTGAGGGGGGCCAGCAGGATGCCGTTGCGGTGATGGCCCGTGGCCAGTACCAGCCCCTCCAACCCCGCCGCCGGCCCCAGGATGGGCGCATCATCGCGGCAGCCGGGCCGGTGGCCCACCCACATCTCCTTGACGGGCAGTTCTTCCACCCCCGGCAGGGCGCGCCAGGCGGCATCCAGCAGGGCCAGAACCCCGCCCGCCGTCATCTGCGCATCGAACCCCTTTTCCTCTGTCGTCGCCCCGATGATCAGGGTGCCGTCGGCGCGCGGCACCAGATAGCATTTGGGCGCCCAGACGACATGCGACAACAGCGGGTTGGCGGGGTCCATGGCCAGCGACATCATCTGCCCCTTCACGGGGCGCACCGGCGGCGGGCTGGCCTGTCCGGGGACAAGCCGCGACCAGGCACCCGCCGCCAGCACGACACTATCGGCAGGCACAACACGGTCGCCCAAGACCACGCCCGTCGCCCGACCGCCCTGCACATCCAGACCCGTGACATCCACCCCCTCATGCAGACGGGCACCCGTGCGTTCCAGGGCCACGCGCAGGGCCGCCGCGGCCAGCCGGTTATCGACCTGCCCATCCTTGGCGCTGAACACGCCCGCCGCGGTGCGCGGGTTCAGGAAGGGCTCCTTCTCCTTGGCCGCCGCTCCTGACAGCCAGACGAGGTCCAGGCCCAGCCCGCGCTGAAACTCATAGTTCGACCGCAGCAGTTCCACCTCGTCCCGCGTGCTGGCCACCACCAGCGTGCCTTCGGTACGTAGGCCGACTTGCATACCGGTCAGCGCCTCCAGCTCCGCCGCGAAGCCCGGCCAGCGAGCCTGGCTTTCCAGGCACAGCGGCAACAGGCGCTGTTCGCCCGGTTCCGCTTCCACCCCCGCCGCCAGCATGCCGGCGGCTGCGCGCGTCGCCCCCTGGCCGGCACTGGCACGGTCGAAGATGTCGACCGACGCTCCACCCTGGGCCAGGCGCCAGCCGATGGCCATGCCGATGATGCCGCCGCCGATGATGGCGACGCGTGGTCTGTCAGGTCTGTGCAGCAAACTCATTTCCGCCTTCTCCCTTCGCCGGCATGACCCGGATCAGGTTCGATGGGTGTGATCTCAGCCGCATGGCGATAATGCATGCGGCACCCCAGGGTCCATGCGCTATGTCATGGGCCTGTCACGTCCGGAATGCAAGGGAACGCGCAGCATCATTTCCGCCCCGCCGGGATCGCGCTTGACCATTGGCGGCACTGGGCATATTTGCCCCATGAGGACAGTCCCGTCCCGCCCTTTTTTTTGCCCGGACCCCGCACCCATGTCGCTGCTGCCCATCCTCACCATCCCCGACACCCGCCTGAAGGCGAAGTGCAAGCCCTTGACCAATGTCGATGGCCGCGTGGCGAGGCTGATGGATGATATGCTGGAGACCATGTACAAGGCGCCGGGCATCGGTCTGGCGGCCCCGCAGATCGGGTTGCTTGAGCGGGTCATCGTCGTGGACGTGTCGGAAAACCGCAGCGACGCGCTGGCCATGGTCAACCCGGAACTGATCTGGACCTCTGACGAACAGGCCATCACCCAGGAAGGCTGCCTGTCCATCCCGGAGATCTATGCCGAGGTGACACGGCCCAAGATGGTGCGCGTGCGCTATGTCGACCGGGGTGGCGAAGAACGGGAAATGGATGCTGACGGCCTGCTGGCCACCTGCATCCAGCACGAGATCGACCATCTGAACGGTGTGCTGTTTATCGACCATCTCTCGTCGCTGAAGCGCAACATGCTGCTGCGCAAGTACAACAAGGCGAAGAAGTAACGGGAGCGTTCGCGTTCCTCAATCGCCGGCGCCGCATCCGCGGCTTGGCTTCACGCCGCACGTGCGGCGCGGCGGCGGTCGCCGCCGAAGCGTTTTACGGAAGCCCGTAAAACGCTCCCTTCCACTCTCCGCCGGGGAGGTGCCCCATGCCGCTGCGTCTCGCCTTCATGGGCACGCCGGATTTTTCCGTCTCCATCCTGGATGCGCTGGTGGCCGCCGGGCATGAGGTGGTGTGCGTCTATAGTCAGCCGCCGCGTCCCGCAGGCCGAGGGCAGCAATTGCAGGCCAGTCCCGTGCATCGCCGCGCCGAGGCCCTGGGCATTCCCGTGCGCACCCCCAAAAGCCTGCGCAAGGCGGAGGAGCAGGCGGAGTTCGCAGCGCTCAACCTGGATTGCGCCATCGTTGCGGCCTATGGCCTGATCCTGCCGCAGGCCATTCTCGATGCGCCACGCCTGGGCTGTGTCAATGTCCATGCCAGCCTGCTGCCGCGCTGGCGCGGGGCGGCCCCCATCCAGCGGTCGATCCTGGCCGGCGATGCGGAGACGGGCGTCACCATCATGCAGATGGATGCCGGCCTGGATACCGGCGCCATGCTGTTGAAGGACACGCTGCCCATCACGGCCCGGATGAATGCCGCCGACCTGCATGACGCGCTGGCCGTCATGGGGGCGCGGCTGATGGTTGAGGCCCTGCCCGGCATTGCCGATGGCAGCCTGCCCCCGGTGCCGCAGCCGGCAGAGGGCGTGACCTATGCCGCCAAGCTGTCTAAGGATGAGGGACGGCTGGACCTGACCCGGCCCGCCTCCGAACTGGACCGGCAGGTGCGTGGCCTCACCCCCTGGCCCGGCACCTGGATCGATCTGGCCAATGGCGAGAAGCTGAAGGTGCTGGAGGCACAGGCGGTCGATGGCGGGGGCGAACCCGGCACCCTGCTGGATGCCGGACCCACCCTGGCCTGTGGCGAGGGGGCGCTGCGCCTGATCCGGGTGCAGCGGCCGGGCAAGGGGCCGGTGGATGGTGCCGCCTTCCTGCGCGGCTATACTCACCAGATCGGCGGAAAGCTGACGGCGTGAGGCCGCTGCCCGACCCGCCCCTGCTGCTGATCACCGACCGGCATCAGGCGGGCGGCGATCTGGCGTCGGTGGTGGCCGCCTGTGTGTCCGCTGGGTGCCGCTGGGTCAGTCTCCGGGAAAAGGACCTGCCGCGCGACCATCAATCCGCCCTGCTGATGCGGCTGCGGCCTGTCCTGGCGCAGGTCGGTGGCGTGCTGACCATCCATGGCGATATGGCGCTGGGCAGCCTGTGCGACGGGGTGCATCTGCCGGATGGCGAGGATATCGTCACGGCACGGGCCCTGCTGGGGCCGGATGCCCTGATCGGCACCTCCTGCCATGACCGGGATGGTGTGGCGGCGGCGGCGCGCGATGGGGCGGATTACGCCACGCTCAGCCCCATTTTCCTGACCCCATCCAAGCCCGGCTACGGCCCCGCCCTGGGGCTGGGGGTCCTGTCGGGGCTGCCCCTGCCCACCCTGGCGCTGGGCGGGGTTGATGGCGGGAATGCCGGGGCCTGTATCGGTGCCGGGGCGGCAGGCGTCGCGGTGATGGGAACCATCATGCGCGATCCGGCATCGGCGGGGCCGATCCTGTCCGCCCTGGCTGCGACGCGGGGCCGCAAGCCCGGCATTTGACCAAAGGGCCGTATCGACCCCATATCACGGCATCTTTTCATTCACCGAACGGCCTGTCATGACCGCCGCCCAAACCGTACCCGGCCACCGCGCCGTCGCCAACTGGCTGCTGGCCTGTGCCGGCATGGTCTTTGTCATGGCCATCATCGGCGCCATCACCCGCCTGACGGAAAGCGGCCTGTCGATCACCGAATGGAAGCCCATTACGGGCACCCTGCCGCCCCTGAACGAGGCGCAGTGGCTGGTGGAGTTCGAGAAATACAAGCAGATCCCCGAATATCAGGTCCTGAACCGGGGCATGAGCCTGGATGAGTTCAAGCAGATCTTCTTCTGGGAATGGTTCCACCGCCTGTGGGGCCGTCTGATTGGCGTGGTCTTCGCGGTGCCGCTGGTCTGGTTCGCGGTGAAGGGCATGGTGACAAGGTCCATGCTGCCCAAACTGGTGGGCCTGTTCCTGCTGGGCGGGCTGCAGGGCTTCATCGGCTGGTTCATGGTGCAATCGGGCCTGTCGGTGCGCACCGATGTCAGCCATTACCGGCTGGCCATGCATCTGTCGATGGCGCTGATCCTCTACGCCTTGCTGATCCAGGCGGGCCTGGGCCTGCGCCATCCCGGTGCCGCCCACCGGCCTGACCGTGCCGGCCTGCGCCGCCATGGCTGGGCGGCCATGGTGCTGGTGTCCATCACGGTCGTCTGGGGGGCCTTTGTGGCGGGGCTGGATGCCGGCTTTGCCTACAACACCTGGCCGCTGATGAATGGGGAGTTTGCCCCGCCGGAGGTCTGGAACCTGTCGCCGGCGTGGCTGAACTTCCTGGAAAACACCGCCACGGTGCAGTTCACGCACCGCTGGCTGGCCATCGCCACCGCCGTCGCTGTCCTGTCCTATGCCTGGCGGGTGGGACAGCGGGCCGATTTGCCGGAGGTGGCGAAGCGGTCGGCCCTGTGGCTGTCACTGGGCATTGGCGGGCAGGTGGTGCTGGGTATTACCACCCTGCTGCATGCCGTACCGGTGGCCCTGGGTTCGGCCCACCAGGGGGGCGCCCTGGTGGTCATCGCCCTGCTGATCCGCTCGATCCACACCTTGCGGCGGTGATTAGAGCAGGTCCCGCAGGATCGGGATCAGGGGAATATCCGCCGGCGGCATCGGGTAATCCACCATGCGCACCGGCTTGACCCAGGCCAGCTGCTGCCCCTCCAGGGGCGTAGGCGTCCCCTTCCAGACGCGTGCCACATAGAGCGGCATCAGCAGGTGGAAGGTCTCATAGGTGTGGCTGGCAAAAGCGATGGGGGCGAGGCAGCTTTCCGCCGTGTCGATCCCCAGCTCCTCCTTCAACTCCCGCACCAGGGCCGCTTCCGGTGTCTCGCCCTCATCGACCTTGCCGCCGGGAAATTCCCACAGGCCCGCCATGGACTTGCCCGGTGGACGCTGCGCCAGCAGCACGCGCCCATCGGCATCAACCAGGGCGACAGCGGCCACCAGGACCGTGCGGACCGGCCCCTGACGGACCGGTTCCTGCCAGCAGGGTGTGTCGCCGCCGCTCACGACCGGTAGCTGCCATTGATGTCGATATAGCCGTGGGTCAGGTCGCAGGTCCAGACCGTGGCGCTGCCCTGCCCCAGGCCAATATCCACTTCCATCAGGATTTCCTGGCCCTTCATATGGGCCGCCACCGGTGCCTCGTCGTAACCCGGCACCTCCATCCCATTGGCGCAGATCTGCACGCCGCCGACGGAGATGACCAGAAGGTCGCGGTCGGCGCGTTCGCCCGACCGGCCCACGGCGGCCACGATGCGGCCCCAGTTGGCATCCTCGCCGGCCACAGCGGTCTTCACCAGGGGCGAATTGGCGACCGTCAGGGCAATGCGCTTGGCGGCGGTATCGCTGTCGGCCCCTTTGACGCGGATTTCCACGAACTTGGTCGCCCCCTCGCCATCGCGCACGATCTGCTGCGCCAGGTCCAGGCAGACCTCGTCCACGGCCTTGGCAAAGGCCGCCAGACGCGGATCGTCGGTCGCCTCGATGGCCGCATGCCCGGCCTTGCGCGTGGCGCACAGGACCAACGTGTCGGAGGTGGAGGTGTCGCCATCCACCGTGATGGAATTGAAGCTGCGGTCGGTGGCCGATGACAGCACGGCCTGCAACGGGGCATGGGCGATATTGGCGTCGGTGAAGACATAGGCCAGCATCGTCGCCATGTCGGGCGCGATCATGCCGCTGCCCTTAGCGAAGCCGGCGACCGTCACCGTCACGCCGTCGATGGTGACGGTGGCCGACGCGCCCTTGGGGAAGGTGTCGGTGGTCATGATGGCGCGCGCCGCCACCTCCCACGCCGCCCCCTCTGCGGGGACCAGCTTGGTGAAGGCTTCCGGCAAGGACTTGGCGATCAGGTCGGCCGGCATCGGCTGCCCGATGACGCCGGTGGAAGCGGGGAACACTTCGGATGCCTTGCAGCCCAGCAGGGCCACGGTGGCGTCGATGGTGGCGTCCACAAACGCTTCGCCGGCCTTGCCGGTGAAGGCGTTGGAATTGCCGGCATTGACGACCAGGGCGCGCACGGCCCCACCGGCCAGATGGGCGCGGCAGCGATGGATGGGGGCGGAAGCCGTCAGCGACCGGGTCAGGACGGCGGCCACGCTGGAGCCTTCATCCAGCACCGCGACCATCACGTCGTTGCGCGGCGTCTTGTACCGGATGCCGGCGCGGTGCCCGGCCAGACGCACGCCGGCGATAGGCGGCAGCGACGGGAAGGAAGCGGGGGCGAGCGGCGAGACGGCCATGGGTGCGGGCTCCGGCTGGAGGGGAGTAAGGTTCGCGCATGAAGCCGATGCGGGGGCCGGCGGTCAAGTGCCGGTTCGATGACACTGGTCCGGCGCGTCAGGGAACGAGCGGTTCCAGCAGGTCCGGCACCCGGTCCTTTTCCACCGCTTCACGCCAGCAATCGGCCAGCCGGTCCGTCTCCGCCACGGCCGTCCGCCAGTATTTCTGCCGCGTGGCGGTGTCCATGCGGCGGAAATCGCCACGGTCGGGGATCTTGCCGAAGGGCAGCGCCTGGGCAAACTCCACCGAAGGACACAGGACCAGCATGCGCGACAAATTGGCGGCGCGCGGACGGCGCCAGGGCAGCGTCTTGTCGAACCAACCCGGCACGATGCGGTGGGAGAAATGCAGGTACAGCACCAACCCCGGCGGCGTGAAGCCCATATCCAGATGGTAATCCATGATGCCGCCATCCAGATAGAGGCCGGGCCGCGCCCCCGCCATATCCACCACCCCGTCAAAGACGAAGGGCACGGCAGACGATGCAAGCAAGGCCGGCACCAGATTGGCGGGCGACAGGGCAACGGCCTGGGTCGGGAATTCCGCCCCCAGGTCGAAGGGCGGGGCGTCGCGGCCATCATGCAGGACGGTGCGTTCGAAGAAGGCCGGCAGGGTGCGGCGGCTGACCAGATTGGCAAGACCGGCGGCGCCTAAGCCCAGGCCCAACCCCACCTTCCCCGCACTGGGCCGTATCGGCCCCCGGCCCCGGACCGCCAGGATCGATTGCCGCATGAAGGGATGGGCCAGGACATGGCCGATCCCATCCGCCCCGAAGATGACGTCCAGGAAATCCCGGCAATGGGCGGTCAGCTCCGTCGCACTGACCGGCCCGTCGACCGCGTAATCCAGATAGCAGGCCTCAAACCGCTTGCAGGCGGCCACGGGGTCAGGTTGGGCCAGACAGGCGAAGCGCCAGGTGCCGATGGAACTGCCCACCATATGAAGCGGGCGTTCGCGGTGCCGGAACCAGCTACCGAAAAGCGCCTGGTCCAGCCTTGTCAGGGCCAGCCATTTCGCCCCACCGCTGGCGCCCGCCACCACATCGAACAAATCCTCGTGCAGTCCATCCCGGCGGATGCGGGCCATGGCCTCTGAACCGGCCAGGAAACGCAGGGGCGTGGAAGGCATCGGGGGCCGCCGCATGGTTAAGGGGTCTATCGCGCCGCAACATAGGCAGTGCGCGACATTCCGGCAAGGGCAGGCACGGCCCCGCCTATTGACGCGGGGCGTGGCAACGTGATGATAGGAACCAAGCCATACACGAAAACATCAGGCCTAAGGCAACAGACCCATGTTCAATATCGCCACCGTGGATTACCGGGCGCCCGATGCCGCGCAGCAGTTCGTCACCTCGCTGCGGGAAACCGGCTTCGCCGTCCTGCGCAACCACAGCATCGACACTGCCCTGATCCAGGACCTGTACAAGGTCTGGTCCGGCTTCTTCGCCTGGAACGGCAAGCACGAGTACAAGTTCGACCCGGAAATCCAGGACGGCTATTTCCCGTTCAAGTCGGAAAACGCCAAGGACAGTGCCGTCAAGGACCTGAAGGAATTCTACCATGTCTATCCGGGCCGCCGCCTGCCGCCGCAGGTGAAGGACGCGACCGACCGGATGTATGCCGACCTGTCTGCCATGGGCCTGACCTTGCTGAACTGGATCCAGGACAATGTGCCTGAGGATTTGCGCAACAGCTTCAAGCAGCCGCTGCCCAACATGATGGATGGGTCGACCAGCACGCTGTTCCGCGTCCTGCATTATCCGCCCATCGGCGAAGGGTATGAGCCGGGGGCCGTGCGCGCAGCGGCGCATGAGGATATCAACCTGATCACCCTGCTGGTGACGGGCAGCGAGCCGGGATTGCAGGCTCAGGACACCGCCGGCAACTGGCACGACGTGCCATGCGATGCCGGGATGATCGCCGTCAATGCCGGCGACATGCTGAAGCTGGCGTCGGGCGGGTATTTCCCCGCGACGACCCACCGCGTGGTGAACCCGCCGCCGGAACATAATGTCTCCCGCTATTCCATGCCGCTGTTCCTGCACCCCCGCCCCGACGCACCCCTGTCGGACGCGCTGACAGCGGGTCAGTATCTGGATCAGCGCCTGCGCGAGATCGGCCTGAAGAAGTAAGGTTGACGCCTGTCGCATGCGGGTTTCGCCCTTATGCGACCTACGAACCGGCGTAGGTCGCATAAGGGCGAAACCCGCATGCGACAAGTCCGCTTACAGCCCCTCCAACTCGGTAATGAAACTGTCCAGCAGGCCCAGGCCCTTGTTCCAGAAGGACGGGTCCTTCAGGTTCAGGCCGAACGGGGCCAGCAGGTCGGTATGGTGCAAGGTCCCCGCCGCCGACAGCATTTCCATATACTTGTCCGCGAATTCCGCCCCCTGGCCCTTGGCCGCCGCCTCCTGATAGGCCGCATACAGGCTGTTCACCAAGCAGTCGCCGAAGGCATAGGCGTAGACATAGAAG
Source organism: alpha proteobacterium AAP38 (assembly GCA_001296005.1). Classification (GTDB taxonomy): domain Bacteria; phylum Pseudomonadota; class Alphaproteobacteria; order Azospirillales; family Azospirillaceae; genus Niveispirillum. The sequence goes on along the minus strand of LJHR01000021.1, from coordinate 80,098 downwards.
GGCGAGTGAACGAAATGGCCGATATAGGTCCAGTAGGGCCGGTAGCTGTCTTCCCAGCGGAAGGCGGGGCCCAGGCTTTCGGTCTGCACCTCCATCCAGATATCGGCAATCCGCTCGGCTGACAGCTCGCCCTCACGCCGTTCCGTGTGCAGCTTGCGTTCGAACTGATAAAAGGCGATCTGGCGGACGACGGTGTTGATCATGTCCTCCACCTTGCCCGCCAGCAGCGCCTTGCGCTTCTTCGGGTCGGTGGTGGCGTCCAGCAGGCCGCGGAAGGTCAGCATCTCCCCGAATACCGAGGCGGTTTCAGCCAATGTCAGCGGTGTGGATGCCTGCAAATGACCCTGTTCGCGGCACAGATACTGATGCACGCCATGGCCCAGCTCATGGGCCAGGGTCATCACGTCGCGCGTGCGGCCCATATAGTTCAGCAGCAGGTAAGGATGTGCGGACGGCACCACCGGGTGCGCGAAGGCACCTGGATTTTTGCCGGGACGCGGCGGCACGTCGATCCAGGGATTGTCGAAGAAGTGCTGCCCGATCTCCGCCATCCTGGGGCTGAAGCGGGCATAGGCATCGCGCACGATGCGCTTGGCGTCGGCCCACGGGATCTTGCGGTCATCATCGCCGGGCAGGGGCGCGTTACGGTCCCAATAGTCCAGCTTATCCTGACCAAACCACTTGGCCTTCAGTGCATAGTAACGATGGGACAGGCGGGGGTAGGCGGCGCGCACCGAGGACAGCAGCGCGTCCACCACCTCATCCTCCACCTGATTGGCCAGGTTGCGGGATGACCAGGGGTTGGCGTAGCTGCGCCAGCGATCCTCGATCTCCTTATCCTTGATCAGGGTGTTCATGATGTGGGCGAAGGTGCGCTGGTTCTTCCCCAACACCTCGCCCAGCACTTGGGCCGCTTCCCGGCGGACGGCGGCATCCGTGGAGGAAAGCAGGTTGAGGGCCTGGGCCGACGTCAGTTCCTCCCCCCGGATGGGGAAGCGCAGGTCGGCCAGATGTTCATCGAACAGCCGGGTCCAGGCGGCACGCCCCGCCACATATTTCTCATGCAGCAGCTTTTCCAGCTCGTCCGCCAGCTGATGCGGGCGGAAGATCCGGGTATCGCGCAGGAAGGGGCGATAGGCGGCAAGCGCCGGGCTGGCCAGCTTGGCCTCCAGGGCCGCATCCTCCAGCCGGTTGATCTCCAGCGTGAAGAACAGCAGATGGACGGAAATGCCCGTCACCCGCTCGCTCATCCCCTGATAGAAGCGGCCAATATTGGGATCGGCCATGTTGGAGGCATAGAGCAGGCCCGCGAAGGACATGACCTTCGACAGAACCTCATCCAGCTTCTCATAATCGGCAACGGCCTGGGCCAGTTCAGCCCCGCTCAACCCCGCCAGCTTGCCCTGGTACCGTTCGGCAAAGGCGGCGGCATCGGCGTCGGCCTGGGTCAGGTCGGCGGCCAGCGCCGGGCAGTCGGGGCCGGCATACAGGTCGGACAGGTCCCAGGCGGGCAATTCGCCCAGGTCGGCATGGTTCAGGCTGTCGGGCACGATACCCCCTCCGGCATTGTAATCTCACGATTGCATATGGCACGGGGGCAGCGGCAGTTCAATCGGACGGGCGATCCCCCCGTCCGTCATATCGGGTGCAAAAGGTCAGGCCGCCGATATGGCAGCAGCGACCGGACCGCAATCATTGCTGGCGATCCGGCCCGCCGTGACGCGGACAATGCGCAGCACATCCTCCGGCATCACCCCGTCACGATCCATCAGCAACAAGGCGATGGGATCGGACAGAAGCTCACCAAGGCTGGCCTCGCCAAGCAGGGTGTCATCAAGCATCAAATCATTGTTTTCCATAGGCGTCCTCCTGTCCGGGCCCCTTGAGGGCCTGCATACGCGGTTCCACGAGGCAACGATGTGATCATGCGCCGGTTCCATGACATTTCAATGGCGGGATGATCAATTTCACCCATCCTATCCATTTGCGCGGCGGGGCGCCGTGATGGCGGTCACGCGACCTATGAAAAGGTCTATGGCTTCGGGTGAAGGGTGCTGCCCCTCCCCCGCTGATCCGGCCCATGCAACGCCGTGCAACACAAAATAAGGGGGTGTTTCGCGGATACAGGAACTGAACTCCGAAAGCCGGTGGCTTCGAATTGCGGGCGGGCGTGGATTGGATGTTGATGCCGGGAGAATAGCAGAAAGGGCATGCGGTGTCAGCAGATAGCCCCCCCAAGCCCATGAAAAAAGGCCGCCCCGGTTGCCCGGCGGCGGCCTTTTCCAAAGCGAGGGCTTGCCCCCTTACTGGTTCATGCTGTCGAAGAAATCGTTGTTGGTCTTCGACTGCTTCAGCTTGTCGACCAGGAACTCGACCGCGTCCTGCGGACCCATCGGATTCAGGATGCGGCGCAGGATCCACATCTTGGCCATCGCACCCTTGTCGACCAGCAGGTCTTCCTTGCGGGTACCCGACTTCTGGATGTCGAGTGCCGGGAAGATGCGCTTGTCGGACAGCTTACGGTCCAGGACGATTTCGCTGTTACCGGTGCCCTTGAACTCTTCGAAGATCACTTCGTCCATGCGGCTGCCGGTGTCGATCAGGGCGGTGGCGATGATGGTCAGCGATCCGCCTTCCTCGATGTTACGGGCAGCACCGAAGAAGCGCTTGGGCCGCTGCAAGGCGTTGGCGTCCACACCACCGGTCAGCACCTTGCCCGACGAGGGAACGACGGTGTTATAGGCGCGGCCCAGGCGGGTGATGCTGTCCAGCAGGATGACGACGTCGCGCTTGTGCTCCACCAGACGCTTGGCCTTTTCCAGGACCATTTCCGTCACCTGCACATGGCGGGTGGCCGGCTCATCAAAGGTTGAGGACACGACCTCGCCCCGCACGGAGCGGGCCATGTCGGTCACTTCTTCCGGACGCTCATCGATCAGCAGGACGATCAGATAGACTTCCGGGTGATTGGTGGCGATGGAATGGGCGATGTTCTGCAGCATCACCGTCTTACCGGTGCGCGGCGGCGCCACGATCAGGGCGCGCTGGCCCTTGCCCAGGGGAGCGACAAGGTCGATGACGCGGGTGGTCATGTCCTTGCGGCCCTTGCCGGTATTATCGACCTCCACCTCCAACTTCAGCCGTTCATCCGGGTAAAGCGGGGTCAGGTTGTCGAAATTGATGCGGTGGCGCACCTTGTCCGGATGGTCGAAATTGATCGTGTTGACCTTCAGCAGCGCGAAATAGCGCTCCCCATCCTTGGGCGCCCGGATCTGGCCTTCCACCGTGTCGCCGGTGCGCAGGCCGAAGCGCTTCACCTGGGACGGGGAGATATAGATATCGTCGGGGCCGGGCAGATAGTTGGCTTCGGGTGAGCGCAGGAAGCCGAACCCGTCGGGCAGCACCTCCAGCACGCCTTCGCCATAGATCGGCACGTCATTGTCGGCCAGCTGCTTCAGGATGGCGAACATCATGTCCTGCTTGCGCAGGGTGCCGGCATTCTCGATCTGCAGCTCTTCGGCAAAGGCGAGCAGCTCGGCGGGGGTTTTGGCCTTGAGTTCCTGGAGATTCATCGGATCTGGCTGTCGGTCGGCCGTGGGGCCGGTTGCGGGAACGGGGGCGGCACCCCCATGGATGCGCCCCGATTGGGGCGGGATCACGGCCAAGGTTCGGCGACGGAATCGGAACCAGGGGCCGGAAGCACGGGACTTCGCTTTGGACGAATGACCTGAAAAGGGAGGGGGGCGGCGGGTGAAGCGGCAGGGATGGTCGGGAAACCAACCCCGGTAATGGCCATTGTCGAAGGCGGTCCGGGTAGAACCTGCTTTCGGCGATTCGCGCCGGCCTACCCTGCGGCAGTCCGGAAAAACGGGGATATGCCAAGACACCCCGGCGAACGGCATTACCTTTCACCTGCTCAAACCGTTATCCCAGCCGAGCGACCAAGTCAAAACAAAACAGCAAGGGCCGTTTGCCATACCTCTGCGGCTCAAGGTCATAGGCAAAGGGCACCTATTGCGGTGGTGGCCCAAACAGGGGGCTATGCGCAATCGTCCGTTGCTGTAATATTGAGCCGTTAACGTGAACTCCTTGGGCAGAAAAACATGCGCCTGCTGATTGCCGACGATCATGACCTTCTGCGTGATGCCCTGCGCTCGCATTTCGAGCGTGAGGCGCCTGGCACTTTCGTCCAGGGCGTGGGTACGGTTAGCGAGGCGTTGAAGGTCCTGGATGACGGGGCGCCGTTCGACATCCTGCTGCTGGACCTGCGCATGCCCGGCATGAACGGGCTGAACGGTCTTGTCCGCCTGCGCGAACGCTACCCGTCACTGAAGATCGCCCTGATGTCGGGCGAGGCCAAGAACGAGGATATCCGTCTGGCCATGGCCCATGGCGCCGTGGGCTTCCTGCCCAAGACGCTGCCGGGTTCCATCCTGTTGCAGGCTGTGCAGCGGATGGCGGCGGGCGAAACCTTCATGCCCGACAATCTGGCCGAAAGCGCCATGGCGTCGGACGGCAACGCGCTCAACAGCACCTTCACACGGCGCGAGCGTGAGGTGCTGGACTTCCTGCTGAAGGGCCAGTCCAACAAGGAGATTGCCCGCGCGCTGGACCTGGAGGAAGTGACGGTGAAGCTGCATATCCGGGGCCTGTGCCGCAAGCTGGGCGCCAAGAACCGTACGCAGGCCGCCATGCGCGCCGTGGAGCTGGGCCTTGCCCGCTGATGACGCGCAAACCCCTGCGCTGGAGGCCAATGGCCTGCCGCGCGGGCTGCGCCATGACCTTGTCAACGCGCTGAACGCCCTGCTGGGCTTTGCCTCCTTCCTGGAGGCCGACCTGCCCGACGGGCCGCAGCGTGATTTTGCCCGCCAGATCCAGAAGGCAGGCCGTCAGGCCATGGAATTGGCCGAACGCATCCCGTCCAGCCGGCGTGAGGCGGCGGTGCGGGTGCTGATGGTGTCGGCATCAGAAGACGCAGATGCTTTGATCCTGGAACTGGACGGGTACGGGTGCGAGGTGACGCTGGTCCCAACCCCGTCACGCGCCGTGCAAGTGCTGCGCAAGGCCGCCAGTTCCTGGGATGTGATCCTGGCCGACCAGCCGGGCCCCGCCGATCATGCCGGCCTGGCCGCCGCCGCCGACGGCATGGTGATCGTGCCGCGCGATGCCGAAAGCACGGCAACTACCCTGGCCGTTGCCCTGCGTGGTGCGGGCCGGCGCGGTTAAAGCTGTTTTCCGCATGCGTGCCGAAGTTGGCGCTATAACCTTCCGGTGTGAAATAGGCACTGTCCCGGCCTGTGCATTCATGCGACTCTCAACTCGATGCACAGGGGTGATGGCCGCTGTCATCATTCCTGTCGCGACCCTCCATCGGGTATCCGCATGTCCGTCAAACCCTGTACCCTCGCCCTGTCCGCTCTGCTGCTGGCCGGCCCTGCCTTTGCGGGTCCCTGCACCCTTCCCCGGATTGATGGCGGTATCCAGAGCGGCCATGCCGACCGCATCGACAGCGACCGCAATGCGCTGTTGAGCTATGAGGCCTGTCTGGCGGAGCAGGAGGAGTTGGAGACGGCGTTCAACAACCCCGCCGCCGGGCGCACTGCCCTACAGCGGGAAGCCGCCGCCAATCTGCGCCGGACCCTGGACGCCTGGCAGCGCACCCGCCGCGCCGCCGATGCCACGCCGTTGGACAAGAAGGGGTCGTAGGCTTTCTCAATTGTTCCCTCAGGCGCCGGGCGCCGCCGTATGGACGGTCAGAAAGCTTAACCGGCCATATCAGGCCAGCAGCTTCTCCATCGCCTTCTTCACCGCCGGGTCCAGGGGCGGCGGCGCCACGTCCACACCGGCCGCCAGGGCATCCACGACATGGCGCAGTACCGCCACGCGGGCATGCCATTTGGCATCGGCGGGCACGGCAACCCAGGGGGCCTGATCCGTGCTGGTGCGCGCGAACATCTCGTCGATCGCCTCCTCATACGCAGGCCGCCGGTCGCGGTTGCGCAGATCCTCCGCCGTCAGTTTCCAGCGCTTATAGGGATTGTTCAGCCGCTCCTTGAACCGGTCCAGCTGTTCGTCCGGCGACAGGTGCATGAACAGCTTGACGATGCGCACGCCATCATCGGTCAAAAGCCGTTCGAACTCGTTGATCTCATCATAGGCGCGTTGCCATTCGTGGGGCTTGGCGAAACCTTCGACCCGTTCCACCAGCACGCGCCCATACCAAGACCGGTCGAAAATGGCGAAGGTGCCGGGTTCGGGCAGGCGTTGCCAGAAGCGCCACAAATAGTGCCGCCCCTGTTCGGCCGGTGTCGGGGCCGCAATGGGCCAGACATGGGCGCCACGTGGATCCAGGTTTTCCGTCAGGCGGCGAATGGCCCCGCCCTTGCCGGCAGCGTCCCAGCCCTCGAACACGATCACGGCCCGGCGCTTGCCATGCCAGTAGGCCTGCTGCACATGCAGGATCTTCTCCTGCAGTTTTTCCAATTCCTTTTGATAGGCCCCCTTGTCGGCATAGCGGTGTGCCTTCATGTCAAGCTCAGCCAGACGGGGAACGGGTTTGTGTGCGGCGTGCATGGCGTGTCCGGTGATGGGTGCGGAAGGGCAGTGTAAACGAGCCTTTCATACCGCCGCCAGCCCTGGGCTGACATGATCCGCGACAATTTCGGCGAAGATGACGGTTCATTGTAACGGAAATGTTTCGCCTCTTGTCAGGTACGGCGCGATGCCCGACCCATGACGGTTCGGACAATCCCTCAATAAGAATTAAGGGGACAGGCAGTGAAAGCGGTGTTGAAGAACGGGGCTTCGGCCCTGATCCTGGCCATGGCAGGCACATGCATGCCGATGATGGCGCAGGCAGCGGACGCGCCCATGCAGGTGGCGCAGGCGGAGACCAAGGTGACCAGCGACAATCCCTTCTTTCATCCCTGGAACACGCGGTTCGGCGTTCCGCCCTATGACGCCATCAAGCCGGAGCATTTCAAGCCGGCCTATGAGAAGGCGATGGCCGACCATCTGGCGGAGATCAAGGCGATCACCGACAATAAGGACGCCCCCACCTTCGCCAACACCATCGACGCCCTGGAAAAGAGCGGCAACATGCTGGGCAATGTGTCCCGCGTGTTCAGCAGCCTGACCGCGTCCAACACCAATGATCAGCTCCAGAAGATCCAGCGCGAAATGGCGCCGGTCATGGCGGCGCATGGCAATGCCATCAACCTGAATGCCGCCCTGTTCGCGCGCATCGATACGCTGTACGCCAAGCGCGACAGCCTGAAACTGTCCAAGGAACAGGCCCGCGTCCTTGAGCGCTATTACATCGATTTCGTGCGCGCTGGCGCCAAGCTGGAGGGCAAGGACCGCGACCGGATGGCCGCCATCCTGCAGCGCCTGGCCGTTCTGTCCACACAGTTCAGTCAGAATGTCCTGGCCGACGAGAAGGAATACAAGCTGGTCCTGACCAGCGAGGAAGAGCTGGTCGGCCTGCCGGAATTCGTGCGCGCCGCCGCCGCCCAGGCCGCCAAGGAGCGCGGGGACGAGGGCAAGTATGTCATCACCCTGTCGCGTTCCTCGATCGAACCGTTCCTAACCTTCTCCGCCAACCGCGCCTTGCGGGAAAAGGCCTGGAAGGCCTGGACCGCGCGCGGTGACAATGGCGATGCCCAGGACAACAACGCCGCCATCAAGGAGATCGTGCAACTCCGGATCGAGCGCGCGAACCTGCTGGGCTACAAGACCTTTGCCGAATACAAGCTGGCCGACACGATGGCCAAGAATCCGCAGGCCGTCAGCGATCTGCTGCTCCAGGTCTGGGAACCGGCCAAGGTGCGCGCGGCGGAGGAAAAGGACGATCTGGCCAAGATGGCGGCCAGCGAGGGCCAGAATATCCAGATCGAACCCTGGGACTGGTATTACTACGCCGAGAAGGTGCGCAAGGCGAAGTACGACCTGAACGAGGAAGAGATCAAGCCGTACTTCCAGCTGACCAAGATGATGGAAGCGGTGTTCTTCACGGCCAATCAGCTGTTCGGCGTGACCTTCACCGAGTTGAAGGACGTGCCCCGTTATCACCCCGACGTGAAGGTGTATGAGGTCAAGGACAAGAAGGGCCAGCACGTCGCCGTCTTCTACAGCGACAATTTCGCCCGGCCGTCCAAGCGTTCCGGTGCCTGGATGTCGTCGCTGCGTGAGCAGGAAAAGCTGTCGGGCAAGGTGACGCCCATCGTCATGAACAACAACAATTTCGCGAAGGGGGCCGAAGGCCAGCCGACGCTGCTGTCGTTCGACGATGCCAGCACCCTGTTCCATGAATTTGGCCATGGCCTGCATGGCATGCTGTCGGATGTCACCTATCCGCAGCTGTCGGGCACGTCGGTGCTGCGCGACTTTGTGGAATTCCCCAGCCAGATCCTGGAACATTGGATCGAGCAGCCGGAGATTCTGCAGCGCTTCGCCGTCCATTACAAGACGGGTGAGCCGATACCCAAGGCCCTGCTGGACAAGATCCTGGCGGCCCAGACCTTCAACCAGGGCTTTGCCACCGTCTCCTACACCTCGTCCGCCCTGGTCGATCTGGCCTATCACAGCCTGACCGACGCCAAGGACCTGGACCCGGACAAGTTCGAGCGCGATGAGCTGGCCAAGCTGGGCATGCCGAAGGAAATCGTCATGCGCCACCGCAGCCCGCACTTCACGCACGTCTTCTCCGGCGACGGCTATTCCGCCGGCTATTACAGCTATATGTGGGCCGAAGTGCTGGATGCCGACGGGTTCGACGCCTTCAAGGAAGCCGGCAACATCTTCGATCCGAAGCTGGCCCAGAAGCTGTATCAGGAAGTGTACAGCGCCGGTGGGTCCAAGGACCCGATGGAGGCCTATGTCGCCTTCCGCGGCCGCGCCCCCAAGGTTGACGCGCTGCTGCGCAACCGGGGCCTGCTGGGCACCGGTTCCCGCGTGAACTGAGGACCGTAAGGTGAAAGCCCCCGCCGGATCGCTCCGGCGGGGGTTTTTACTTACCCGCCGACTGTGGTGGTCAGCGTCTGGTCCCCGCGCCGGACGGCGATGGTCCAGCGGCGGACCTGTCCGGCCAGGGCGGCATCCAGGTCGCCCACCCGTTTCACCTCGGTATTGTTGACCGACAGGACCACATCGCCGGGGCGCAGGCCCAGCGACGCCGCGGGCGATCCGCGCCCGACCTCCAGCACGACCACACCGCTGTCGGCCCCGTCAAAGCGCAGTTCCTCCACCAGGGCCGGGTTCAGGTTGGCAACCTTGGCCCCCGTCAGGGGCGTGCGTCCGGCCAGCGTGGTTTCCTGGCGCGGCGGGTCCTCCGGCGGGCCGATCAGGCGCAAGGACAGGTTCTGTTCCCGGCCATTGCGCAGAACGGTGACATTGGTGGTGCCGCCCACGCCCAGCGTTGCCACGCGGTAGCGCATGCTGTCAGGGTCATCCACGGCCTTGCCATTGACGGCGGTGACCACGTCGCCGACCTTCAGCCCCGCCTGATCCGCCGGCCCGCCCTTGCGCACCTGATTGATCAGGACGCCGGCAGGCCGCGTCAGGCCCAGGGAGGCGGCGATGTCGCTGGTCACCGGCTGCCCGCCGGCACCGATCCAGGGGCGGACCAGCTTGCCGCCATTGCGCACGGCATCGACGACCGTGCGGACCATGTTGGCCGGAATGGCAAAGCCGATGCCGATGGAACCGCCCGACCGGCTGTAGATGGCGGTATTGATCCCCACCAGCCGCCCATCCATGCTGACCAGCGCGCCGCCAGAATTGCCGGGATTGATGGCGGCATCGGTCTGGATGAAGAAATTATAGTCGGAAATGCCGACGGCGGTGCGGGCCACGGCAGAGACGATACCGCTGGTGACCGTCTGGCCCACCCCGAACGGGTTGCCGATGGCCAGGACCAGATCGCCCACTTCCAGATTGTCGCTGTCATGCATCTCCAGCACGGGCAGCTTTTCCTTGCCCGGATCGATGCGCAGAACGGCCAGATCGACCTGTTCGTCCGTGGTCACCAGCCGGGCCGCAAATTCGCGGCGGTCGGACAGGACGACCGTGATCTCGTCACTGTCCTTGATGACATGGGCGTTGGTGACGATCAGGCCATCGGCCCCCAGGATCACGCCCGAGCCCAGGCTGCTTTCCACCCGTTCGCGCGGAATGCCCGACAGGGCGTCACCGAAGAAGCGCTGGAACAGCGGGTCCTGCAACAGGGGGGAGATGCGCTGCTGCACCCGCCGCTTGGTGTAGATATTCACCACGGCGGGGCCGGCCTGCTTCACCAACGGCGCGAAGGACAGGGTGATATCGGCCCGGCTGACCGGCACGGCGCGGTCCTGCGCCAGCGCAGGCAAGGGGGCCGCCAGCAGCAGACCCGCCAGACAGGAGATGACAAGCTTCTTCATCGGATACCGACTCCAGGAGACGGAAGCGGGGGTCAGCAGCGGGCCTGGCAGCTTTGCAATTCGGCCTTGCAGGTCGCCCCCATACCATAGTCGGTGCGACCGACCTGCGAGGTGTTGCCGGGGCTGGCCGACTGCTGGTCCATGCAGATATTGTTGTCGCGGTTGCATTGCGCAAGGCAGGCCCGGCGCGGGTCCAGACCTTCACGCGACTCACGCTGGGCAGGCGCTGCCATGCAGCCGGCAAGGCTGGAAAGCGCCAGCAGGGCGGCGGCGATACGGCGGGCGTTTTTCATGGCATGCAACATCCAAGGGGGGAAACCTGCCGCGCATCCTAGGCCGATCACCGGGAATGGCAATGGGATGCTTGTCGCGGGATGGGTTAAGAGCAGCTTGCGGTTACCGGAAGCTGCTCCGGCGGCGACTGCCGCCGCGCCGCTCGTGCGGCGTAAGCCAAGCTGCGGATGCAGCGCCGGCGATTGAGGAAAACAAAAGCGTAGAGCGTGCTTCCGCTCGGCGGAAATGTGCTCTACGTCACCGCCTCAGGCCTCAACCCCGGCGAACCGCCGCCCACCGCCTCCGCCGCCTGGATCAGGTCGCGCACACGGGTGCTGACGGGGGCGGACAGGCCGTGGCGGGCCGCCAGTTCGATCACCGCGCCTTGCAACTGGTCGATCTCCGTCGGGCGGCGGCGTTCCAGATCCTCCCACATGGAGGACCGGGCCAGCGGATCAATGGACAGCATCCGCCTTGCCAGCACCCGGAATAGTGGGTCGGGCAGGCGCAGGATGTGGGGCAGCAGGCGGGGCGACACGGCGCCCAGCGTGGCCGGGCGGATGCCCGCACGCCGCAACGCCGCCAGCCCCTCCAATTGCTGTGCCGCCAGCAGCCGGCGCCAGGGACGCGCGGAGAGTTGTTCGGCCAGCGGCAGGCCCGACAGGGCGTTCAGCGCATTGTTCAGGTTGATCAGCAGCTTGCCCCACAGCACCCCATCCATGTCGGCGCTTTCAGCCACGGGCAGGCCCGGCACGTCCAGTTCCTGACGAAGACCGTAGAAGCCGGCGGCGATCAGGATGGTGCCGCCGGTGCCGCGATGGATGCGGCCATCGGGCAGTTGCACGATGTTGAAGGGCACCATGCCGGCCACCACCCGTCCGGGTCCCAGCCTGTCAGCCAGGATGCCGGCATTGCCGACCCCGTTCTGCAAGCTGATGACCCAGGCATCGGGTGGGGCATGGGTGGCGATCAGGTCGGCCATGGCGGCCGTATCGGCGCATTTGACGGTAACCAGGATCAGGCCGGCATCTTCCATGGCCGCCGCCGGATCGGTATCCAGCCGCAAGCAGGGGCCGGGCAGCGCCTTCCGGTCCAGCCCGTCCAGATCACTGACCCGCAGGCCGCGTGCCCGCACCCGTTCCATCAGGGCCGGACGCCCAAGCAGGGTGACGGAACGCCCCTCCAGGGCCAGACAGCCACCGGCATAGGCACCGACACTGCCGGCGCCCGCGATTAGAATACGCCGCCCCTGCCCCATCCCGGATCAGCCCTGATGCGCCGGCAGGCCCAGGGCGCCGGGGCCGCCGATACCGTCAGCCACCAGCCGTTCCACCTGTGCCTCCACGTCCTTGCGCAGGCCCAGGGCGAAATAGGCCTCGGCCACCAGAAACAGCGGGGCCACGAAGATTTGCAGCAGATTGGCCGTCAGGACCGGCTTGTTGCCCTCAAACTTGTGGCCAAGCAACTGCACCGCCCAGCCGCCGACGAAGGTGACGGCCCCGATGATGGCCGCCGTCTGTGCCGGCAGGGTGGCGACATGGTCGGCCAGCATCAGGAACGGCACCGACAAGGCCGCCAATGTGCCGCCGATCATGGGGTCAAGATAGACATAATAAGCCGCCAACACCGCCATCAGGATCAGCGCCACGCTAACCTGCATTCCGCCCAGCGGCACCGGGATATAGGACAGGCCAAGCATCACCGCGAACACGATGGTCGGCACGCCGAAATAATGCGTCAGCCGGTTATGAGGGTGCCGGTGATAGGCCGAATAGAAAGCCATGCTGCGTGCCAGCCGCCCGACATTGTCCGTCTGTGCCATCCGATCCTCCCGCTGTGTGTTTATAAAAACAGACCGATTGGTTTGTTTTTACATCGGCCCGGCTTTTGTGGCAATGATGAAAACGGAAAAAGTTGAAGCGGGTGAAGGAACGTGGCGGAGCAGGCAAAGCCGGAACGGCGCAGCCAGGCGGCACGGCGCGAGGAGATGCGGGAGCGGCTGGCGGCGGCCACGCTGGACGCGCTGGCCGACCATGGCAATGCCGGGGCCTCGCTGTCGGTGATCCTGGAACGGGCCGGCGTCTCACGCGGGGCCTGGGCCCATCATTTCGAGACCAAGGCGGAGATGCTGGCGCTCGCGGCAGAGGGGTTGCTGCTGGGCGCCGTCGCGTCGGCCCGCGCCCTGGGACCGGCGGAGACGCCGGACCCTTCCCTGCCGCTGGAGGACAGGCTGTCCGCCATGATCGAGGCGGCCTGGACCCGGTTCTATACGGGCCGCCACCGCGACCTGCTGTTCGAGGTGGCGATGGCGGCGCGCACCGATACCGAACTGCGTGCCCGCCTAGCCCCGATCTTTTCCGGCTTCCTGGCCGCCATCGGCAGCAACTGGGGCCTGTCGCTGCGCCCCGACGCGGACGATGTAACGGAAATGGCCGACCTGATGGTGCTGACCATCTATATGCTGCGCGGCATGGCCATGCAGGAACTGGCCGCCGGCCCCGCTCCGGGGCATGAGGCCCTGCGCCGGCTCTGGGTGCGGATGCTGGCGGGGTGGGTGGGGCGGTACGGTGGACCTTGACAAATTCGTACCAAAAGCCGCGTTGCATGGAGTGCAGAGATGACAGAGATCGTCGCCGCCGCCATATGGCCCGACAAGGACGAAAATGAGACCTGCTTCACGCTGTTCAAACCAGAGAAGAGCAACGCACATCCGAATGCTTGGATGTGTCGATACACTGTCACCTCGTCAGTCACACATGTCGATCACCGGATGTATGGTGTCGACACGCTTCAAGCGCTGGCCCACGCGATGATGATCATAGACGTGCATGCCAAGCGCCTTGGAATTGACCTTCATCTGTTCGACAAAGAGCGCGAAGCTGAATAGAGGTCGAACTGAGCCTCTGGCAGGTTTACCGCACCACCGACAGGTACCGCGACAGGTGGAGGTTGCGGATATTGTCCTGCCAGCCGCTGACGCGGGCCGATACCATGTGGGTGGTGACATAGGTATAGATGGGGATCACGGGATGGTCAGCCAGCATCAGGGCCTCGGCCCGTTGCAGCAACTGCCGCCGCGCCGCCGGGTCCACCTCTGACGCGGCGGCGCGGACAAGGCGGTCATAGTCGGGATTGGAATAGCCGCTGTGATTCTGACCCTTCACATCCGACAGGAACAGGGACAGGAAGGAATAGGCGTCGTTATAATCACCGATCCAGCCGGCGCGCACCAGATCCTGGAATTTGCCCTCGGCCCGCGACTGCAACACCACCTTCCATTCCTGATTGGTCATCTTGACCCGGATGCCCAGTTTCTGCCGCCACATGCTGTCCAGCGCGATGGCGATCTTGCGGTGGTTCTCCGAGGTGTTGAACAGGATCTCCACCTCCAGCGGCTTGCCCCCCGGACCATATCCCGCTTTGGCCAGCAACTCCTTGGCCTTGGCGTCGCGCTGTGCCTGGGTCCAGCGGGCCCATTCCGGCAGGGGGGCCACGTAATTCTCCGTCCCCGGCGGGGTAACGGTGTAGGCCGGGATTTCACCGGCCTGGGTGATCTTGTCCACGATCAGCTGCCGGTCGATGGCCAGCGACAGGGCGGCCCGCAGGTCGGGGTTCGACTTCCACGGTTCATTGCGCAGGTTGAAACAGAACCAGTAGGTGGAGAAGAAGGGTGCCAGCCGTAGGTCGGCGGGCATGTTCTGCCGCACCCAGGCGATCTGCCCATCCGGCAGATCATAGGTGACGTCCAACTCCCCCGCCCGGAAGCGCTTCAATTCGGATTCGCGGTTTTCCGTGGGATAGAAGTAGACGGCATCTAGCACGACCGTGGAAGCGGCATGGAAATGCGGGTTGCGCACCAGCTTCACATGCCCCTGCGGCACCGCCTCGTCCAGCATGAAGGCGCCGTTGGAGACAAGGTTGCCGGGCTTGATGAAATCATCCCCGAACCGTTTCACATTGGCCTGTGACACGGCATAGGTGGAATGGTGCTGCAGGGAAGATATGAAATAGGAGGTCGGTGCCTCCAACGTGACGCGCAGGGTCAGGTCATCAACCGCCTCCACGCCCATGGCAGTCGGCGGCATCTCCCCCTTCGACACGGCCTCTGCGTTCTTCACGGGCCACAGGAAGAAGGCATAGCGGGAACGGGTGGCGGGCGAGACCAGCCGCCGCCAGGAGAAGACGAAGTCCGACGCTGTCACCTTCGTCCCGTCCGACCATTTACCATTGGGCCGCAGCTTGAAAATATAGGTCAGTCGGTCATCGCTGATGGTCCAGGAAAGGGCGGCACCGGGAATGATGCGCCCCTGCGCATCTGCCGTGACCAGCCCTTCGAACAGGTCCATCTCGATCCAGCTTTCGCCCTCGCCGGTCGATTTATGCGGGTCCAGCGTTTCCGGCTCCGACCCGTTGCCACGGTGCAGCACCATCTCTGCCCGCGCCGGCACCACCAGAAGGGTGACCAGCAACAGCAGGCAGGACACGCACGTCGCCAGGAACCGCACCGGACATTCTCCATTCCACCAAAGGGCCGAAACCCAGGATAGACGGCCCCGGAATGCGGGCAAGAAAAAACCCCGACCGTTGGTGCGGTCGGGGTTTCGCGGGGTGACGTGAAGCTGTTTCCGGTTAACCGGAAGCAGCTTCGGCAGCGACTGCCGCCGCGCCGCTCGTGCGGCGTAGCCAAGCTGCGGATGCAGCGCCGGCGATTGAGGGACACGAAAGCCTTACGGCTTCAAATCCAGGAAGCGGGAGGGGTGCAAATCCTGGAGATTGTCGGTCCAGCCGATCAGCTTGGGGCTGACCATATGCTTGGAGCTGTAGAAATGGATCGGGAAGACGGCCACTTCCTCGATCATCAGGCGCTCGGCCTGCTGCAACAGGGCGGCGCGCTTGGCCGTATCCGCCGTTGTGTTGGCCTCTGCCATCAGCAGGTCGAACTGCGGGTCGGCAAAGGCGGACGGGTTCTGCTTGCCAATGTCGCCGCGCACCAGTTCCAGGAAGTTGTTGGCATCATTGTAATCGCCGATCCAGCCGTGGCGGGTGATGTCCTTGAACTTCTTCTCGTCACGCGTACTCAGGAACACCTTCCATTCCTGATTGTTCAAGGTCACCTTCGCCCCCAGCTTCTGCTGCCACATGGCAGCGATGGCGATGGCCACCTTGCGGTGGTTTTCCTGCGTATTGTACAGGACCTCGATCTCCAGCGGCTTGCCCCCCGGCCCGTAACCGGCCTTGGCGATCAGTTCCTTGGCCCTGGCATCGCGCTGAGCTTGCGTCCATTTGGCATAGTCGGGAAGCTGCTGGGTATAGTTGGTGGTGTCGGGCGGCACGAAGCTGTAGGCCGGGATTTCACCGCGCTGGTTCACCTTTTCCACGATGATGTCGCGGTCGATGGCCAGGTTCAGGGCCAGACGCAGGTCCTTGTTGGACTTCCACGGCTCCTTGGTCATGTTCGGCGCGTAGAAATAGGTGCCGAAATAGGGGGCAAGGTGCAGCTCGCTTTTCAGGTTCTCGCGCAGCCACTGCATCTGTGCCACCGGCACTTCATAAGCGATGTGCAGTTCGCCGGCGCGGTAGCGCTTAAGCTCGGCTTCCTGGTTTTCGGTCGGGTAGAAGAAGACCGTGTCGATCTTCGTGTTGGCCACATCATAATGGTGGGGGTTCTTCACCATCTTGATGTGGCTCTGCGGTACCGATTCCACCAGCATATAGGCGCCGTTAGTGACCAGATTGCCGGGCTTCACAAACTCCGTCCCGAACTTCTCTACATTGGCCTTGGACACGGCGTAGGTGGCGTGGTGGTGCAGCATGGACAGGAAGTATGGGGTGGGGGCGCCCAGCGTCACCTCGAACGTGTAATCATCGACGGCGCGCACGCCCATCGTTTCCGGCGCCTTGCGGCCCAGCGTGATGTCCTGCGCGTTCTTCACCTGCCACAGGAAATAGGCGTAGTCGGCCATGGTCTTGGGATCGACCAGACGGCGCCAGGAATAAACCCAGTCATGGGCCGTCACCGGCGTGCCGTCCGACCATTTGCCATTGCGGCGCAGGTGGAAGGTGTAGACGCGGCCATCGGCGCTGACATCCCACTTTTCCGCTGCACCGGGGATGAAATTGCCCTTGCCATCGGGCACCAACAGCCCGTCGAACAAGTCATATTGCAACCAGCTTTCGGGCACGCCGCTGGACTTGGCGGGGTCGAGGGTTTCCGGCTCCGCGCCATTACCCCGGTGCAGCACCTTTTCCGCCTGCGCCGGCAGGGCCGCCAGTCCCATGCCCGACACGAGCAGGGCCGTGGCGGCCACCAGACCGCGCATCTTCTTCCACAATGATGACATGCCCGACTATCTCCTGTTCCTTACATGTAGGGTTGCGAACCGCCTGTTTGCTCCGGGCCTGATTATTGTTGATGGCCCGGTTGGTGGCGCCCGCCATTGGTGGCGGGCGCTTCATGTTAAAACCGCCTGTTAACGGTTGACCTCGATATAGCGCGTGGGCTGCACGCCCATCGGGCTTTCGAACCAGCCCTTGACGCGCGGATGCACCAGATTGCGGTAGGAGGTGTGGTAGATGGGGATCATCGGCGCATCGGCCAGCATCATCGCTTCCGCCTCCGTCACCAGGGCCAGACGCTTGGCCGGGTCGGTGGTCAGGTTGGCCTCTTTCAGCTTGGCGTCATAGGCCGCGTTGGTATAGCCGGATCGGTTCATCTTGCCGACATCGGCCAGGAACAGCTTCAGGAACGTGTAGGGATCGGGGAAGTCGGCGATCCAGCCCAGCACGACCATATTGGCATAGGACTTCTCCCCGGCGTTTTGCAGCACGACCTTCCATTCCTGATTATTCAGGCTGACCTTGGCACCCAGCTTTGACTGCCACATGGAGGCGATGCCCACCGCGATCTTGCGGGTGCTTTCATTGGTATTGTGCAGGATCTCAACCGTGAAGGGCTTGCCCCCGGGACCATAGCCGGCTTCCGCCACCAGCTTCTTGGCCATGGCGTCGCGTTCGGCCTGGGTCGCCTTGGCCATATTGGCGTCGGGCAGGGTGTAGCCGGGCACGCCCGGCGCCGTCAGCGTATAGGCCGGGACCTCACCGGACTTGGTGATCTTGTCCACGATGATCTGCCGGTCCACGGCCAGCGACAGGGCCTGACGCAGCTTGGGGTTGGAGGCCAGCGGTTCCTTGGTCATGTTGATGGCCAGATACTGCGTGCCCAGCACCGGATAGAATTTCATCACCTCCGGCATATTCTGCTTCAGCCAGTCGATCTGGGTGACAGGCGCCATCTGCACGATATCCAGTTCACCGGCGCGCAAGCGGCGCAGCTCGGTTTCCGGGCTGTCGGTGTGATGGAAGATGACTGTGTCGACCTTCACGCTCTTGGCTTCGCGGAAGAACGGGTTCTTCACCGCCTTCACGAAGGATTGCGGCATATAGTCGGTCAGCTTGTAAGCGCCGTTGGAGACCAGATTGCCCGGCTTCACGAAATCGGCGCCGAACTTCTCCACATTGGCCTTGGACACCGGATAGGTCATGCGGTGGACCAGCGATGCCAGGAAATAGCCGGTGGGACGTTCCAGCGTCACCTTCAAGGTGCGCGGATTGACGGCCACGGCGCCCAGGCTGTCGGGCGCCATCTTGCCATTGCTGATCGCCTCGCCATTCTTCACGGGCCACAGGAAATAGGCATAGTCGGATGCCGTCGCGGGATTGACCAGCCGGCGCCAGGAGAAGACGAAATCCTCTGCCGTCACCGCGGTGCCGTCCGACCATTTGGCGTCAGCGCGCAGGGTGAAGGTGTAGGTCAGGCCATCGGGGCTGATCTCCCACTTCTCCGCCACGCCGGGGATGGTCTTGCCATCGGGTCCGAAGGTCATCAGCCCTTCGAACAGGTCGTAGCCGATGCGGGCCGACTGCACGTCGGTGCCCTTATGCGGGTCCAGCGAGGTCGGTTCCGCCTGGTTGCCGCGATTGAGGACCATTTCGGCAAAGGCCGGCATGGCACCGGCGGCGAAAAGGGAAAAGGTGGCGATGGCCGCGATGGCGGCCGGCGCGATGCGACGCGCAAAACCCATGATGTAACTCCAACTGCACCGGTACATTTGCCCCGCGTCTATGTGCGGTCTGTGGGCCGCCATGTCCAGGCCTGTTACGGAGAAAATCCAGGCAAACATGGCCTTTGCCGGACCAATTCCGAGAACACGTGGCCACCACGCGCCAAACCCCCAAAGGACATCGATATCACCCGCAGCCCGCCTGTTTTTCAGCAGCAGTGACGACGCGCACAGACCGGCCATGGGTCGGACGGTTAATCATATGGCCAGGAGCCGGTTTCGGGGTTACCCTTTCATTCGCCGGTCTCTTTCAGTCCATTCCCGCCACGCCCGCCCCATTCCTGGCCATCCCTGTCGATGATGACAGCATGGCTGGCTGGACCGCGGCCCGTGGCGATCCATGTTGATGAGCCAGCCCCGCGCCCATGCCGGTGCCGGTTCAGACAGGGGAGATGCCATGCCCGTTCCGCCGCCCGATTGTCTGCCCCCGCAATTCACTGCCTGCATCGCCGCCGAGACGGAGGGGGTTGAGGCCGTGTTGGCCCGCCGCCCAGGTCAAGGTGCCGACACCGGCAACGCCCTCTCCGCGATGCAGCTTCGCCGTGTGCTGCTGTTCGTGGAACAGAACCTCGATGACGACCTGTCGCTGGCCACCCTGGCCGCCGTGGCGGGGTTGAGCGCCAGCCATTTCGCGCGCCGTTTCAAGGCGGCCCTGGGCGAGGCACCGCACCGCTATGTCCTGGCCCGCCGCGTGAACGGGGCCAAGCGCCTGCTGCTGGAAAGCGATCTGCCGCTGGCCGAAATCGCGGCGGAGACGGGGTTTTCATCCCAGGCGCATCTGACGGGCATTTTCGGCCGCACGGTCGGCATGACGCCCGGCGCCTATCGCACGCGGCGCAATCAATGCCTGGCCTTCCTGATGGCCGGCGGTGTCAAGGAGCATCTGGGCAAGGCGGCGTGACAGGCATCACCCCGTAAACTCCGTGCCTGCCTCCACAAAGCAGAGCGGGTTGCCGAACGGGTCGCGGCAATAGAAGCTACGTTCGCCCCAGGGGCGGGTGTCGATCCCGCCCTCCATAACGGCACCCGCCGCGACCGCGCGGGCGTGGAAATCCTCCAGATCATGCACAGCGAAATAGACCGGCTGCGGCAGCGGCGGTACCGGCCCCCGATCGCCCTCGGCCTCTGCGTCGTAACAGGCCAGCACCATCTGGCCCAGATCGAAATAATGCCGGCCCGCCGACACGCGCCGCCCGGCCTGCGCCAGCAGCGTACCGTAAAAGCCGGCCGCATCATCGATGGCGGTGACGGGAAGGATGATACGGAACACACGCATGGCGCGACCCTCCGCTGAACCAGATGTTTGGTCTTCCCTTCAAGATAGGGTGCGCCCTGCGCTTCTGCCATCCCGACCATGGGTGAGGATCGGGAGAAAAAGGGTGGTGGTTTAAGTACTACGCAAGCATCTGTCGCAGGGCTGCCTTCCAGCGATCATGTATTGCGCGATGCGGCGGGCACATGGCAGAAAAGGGGCCGTTTCGTCCCCTTTGTCGTCGGGTAAGCCTCATGGAAAAGTTTGTTCAGCTCACCGGTGTTGCCGCCCCGCTGCGTCTGATGAATGTCGATACCGACATGATCATTCCCGCCGACTATCTGAAGACGATCAAGCGTACCGGCCTGGGCGCCGGCCTGTTCGCCTCCATGCGTTTCAAGGATGGCCAGGAGGTCGCGGATTTCGTGCTGAACAAGCCGGCCTACCGCCAGGCCAAGATCCTTGTCGCCGGCGATAATTTCGGCTGCGGCTCTAGCCGCGAACATGCGCCTTGGGCGCTGGCCGATTTCGGCATCCGCTGCATCATCGCGCCCAGCTTCGCCGACATCTTCTTCAATAACTGCTTCAAGAACGGCATCCTGCCGATCCGCATGCCGACCGAGGTAGTGGACCGTCTGATGGCCGCCGCCGACAATGGCGCCAACGCCACCTTCACCGTCGATCTGGAAGCACAGACCATCACCCTGCCCGACGGGGAGAAGATCGGCTTCGACGTGGAGCCGTTCCGCCGCCAGTGCCTGCTGAACGGCTGGGACGATATCGGCCTGACCCTGCGCGAGGCCGGGTCCATCGATGCGTTCGAAGCCAAGGCCAAAGATGGTCAGCCCTGGCTCTGGGCCTCCTGATCCACCTGTACCTTTGCGCCTTTGCCTAGTCGCGCCGCCCCTTGGCGGCGTGACCAGGAAGGTCTATGAATTCAGCCGCGGCGAAGACCCGCCGCCAATGCCAAGCAAACACACAGAGGTATTCCATGTCGAAGCGTTCGCTCCTTCTGCTGCCGGGCGACGGGATCGGTCCCGAGGTCATGCGTCAGGTCCGCCGCGTCATCGACTGGTATGCCCGCAAGCGCGGTATTGAGTTCGCGCTTGAGGAAGGTCTGGTCGGCGGCTGCTCCTACGACGCGCATGGCACGCCGCTGACGGACGAGACCATGGCCCGCGCCCTGGCCGTGGATGCGGTCCTGCTGGCCGCCGTGGGTGGTCCGAAGTGGGACAATCTGGGCTTCGACAAGCGCCCGGAGGCCGGCTTGCTGCGCCTGCGCAAGGAAATGCAGCTGTTCGCCAACCTCCGCCCCGCCAAGGTGTTCGACGCCCTGGTCGATGCTTCCTCGCTGAAGCCGGATATCGTGCGCGGCCTGGACATCATGATCGTGCGCGAGCTGACGGGTGGCGTCTATTTCGGTGAGCCGCGCGGCATCACCGATCTGCCGAACGGTGAGCGCCGTGGCGTGAACACCCAGGTCTATGACACCCACGAAATCCACCGTGTCGCCCGCGTGGCCTTTGAGCTGGCGCGCAAGCGCAGCAACAAGGTCTGCTCGTCCGACAAGGGTAATGTCATGGAGTCGGGCCTGCTGTGGCGTCAGGAAGTGACCGCCCTGCACAAGGCCGAGTACCAGGACGTGGAACTGTCGCACATGCTGGCCGATGCCGCCGCCATGCAGCTGGTCCGCAATCCCAAGCAGTTCGACGTAATCGTCACCGACAATCTGTTCGGCGATATCCTGTCGGACGAGGCCTCCATGCTGACCGGTTCCATCGGCATGCTGCCCAGCGCCTCGCTGGGTGCCACCGACGCCAATGGCAAGCGCAAGGCCCTGTATGAGCCGGTGCATGGTTCGGCCCCGGACATTGCCGGTCGCGACCTGGCCAACCCCATCGCCATGTTCCTGTCCTTCGCCATGGCGCTGCGCTGGTCCTTCGACCTGCAGGCCGAGGCGGACATCCTGGAAAATGCCGTGGAGAACGTGCTGAACACCGGCCTGCGCACCGGCGACATCATGCAGCCGGGCATGGCCAAGGTCTCCACCTCCGTCATGGCCGACAGCATCCTGCGCGAGATGGACAAGGTCGCCGCCGCCTGATCGCGGTCCCGTGATCAGTCAGCCCAAGAAACAGATCGGCGTCCGTCGGGCCATCCCCACGGACGCCGATCTTGTTTGTGCCTTTGTCGCCGCCTTGTCGGCGGAAGAAGGCATGGAACCGCCCGCCCTGACACCGACCCTGTTCCGGCGCCAGGGGTTCGGGGAGGATGCGATGTTCCGCTGTCTGGTGGCGGAATGCGGGGACCGGATGGCCGGCATGGTCCTGTTGACCCCCGGTTATGACAGCCAGACGGCCACGGGCGGCCTGATGCTGGAAAATATCTATGTGGAGCCGGGGTCCCGTCGCCTTGGCGTGGGCCGTGCCCTGATGGCGGCGGCGGGGCGCATGGCGCAGGACCAGGGCCTGTCCTGGATCTGCTGGCACGCCCGGCCCGCCAATATCCGCGCCGGCCTGTTCTACCGCGCGTTGGGGGCGCGGACGGAGAACGTCACCCTGCTGGGCATTGATGTGCGACTGCTGGTGGGGGCCGGCAGCAGTCGGTTGTGATTGTCCACGACACTACACTCAGTTATAATATGCTCACTCTGGATGTGGAGGTCGGCATGACATCGCGTGCATGGTTCGGACCCAAATTGTACGGCATCGGCTTTAGCCCGCGCAGTTGGGAAGGGTGGCTGCTCACGGCGGCCTATGCCCTGATCGTGCCGGGTGGTTTGATGGCGGTCAGCGCCCTGTTTGCTGCCCCGCCCGCCCCCTGGAAGCAGGTGATCGTCATGGGCTGGGTCATCGGCATGACCACCCTGTTTTTCTGGATCGCCAATCGGCATACAGAGGGCGAAATGCGCTGGCGGTGGGGACGCGACTAAGCCAATGGCGAACCGTTACTGGTTTCGCCAAAAGACGCAAGGTTATGGCGTGGTACCCGCCACATGGGAAGGCTGGGCGGTTTTCGCTTTGTACAGTGCCCTGATCCTGTTCCTTATCTGGGGTTTGCCGTTCATCGCACCGGTCCGGGGCAGCCTTCTTCATGTCGGCATTGTCTTTGCCGTCGTGATTCCGGCAACCGCATTGTTGATATGGATATGTTCGCGGCGGGCGGAAGGGGAATGGCGCTGGCGCCCCTGATCGCCCTCCCTCACCCCGCCCGCCGGAATTCCCCCGGCCAGACGCCGTGAAACTCCTTGAACCGCCGGGCGAACGCCGCTTCTGACTGATAGCCCAGACGGCTGGCCAACACCGACAGCTTGTCATCTCCGGATTTCAGCCATTCCGCCGCCCGCTCCATGCGCAGGCGCATTAGATGCGCCATCGGCGCCTCCCCCACCAGCGCCTGGAAACGGCGGATCAGGGTAGCCTGCGACAGGCCGCTTGCATCGGCAAGGCTGGCCAAGGTCCAGTCATCGGCCAGCCGGTCCTGCATCAGAACCAGGGCGCGGCCTACAGAGGTGGCGGTGCGGCTGGCACCCAGGGCATAGGTCTCGTTGGTTTCCAGAAAACGGCGGACGGCGATGATGAACAGGCTTTCCAGCAGCCGCTGCGCCACCAGCCGCCCGGCCAGATCGCCTTGGGCCAGGGCCGCCTCCACCATGGCGAAGGTGCCATCCTGCCAATCCATGCCCAGCGTGCGCGACGGGCACATGAACAGCAGCGGCGGCAGCCGGTCCAGCAGCGGCGCTACCGCGCGGCGGTCCAGCGTGGCCGTCCCGATCAGAAGGGCGGCGGCGGGATGATCCTTGTCAGGGGCCAGACGGAAACCATGACCATGGGGCAGGGCCGCGAAGCTGCCCCGCCGGATCAGCACGGGCTGCGCCCCCGGCTGCATCAGGGTGATACGGGCCGCCCCGTCGCGGGCGAACAGGAACAACGGCCCCTCCCCCGTCTTTTCCCGCAAGTACGGGGTCAGCGGGGTCACGCGCACGCCCGACAGGTCCATATTGTCGATCCGCAACCCCGTCAGCAGCGGTGCCAGCCCGTCCAGCGCGGCTGTACCCGTCGGCATGCCCATCCCGATCAATCTCCTGCCCGCCCCACGCACACCGCAGTTTCCAACTTGGCACAGGTTCGCGTCAATCCCAGGAAGGGGGTCGGATGACCGATCCCGTTGGAGACATTTCATGCGTCTGGCCGTTCTGCTGACCCTGCTGACCCTTTCTGTGGCCGCCCTGCCCGCCCGCGCGCAGGCCGATGCCGCCACCATCCAGGCCATTGAGGCCGTGGCCTATGATTATGTCGACGGACAGTTGGAGGGGGACCCGGTCCGCGTGGCCCGCGCCCTGCACCCCGACCTGGCCAAACGCGCCGTCCGCCCAGCCCCCGACAAGGACGAGGTGCTGGGCCTGCGCCGCATGTCGAAGGATGAGTTGGTGGAACTGACGCGCCAGGGCGTGCTGAAGACGCCCAGGGAGAAATGGGACCGCAGCGTGCGGGTGCTGGACGTCACCGGCACCGTCGCGGTGGCGCGGGTAGAAACGCCCTGGTTCGTGGATTACTTCCATATGGGCCGGTTCGGTGACCGTTGGGTCATCGTGAATGCCATGTGGCAGCCCAAGGCGCGCTGAACGTTCAGCTTTTCAGTTCGTAATCGTAGCGCAGGAAGCCCTTGCAGGCGGCGACCTTGTCGTACAGCGCGCGGGCGGTGGCGTTATCCTGGTGGGTCAGCCAGTAAAGGCGCACCGCCCCCACCTGTTCCGCCGCCCGTGCCACCGCCTCGATCAGCAGGCGACCGGCACCACTGCCACGCACGCTTTCATCCACATACAGGTCCTGGAGATAGCAGACGGGCGCGTCGGCCCAGGCGGTGGCGTGGAACATGTAATGGGTCAGGCCAATGGGCCGGCCCGATGCATCCCGCGCCACAAACCCCCGGATCACCCCATCCGGCTTCAGCAATTCGGTCCAGTTGCGCTGGAACAGTGCGTCTGCCCGGCTGGTGCCATAGAAGGTCAGGTAAGCGGTCCATAGCCGGTGCCAGTCGGCATAATCATCGGGTTGCGGCAGGGTGATGGTGGCAGCGGGCATCGCATGGCGCCTTTGCGGAAGGATCAGGACCATGCTGTTGTCGCGCAAAGCATGGCGGTTTCCAATGATCAACCGCTGATGCGCCCCTGATCATGGGATGATGACAGGGGCGGCATGCGTGGCCGGGGGCTATCCCCCGGATCAAACGCCCCGTACCCTTTCATCCACATTCCCGCCCGCCGCCGGATCCAGGCATCATGACCGCCGTCACCCCCCGCCCCGCATCACCGCAGGCGGAAGAGAATTTCCCCCTTGGCATCGCCCTGGCCTTTGTCGCCTTCGCGCTGTACAGCGGCATGGATGTCACCATCAAGCTGCTGACCAAATCCTATGCCGTGCCGCAGATCATCGCGCTGAACAGCCTGTTCGCGCTGGGGCCTATCCTGATCTATGCGGCTTTCTCCGGCGGGCTTTACAATAATCTGCGCACGCGGCGGCCCCTCTATCACGTCATCCGCGCCACCTGCGGCCTGTTCAGCAGCTTCTTCGCCTTCTGGGCATATTCGCGCATGCCGATCGCCGATGCCTATGCGCTGGCCTTCACGGCACCTTTATTCATCACGGCGCTGGCGGTGCCGATCCTGAAGGAACCTGTGGGCTGGCGCCGCTGGTCGGCCATCGGGGTCGGGTTCGTGGGCGTGCTGATCATGCTGCGGCCCGGTAGCGGGCTGATCAATCTGGGATCGCTGGCCGTGCTGGCGGGTGCCCTGTTCTATTCGGTCGGGATGCTGGTCACGCGGCTGGCCCGCAATACTGAAACCAGCGTCTCCTTCGCCTTCTACGCCACGCTGGCCAGCGGGACGATATTCGGCGCCATGACGCCCTGGCTGGGCCGCATGCCGACATTGCACGATCTGGGCCTGTCGGCCATGGGCGGCACCCTGTGCGGCGTGGCCTTTGTCTGCCTGCTGACGGCGTTCCGCAAGGTGCCGGCGGCGGTGGCGGCGCCGTTCCAGTATACGCAGATCATCTGGGGCGTGATGTTCGGCTATCTCGTCTTTGGCGATGTGCCAGATCGCACCCTGTTCATTGGCCTCGCCATTGTGGTGTCCAGCGGCCTCTACATCCTGTATCGCGAGACGGTGTTGGGCCGGCAGGTCACGTCGCGCGCAGCGGCGGAGTAAGGGCGATGGGCGGGCGCACCCTGGCGGGCATCGGGTTCTTCGTCCTGGCGACCCTGCTGTTTGGGATCATGGACAGCCTGATCAAGCATGTGGGCCGGGATTACGGCACCTGGCAGATCATGTTCTTCCGCGCCGCCTTCTCGCTGCTGCCCATCGGCATCCTGATCGCGCGCACAGGCGGGCTGTCCAGCCTGCGCACCAAAAGCGTGACCAGCCATGCCGCACGGTCCCTGATGGGCGTAGCCGCCGCGTACGGGTTCTTCTACGCCTTTTCCGTGATGCCGCTGGCCGATGTCTATGCCATCGGCTTTGCCGCACCCTTGTTCATGACGGCCCTGTCGGTGCCGGTGCTGAAGGAAAAGGTGGGCTGGCGGCGCTGGCTGGCGGTGCTGGTCGGGTTCGGCGGGGTCATGGTCATGCTGCGGCCCGGCCAGGGCATGTTCAGCCTGATCGCCCTGATCCCCTTAGGTGCTGCTTTCTTCTATGCCTTGTCCATGCTGTTCGTGCGGGCGTTGAGCCGGACGGAGACGAACGGCGCCATCACCTTCTATTTCGTCACCACCATGGGTCTGGTAAGCGGGGTCTGCATGATCCCCGGCTGGCGCACGCCCGATGCCACGGGCCTGATGCTGCTGGCGCTGATCGGTGTGGTCGGCGGTGTGGCGCAGATCATCTTCACCCAGGCCTTCCGGCTGGCCGCCCCGTCGCTGCTGGCGCCGTTTGAATATATCGCCATGATCTGGGCCGCCGGATTCGGGTACTTCTTCTTCGGTGAGGTGCCGGATGCCGCCATCTGGACCGGATGCGCCATCGTGGCAGCGTCGGGCCTGTATATCATCCACCGCGAAACCATCCTGCACCGGCAGGCAGCCATGGCCAGTTCTGCCGATGGCGAGACAATTCGTTAACGAAGCGGTTCGGACCCGCCCGCAACCTCTTGGCGCGGGTCCCACAAGTTTGGCATGCTGTTTTCCGATTGACCCGTCCCGAGGAAGGTAGCCCCCGCCCCATGCGATCCACCGGCGCTGCGCGTACCATTGTCCGGCCGGGCCGTCCCGACCCTCTTGGGGCAACCTGGGACGGGTTGGGCGTGAATTTCGCCCTGTTCTCCGCCCATGCCGAAAAGGTGGAACTCTGCCTGTTCGACAGCGACGGCAGCCGGGAGATTGAGCGCATCACCCTGCCGGAATGCACCGACGATGTCTGGCACGCCTATCTGCCGGAGGCACGGCCCGGCCTGCTCTATGGCTACCGCGTCCATGGCCCCTATGATCCGTCCAGAGGCCACCGGTTCAATGCCAACAAGCTGCTGCTGGACCCCTATGCCAAGGCGCTGGAGGGGCCGCTGCGCTGGTCCGATGCGCATTTCGGCTATCGCATGGGGGCGGCGCGCGAGGATCTGTCCATCGACCGGCGCGACAATGCGCGCGGCATGCCCAAATGCCGGGTGATCGACCCGGCCTTCACCTGGGGCCTGGAGCGCCGTCCGCGCGTGCCCTGGACCGATACCATCATCTATGAGGCGCATGTGCGCGGCCAGACGCTGCGCCATCCCGACATCGCACCCGGCCTGCGCGGTACCTTCACGGGTCTGGCCGCCCAGCCGATGATCGATCATCTGAAGGCGCTGGGCGTTACCGCCATCGAATTGCTGCCCGTCCATGGCTTCACCGATGACCGGCATCTGGTGGAACGGTCGCTGCATAATTACTGGGGCTATGCCAGCATCTGCTTCTTTGCGCCCGAACCCGCCTATATGACGGGCCGGTCGACGCGGGAATTCAAGAATATGGTGGCCCGCCTGCATGATGCCGGGATCGAGGTGATCCTGGACGTGGTCTATAACCACACGGGCGAGGGCAACCATCTGGGCCCCACCCTGTCCTTCCGCGGCATCGACAATGCCAGCTATTACCTTTTGCAGCAGGATAAACGCTTCTATCAGGATCATACCGGCACCGGAAATACCCTTAATCTAGCTCACCCGCGCGTGCTGCAGATGGTCATGGACAGCCTGCGCCACTGGGTCGTGGACATGCATGTCGACGGGTTCCGTTTCGATCTCGCAACGACACTGGCGCGCGAGGCACATGGCTTTGACCAGGGGGCGGGCTTCCTGGATGCCGTGCGCCAGGACCCGGTGCTGGCCGGCGTGAAGATGATTGCGGAGCCATGGGATATCGGCCCCGGCGGATACCGCGTGGGGCAGTTCCCGTCCGGTTGGGCCGAATGGAACGACCGCTACCGCGACACGGTGCGCCGTTTCTGGCGCGGGGATGAGGGGATGCTGCCGGAACTGGCGGCCCGCCTGACGGGATCGGCAGATATTTTCGACCATGCCCGCCGCCGCCCCTGGTCCAGCGTCAATTTCGTCACGTCCCATGACGGTTTCACCCTGGCCGACCTCGTCGCCTATAACACCAAGCATAATGAGGCGAACCAGGAGGGGAACCGCGACGGGCACGACGCGAATTTCAGCCATAATCACGGGGTGGAGGGGCCGACCGACGATCCCGCCATCAAGGCCGTGCGCCGGCGGCAATCGCGCAACATGCTGGCCACGCTGCTGCTGTCGCAGGGCACGCCCATGCTGACGGCCGGGGATGAGCTGCTGCGCAGCCAGCAGGGCAACAACAACGCCTATTGCCAGGACAGCGAGGTCAGTTGGATCAACTGGCCGGACCTGGGCGCCGATGAACAGGCCATGACCCGGTTCGTATCGCGCCTGACGGCGCTGCGCCGCGCCCATCCCGTGCTGCGCCGGGGCCGGTTCCTGCATGGGCGGGAAACCTCCGCCAATGGTCTGAAGGACATTACCTGGATCAACCCGCAGGGTGTGGAAAAAGCGCCGGAACAATGGCGCGACGGGCAGGCCCGCTGTCTGGGTCTGCTGCTGAACGGCAAGGCAGGGCCGCATTTGTCGGCGGACGGCACGCCGGAAATCGACAGCGTGCTGCTGCTGATCGTCAATGCCGGGGAGGCCACGGCAGATTTCATCCTGCCCGATGTGGCGGGAGGGTCGGGATGGCGTTGCCTGCTGGATACGGGTGATGAGGAAGGGCGGCCCGGCACCCAGCCCGGCACCCATCTGGCCATGACCGGCAAACCCGTCCCTTTGCCGGGGCGCACATGCTGGCTATATGAACTGATCGAAACGGGTGGCGGTAACCGCGCCCCGCTTTCCGGCCTGGGAGGGCCGGCGCATGCCTGATTATGATTTCCGCTCCACCGCCGTCGTCATCGTGGACCGCGAAAGCAATACGCGGCGGCTGTTACGCGGCATCCTGGCGCGCATGGGCGTGGACAAGATCCTGGATTTCGCCAGCGCCGCCGATGCGCCAGCGGCCCTGATCGCCGTCCAGCCCGACCTGCTGTTCATCGATGCCGACGCGCCGGACCCGGAGGGGCTGAAATTCGTGCAGGGTCTGCGCCATGCCCAGGCCCCGCACAATCCCTTCATCGGTGTCATCGCCACCACCTGGCAGCCGACACAGCCCTTGCTGCTGCGGTTCAACGCCACCGGGGCCGACGACATGATGGTGAAGCCGTTCAGCGCCAAGCAGGTGCAGGACCGGCTGATCAACCTGATCGAGGCACGCAAGAGCTTCGTGGTCACCGCCGACTATATCGGCCCCGACCGCCGCAGGCAGCCGCGCGAGGGCATCCAGATTCCGCTGTTCGAGGTGCCGAACACCCTGCGCCAGAAGGCGCTGGGGATGTTTGACCGCAACCGCGCCGCCGATGCGCTTGCCACCGCCCATGACGCCATCAATGTGCAGAAGATCGTGCGCAGCGGGTTCCAGGTGGCGTTCCTGATCGATTTCGCCTGTCCCGGCCTGGCGGCAGGTGCAGACCGGATGGCGGCGGATCACCTGATCCGGTCGGGTGCGGCCCTTGATGATCTGATGCGCCGGCTGAAACCCGATGCTGACCTGCGCGGGCAGGCCGAAACCTATGCCGCGACCATCCGCGCCACCATCGAACAGTTCAAGGCCGCCCCCGACCTGCCGCTCGGCGGCGTGCAACCGCTGCGCGCCGCCGCCATCGGCATTGCGGCCCTGACATCGCGCCGTGCCGACCTATCCCTGGTGGAAAACGAGGTGCGGGGTGCGGTTACCGCCTACCGCAACCGCCTGGCACAACTGGCCCAGGCCAAGCAGCAGGCGGCGGCGGAGAAGGAAGAGGATAAGCCGGCGGGTTGAGGGGGAGCTTTACCCTAATCCTCAACCTCTTCATTGGCATAGATGCCCCAGAAGTCGGCGCGTTCCAGCCAGCCGTGATAGCCCTGGATTTCCACCTCGCACCAGGGTCCCTTGCAGGAAACCAGCCGGCCCATGACGCCAGGTTCGGCCTGGGCCACGGCGGCGGCGGATGCGCTGGGCCGTTCGCGGATGGTGCGCAGTTCGCCCGTGATGACGAGGGTGCGGCGGCCCGACAGCATGGATTGATGCACCCAGCCCTGGGTCCCCTCCACATCGCGGATGCGGCGCCAGGTGTCGAATTCCGCCGTGATTTCCACGGGCATGCCGGGGCGCACGAACACCCAGTCAATCGGATAGGACCGGCCAGGGCCGGTGCGGACATTCACCTCACCGGACCTGAGCGACACGAAGCGCGGGACCGGCAGGCCGGAGCGCACGATCATGTCCGAGCGTGGGTCGGTTTCCTGGCCCATGCCGGTGGCGGGGCAGAAAAGGGCCGCGACCGACAGAAGACCGGCCAGCAGCACGCGGGTCAGGCCCGCCGCCACAGGTGTGCGCATCTTTCCCGTCCGCGTTTCCAGCAACACAACGCCCCATGCAAGGCAGGCCGGCAAACCCCGGCAACATTCGTTAACAACCCTTTGTGCCGTACCCCGGATATCCGGGTCAAGCACCAGCGACCATCCGTCCCGCCATGCCGGCATCATGGACAAGGGCGGCTGGCGCTTGTACTGCTATGGCAAACAGGTCTCGGGAGGATCACCGCACATGGCCGAACGCCGGAAGCCCCTGGTCATCGTCACGCGCAAGCTGCCGGACGTCATCGAAACACGGATGATGGAACTGTTCCACACGCGCCTGAATCTGGATGACCATCCGATGACGCGGGCCGAGTTGGAAGAGGCGGTGAAGACCGCCGACATCCTGGTGCCCACCGTCACCGACACGATCGACGAGGCCCTGCTGAACCAGGCCGGGCCGCAATTGAAGATGATCGCCAATTTCGGCAATGGCGTGGACCATATCGACCTGCGCGTCGCCCGCAACAAGGGCATCTTGGTCACCAACACGCCGGGCGTGCTGACCGAGGATACGGCGGACATGACCATGGCCCTGATCCTGGCCACGGCCCGGCGCCTGTCGGAGGGGGAGCGGCTGGTGCGGTCCGGGCAATGGACGGGCTGGGCCCCCACCGTCATGCTGGGGTCGCGGCTGGCCGGCAAGCGGCTTGGCATCATCGGCATGGGCCGCATCGGTCAGGCGCTGGCGCGGCGCGCCAAGGCCTTCGGCCTGTCCATCCATTACCATAACCGCAAACCCGTCCACCCGGAGGTGGAGGCGGAACTGGATGCGGCCTATTGGGAAAGCCTGGATCAGATGCTGGCGCGCATGGATATCGTCGCCATCACCTGCCCGCGCACGCCGGCCACATACCACCTGCTGAACGCGCGGCGTCTGGCCCTGCTGAAATCCACGGCCATCCTGGTCAATATCAGCCGTGGTCAGGTGGTGGATGAGGCGACGCTGGCCCGCATGCTGCAACGGCGCGAGATCGGGGGCGCCGGCCTGGACGTCTATGAGGACGAACCCAATATCGATCCCAAGCTGCTGAAGCTCGACAATGTCGTGCTGCTGCCGCACATGGCGTCCGCCACGCTGGAGGGGCGTATCGACATGGGCGAGAAGGTGATCGTCAATATCAAGACCTTCGCCGACGGTCACCAGCCGCGCGACCGCGTGCTGGAAATGATGTTTTAGAGCATGTTTCCCGTGCCCGGAAACATGCTCTAAACTTTCAGTTGCCTCAAGCGCCGGCGCTGCATCCGCAGCTTGGCTTCACGCGGCACGTGCCGCGCGGCGGCGGTCGCCGCCGGAGCTGTTTCCGGTAAGCCGAAAACAGCTCTAACAGGGTGCCAGCCGGCGGTTCCCCCAGCGTCAGCCTCCCCCCACCTTGTCATCCCGCACGATGCCGGGAACCGGCTCCAACCCATGGCCCAGGGCCACACGTTCGTCGAAGACGAAGCAGCCGCCTTCCCACAGGCTGTCATCGGGGACGATGCGTTCCAGATAGTTCAGGATGCCGCCCTTCAGGTGGTAAACCTCCCCAAACCCCTGTTCCAGCATATAGGCCGTCGCCTTTTCACAGCGGATACCACCGGTGCAGAACATGGCGACCTTGCGGTGCTTGGCCGGGTCCAGGGTACGGCGGACATAATCGGGGAACTGGCCGAAGGTGGTGGTGCCGGGATCGACGGCCCCCTTGAAGGTGCCGTATCCCACCTCGAAACTGTTGCGCGTGTCGATGACCAGGGTTTCGGGATCGCTGATCAGGTCGTTCCAATCCTCCGGCTCCACATAGGTGCCGACGGCCCGCAGCGGGTCGATGCCGGGCACGCCCATGGTCACGATCTCCTTCTTCAGCCGCACCTTCAGGCGGCCAAAGGGGGGCGTGTCGGTAGTGGACCAGCGGGGCGTGATACCGTCCAGCCCCGTGATCTGCCCGATCTTTGCCACCACACCCGGCATGGCGTCCGCCGGCCCGGCAATGGTACCGTTGATCCCCTCCGCCGCCAGCAGCAGCGTCCCGCACACGCCCTCTGCCGCCATCATGTCGAACAGCGGCTGGCGCAGGTCCTGAAACCCCGGCAGCGAGTGGAAACGGTAAAGGGCGGCAACGGCGATGGCGGTCATGTCTGTAAACCCAGGCTGAACGGCCCGCTTATACGCCTAGCCTTGTTCCCCGCCAACCCGCTCTACAGCGTGGCTGCCAGTGCGTAGGCCTGCTGGGTGGCGAACACGATGCGGCGGGGGGCAAAGGCATCGCCCAGCAGATGCAGGCTGGCCTGCCGGCCCTTCAGCGCATCATAAAGCCCGGCATCGGCCACCGACCCGCAGGCCAGGACCACACTGTCCACCCCGTCGGCCATTTCCTCCTTGAAGGAGAAGACATTGCGCAGGCGGATGCGGCCCGGTTCGATGGCCATGGCCTGCACCTGATGGCGGAAGGTCACCCCGCCGCGCGACAGCCGGGCCAGGAACGCGCCCAAGGTATAGCGCCCGACCAGGGGTGCCGGCCCCGGCGTCTGATACAGCATTGTCACCACATGCCCGCGCTGCGCCAGCAGGTCGGCCAGGGCCAGGGGGGCGGAATGGTCATCCTGCACGACAATATGTACCCGCCGGCCCAGCGCGGCGCGGTCGGTCAGGACATCGCGCATCTCATGCACGAAAGGCAGGTCCAGTCCCTTGATATCGGGTTTACGGGCCATGGCACCGGTGGCCACCGCCACCATGTCCATGCCTTCCGCCAGCACCGCATCGGCGGTGGCCCGGCGTCCGCGATGGACATGCACGTCCAATTGATCCAGGCGGCGGGACAGATGGTCAATCCAGGCCGTAAACCCTTCCTGCGTGGGCAGCAAGGCCGCCAGCCGCACCTGTCCGCCCAGCCGGTCGGCGGCTTCCCACAAGGTCACCTTGTGCCCGCGTTCGGCGGCGCGTACCGCCAGTTCCAGACCCGCCGGACCACCGCCCACCACCAGCAGGCGTTTTTTCGCCGCCACGCGGGGCGGCGGCCCCTCCACCTCCCGTCCCGTATCGGGGTTGACGGCGCAGGCGAAGGGCAGGTTCTCGACATAGCGCCGGCTGATACATTCGTTGCAGCCGATGCAGGGCCGTATATCGGCGGCACGCCCTTCGCGCGCCTTGGCCAGCAATTCGCCATCGGCGAAATGCGCCCGCGCCATGCCCACCACATCGGCATGCCCGTCGGCCAGTGCCTTCTCCGCCACGTCCGGCCCCGTGATGCGACCCGTATAGACGATGGGGATGGACAGCGAGCGGCGATAAAGGGCCGCCTGTTCGGCCCAGCCGCCGGCGGGGTAGTGGTGCGGCTGGATATAGGAAGGGTCACCCCAGGGGCTGCCCATCACCAGATGCACATAATCCACCAGTTTGGCGTCGGCCAGCCGCCCGGCAATGGCCGCCCCGCCCAGCAGGTCGTACCCGCCCGGCTCACCCTCCGCCATGTTCATGCGGATACCGACGGTGAAGCCGGGTCCCGTGGCTCCCCTGATTTCGGTCAGGATTTCCGTGATGAAGCGCAGGCGGTTGGCAAACGAGCCGCCATATTCATCCTCGCGCCGGTTGGTCAGCGGCGACAGGAACCATTCCATCAAGTCATCATGGTTGGCATGGATTTCCACCCCGTCCAGCCCCGCCTTCTGTGCCTGCAGGGCCGAGAAGCGGTATTCCTCTACGAACCAGCGGATTTCATCGCGGTCGAGGGCGTGCGGCACCTGATGGATCAGGGGACCGGACAGACGGGCACTGGGTGCGTGCGGCATGCCGCCCTGGATCACCAGTTGTGTGGTCGCCACCGCCCCTTCCGCCTTCACCGCCGCCGCATAGGCACCAGCCCGTTCCAGATAATGCGGCAGGCGGAAGACGCCGTTCTTCATGGCGCCCACGCCCGTGGGTTCAAACCCCGGCGGCATGCGGTTTTCGACAAAGCCCGTGATCCCGTCGATCCAGCCGGCCCCGGCCCGCGCGCGCGACGACCAGTAGGCGATGTTGCGCGCCGCCTCTGCCGGGGTGCCCCAGAGGTTGCCAACCGCACTGGCATGGGGCGGCAGCATCACGCGGTTGCGCACCTTCATGGCGCCGATGGTCAGGGGGCGGAACAGGTGCGGGTAATGGTTGGTCATGGTCTTCTCCCCCCTTATCGCTCATTCGACCGGGCCGCCGCACGGCCCGCGCGCCATCCGAAGATCATGGCGGGACCCAGCGTGCCGCCCGCCCCGCCATAGACCTTGCCCGTCACCCCGCCCATGGCATTGCCCGCCGCGTAAAGGCCGGGGATCGGTTGTCCCGACAGGTCCAGAACGGCCCCGTCCCGGTCCGTCTTCGGCCCGCCCTTGGTGCCCAGGGTGCTGGCATGCACCGGCACGGCATAGAAGGGGCCGCGATCCAGCGGCCCCAGGGTGCGGGTGGGACCGGCGGGGCGGTCGACATCCCCGTTCCAGCCGTCATAGGCGCTGGTCCCCCGTCCGAAATCCGTGTCCTGCCCGCCCTCCATCATCTGGTTCCAGCGGGCGACCGTGTCGGTCAGGGCGTCGGCAGGCAGGCCCAGCTGGTGGGCCAGTTCACCGATGCTGTCGCCGCGCGTGATCCAGTCCGGGGCCACCGCCCCCGGCGTCAGCCCGAAGAAGCCGTAACGGTCCAGATAGGTCTGGCAGAAGATCAGCCAGCAGGGCTGATTGGCGTAGGTGAAGCCGACGGGATCAAAGGCGTGCAGGACAGCGCCAAACGCATTGTAGTTCGTGGCCTCATTTGCAAAGCGCCGACCCTTGGCGTTGACCATGATCGACCCCGGCAGGGTGCGTTCGCGCAGCAGCAGGAAATGCCGGGTCGGATCGTCGCCCGCCGCCGCCACCCCACCCCAGGCGATGGTGGGCACCCACCAGGCCTCCGCCATGTTGGTCAGGGCGGCCCCGGCCCGCATGGCCATGCGCAGCCCGTCGCCGGTGCAGGTGCGGGCCGTGGGCAGATGGCCGATGGGGCCGCGCAGGAAATCCCGCGCCAGGTCCCGGTCCCATTCAAACCCGCCGGTGGCGATGATCACGCCACGCCTTGCCTGGATCGTCGCGTCACCGCTGCGCACCCCTGTCACCCGGCCCGCATCGTCACGCACAAGGTCGGTGATATGCTGGTTCAGGCGCGGTTCGATGCCCCGGTCCAGACAGGCCTTCAGCAGCCAGCCGACCAGGGCGCGGCCACAGCATTCGATACCGGCGCCACGCCGCGCCTGGATTGTGGATGCATCCACCCCACCGCTGCCATCGCCGCGCGGGCGTTCGCCGATCATGGTCCAGGGATTGGCCCGCCCGCGCAGCACCCTTTCCGCCCAGGCCCCCAGGGACGGCATGGCAAAGGGACCGGGTTCCAGCGACCGGCCCCCACCGGGCATGCCACCCGGATGTTCAGGGTGGTAGTCGGGAAAGCCCTCCACCAGCCTGATATCCATCCCCACCGGCCCCGACAGCCAGTCGATCAGACCGGGCACCGAGTCCACATAGGTTTCCGCCATCACGGGATCGATCAGGCCCAGCGACAGCGCATTCAGATAGGAGAGCGCCTGTTCCCGGCTGTCGCCATCACCCGCAAAACGGTTGGCGGGCAGCCAGAAGACCCCGCCCGACAGGGCCGTGGTCCCGCCGATGGCGCCCGCTTTCTCAAGCAGCAGGACACGTGCGCCGGCATCGGAGGCGGCCAGGGCCGCCACCAGACCGGCGGCCCCGCTGCCCAGCACGATCACATCCGCCATTTCCATCCCCGGCCCTTCCATCTTTTCCTCCCGCGCGGCATGATGGCCTGACGCCCGTTATATAACGGATGTTATTTATAACGCATGTTATAGGAAAAGCAATGCCGGCCGTGGTGGATCACGAGGCGCGCCGACGCGCCGTGGCGGAAGTGACGGCGGACCTTGTCGCCAAGGCCGGGATCGAGGCGGTGACGGTGCGCGAGGTGGCGCAGGCCGCCGGATACAGCACGGCCATCGTCAGCCATTATTTCGCGTCCAAGGTGGAACTGCTGTTCTACACCTACCGCGCCACCGTCCTGCGGGCGCACCAGCGGATGGAAGCCGCACTGGAGGCGGGCGGTGGGGCCGTGCGGCCCTATCTGGCGGCCCTGTTGCCGCTGAATGCCGAACAGCGGCGCGACTGGCTGGTCTGGTTCGCCTTCTGGACCATGGCCATCGCCGACCAGACCCTTTCGGCCGAACAGCAGGTGCGGTCGCGCCAGATCACGGCACGGGTGACCAGCCTGCTGATGGAACGCGGGCTACCAGAGGATGCGGCCAGGGCCGGGGCGCGGCGGCTTCTGGTCACCATCTATGGCATGGCCAGCCAGGCCTTTTTCGATCCCGAACGCTGGCCGGCGGAAACGCAGCTATCGGTGCTGGATGCCGATCTGACGATGATCGGGGTGGCCTGACGCGGCCTATACCCGCTCTTTCCAGGCCAGCAGGCGCAGGGCGTTGAAGACGACCACCAGGGTCGATCCTTCATGCAGCACTACGGCGGGACCAATGCCCAGCCCCAGGATGGTGGCAGGCACCAGCAGCGCCACCATGCCCAGGCTGATCACGACATTCTGACGGATGATGGCACGGGTCTGGCGCGACAGACCCACGGCAAAGGGCAGGTGGGACAGCTTGTCGGCCATCAGCGCCACATCCGCCGTTTCCAGCGCCACCTCTGACCCGGCGGCCCCCATGGCGATGCCAATATGGGCGCGGGCCAGGGCCGGTGCGTCATTCACCCCGTCGCCCACCATGGCGACAATGCCCTGCGCCGCCATCTTCCCGATGGCCTCCACCTTATCGGCGGGCATCAGGTCGCCCAAAGCCTCATCCACCCCGACCTCCCGACCGATGGAGGCGGCGACGGGGCCGGCATCGCCAGACAGCATCACCAGACGTTTGACACCAAGGGCCCGCAGACGGGCCAGACTGGACGCCGCCTCCGCCCTTGGCCGGTCCATGAGGCCCAGCACGCCCAGATCGCGGTCGCCGTGACGCACCAGCATGGTGGTGCGACCCGCGGCGCGCAGGCCGGCGGCAGCCACCAGCACGGGTTCAGACAGCGGGGCCACACCGTCCCGGCCAAACAGGTCGGCCTTGCCGATCAGCACCCTCTCCCCCGCCACCAGGGCCGACAGACCCAGGCCCGTCAGGCTGGACAGGTCACTGGCGGTGGGGATGTCCGCATCGGACAAGCGCTCCCGCCTGTCGCGGGTCACCGCACGGGCCAGGGGATGGTCGCTCAACCCCTCCACAGCGACGGCCACGGACAGCAGTTCCGCCTCCGTCACGCCGGGGGCGGGGATGATGTCGGTCAGGCGTGGGCGGCCTTCGGTCAGGGTGCCGGTCTTGTCAAAGGCGATGGCGGTGACGGCACCCAGCAGTTCCAGCGGTGCCCCACCCTTCACCAGCACCCCGCCCCGCGCCGCCCGCGCCACACCCGACAGCACGGCACTGGGCGTGGCGATGGCCAGCGCGCAGGGGCTGGCCGCGACCAGCACCGCCATGGCGCGATAGAAGCTGTCGCGGAATGGCTCATCCACCACGGTCCAGGCAAACAGCAGCAGGAAAACCAGAACCATCACCAGCGGAACGAAGATGCGCTGGAACCGGTCGGTGAAAAGCTGGGTGGGGGATTTGGCGCTTTCCGCCTCCGCCACCATACGGACCACACGGGCCAGCGTGCTGTCGCCGGACAGGTGCGTCACCTCCACCTCCAGCAACCCATCGCCATTGATGGTGCCGGCAAAGACGCGGTGGCTGGCATCCACCCGGTCCGGGGCCGCGCGGGCCTGTGCCGGATCGGGCACGGGGGATTTGTCGATGGGGATGCTTTCGCCCGTCACCGGAGCCTGATCCACGCCGCTTTGTCCCGTCACGACGAAACCGTCAGCGGGCAGGCGGGCACCGGGCCTCACAATGACCACATCACCAACGGCCAGATCCTCCACCGCCACTTCCGCCGTCCCGTCGGGGGTGCGGCGCAGGGCGGTGCGGGGTGCCAGCACGGCCAGCGCCTCGATGGCGCGACGTGCCTTACCCATGGCGTGATGTTCCAGCGCATGGCCCAGCGCAAACAGGAACAGCAGCAACGCCCCTTCGGCCCAGGCCCCCAGGCTGGCGGCACCGACGGCAGCCACCAGCATCAGGGTGTCGATCTCCAGCCGCCCCCGGCGCAGATTCTCCACCGCTTCCCGCACCGTGAACAGCCCACCCAGCACAAAGGCGGCGACATAGAAGGCGATGGGAATCCAGCCGGGAACCGCCGTCAGCTTTTCCAGGCCCAACCCGACAACAAAGGCCACACCACAGGCCAGGGCGGCAAACAGTTCCGTACGGGGCCCCAGCAATCCGCCAGTGCCATGTTCATGACCATGGTCATGACTGTCCGCGTGGTGATGTCCGCCGCCCATATGGCCCCCTTCGCCCCAGTCACCTGCTCCTCTCCGACCGGGTGGGAGAGGAGCAGGACAAGCTTAACTCAATGCGCGTGGCCGCCCAGTTCGTATTTGGCCTGGCCGGTCTTGCCATCGCTGGTGCGCAGGCTCAGGACGATATCGGCACCCGCCGGCACCTCGCCCTTGCCCTCCAGACGGTCACCCGCCGGTTTCAGGGCGATGGTGCCGACGCGGGTCGCCCCCTGGGTCAGCAGGACACTGCCCATGACGCCATCGGGCGACAGGGCGGTGGTGCCATGGTTGGACAGATAGACCGCGACGGTGCCGGGCGTGACGACCAGTTCGGCCTCCACCCCCGCCACATCCTGCACGATGCCGCCATGCTTGCCCTTTTCGGCCTCGCCATGGCTGTGACCATGGCCCTTTTCGGCAGCCACGGCCCCGGACAGGGGCAGCAGCGTGATCAGGGCGGCGGTCAGGAACGGCTTCAACATGATGTTACTCCTCTATTTTCACTTGGATGGGGCGCAGTCATGGCCATCGGCATGGGCGCGCACGCCGTCATTGCCGTGCAGGACGGTATGGGGACGGACGAACCGTTCCCCA
This sequence comes from alpha proteobacterium AAP38, assembly GCA_001296005.1. Taxonomy (GTDB): domain Bacteria; phylum Pseudomonadota; class Alphaproteobacteria; order Azospirillales; family Azospirillaceae; genus Niveispirillum. Next base: position 40,037 of record LJHR01000021.1, on the reverse strand, counting down.
CTGGGACAGGCCGCGTCGGCGATGCGCGGCAGGTCGCGCGGTCCCTGAGCACAGGCGGTCAACGCCATGGCCAGGAACAGGACAGGCAGCAGGCGTTTCATCACAGCCTCCCTTCGGCAAGATTGTCTTCGCTGGGCTGAACCGGGGCGGCGAACCGGCGGTAGAGCGCCGGCAGCACGATCAGGGTCAGCAAGGTGGCGGTGATCAGGCCGCCGATGACGACGGTGGCGATGGGCCGCTGCACCTCCGCCCCCACCCCGGTAGACAGCGCCATGGGCACGAAGCCCAGGCTGGCCACCAGGGCGGTCATCAGCACAGGCCGCAGGCGCGTCATCGCCCCTTCCCGCACCGCCTGATCCAATTCCATGCCCCTCAGCCGCAATTGCCGGATGAAGGACAGCATGACCAGCCCGTTCAGCACCGCGATACCCGACAGGGCGATCATGCCGACCGCAGCGGAGATGGAGAAAGGCATGCCCCGCAGATACAGCGCCAGGATGCCGCCCGTCAGCGCCAGCGGCACGCCGCTGAACACCAGGACGGCATCACGGGCGGAGCCCAGCGCGCTGTAGAGCAGCAGGAAGATCAGGGCAAAACAGGCCGGCACCACGATCATCAAGCGGTCGCGCGCCGCGATCAGGTTTTCGAACTGCCCGCCCCAGGTGACCCAGTATCCCGCCGGCACCGCAACCTGCGCCGCCAGCTTTTCCTGGGCCTCGGCCACGAAGGACCCGATATCGCGGCCCCGGACATTGGCCTGCACCACGATGCGGCGCTTGCCGTTCTCGCGGCTGATCTGGTTGGGACCTTCGGCAAAGCGGATGCTTGCCACCTCACCCAGCGGCACCGTCCGAGCCGCCTCCCCCTCCACCGCTGCCAGTGGGATCGGCAGGGTCGCCAGCGCGTCGGGATCATTGCGCAGGCTGTCAGGCAGGCGGACCAGGATGTCAAAGCGACGGTCACCCTGATAGACCAGCCCCGCTTCCCGCCCGCCAACCGCGATGGCCAGGACCTCCTGCACATCGGCCACCGACAGGCCGAAGCGGGATGCCCGGTCGCGGTCGACCTCCACATTCAGGAACGACGCGCCCGACACCTGTTCGGCCCGCACATCCGCCGCGCCCGGCACCGTCTGGATCACTGCGGCAATTTGTTTGGCGGTGGCCAGCAGCGTATCGAAATCATCGCCGAACACCTTGATGGCAACGTCGCCGCGCACGCCGGCCAGCAATTCGTTGAAACGAAGCTGGATGGGCTGGCTGACCTCATATACCTGCCCCGGCAGGCTGCCCACGGCCTTTTCCAGCCGCTGCACCAGTTCGGCCTTGGACAGGCCGGGATCGGGCCATTGGTCACGCGGCTTCAGCATCACGAACATGTGGGAGATGCCGGGCGGCATGACATCCGTCCCGATCTCCGCCGTGCCCGTCTTGGAAAAGGCGAAGGCCACTTCCGGGAAGGCGGCGATAACCTTTTCGATCTCCAACTGCTGTTCGGTGGCCTGGGGCAGGCTGGTGCTGGGGATGCGGAACGCGTTCAGCGCCACATCGCCTTCATCCAACTGCGGGATAAACTCCTGCCCCAGTTGCGTGAACAGCAGCAGCGACAGGCCGAACAGGGCCGCAGCAAAGCCCGCGGCCTTGACCGGTGCGTCCAGCGCCCGGTTCAGCCAAGGACGGTACCAGTCGCCGGCCCGGCGGATGATCACATTCTCCTTCTCCCCCACCTTGCCCGACACGAAAATGGCGATCAGGGCGGGGACCAGGGTCAGGGACAGGATGAAGGCCGCGACCAGGGCGATGATGACGGTCAGCGCCATCGGCTCGAACATCTTGCCCTCCACCCCGGTGAAGGTCAGCAGCGGCAGATAGACGACGATGATGATGGCCTGGCCATAGACCGACGGCTGGATCATCTCCTTCGCGGCTTCCATCACTTCGGCCAGCCGTTCATTCAGGGTCAGGACGCGGCCCAGATGATGCTGCCTTTCACCCAGTCGGCGCAGGCAGTTTTCCGCGATGATCACGGCCCCGTCGACGATCAGGCCGAAATCCAAGGCACCCAGGCTCATCAGATTGGCGCTGACGCCTGCCTCCAGCATACCCGTCGCTGTCATCAGCATGGTGACGGGAATGACCAGGGCCGTGATCAGGGCCGCGCGGATGTTGCCCAGCAGCAAGAACAGGACCGCGATGACCAGAAGCGCGCCCTCGGTCAGGTTCTTGGCCACCGTCTTGATGGTGGCATTCACCAGATCGGTGCGGTCCAGTACCGTCTTGGCCATGATGTCGGCGGGCAGGGAACGGCGGATATCCTGAAGCTTGGTATCGACCGCATCGGCAACGGTACGGCTGTTCTGCCCAATCAGCATCAGGGCAGTACCCACCACCACCTCACGCCCATTCTCGCTGGCCGACCCGGTGCGCAGTTCCTGGCCCGTCTGCACCGTTGCCACATCCGACAGACGTACGGGCACGCCGCCGCGCGTGGCGATGACGGTGCCGGCAATCTGTTCAGCGGTAGAGATGCGACCGTCGGAGCGGACGATGAACAGCTCCCCGTTCCGCTCCATCTGCCCCGCCCCCAAACTCTGATTGGCGCGTTCCAGCGCCGCCCCCAGATCGGCGAAGGTAAGGCCGAAACTGACCAGCCGGGCCGGGTCGGGCAGGACGTGAAATTGCCTTACATGGCCGCCGATCGTGTCGATCCCGGCCACGCCGCGTACGCCCTTCATCTGCGGCGCGACGATCCAGTCCTGGACGGTGCGCAGATAGGTTGCCCGTTCCACCTCCGTCGTCAGGCGTTCGCCCTCTGGCGTCTGAAAGGAGCCATCGGGCTGCCAGCCGGCGGCACCGGCCTTGGCCTTCTTGGCGTCGAAGGGCGCATATTCGACGGTCCACATATAGACCTCGCCCAGGCCCGTGGAGATCGGGCCCATGGTAGGCGTCAGGCCGGGGGGCAGACGGTCGCGCGCCTCGCCCAGCCGTTCGGCCACCTGCTGTCGGGCGAAATAGATATCGACCTTTTCCTCAAAAATGGCCGTCACCTGGGACAGGCCATTGACGGAGATGGAGCGGGTATCTTCCAGCCCCGCGATACCGGCGAGCGCCGTTTCGACGGGGTAGGTCACCTGCTGTTCCACCTCAAAAGGCGACAGGGCGGGGGCCAGCGTGGTGATCTGGATCTGGTTGTTGGTGATGTCGGGAACGGCGTCGATGGGCAGGTTCAGCAGTGAACGTGCCCCGAACGCCGCCAGTACCGCCACCAGCAGCACCACCAGCACGCGGCGCCGGATGGCGAAGGACAGGATGGGTTCGATCATCATCCCCTCCCGTCAATGCGCGTGGCTGTGGGAGGCTTCCCCACGCGACGCCTCGGCCTTCAACAAGAAGGTATTGCCCGTCGCCACCTGTTCACCGGGGAACAGGCCGAAGGTGATCTCGGCAAAGCGGCTGTTGCGCCGCCCCACCTCCACCACACGCGGTTCAAACCCCTCCGCATTGCGCACGAAGACGACATTGTCACCGTTCAGGACCTGCAAAGCGCTGGCCGGCACGGCGATATCCGCCATCTCTCCACCCGCCTGGATGCTGCCGGACCCGAAATCGCCCGGACGCCACTCGCCATCGGCGTTGTCCAGGGCGGCCACGACGCGCGCGGCGCCCGTCTGCGGGTCCAGGGTGGCACCGGCGGCAACCACCTTGCCCTCCGCAGTGCGCCCACCCTGGCCGGTCAGGCTGACGGGCTGTCCCTCCTTCACGGCGGGCAGGTCGGCGGCATAGACAGGCAGTTCGACCCAGACGCTGGATAGGTCGGCGACGGAGAAGACCTCCTTTTCCGCCGACAGCAACTCGCCGCGCACGGCCTCCCGCCCGATGACGCGGCCCGCGATGGGGGAACGGACCTCCAGCCGGCCCAGGCTGAAGGGCTGCCTGTCCAGGCCGGTGATTTCCGCCGTCGACAGGCCCAGTACCGTCAGGCGCTGCTTGGCGGCGGCCAGGGCGATGGCGGCGGTTTCGGCGGCGGCGCGGGCGGTCAGGTAATCCTGCTCCGCCGATACCTGCTTGCGCCACAGCCCCTCCTCCCGCGACAGGGTGGTGGCGGCCAATGTGTTCTGGCGCAGGGCCGACAGATACTCGGCCTTGGCATCGGCCAGATCACGGCTGTCCAACACCAGCAGCACATCGCCCGGCAAGACCTGCTCGCCCAGGCGCTTATGCACCTCCGTCACGATGCCGGACACGCGCAGGGTGACATGCACCATCTTGTCGGCATCGGCCACAACCGTGCCCGTGACGCGGATGTCGCGGGACACAGTTCCGGGTGCCGCCTCCACCAGGGTGATCTTGGAGCGGGTGATGGTGGCGGCGTCCATATGGATGGCCCCGCCTTCCTCCTCATGCTCCTCCTCACCATGTTCCCCCTTGGCACCATGGTCATGGCCATCGCCGGCCTTGGCGGCGACAGGCTTCGGGGTGCTGGTGAAGCTTTTGACGGCAAAGCCGCCGGCCAGCAGCAGGGCGATGGCGGAGACGCCGATCAGGACATGTTTCTTCGTGATATTCATGGGGACACCTCAATGTCCGGAGCGGTCAGCCGGTCAAGCTCGGCCCGCGCGTCGTGGAAGCCCTGCAGGGCGTTGATCAGATCGGTGCGTGCATCGACCAGCGTGCGCTGTGCCTCCAGCACCTCCAGATAGGCGAACTTGCCCTGGGCATAGCCTTCATTGGCCAGACCGAAGGCCTGTTCGGCGGTCGGGATGATGCTGTCCTGCAGCGTGCGGGCCGTGTCGCGGGCAGCCGCCAGATTGGCGCGGGCGGCATGGGCGCGCCGGTCCAGGTCGATGCGTTCGGCGGCCAGATCAGCCTCCGCCGCGACCAGATCGGCCCGCGCCTTGGCGATACCGCCCCGGTTGCTGTCGAAGATGGGGATGGGCACCGACACGCCCACCAGAAAGGCATTCTCCCCATCCTCCCGGAACTGCCGGAAGCCGGCGGACAGGGTGACATCGGGGATCGCCTTGGCCCGTTCCACCGACAGTTCCGCCCGCCCCCGCGCCACATCGGCCTGACGACGGCGCAGATCGGCCCCGTCACCGCCGGCTGCCGCATCATCGGCGTCCATGCGGGTGAACCAGCCTTCGTCCAGGGCCAGCGCGGCGGGGGACAGGCCGGTCAGGCCGGCCAGGGTCTGGCGCGCTATGGTCAGGCGACGATTGGCCTGATCCAGGGCCAGTTGCGCCTGCCGCCGGGTAATGTCGGCGCGCGAGGCCTGGATCGGCGCCTCCCGCCCCGCCTCCACCCGCGCCTTGATGGTGTCCTGCACAGCCACGGCCACGCGCAACCCGTCCTGGGTCAGGGCCACCTGCCGCGATGCTGCCACCGCCTCCGACAGGGCCAGGCGCACATCGCGCGCCAGATCCAGCCGGGCCAGCGCCAGATCGGCTGCCGCGCCATCGCGGGCCGCACGGGCGGCATCGGTGCGCCGCCCGCGTTTACCGCCCAGTTCAATGGTCTGCGACAGGCTGTAAGTGCGTTCCGACGACCGGAAATCACGGTAGGGACCGGAGCCGGAGAAATTTTCCAGCTCAAACCCAATCTCCGGATTGGGGCTGGTATCGGCTTGGTCGACGGCCCCGCCGGCGGCATCCAGCCGGGCGCGCGCCGCCGCACCACGCGGCGCATGTTCAAGGGCCAGCGCGATGGCGGTGTCAGGGGTCAGAAGGGCCTGTTTGGGGGACAGTGTTGAAAACGGGGTGGGGTTGGCGGCGGGCGTGGATTGCGCCCATGCCGCCGGAGCCCCGGCGATGAAAATCGCCAGGGCGACCGCATGATGCAGCCGCATGAGTACTCCGCAATGACGAACGGATACCGGGCCGCCCGGTCAGGGCGGCGGCGAGGGAGATCGGTTCGTCAGGCGCGCGGGGGTTCGTCGGGAAGCGTCGGGTCGGCGCTATCCGGCAGCAGCAGGGCGTCCGCCGGATAGGCGGTCACGCCCCAGACCACGGGTTCCACCAATCGGGCCGCGCGGGCCCGGTCGGCCACGTGGATGTGGCTGCATTCGTGGTGGCAATCCATGGAGATTTTGCCGGCGGGTGCATGGTCCGCCCCGGCCAGCATCTGCGTATGTCCCGTCTGGTCATGCCCCGTCTGCCCATGGCTATGCGACAGGTCCCGGGCGTGAAGCCCAGGGACATTCATCAGGAATGCCGCCAGCAGCAGAAGGGTCGCAAGGAAACGCATGGATACGAAGGTAGGGATTTCGCGGGGCCGGCGCAAGATGTCCTGCCCCGCTTTGATCGAATCATATGCTGTCCTTATGGTCGCAGGCGGGGGACTGTGCCAGTGCGCTTGTCATCGCAGTTACCCTCCCCCTGAATGTCAGACCCGCAACCGCCCCTCCACCAGTGCCTCCAGCCGTGACAGCGGCACATTACCCGTCATGACCAGCGCATCGTTGAAGCGGCGGAAATCATATTTCCCACCCAGCCGGTCCTTCAGGGTATCACGCACCCGGTTAATCGCCGTATGCCCGATCTTGTAGGCGCAGGCTTGGCCCGGCCAGGAGCAGTAGCGGTCCACCTCCCGCGACACCTGTGCCGCTGTGGAGCCATTGTTGGTGACAAACCAGTCGATGGCCTGCGCCCTTGTCCAGCGCTTGGCATGAATGCCGGTATCCACGACCAGACGGCAAGCGCGGAACGCCATGGATTGCAGGTAGCCCAACTGTCCGATGGGATCGTCCTTATAGACGCCCAGCTCATCGGCCAGTTGCTCGGCATAGAGCGCCCAACCCTCGGTATAGGCGCTGTAGGCCAGCAGGGTACGGATCAAGGGCAGCTTGTAGCTATATTCCCCCTGCCAGATATGGCCGGGAATGCCCTCATGATAGGAGAGCGTGGGCAGGGCGTGGCGCGGCCAGATGCTGGTGTCGCGCAAGTTGATGTAATAGGAGCCGGGCTGGCTGCCATCCATCGACCCGGCGCTGGCATAGCCGCCGGGGGCGCCAGCCTCAATCGCCACGGGCACCCGCTTCACCACCAGCTTGCCGGGCACCAGAACCGTGAAGGCCTGCGGCATCCGGGTGCGGATATCATCGACCCGGCCATTGATATAGGCCAGCAGGTCGGCGCGGCCCTTGTCGTCGTTGGGCCACAGATATTTGGGGTCCTTGCCCAATGCTGCCATACGGTCGCCCACCGTCCCCTGGGTCAGACCCTGGGCGCGCAGCAGCGGTTCCATGCGGGATTGCAGCATTTTCAGCTGCTCCAGCCCCATGGCATGCACCTCGTCCGGGGACAGGCTGGTGGTGGTGGCCGCACTCAACGCCCAGGCATAGTAATCCGCCCCCTGCGGCAGGGCCCAGACGCCGGCATCGCTGCGCGCGCGCCGGCGTTGCTGCTCCATCACCGCCTGCTGTCGCTTCAGGGCGGGCAGGACCTTTTCAGTGATGATGGATGCCGCCTCGCCGGGTTTGGCATGGCCCACCTGCTTTGCACCGGCCTCGAAATGTTTCACCAGCTCCCAATCGGCCACCGGCGTGCCGGCCACGCCCGTGAACTGCCCGATGGCCTTGTCCAGCAGGAAGTCGGGCAAGGTGTAGCCCTGGCCACCCTCCACCCGCAGCCGTTCGGTTTCCGCATCCAGCGCCGTGGCATATTGGGTCAGGCGCGAGAGGTAGCTGTCGGCGTCTTCCCTGGTTTCGATCTTGTGCTGGCTGGTCAGGAAGTCCGGTACCTCGACAAAGGCGCCGACATTCTGGGCCACGGCATAGGGGCTGTTGCGGTAGGAATAGCTCTGGTTCAGCAGCGCCATGTCGCCGAAGCGGAAACCATGCCCCTTGGCCGACAGTTCCAGCGTGGCCTGCGCCACCTCCAGATTGGCCTGCATCTCTGCCGACAGGCCGGCGCGGTCCAGCGCCTTCACGGTCGCCAGCTGTTCCTTGACCACGCCACGCTGCGCCTCGATCCCGGCCAGCGACCGGTCACCCAGTCTGGCGCGCAGGCCCGCATGCCTGTCCTTGTCGATGCCCAGCTGTGTGGCGTTTTCCGGATACCAGGCCAGGATACGGTCGGTCAGCTGATCCAGGAACGCCTGGGCCTTGGCGGTGGCGCCATCACCGGCGGCGGCCAGGGCACGGGGGGCCAGCCCCATCATCGCCAGCGAAGCGGTACCGGCCAGAAGCTGGCGGCGGGTGGGGGAAGCGGCAGTACGGGTCATGCGGTTTTTGCCTTCACCAGGGTCCGAACGGAAGGGCCGGCATTATGCGACGCATCCTACCCCTTCCGTCCAGCGGGAACCGGACCCGATAGAGCGGGACGATGGAACCGGTTGCGGCCTGCTGCAGGGAACCACCGGTCCACAGGCCGGGACATTATCGGAAGTCACAGGAACCGGGCGCCGTGACCCTTGTTACCTGCGGGTGCCGATCGACCGGCAGGGTGCGGCGTGTCCGGGCCCTGGCCAGGGGTAATCCCAACAGGGTTCAAATCCTTTTCGGAACTACCCCCGATCCACCCGTGCAAGTGGCGGAATTCAGTGCCCATCATCCGGCGGGTGCCATCCGGCAGGACCATCAGACTTAAGGGAAGGGAGCCGGATATGTCCCGCAGGGGGATAGAGCGGTTACGGGTAGGGATGGCCATGGGGATCGCGACGGCGCTGATCATGTCCGGCTGCGCCAATGTCCGCCCGGACCCCACCCAGCGTCCGGCGGCCAGCGCACCGGCCACCACGACCCCCAAGCCTACCGCGCAGGCCAAGGTAACCGCCACCCAAGCCGCCAAGACAAAACCGGCAAAGCCACGCCGACAGCCAGGACAGGCACCGGTCCAACCCGCCGCCCCACCGGTACCGGTACCGGAAACGGTGGCAACGGTGTCCCCACTGCTGCCCGTGGGCATGGATGAAGGCAGCCTGACCCGCGCCCTGGGTCCGCCGGCCAGCAGCCGGGAGGAGACGCCGGCGCGCGTCCTGTCCTTCCGCCGCCGCGAATGCGCCCTGAACCTTACCCTTTATCCGGACGTCGAGACGCGGGTGTTCCGCGCCCTGTCCTATGAGGTGACCAGCGATGATCAGGATGAACGAGCAGTCAGAGTTTGTGCGGCCCGGTTCGGTATTGCCAACGATGACGGACTTGGCGTCGCAGCCCGGAAATAGGCGTCTGGAGGAAGGGGGCCTGCGTCTGGCCCTGGTCGATGATGATGATGATTTCCGCGAAGTGGTGGGGGCGGAGTTGGAGGATCATGGCTTTGCCGTCACCAGCTTCCCCGACGGGCCGCCCCTACTGGACTATCTGGCCGATGGCAACGAGGCCGATGTCATCATCCTGGACTGGAACCTGCCCACCTGGAACGGCATCGACCTGCTGCCGCAATTGCGCCGCCGGGGCGTGAACATCCCCGTCATCATCCTGACCGCCCTGTCGGGCACCAGTTTCGAGATGGCGGCGCTGGAGCGTGGGGCCCTGGATTTCATCGACAAGTCGCGCGGCGTGCCCGTGCTGGCCCGGCGCGCCCGGTTGATCGCCGATGCCGCCAAGCTGCCGCCGGGCACACCGGTGGAGGACAGTGTCGACCATGGCGCCCTGGTTCTGCGCCCGCGCCTTAGCCGGGCCTACTGGCGCGGGGTCGATGTGGAGCTGACGGTGACGGAGTTCAACATCGTTCAGCGGCTGGTGGACAATGCCGGCGACCATGTCACCTACCGGGCGATCTATGACTGCGTGCATCGCAGCGGTTTCATCGCGGGGAGCGGGGAAGATGGCTATCGAACAAATGTCCGATCCTCGGTCAAGCGCATTCGAAACAAGTTCCGCGCCATCGACCCCGGATTCGGGGAGATCGAGAACTTCGCCGCCTTCGGATATTGCTGGCGAAACCCGCCGACCCCGGCTTGACGATCTGTGGCGGCGCGCGGGGCTGGCCCTGTCGTCGCTGACCTTCCGGCTGATCATCCTGGTCGGCATCTTCGTGGCGCTGCCCGTCATCCTGTACGGGCAGTTCGAACGCGCCGACAAGCAGAGCCGCGATCTGGTGGCCGACAGCCTGCGCCGCAATGGCTGGCTGGTGGCGCAAGCGCTGGCCGCCCGCCTGGAACAGCGCGAGGATGTGCCACCGGTGGAACTGAACGCCATGCTGGCCCGGTTTGCCGATAATGGCACCATCCTGAAACTGATGTTCAAGCCCAGCCAGGGCGGGGCGGCAGGCGGCTTCTATTTCGTGGCCTCGGCCCCGCGCGTACCCGCCGATCAGATGGGGGCCGATCTGGATGTGCTGGCCCGCCACGGCATCCTGAAATCGCTGGGCGACAGCTGCACCTGGGACAAGCCTGTCGAAATCCGCTACCGCCAGATGGACGGGGCGGAGGAAATTCTGACCTCGGTCATCCCCATCCAGGGGCGGCGCGGCTGCTGGGCCCTGGTCTCTGCCGATAACTCCTCTGCCCTGCTGAACACCGCCTTTGGCCGCCCCTACTGGCAAACGGACAATATCCGTATGGCGGCTGTCATCTACCTGGCCTTCGCGGGCCTGGCCCTGCTGGTCGTGCTGAAGGCGCGGGTCGCGTTGCGGCATTTCCGGCGGGTTGCGGGGGACATAAGGCGGGGCGGGGCTGGGGCCGCCCGCTTCACCGACCGCAACCCCCTGCCCGAACTGGCCAGCGTGGCCGGTGATTTCGACCGGCTGGTGCAGGACCTGCACCGGGCGGCGGCGAATATCAGGGGCACGGCGGAGGAGAATGCCCATTCGGTGAAGGCGCCGCTGGCCGTGATCCGGTCGGCCCTTCAGCCGTTGAAGGCCGTGACCCCGCGGGAGGATCAGCGGGCCCAGCGCGCCCTGCAGCTGATCGAGACGGCCCTGTCGCGCCTGTCGGCCCTGATTTCCGCAGCACAACGCCTGGGCAACGATACTGCCGATTTCATCGAGGCGCCGAAGCTGCGCATCAATCTGACCCATGTGGTGGCCGACGCCCTGCACAATGCGCGCGATATCTCCATCGACCGCCAACTGCGCTTCATCCGTCATCTGGATGAGAATGTGCGGGTCCTGGCGCCCGACGGTATTCTGGACATCATCGTCGAGAACATCCTGGACAATGCCATCGGCTTCTGCCGGCCCGGCGGCACCATCGAAACGACCCTGACCCGGTCGGCGGGCCGCGTCGATCTGATCATCGATGATGAAGGGCCGGGCATCGACCCCAACAAGATTGAGCATATTTTCGACCGCAACTTCTCCTTCCGGCCTGCCGGTACCGCGGCGGGGGAACCCGCCCATGCCGGGCTGGGCCTGTGGATCGTGCGCCACCATGTGGAGGCGCTGGGCGGCAGCGTCACGGCATCCAACCGACCGGGCGGCGGCCTGCGCATGCATGTTCGCCTGCCGCATCTTCAGGGATGATATGCCGGACCACAGCATGATCACTGGCCGCATCCGACCGGGTCGCCCACGGTAACCGGGCCGGCGGGAAACGGGAGGCCCGCCGGTGCCGACCCCGCCCCCTTCCCCACCCGGAACCGGATGCGCGCCACCACCCCATCCAGGCGGCAGGGACCCCTGCCCCGCTGCCCGATCCAGCCCCCACACCAACGCACGGTGCCAACACCAGCGGCAGCGGGTGGCGGTCCCTGGCCGCTGCTACTGTCCGGGATGGCCTTGCTGTCGGGCCTGGGCATCGGCCTGTGGCTGGGTCTGGCGGCGGGGCTGCTGGCCGGTGCCGCCGCCTGGGTGGCGGGATCGCTGCTGGGCCGGCGGCGCGGGGAACCGCGTGATTTTCGCGATGCCGACGCGGTGGAGGCGGCAACGGACCTGGTGGTCCTGGCAGCCCTTCCCGAACTGCCCGATGGTGCCCACGCCATGGAACAGGTACTGCGCGATCCAGCATCAATGCTGGCGGCGGACCTACGTGCCGTCCATGCCGCCCTTCTGTCCATCCATCCCGCTGGCCACCCCCTGACGGTGGCCATCGGATCGGCGGAGAAGGGGGAAGGACGGTCGCTGCTCGCCGCCACGCTGGGCCGGTTGCTGGCCAGCGAGGGGCAGCGCGTGCTGCTGATCGATGCCGACTGGTGCCGCCCCGGACAGCATGCGCTGTTCGCGATGTCCCCCGCACCGGGTCTGGCAGAGCTTCTGTCCTCCCACCCGCCGGGGTTGGATGAGGTGATCCGAACCGATCCCGTCTCCGGCCTGGACTTGATCCTGGTGGGCCGGGGAAGGTTCAGCGCGCGTGCCCTGCTTTCGGCGCGCATGAAGGCGCTGCTGGCTGATCTGTCGGGCGGCTATGACCTGCTGCTGCTGGACCTACCGCCCCTGCTGGACGCGTCCGATGCGACGCTGGTGGCGGGGATGATGGACCGGGTTCTGTATGCCATCCGCTGGCGCTACACGCGGCGGGGCCGGACCCTGGGCACCCTGACCCGGTTGCGCAAGGCGCGGGGCCGGGTGGCGGGCATCGTCCTGACCCGCGTGGGGACGGCGGAGGCACCGTGACCCTGGTTGCGGCGCAACATAATCAGGACACAGATTGACCACAGGCCGACGCGCCATTGCGGTTGTTATAGTCGGCACCTGGGAATGACGAAACCAACAAACTATTGCCGCCACCCGCGAAGTATTCGCAGGCGATGGGCACCCTTTACCCACGGAGATGGAGCGTATCATGGCATCGCAAGCCTTTACGGCCCCCCTGTCGCGGCAAGCTGTTCTGGTCGGCTCTTCGGCTGGCGCGCGCGGTTATGACTGGCACCGCCTGCATGCCGCCGCCATTGACCAGCATCTGGACCGTGAACGCCGTCCCGCAGTGCGGCAAAACCCGGCCACAAGGATCAGCAAGCGGCTGTTCGACATCGCCGCATCGGCATCGCTGCTGGCGCTGCTGTCCCCCCTGTTCCTGACGCTGGCCGTGCTGGCCAAGCGTGATGGCGGGCCGGTGCTGTTCGGTCATCGCCGTGTCGGCGCGCGGGGCCAGCCCTTCAAATGCTGGAAGTTCCGTACCATGGTGCCCAACGCGGAGGCCGTGCTGGCCCGCCTGCTGGCCACCGATCCGGCGGCACGGGCGGAGTGGGAGCGCGATTTCAAGCTGCGCGATGATCCGCGCGTCACCAGGGTCGGCCGTTTCCTGCGCACCACCAGCCTGGATGAGCTGCCGCAATTGCTGAACGTGCTGGCCGGCGATATGAGTCTGGTCGGCCCCCGCCCCATCGTGGCGGACGAGGTCCGGCGCTATGGCGCGGCCTTCCATGATTATTCCCGCTGCCGCCCCGGCATCACGGGCGTGTGGCAGATCAGCGGGCGCAACGATACCGGCTATGGCGAGCGGGTGCGGCTGGACCGCGACTATGCCCGCAACTGGAGCTTCCTGTCCGACCTGCGCGTGCTGCTGCGCACGCCATCGGCGGTGCTGCGCCGCGACGGCGCCTATTGAGGCGGGCCGTCCCCATGAAGGCGCCCGCGATCAGCCTGCTTCTCCTGCTGCCCCTGCTGCTGACCGCCTGTGCGCAGCGGCAGGCGGCCCTGCCACGGGCGCCGCAGGTAGCGACGCCTGTGGCCGGCACCGCTGCCACCCTGCCGGGATACAAGGTGCAAGTGGGCGACATGCTCTATATCCGCCTCTACCTCAATCCGGAGCTGAACGAGGAAGTGGTGGTGCGGCCCGACGGCATGATCTCCACCGCCATCGCCGAGGATGTGATGGCCTATAACCGCGCGCCGTCGGAAATTTCGGCCAGCCTGCGGGAGAAGTACCGGACGCTGCTGACCGATCCGCAGATCAGCGTGATCGTCCATTCCTTCGCGCCCAACCGCGTCTATGTGGCCGGTGAGGTGGGCAGCCCCGGTGAATTCATCACCGTCGGCCCCAACCTGACCGTGACCCAGGCCATCGCGCGGGCCGGCGGGGTGAAGCTGTCGGCCTCACGCGAAAATATCTTCATCCTGCGGCGGGGCGACGGCGACAAGCCGCAGGCCATGGCCGTCGACTACATGGCCGCAATCACGGGCCAGGACCCCGCCGCCGATGTGCGGCTGGCCCAGTATGACGTGGTCTATGTGCCGCGCACGGGCGTCTATGAGGCCTACACCTTCTGGAACCAGTTCGTGCAGCAGTTCGTGCCCTTCAATTGGGGCTTCACCTACAACATCAACCCTTCGAACAACTGACGAAGGATTGCTGGCCCACCCTGCGGGAGACGGCAATGTACGCGACAGCCCTGCCCCATGGCGTCCTGATCACGATCTGCAAGAGATGGCGCCTGTTCATGACGGTCCTGCTCGGCACAGTGCTGCTGGGGGCCGGATACCTGACTTTCGCGACCAAGAAATATGAATCCGTGGCGGAACTGGTGGTCACCTTTGGCCGTTGGTCCGCCCCGGAGGTGGAACGGGGGCCGGCCACGGAGCTGACCCCGTCCGACCGGCGGGAGATCGTGCTGGCCCACGCCGCCATCCTGCACAGCCATGATCTGGCGCGCGCAACGGTGGAGGCGTTCGGCATCCCCGCCATCTATCCTGACATCGCCGCGGACCCGCCGGCGCGCGGAACCGCGATGGATGCCGCCGTCACAAGGCTGCTGGATGATCTGGCCGCCGAGGTGGGCAACCAGGACAACATCATCACCCTGTCGCTCCGCCACCCCGACAAGGAGATGGCGCCCAAGCTGGTGCGCAAGCTGATCGACCTGTATGTGGGCCGGCAGACCCAGATCTACCACAACCCGCATGAAGGCTTTCTGGCAGGCGAGGTGCGGCAGGCCAGCGATGAGTTGGCCAAGGCGCAGCAGACGCTGGAAACCTTCAAGGATCAGTGGCGGATCAGCAGCTTCGATAAGGAGGTGGAGGATCTGCTGGCCCAGCGCAGCGAGCTGGATACCAGTCTGCACGCCGCCCGCGCCACCCTGGCCCAGGCGCAGGAACGCAAGCGCGGCCTGGAAAAACTGATGACCAAAGTGCCGGAGAAACTGCCGGAGACGGCCAGCGGCGAGAAGTACCGCGCCCTGGACGAAGCGCAGTCGCGGCTTCTGGAACTGCGCATGAAGCGCAGCCAGATGCTGGCCACCTATAACCCCGATGGGCCGGCCATGGCCGCCTTGAAGGCCGGCATCGCCACGGCGGAAAAGGAGGTGGCGAACCGGCGTGCCGATCTTGAAAAACGGTCCACCAATGCGCCCAACAGCGTCTATCAGACCCTGCAAACCGATTATCTGCGCACCAGCGCCGATGTGGAAAGCAATGCCCAGCCCGTCCAGGTGCTGACCGGCCAGATAGCGACCCTGGATGAGCGTCTGGCCGAGCTGCGCCGCAACCGGGGCCGGTTCAATGATCTGGTGCGCGAATACCAGATCGCGGAGGAAGCGTACCGTTCCCTGTCGATGCAGCACGCCAATGCCCGCGTGAAAGGCAACCTGAACAGCGAACGCATTTCCCCCGCCGCCGTCCTGAGCGAGCCGACCCAGCCCTATCGCACGGTGCGACCGCGCGGGCTGGCCACAATGATCGCCTGCCTGATCGGCGGCGCTATCCTGGCCACCATCGCGGTGCTGCTGCGCGAAGCGCGTGACGACCGCTTCACGACGGCGGAACAGGTTGTCTTCCTTCTGGACCTGCCGGTCCTGGCCAGCTTCGAGCGGCAGCCGCATCGGCCACCCCTGCAATTGCTGGCCTACGGAGACAGCGCATGACGAAGCTGAACATCGCCCCGGAACCGTTCCGGGAGCCCGCCCCCCCGTGGCAGGAACATGAAGTCCGGGAGGTGGACTGGCCCGTGCCGGAGGATCTGGCCATGGTGGACCTGATCGAGCTTTACCTGGAAATCGACGCCGTCCTGGCCACCGACCGGGGTATGGCCATCCAGTTCCTGGCCGCCGGTCCCGGCCCCGGCGCATCGGAGATCGCATTGGACATGGCCTGGGCCGCCGCCAGCGTCCTGGGCAAGAAGATGCTGGTGCTGAACTGCACGCGCCAGCCCTGGGCCCCGTGGCCGCCGTCCGCCGCCGATGCCGGGGCCGACGGCATTGTCCGCGCACTGGCCCGGCAGGCGGAACTGATGAAGATACCGGAGCAGGAAATGTACATGGCCGACCTGCGCGGTTGGCCCGGACGCGGCATCTCGCCGGCCCGAACGGACGAGATCGCGGGCCATATCGAAAGCTTCCGCCGGCATTTCGACATGGTGATCGTGGTGGCCCCGCCCGCCGACAGCGAGCCGCTGGGCGCCATCCTGTCGGGCCATGTCGATGGCAATGTCATCGTGATCGAGGCGGAGCAGACGCGGCGGTCATCGGCCATCCGCCTGCGCGAACTTCTGGTCCGCTGCAACCGGCCCATCCTGGGGGCCATCCTGCATGACCGGCAGAACCATATGCCCGGCTGGATGGCGAAGCTGCTATGACGCAGCGCCTGCATATCATGGTCGTGAATAATCTCTACCCGCCGCTGATGGCCGGCGGGGCGGAGCGGATCGTGGCCTTCCTGTGCGAGGGGCTGGTGCGGCGCGGGCACCGGGTCACCGTTGTTTCCACCTGCGGCCCGGACATGGAACCCTATCCGGTGGAACAGCGGGACGGGGTGGAGGTGATCCGCTTCTTCCCGCCCAATCTCTACTGGTCATTCGAACGCTCGCTGAACCCCGGCCCGCGCAAATGGCTTTGGCATGCCAAGGATGCCTGGAACCGGGACGCGGCCCGCCGGCTGGGCACCATCCTGGACGGGGCCAGACCGGATATCCTGCACAGCCATCTGATCGACGGGTTTTCCGCCGCCATCTGGGCGCGCGCGCGGGCCGATGGCGTGCCCGTGCTGCACACGGCACATGATTATCATCTGCTGTGTCCGCGCGCCTTCCTGCTGACCCATGACTGGCGGCTGTGCACCAGGCCGCGCGTCCATTGCCGGCTGTACCGGCACTGGCATATCCGCACCACCCGCCATGTCGGCCTGTTCGCCAGCCCGTCACGCTTCCTTCTGGACCTGCATCAGCGCGCGGGCCTGCGCGCCGGGGTCGGGACCGTGGTGCATAATGGCATTCCCCTGCCCCCCGACGCCGACGATATCCGCCAGAACCGGCCCCCGGACAGCCGCGGCCGGTTCCTGATGCTGACGCGGCTGACGGTGGAAAAGGGGGTAGAGACGGCGCTGAAGGCCATGGCCATCCTGCCGCGCGACCTGCCCGTGGAACTATCCATCGCGGGCAAGGGACCGCTGGAGGGGAAGGTGCGGGCAGCCGCAGCCGCCGACCCGCGCATCCGCTATCTGGGCTTTCTGGACGGGCCGGCGAAGGTGGAGGCCCTGACGCGGGCGGGGCATCTGCTGCTGCCGTCCCTGTGGTTTGAGAATGCGCCCGTGACCATCGTGGAGGCTGCCGCCTACGGCCTGGGCCTGCTGGGCAGCGATATTGGCGGCATTCCCGAATTCGTGGAGGCCGGGCGCACTGGCTTTCTGTTCCGGCCCGGCGATGCCGGCGCGCTGGCCACCCTGATGGCGCGGCTGGCCCGCGATCCGGGTGCCCTGCCGGAACTGCCCGACGCGTCGGCGGCCCTGGCCCGACGCTTCAGCATGGAGCGCATGATCGATGATTACGAACGACATTACCGGGCGCTTGCCGGTGCCGGCATGGCGGCAGCCGTGGCATAAAATCGTCCTGCCGCTGCTGCTCTGCGTGCTGCTGCCAGCACTTCAGGCGCGGGCGGAACTCTATCCCGCCGACAGCAGCGCCCTGAATGTGCGCGATTTCGGGGCGGTGGGCGACGGGCATACCGACGACACCGCCGCCTTCCTGGCCGCACTGGCGGCCAGCGGCGGGGATACGGGCGCCAGCTTCTGGCAGGACCGGCTGGTCTTCGTGCCCAACGGTACCTACCGCATCACGGCCCCGCTGCTGAAACGCTATGCCGATGGGCGGTTCGCATCGGGCTTCGTCCTGATCGGGCAATCGGAAACCGGAACGGTGCTGAAACTGCCCGACCAGGCCCCGGGCTATGGCGATCCGCAGCGCCCGCAGCCCGTGATCCTGACCAGTTCCAAACTGTACCGCAGCGGGGCGACGGAAGGTGGCAAGGATTATCCGGGCCGGGGAGAGGGCAACGACGCCTACATGAATTTCGTGGAGAACATGACCATCGATGTCGGCAGCGGCAATCCCGGTGCCATCGCCATCGATTATCTGGGCAACAATAGTGGTGCCATCCGTCATGTCACGTTGCGCGCCGGGGCCGGCAGCGGGGCCGTGGGCCTGTCCATGACCCGCAAATGGCCGGGCCCCACCCTAATCCAGCATCTGACCATTGAAGGTTTTGCCACCGGCATCGCAACCGCCCAGACCGAATATGGCCTGACCTTCGAACATGTGAACCTGTCGAACCAAACGGACACGGCCATCACCAACAGCCAGAATGCCCTGACCTTCCGCAACCTGAGCATCGATGGACCATCGGGGCGGATCATCAATGTCGGCGACAAGGCCTTTCTGGCGATCGAGGGCGGGACGGCGCCCGGTGGCAGCGTGGCGGACCTGATCCGCAATGACGGCTTCGTCACCCTGCGCGACCTGTCCATCGGCGGCACGGTACAAAGCGGGGTGCTGCAAGGGCGCAGCAACTGGCAGGCCGCACCGCCGCCCGCTGGCCGTACAGCATGGGCGGACCCGCCGCCGGTGCCCGTGGTGGAAGCCGGGCAATGGGTGAATGTCGCCACCTATGGCGCCACCGGTGATCCCGCGCAGGATGCGACACAGGCCTTGCGTCAGGCGTTTGCATCGGGGGCTGCCGTTGTCTATCTGCCCAACGGCACCTACGCCGTGAATGACAGCGTGGATATCCCGGCCAGCCTGCAACGGATCGTGGGCATGAATTCCACCATCCGCGTCATCAACCGCCGCCCAGCCTTTGCCCGCACCAACGGCATGTTCCGCGCCGCAACGGCGGGGCCGCCCTTGTTCATTGAACGGCTGGCCTTTGACAATACCGGTCTGGGCGAACAGGTCGGGGTGGAACTGTCGGGCGGGCGGGAGATCGTGATGCGGGACATCGTGTCCGCCGGCACCACCATGCTGGACCGCCGCGCCACCGGCGGCCGGGCCTTCCTGGACAATATGTGCTGCGGCCTGCTGCGCATCACGGGGCCGCAGCCGGTATTCGCGCGCCAGTTCGACAGCGAGGGCACGACGACCCGCATCATCAACCGGGGCAGCCCGCTTTCCATCCTGGGCCTGAAGACCGAGGGGGTCTGCACCGTGCTGGACAACCGCGAGGGGGCGCGGACCGACATTCTCGGCGGGCTGGTCTATGTCGTGCGCGACGGGGCACCGGCCACGGTGCCCACCTTCATCAACACCGGCTCCTCCCTGTCCGCCGGTTTTGTCGAGGAATCACTGAGGTCCGGCAGCCGGTATCAGATCTATGTGGGCCGCGCCGCCGGCGATACGACGCCGCCCGTGCCCGTCACGGACTTTCCCGAACGCGGCTTTGGTCGCTTCGTGCCCGATCTTCGCGACGGGCCGCCGTGATCTAGAGCTGTTTTCGGTATACCGGAAACAGCTCCGGCGGCGACTGCCGCCGCGCCGCACGTGCGGCGTGAAGCCAAGCCGCGGATGCGGCGCCGGCGCTTGAGGAACCAAAAGCTGGAGCGTATTTCCAGTCAACGGAAACGCGCTCTAAGGACGGGTGATGGCGAAGGGATCGGTGCCCGGTTCCTTTACCGGACCGGGCCGGGGCGGCAGCCTGGCGGCGACGCAGGTCCCGCCCAGGCGCCGGGCATCCGTCTCGCAATCGGCATAGGCGGGGTAGACGCAGGACATGACATTGCCGGCCCGCGCCAGACAGTAAGGCAGGGCGGCGATGGGCCTTTCAAACTCCCGCTCATTGGTGACGCAGCGCCCGCCGGCCCTGTCCGCCTCCCGCTGACAGGCGGCGGGATCGACATAGAGGCATTGGGCCGGCACGCCCGTGACCTTGACACAGAAGGGGGCTGCGGCGGCCATGGGCGTCGCGCCCAGCAGCAGCGCAATGATGGCGGCGGTGTGTTTCATCCCTTCACCCCTTCGTCCCGTTGTTGATCGATGGCCCGCACCATGAGGGCCAGCAGCAGCAGGCAGCAGACGGCCTGTGCCGCGCTGTATCCCGCGATCACCCAAGGGGCGGCCCATCCCTGGGCCATACCGGCCAGGAACACGCAGACCGTAAGGCACAGCCGCCCCACCTGCCAGCCGGCGGCCAGCCCCTGCCGGCCCAGGATCTGAAGCGTGTGGAACACGGGCTGGACAACCGCCTGCGCCAGATAGCCGAGGCTGAGCGCGTGCAGATAGGTCACCGCCTGCTGCCATTCCGGCCCGAAAATGCGGGCAAAGGCGACGGACGCGGCCAGGTTGGCGGCCAGAATCCAAAGGAGCGCCAGCAGGAATTGCCGCGACACGACCTGTGCGAAGCGGCGTTTCAGGCGGGTGGGGTCGCTGGCCGCAATCTTTCCCGCCTCCCCCATATAGACCTGCAATATGGAGGTCCCGACGATGGCCAGCGGGCGCGAGACCACCCGTTCCACCAGGAAGATAAAGCCGGCCACGGCGGGGGAAAAGGCGATGCCGGCCAAGAGATACAGCAACTGGCTGCTGCCCGCCGCGTCGATCAGGGCGGCCCAGCTGCTGATCAGCGGGAAACGGATATAGCGCCGGGCCAGCACCCGCATGCGCCGCCAGGATAGCAGCCGCCAGACACGCCGCATCCGGGCCAGGACACAGCCGAACAGGCCGAAGCTTCCCGCCGATTGCCCCAGGACGAAGCCGGCCAGCAGACCCGGCGCCCCCAGCCCCGCCAGGGCCAGCCCGATCTGGCTGACCGGTCCCACCAGCCCCTGCGCCAGCCTTGTCTTGGCGATGGCGGGGAAGTCGCCGGCCCGCGTGGCCAGTTGCAAGGCGATGTAGTAGAAGCCGAGGCAGAAATAGCCCAGGACCAGCAGCCCCTGGTAAAGCGCCAGCGGCCCCTCATCCAGGGGTAGCGGCCACAGCGCCCGCAGCGTCGCCGCCGGCACCGCGAAGACCGCAACGCCCAGCGCCGCCGTGGTCAGCAGCAGCGCACACAGGCAGACCGCTGTCAGATTGACGGCATCCGCCCGCCGCCGCACCAGCAGCAGGGCGAATTCATAGCGCAAGCACGCCACGACCACGATCATGGTCAGGGCAGCGGAATAGACGCTCAAGGTCCCGAACTGCTGCGGCGTGTATAGCCGCGTTAGCAGCGGCGACAGCAGCAGGGCAATCATCTGCCCCCCAGCCGCCCCCGTCAGCAGGATGGAGACATTGCGCAGGAAGGGCCGGGCCGACAGCGAGGCGCGCAGTTGGCGCGGATGCCAGCGGCCCGGCCCCCTGATCGCCTTCTGGTTGGTACAGTCCTGGGTCATGATGATCCCGTTCAGTTCCCCCCTGCCATAACATCCAGAATTCGGATGCGCACCGGGCAAAGGAGCGGGTCACAGGGTGATCACAACCCAGCCTGTGAAGGTGACACTAAATAGTTCTGGCAAGGCCGGACTTCACGCCGATTTCGGGTTCGCATCTGCACCCAAGTATCGGCCCGGTGTTCAACGGATAGCGGGAGCCTGAAGTGATGCGATCTGATGATGGTTTCACGGATAACAACTTCACGCCCCTGCGGCTGCTGCTGGCGCTGCTGGTGGTGCTGGGCCATCATCAGCTGTTCATCGCCATCCCGTCGCCGCCCTGGCCCTTCAATTATGCGGCCCTGGCCGTGGAATGCTTCTTCGTGGTCAGCGGCTATCTGGTGGCCAACAGCTTTGACCGCGACCCGGACCCGAAGCGCTTTTTCATCAAGCGCTTCTTCCGCATCTACCCGCTCTATATCACGGTCATCATTGCCCAGACCCTGATCCTGGGGGCCCTGGCGCAAGGCGGGGTCTCCGGCAATCTGGGGTCCATGGCCACCTATTTCCTGGCCAATGCCGCCTTCGCCAACTTCCTGCAATATGATGTCGGCAATGGGCCTTTAAGCGGTTTGTACGAACAGAGCCTGAATGCCAGCCTCTGGACCCTGAAGATCGAGGTCGGCTTCTACCTGCTGCTGCCCTTCATCTGGCGGCTATTCCAGCGGCGGGGGATCGGGGTGCTGGTGGTCCTCTTCCTGGCGTCGGCCCTTTATCACCATCTGCTGGACCGGGCGGGCCATGCCACCCTGGCCAAGCAATTGCCGGGACAGCTGCAATTCTTCGTGCTGGGCGTCGCCGCCTACCGGTACCGCCACCGGCTGCGGCTGGAAAACCGCTGGGCCGGGCTGGCCTTGGGTCTGGCGCTGGCCGCCGCCGTCACGGGCCTGCTGCATGCCCGCCCGCCCCTGCTCTATCCCGTGATGGTCGCAGCATTGGTGGTGGTGCTGGCCCTGATGACGCCCCGGCTGCGGATGACATCCGACATGTCCTATGGCGTCTATCTGCTGCACGCCCCCATCATCCAGTTGTCGCTGCTTTTCGGCCTGTATGAACCCGGCATCGCGGGGGTGGCCGTTACGGTGGCGCTGGTCCTGCTGCTGGCCTTTGCCGCCGAACGGGTGGTGGAACTGCCCGGTATCGCGCTGGGCCGCCGCCTGATCCGCCGAAAGGCATCAACACCAGGGCCGCCCGCATCCGACCGCGACCTGACCATCCTCATGCTGAATGATTACTGTCACGTGCAGGGCGGGGCCAGCAAGGTGGCCATCGACGAGGCGGTACGGCTGTCGCGGTCGGGCGCGCGGGTGATCTTTGTCGGCGCTGTCGGCCCCGTCTGCGCCCCGTTGCGCGACGCCCCCCTGACGGTGCATTGCCTGGACCAGCGTGAATTGCTGGAGGCGGGCCGCCATCCCGGTGCGGCGTTGCAGGCCCTGTGGAACGGCAGGGCCGCGCGTCTGGTGGCCGATATCCTGCGCCCCCTGCCGCCCGACCGGACCATCGTGCATCTGCACGGCTATACCAAGGCGCTGACGACCGCACCGGTGCGGGTGGCCGACCGGATGGGCGTCCCCGTCATCTGCACCCTGCATGATTTCTTCCCCGCCTGCCCCAACGGCGCCTTTTTCAACTATCAGACGGCGCAGCCCTGCACGCGAGCCGCCTTGTCGCGTGACTGCATTACCACCCGCTGTGACAAGCGGCGGCACGCACACAAGCTGTTTCGGGTGGCGCGGGGGTTGATCCAGCGGGCGGCAGGGCGGTTCCCGGCCTCTGTCGCGCATTATATCGCCCTGTCGGAACGGTCCGCCCGCATCCTGTCCCCGTATCTGCCGCGCCAAGCCCAGATCCACCGCCTGCCCAACCCGGTGGAAGCGGTGCGCGCAGTGCCGGCGCCTGTAGCCCTGAATGACATGATCCTCTATCTGGGCCGCCTGGACGAGGAGAAGGGCGGGCGGATGCTGGCGCGGGTGGCCGCCGGCATGGGCCTTCCCATCACCTTTGCCGGCGACGGGCCGCTGCGGGCGGAGATCGAAGCCATTCCCGGCATGCGGGTGACGGGCTGGCTGGACAGTGCCGATATCCAGAAATTGCTGTCCTGCACGCGCTGTCTGGTCTTTCCCAGCCTGTGGTACGAGACATTCGGCCTGACGGTGGCCGAGGCGGCGGCACGCGGCGTGCCTGCCATCGTCAGCGATATCTCCGCCGCCGCCGAACGGGTGCGCGACGGCGTGTCCGGCTGGCTTTTCCGCAGCGGGGATGAGGCGGATCTGGCCCGCTGCCTGTCGCTGATCGCCGATGATGCGGCGGTGCAAGCGGCGGGACTGGCCGCCTACACCGATTTCTGGGCCGACAGCCGGTCCGGGGACCGGCATGTGGCCGACCTTCTGTCGATCTATCGCGCGGCGGTGGCGCGAGACGCGGTGGCCGCGGCCTGACGGAACTGCCCCAGCCAGGCGACGATGCCTTCCAGCGGCAGGGTCAGGGATGTGGGCGCCGGGTTGGTGATCCAATGTTCGATGGCTTCCGGTTCCATCCGCGACGCCACGGGCAGGCCGGTAGAAAGGCTGATTTCCGTGGCCCGGTTATCGACCGGGATGATCAGCGCCCGGCGGCGGTGCTGCAGGGCGCGGATGCCGCCATGCAGACGCGCGCCCACAAAATCCACATCCTGTTCCGCCAGCAGCCGGTCATAGGCGGCAATGTCGGGCGTGATGGGCACATAGCCGGTGGCCCCGATCTCCCGCATATAGTCCACATCCTCCGCCTGCTGCGGCCAGAAATAGACGGTGCGGTAATTCAGGCGCAGCATTTCAAAGATGCGGCGGTCCTGTTCGGGGGCGGGGCGATAATAGGTGACGGCGAAGACCGCATCCTGTGCCGTACGGACGGGGATGCTCTCGCAATGGCTGCGGTCCAGC
Organism: alpha proteobacterium AAP38; assembly: GCA_001296005.1. GTDB lineage: Bacteria > Pseudomonadota > Alphaproteobacteria > Azospirillales > Azospirillaceae > Niveispirillum. Next base: position 15,698 of record LJHR01000021.1, on the reverse strand, counting down.
ATCCACATGGTCGGACAGGCCGTATAGACCAGATTGGGCACATGCGGGCGCAGCAGGTTGTAGGTGTGCATGTCGCGCACCGAATGCAGGCCATCCTGCGACAGGACCTTGCGGAAGAACAGGCGCGTCGCCGCATCCGGGCCGCCGCGCCCATATTGCTGCCAGCCCACGCCCATCAGGATCACATTGCGCCAGTTCAGGTAATCCAGGGGCGTGATGCGCCAGTTGCCGCGCACCAACATGTGCGATTTGAGGATATTGGTGCCGCCGACAATGGACAGGTCGGCCTTCCGCCCCTCCCGCAGTTCCGACAAGGTCGCGCGGCGGTGGGTGGGGGTACGGATGAAGCCGGCATCCGGGAACAGCGACCGAACCTCCTGCCAGACGGCATCCATGATGAACTGGTCGCCCAGATTGTCGCTGTCCATGGCGGTGTCGAACATGTTGATCAGCATCGCTCTCTCCTGTCTTCCTGATCCGTGAAGCCCTGGTGCAGGGCGGCATGCGGGAAACGTGCGGCCAGGGCCGGAAGGGCCGTGGCGGGGCCGAACCAATGGATCGTTCCGCAGATTTCAATCAGCGGCAGGTCATCCTCATGGTCGGTGAACAGGATGCGCGGCCTTTCCATCCAGCCCTGCCGGGCCAGGAAATCCAGCACGGCATCCCGTTTGTGCGGCCCGATATTGCTGGGCATGGTCCGGGGGCGGATGGCCGGGGTGGCCAAGACATGGGGAATGCCCAAAAGGCCGCCGAATTCCTGCGCATAATCCGCCGCCGCCGCGGTGGCCAGCACCCCGTCGAGGCGCCCCGCCGCCACCGCCGACAGCAGCGGTTGCAGTTCGGGGCGGACATGCCGGCGCAGCCCATTGTTAAAATGGGCCAGCGTGGCGCCGCCATCCCCCGCGACGGACCGCTGCCACAGGGACTGAAGATGGTGTTTCAGCGCCTCATGCCCCAACAGCCCGGCCTTGCGCGCCACAAGCGCCCCGCCGGCGCGCAAGGCCAGGCCCAGCCGCCGCCCCGGCGCCATGTGCGGGCTTGCCGCCCGCAGCATGTAGGACGCCCAGAGGCGGAAGCTGTTGACCGAAAGGACGGTGCCGTCCAGGTCCAGGATCAGGACGCTACGCATCGAGGGACCAGGGGAAGCGGCACAATTGCCCCTGATGCAGGGCGTAATGGGGCCGGGCCAGCGGTCGGGGCGTCGTCACGGTGATCACGGCGGACCGTATCTCTGCCGTCGATGGGGCCAGACCCCGCACCGCCTCCAGCACATGATGCAGCGTCACGCCGCTGTCCACCGCGTCATCAACGATCAGCAGCGACACACGCCCCCCGGCCCCGGACAGCCAGGCGCGCAGGCGCGACAGTTCCTGCGGATCGAAGATATAGGGCGCGGCGGGGGCGGACCGGGCGCGCTGGGTCAGCAGCGCATGTTCGAAGACGCGCAAGCGGTCGGCCACGGGGCGCGGCAGCCGGGCCGCAAGGGCTTTCAGCCCGGCCAGCCGGTTCTTGGCGGCGGTGCTGGCCCGGCGGCAGGTCATGGACAGCACTGGCAGGCGGTCCCCCGCCGACCGCGCCATGGCTTCGGCCACATGCAGCCCGCCCGTGGGCACGGCGATCAGGGCGTCGGGCCGGAAATCCCCGTTCACCTGCCGCATCAGATCGGCGCAGGCATCCTCAAAGCCGGCGGGATCGAAGCTGATGACGTCCGGTTGACGCACCGGACGCGGGCTGGTCTTCATCTTCTGCCTCCATGATGTCAGGAGCATGAAGCGGCCCGGCGGGCCGCAGCGCGGGGCCGGCTTGTGTCGTCTCCCGCCAGAGGGTGCCCAGGGCAGCGCCCAGGAACAGGCAGGCCGCCTGATCCTCCACCACCGACAGGACGACGCCGTAACCAGCGGCGAAGGCCAGGATGGCCACCGCCGCCTCCGCCCGCCGCACATCGCCCGTGATGGGCCGCAGGGCGAGGCGCACGGCCAGCGCCGCATAGATCACGGCGAACAGGCCGAACCAGGCGAACAGCAGGACCGCGATATTGTCGGCGGGATTGAAGGCGTCCGGGGCATAGAGCCGCTGCGGCCCGCCAAGGCCGCCAAGGCCGACCCCGAACACCAGCATCTGGTGCCGCGCGATCCAGTCCCAGGCATCGGGCCATGTATAGGCAATGCGGAGATAGAGGGATTCCATGCTGAACACCCCGTCCCCATGGTCCAGATGCAGACCATGGGTAAAGAGCGGCAGCCCGGCGGCCAGCAGCAGGAACCCCAGGAAGGCGACGCGCAGGCCCGCCAGCCGCAAACCCGCCGGCAGGCACAGCAAGACCGCCACCGGCAGGAAAGCAATCAGGGAGCCTTTCTGCGTCGTCAGGAACACGCCCACCAGGGCCGGCAGCGCCAGACAGGCCCGCGCCAGCGGGCTGTGCAGCCGGCCCATCAGCACGACGGTCAGGCAGGGCAGGATGGCGGCGACGGCGATGGAACTGCGCGTGAAACCCGCGACACGGCGGGCAAACGGGTCACTGATCTGCCAATCCTTGGAGACATCGACATTCAGGTCGCCGACCATGGTCCGCATCCCGGTCCAGGGAAAGGCCATGCCCGCCTTGTCCAGGCAGATGCCGATCATGATGACGACCCAGAGCAGGGCGAAGAACCGCAGGACCCGGCCCCCCGGCGCCACGAACATCGCGGCCAGGAAGAAGCCGAACAGCAGGTTGACCAGCACCTTCACGCCATAGGCCACGCCCAGCGGGCTGCCCATGGTTCCCATCAGCACCAGCCCGTGAAAGCCCATGGCGATGCCGAAGGCGGCGAAGGCCGGATGCAGGCGCAGCTGCGCCGCATGCGCCATGCACAGCGCCAGCAGCGGCCCCAGGATCAACCCGTCGCGCAGCAGGATCAGGCTGTCTAGCCCCGCCAAATAAAGGCCGTAGCGGGCCGGTGCCTCCAGCGCATAGATGCCCAGGTAAAGCACGCCGCAGAACGCGCACAGGCGGACCAGACCGGGCACGTCCACATTGCCCCCGTCCGCCGCCAGGATGGGCAGGGTGGGTGGGGGGCGTCGGGGGCCGGCAAGGGTGATCGCGTCGGTCATGCTGCAACACAACACGGTTCCGGAGCGTCCCGGTTGTGATCAGTCTGTGGCCGCGCGAAAGGCGGCTTGCCGGCATGCTGCACTGCGGTGTCTTGATGGATGGACCGCAATGGATGAAGGAGCCGGCCCCATGACCGCCCCCACCGTGATCGTCACCGGCGGCGCCGGTTTCATCGGCAGCCACAGCTGCAAGGCGCTGGCCAGGGCCGGGTTCCGGCCCGTGGCCGTCGACAATCTGTCGAACGGGTCGGCGGATGCCGTGCGCTGGGGCCCGCTAGAGCGGGGGTCACTGGAGGATGCGGGCTTCCTGGACGCCGTATTCCGCCACTACCGGCCCGTCGGCGTCCTGCATTTCGCAGCCCTGATCGAGGCGGGACTGTCGGTGACGGAACCGGGCCGCTTCTATCGCAACAATGTGGCCGGGACGCTGGCCCTGACGGAGGCGATGGACCGGGCCAGGGTGACGGCGCTGATCTTCTCCTCCACCGCCGCCGTCTATGGCAATGCCGGGGGCGCACCGATCGTGGAGACGCAGCCCCTGATCCCCGTCAACCCCTATGGGCGCAGCAAGCTGATGGCGGAGGAAATCCTGGCCGATCTGGCCGCCGCCGGGGGCGGGCTGCGCTTCACTTCCCTGCGCTATTTCAACGCCTCGGGCGCCGATCCGGATGGGGAATTGGGGGAACGACATGATCCCGAAACCCATCTGATCCCGCTGGTTCTGCTAACCGCCCTTGGACAGCGGCCCGAGATAAGGGTGTTCGGAAGCGATTACCCGACATTGGACGGCACCTGCGTGCGCGACTATGTTCATGTCAGCGATCTGGCGGCGGCCCATGTCCTGGCCCTGCGCCGCCTTCTGGACGGCGGCGGCAATCAGTGCCTGAACCTGGGCAATGGCCGGGGCTTCTCGGTACGGGAGGTGATCGGTGCCGTGGAACGGGTCACGGGCCTGCCCGTACGCTGCCGCGATGGGAACCGCCGCCCCGGCGACCCCGCCATCCTGATCGCCGACGCCACGCAGGCCCGCCATCATCTGGGCTGGACACCCGCCTACCCGGATATCGAGGACCATGTGCGCCACGCGGCGGCATGGTTCGGGCGGGCCTGACACTTATGCCAAGAGCCATGGATCATGGCTCTGGGTCGTTACCTGTTCCCTCAAGCGCCGGGCGCCGCCATCCGGCGGCTTGGCTTACGCGCACATGGGTGCGCGGGCCGCCGGTCGGCGGCCTCCAAACTGCCAAGGGTCAGACCCTCGGCAGTTTGGTACTATCCGGCACTTCACTGCCGGCTATTGCGCCGCTACCTGCTTCAGCACGCCATAGACATAGTCCACGCCCTCATGGATGGACTTCACGGCAACGCGTTCATCATGGCCATGCACGCGTGACGATGTGTCGGGATCGGTCGGAAACGGCCTGATCCCATAGACCGGGACGCCGCGCGCCCGCCAGGCACCGGCATCGGTGGAGGCCTGCAGCATCATCGGCAGCACCTGCGCACCCGGCCATACCCGTTTGGCTTGCTTTTCCAGCGCGCCGAACAGGTCGGTCTCGATGCTGGAGGGTTGGATGGCGCTGCGCTGACGGAAGAACTCCGCCTGTTCCTCCTTGGGCCGGGAATTCACGATCTCCACCTCGATGGCGGGATTGCCGATCAGCGCCTTCACCTGTTCCACGAACTGGTACACATCCACACCCGGCATCAGGCGGGCATTCATGATGGCCTCAGCCTCACCGGGGATGATGTTCGGCTTGACCCCGGCATTGATCATCGTGACGACCATCGTGTCGCGCATCAGGGCCGAAAGGGTTGGCGCCTCCTGGGGGTGGGCTTCCAGCACCGCCTTTGCGGCAACCAGACGGGCGGCATCGTCACCCGCCGCCAGCAGACGGTCAACCGCACCCGACAGGGGGCCGGGATTGAGCTTGGCCAGACCCTTGAAATAGGTGATGGCCGGCAGCGTCAGGCGGATGGGTGTTTCGGCGAAGGCGATCTTGCCCAGGGCCGCGATCAACTGTCCATTGGCGGTTTCCAGCGGCGGCACCGCCAGCGAAGAATGGGCCGCCTTGCCCCGCGCGGTCAATTTCAGGTTTAAGGTCTGCTTGTCCGCAACAGAGATGTTGATCTGCCGGACCTTGCCATCCGTGTCCAGCATGGTGTTCCCACCCTCATTCAGGGCGACGGCGGCCTTGATCTTGTCCCAATGGTTCTGGGCCAGCCAGCCGGTATTGAAGCGGCCCTGCTCCTCGTCCGCCTCTGCCAGGAAGATGATGTCGCGTTTCAGCTTCGCCTTCTCCCGTGCCAGCCGCATGACGGCGTGGGCGAAGACGGCGACAGCACTTTTATTGTCGAGCGCGCCGCGGCCATAGATGAAGCCATCCTTGATGGTGGCGGCGAAGGGATCGACGGTCCAGAATTCACGCTCCACCGGCACCACATCGGTGTGGGCGGCCAGCAGCACAGGCTCCAGGCTGCCATCGCCCTTCAGCCGCGCGATGAAATGGGCGGCCTTGCCGTTGGGGGCGAGGATGATCTCTGTTTCAACGCCCAACGGCTTGAACAGGCTATCCAGATAGGCTGCCAGTTTCGTGGTGTCGCCGGGCGCGTTCACCGTGTCGAAGCGGATCAGGTCCTGCAACAGGGCGACGGCGGCATCACCCTCCGCCGACCGGGGCGCAGCCTGCGCGGCAGGCACGGACAGGGCCAGCAGCAGGGCCGGAACCAGCAGGTGACGGAGGGAATGCTTCATCGATTGATACCCCCTTACTTCACATTGATCTGATAGCTGCCGGTGGATTGATGGCCATTGGCTGCCGTCACCGCCCAATCGACTTTGTAGGAACCAGCCGCCAGCCTGGCCTTCGGCGTGACGGTCAGCGACTGGCCATCCGCGCCATCGGCAATGGTCACACCCCCGGCGGGCGCCGGCGACAGGGTGACCGTGGCGGTGCCCGGCGTCAGCTTTTCCGAAAAGGACAGGGACAGGGTGGATGGGGCCGGCCCTGTGCTGTCCACCGCCGGATCGGCGGCCTTCAGCTTGGGATGGGCAAAGGCGGGAGCCGCCAGCAGCAGCGACAGGGCAATGGCGGGGATTATGCGGGTGATGCGCATGGGGATGGTCCTTTCAGGGGGGGGTGAAGGGAGGTGCAGCCCTTAAAACCGATAGGTCGCCTTCACATGGAAGGCCCGGCCATTGACGCCGTAGGGCGCGATATAGGCGTAGGGGAAGGTGCCGTTATTGTCGGCGCCATTGGTCCCGGCGGCGACGGAGGCGGCGGTCGAGGCGATCTGTTTTTCCGGGTACTGGTCGAACAGGTTCGACACACCGGCCGACAGGGTGAAATCCTCGGTCAGGTCGTATCCGGCCTCGATATCGACCACGATATCGGCGCGGTAATACTGGATGATGTCGGAATTGGCCGAACCGGGGGCCGCCGGCACCAGCTTCACCTTGTAGCCGGGCGTCAGGGCCGCGACCTGGGCCGGGGTGCGGTTGGTCAGGGCCACCTGCGCCACCTCGCCATAGCGGGTGCCGGTCAGGTTCAGATGCAGCGCGTCCTTCTGCCAGTTCAGGTTGGCCGTGAACTTGTCCTTGGGCATGCTGTCGGTGAAACGCACCTGCTGCGACAGGTCAAACAGCACGGTGGTGATGCCGATGGCGGACAGGGCCGCGGGCGTGCCGGCGATACGGTCGAACTTCGTGTCGTTGAAATTAGCGGCGAAGGTGCCCGTCACCTCCCCCCATTCATCCAGATCATGCTTGTAGCGCAGGGTGATATCGACACCCTTGGTGGTCGTGTCCACGGCATTGGTCAGGTAGGAGATGGCACCCAGCCCCGGATATCCGCGCGCCGCCAGCAGGTTGGTCAGCGCCGTGGACTGAAAATTGGACGACATGGCGATACGGTCGGTGATCTCGATCCGGTAATAATCCACCGTGGCATCGAAATCGCCGCTGCTGAACACGACACCGGTGGAGATATTGTCCGACTCTTCCGGCTTCAGCGCCGTGGCCCCCACCAGGGCGGCGGTGGGATGGTTGACGGAGATGTTGCGCGTGCGCAGCGGTTGGCCGTTCACGAAGCTGACATTGGTGGAACTGAAATAGGACTGGGCCAGGGCCGGCGCCCGGAAGCCGCTGCCGAACGACCCGCGCAGCGCCAGTTCGTCCGTGATCTCGAACCGGCCCGCCAGCTTGTAGTTGGTGGTGTCACCGAAATCGGAGAAATCCTCGTACCGCAGCGCACCCGACAGGGTCAGCCGCTCGTCGAAGAAATCACGTTCCAGCTCGACATAGGCGGCCTTGCTGTTGCGATCCTGTTTGGTGGCGTCTTCGGGCGTGTTGCCGCCGCCAGGCTGTGCCCCCACAGGGGCCGGGCGGCCGGCATTGGGACCGTCCAGGATGGGTACCCCGCCATTGGCATAGCTGTCGGGCTCGCCCACACCCAACTCGTAGATTTCCTTGCGATATTCAAACCCGAAGGCGAATTTCAGCGGCTCCCCGCCGCCGACCGGGATTTCGCGGGTGAAATCCAGATTGGTCGTCCATTGCCGGAAATCGTTGAAGCCACGGTCAAAGCTGGTCTTGCTGGCCGTACCCTGGGAGACGTTGGCAGTATTGGAATAGCCGGTATTGATCCGCGACCCGCCATACAGCGTGGACAGATCCCAGCCGAAGCCGGCCAGATCATCCCCGCGCAGGCCGACAGCGCCGGAACCGTTGATGATCTCGATCTCCTGGATCGGCATGAACCCGTCGGGATAGAGGCTACGCAGCGTCTCATCCTGGCCGGCGCGGCGGAAGAAGTTGAAGCTGTTGCCCTTCAGCCGGCTGTACCCGCCGAAGCCATAGGCCGTGACATCATCGGATAGCGGCTTCTCGGCATTCAGGAACAGGGCGATCTGTTCATATTTCGGTTCGCCGAAATTCCACATGTCGCGGTCGATGGTCGCCTCACGCGGGTCCAGCGTGCCGTTCGACGGTGTCAGGCCGACGCCCGACCCGTAATTGCCCGACGGGGCGACCAGGGCGCCGGCGGCATTGCGCCCGAAATATTGCTGGCGGGTGTCGGGAGCGGCGCGGTCGGTTTCCTCATGGTGCTTGTACTGCACCGTCAGGCGGGCAAAGCCGTCATCGCCCAGATCGATCCCCTTGCCCGCCGACACTTCCACATGCTGGCCATCCCCTTCCCCGGTGATGCCATACATGGCCGACGCCGTACCGTCCGTGCCCTTGGCAAGCTGCACATTCATGACACCGGCGATGGCGTCGGACCCGTACTGGGCCGCGGCACCGTCGCGCAGCACCTCCACCCGCGCAATCGCCGCCGTCGGGATCGCGTTGAAATCATAGGCGACGTCGCCGCGCCCGATCTGGTTGCCGGCATTCACGCCCGGCGCCGTATGCCGGCGCTTGCCATTGACCAGCACCAGCAGCTGACCCGTCGAGAGGCCGCGCATGGTGGGCGGGGTCAGGAAGTCCAGCGCACCCGCCGCCGTGGGGCGCGGCGTGCTGAAGCTGGGCACCGCCACCTTTAGCATGCTTTGCAGGTCAGTCGCCCCACCGCGCGTCAGCTCCTCGGCAGAGATGCTGTCGATGGGTGTCGTGCTTTCGGTCACCACGCGCGGTTCGAAACGCGACCCGATGACGATGATCTCCTCCAGGTCCGCCGGCTGGGCCAGGGCCGGCGACACGGCCAGCAATGCCAGGGCGGAGGCGCCGGTGAAGGTGAGATATTTCAGTTCCTTACCCATGATGAGGGTTCCCTGTTTGGCTGGTTGATTGGTGGCTTGACGACAGCTCTTGCGGCTGTCTTCGGGACGCGCCTGGGGGTTCGGGCAAAGCTTGCCCTTTCACGGAAGGCGGGCTTCCGTGGGAGAAGGGATTTGTCGGGACGAAAGGACGGCGGAGCCTATGAGATCATGGCGTCCCCCGTCGGGTCGGCATGGTCATTCCCGTCAATGCAGCACCTGCCCCAGGAAGGTCCGGGTCCTTTCATGCTGCGGATTGGTGAAGAAATCAGCCGGCGGGGCCGCCTCCACGATCTGGCCGGCGTCCATGAAGATGACGCGGTCGGCCACCTGCCGGGCGAAGCCCATCTCATGCGTGACACAGAGCATAGTCATGCCCTCGCCCGCCAGCTCGACCATGATGTCCAGCACCTCCTTGACCATTTCCATGTCAAGGGCGCTGGTCGGCTCGTCGAACAGCATGATCTCCGGCGACAGCGACAGGGCGCGCGCGATGGCCACCCGCTGCTGCTGCCCGCCCGACAATTGGCCGGGGAACTTGCGCGCCTGATCGGGAATGCGCACACGGGTGAGATAGGCCATGGCGATCTCTTCCGCCTCTGCCTTGGGCATGCGCTTCACCTGGGTCAGGGCGAGCGTGCAGTTTTCCAGGATGGTCAGGTGCGGGAACAGGTTGAACTGCTGAAACACCATGCCGACGCGGCGACGCACGGCCTCCACGCTGCGTGCATCGCCGGTCAACTCCGTGCCCTCCACCGCGATGCGCCCAGCCTGATGTTCCTCCAGCCGGTTGATACAGCGGATCAGGGTGGATTTGCCGGACCCGGACGGGCCGCAGATGACGATCCGCTCCCCCCTGGCCACGGTCAGATCCACGTCGCGCAGGACATGAAAGTCGCCATACCATTTATTGACGCGGGACAGTTCCACGGCATTCATCGGCGGTTCCCCTTGGACATCCGCGTTTCCAGCCAGCGCGCATAGCGGGAGATGGAAAAGCAGATCGTGAAATAGATCAGGGCGATCAGCAGGTAGGTCTCAGCGAACGGTGCCGGCCAGTCAGGATCGGCCAGCGCCGCACGCCCCGCGCTCAACAGGTCGAACAGGCCGACCACCAGGACCAGGCTGGTATTCTTGACCATGACAATGATGGTGCTGGTCAGGGGCGGGATGACTTTCGCAATCGCCTGCGGCAGCACGATCAGGCGCGTCGTCTGTGCCCAATTGAGACCCAGCGCCTCTGCCGCCTCCGTCTGTCCCTTGGGGATCGCCTGCAACCCGCCACGCAGCACTTCTGCGATATAGGCGGCGGATACCAGCACCATGGCGGCCAGCGCGCGGGCCAGCTTGTCGATACTCACCCCGTCGGGCAGCATGATGGGCAGCAGGATCGAAGCGATGAACAGCAGCGACAGCAGCGGCAGGCCCCGGATCAACTCGATGATGCCAATGGAGAGGTAGCGTGGCACAGGTAGGCTGGCCCGCCGTCCCAATGCCAGCAGCACCGCCAGCGGAAAACCAAGCCCCAGCGACCAGACGGTCAGCAGCAGCGTGACGGGCAGCCCGCCCCAGGCCGATGTCGGCACGGATTTGAGCCCCAGCACGCCGCCCCCCATCAGGACCAGACTGCCCAGCATGCCGCCCACCCACAGGCCCAGGGTCAGCTTCGTCCAGTTGCGCGGCGGAAGGCTCCACAATCCCAGCCCCAGGATCAGGGTACAGACGGCGATGGGCCGCCAATGTTCCGCCGGGGGATAGATGCCGAACAGGATTTGGGGATATTTCTGCGCCAGGAAGGCCCAGCAGGCGCCGGCCTGCCGGCATTCATCGCCGCCCCCCGTCCAAACCCCGTTGATCACGGCCCAGGACAGCAGATGCGGCAGCATCCAGGCCAGACCCAGCAGCCCGATCAGGGTCATGGTCGCACTGACCATGTCGCCGAATAGCAGGTGCCACAGGGGCCGGCGTTCGGCCAGGGGGGCCGCACGGGCCGGGGTCGGCGCGGTGCGTACGAAGACGGGTGTGGGTTGGGTCATGTCCGTCATCGCGTCACCAGGGCGATCCGCCGGTTGTACCAGTTCATGAACAGTGACGCCGTGACGGACAGGGTCAGGAAGACCAGCATCAGGATCAGAATGCCCTCCACCGCCTGACCGGTCTGGTTGATGGTGGTGGCCGCCACCAGGGCGATGTCGGGATAGCCGACGGCCAGCGCCAGGGTCGTGTTCTTGGTGATGTTGATATATTGGCTGGTCATGGGCGGGATGATCACGCGCAGGGCCTGCGGAATAACGATCAGGCGTAGGATTCTGCCTTCCTCAAGGCCCAGGGCGCGCCCTGCCTCCCACTGGCCTTTATCCACGGCGTCGATGCCGCCCCGGATGATCTCCCCGATGAAGGCGGCGGAATAGAGCAGCAGGCCCGCGAACACCGCCGTGAATTCCGGGGACAGCCCCATGCCGCCCGTGGCGTTGAACCGCCCGATCACGGGCCGGTCCAGGGACAGGGTCAGACCTGTTGTGCCCCAGACCAGACCCAGCAGCAGCAGGGCGGACAGAATGGCGATGCGGCCATAATGGTTGGGAATACCGGTACGCAGGCTCTGTACCCGCCCATACCGCCATGCCACGCCAACCGCCGCCAGCCCCAGCAGCAAGGCCGCCAGGAACGGCCCCTTGTCGCCCGCAATCACGGGCCGTGGCAGGTAAAGCCCCCGGTCGGCCAGGATCACGCCGTCGATGGGCGTGAAGGCCGCATGGATATTGGGCAGCCCCAGCGTGACGAGCGCGTACCAGAACAGCAACTGCACCACCAGCGGCGTATTGCGCATCGCCTCCACATAGACCGTCGCCGCCCCGCTGGTCAGCGGATGGGCAGACCGCCGGGCCAGCGCCACGCCAAGGCCCAACACTGTCGCCGCCAGGGCCACCGTGACGGCCAGGAACAGCGTATTGCCCAGCCCCACCAGGAAGGCCCAGCCGAAACTGTCGGTGGGGCGGTACCGGATGATGCTCTCCGCGATGGGAAAGCGGGCCGCGCGGTCCAGAAATCCGAACCCGCCCGTGATGCCGCGGTCATCCAGATTGCCGGCGGTATTGAGGATCAGCCAGCCGACACCGCCGGCCACCAGCGCCAGCAGCAGGGCCTGCAACCCGATCTGTCGGGTGCGGGTGTCGTGGAGAAGGGTGGAGAGGTTTGTCATCCCCGCTCCCTCAATTGAACGCCATGGGAACCATCAGGCCCCCGTCGCGGAACAGGCGGTTAAGGCCGCGATCCAGCTTCAGCGGGCTGCCGGCACCGACATTGCGGTCGAACATCTCGCCGTAATTGCCCAGTTGCTTGACGATGCGCCAGGTCCATTCCTCATCAAGGCCCAACGCGGCACCATTGCCCGGCTCCACGCCCAGGAAGCGGCGGATGGTCGGGTCCTGGCTGTTGCGCATCTCATCGATATTGGCTTGCGTGATGCCCAGTTCCTCGGCCATCAGCAGCGCCTGGAACGACCATTTCACGATGTCGAACCATTGGTCATCGCCATGCCGGACAGCGGGCGTCAGGGGCGACAGCTTGCCATCCGCTGGGAAAATGATGAAATCGTCGGGATTGCTGGCCATGGTGGCCCGCACCGACGCCAGACCGGAGGCATCGGTGATCAGGGCATCGCAGCGACCGGAGAAGAAGGCCTGCCTTGTCGCCTGCGTGCTGTCGAAGATCACAGCCTTCAGGTTGGGCGCCACCGACGCCACCAGATTGGTGAAGGTGACCTCCGTCGTCGATCCTGTCTGCACACAGACCGAGGCGCCGTCCAGTTCGCGGGAATTGGTCACGCCCCGATCCTTGCGGACCATGATCCCGTCATAGTCGTAATAGTTGGGCAGGGTGAAGTTCACGCCATTGGCGTCGCGCGCCAGCGTCCAGGTGGTGGTGCGGGGCAGGATGTCGATCTCCCCGCTTTGCAGGGCCGTCAGGCGCTGCTGCCCCGTCAGGGGGACGAACCGGACCTTGTCCTTGTCGCCCAGAACGGCGGCGGCCACGGCACGGCAGGTCTCCACATCCAGCCCGCGCCAGTAACCCCGGCTATCCGGTGCGCCGAAGCCCACGGTGCCGGTGCTGGCCCCGCAGGAGACATAGCCGCGGTCGCGCACGGCCTTCAGCGTGCCTCCCACAGCGGCGCTAGCACCCGCTGGGCCACCCGCCGCCGGCTTCTTCTCTGCCGCCGGCTGTCCACAGGCGGTCAGCGCCAGAAGGCACAGTCCCGCCAGAAGCCGTTTGCCAATCCCCCGCATGACCCGCCCTCCCCGCTTGGCCGCTCTCAACCACCCAGAACGGGCACGGCCAGTGCTGCGAACAGGGCCTCCAGATCGGCCCACAGATCGTCCGGATCCTCCATACCGACGGAGATGCGTAGGATCACCCCCTCATCGGCCCAGTCGGTGGCCACGCGGTCGGCCTTGATCGCCATGGGCACGATCAGGCTGCGTGTACCGCCCCAGGAGGCGCCAATGGCAAAGGTCTTCAGAACCCCGAACGCCTCCTCGATCACGGCATTGGCCGGGGCCTTCAGCACCACGGAGAAGACGCCGGACGCGCCGGTGAAATCCCGCTTCCAGACCTCATGCCCCGGACAGGTGGGCAGCGATGGGTGCAGCACCCGTTCCACCGCCGGCAGCTCCGCCAGACGGCGGGCAAACGCCGTCGCCACCGTATCGGCATGGCGCATGCGCACGCCCATCGTCTCCAGGCCACGCAGCGCCAGCCCGCAATCATCCGGCGAAACGCCGATGCCGATCATGCGCATCGTGTCCTTCAGCCGGCGGAACAGGGCCACATCCTTGACGCTGATCGACCCCATCAGCAGGTCGGAATGACCGCCGACATATTTGGACAGCGCCTCGGACGAAAAATCGACGCCATGGGCCAGCGGCTTGAACAGAAGCGGCGTGGCCCAGGTATTGTCGCAACCGGTCAGGATGCCGCCACGTTCCTTGGCCACCTTCACGATGGCCGGCACATCCTGGAACTCCATGGTGGTGGAGCCGGGGCTTTCCATCCAGATCAGCTTGGTGTTCGGCTTCACCAGCGCATCAATCCCCGCCCCGATCACCGGATCATAGACCGTGTATTCGACGCCGCGCGGCTTCAGGTAATTCTCACAGAAGCCACGGCAGGGCGGATAGGCGGTATCGGGGATCAGCACATGGTCGCCCGGCAGCAGGATTGTCAGAAAAACGATGGTGATCGCCGCCTGGCCCGAGGGCACAATCACCGTACGCTCCCCTTCCTCCAGCGCCGTCAGCTGCGCTTCCAGGGTGCGGGTCGTCGGCGTGCCGTGCAGGCCGTAGGTGTAGCCGTCCGGCCCCCGGTATTTGCGGTTGGTGTAGGACTTGGCATCGTCGAACAGGATGGTCGACGCCCGATATGTGGGGACGCCGATGCTGGCAAAGCCTTCATGCGAGACGGCGGGATGGATGACGCAACGGGAAAGGTCGCGCATGATCTTCCTCTTGAAGTTTGATGAGATCAGCATGTCGGCACTGACATACAATTTCAATTGACCTGTCAGCACAGGTCCATAACCAGATATTATGGATAATCGCCCCTGGGGCCGGGGATGATGGGCCTGAAACAGACCTGGCGGGACTGTCTTCCAGCGTTTCAGGGCCGGTGGAATGGCCAGAAACCCTTGCTGAAGGCCTGAAAGGACCCCCGAACCCTCGCCCGTCGCCCAATCAATCGAAAGGTGGAGAATGGGGCCTGTTCTGCTGTACGGGGGGATACAAATTCAATTGACCATGAAGCTTCACTGCATGCACTGATGTTATGGAGTGAATTGCCAGCGGGACCCTCGGCATGCATTTCCGGCAGTTGGAAATTTACCGCGCCACCATGATCAGCGGGTCCGCCTCCCGCGCGGCGGAGTTGCTGCGGATCACGCAGCCGGCGGTCAGCCGTGCCCTGGTGGAACTGGAAGAAAGCCTTGGTTTCGCGCTGTTCGACCGGGTGAAGGGCAGGCTTGTCCCCACGCCGGAAGGGCAGATGTTCTTCCGGGATGTGAATAGCAGTTTTGTAGGCCTGGACCGGCTGCGGGCATCGGCGGCGCGTATCCGTGATTTCGGATCGGGAAGCCTGCGCGTCGCCAGCATGGCCGCCTTCGGTTCCACGGTCGTGCCGAAGGCCGTCCATACGTTCCGACAGAAGAACCCGCAGATCGCCATCACCTTGCAGGTTCTGTCCTCCTCCACGGTGCGCGATCTGGTCGCCAATCAGCAGTTCGATATCGGCATCGCCGCTGATGAGGTGGACCTGTCCGGGGTCGAACATCGCATTTTCAGCAGTTTCCGCGCGGTCCTGGCCATCCCGCAGGGGCATGAACTGGCCGCGCTGTCGGTGATCACCCCCGCCGACCTGCATGGGCAGCCCTTCATTGCCCTGGCACCGGAAGACCGCGCCCGGCATCGGATTACCGAGATCCTGGAAAGTGCGGGGTCCAGGCCTGAAATCATCGTGGAAACACCCAGCGCCGGAACGATCTGCGCCCTGGCGCTGGCGGGGGTTGGGGTCGGTCTGGTCAATCCGGCCGCCGCCGACGGCTATGCCGAACGCGGGCTGGTCTTCCGGCCATTCAAGCCGGATGTCCAGTTCAAATCCTATCTGCTGTTCCGCCCCGATGCCCAGAAGGCCCGGCTGGTGAAAAGCTTCGTGGCCGAACTGCTCTATTTCCGCGACCGCGTCACCTTGCCGGGAACGGGGAAGGCCGATTGAAATGATCGCCGAGGCTAAGGTCTATGGTAGTCCTGGACCAACAGAAAGCCCCGGTGGATTTCTCCATCGGGGCTCTTAGGTTTGGA
>LJHR01000020.1 GCA_001296005.1 alpha proteobacterium AAP38 | reverse complement strand
GGGGGGGGGGGTAAGGAGGGGGGGTGGAGGCGAGGGGAAGTGATGCGCGTGTTGCCCTCACCCTCCCGTCGGCTGGCGCCGACGGGCCCCCCCTCTCCCACGTTCGTGGGCGAGGGGAGAAATTTGGGAGGGTGAGGGGGCGACAGCCTTACGCCATCTCCATTATCTCGGTGCGGGCCGTGCTGTGCCCCGCTTCAAACCGTACGCGGTTGCGGCCCAGGCCCTTGGCGACATAAAGCGCGGCGTCGGCGCGGGAGAACAGGTCGGGCAGGCCACGGTCGCCGGGGGCCAGGGTGGTGGCGCCGATGCTGGCTGTGAAATGGGGTAGGCCTGCGCTGCGGTCGGCATCCAGCATGGCGCGCAGCTTCTCGGCCACCAACAAGGCCCCCGCCTCGCCGGCGCCGGGCAGCAGGATGGCGAATTCCTCGCCCCCTGTGCGGCCCACCATGTCGCCTTGGCGCAGGGCCGTCTGGGCCAGTTCGGCGAAGCGGACCAGGACGGCGTCGCCGGTGGCGTGGCCATGCTGGTCATTGATGGCTTTGAAATGGTCGAGATCGACCAGCAGGCAGGACAGTTCCGTGCCCTCGCGCCGGGCCTGGATCACCGCCGCTTCCCCGGTATCGACCAGGAAACGGCGGTTGGGCAGGCCGGTCAGGCTGTCGCGGCTGGCCAGATCGAACAGGCGACCGGCATAAAGCCGGATGCGCGTCACCATGGGGCGGAAGATGAAAACCGCCTCTGCCAGCAGGGTGGTCAGCAGGATGGCCAGCACCACCTTCTGTGCCTGACGCAGCCAATGGGTGCGGCCATTGGCTTCATTCTCAAAAATGGTCACGGCCCGGTCCAATGCGGGCAGCAGCGTATCGCGGGCAGCCAGGTGGAACTGCCGGAACGATGTCTCGTCGCCGGTTTCCGCAAACCGGTCGGCATCGTCCAGGAAGACGCGGACGCGCGCGTCCAGCGGGCTGGGGCCGGTGAAATAATGGGCGCTGGCATCGGGGGAGAGCGGGTTGGAGATGCCCAGATCATCACCATGCACCAGCGCATCCTGTGACCGGCGCATCAGGGCGATGGCGTCGCGCAGCGGCTGCCGCGCCGTCTCATCCCCCTGGTACAGGTCGTTACCTAGCAGGGAAATGCGCTGTGACAGCATGCGCTGCCGGCCCGCAACATTGATGATGGTGGCGGCGTCACGCTGTTCGGAAATGACATTGTCCAGCAGCAGATGCACGCCGCCCGACAGGATGGCGATCAACGTCAGGGCGATCACATAGGCGGCTGTCAGCCGGCCCACCACATTGCGATCACCTGCCACCTTTGTTCTCCTGCACCCATGAAACGATCAGTGTCAGGTAAACCCAGGATGGCAGCTTTCGAAACTGTGCAATGGCATAGGGTGACCGAAAGGACAGGCCGGGTCCATCACCGGATCAGGGTTGGATGACTGCACCGATCAAAGAATATATCCTATGGCGGATGTAAAAAGCCTGTGGTAGTGAGGGGCCTATTGTTGCCGTAAACGACCAACCAGAACAAAATCAGGCAGTGATCCATGTCCATCAGGAATTTTGCCGGGGGCGGCGTCTGCGCCCTGGCCTTGCTGTCCGCCCTGCCGGTGACGGCGCAGCAGAGCGACGATAACGTCGTGCGCAATGCCACCGATGCCTTCGGCCTGCGCGTCGGAACCGAATCCATCGGCCTTTATGATGCCGGCAATGTGCGCGGGTTCAGCCCGGACAGTGCCGGCAATGTCCGTCTGGCCGGCTTGTTCATCTCACAGCAGGGATCGCTGTCGGACCGGGTGGTGGATGCGACCAGCATCCGGGTGGGGCTGAATACTGTCGGCCTGCTGTTCCCGGCCCCGTCGGGCATTGCCGACCTGTCGCTGCGCAACCCGGACCGGACGGGGGCGGAGATACGGGTGGGGATCGATCCCCGGACATCGCCCTTCATGGAGTTGGACACGGCCTATGTCGCGGCGGATGGGCGGTTCAAGCTGTCGGCGGGCGTGTCAGCGCGGCCCGATCAGAATGGCGCGTTCGGCGGGGATCAGCGATCCTGGTCCGCCGGCTTCGTCCCGCGCTGGCAGGTAACGGAGGATGTGTCGGTCACGGGCTTTGCCGACTGGGACCAGATGCATGACAGCGAGGTTGTGCCCAATTATCTGCCCGACGGCCCCTATCTGCCGCCGCGGGTGGACCAGAGCGTCGATCATACGCTGCCCTGGGCCGACTGGGCCTATGAGACAGAGAACCAGGGCGTGGTCGTTGATGCGGGACTGATGGACGGGCTGACGGCACGGGCGGGGCTGTTCCGGTCGGTGCATCGCCTACCCTATGACGCCTTTGCCTTGCTGTCGGTCGATCAGGACCGGCAGGGGCGGATGCTACATGTGCTGTTGCCGGCCACGCGGTATGCGGCATGGTCGGGTGAGGCGTCGGTCGCCTATGAATGGGTGGACGGCCAGACACAGCAGACAATCAGTCTGGCCGGGCGTGGCCTGTCCAAGCGCAGCCGCAAGGGCGGGGATGTCGAGGTGGATTACGGCCCCTGGGCCATGGACCGCCGGCCCGATGTGGCGGAGCCGGTGGTGCGGTTCGACCAGCCCCAGGACCGCAACGAGGTGAAGCAGCATACGCTGGGCCTGGCCTATAACCTGTCCTGGGACGGGCGGCTGGACCTGGGGGCCGGGGTACAGAAGGCCGATTATACCAAGATCGCGCGACCGGGCACGGGCGGGGAGGCGCGGGGCGGGTCCAAGCCCTGGCTCTATAATGCGGTCGCGGCCTGGCGGTTTGATAATGGCGTCATCGCCTATGCCAGCTATTCCAAGGGGTTAGAGGAAAGCGGATCGGCGCCCATCACGGCGGTGAACCGCAATGCGGTACTGCCGGCGGTGAAGACGACGCAGCGGGAGGCGGGGGTGCGTACCGCTGTCGGGCCGCTGACGCTGACCAGTTCGGTGTTCGATGTGCGCCGGCCCTATGACGGGATGGATGCCGGTGACCGCTATGGCTTCCTGGGTGAGGTGCGACACCGGGGTGTGGAGGCATCGCTGTCGGGGGAGCCGGTGGAGGGGCTGTCGGTGGTGCTGGGCGCTGTCCTGTTGGACCCCGAAGTGCGGGGCGGGGAAGTGGACAAGGGCCTGATCGGGCGGCGGCCCGTGGGGCAAAGCCGGATGCAGTGGCAGGCCAGCCTCGATTATGCGCCGGGCATCGTGGAGGGGCTGTCTGTCGACATGACCGTGGATCACAGCGCCAAAACGACGGCGCGCGGCGACAATCTGGCCGATGCGCCGGCCTATACATTGGTCGATGCCGGCCTGCGCCAGGAATTCGGCCTGTGGGGGCAGGAGGCCAGCCTGCGCGCCCAGGTGCAGAACCTGTTCGATGCGCAGGGGTTCTTTGTCGAGGGTGATGGGGAATATGAGCCGATGGTAGGGCGGACCTGGCGCCTGTCGCTGACCGTCAGGATGTGAGGGTTGGCGACCGGTTGATAACAAAGAATGCGCAATCCATGTTATGCTGTGATGATCAGCGCCAGGGAGGGCAGCATGAATGTGTCGATCGGTCGCCGGTGGGAGACGTTTGTGGATGATGCCGTGAAAAGCGGCCGCTATGGCTCCGCCAGCGAGGTTATCCGCGAGGGGCTGCGTCTGGTGGAGGAGCGCGAGGCGCGGTTGCAGGCGCTGCGCGATACGTTGAATGCATCGGTTGAGCGGGGCGGGGCCGTCGACGATGATGCGTTGACCGCGATCCTGGATGCCGAAGAGGCAAAGTTACAGCAGGCGGGCTATTGAGCGAGCGATGCCTGTTCTATTTCGATGTCGGTCGGAATGTTGACTATGGTTGCCTTCCCGGCGAAGGCCGGGACCCAGGGGCCTCGCGCCCAACCTTTCGGCAGCTTTGATCAAGGCAGTGAAATCGGTTGAGCCTGTGGCCCATGGGCCCCGGCCTTCGCCGGGGAGGCAGGTTATCGTTGATCTTCAACGACAGCGGCGCTCTGATCATTACTACCCTTGCAGAAACCCCAGCACCGCCGCATTGAACCCGTCCGGGTCAACGACATTCACGGCATGGCCGCCGAAATCGGTCAGGTGAAGCTGTGCGTTGGGCAGGCCGTTGGCCAGACGCAGGGAGCGGCTGTAGGGGACCAGCAGGTCATCCTTGGTGGCGATGACAAGGCAGGGGTGGGGGATGGACCACAACTTTGCATCGATATCAAAGCCGCGAAGGGCGGCGATGCGGCGGCGAATGTTGTCGGCACCCTGGAAATGCGCGATGGCGTGCGCTTCCTCCGCATCCATACGGTCAGCATTGTCGGCCATCCAGATGGCGGGATAGAGGAACAGGGGCTGTGCCTTCACGAACATCGGCACGCCGGATTTTTCCAGCAGTTCCAGGCGCACATCGAAGCAGCGGCCGGAATGGGGGTCGGCCTTGCTCCAGGCATTGATCAGCACCAGCTTTTCCAGGCGATCCGGCGCGCGCAGGGCCAGATCCAGCCCGATCAGGCCGCCCAGCGCGTGGCCCATCAGGCTGAAGTGTGGCACGTCCAGGCGGTCGGCGATGTCCAGCACATCATCGGCCATGGCAGTGATCCCGCCATTCTCGGGAACCGTCCCGCCCGTGCGCCCCGTGCCGCGATGGTCATAGGTGATGACGCGGAAATACGGGGTGAGGGCGGGGAGTTGGGCGACCCAATAGGCACTGGACCCGCCCAGGCCTGACGACAGGATCAGGACCGGGGCGTCCCTGTCGCCCCGGCCATGGGTTTCCACATGCATCACTTTTTCCCGATATGGGCGACGGTGGCGATTTCCACCAGCGCGTCGGGCTTTACCAGACCACATTGGACGCAATAGCGGGCGGGCTTATCGCCCGGAAAGTACTCAGCATAGACCTTGTTCACGGCCTGGTAATTGGCCCAGTCGGTGATGAAGATGTGGTTCATGGTCACATCCTCCATGGTTCCGCCCGCCGTTTCGATCACCGACTTGATGGTCTCCAGCACATGGCGGGTCTGGGCGCCGGCATCGCCGACATGGACCACGTCATTATTCTTGTCGAACGGCAGGGTGCCGGAGACATAGACGACGCCATTGGCCAGCGTGCCCGGCGAATAGGGGGCGATGGGCTTTTGCGTGCCTTCGGGAACGATGATCTGCTTGGGCATGGTTTGCTGCTCCTGTTTGTTGGTGTGTTATTCGGACAGGGGGGCGGCCTGGGAGATGGTGCCGCAGAAATCATCGACAGTGGCGACCCAGCCGAAGAATTTCTCGACATTATAGACGGTCGCCTTCTGGATGAAGTCAGGCCCCAAATGATGGGTCGCGTCCTCCAGCATCACCCCGAAATATTCCAGGTGGAAGGCATCGCGCAGCGAGCTTTCCACGCAGACATTGGTGGCGATGCCGACAAAGACCAGATTGCGGATGCCGCGTGCCCGAAGGACGCTGTCGACATTGGTGTTGAAAAAGCCGCTATAGCGGGTCTTGGGGATCAGGATATCGCCCTTCTGCGGCTGCAACTCCTCCACAATCGCGTAATCCCAGGTGCCTTTGGCCAGCAACTGGCCCTGGAGTTCGGGCCTTGCCCGCATGGTTTTCAGGGCGTTGGATTTGTGCCAGTTGGGGGAGCCGGGTCCCCCCGCCTCCACATAGTCCGGGTCCCAGCCGTTTTGGAAATAGACGACCAGGACGCCCGCCGCGCGAGCGGCATCCAGCGTGCGCTTGATATTGGCGATGGTGCCGCGCGCGCCGGAAATGTCGAACCCGGCCAGATCGACATAGCCGCCGGGCGTGGAATAGGCATTCTGCATATCCACGACGATGACGGCGGTTTCCGCCGGGTTCAGGCGGATCGGTTCCGGGCGGGCGGGCAGGGTGACGGATTGCGCGCGGGGTTTGGGTGGTTCGTACCCGGCGCTGCTCATGCCGGCCCCTTGATATGCTGACGGCATTTCATCAGGGGCTGGATGCGGGTGCCGAAATCTTCCACCCCTTTCACGAAATCATCAAAGGTCAGCAGCACGCCACCCGTGCCGGGGACCGTCGGCACCTCGTCCAGCATGCGGGCCACGGTTTCATAGGACCCGACCAGCGTGCCCATGTTGATGTTTACGGCGGAGACGGGGTCGGCCATCTGGCGGACATTGGTGTCGGACCCGGATTTGGTGTCGGCGGCCCCCTGTACGCCCAGCCAGGATATCGCCTCCTGATCGGCGCCTTCCTTGTAATGCTCCCACTTGGCCCGCGCCGCCTCGTCCGTCTCATCCGCGATGATCATGAACAGGACGTAGGAGGAGACGTCGCGCCCCGTCTTTTCCGCGGCCACCCGCATTCGGTCCACGGTGGGGGCGAAGGCGGTAGGCGTGTTCACCCCCATGCCGAAGCAGAAATTATAGTCGGCATATTGCGCGGAAAAGGCCATGCCAGCATTGGACGACCCGGCACAGATCAGCTTCACATCGGCCTGCGGACGCGGCGACAGGCGGCAATCATCCATCTGGAAATATTTGCCCTTCAGGTCGCTACGGCCATTGGCCCACAGCTCGCGCAGGATGGTGGCATATTCGGCCAGATAGTCGTAGCGGTTGGCAAAATGCTCATCGCCCGGCCACAGGCCCATCTGTGAATATTCCGGCCGCTGCCAGCCCGTGACGAGGTTCACGCCGAAGCGCCCGCCGGAGATGCTGTCGATGGTGGATGCCATGCGGGCCACGATGGCGGGCGGCATGACGAGGGTCGCGGCGGTGGCGTAGATCTTGATGCGGCTGGTCACTGCGGCCAGACCCGACATCAGGGTGAAACTTTCCAGATTATGGTCCCAGAATTCGGTCTTGCCGCCGAAGCCGCGCAGCTTGATCATCGACAGCACGAAATCCAGACCGTGCTTTTCCGCCGATTGGGTGATCTGTTTGTTCAGATCGAAGCTGGGCTTGTATTGCGGCGCGTTCTCCGACAGCAGCCAGCCATTATTCCCGATGGGAATGAATATACCGATCTCCATCCTGCCTCCCCTGAAAGTGACCTTGGGTCGAAACGTGGGAAAGCCGAGCAGCTTCGCAGGTTCCGTGCCAAGGGCGTGTGAACGGCGGAAATCAAGGCAAAGCCCGGTCGTGGCGCGTGACCGGTCTGGGGAGATGCTACGCTTGTTGCGGCAAGGGTGCCAGGAAAAGCGGCAAGTGGCGGGAAATTAGGCGGGTGGTTTCTTGAGATTGGAAGATGTTTTTAACCGCCTCCCCGGCGAAGGCCGGGGTCCAGGGGCTGCGCGCCCGACATTTGTGCGACGGCGAACTGGGCAGGTGGGGAGGGCGGTGCTTGGGGCTTCTGGGCCCCGGCCTTCGCCGGGGAGGCGGAATTTTGAAGCCAATCTATTTGGAACAGCTGGGTTTCGGATCGCCTGCGCAACCCTCAATCCTCCCACTTCACCGCCAGTTTCTGGAAAATATCCACCAGCCCGGGTTCGCTGATCACCATGGCGGCTTCGGCGGGGGGGAACCAGCGGCGGTCGCGTTGGGTGCGTTCGGGCCAGTCGGGGAGTTCGGTGGACACTTCCAGGGGGAAGACCGACACGTCGCAGGTGATGGTGCTGCCATCGTCCAGCCGCTTGTCATAGCGGTATTCGCCCACGGCCTTCTTCTTCACCTTGCCGCGCACGCCCGCTTCCTCGAACGCTTCGATGGCCGCCATCTCATGCGGTTCGACATTCTTCTTCGACCAGCCCTTGGGGATGATCCACCGCCGCGTCTCACGCGAGGTGACCAGAAGAATCTGCGGGCCGGTTTCGGTCATGCGGAACGGCAGGGCCGCATGCTGGACTGTGTTTTTACGATCACCCATTTATTGCTTCTACACCCTGAACGAACTGCCTGAATAGCTATCCGTTCTTAGTGCGACGGATAATCACCCAGTATCTTGGCTCAACATGACCGTTTTGTGACATTAACATTACAGAGACGGGCCATTCAATGCTACATGGGGGCCAGACTGCGGCGTGAAGGCCGGCAGTGCCCCTGCGATTGCGTTATCGGGATAGAAGATGCTGAGCCTGTTCCGGGCCATGATGCCCCGCGAAGAACGGTTTTTCGACCATTTCACCGACCATGCCCGTCTGATTCTCGTCGCCGCCGAGGCGCTGCGTGATCTGGTCAAGAATGGTGACCAGCTGGAGATGCGGTTCCAGCGTATCCATCAGGCGGAGAACGATGCCGATAAGATCACCAAGGAGATCCAGGCGGCTGTCCACCGTTCCTTCATCGTGCCCTTCGACCGGTCCGACATCCAGGATCTGGCCAAGCGCATGGACGACATCATCGACCTGATCCAGGACGTGGCCCGGCACATGACGGAAGCCGGCCCGATGGAATATACGGCCGAGATGCATGCGCTTTCCGACCTGATCGTGCGCTGTGCCGCCATCCTGCCGGAATGCCTGCCCAAGCTGCGCGACATTCCCCGCCATGTCGCGGAAATGACCCGCATGACGCGCGAGATTTCCGAACTGGAGAGCGACAGCGACAAGATCCTGCGCGCCGCCAAGGCCCGCCTGCGTCAGGAAAGCGGCGGTCTGGATGCCCCCATCACCTATCGCCAGGCGCTGATCCGCGAGATCCTGGAACTGATGGAAGCCGTGCTGGACGCGGGCGAGGATGTCGCCGACATCGTCGACAGCATCATCGTCGATAATGTCTGATCGGCGCCTCCCATGGAACTGATCTCCCTGCCGATCCTGATCGGCCTGATCGCCCTGGCGCTGGCCTTCGATTTTTTGAACGGCCTGCATGATGCGGCCAATTCCATCGCGACGGTGGTCTCGACGCGCGTGCTGTCGCCGCGCAACGCCGTCATCATGGCGGCCTTCTTCAACTTCATCGCCTTCATCTTTTTCGGCACGCATGTGGCCAATACCATCGGCAAGGGCATTGTCGATGCCAGCATCATTGATGCCTCGGTGATCTTCGCGGCCCTGATGGGCGCCATCATCTGGAACATCGTCACCTGGCTGGGCGGCATCCCTTCCTCCTCCTCCCACGCGCTGGTGGGCGGTCTGGTCGGGGCGGGCGTCGCCAAGGCAGGGTTCGGGGTGGTCGGTTCGGGCCTGATCAAGACGGCAGTGGCCATCGTGATTTCGCCCACGGTCGGCTTCGTGCTGGCCATCACCCTGATGATCATCGTCTCCTGGATATTCCGCCGCTTCTCCCCCTTCAAGGTGGATAAGGTATTCCGCAGCGTGCAGATCGTCTCGGCCTCGCTCTACAGCCTGGGCCATGGCGGCAATGACGCACAGAAGACCATGGGCATCATCGCCGTGCTGCTGTTCAGCCAGGGCTATATGCCTGACGGGTTCCATGTGCCGTTCTGGGTGGTCATCTCCTGCCAGTTCTGCATGGGGCTGGGCACGCTGTTCGGCGGCTGGAAGATCGTGAAGACCATGGGGTCGCGCCTGACGGAACTGAAGCCCGTCCATGGCAGCTGTGCCGAGACGGCGGGCGCCATCACCCTGTTCACGGCCACATATCTGGGCGTTCCCGTCTCCACCACCCATACTATCACCGGCGCCATCGTCGGCGTCGGGTCGGCACAGCGGGCCTCGTCCGTGCGCTGGGGTCTGGCGCAGGGCATTCTGGTGGCCTGGGTCCTGACCATGCCGGCCGCCGCCGCCGTGGGCGCTGGCTTCTACTGGTTGACGCGGGTGTTTTAAGGCGCTCACATCCTGGCGTCCCTTGTTGCTTTTGAGCATCAAGGGACGCAATGGCTCTCTACTGCGCTTGCAACTCCTTGCAGAGCCATGTTTTCGCCGAATGCTTCAACCGTTTCGGTCCCGCCATCCCCGGTTCGGGCTTCAAGCTGCATGGGCGGCGTGGTGTTGCTCGCCGCCGTAGCTGTTTGCGGTCAGCCGAAAACAGCTCTGACGCTCAGGAATGTTGCCGTCAGCATTATATATTCAACGATTTCAATGCCAGAGCGTGGATTTTAACAATATCTCCGGATGAATAAATTGCCATGCTGGCCATTGCTGAAAAATTGGGCTTCGCTGCGTGGGAATTCTAGATTAATTTAATATAAAGCAGAGAACAATACATCTTGAACAATTTTAAAAAATAAAGATAATATGACCAAATCGCTAAAATAAGTCTGTCTCTCACGTGTCCTGCTAAAAGCGAGGGGGTCTGTGATGACGGTATGGAAGGCTAAAAAGGGGATGCCTGTCGATATATATGCCACTATCGGTGATGGAATGGCGGGGGTCTTTCTGCTGGAAAGACAAGATAGTCCAAGTACATGGGTTGCTGAGCCATCGGATCAGGCCGGAATAGACGGCGATGATTTTTTTTCATTTTCCGATGAGGAAATGAAAGCTCTAAATTATAAAATGCAATACCTCAGAATTTCGGTGACTGGTATTGGTTTGGGTGCAGTGGATACGGCGCCCCTGTTTTTGTCTGTTAGTCAGAATGGCCACTCTGTTGAAGTTTTAAGTAAAGCAGGTAAAGTTTTGCAAAAGAGACCAGATGGTCTTCTTCAGCAAAAAAATAGTATAATTAAATCAAAGGTCGTTTCAAATTTCTTTTATATCCATTTTTCGTAAGTGGAGGAAGAAATGAAGATCTATGAATATTCTCTGCTTTCGCTTTTTGCTTTTTTTGCAATACCAAGTGCTGGGGCGGCTGAGGCCCCCCAAGGGCAGAAAGATATCAACATCCTTAACAAAAAGGCTGCTGATAAGGGGGCGTTTGCGTTCGATTATGGCGTACCATCCTCCCCGGCAATAAGGCTCATAGATCAGAATGCTGAGAAAGTTCAAACCTCTACAGGTCTTAAACCATTTATTCTAAGCTTACCCAAAGTTCTGTCTGGTGGGGAGCAGGGGCAAGCCGTAGCACTGGATGTGTCACCGTTCTGGTTGGCGCAAGATTCTCGAGATAGGAGTTATAATAATTACCTTGAGGGTGGTGATTTATATAGAGTCGGGATGCGAACGCATTTTAATATGGCGATTTATGAAGGTGTTGCAGATACGGAAGTTGCCAAGCGTCAGCGGTCGCGTATGGGAGTGGGCTTTAGTTCGTCTCTTTTAAACAATAGCGATCCGCTTCTAGCCAAAACTGACGCTCAAAGTAAGGATTCAGATTGGAAATTATGTTTGAATAGAAATGGGAAAATTATTAAGGAAAGAATGGAGTTAATTTTGCAAAATCAACAAAAATTAGTCGCCAATGATTTGGAGAGGCGGGCGTTAATAAGAAAGAAATATGAAGATCTATTCAATCGCTTGCAGGAAAATCCACCTTCCATGAGTTCCTCTGATCGCAAGGATTTGGAAGATTTAGCTGATCAGATTCAGGCAATTGAGGATAGTGACGAGCAAGCAATATCAAGCATTGAGGATGCAGAGATCAATAAACTAGTCACCGAATGTACGAAAGTCGCCAATAAGGCCGCAAGGTATGGCATGAGCCTGGAGGTCGGCGGTGGCATGGTGTGGCATGGGAATTCGGGAAAGTTGAGCGGATTTGAAGATTCCGGCAGCGTCCTCTGGGCATCCTATCGCTATCCGATGGGCGTTTTGTTCGGGGCACCAAAGGATTCACTGCTGGAATACTGGGTTATCGGCGCTTCCGCCAGGGTTGGCTTTGATGAGTTTGTGAAGACGGGCAACGGGACGACACCGGAGGTCCGGGCCGATACGTGGGACGCCTGGGGTGGCCTGGAACATTTGTCGGAGACGAACCGCCTCGCCCTGCAAGCCGGCTATCAGTCACGCGATGCCGATAATGTGGTGCCGGACTTCGACCGCAAGCGTTGGCGCTACCAAGCCAGTTTCACGCAGCTTGTCGAGAAGAATTCCGGCATCTGGCTCAAATTGGCCTATGGTTATGTTGATCAGAAGGGAGATGATGACAAATCCATCTTGATCAGCATTACGTTCTCCCCACCCGACGCGTCGAACCTGTTTGGTCTTGGAAAGTAGCGCTGGACGGCGTCTTGTTCGGATTGACGCAGCGTCCTGGTCCCGCCACCATGGCTGGCGTTTCCAGATGGATTGCCAGCCATGATGCGTACCTGTCTTCTCGTATCCGCCTTGCTGCTGTCGGCGTCGGTATCCGCCCTGGCCGCCGACCCGCCGCCGGTCCTCACATACAAGGACCTGCAGGCCCGGCCCAAGGTGACGGGCGGGGTACGGGTGGCCTATGGCAAGGATGCGCAGCAATTTGGGGATCTGTGGCTGCCGGCGGGGGCGGGACCGCATCCGGTGCTGGTGTTGATCCATGGCGGTTGCTGGTTGGGCGATGTGCCGGCGTTCGAATTGATGAACCCGATGGCCAAGGCGCTTTCGGATGCTGGCATCGCTGTGTGGAATATTGAATATCGCCGGCTGGGGCAGGCCGGCGGCGGCTATCCCGGAACCTTCCAGGATGTGTCGGCGGCCATGGAGCAGGTCCGCACCCTGGCCGGGCCACACAAGCTGGACCTGACGCGGGTCGCCGTCGCGGGGCATTCGGCGGGCGGGCATCTGGCCGTCTGGGCCGCCGGGCGCGCGCTGCTGCCCAAGGGCAGCCCGCTATACAAGGCGGACGCCTTGCCTGTGACGGGGGTAGTGTCGCTGGCCGGCATCGTCGATCTGCGCGATTACCGCGCGCGGGGGCCGGCAGCCTGTGGCGGGCCGGAAACGGTGGACAAGCTGATCGGGGCCGCCACGCGAGGGGAGGCGGCCTTTGCCGATACCTCACCGGGCGAGGCGCCGGCGAAAAGCCTGTCTCTCACGCTGGTTTCCGGGACGCGCGACATCATCGTGCCGCCAACCTTCGCCCAGGCCTATGGCGCTAAGGCCCTGGGGCCGGGGCTGCGGGAGCTGGAGATTGATGGTGCCGGACATTTCGAGCTGATCGACCCACAATCAGGCGCTTGGCCCGTGATCCAGGCGGAGATACGGGACCGGTTGCGGCGGTAGGGGGGCGCCGGCGGAGTTGCCCTCACCCTCCCAAGCCTTCCGGCTTGGGCCCCTCCCTCTCCCACGTTCGTGAGCGAGGGGCTAAAACTTCTTCGCCGCTACCCCCGCCGTGCGATGACCGCGCCATAGGCAGGCAGCGTGCCGGATGACAGTTCGGCACCGTTAACGCTTTCCACAGGCACCCAGTTGGCAGCATCGATCAGGCCGTGCGCGGCGGGTTCGGCGGAGAGGTTGATCACCACCAGCACGTCGCCATCGGCGTGGATGCGTTCAAAGGCCAGCACCGGATCGGCGGGCGGGCGGAAGCGGATGTCGCCCCAGCGCAGGGCCGGTTCGGCACGGCGGCGGGCCAAGAGCCGCTTTGTCACCGACAGGGTGCTGTCGGGATCGCCCGTTTGCACGTCCACGGCCAGCGGCAGGTGGTTCTTGTCCACGGGCAGCCAGGGCTTGGCCGTGGAGAAGCCGGCATGGGGCGCATCCTTGGACCAGGGCATGGGCGTGCGGGCACCATCGCGGCCCAGCGTATGCGGCCAATTGGCGATGGCCTCCGGGTCAACCAGATCCTCAAACGCCACCCGCGCCTGGGGCAGGCCCAGTTCTTCCCCGTAATAGAGGAAGACGGAGCCGGGCAGCGACACCAGCAGCGTATTCAGGCAGCGGGCGAGCGCCGGCGGCGGCACATCGCCGCCCCAGCGGCTGATGGCGCGCGGCGCGTCATGGTTGGAGAAGGTCCAGGAGGGCCAGGCCCCGCCCGACGCCTGATTCCAGCCGCCGATCACCCGGCGCGGCACACCGGCATCCAACTGCTTGTGATAGAGGAAGGAGAAATTATAGGCGGAATGGCAGCGTTTGCCGGGCAGCGTGTAGTCGGCCACCATGTCAAACGGCGCCTCCCCCATCTCCGCCACCATGAAACGGTCGGGGTAACTGTCCAGCAGGGTGCGCAGATCCTCGATGAAGCCCAGATTCTCCGGCTGCGAGATATTATGAACCTGCCGCTGAAACTCATAGGGGCGCTTGGGCGCGGTGGCTTCCGGGTTGATGGGATTGTCGCGCAATTCCCGGTCATGCATGAAGAAGTTGGCGGCATCGACGCGCAGGCCATCCACGCCCTTGTCCATCCAGAACCGGGCCACGCCCTTGATGGCTTCCTGCACCTCAGGGTTATGCAGGTTCAGGTCCGGCTGGCTGGACAGGAAATTATGCATGTAATATTGGCGGCGCCGGGCGTCCCAGGTCCAGGCCGGGCCGCCGAACACCGATTGCCAGTTGTTGGGCGGCGTGCCGTCGGGCTTCGCATCCTGCCAGACGAACCAGTCGGCCTTGGGGTTGGTGCGGTTCTGCCGGCTTTCCTGAAACCAGGGATGTTCGATGGAGGTGTGGGAATAGACCTGATCGATGATGACCTTCAGGCCCAGCGCGTGGGCGCGTGCGATGACCGCATCACAGTCCGCCATCGTCCCGAAAATCG
Organism: alpha proteobacterium AAP38; assembly: GCA_001296005.1. Taxonomy (GTDB): domain Bacteria; phylum Pseudomonadota; class Alphaproteobacteria; order Azospirillales; family Azospirillaceae; genus Niveispirillum. The sequence continues at coordinate 36,964 of LJHR01000020.1, read as the reverse complement.
GATCGACATCGCAATGATCGGATATATCGTATCCGAAATCATCCATGGGTGACTTGAAGAAGGGCGAGATCCAGATGGCGTCGGCGCCCAGGCTTGCCACATGGTCCAAATGGGCCAGCAGGCCCTTCAGGTCGCCGATGCCGTCGCCATTGCTGTCGGCGAAGCTGCGCGGATAGATCTGATAGATGACAGCGCCCCGCCACCAGGGGTGCGCGACATCCTGGTCAGGCCCCGCCGCCCCATCGGCGCGAACCATGTTTGCCGTCACACTCATGATCGAACTCCCCCCGGCACTCAACGCTTGTTCTGTTGCCCCTATCGTAAAATCGGCAGCGTCAGACGGGTATGGGGCGCATACGTATGCGCCTTCATGCTGCGCTGCGACGCATACGTATTTACGGTTGGCGTGGGGAAGAAAGCGGTGATCCTGGGGGCAACGACAAGGTTAACGGAGGACCGCCACGATGTTTCAGCCCAGCCGCCGTGCCCTGCTAGGGGCGCTGACCCTGCCGCTTCTGCCGCTGCCCGTGCTGGCCGCCGCCGGGCCTGTGCCGAAACCCGTGCCGGTGCCGGTATCGGCGGGCAGCCTGTGGCGGTACGACCTGTTCCCCAGCGCGCTGACGGAGCCGCGCCGTGTCGATGTCTGGCTGCCGCCGGGGTATGAGGGGGGCAGGGAGAGTTTCAGCGTGCTTTATATGCATGATGGCCAGAACCTGTTCGACCCGGCCTCCACCCCGTTCGGGGAATGGGGTGTGGATGAGGCCATGGCGCGCCTGTTGGGCGAGGGCGCGGTGAAGCCCGCCATCGTGGTGGGGGTGTGGAACACCAAATATCGCAGCCGGGAATATCTGCCCCAGGCGCCCTATGAGACGGTGCCGGCGGATATTCGGGCTGATTATGAGAAGGGGTCGGGCGGGCCGGCCCTGTCCGATGGCTATGTCGATTTCCTGGTGAAGGAGTTGAAGCCCTTCATCGACGCGACATACCGCACGCGGTCCGGCCCGGCGGATACGGCCATCATGGGGTCCAGCATGGGCGGCCTGATCTCGCTTTACGCCCTGATCCGCTATCCGGCGGTGTTCGGGGCGGCGGGGTGTGTTTCAACCCATTGGCCCAGTGTCACCAATTTCGATTGGATCAAGAGCGGTGACGCGCGGATGGGCGCGATTGCCGATGCTTTCATCGGCTGGGTGAAGGGAAACCTGCCGCGCGCTGGCAGGAACCGGATCTATTTCGACCTTGGCAATGCCGAACTGGACAGTTTCTATCCGCCGTTTCAGTCCAAGGTGGACGCCTTCATGCCGGGCCTGGGCTATGTCCAGGGCAAGGATTGGGTGACGACGCTATATGAGGGCGAACCGCATAATGAGGTGGCGTGGCGCAAGCGGGTGGCGGTGCCGCTGCGGTTCCTACTGGGGCGGTGAGGGGCCAAAACAAAAAAGGGCGGGTGTTGCCACCCGCCCTTTTGTCAGGACCAACGGTCGGTGCCGGTCCTTACTTCTGTGCCACCTGGGCCTGCTGCGCCTTGAAGTCGCGCAGTTCGGCGTTGTAGGCGTTCACGGTCAATTCCAGGCGGTCGGCAACCTGATCGCGATAGGCGGACAGCTGGGCCCGGAAGGACGGCTGCGCCATATAGGAGGTGGAGGCCGGCTGGCTGTCCAGGCAGGACAGGTAGTTCAGCGACTGGTCCGCGAAGCCGCGGACGGAGCCGGCGACCTGCACCATGCTATCGCGGGTGGCGGTCGTGCCTTCGATCAACTGCGGGGCAGCCGGAGCCTCACCGCAGAGGCGCTTCAGCGCGGGGTGGGCGGCCTGGGACTGACCAGCAGCCAGCAGGGCCAGGGCGGAGAGGATCAGAGCGGAATAGAGCTTTTTCATAGCGATACTCACAAAGCTGGAACCGGGGCGGGATGCCACCGACGTTTCGGGCCTTGTACGTTCGCTCCCTTCAATGGTCCGGATCGGGCCGGAACCGTGTTCTTGTGCGGTGCAGTATAAAGCGGTTGCGATGCAGCGAAAGAGGGAAAGATCGTTAATGACACCGCTGACACAGGAATCTGTCATGCGTAGGCTGCATGGGTTCACGGAATGGCAGCCACCTGGGCCTGCCGCGACTTGAAAGTCTTCAGTTCGGCATTGAAGCGGGTGACGGTTTTTTCCAACTGATCCACCACCTGCTGACGATGGCTGATCACCTCGCGCCGGTAGCTGGCCGACGCCATGTCGGCGCTGCTGGCCGGGTGATTGTCCAGGCAGGTGAGATAGGTCATCAGGCGGGCCGTATAGTCACGCATGCCAGCGCCATAGGCGCGCATGGCCGTTTCATCGGCGCTGTCGCCGTGAGTCACGGAGGGGGCGGTGGGCAAGCCGCCACAGGCGGCGTTCAGGCCCGTGATATCGGCAAGGGCAGGGCCGGTGATGGCCAGGGCAAGGGTGGAAAGGATCAAGGCGGAAAACAGGTTCTTCATCGCGATCCTCACAAAGCCGGACGGCAGGACATGCCGTCATGGTTGCCTTGTTCGCTCGCTTCCCCCGACAGTGCCGCCAGTCCCGTGGGCCGGCGGTTCGTTTATAAGATCAAGCATATGTCGGTAATTTCACTACGCACAGGCTTTTAGCTATGCGTAAACAAATGAAAATCATTTTATTAATTCACAAATTCTCATGGCAAGGCATCGCCGCAGGGCGTGGCGCAGCCCAGGCAATTGTTATCGCTAACAAAATCACTTGGTGCCGGGATGGCGGCGGGGGTGGGCAGGCTGAGCAATTGTGCGGCCACGGCCACCGCGATTTCGCCTGGATGCTTGCCGGTGAGGCCCGCGACCCCGATGGGGCAGGTGAGGCGGTCGGGGTCCAGCCCGTCGGCCCGCAGGCGGGAGGCGAATCGCGCGCGTTTCGTATCCGACCCGATAACCCCCACGAAGGGTTCACCAGGCAGGCATAGAGCTGATTTAACAAGGCGGTAATCCAGCGCATGATCATGGGTCATGATCAGGATGTGGCTGTACCCCTGGGTCAGCGCCGCTTCCGGTTCCTCCAACATCTGGGCCGTGACATTGGCGGGCGTTACGTCGGGGAACAGGTCGGGGCGATTGTCGATCCAGGTGACGCGGGCCGGCAGTGTGCCCAGGATGGCGACCAGCGCCTTGGCCACATGCCCGGCACCGAACAGGGCGATGCGCAGGTGCGGGGGCAGTAGCGGTTCGAACAGCAGGGTGACGCGCCCCCCGCAACATTGGCCGAGCGCAGGCCCCAGGGGATACGATTGTGTGCGTAATTCCGTTACATACCTGTCCAGTAGGGCGCGGGCCGTCTCAATGGCCGTAAACTCCAGTGCGCCGCCGCCGATTGTGCCGTGCAGCGCGTCGGCGGTGACCAGCATCTTGGTGCCGGCGGTGCGGGGGGCGGAACCCGCAACCTCCGTTACCGTGACCAGCACGCTGGGCCGGCCCTCCTGCTGACAATCGGCCAGGGCGGTGATCCAGTCCATATTCATGCGCCGGCCCCCGATTGGCGGGCGCGCACGGCCATCAGGACGCGTTCGGGCGTGGCGGGCGCGTTCAGTTTCACCGGGCCGCTGCCGCCCGCCGCCGCCACGGCGGCCTTGATGGCGTGATAGGCGGAGATGGCCAGCATGAAGGGCGGCTCCCCCACGGCCTTGGAACGGTGGATCGTGTCCTCAAGGTTGGGCTGGTTCAGCAGGTCGACCTTGAAATGATCGGGGATGTCGCCGCAGCCGGGGATCTTATAGGTGCTGGGCGCGTGCGTGCGCAGGCGGCCGCCCGCGTCGAACACCAGTTCCTCCATGGTCAGCCAGCCCATGCCCTGCACATAGGCGCCTTCCACCTGCCCCCGGTCCAGCACGGGGTTCAGGGACGAGCCGCAATCATGCAGGATATCGACGGCCAGAAGCTTGGTCTCCCCGGTCAGCGTGTCGATCACCACCTCCGACACGGCGGCGCCATAGGCGAAATAATAGAAGGGGCGACCGATCAGGGTTTCCTTGTCCACGTCGATCTTGGGCGTGGCGTAGAAGCCGGTGGCAGAGAGCGAGACGCGGGCCAGATAGGCCTGACGCACCAGATCATCAAAGGCCATGGCATGGTCGCCCGCCGTGACCTTGCTATGGGCGAAGGACAGGGCGGTCGGTTCCACGCCCCAGCGGGCGGCGATGAAGGCGGACAGCCGGTCGCGGATTGCGCGCGCGGCATTGAAACTGGCCATGCCGTTCAAATCGGCCCCGGCGGACGCGGCGGTGGCGGATGTGTTGGGCACCTTGTCGGTGCGGGTGGATGTGATGCGCACCCGGTCCAGCCCGATGCCGAACACATCGGCAACCACCTGCGCCACCTTGGTGTAAAGCCCCTGGCCCATCTCCGTGCCGCCATGGTTCAGCAGCACCGAACCGTCGGTGTAGACCTGGATCAGGGCGCCGGCCTGATTAAGGAACGATGTAGTGAAGGAGATGCCGAACTTTACCGGCGTCAGCGCGATGCCGCGCTTCAGCACGGGGCTGGCGGCGTTGAAGGCGGCGATGGCGGTGCGGCGGGCCTGATACTGCGCGGTGGTGGACAGCCGATCCAGCAGGCTGTCGGCGATGAAATCCTCCACCTTCATGCCGTAGGGCGTCAGGTCGCGGCCCGGCCCGCCATAGAGATTGACGCGGCGTACCGCCAGGGGGTCCAGGCCCAGATGATGGGCGATATCATCGACCACGCCTTCAATTGCCAGCATCCCCTGCGGCCCGCCGAAGCCGCGAAAGGCCGTGTTGGAGACGGTGTGCGTCTTGTAGCGGTACGACGTGATGCGGATATGGGGCAGGTAATAGCAATTGTCGGCATGGAAGATGGTGCGGTCATTGATGGCACCCGACAGGTCCGTCGACATGCCGCAGCGGCTTTCCAGGGTCATATCCAGCGCCAGGATGCGGCCATCGGCGTCAAAGCCGACATCATAGGCGACCTCGAAATCATGACGCTTGCCTGTCATCACCATGTCGTCGTCGCGGTCCAGGCGCAGCTTGGCCGGGCGGCCCGTGCGGTCGGCGACCAGGGCGGCGACGGCTGCAAACAGGCTGGCCTGGGTTTCCTTGCCCCCGAAACCGCCGCCCATGCGCCGTACCTCCACCACGACATGATTGTCGGGCCGGCCCAGGGCGCGGGCCACCAGATGCTGCACCTCTGACGGGTGCTGGGTGGAACAGAGGATGTGCATGTCGCCATCCTCCCCCGGAATAGCCATGGAAATCTGGCCCTCCAGGTAGAAATGATCCTGGCCGCCCATGGCGAGGTGACCCGACATGCGGTGCGGGGATGTCGACAGCGTGCCCAGCGGATCACCGCGTTCCACACGCTTGGGCGGCAGGATGTGGCTGTCGGCGGCGCGGGCGTCGGCGATACTGATCACCGCCGGCAGTTCCTCATAGGTCACCTTGGCCAGCCTTGCGGCGGCGCGGGCGGCGATGCGGGTGGTGGCGGCCACCGCAAACAGGCTCTGCCCGACATATTCAACCAGATTTTCGGCGAAGATCGGGTCATCTGCCACCACCGGCCCGACGTCGTTGACGCCCGGAATGTCGACGGATGTCAGGACGGCGACGACGCCGGGATAGGCCCGCACGGCGGACAGGTCCATGGACAGAATACGGGCATGGGCCTTGGCGCTTTGCCCCAGCGCCACATGCAGCAGGCCCGGCGGTTCCGGCATGTCATCGACATAGCGCGCGGTGCCGGCCACATGCAGCGGCGCACTGTCATGGCGGATCGGTTGGTGTGCGGCGGGGAAGGGGACAGCGGCGGGGCTGCGCGGGGGACGGGCGCTCATGCGGCACCCCCGATGGCGCGGGCGAAGGCGGGAACGCGGGTGGCGGTGGGGGGCAGGGCCTGCTCCATCTGCCATTTCAAGATCAGGTTGCCGGCGGCGACCAGCCGGTATTCAGCACTGGCGCGCATGTCGGTCAGGGGCTGGAAATCCTGGGGCAGGGCGGCGGCGGCGGCCTTGGCGGCGGCGGCGTCGAAGGGGCGGCCGATCAGGGTGGCCTCTGCGGTGCCGGCCCGCCTTGGTGTGCCGGCCATGCCGCCGAAGGCCAGCCGGGCCTCCGTCACAATGCCGTCCGACAGGGTCAGGCCGAAGCCGGCCATGATGGCGGAAATATCCTGATCAAAGCGTTTGGAGATTTTGTAGCAGGCGAACAGGCGGTCGGCGCTGGGTTCGGGCACGCGGATGGCGGCCACGAATTCGCCCGGCTGCAACGCGGTCTTGCGGTAGTCCAGGAAGAAATCCTCCAACGGCATCTCGCGCGTCACGCCACCGCGCCGTAGGACCAGGGTGGCACCCAGGGCGATCAGGGCCGGCATGCTGTCGCCGATGGGGGAGCCATTGGCGATGTTGCCGCCCAGCGTGGCGGAATTGCGCACCTGTTCAGAGCCATAGCGGCGGAACAGGTCGCCCAGGTCGGGGTAGAGCGGGGCCAGAATCTCTGCCGCGTCGGTCACGGTGGCGGCGGCGCCGATGGTGATCTGGCCGTTGGCGTGGGTGATAGCGGCCAGATCGCGGATGCCGCCAATATGGATGATGGTGCCCAGATCGCGCATCTGCTTGGTCACCCACAGCCCGACATCGGTGCCGCCGGCCACGATCGTGGCGTTGGGGTGGGCTAGGAGCAGGTCGGCCAGTTGGTCGGACGTGGCGGGGGCGAAGGCCGCGCCGCCATGATGAGACAGGGTTTCGCTGCGCCCGATGCTGCTCAGCAAGGCCAGGGTTTCTGTCATTTGGGCGGTATAAGTATCGGGCGCGCGGCCCATGGCGCGGGCGGCGTCGACAATGGGGCGATAGCCGGTGCAACGGCAGAGATTGCCCGCCAGGGCGGCGTCGATACGGGTTCGGTCGGGGTTAGCGTCGGTGTGATAAAGCGCGAACAGGGACATCAGGAAGCCGGGCGTGCAGAAACCGCACTGGCTGCCATGATGGTCGACCATCGCCTGCTGTATGGGGTGGAGCGTGCCGTCCGAGGAGGACAGATCCTCCACCGTCACCAGTTCCTTGCCGTCCAAGGCCGTGACGAACAGGATGCAGGCATTGACGGCCCGGTATTGGATGCTTTCCGCCTCTGCCATGCCCAGCACGCCGACACGGGTGCCGAGCACGATGGTGCAGGCACCGCAATCCCCCTCGTTACAGCCTTCCTTGGTGCCGCGCCGCCCCCGATCCTCGCGCAGGTAATCCAGCACGGTGCGGGTGGGCGGGACGTCGGACAGGGTCACCACCTGTCCTTGGTGCACGAAGCGGACGCAATCGGCCATGGTCTACCAGTTCGTTCCAAAAGAAAGCATGGCAGAACAGGAAACGCCCCCTGTCAAGTCGCTTTACAGAACAATGATGCGGTGCAACATTTTGTTCTGGGGCGGAAACGTCCCCTTGAAACAATCGAACATGAACAGGGATTTCCGCGCATGACCCATCCCAGCAACCGGTCCTTCGGTTCCATCGCAGCCCATGTCAGCCAGGATCGCCTGGCGCAAAGGCTGGCCGATATGGCGAAGATCGGGGCGACGGAGAAGGGGGGCGTCAATCGACAAGCGCTAAGCCGGGAGGATGGGCTGGCCCGCGCCCTGCTGACAAGCTGGGCCACGGCGCGGGGGTTTGCGGTGTCCACGGATGGCATCGGCAACCTTTATGTGCGGCGCGAGGGCAGCGACCCCACCCTGCCGCCCGTGATGACGGGCAGCCACCTGGACAGCCAGCCCACGGGTGGACGCTATGACGGCGTCTATGGCGTGCTAGCGGGGTTCGAGGTGCTGGAGGCGCTGGAGGATGCGGGTGCGGTGACCCGGCATCCGGTCGAGGTGGTGGCCTGGACCAATGAGGAAGGCTCCCGCTTCCAGCCCTATTGCATGGGATCGGCCCTGTTTGCGGGCAAGATGGATCTGGAGATGGTGCTGTCCTGCACCGACGCGAAGGGGGTGAGCGTGCGCGATGCCCTGGCCGAGACGCTGTCGCTGGCGCCCGCCATGCCGGTGCGGGATTTCGGGTCGCCGGCCGCCGCCTATGTCGAGGCGCATATCGAGCAGGGGCCGCGCCTGGAGGCGGAAGGCAAAACCATCGGCGTGGTGCAGGGCATCCAGGGTAGCCGCTGGTTCCAGGTGGAGGTGACGGGCCAGGAGGCGCATGCCGGCACAACGCCCCACGGTGCCCGCAAGGATGCGTTTCAGACGGCGCTGAAAATGGTCAATGCCCTGAACGAATTGATGCATGATCCGGACGATATCATCCGCTGCACCTTTGGCCGATTTGAGGTGCTGCCCGGATCGCCCAACACCGTGCCCGGCAAGGTGATCTTCACCATTGACTTCCGCCACCCCGACGCCGAACTGGTGACGGAGCGGGGGGACAAGGTGGCTCCGCTGCTGTATTCGCTGGCCGCCCCGTGCGCGGTGGTGGTGAAGGAGACCAGCACGACGGCGCCGGTGGATTTCGATCCTTCCGTGGTGGATGCGGTGCGAGGGGCGGCGTTGGGCCTGGGCTATGCCAACCGCGACATGCCGTCGGGCGCCAATCATGATGCCAAGTTCATGGCGCCCCGCTGCCCCACGGGCATGATCTTCATCCCTTGCAAGGATGGGATCAGCCATAATGAGGTGGAATATGCGTCGCCCGAACATTGCCATGCGGGGGCGGCGGTGCTGGCGGAAACGTTGGCGCGGCTGGCGGGGTAGGGGGCGTAGGTCGCATAAGGGCCGATGGCCCGCATGCGACGCCCGGAAAATCCATCTCAATGTCGCATGCGCTGGCGCTTATGCGACCTACGAAGAATTAAGGTCTCAGGCCCTTCCCATGACCCATCCCGTCCTTTCTATCCTGTCCGACCTGATTGCTATCCCCAGCACCTTTCCGCCCGGCGATACGGCGGCGATTTGCGCCTATGCCGCCGACCGGTTGGAAAAGGTGGGGTATCAGGTGCAGGTGCTGCATCGTGACCGGCCACAGATTGCCAATGTCGTGGCGGAATGGGCAGGGGCGGAACCCGGCCCGACCCTGATGTTCAATGCCCATGCCGACACGGTGGGCATTGGAGAGCGTGCCATGTGGGAGACGGAACCGTTGGTGGCCACCCTGATCGAGGGCCGTGTGCATGGGCTGGGGGCCGGCAACTGCAAAGGGTCGATGGCGGCACAGCTGTGGCTGGCCGAACAGGTGGCGCAGCGTGGGGGGCCGGCGCGCGGCAAGATCGTGTTCACCTTTTGCGGGGATGAGGAAAATCTGGGGCCGGACGGGGCATTTTACCTGCGCGAGATCGGCGCGGTGAAGCCCGACATGCTGGTGGTCGGTACGCAGACCGAAAACCAGCTGATCACGGCGGAACGTGGCGTGATGTGGGTGGAGGTGACGGCGCGGGGGCTTTCGGCCCATGCCGGCAACCCGGCGGCGGGCGACAGTGCCATCCTGCGCCTGATGCGGGTGATGACCCATATTGATGCCGTGATGGCCGAACGGTTGCGGGATCGTCGGGTGGGCGACCAGCAATCGACCATGAATATCGGCATTTTCCGCGGCGGCGAGAACACCAATGTCGTGCCCAATCTGGCACGCGTGGAAATCGACCGCCGCCTGCTGCCCGAGGAAAAGATTGTCGAGGCGTTTGCGGAGATCGAGGCTTTGGTGTTGGCGCACCTGGAGGCAGACCACCTGTCCTGCCGCCTGCTGACCGGCACCAACGGCTTTCGCGCGCCCCATGACGGGCCGCTGGTCAGCGCGCTGTGTGCGGCCATCAAGGGGGTGACGGGCGCGCCGGCCCGGTTCCTGAAAGATACCGGCGCCAGCGATGGCCGCTATTTCGCCGATGACGGCATCGAGATCGTTAATTTCGGGCCGGGTGCGGGCTGGCAAGGCCACAAGGCCAACGAGTATTTGCCGCTGGATGAGCTGGTGGCGGCGACGGCGATCCTGGAGGGGGTGGTGGAGCGGGTGTTGGGGGTGGGCAATGGTTGATAGACGCAAAACATCCGCTATGGCGTCTGTTCTTGAGACGGCACGGGACCTCCATAAAGCCGGTGTGCTCGACCAACAAACGCTGCCACAGTTCGAGGCGCGTTGTTTGTTGGAGCCCGCCGACCGGGTGGACTTACAGCGTGTTTGCGTTGACAGGAAGCACACCTGATCGTCATCTCGGCGCAAGCCGGGACCCAGCATAAGGCGCGGTTAGCGCCAACATGAGTTATGTCGCAGCTCTCGCTGCTCTCGCCGGGATGACGAAGAAAATGTGTTTCCACTCAAAAGAAGCCCGATCTAAATGGTGCGAAGCTTTGAGCGGGGGTTCACACCCGCCTGATTCGGACCGCGCTCGACCTGACCTACGCCCCACCCCGCCAAACCCTTCATCCCAAAACCGCATAGCCTGCCCCCAGCTTCGCTATTGCGAATAACTCGCACTCGTGCTTATTTGCGAGCCATTATCAATCGCGGGTGATGTGAGTTATGGCGGCGGGGGTGGAGCAGCAGGGGCGGCGGTCCTTCTGGTTGAAGCATCTGCACCAATGGCATTGGGTCAGCTCGGCCCTGTGCCTGATCGGCATGCTGCTGTTCGCCATTACCGGTATCACGCTGAACAATGCCCGCCATGTCGAGGCCAAGCCCACGACGGTGACCAAGGAAGCGGCACTGCCTGAGGGGCTGCGCGCCGCACTGTCGGTGGGGCAGGGGCCGGTGCCGGCGGCCATCGTTGATTGGTTTGCCGCCGAGATGGGCGTGGACGTGTCCGCCGGTGTGCCGGAATGGTCCGACGATGAGCTGTATATCGCCCTGCCGCGCCCCGGCGGCGATGGCTGGGCCACCATCGCCCGCGAAGACGGCGCCGTCCTGCATGAGGTGACGGACCGAGGCTGGGTTTCCTACCTCAATGATCTGCACAAGGGGCGGGGGACGGGGACTGTGTGGTCCTGGTTCCTGGATATCTTCGCCGTCGCCTGTCTGATCTTCTGCATCACCGGGCTTTTCCTTCTGCATCTGCATGCGGGCAAGCGGCCCAGCACCTGGCCCTTGGTTGGGCTGGGGCTGGTGGCGCCCATGCTGTTGCTGATCCTTCTTATCCACTGATCTTTCAGGAATGAACCGATGCGCACGCTTCTGTCGCTCTCAATGACCGGTCTGGCCGTCACCCCCGCCATGGCGGGCGAATTGGCCGTGACGGTGGAGATCCCCAAGCTGGAGGTGGCGGAATATCACCGCCCCTATGTCGCGGCCTGGATCGAAACGCCCGACCAGCAATTCGTCGCCAACCTGACCGTCCGCTATGACGTGAAGATGCGCGACAATGAGGGGACCAAGTGGCTGAAGGATATGCGCCAATGGTGGCGCCGGTCGGGCCGCGACCTGACCATGCCGGTCGATGGCGTGTCGGCCCCAACCCTGCCCGTGGGCGAAAACCGCCTGACCTGGGACGGTGCCAAGGCGCCCTTGAACGGGTTGAAGCCCGGTTCCTATGCGCTGGTGGTTGAGGCCGCGCGCGAGGTGGGCGGGCGCGAGCTGATCCGCGTGCCGTTTGATTGGAACGGCAAGCCTGTGAAGGCAGAGGCCAAGGGCGAGACGGAGCTGGGCCGTGTTGCGGTCGAGGTTAAGGGTTAAAAGCCCCCAATTTTGTTAATCGATGGATCAAGGAGTTTTCCCCATGAAGTCGCTGCTGACCCGCGCCACGCTGGCGCTGACGCTTGCCATCTCCATCGCCGGTCCGGCGGCGGCGCATCGGCAATGGATGCTGCCCTCGGCCACGGTCCTGTCGGGCCAGGACCCGTGGATCACCGTGGATGCCGCCGTGTCCAACGACCTGTTCTATTTTGAACATGTGCCGCTGCGCCTGGATGGCCTGACCGTCACCAACCCGGATGGGTCGGTCGGTACCGCGGAGAACCAGGCGACGGGTAAGTATCGCAGCACTTTCGATGTCCATCTGACGCAGCCCGGCACCTATAAGGTGGCGATGGCCAGCGGCGGCATCATGGCCAGTTGGGAAGAGAACGGGCAGCGCAAGCGCTGGCGCGGCACTGCCGAGACCTTTGCCAAGGAGGTGCCGGCCAATGCCGAGAAATTGCAGGTGACGGAAGGGGCGCGGCGCCTGGAATTTTTCGCCACGTCAGGCAAGCCCACGGACACCGTACTGAAGCCCACGGGCAAGGGTCTGGAACTGTCGCCCGTCACCCATCCGAACGACCTGTTCGCGGGTGAGAAGGCCAGCTTCAAGCTGCTGCTGGATGGCAAGCCCGCCCCGGAGGTGGAGGTCACGGTCATTCCCGGCGGCATCCGCTATCGCAACGATCTGGGCGAGATGAAGGTGAAGACCGACAAGGACGGCGCCTTCACCATCACTTGGCCGACGCCGGGCATGTATTGGATGACCGCCCAGACCGAGGACAAGAAGACGACCGTGCCGCAGGCGAACAAGCGTTCGGCCAGCTATACCGCGACGTTCGAGGTGCTGGCGCAGTAAGGGGCTTTGAACGGCGCTTGTTGCCCTCACCCTCCCAAGCCTTCCGGCTTGGGGCTCGCCCGCGTCAGCGGGTGGGAGGGTGAGGGAGCGACGGTGCCAGTTGGCCGATCCACGATGAAACCCAACACCCTGCGCCTGATCCTGCCCCTTGACGCGCCAGAGGCCATGCTGCCGCCGGCGGATGCGCCTGTGGTGCGCCTGTCGGGGACGGCCATGGGCACCTATTGGTCGGTCGCCCTGATCGCGCCGACGGGGCCGGAGGCGTTGGTCCTGCGGCGAGGGATCGTTGGCATCCTGGATCGGGTGGTGGCGGTGATGAGCCATTGGGACCGGGCCAGCGACTTGTGCCGGTATAATGACAGCCCGCGCGGCTGGGTGCCGGTTGATCCGTCGCTGTGCGCGGTGCTGTCGGCGGCGCGGCAGCTGTCGGCGGATAGCGGGGGTGCCTATGATCCGGCCATCGGTGGGTTGGTCGATGCCTGGGGCTTTGGTCCGCCGGGGCCGGTGGCGTGCCCGCCGCCCGACGAACGGATATCGGCCCTGCTGTCGGGGCCGTGCTGGGCCGATATCCGTATCGATGCGGGAAGGCTGTGGCAGCCGGGGGGCCTGCGCCTGGACCTTTCCTCCATCGCCAAGGGCCATGCCGTGGATTGCGTGGCGCGATATCTGATGGAACAGGGCGTGGTCAGTTATCTGGTCGACATTGGCGGGGAGTTGCGGGGCTGGGGCATCCGGCATGATGCGGCCCCCTGGTGGGTGGATGTGGACCGGGCCACAGGCCGCGACGGAAGGCCGGGCGGCAGGTTGACGCGTATCGCCCTGCATGGACTGTCTGTCGCGACCAGCGGGGACAGCAACCGGTTCATGACGGGTCCCGACGGAAGGCGCCTGTCGCATTCGCTGGACCCACGTACGGGGTGGCCGGTGCCCGATGATCTGGCCGCCGTTACGGTGCTGCATGCCGACTGTATGATGGCCGACGCGCTGGCCACTGCCCTGACCGTGCTGGGGCCGGAGGAAGGCCCCAAATGGGCGGCGGCGCGGGGGATCATGGCCCTGTTCGTGCGGCGGGTGGGGGCGGGCGTGGTGGAGATCATGACCCCGGCGCTGGCCGCGTTGGCGGAGGAAGGGTGATGGAGCGCACTCTGCTGGCGGGGCTGGTCGTGCTGACCTATGCCCTGTTCTGCGCCGTCATTTTCCGCCGGCATGCGGCCCGAAACCGGCCCGTTGGGGCGGGCGACGGCATCCTGGTTGCCTATGCCACGCAGACGGGCTTTGCCGAGGAACTGGCGCGGCGCACGGTGGCGGGGCTGTTGGATGCCGGGCAGAAGGCCTGGGTGGAGGCCATCGACCGCGTGGATGCCGCCCGGTTGTCGGGCCTGGACCGCGCCTTGTTCATCGTCTCCACCACCGGCGAAGGCGATGCGCCCGACCATGCGGCGGGCTTCGTGCGCAAGGTGATGGGAGCAGGGGCGGCTTTGTCGGGCCTGCGCTATGGTGTGCTGGCGCTGGGCGACCGGGATTATGCGGGTTTCTGCGCCTTTGGGCATGCGCTTGACGGCTGGCTGCGGCGGCAGGGGGCACAGCCCTTGTTCGATCTGGTGGAGGTGGATGATGGCGATGCCGGCGCGCTGCGCCATTGGCAGCATCATCTGGGCCAGATGGCCGGCCATGTGCACCTGGCCGACTGGACCCCGCCGCATTATCAGGAGTGGGTGTTGAGCGAGCGCCGGCACCTGAACCAAGGCAGTCCGGGCGGGCCGGTTTTCCATCTGCGCCTGACGCCGCCGGCGGGGGGGCAGGTGGACTGGCAGGCGGGGGACATTGCCGAGATCGGCCCCTGCAACCCGCCCGACGCCGTGGCCGCCGCCCTGATCGCAGCGGGTGGGGAGCGGGCGGAGACGCGGGACGGCGTGACGCGGCCTTTGTCGCGCTGGCTGTCGGAAACCATCCTACCGGGGGGCCATGACCCGCTGCCTCACCGCGAATATTCCATCGCCAGCCTGCCCACCGATGGCACGCTGGACCTTGTGGTGCGGCGCGTGACGGGGCCGGATGGGCGGCTGGGCCTGGGGTCGGGGTGGCTGACGCGGCATGCGGCGCCGGGCGGCACGGTGCGCCTACGCCTGCGCCGCAATGCCGGGTTCCACCCGCCGCCCGATGACCGACCCTTGATCCTGATCGGCAATGGCACCGGCATCGCGGGGCTGCGCGCGCATCTGAAGGCGCGGGCGGCGGCTGGGCGGGGGCGCAACTGGCTGTTGTTCGGGGAACGCAAGGCGGCGCATGACAGTCTGTTTGCGGACGAATTGTCGGCATGGCGGGCGGCGGGGGTTCTGGACCGGCTGGATCTGGCATTTTCCCGCGATGGGGAACAGCCGCTCTATGTCCAGCATCTGCTGGCCGCAGCGGGGGATCAGGTGGCGGCGTGGGTCGCGGAGGGAGCGGCGATCTATGTCTGCGGCAGCCTGGAGGGCATGGCGGGCGGGGTGCATGCCGTTCTGACCGAGTTGCTGGGGGCCGAGACGCTGGAGGAACTGGCGGCGACGCGGCGGTACTGCCGGGATGTTTATTGAGGGGAATATCACTGTATCTTACTTGCAAATCATTCTTAATATCATATTCTGTTTTCCAGTTTAACCCTATTGCCCGGAGAGCGTGATGCGCATCCTTTCCGCCGGATATCTTGCTGCCCTGCTAGCCCTCACCGGCCCCGCTGCCGCCCATACCGGCTATCTGCTGCCCAATCTGTTCAACACGCCGCAGCGCGATCATGTGACGGTGGAGGCGTCGTTCACCGAAGAGATGTTCACGCCCGACATCGTAATGAAGGCGGATGAATATCATGTCGTCACGCCGGCGGGGGCGAAGGTGAAGCCCACCGTCACCTATCTGCGCGATCTGGCGGTGTTTGAGGTGGAGTTGCCGGAGGCCGGTACCTATCGCATCTCCACGGGTCTGCGCGCGGGGGCCACGCGCAAGATGGCGCTGGTGGCCGGCAAGTGGGAGCCGGTGCGCGAGAAGGAGGGGGTGCCGGCGGGGGTGCGGGTGGCCGAGGCGCAGAGCATCACGCGGTCGGATGTCTATGTCAGCAAGGGTCCCGCCAGTGAAAAGGCCCTGGTGCCCGCCGGGGTGGGGTTAGAGATTGTGCCGATGGCCCATCCCAACCGGCTGGATGCCGGCGGGGCGCTGCCGGTGCGGTTGCTGCTGGATGGCAAGCCGGTGGCCGGCGTGACGATCAGCCTGCAAGGCCCCAAGCTGCCCGACGAGGAGGATGCCAAGGCCGTGACGGTGACGACCGACAAGGATGGCAAGGCCAGCATCGCCCTGCCGCACGACGGCACCTTCCTGCTGCTGGCCCGGCACCGGGTGGAGGCGGCGGACGGGCCGGTGGCAGTGAAGAGCCACAGCGCCACCCTGACCTTTGCTGTTGGGTCGTAAAAGGCAACGCCACCTTCGGCATATACACGCGCTGATATCTGATCTGCTACTCTGACCATGGTTTCAAGATCGGGAGCGGATGAATGCTGACGGGTACGGCCGGATTGCTGCGGTTGCTGGCCGAGGGGGACAGTCGGGGGACGGCTGTGCTGGTCGATCTGCGCGATGTCCCCTATGCCGAGAACCCGCTGTTCCGGCATTCCATCGTGCATCTGCTGGATAATTTCGCGGCACAGTTCCAGCCGGAAGTTGTGGATGTCGGGCGCTATGCGCAGGTCTTCCTGTTCACCGATACCAACGCCCATCCCTTCATCGCCAAGCTGAAGGCCGTGGCGGCGGATTTCGCCGAGCAGCATATGGGTGCGCCGCGCTTTTCCATCCACCATCTGCCGCATGAGGCGGGGCGGCTGTCGGCCCTGCTGAAAAGGCTGGTGCCGGTGGGGGCCGCAAACGCAGAGGATGAGGCGGAGGCGCCGGCCCTGAGTGCCGTTGAGCATCAGCAACTGGCCGGTGTGCAGAAGCTCGCCGTCTATGAACAGGTGCTGGCCGGGGCAGATGTGTCATCGCTGGTCCGGGAAAGCCCGGTCTGGCGGCGGACGCCGTCAGGCGTGTGGAACCTGGAGTTCGGCGAGGTGACGGTGGCGCTGGACCATCTGGAACGTGCCGTGGGCACGCCGCTGCGCCGTGACCCCTGGCTGCTGGAACAGATCACACCCGTCCTGGACCGCCGCACCATCCGGCATTTCCAGCATGAGCCGTCACGCCTTTACAGCCCGCACAGCATGAACCTGCAATGGCGTTCGGTGCTGGACCCGCTGTTCCTGGATTTCGTACGCGACCTGACCTATGACCAGCGCCGCAACCTGATCGTGGAAATCTCTGCCATCGGTGCGGGCCTCACCGCCGAGGGGTTGAATGAGGCCATCGACACGCTGCGCCTGTGGGATTGCCGGATCGCTATCGACCATCTGTCGCTGCGCCATGAGGAGCCGGGATATCTGCCGCTGGAAGCTGTGGATTATCTGAAGCTGGACCTGATGGGCATCGGCGGGGAGGGGGCGGTGCCGCCGCTGCCCGACTGGATGCGGACCTTCGGGGTAGGGCGGGTCGTGGCGATCCATCCGCGTGATGCCGGCGTCTTGCGGGCGTGTCTGGGCATGGGGCTGGTGCTGGTGGAACAGCGCGACCGCCCGGTGGGGTGAGGGGGGATGTGATGCGGCTTGCGGTATCGGGCCTGTTGCTGGCCGTGGCTGCCCTGCCGGCATCGGCGGCACCGGAGAATTGCTTCGTGCCGGAGGTTCACGGCACCACGCGGGTCCTGGTCTATATCGGCGACCGCAAATGCGTTGAGCTGCGGGAGCCGGAAACGCTGAACGGCATCTGGATCAACCAGTTCGAAGGCTCGGTCTTTCACGAAGGTGTGGATGATCTGGCGAAGGCGCGAACGGTGAGATCGCGTGTCTGGCTGAGCATGGATGATCAGACGGTGAAGCCGGCGGGGTTTGTGCCGGCGCGGGGGCATGCCTATCAATTCACGATCATCGCGCGGAAGGCCAAGGGCATGAACCGCCCGCCCCTTGAGGGATACGGTCATTTCGGCGCCTCTGCCGGCCTTGTCCTGGTGGATGAGGTCGTGGCGTGGAAGGATTTGGGTAAGGTCGGCTACTAATGCAAAAAAGGCCCGCACCGGTTTCCCGGTGCGGGCCTTTTTTGTTCACAGCCAGATCAAATCCCGACCGCGTGACCGTCGGCCTGGCTCAGCGCCAAGTGGCGGCGGATATGGGCGATCAGCAGTTCGGTGCCGGTGGTGATGTCCATTTCGGACGTGTCCAGCACCAGTTCCGGGTTCACCGGGGTCTCAAACGGGGCCGAGACGCCGGTGAATTGCTGGATCTTACCGGCCTGGGCCGCCGCGTAGAGACCCTTGGGGTCGCGGGCGGCACAGGTGGCGACGTCCGCCTTCACCCAGACTTCATGGAACCCGTCACCGATGATGGAGCGGGCCAGATCGCGCAGTTCGGTGGTGGGGGAGATCAAGCTGACCAGCACCACGGTGCCCGTCTCCGCCATCAGCTTTGCCACCTCTGCCACGCGGCGGACATTTTCCAGCCGTTCGGCGGGCGTGAAGCCCAGGTCCTTGTTCAGACCCTTGCGCAGATTGTCGCCATCCAGCACGGTCACACGCCAGCCATCATCAAACAGACGGCGTTGCGTGCCCATGGAGAGTGTGGACTTGCCCGCACCCGACAGGCCGGTCAGCCAAACGACACCGCCGCGATGGCCGTTGCGCGCTTCAAACGCGTCACGGTCAACGGAGCTGTTGACGGCGGTGACGGGGCCGGCGACGGTGACGTTGGTCGCCGCCCCCAGCAGAATGCAGCCACCGACAATGCGGCCACCGCGCGCCAGACCGGCGCGGCCCGTGATGGGCAGGTCGGCGGCATGGTCAAACGCGATGGGGGCGGAAGAACGCAGCACGATCTCCGCGATGCCGCCCTGGCCCAGTTCGGAGCCTTCGCCATCGGTCAGGTGTTCGACATCCACCAGACGCTCGAACTTCTCCACCACCACCGGGTGTTCGGACGTGGTCAGGCGCAGGGTGATGCGGCTGCCCGCCGTCAGGCTTTCCGGGTCCAGCCAGAAGGCGCGGACGCGGATGGTGGTGGCGATGTGCGGCATGTGGCCGGCGGGCGCAATGACCTGCCCGCGGTTGAGCGCGGCGTCTTCGATGAAGGAGACGGCGACCGACTGCCCGGCCCGCGCCTCAGACACCGGACCCTTGCCGGCATCAATGCTGGCGACCGTGGCGGGCTGTCCGGTGGGCGCGATTTCGACCTTGTCGCCGACCTTCAGGCGGCCCGTCTCGATCCGGCCCACGGCCAGACGGGTGTCGCCCTTGCGGTACACATCCTGAATGGGGAAGCGCAGCAGCGCCTCGGTCCGGGCGGCGGTGGGGGTCAGGAGGTCGAGCGCTTCCAGCAGGGTGGGGCCACGATACCAGGCCATCTTGTCCGAGCGCGCGGCGATATTGTCGCCATGACGGGCCGACAGCGGGATGACGTAAAGCGGCTCGATCCCCAGCTTTTGCAGATAGTCGCTGACATCGCCGGCCACACCCTTCCAGGCGTCTTCGGCGTGATCGACCAGATCCATCTTGTTGACGGCCACGATCACCTTGCGCACGCCCAGCAGCGACAGGAGATAGGCGTGGCGGCGCGTCTGTTCGGAGATGCCGCGTTCGGCATCGGTGACCAGAACGGCGGCATCGGCGGCGGCGGCTCCGGTGACCATGTTGCGCAGGAATTCACGGTGGCCCGGCGCATCGATGATGACATAGGGGCGCTTGGCCGTCTTGAACCAGATGCGCGTGGTGTCCAGCGTGATGCCCTGGTCCCGCTCGATCTGCAGCGCGTCCAGCAGGAACGACCATTCCATATGCAGGCCGCGCTGTTCGGAGACCTTCTTCAGCTCCGCCAGACGGCCTTCGGGCAGGCTGTCCGTGTCGTGCAGCAGGCGACCAATCAGGGTCGACTTGCCGTGATCGACATGGCCGACAATGACGATTGGATAGGGGGCCAGGGGGGCCTTTTTTGGGGACAGAGCCGGGGCCGGATTGATATCAGCCCGCAATGCGGCGTTCGCCATGATCTTCTTTACCCGTATTCTTAGAGGTAACCAGTCGCACGCAGGCGTTCGAACGCGTCTTCGGCCTCATGGTCCATGGACCGGCCGGCGCGTTCGGGCGTGCGCGTGGTTTCCAGTTCGTCGATGATCTCGTCGATGGTGCTGGCATTGCTGTCCACCGGGAAGGTGATGCCAATTTCGCCCAGCGAGCGGAAACGCTTGCCGTCCTTGGCGAAATAGAGCGGCACCAGGGGGATTTCCTCCCGCTTGATGTAGCGCCAGACATCAACCTCGGTCCAGGCCAGCAGCGGATGCACGCGGGTATGGGTGCCGGGGTGGCGCTCAATCGTGTACTGGTCCCAGAATTCGGGCGGCTGGTGCGCTGCCTGCCAGGCACCATCCAGGCCACGCGGGCTGAAGATGCGTTCCTTGGCGCGGGTGGCCTGTTCATCGCGACGGATGCCGGTGATCAGCCCGTCGAACTGATACTTCTCCAGCGCGGCGGCCAGACCCAGTGACTTGCGGGCCGCGATGCGGGTGCCCGGCGGCAGGGTCGGGTCCGTCATCTCGATCGGCGGGCACTCATCCTTGATCAGGTTGAGGCCCCATTCCTGCGCATACCGGTTGCGGAACTCGTAGCTTTCCGGGAATTCCAGGCCGGTATCCAGATGCGCCACGGGGAACGGCAGTTCGCCCATGAACGCCTTGCGGCACAGCCAGATCAGGACGTTGCTGTCCTTGCCCAGTGACCAGAGCAGACCCAGACGCTTCAGGCGCACGCGCGCCTCGCGCAGGATATAGATGCTCTGGGCTTCCAGCTGGTCGAGATGGTCGAGATGTTGATCGGTGCTGCTCATCAGGAGGCTCCCACCAGATTTGTTGCGGACGAAAGCGGCAGGTGGATCCCGCATTCCGTCTTTTCCTGACCGCGCCAGCGGCCTGCTCTAATGTCTTCGCCCGGTGCGACACGGTCAGTGCACGGCATACAGCCCACGGAGAGGTAACCATCCTCTTCCAGCGGGTGACGCGGCAAACCGTGTCGGTCGAGATAGGATTCCACGTCGGCACGGGTATAGCCGGCCAGCGGGTTGATCTTGATCTTGCCCTCAGCCGCTTCGAACAAGGGCAGTTCGATGCGGGTCGTGGCCTGATAACGCTTGCGCCCCGTGATCCAGGCGCCAAACGGCGCCAGACCGGCATCCAGCACCTGCACCTTGCGGAAATCACAGCAGGCCGTGTTGCTGGTGCGCCAGAGAAGGCCGTCCTTGTCGTTGGCCTCCTCCGCCTCGGTGGTGGGCGACAGCTCACGCAGGCCGGTCAGGCCCAGCGTTTCGACAAGCTTGCGCTTATAGCGCAGCGTCTCGCCAAACAGCTTGCGCGTGTTAACGAACAGCACGGGCAGGTCGCGGTCAATCTGTGCCACCATATGCAGCAGGACCGCACTTTCCGTGCCGAAGGAGGAAACCAGCGCCAGCTGACCCTTGAACTCCGTCTCAATCAGGGGCTGGAGAAGCTCCACCCCCTCCAGATGACCGTAACGGGCATTCAGGTCGCGGGCGCGGGCCTGAAGGTCGGTGATCATGCCGGGACCGTGCCTTTCAGATGCCGGCGCAGCAGGGAGACGCCTTCCTCCCGGCCAAGCGCCGGCTGGAACGCCACCGAGATTTCTTTCAGCGCATGTGCCCAGGCGGGGCCGACACGGTCGGCAGGCACCACCACCGTATCCACGCCCACGCGGGTCAGGAACAGGTACTGGTCGGGGATGATATGGCCGAAGGCCCTGATCTCGCCCTTATAGTCGAACCGCTCCCGCAGCTCGCGTGCCGCAGAGAAGGCGCGGCCATCGCGGAATTTCGGGAATTCCAGAGCCACCAGCGACAGGGAACCCAGATCATCCGCGATCTCGGTAGCCAGCTGATTGGATTTCAGCCGCACGCCGACGGCATCGCGCCGGGCGGTCAGAGCGTCGCGTTCGGTGCGCCAGCGTTCCAGGGAGACGATGACCGCCCCCTCGGCGGGGATGTCCTGGTCATCGGCAAGGTCGGTCCAGCGGTCGTCGATGGGCAGACCACGATCAAGCACGGGCATAGAGAGCCTCCTTGAACGGGGCATGGCCGGTACGGGCCAGCGTCTGAATGAAAATTTCGCCGGGCTGGCGCAGCTTTACGAAGGTGTTCACCACCGTCTCGACCGCATCGATGATGCCGTCATAGTCGAAGCCGGGGCCGACAATCTCGCCGAGCGCCGCATTGGTGCCGGCATCGCCGCCCAGCAGGATCTGGAAGAACTCTTCGCCCTTCTTGTCCACGCCCAGAATGCCGATATGGCCGACATGGTGATGGCCGCAGGCATTGATGCAGCCGCTGATCTTGATCTTCAGCTCACCCAGATCATGCTGACGGTCCAGATCGGCGAACCGTTCGGCGATACGCTGTGCCACCGGGATGGCGCGGGTGTTGGCCAGTGCGCAGTAATCCAGGCCGGGGCAGGCGATGATATCGCTGATCAGGCCGGCATTGGCGGTACCCAGGCCGGCGGCGTCCAGCGCCTTCCACAGGGCGTAAAGATCATCCTGACGGACATGGGCCAGAACAAGGTTCTGCTCATGCGTCACGCGGACTTCGCCAAAGCTGTAGAGGTCGGCCAGATCGGCGACGGTTTCCAACTGGTCGGCCTCTGCATCGCCCGGAATGCCGCCGATGGGCTTCAGGCTGATGGTGGCGATGGCGTAACCGCGCGTCTTGTGTTCCGTCAGGTTGCTGCGGGTCCAGCGGGCAAAGGCTGGATCGGCGGCCTTTGCGGCCTCGAAGCTGTCGGAGATGGCGGGCAGCTCGACCCAGGGCGGGGGTGCGAAATGGGTCTGGATCGCATCTACGATGGCGGGATCGACATGGAATTTCTGCCGCCGCAGGCGGGCATATTCCTCTTCGATCAGGCCGATGAACTTGTCAGCCCCCATCTCGTTCACGGTGATCTTGATGCGCGCCTTATAGATATTGTCGCGCCGTCCCAGCTGATTATAGACGCGCAGGATGGCTTCCAGATAGCCGATGATCTCTTCCACCGGCACGAAGTCGCGCGCCTTGACGGCCAGATAGGGGGTGCGGCCCTGGCCACCGCCGACATAGACGGTGAAGCCGACGCGGCCCGTCGTTTCGTCCTTTTTGGCGATCAGGCCGATATCATGCACCTGGACAGCGGCGCGGTCGTTCGGGCTGCCCGTGATGGCAATCTTGAACTTGCGCGGCAGATAGGTGAATTCCGGGTGCATGGTGGACCATTGCCGCAGGATCTCCGCATAGACGCGGGGGTCCACCAGCTCGTCCGCCGCGGCACCGCAGAACTGATCCGTGGTCACGTTGCGGATGCAGTTGCCGCTGGTCTGGATGGCGTGCATGTCCACTTCGGCCAGCTCGCGCAGGATGGTGGGCACATCCTCCAGCTTGGGCCAGTTGAACTGAATGTTCTGGCGCGTCGTGAAATGGCCATAGCCCTTGTCATAAACCCGCGCGATGCGGGCCAGACGCCGGACCTGGGTCGAAGACAGCATGCCATAGGGCACGGCGACGCGCAGCATATAGGCGTGAAGCTGAAGATAGAGGCCGTTCATCAGCCGGATGGGCTTGAACTCTTCTTCCGTGATCTCGCCCTTGATGCGGCGTTCGACCTGGGCGCGGAACTGCTCCACCCGCTCGAAGATGAAGGTCTTGTCGAACTCGTCATAGCGATAGACGGCGGCGTGGGCGTCGGCCGGCTGATTGCTGCGGAGGGCGGGGCTGTGCGTATCAGGCATGGGGGTTTGGCCTGTCTTCTCTGTCATTCGAATGGGGTCAGGCGGCGGGCTGGCGGGCCTGCTTGCCCAGGTCGCGGCGCACGGTGGGGCCGATGCCCTTGAGGCGTTCACGCAGGTGGGTGGGGCGGGTGCCGGCCTCGGTGATCTCCACATCCAGCGGATAGACATCGACCACGATCTGGCGCTTTTCCTCTGCCTTGGCGAAGGCAAGCGCCTCGGCAATGGCCTCGGCCCCGTCAAACACGGCGGCCTGTGCCACGTCCTCAACCCAGATATTGCCGGCGCCCAGCCATACGGCCTCCCCGTCCAGAAGACGGCTGGCGGCGACGGATTGCTGGGTTCCCTTGGCTTTGACCAACATCTCTTAGGTCTTCCCTGTCTCAAACGGCTTCGCGCAGGTGATCGGGCACCAGCGTGGTGATAAGGGCGGGGTCGGCCAGACGGACGACATCGCCGATGATGATGATCGCCGGCCCCACCAGCCCATGCGCCGCCGCCAGCGACGCCAGATTGGCAAGGGTGCCTGTGATCAGTTTCTGATCCGGTCGCGTGCCCTTTTCGATCAGGGCAGCGGGTGTGTCGGCCGGCATCCCGGCCTCCGTCAGGCGGCGGGCGATGGTTTCCGCCGCTGACAGACCCATATAGACCACCAGCGTATGGCGCAGGCGGGCCAAAGCCTGCCAGTCCAGGTCCGGTTCCCCATCCTTGCCATGGCCCGTCACGAAGGTGACGCCGGCGGCATGGTCGCGGTGGGTGACGGGGATGGCCGTGGAAGCACCGCAGCCGAGCGCCGCCGTGATGCCGGGAACGATTTCGACGGGGATGTTGGCGGCGCGCAGGGCCTGCATTTCTTCGCCACCACGTCCGAACAGGAACGGGTCGCCACCCTTCAAGCGGACCACGCGGTGGCCGGCCTTGGCCTCTGCCACCAGCAACTGGTTGATGGCTTCCTGGCTCATCGTGTGATGCGACTTGGACTTGCCGACATAGATGCGGCGGGCGTCGCGGCGGACATAGTCCATGATCCGCTCATCCACCAGCTTGTCATGCACGACCAGATCGGCATCCTGCAGCACCCGCAGGGCGCGCAGGGTCAAAAGGTCCGGGTCGCCGGGGCCGGCGCCGACCAGGGCGACGGTGCCGGTCCTGGCCTGTCCGTAATCGGGGTTGTTGACGGCGGCCAGCAGCGCTTCACGGGCGGCCTGTTCGCGGCCTGCCAGGAAGTCGCGTGCCACGGGGCCGTCGATCACCGCCTCCCAGAAGCGGCGGCGGTTGGTTTCGCCCTCGCGTGTGGCCTTCACGGCGGTGCGGAAACTGTCCAGCAGGGTCGTCAGCCGGCCCAGGCCGGGTTCCAGCGCTGCCTCCAGCCGCTCGCGCAGGCGGCGGACCAGCACGGGGCTTGCGCCACCGGAGGATATGGCGATGGTGATCGGTTCCCGGTCGATGATGGCCGGCATGATGAAGCTGGACAGGGCAGGCTTGTCCGGGACATTGACCAGGATGCCGGCCTTGTTCGCGGCATCGGCCACGGCGCGGTCGATCTCTTCCACGTCGGTGGCGGCGAAAATGATCCGGTGATCTTCCACATCATTTGGTGTGAAATCCCGCAGGATCGAATTATCGGCCAGTTTGGCGAGGTCGGGATGGATTTCTGTGGCGATGACGGTCAGGCGGCAACCGGCCTTGGCCACCAGCCGCGCCTTGCGCAGAGCCAGTTCGCCGCCGCCCACCACCAGAACCTTCTGCCCTTCCAAAGGCAATGACACCGGAAATCCACGCAAAGCCATCGCTCAGCTCCACACCTACCGCACCTGCGGAATGAGGGAGATTTGATCCCGTTTTTACGGCGTGTCGAGGTGAAATATTATTTCTCCAATATTCCTAGGTTAAATATAGGGATTAAATCTATGGGAAAATTTTGATATTTATCAATGACATGGGTGGATAGGTAAAGTAGGTGTTAAAGGCACTTATCGGGGGTGTACACGGCAGCCATGCGCCGATAGAGCGCTTGGGTGTGAAATACCCGGTTGAACGCACAGCCTATGTACATTAGCTGTCGTGGCAATGCGGAATCATGGCCGGGACTCTGCTGCCGGTCGCCTGTGACGAAGGAAGTTGGATATGAGCGCGTTCATCGAAAGCAAGGTGCTGTCCGTCCATCATTGGACCGACACGCTGTTCAGCTTCACCTGCGAACGCGAGCCCGCCTTCCGCTTCGAAAACGGCCACTTTGTCATGATCGGCCTGACGGTGGATGGCAAGCCGCTGACCCGCGCCTATTCCATCGTCTCGCCCAATTATGCCGAACATCTGGAATTCCTGTCGATCAAGGTGCCGAACGGTCCCCTGACCAGCCGGTTGCAGCATATCCAGGTGGGCGACACGGTGATCCATGGCCGCAAGTCGGTGGGCACGCTGGTGACCAGCTCCCTGGTCCCGGCCAAGAACCTGTACATGTTCTCCACCGGCACGGGCCTGGCCCCGTTCATGAGCATCATCCGGGACCCGGAGGTCTATGCCAAATATGACCGCCTGATCCTGACCCATACCTGCCGCACCGTGGGTGAACTGGCCTATC
This sequence comes from alpha proteobacterium AAP38, assembly GCA_001296005.1. Lineage (GTDB taxonomy): Bacteria > Pseudomonadota > Alphaproteobacteria > Azospirillales > Azospirillaceae > Niveispirillum. The sequence goes on along the minus strand of LJHR01000020.1, from coordinate 11,047 downwards.
ATGACTACATCACCAACGACCTGCCCAATGACGAGTTCCTGGGCGAGGATGTGGCCGCCAAGCTGACCTATTACCCCACCGTGACGCGCGAGCCGTTCCGCAACCAGGGCCGTATCACCGACCTGATCCGGAACCACAAGCTGTTTGAGGATATCAAGGCCGCCCCGCTGGACCCGGCCAACGACGTTGCCATGATCTGCGGCGGGCCGGACGTTCTGGCCGAGACGGTGGAACTGCTGAAGGAACGCGGCTTCACGGAAGGGGCCGGGCACACGCCGGGCAATTACGTGATCGAAAAGGCGTTCGTGGAGAAGTGAGGAAGACCGGGGCGCCCAAGGGTGCCCCGGTTTGGTTTTGGGGTAATCCCCCTCAAATATCCGCGCCGGCGTTCATATAGTCGGCAAAGACATGGTCCATGACGCGGGCGGGGTTGGAGCAGCCGGCTTCGCCCACGATCTTGGCGGGTACGCCCGCCACGGTCACGGCGCGCGGCACGTCGCGCAGGACAACGGAGCCGGCGGCGACGCGGGCGCAGTCGCCGACATGGATATTGCCCAGCACCTTGGCATTGGCACCCAGCAGCACGCCCGACCCGATCTTGGGATGGCGGTCGCCATCCTCCTTGCCATTGCCGCCCAGGTTGACCCCGTGCAGCATGGAGACATTGTCGCCCACGACCGCCGTTTCGCCCACCACCACGCCGGTGGCATGGTCGATCATGACGCCGCGCCCGAACCGGGCATTGGGGTGGATATCGACGCCGAAGATCACCGATGAACGGCTTTGCAGATAGAGCGCCATGTCGCGCCGGCCCAGATGCCAGAGCCGGTGGGCCATGCGGTGGGTTTCCAGGGCCTGGAAGCCCTTGAAATACAGAACCGGCTCAATATGCCGGTGGCAGGCGGGGTCGCGGTCCAGCACGGCGGCGACATCGGCGCGGAAATCCTGGCCCATCTCCGGCTCGGCGTTCAGAGCATCGGTGAAGGCCTGCACCAGCAGCTCGCCCTGCACATCCTGATGCGCCAGACGAGTGGCGATACGGTGGATGATGGCCATTTCCAGCGAGGGCTGGTTCAGGATGGCGCCATAGAACAGGGCGGCCAGCAACGGTTCGTCGGCCACGGCCTGCGCCGCCTCATTCCGCAGGGCGGCCCAGATCGGGTCCAGATTGGCAAGCGTCTGGGAAACAGGGGCGACACGCGCGGACATGGGCTGCCTCGAAACAAAGGGCAAATCTTAACGGCTATTTGATCATAGCACGGGGGCGTGGCAAGGGAGATTGTGGGGCGTTTGCGGCATGGGTGGTACGCTGGCCTGCGCGTGGCGGCGGTCGACAGGGGCGGCGTTGCCGTGCATCATCCTGTTTTCCAAAAGAAATTCCGGGGGGCGTGATGGGGGATGAGGTGATGCGGTCCAGCGACGGCTGTCCCATCGAACCGGCGGTGCGGACCATCGCCATGCCGGCCGATACCAACCCAGCGGGCGATATCTTCGGCGGCTGGTTGATGGCCCAGATGGACCTGGCCGCCGGCAATGCCGCCGCAAGGCGGGCACGCGGGCGCTGCGCCACCGTCGCCGTCGATGGCATGGTCTTTCACCGGCCCGTGTCGGTGGGGGACGAGGTCAGCCTTTACGCCATCATCGAGCATATTGGCCGCACGTCGATGAAAATCCATGTCGAGGCCTGGCGCCGGTCGCGGTTTGACGAGGCCCGGTTCAAGGTGACGGAGGCCCTGTTCACCTTTGTCGCCATCGACGAGAATGGGCGCCCGCGCGCCATCCCACCCGCCGATACCCAGGAGTAGGAACCATGACCCTACCGACCAGCAGCCCCATCGACCTGATCATCGTTCCCAAAAGCCATGATGTGGGCGGGTTCGAGGTGCGCCGCGCCCTGCCCAGCGCCAAGCGCCGCATGGTCGGCCCCTTCATCTTCTGGGATCAGATGGGGCCGGGATACTTCCCCGCCGGTACCGGCCTGGATGTCCGCCCGCACCCGCATATCGGCCTGTCCACCGTCACCTATCTGACGGAGGGCGAGATCATGCATCGCGACAGCGTGGGCAGCGTGCAGGCCATCCGGCCCGGCGCCATCAACTGGATGACGGCCGGCAAGGGCATCGTGCATTCCGAACGCACTGAGGCGGGGCTGCGGGCCAATGGCAACCATCTCGCCGGTATCCAGAGCTGGATCGCCCTGCCGCAGCGGTTTGAGGAGATTGAGCCGGGGTTCAGCCATTATCCAGCCGACAGCCTGCCCATCATCAGCGACCATGGCGTCTGGATGCGCCTGATCGCGGGCGAGCTGTTCGGGGAGGCATCGCCCGTCCGTACCCTTTCCGAGACCATCTATATGGAGATGCTGCTGGATGCCGGGGCCAAAGTGGAAATCCCGGCCAGCCATCCCGAACGCGCCCTTTATCTGTTCGACGGGCGGATCAATATTGCCGGCGATGTGTTCACGGCAGAGGGTGGGCAGGGGCAGTTGCTGGTCCTGCGTGAGGGCGACGCCCTGACGGTCCATGCCGAGTGCAATACGCGCCTGCTGCTGCTGGGTGGGGAGCCGATGGACGGCCCGCGCTATATCTATTGGAACTTCGTCTCTTCCTCCAAGGAACGGATCGAGGATGCGAAATCCGACTGGCGGAATGGCAAGTTCCCGATGGTTCCCGGCGAGACAGAGTTCATTCCGCTTCCGGAATGATAATTGATACGGGTTCGAAATGATTGAAGCGTTGCGTGTCCTGGGCAAGGCATCCTCCATCAATGTCCGCAAGGTTCTGTGGACCTGTCGGGAGGTTGGGCGGGATTTCGTGCGCGAAGATTGGGGCAGCGGCTTCCAGCCCGTGGATACCGACGATTTCCGCGCCATGAACCCCAATGCGCAGGTGCCGGTGGTGCAGGTCGCCGACGGCTATCTGTGGGAGAGCAACAGCATCTGCCGCTGGCTGGCGGCAGAAGCGGGCAGGGCGGACCTGCTGCCCGTGGTACCGCTGGCGCGGGCGCGGGTGGAAATGTGGATGGACTGGCAGGCCACGGAGCTGAACCAAGCCTGGCGCTATGCCTTCATGGCGCTGGTCCGCAAGAACCCGGCCTTTGCCGATCCCGATGCCATTGCGGCGGGTGTGGCCGGATGGAACCGGCAGATGGGGATATTGGAAGGGCAGTTGGCGAAGACCGGCGCCTATGTGGCGGGACTGGGCTTCACGCTGGCCGATATCGTCCTGGGCCTGTCCACCAACCGCTGGAAGATGACGCCGATGGAGCGGCCGCATCTGCCAGCGGTGGAGGATTGGTGGGCGCGGATGCGTGAACGGCCTGGATTCCGGGAGTTCGGGGAGAATGGGGTGGCGTGAGGGGTCTTATTCCCGATGCCAGTCCCGGTCCAGGCGGCGTGACGCCAGGAAGAACAGGATGGCGGCCAGGGCGTAGAAGCTGAGGCAGTAGAGGATGGAGTAGCGCAGGCTTTCATCCCCGTATCCGGCGCGCAGAATGTCCGACAGCTTGCCCAGGAACCAGGTGCCGAAGCCGATCCCGATCAGATTATTGATGAACAGGAAGATAGCAGACGCCGTGGCGCGCATGTTGGCGGGCACCAGATGCTGCACCGCCGACAAGGTGGGGCCTAGCCACATCAGGGCCAGCGCCTGCGGCACCACGAACAGGAAGAACATCAGGACGGGCGAGCCGGTATTCACGGCCCCGAAGAAGAAGGGCAGGGAGATCAGGAAGGCTGTGGCGGGAACGCGCGCATAGTTCGCCTTGTTGCCCGCCCCCAGCCGGTCGCCAAGCGACCCACCCAGCCAGACCCCGATCAGCCCGCCGATGAAGACGATGGCCGAGAAGAACAGGCTGCGGTCGACCAGCGACATGTCGTGGCTGCGCTGGAAGAAGGAGGGCAGCCAGAAGGCCAGCCCATAGCCCATGACGGAGGAGAAAGACGCGCCGAAGGCCAGCAGCCAGAAAGAAAGCTTGCCCGACAGGGTGGAGAGAACAGCCTTCAGGCTGGCGGGTTGCGGCTTGGCCTGCGCCGCGTCAAGGCCGCCGCGCGCAGGTTCCTTCACCGTCAGTTTCAGCAGCGGGGCTAGGGCCAGACCGGTGAGGCCGCAGATGATGAAGGCCCAGCGCCAGCCGATTTGATGCGCGATCAAGCCGCCGAACAGGATGCCTAGCGACATGCCGATGGGGATGCCGAAACTATAGGCCGCCAGCGCACGGGCCCGTTCCTTGGGCGGGAAGTAATCGGCGATCAGCGAATAGGCAGGCGCCACGCCCCCCGCCTCTCCCACGCCGACGCCAAGCCGGCACAAGAACAGCTGCCAGAAGCTGGTGGCGGCACCGCAGAGGGCGGTAAAACCGCTCCACACCGCCAGCGAGACGGTGATGATCCAGGTCCGGCTGAACCGGTCGGCCAGCATGGCAATGGGCACGCCCATGGCGGTGTAGAACAGCGCAAAGGCCCAGCCGCCCAGCCATCCCAGATCGCTGTCGGTCAGGTTCAGTTCGGCTTTGATCGACGGCGCCAGGATGCCCAGGATCTGCCGGTCGATGAAATTGAAGATATAGACCAGGATCAGGACGACCAGCACATAGGTGCGATAGGCATTACCGCCTTGGCGGCCCACGGTCGCGTCGCTGTTCATCACGATCCCTTATGAAAGTCTTGGGAAAGAAGGGCCGCGTCCCCCGGGGGAGACGCGGCGCCAGGCAGGGAGATAGTCACATGAATGCCGTTCCAAGGCGAGAGGGGTGGCGCCGGGGCACCACCCCAACATCGCTTAGAACCGGTACTCCACCGTGGCGGTCACGGTGCGGGGCGCGCCGTAATAGCCGATGATGCTGTCGCCGAACAGGGCACCGGGGAAGTTGTAGCCGCCGACGCGGTACTTCTTGTTGCCCAGGTTTTTGCCATGCAGGCCGACCGACCAATTGTCGCTGGCGGCGGTCCAGACGGCGGACAGGTCGTAGAGCGTGTAGCCATCCTGATCCAGCAGCGGGTTCGGGAATTCGAACAGCGAGAAGGCGCTGCGGTGGGCGGCATTGCCGGTCAGGGTCAAGGTGCCAGCGTCGCCCATGTCATGAGCATAGGTCAGGCCGAAATTCGCCGTCCATTTCGGCGTGTTCTGGAACACGGCGGTGTTGGCGATATTGTCGTAAACCTTGCTGGTCAGGTTGTAGCGCAGGAACTTGTTGAATTCCGCGTCGATGTAACCGATGGCGAAATTGGCCGTCAGTTCATCGGTGATGGCCAGCAGGCCTTCGGCTTCCAGGCCCTTGATGGTAGAGGAGCCGACATTGTCCACGAAGCTGACGACGGTGGTGCCCGACGGGACCTGGGTCGTCACCTGCTGGCCCTTATAGTCGGAATAGAAGGCGGCCAGGTTCAAGGTGGCGCGGCCCTCCCAGAAGCGGGACTTGGACCCGACCTCGTACGTGTCCACCAGTTCGGGATCGTAGCCATTGGCCGTGTCCGGCGTGGAGATCACGTCACCGCGCATGTCGAACCCGCCCGACTTGAAGCCCCGGCCATAGGAGGCATAGAGCGTGAAGTCGCGGGTCGGTTCATAGGTCAGGCTGACGCGGGGCGTGAATTCGTCAAAGGTGCGCTGGTTGGTGTAGTTGGAGCGGATCAGCGTCGGGTTGCGCGCCGCACCGCCGAACAGCGGGCTGGTCAGGCCGGCATAGTTCACGCGGTAGACGGTGCCCGTCTTCTTGTCCGAGGTATAGCGGGCGCCGACCGAAGCCTTGACCTGATCGGTCAGTTCATAGGTGAAGTCGGCGAAGGCGGCATAGGACTTGGTATCGACCGAACCAGAGGTCAGCGTGGTCAGGTTGGCCAGCGCCAGGATCGTGTCGAACGCACCCTCGGCATGGGCATCCATGTAGTAGAGGCCGGCAACGCCCTTCAGGCGGTCGCCTTCATACACCAGCTGCAATTCCTCGCTGAACTGGTCATCCTCGTAATAGGCGGGGATGTCGAGGATCTTGGCGGGCAGGTTGTCGAAGTCGATGACGGTGTCGGAGCGGCCATCGCGATAGGCGGTGATGGACTTCACCGTCACGCTGTCATTGACGTTGTACTCGATGGTGCCGGACACGCCCTCGTTCTTCACCTTCTGCTTGCCCGTCAGGCCGGCGCGCGTGTCATAGACACTGTCCAGGACCGGGACGGTCGGGGTGGCGAACAGGCGGTAGCCATGGCGGGGATTGCTGTCATCCACCGTCTTGTCGGCGGCAACGCGGATGAACAGATCCTCGTTCGGCTTGAATTCCACCGACAGGCGGCCAGCGGACACGTCCTTGTTGTAATGTTCCTGACCCGTGGTCAGGTTCTTGCCGAAGCCGTCGCGGCGGTACAGGGCCACGGCACCCGACACGCCCACATTCTCCGTCACCGGTGCGGAACCGGACAGGATCAGGTCGGTCTGCTTGTAGGAGCCGACCTGCACCTTGGCCTTCATGTGAGGCTCGTCATCGATGCGCTTGGTCACATACTTGACGGCACCGCCGATGGTGTTGCGGCCATAGAGCGTACCCTGGGGACCGCGCAGAACCTCGATCCGTTCGATGTCGAAAATGTCGAGCACGGCACCCTGCGGGCGGGCCACATAGACATCGTCGACATAAAGGCCTACGCCGGGTTCAAAGCCCCAGAGCGGGTCCTGCTGACCCACGCCGCGGATGAAGGCGATCAGGGTGGAGTTGGAACCGCGCGCCACCTGCATGGTCAGGTTCGGCGTGGTCTTGGTCAGCGAGGTGATGTCCTGCGTGCCGGCATTTTCCAACTGCTCGGCGGTGAAGGCCGAGATCGAGACGGGCACGTCCTGCAGGCTTTCCGCGCGGCGCCGGGCCGTCACGACGATCTCGCCCAGGATGCCCTCGCTGGCGGTTTCCTGGGCCGGGGCCTGCTGTGCCAGGGCGGGCAGGGAAGCCAGGCTGGTCAGGGCCGTGCCGGCGCAAAGCAGGGCGGTGATGGAGGATTTACCGAACGACGTCTTCATGGTTCTCCCTTTCATTCTCATTGAGCGCCGGCGGGTTCATCCCGCCCGGCGCCGGTTGCATTCGCACCACCCGGCGGGGGCAGGGTGGCGGCGAAACGGGTCAGCGTGCTGTTGAACAGGTCGGGTTCTTCCAGATGCGGGGCATGGCCCGACCGGTCGAACCCGATGGTGATGGCATGGGCCAGCAGCGCTGCCAGCGCCTGGGCCGTATCCTGGGAATAAAGCCGCGACAATTTTCCGTGCGTCACCAGGACGGGCACGGAAATGCCGGGCAGCAGGGGGCGGAAATCCTGCGCCGTCAGCGAGGTCCAGAGCCGGGCCATCGCCACGGGGTCGCTGTCCGCCACCTCCGTCTCTGCCCAGCGGCGCAGGATGGCCTGTTCCACATCCAGACCTTCGGCGAAGATGCGGGCGGCAACACGTGGGCCGACGGCGGGCCAGTTGGCGACCATGGCGGCCTGGCTCTGCCGTGCCGATTTGGCTGCCGAACTGCCGCGCAGGCCCAAATCCCAGCCATCGCCATTGATGACGCGGGGCGCCATGTCGATGGAGATCATGCCGGCGACGCGCGAAGATAACCCGTCCAGCAATGCCCGCCACAGCACCATGGCCCCCATCGACCAGCCCACGACCAGCAGGTCGTTCAGGTCCAGATGGTTGGCCAGTTCCACGATGTCGCGGGCCAGAAGATCGATGGAAAGATCACCATCCGCCGCCCGCGAACGGCCATGGCCGCGCAGATCGATGCTGATGATGCGGAAGCTTTGCGACAGGCCTTCGACCTGCGGGCGGAAGAAACCGGCATGCGTGGCCCAGCCATGGACCAGCAGCAGCGGCCGCCCGTGCCCCACATCATCATAGGCGATTTTCGCCTGATCGCTGGTGACCAGATACGGCATGCGCCGGTCTACCCCCTTGAAGCTTCCATCCCGTGCCGGTGTTCGTTATCCCGCCCTGGACCGATTGCGCTGGTCGTGGAAGGTTGGGGTTGATGGAGATCGATTGGTCGATCTTTCGTCCGGCTTGCCCCCATGCTTGCGGCAAATCGAAACCTGAGTCAATATTCAAGTTGTAGCCAGGGAGGAAATCATGGGCGGCGAAGAGACGGCAACGTCCAAGGCCCCGCGCACCGAAAGGGGCAAGCGGACATTGCGCAAGCTGCTGGACGCGGCGGCGGCGGAGTTCGGGGAGCGCGGGTATCACGAGGCGTCGATCAGCGGGATCACGCAGCGGGCAGGTGCCGCCTTGGGCACCTTCTACACTTACTTCGACAGCAAGGAGCAGGTGTTCCGCGCCCTGGTCGATGATATGGGCCATCTGACGCGCCAGCACATCGCCGAGCGGGTGCCGGGCAATGTCGACCGTCTGACGGCGGAACGGTTGGGTCTGGAGGCGTTCATCGAGTTCGTGCGCGAGCACAAGGACCTGTACCGCATCGTCATGGAGGCGCAGTTCGTCGCTGAGGATGCCTATCTGAATTATTACAAGGTCTTCGCTGCCGCCTATACCCGCAACCTGGCCCAGGCCGCCGAAAAGGGCGAGATCAGGCCGGGGCATGAGGAGGAGCGCGCCTGGGCCCTGATCGGGATGAGCGTGTTTCTGGGTATGCGTTACGCCGTGTGGAGCAGCGACAAGAGCGCCAAGGAAGTGGCCGATGCGGCGGCAGAACTGATCACCTTCGGCCTGTCGCCCCTGGCGCGCGGGGGAGGTGGGATGTGATCCCCTGCATCTTCGACATTACCGCCAAGCGGGCCGAACTGGCGGGCAGCGACATCGCCATGGAGGAGGTGGCGACGGGCCGCACCGTCACCTATGCGGGCCTGGATGAACGCGCGGCGCGGGCGGCGGGTCTGCTGCTGTCGCTGGGCGTGGCTGAGGGGGACCGCGTCGCCATCCTGTGCCGCAACCGCATCGAGTTCTTCGAGATGCTGTTCGCCTGCGCCAAGATGGGGGCCATTCTGGTGCCGCTGAACTGGCGCATGCCGGCGGCGGAAATCCGGCCCCTGCTGACCGACAGCGCCCCGCGCGTGCTGTTCTTTGGCGATGAGGATGCGGGCGTCGCGGCGGACCTGTCGGGCGATGTGCCCCTGCGGGTCGGGCTGGATGCCGATTATGCGCAGCGGCGGGACGCGACATCTGCCCATGCCGGGCGGCGGCTCTGGCCGGCGGATGGCATCTGGTACCTGCTATACACGTCGGGCACGACGGGCACGCCCAAGGCCGTGATCTATACCTTCACCATGGCCATGGTGAACTATATCAACATCTCGCAGCCCATCGGCCTGACGGCGCGCGACACGACCTTGAATTTCCTGCCACTTTTCCATACGGCGGGCATCAATCTGCACACGCTGCCGACCCTGATCATCGGCGGGCGGGTGCTGATCATGCCGGGGTTCGATGTCGATGTGATGCTGGATCTGGTGGCGGCGGGGCGGGTGGATGCGATTTTCGGCGTGCCCGCCATCTATCAGATGCTGTCGCTGCATCCGCGCTTCGCGTCGGTGGATTTGACAAGGCTGCGGTCCTGGGGCTGCGGCGGGGCGCCGCTGTCGGACCAGCTGGTGCAGCGCTTCCTGGAACGCGGTGTGCGCGTGTGCAACGGTATGGGCATGACGGAGACGGGCCCCACCGCCTTCATCATGGACCCCAACCGGGTCGCCGAAAAAATCGGGTCGGTGGGCAAGCCGCAGGTCCTGTCCGGCGTACGCATCGTGGGGCCGGACGGGGTGGATGTGAAGCCGGGTGAGGCGGGGGAGCTGTGGTTCGGCGGGCCGGGCATTACGCCCGGATACTGGAACCGTCCGGAAGCGACGGCGGCGGCATTCTCCGCCGATGGCTGGCTGAAATCCGGCGATCTGGCCCGCTGTGACGCGGATGGGTTCTATTATGTCGTCGGGCGCATCAAGGAGATGTACATTTCCGGCGGGGAGAATGTCTATCCGGCGGAGGTGGAGAATGTGCTGTCGCAGCACCCTGCCATCCTAGAAGCCGCCGTGGTGGGTGTGCCGGACGAGAAATGGGGGGAGGTCGGGTGCGCCCATATCCTGCCCCGCCCTGGCCAGACGATGCCAGCGACGGATGAACTGACCCTTTTCTGCCGCGAAAGGCTGGCGCCCTTCAAGGTGCCGAAAAGCTTTGTCATGGTCACCGACTTCCCGCGCACGGCGGCGGGGAAGGTGCAGAAACATCGTCTCCAGCACTGATCGAGGCCCCATGCCCCCCACCCATATCAGTATCGATCGCAGCCTGACGCAGGCGGAGTTCGACCTGTTCGCTCGCCTGTCGGGTGATGACAATCCCATCCATGTCGATCCCGATTTCTCATCCCGCACACGGTTTGGGCGGACGGTGGCGCATGGGTTGTTCCTGTGTTCCATTCTGCGCGGGCTGGCGGGGCAGGTGCGGCCCGGAAGCCGGCAGGTTTCCAAGGATGTGCGCTTTCCGGCCCCGACCTATACGGGGGAAATGATGCGCTTTTCTGCCGAGCTGGTGGAGGAGGCCGATGGCGTCGCGCAGGTGGCCGTAAAGGCGGAGCGGGTGGCCGACGGCGTGGTGACCTGTGAAGGCATGTTTGAGATGGGAGCGGCGGCATGATCCGGCTGGGCGATGAGGCCGTGGTGAAGCGGACCTTCACGGCGCAGGATGTGGCCGATTACCGGGCGCTGGGCGGGGCGGAGATGCCAGAGGCGGAGGTGCCGGAACCGCTGGTGGGGGCCTTGTTCTCCTACCTGCTGGGCGTCAAGGTGCCGGGGCCGGGGACCAATTACCTGAAGCAGCAGACAAGGTTCCTGAAGCCGGTGCCGCTGGGCGGGGAGCTGACGGCGCGCGTGGCCGTGACGCGCATCCGGGCGGATAAGCATCTGGTCGATCTGGAGACGACCTGTCACGGGCCGGACGGGGTGCTGCTGGCCGAGGGGCGGGCGCTGGTCTATGTGGAGGATGTGGCGGATAAGGGGTGGTGAGAGGCGGAGTGCTTGCCCTCACCCTCCCAAGCCGTCCGGCTTGGGCCCCTCCCTCTCCCACGTTCGTGGGCGAGGGGCTTG
>LJHR01000002.1 GCA_001296005.1 alpha proteobacterium AAP38 | reverse complement strand
TTCAAGGCGCTGTTCAGCGATGCACGGAAACCAGTAACCACAATCTCCTCAAGGGAGTCGGATGCGGGGGCCGGGGCGGTCTGTGCCGCCACTGGCAGGGCCGTCGTCATGGCGACACCCAGGGCCAGCAGCGAGGCTTCCAGCCGCCAGGACTTATGAGCGCTATTCTTGAGCATTTTCCATTTCCCTATGAAGGTTCCTTCAGACGACCCCTTGCCGGGGCCTTGTTCAGCATGTTCTTGCTGTCTTCTGCCCGGCCTGTTGGTAGGCACGGGGAATCATCCCACTGGCCCTGCGTCAGCGCGCGGATGGCCATTGGCGATAGGTGGCGACCGTCGGTGAACGGCGTGCATGTTCCGGATAAGCAGGTTGGCAGGGAGCATCACGGCAGATGCCGGTTGCCTTCGGGACGTTGGCGCGCAAGGGCCTGCTGATCATGTGTTCCTCTCCCTGGTTCATTTTATGCCAGCGTTGGCCCTCTTTGCCTGGGGCGTGCCAGTCAGCTTTCTTTCAGTCGCTTATTTATACGATTAATAGACCAAGAGACATTGGTCAATTGAGATTCAACAAAATCTAAATATGTCGCAGATAATAGGGCAGATTGCCAATCTAATGCCAAATACTGAGATAAAATTTTCGGATAAATATTTCCGACTGGCGATCATTAATTGATGATCGCAGCATTCTCATTCGGGAGCTGGCCAAGCCGATTTGAAGAGGCCGAAGGGCGCGCTGATTGGCAGATAAAGTATGATTAATCGACATCCCACATTGTGCGATGTAATATCATATAATATGAGTTGTCAAGAGCAACATCAGGCGCCAGGACACCTGGGGCTTTGGGGGATCACATGGCGGCCAAGGGGAGGTTAGGGATGGCGCAGATGGCTTTGGCCCAAGGATTGGCCTTCTGCCTGCTGCTGCTCTGTGGTGCGGCCAATGCCACCAATCCTGATCCATGGGTGTCCAGCTACCCAATGGCGGAGGGCTTCGCCCTGTCGGTCAGGGGACAGCCCGTCCCCATCCGGCATGACATGCAGGACCATCCCGTCGTGGCCATTGCAGCCGCCGATCTGGCATCCGATCTGGGGATGGTGACGGGCGGAGATCCGATGCTGTTGGGCAGCGATGACCATGCGGGCAGCCGTCAGGAAGTCTGGATCGGGACGCTGGGCCGGTCACGCCTGATTGACGCCCTGGTGGCGGCGGGGCGGGTGCAGGTGGGGGACCTGGCGGGCGCCTGGGAAAGTTTTGTCATTACAAGCGTGACTGATCCCGCTCCTGGAGTAAAAAAAGCCCTGTTGATCATTGGCAGCGACCGGCGGGGTACAGCCTATGGCGCTTATGAACTGTCACGCGCCATTGGTGTTTCACCCTGGGTCTGGTGGGCGGATGTGGTGCCGGCGCGACGGCCCGATCTTTACATCGCCGCCGGCATTCGGCGGTTCGGGCCGCCATCGGTGAAATACCGCGGCATATTCATCAATGATGAGGATTGGGGCCTGCATCCCTGGGCCGCCGGCACGTTTGACCCGGAACGCGGCGATATCGGGCCGAAGACTTATGAGAAGGTGTTCGGCCTGCTGCTGCGCCTGCGCGCCAATCTTCTCTGGCCCGCCATGCATCAGGTGACGCAAGCCTTCAATGCCGATCCGGCGAATGCGCGACTGGCTGACCGCTATGCCATCATCATGGGATCGTCCCATGCCGAACCGATGCTGCGCAACAATGTCGGGGAGTGGACGGGGGCGGCGGCAGATTATGATTATGCGAAGAACCCCGACCTTGTCCGTGACTATTGGCGTGACCGGCTACGGTCAAATGGCGACTTTGAGAATGTCTATACGCTGGGCATGCGGGGCATCCATGATAGCGGCATTGTCGGCGTGGAGGGAGCGGAGGCACAGCGCACCCTGTTGAACCGTATCATCGCCGATCAACGCCGGCTGCTGGCGCAGAATGTCAGCCCCGAGGTTGAGCAGTTGCCACAGGTCTTCACCCCTTACAAGGAAGTGCTGGCCCTGTACCGCGCCGGCCTGGACCTGCCGGACGATGTCACGCTGGTCTGGCCCGATGATAATTTCGGCTATATCCGGCAGTTCCCCAACGCGGCGGAGCGGGCGCGGGCGGGGGGATCGGGGGTTTATTACCACCTCTCCTATTTGGGGGCGCCGCTGTCGCATTTGTGGCTGTCGACGGTTCCGCCATCGCTGATCGCCTTAGAAATGGGCCGGGCCTACGATCTGGGGGCCCGCACGCTCTGGGTTGCCAATGTCGGTGATATCAAGCCGGCGGAAACCAATATCGACCTGTTCACCAGCATGGGCTGGGACATGGAGGGGTTCCGGCGGGCGGGCGGGGCACCGGGGTTTCTGCGCGACTGGTCAGCCCGGACATTTGGTGAGGCGTTGGGGGCGGATGTGGCGGACATTCTGACCCGGCATCACCGGCTGAATTTTGAGCGCAAACCGGAGCATCTGCAATGGTGGCTGCCCGGAGAGCGGCCCCGCCGGTCGGACCTGACCCTGGCGCAGGCATCTAAGCGGCTGGCGGCTTTTGATCAACTGGTGGCCGATCTTGATCGGGTGCAGCCGCTAGTGCCAGCCCGGCTGCGCGATGCATTCTTCCAACTGGTGGAATATCCGGTGCGGGCGACAGCACTGGCCAACCAACGATATTTCAAGACAGAAGCCTATGAAACCCTGTTCAACGCCAAACCGGTCACGGCACGCAAGAACGGGGCAGAGGCGCGGGCGGCGGATGCAGCGCTGAAGGCCCTGACGGCCCGGTATAATGGAGAGATCGCGGGCGGCAAATGGCGCGGTATCATGGCGGAGGAGCCGGCGGACAGCCTGTGGCGCAAATACCGCCTGTCGCCCCCGGTCTTGCCCGCGGCGACCCTGACCTTGCCCGATCGCGCGGACGAGCCGGTACCGTCCGCACCGGCACCAGAGGTGAAGGAAATCGTGCGGCAGGCGGAGGCGTTCAGCCGGGCGGAGGCCGCCGCCGATGCCACCTGGACGCTGGTCCCCGATCTGGGCCGGGGCGAGGGGGCGATGGCAGTGGCCCCGGTGACAGCCCCGATGCGCGAACAAGGCGGGCCGGCGCTGTTCTATGAATTGGATCTGCCGCCCGGCACCTGGTCCCTGTCGCTTGATCTGATCCCGACCTTTCCCGTGGATGGTGGGGAGATGATTCGTCTGGGACTATCGGTGGACGGGGCAGCAGCGGTAACGGTGAAGGTGGTGCGGGTGACCGGGGATGGCGGCTGGGTGCAGGGCGTTCTGGATGGGCGGGTGCGGCAGACAACGGGCGTGGTTCTGTCCGGCGGGCGGCACATGCTGCGCCTTGAAATGCGGGATGCCAGCCCCGTCATCGATGCCCTGATCCTGCGACGAGTCGCGGCGGGCGATTAAGAGCTGCCGTAATTATCTTTCCGAAATAGCGGTTACCGCCACCGGATGGCAGGGTGGCGGCATCGTCATGCCCGAAGATTGCGCGGGGGATGGACCCAGGCACAGGTTCGGTCCATTCTGCGCCACTCCCCAGCGCCTTTCCAGATTTCGGAGAATAAGGGCAAATGAGTGCCAGCATCGAAATCCGTTCCGTCCCGCACCCCGCGCCGACGCCCGCCGATGTCCGGGCGAAGCTGATCGCCGATCCCGGCTTCGGCAAGATCTTCTCCGATCACATGGTCACGGTACGCTGGTCGTCGGAAAAGGGCTGGCATGATGCGCAACTGCGCGCACGAGAGGCTTTCACGCTCGATCCCGCCGCCGCCGTCCTGCACTACGCACAGGAAATCTTCGAAGGCATGAAGGCATATCGCGGTGCCGATGGACAGGTCCTGCTGTTCCGCCCGCTTGAAAATGCCCGCCGGTTCCAGCGTTCGGCAGAGCGCATGGCCATGCCGATCCTGCCGGAAGAGATTTTCCTGGAAGCGGTGGAGACCCTGGTTCGCGCCGATGTCGACTGGATCCCCGGTGGCGACGGCGCCAGCCTGTATCTGCGCCCCTTCATGTTCGCTGATGAAAGCTTCCTGGGCGTGAAGCCGGCGGGCAGCTACATCTTCTGTGTCATCGCCTGCCCCGTAGGTGCCTATTTCAAGGGTGGGGCCAAGCCTGTCTCCGTCTGGGCCTCGCAGGATTATACCCGCGCGGCGGCGGGTGGTACCGGTGCCGCCAAGTGTGGCGGCAATTATGCGGCCAGCCTGATCGCCCAGGCAGAGGCCATCCGCAATGGCTGCGATCAGGTCGTGTTCCTGGACGCCGCCGAAAAGCGCTGGGTCGAGGAACTGGGCGGCATGAATGTCTTCTTCGTGTTCGAGGATGGCAGCGTGCGCACGCCGGGCCTGACCGGCACCATCCTGCCCGGCATCACCCGCGACAGCATCATCACGCTGGCCCGATCGCAGGGCCTGAATGTGGTCGAAGGCCCGTACTCCTTCCAGCAGTGGCAGGAAGACGCGGCGTCGGGTGCCTTGCGTGAAGTGTTCGCCTGCGGCACCGCCGCCGTTGTCTCGGCCATCGGCACCGTACGCCACAAAGGTGGCGAGTTCACCATTTCCGGCGCTGTCGAGGGGCCTGTCACCACCAAGCTGCGCGCGGGCCTGACGGCCATTCAGCGCGGCCAGGCCGATGACGCCCATGGCTGGCGCCACGTCGTCGCCCTCTGATCCGTTTTAACGGTTGGATTTCAAGCGCCGGGTCCCTTGGGTGGGGCCCGGCGTTTTTCTTTCGTAGGTCAGGGCTCGGCTTGCGCCTCGACCTGACCTACGACAACTGCCATTCAACGGTAGTTGTGGTGGTCCAGAAATTTGCCCGCCTTTCCCATCCGCCCTATCGTCCCCTGTATCGGACCGGGGAGGCGCCCCCCTGCCCGAAGAACCCCGGATCGCAGAGGGAGGAACCCCACGTGGGCAAGGTGAAGGCGGCGATCATCGGGTCGGGCAATATCGGCACCGACCTGATGATCAAAATGGTGAAATATCCCAAGGATATGGAACTGGCGGCGGTTGTGGGCATCGACGCCGCGTCCGAAGGGCTGGCCATGGCGCGCGAACGCGGCGTCGTGACGACACATGAAGGGCTGGCGGGGCTGAGGGCGCTGCCATTCTATCCGGAGATCGACATCGTGTTCGACGCCACCTCGGCCTATGCGCATAAGGTGCATGATGCGGCCCTGCGCGCCGATGGCAAGAGGGTGATCGACCTGACGCCCGCCGCCATCGGCCCCTTCGTGGTGCCGCCGGTCAACCTGGATGCGCATCTGGAACAGGGCAACGTGAATATGGTGACCTGCGGCGGGCAGGCGACCATTCCCATGGTGGCCGCCGTATCCAGCGTGGCCAAGGTGCATTATGCAGAGATCGTGGCATCGGTCGCGTCCAAATCCGCCGGCCCCGGCACCCGCGCCAATATCGATGAATTCACGCGCACAACGGCACGCGCCATTGAACAGGTGGGGGGTGCCACACGCGGCAAGGCCATCATCATCCTGAACCCCGCCGAACCGCCCATGATCATGCGCGATACGGTCTTCACCCTGTCGGAAGGGGCGGATGAGGAGACGATCCGGGCCGCCGTGCATGCAATGGTGGAGAAGGTACGCGCCTATGTGCCGGGATACAGGCTGAAGCAGGAAGTGCAGTTCGAGCGCTTCGGCGACAATAACCGCCTAAAGATCCCCGGCCAGGGCGAATTCACGGGCCTGAAGACCTCCATCTTCCTGGAAGTAGAAGGGGCCGGTGACTATCTGGCCACATATTCCGGCAATCTGGACATCATGACGGCGGCGGCCAAGGCGACGGGCGACATGCTGGCCCGCCTTATCGCAGCGCGGAGGAACGCGGCATGAGCGGCTTCAATCCCCAGACGGACAAGCTTTACATCCAGGACGTCACCCTGCGCGACGGCATGCACGCTATCCGGCACATGTACGGCCTGGACCATGTCAAGGCAATCGCCCAGGCGCTGGACTGCGCCGGCGTGGACGCCATCGAGGTGGCGCATGGCGATGGCCTGTCGGGCGCCAGCTTCAACTATGGCTTCGGCGCGCATACGGATTGGGAATGGCTGGAAGCGGTCGCGTCGGTTCTGACGCGGTCGGTCCTGACCACCCTGATCCTGCCGGGCGTGGGCACGGCGGATGAACTGCGTCGCGCCTATGATCTGGGCGTGCGGTCGGTGCGGGTCGCGACGCATTGTACAGAGGCGGATGTCTCAAGGCAGCATATAGGCATCGCGCGTGATCTGGGCATGGATGTCGCTGGCTTCCTGATGATGAGCCACATGATCGAGCCGGAACGGCTGGCGGGTCAGGCCAAGCTGATGGAAAGCTATGGTGCGCAGTGCGTCTATGTCACCGACAGTGGCGGCGCGCTGGACATGGACGGGGTGCGGGACCGGTTGCGCGCCTATGACAAGGTGCTGAAGCCGGAGACGCAGCGCGGCATCCACGCCCACCACAACCTGTCGCTGGGTGTGGCGAACTCCATCGTGGCGGCCCAGGAAGGGGCGGTGCGCATTGATGCCAGCCTGACGGGCATGGGCGCCGGAGCCGGCAATGCCCCGCTGGAAGTGTTCATCGCCGCTGCCGACCGCAAGGGCTGGAACCATGGCTGCGACGTCAATGCCCTGATGGACGCGGCGGAAGACCTTGTACGCCCCCTGCAGGACCGACCGGTGCGCGTGGACCGGGAGACTTTGGCGCTGGGTTATGCCGGGGTCTATTCCAGCTTCCTGCGCCATGCCGAAAAGGCCGCCAACGAATATGGCATCGACACCCGCGCCATCCTGGTGGAACTGGGCCGTCGCCGGATGGTGGGTGGTCAGGAGGACATGATCGTCGACGTGGCGCTGGACCTGCTGAAGCAACGGGCCTGATTGACGCCAATGGGACAGGTGGGTGTTGACAGCTCTTGCTGCCAATGCCCATCCTTGTCTTGTTTTAAGGCTTATGTAGGTTTTACGTCATGCGCAGCGTCGGCTTCCTGGTGTTCGATGAGTTCCAGGTCATGGGGCTGGCTGCCCTTTCGGTGTTCGAACTGGCAAACCTGCTGAGCGGGCAGGCGCATTACGACATCCATATGCTATCCGATACGGGCGGACGGGTTCGCAACTCGCTGGGTTTCGGGATTGAGACGGCGGCGGTGGGCGACGTGTTCCACGATACCACCATCACGACCGGGTCGCTGCTGGCCAAGCCCGCACCGCCGGCCCTGCTGGACTATCTGCACACGGCATCGACGCGGTCGCGCCGGGTGGCGGGCATTTGCACTGGGGCCTTCCTGCTGGCCGAGGCAGGCCTGTTGGATGGACGCCGGGCCACCACGCACTGGGGCCATGCCAGGTCGCTGGCCACAAGGTTTCCAAAGGTGCGGGTGGAGGAAGACCGGATCTTCATCCAGGACGGTAATCTCTGGACCTCCGCCGGGATGAGTGCGGGCATCGACCTCGCCCTCGCCCTGCTGGAGGAGGATCTGGGCCGGGAGATGGCGCGATCGGTGGCGCGGGCCATGGTGGTCTATCTGCGCCGGCCCGGCGGGCAGTCGCAATTCTCCACCCTGCTGGAACTGGAGCCGAAATCCGACCGGGTCCGCCGCGCCCTGACCTATGCCAAGGAGAACCTGCGCAACGAATTGTCGGTGGAGGAACTGGCAGAGGTGGCCAGCCTGTCGCCCCGGCAGTTCAGCCGCGTGTTCCGGCAGGAGACGGGGCAATCGCCCGCAAAAGCCGTGGAACATCTGCGGCTGGAGGTGGCGCGGGCCATGATGGAGGAAGGCCGCCACCCGATGGAGGTGATCGCCCGCGAAACCGGCTTTGCCGACCGCGAGCGCATGCGCCGCGCCTTCCTGCGCAGCTTCGGCCAGCCACCGCAGGTGATGCGACGGCTGGCCGATCATGAACGCCATGTGGGAACGGCGTGAGGTTACGCTACGCCGAACCGGGCCGCCGGCTTGTTGCGGGACGCATTGCCAGCGATCTTCATCCGCGCAGCCTCCAACGCCTGCCAGTCGGCGGGATCGGGCAGTGAGGGGATGGTCACCAACTCACCCTGATCCAGGCCGGAAAGGGCGGCGTCCACCAGATCACCCACCTCCATCACCATGTCCTGCGGCAGGACGGACGGGTCGATGCCGGCACGTTCGAAAATCTCCGTCCTGGTGTAGCCGGGCAGGACCGCCTGGAAGGTCACGCCCTTGCCCGCGGTTTCGGCGGCCAGAGCCTGTGTCAGGGCCAGGACGAAGGCCTTGGTCGCGACATAGGGGCCGTTGAACCGTTCCGGCAGCATGGCGACGGCGGACGCGATATTGATGATGGTGCCGGCCCCCTTTGCCGCGAAGACATGGGCGGCGGTCAGGGTCAGGCGCTGTACCGCCGCCACATTCAGGGCCAGCATGGCGTCATAGGCGGTGGGCGCACTGGACAATGCCGGACCGTTGGGGCCCAGGCCGGCATTATTGACGATCAGGGTGATGGCCCCATCGCTGACCAACCGGTTGGCGACGATATCCTGGCCGGCAGCGCTGCCCAGATCGGCGGGCAGGACATCGACCGTGCGGCCCGTTTGCGTGCGCAGGCGCAGGGCCAGCGCTTCCAGCCGGGCGGCATCGCGCGCCACCAGGATCAGATCATAACCGCGGCGGGCCAGACGGTCGGCATAGGTGGCGCCGATGCCGGCGGATGCGCCCGTAACCAGTGCCGTGCCCTTGGAATTCTGCGTGCTCATTTTCTTCTCCGATACGCCCCGTCAGGGGGTGATGAGAGAAGAATAGGCCCGATCCGTCATGTCTTGAATGACATAGAAACCGCAAATCAGGACATGGCATGCGTCCGTGAAGGTCAGGCGCGCAGGTGCGCCTCCACCAGCCCCGCATGCAGGCGGATGCCTGTGGGAATGATAGCGTCGTTGAAATCATAATGGGGATGGTGCAGCGGGCTGCCGCAGGCGCTTTGCCCATGTTCTGCCCCCTGGCCCAGCCAGAGATAGGCACCCTGGGTCGCCTGCAGCATGAAGGCGAAATCTTCGGAGGTGAAGGCCGGTTCCGGTGCCGTGAAGGCGTGGGCTGCTACCTTTGCCGCCACGTCCAGCGCGGCGACGGCGGCATCGGCATCATTGATGGTAGCGGGGTAATAGCGATCATAGGTGACATCCACCGTCACGCCATGGGCAAGCGCCACACCCTCCACCACCTGACGCAGGGCGGCCTCGATCCTGTCCTGAATGGCGGGGTCGAAGCTGCGGACGGTCCCGCCCAGGGTGACGGCGGCGGGGATGACATTGTGGGCATGGCCGCCAGCGATGCGGGTGACGGAAAGGACGGCGGTCGCCATGGGCGGGATGCGGCGGGCGATGATGGTGTTGAGCTGCCCGACCATCTCACTGGCTGCCAGGATGGCATCGGGCGTGACATGCGGCATGGCGGCATGGCCGCCCTTGCCCTTCACCACAATCTCGAACTTGTCGGCGGCGGCCATGATCGGGCCGGGGCGGGTGGCGACATGGTGGGCCGGCAGGTCGGGCCAGTTATGCAGGGCAAAGACCCGTTGACAGGGGAAACGGTCGAACAGCCCATCCTTCACCATCTCCCGCGCCCCGCCCAGCCCTTCTTCCGCCGGTTGGAAGATGAAATTGACGGTCCCGTCAAACTGACGGGTACGGGCCAGATGCCGGGCCGCACCCAACAGCATGGTGGTATGCCCGTCATGGCCGCAGCCATGGAACACACCGTCCCTGGTGCTGGCATGCGGCAGGCCGGTCGCTTCCTGGATCGGCAGCGCATCCATGTCGGCGCGCAGGCCAATGGTGCGATCCGACGATCCGACACGCAACACGCCGACAACGCCCGTGCCGCCGATACCTTCATGCACCTCCAGCCCGATATCCTTCAGGGCTGCGGCGACAAGGCCGGCGGTGCGGTGCTCCTGAAATCCCAGTTCGGGATTGGCATGGATGTCGCGGCGAAAAGCGATCAGACCGGGGAGGAGATCGGCGAGCGCGTCGGGCATGATTAAGTCTGATCCCCGAACAGGGTCTGGATGGGCAGATGGTGCTTGATGAAGGGGGACTTGATGACGACGTAGCTGAAATACTTCTCGATCCCGAAATCGCCCTCCAGCATGCCTTCGATGATGGTCTGGTAATGGGCGACGCCCTGGGTCACGAATTTCAGCAGATAGTCATATCCACCGCTGACCAGATGGCATTCCACGATCTCGTCGATCTTGCGGATGCGCGTCTCGAACCGGGAAAAGTCACCCGACCGGTGTTCGGTCAGGGTGACCTGGGTGAAGACGGTGAGGAACTCCCCCAGCTTGGCCAGGTTGATATGGGCGCCGTACCCTGTGATATAGCCCGCCTTTTCCAGCCGTTTGACACGGGTCAGACAGGGGCTGGGCGACAGGCCGACAGCATCCGCCAGCTCGACATTGGTGATGCGGCCCGCCTGCTGCAACTGTGCCAGGATCTTCAGGTCGATCCGATCCAACTTGGGTCCCGGTATCATGTGTCGAGCGCCTTTTTCCTGAAGGTCCAAGACTAGGGGATCAAGCCAGTGCCGCCCGGACATCCGGGGCTTCCAGCAGGTCATCCAGGGTTTTCCGAATACGCTGGAAAATCAATGCCATTTCGGCAGCGTTACAACACAGCGCCGGTGCCAGTCCAATGATGTTGTCACCGAAGGCGCGGAAAATCACGCCATTGGCATAGCCCTGCTTGAACAACCGGTCCGGCAGCTTCAGCGATGCATCAAAGCGGGTCTTGGCCGCCTTGTCGGACACCAGTTCGATGGCGCCCAGCACGCCACGGCCCCGTACCTCCCCCACCAGCGGGTGATCGGCCAGGGACTCCAGTCCGGCGGCGAAATCGGCGCCGCGCGCCTGACCATTGGCCAGGATACCGCCCTCGGTATAAAGGCGGATCACCTCCAGCCCCACCGCCGCACTGACCGGATGGCCGGAATAGGTGAAGCCATGGCCCACCACGTCGGCCCCCTTCGCGGCACTGGCAATGCCCTGATAGACCTTCTCCGACATCAGCAGGGCGCCCATGGGGGAATAGCCGGCGGTCAGACCCTTGGCGACCGTCATCATGTCGGGTTCCACACCCTCATACTCACAGGCGAACATCGGCCCGGTTCGGCCAAAGCCGGTAATCACCTCGTCAGCCAGGAACAGGATGTCCAACTCGCGGCAAGCCTCCCGCATGGCCTTCAGCCAGCCCTTGGGCGGCACGATGACCCCGCCGGAACCTTGGATGGGTTCGCAGAAGAAGGCGGCAACATTGTCGGGGCCGCCCAGTTCCTCGACCTTGGCATGCAGCTGCGCCAGCGACCGGGCGATCACCGCCTCCGGCTCGCCCCCCACCTCGGACCGGTATGGATAGGGTGAGGGGATATGGTGCTGCCAGGGGCGTGGCAGGTCGAAAAGGCGGTGGAAATTGGCCAGCGCCGTCAGCCCGGCCCCCGTGGAGGAGGAGCCGTGATAGCCCCGCTCCAGCGCGATGCAATGCTTCTTCGTGGGCTTGCCCACAGCATTCCAGTAGTGGGTGATGTAGCGGACGGCAGAATCCACCGCGTCGGACCCGCCCAGCGTGAAATAGACACGGGTCAGGCTGGACGGTGCCAGCTCCACCAGCTTTTCCGCCAGCTTCACCGCCGGCTCGCTGCCGAAATGGAAATAGCCGGTGGCATAGGGCAGGCGGCGCATCTGCTCGGCGGCCACCTCGACAATGCTCTCCTGGCCATAGCCGACATTGACGCACCAAAGCCCCGCGAACGCGTCCAGCAACTCGTTCCCGTCCATATCCTTCAGCCACATGCCCTTGCCGCTTTCCAGCAGGGTGGCGCCCCGCGCCTCGTGCCCGTGGAAGGAGGTGACGGGATGGATCAGGTGATCGCGGTCGATATCGAGAAGGGAGCGGTTGCGCTTCAGCATGGGCTTGGCCTTGGAAGGAGGTCCTGAACCAAAGCCTAGGGGTGGTGAGGCGGGGAAAGGCGCTGTTATCGCGGGCGGCACAGCAGGGCAGGCCGGCAAACAGGCGGCATGTGCAGCAGAATATGCTGTGGGTTGGACTGGTGGCCGTCTCCCGTCTGCCGGCAACGCGACCGATAGCCCGGGTTGACCATTTGGAAAAGTTGTATGATAACTTTTGGGCAACTGATCGCCGCATGAGGAATCCGACCTCCCGCGTGCTGTAGTTGCCATCGCTAGCAAAGATTAAAGGCGGGCAGACCCGCCACCCCTCACCACGATTATCTGGGCAGCAGCGGACAGCCCGGTCCCGGCCCGTCCCCATCATAAACAGCCCCGCCCGGCAGACAGGCCGAAATGGGGCGGCATGCAGGAGAGGACATGATGAGTGCTTTGCGAAGTCTCGCCCTCAGCCTGGGCATTGCCCTGACGGCAATATCCACAATCACCGTGATGGCGGCGGCGCAATCGCCCGGCGCCGTCCTGGAACCGGCGTTGCCGGCGCGTCAGGAGGTTCTGGCCATCGTGGCCCGGTCCGCCTCCGCTGAAGTGGCCCGGCTGAAGGATATCGAGGCCAACCCGTCCCCCACGCCGATGCGTGGGCGCTGGCCTGTCAATACCAACTGGATTTCCGCGACCTTCTTTGTCGGCGCCATGAAGCTGGTTGACGTGCAGCCGGTGCCCGAAATTCTGGATTTCTCCCTGCGCACGGCCCGCCGCTTCAATTATGCCCATCAGGGTGACGGAGCGCCGGTGCATCTGATCAATGCCGATGACCAAGCCATTGGCGACCTTTACCAGGCCATCTATCTGCGCACCGGGTCGCCAGGCACGCTGCTGCCGCTGAAACAGCGGCTGGACTACACCCTGCCTTACCTGACCTTCACGCCGCAGCCTGAAAGGCTGGTCTGGTGGTGGTGTGACAGCCTGTTCATGGCGCCGCCCGTGCTGGCCCGCATGTCTGCGATCACCGGCGATCCCAAATATCTTTACGCCATGGATGTGCAATGGTGGCGCACACACGAAAAGCTGTATGACCGGGAACAGCATCTTTATGCCCGCGACGCCCGCTTCATTGACCGCCGCTCCGCCAATGGCAAGAAGATCTTCTGGGCGCGGGGCGAGGGTTGGGTTCTGGCCGGACTGTCCCGCGTTCTGGAGGTCATGCCGGCGGATTTCCCCTCCCGCCCGCGCTATGTCGCCCTGTTCCAGGAAATGGCGGCCCGCATCGCCTCCCTGCAACAGGATGACGGGCTATGGCGCGCCAGCCTGCTTGATACGCAGGCCTTTCCGGAGCCTGAAACCTCGGGCACGGCCTTTTTCACCTACGCGCTAGCCTTTGGCATCAATCACGGGCTTCTGGACCGGTCCGCCTATCTGCCCACCGTGCTGAAAGGTTGGGCCGGGTTGAACCGCTATCTGTTGCCCAGCGGTATACTGGGGCAGGTGCAAAGCGCCGGGGACCAGCCTGTGCCAACCAGGCCGGAGACGACAGCCCTTTATGCCAGTGGAGCGTTCATCCTGGCGGGGCTGGAGGTGGCCCAACTGGGCAGGCCTGTGACCGCGCTGCCCATCATCCTGCCGGTCCCGCCTGCACTGGATTATCACGCCAGCGACATGGCCGACATCCCCGTGCCGCCCGACGCCACACCCGATGTACGCCGCGAACTGACGCGGCGCGCGGCGGAGCGTCAGGCGGTGCAGGATCTGGCCTTTGACCCCATGGTCCATGACCCGGACTACCGTTCCCCCATCGCCATGAAGTGGGTGGGTGGCAAGCCGGCCCCGCTGGTGCCGCCGACGGAGGCGGAGCGTGTGCCGCGCGCTACCGTCCGCTTCGCGCCCGACCGTTTCGACGACATCCTGTGGGAAAATGACCGCGTCGCCCACCGCCTCTATGGCCCCGCCCTGCAGAAGGTGGAGCCGCCATCCGGCTCCGGCATCGACGCCTGGGCCAAGCGGGTGCGCTGGCCCTTCATGGACCGGCAGCTGAAAACCGGCGCCTATCACAATGATCAGGGCGAGGGCCTGGATTATTATAACGTCAAGGGTACGCGGGGCGTCGGCGGCCTTGGCATCTGGGCGGAAGACAAGCTGTGGGTGTCCCGCAATTGGGCCAGCCACCGCATCCTGAAGAACGGTCCCGATATCGTTTCCTTCCAGGTTGATTATGCGTCCTGGCCGGTGGGCACGGACCGCAAGGTCTGGGAGACGCGTACCTTCACCCTACCACTTGGCACCAACTTCACCCGCCTTCAGTCGCTGATCCAGTCGGATCAGCCGGATGATCTGATCGTGGCCATCGGCCTTGGCAAGGGGGCGACCGTACCCGGTGCGGCCAGTTTGCTGGCGGACAAGGACAAAGGGCTCATCGCCCTTTGGGAACCGACCGATCCGGCCCATGGCGCCATGGGCACCGTGGTGCGTGTCGATCCCGCGATGGTGGTGGATATCGGGGCGGATGGCGAGAACCACCTGATCCGCATCCGGGTGAAACCCGGAAAGCCCTTCGTCTACTATATCGGGTCCACCTGGGACCGCGGGCTTGATTTCAAAAGCCGTAGCGCCTGGGAAGCCTATGTCAGCGGTGAGAAACTGGACTTCACGGCCCGATAGGTCTGCACCTTCCATCCGCAACCCCAACCCGGCGCCATTCCTGAATGGATATGGCTCCGGGTGCCTTCCGTAAGGTATGCTCACGGCGCATGGATGGCTCGCATCGCATGCGTCTATCCTGTATCAAAAAATATGGAACGCCTTTGCAATATGTGGAATTATCGAAGTTGTCATACATACTGATCATACTAAAGATCGATCGAGTGGTTCTTGAACAGGATTTCTGTGCCACCTTTGTCGTGTGGCCGGAAATTCCCTGAATGCGTGTCGCCCCTCATCACCGCCTGATTGGTCAGGCAAGGGGCGGCATCCGGGTAATGCCGAACGGTGCGCACAGAAAAGTAAGAACGCGCCCGTTTGGTTTAAGCGTTCTCTTGGGGAGGATAGAAAGTGCACAAGGTTAAAATGTTGACGGCGCGACGCCTTGACGTGTCGCTGCTGGCGCTGGGTGTTGCCCTCATGGCGGCGATCCCCGCTTCCGCTCAAACCGATTCTGCGCCTGCCAGCGCTAGCAACGACTCCCTTGAGGAGATTGTGGTTACTGGTTTCCGTGCATCGCTGAACAGCGCCTTGAA
>LJHR01000019.1 GCA_001296005.1 alpha proteobacterium AAP38 | reverse complement strand
TTCGCTGTCGAACGGGCCACCCGGTGCCGAATGCATCAGGAAGAACGACAAGGCCACGATGACCAGCAATGTCGGGATCGCTTCCAGCAGGCGCCGGATGATATAGGAAAGCATTGGGTTCCCCGCCGGTCAGAAGAAGGTCAGGATGCCGCCGCTGACGCGGTAATCATCCTCCACCACCGACAGCAGCCGCCATTTGTCGAAGGTGGTGCAGGGATGAGAGATCCCGAAACAGACCATGTCGCCCACCCGCAACGGGCTGTCTTCCGGCAGCGACAGGTAACCGTGCTGGTCGTTCATGCCCGTCAGCCGGTAATCCGACCCCAGCGCCTGCGGCCCCTGCCCGCCGATCCGGTGCCAGGCAACGGGCACGGGCAGGTCGATATCGGTGCCGGCATCGCGCTTGCCCAGGGTAACGATGGCCCGGCCCGGATCGGGCCGCGACTGCACATAGGACCACAGCTCAATGGCCGGCCGGGGTGGCGGGGCCAGCCCCGCCAGATACGGGCTGCGTTCCACCAGCCGGTGCCAGGCCCGCTGCGCCCAGCCATGATCATGGGTCAGATAGCAGCCGGACCGCAGCACGATCTGGACCGGTGACATCAACCCGATGGCCCGCATGGCCGCCGCCGCCATGTCGTAATAGATCGACCCACCCGCCGACAGCAGCACGGGGCCGGGCCGGAACCAGCCCCTGGCCTCCACCGCCCGCGCAGTATCAGTCATCAGGGCGAACAGGTCGGCGATCCGCGCCTCAATGGTCACATCATCAGGACCGGGCAGAATGCCCTCGTAACATTCGATCCCGGCCAGGGCCAGCACGTCCGGTGCCTGCGCAATGGCGGCAGCGACGGCCATCGCATCCAAAAGGTTACGAGCCCCCGTGCGTCCACCCGCCTGCCCAACCTCCAGCAGCACATTCAGGGGACGGGAGGGGGCGGCATCGCGCAGCCCCTGCACCAGCAAGGCGACGCCGTCCAGACTGTCGACCAGACAGTAGAAATCGAAATCCGGGTCGCGCGACAATTCACCCGCAACCCAGGCAATGTCGGGCCGGGACAGCAGCTGATTGGCCATCAGGACGCGGTTGATGCCGAAACGGCGGTATGTCGTGGCGTGGCCGACACTGGCCGCCGTGATGCCCCAGGCCCCGTCCGCCAACTGGCGGTGGAACAGCTGCGGGCTCATGCTGGTCTTGCCATGCGGCGCCAGGGACAGACCAGTGTGGGACAGGAAGGCCCGCATCCAGGCGCTGTTGGCATCCAGGGCGGAGCGGCGCAGCACCGCCGCCGGCAAGGGCAGATCGCCCGCCAGCAGGTTCCAGCCCTGGTCCGCGATCCTGTCCAACGTGAAAGGTGCCGTCCCGGCGGGCACGCCCTTGTAGCGGTCATCGATCTGCATATCATCGGGCATCATCATGATGCGCCCTCCCCTTTTCACATTCTTAGTCTTTGCACGATTGTCGGCGGCGCGGTGGCCACGCGTGCCAGCAGATGGGCAGCCACCGCCAGATCCTGCGCCACCACGCCCACCGATTTGTAGAGCGTGATCTGGTCGGCGGTGGTGCGGCCCTCGGCCTTTCCGGCCAGGATGGCGCCGATTTCCGCCCGGATATCGCCCTCCCCGATCAAGCCGTCGCGCAGCCCCGCCTGGATATCACCGCCCAACGCCAGGGCCGAGGGTCGATGATCGACATAAAGCTGCCCGCGCGCCAGCACCGCACCATCCACCTCCCGCTGCTGCGGGAAGGAGGCACCGACGATATTCACATGCACCCCCGCCGGCAGCAGCCCGCCCGTCAGGATCGGGTCCGTGGCGGATGTCGTGGTGCAAATGATGTCGGCCTGTTCCACCGCCCCCGCCACGGTGGCGCAGGGCGCTACCGCGATCCCATGCCCTTCCGCCATCTCCGCGCCGAAGCGGGCAACCTTGTCCGCTGACCGGCCCCAGACGGACAGGTGGGTCACGGGCCGGATCAGGCACATCGCCTCCACATGCCGCCGCGCCTGCTCCCCGCTTCCCAGCACGGCCAGATGGCTGGCATCCGGTCGGGCCAGGGCGTCGGTGGCGACGGCGCTAGCTGCCGCCGTGCGGATCGCGGTAATGGCGCCGGCATCGAACAGGGCCACCGGCGCCCCATGATCAGCATCGAACAGCAGCACCGCCCCGCAATGCGACGGCAAACCGGCGGCGGCGTTGCCGGGAAAGGCCGTTGCCACCTTGATCCCGAAACAGGCCGGTTCATCGATGAAGCCCGGCATCATGCCCAGCAGCCGGCCCATGCCCGGCAGGTCCATGCGGCTGCGCGGTGACTGTCTTACATCGCCCAGCGCCATGCGTGCCATGACCTTGGCCACGACCCTGATGGCGTCTTCCATGGGCAGCAAGGCCTCCACCCCTGCGGCATCCAGTACGGCCAGGCCGTCACCCCTGCTCATAGCGGGTCCAGGGGCCAGACGGGGCGGGCCAGATGCCGGAACTGCACATCGCGAAAACCCAGGTCAATACCGCCGGGCGTATCGACATAGAGGATTCGATCCGTTATCGAAATGAAATTGCTGAAGAAATGTACCGTCGATTTCGGCACCAGAATTCGTTTCGAAAGTGGATCAATGCCCATTTGCGAATAGACATCGGGGCTGAATGTCTGCCCTCGACCCTCCGTCACCACAACATCGACGCCGCCGATGCGGATGGCAGCCGCCCCGCCGACAGGCAACAGCGGGGTTTCAGGGGCACAATGGCGTTGCATCGCATCATCGCGCAGGCACAGGACCGTCGCCATGCCGGTGACCGGCTCGCCCGAGCAGGCCTCCCGCTTGCCGCCGATGCGGGCCGGGAATGTTCCACCGACCCCGGCGGCACGGGCATCGGCGACGGTTTCCGGATCATGCAGCAGACCGACCGCCGCCCCCTCCACCCCCGCCTCGATCAGGCCGCGCAGGATATGGGTGGCATCACCGGGCGCGCCGCCGCCGGGATTGTCGCTGCCATCGGCCAGAACGAAGGGCGGGCCGGGCGGGGCCGCCGCCACGATGGCCAGCGCCTGATCCAGCGGGATCGGCCGCAGCGCCAGTTCGTCCCGCTCCCGCCAGAACCGCCTTGCGATGGCATCGGCGGCGGCTTGCGCAAGGGCCAGATCACCATTGCCGATGGCCAGGGCGCGCACCCCGGCGTCGGCATGATCGCCCCAGGGAAAGCCATGGATCAGCGAAACGGACAGGATGCCATGCGGCTCCTCCATCGCGCCCATCCAGTCCACGAAATCGGCCATGGCCGGGCGTACCGTGGGGAAGGCACCGATGGCTGGTACCGGGATCATGACCATGCGCGGCCTGATCCGCCCCTGCCCGGTGGCCACCGCCAGACGATACAGTTCCCCGGCACGCGCGGCGATGTCGGTATGGGGATAATGCTTGTAGGCGACCAGCAGGTCGCAGCTTTCCAGCAGACCCGGCGACAGGTGGCCATGCAGGTCCAGCAAGGCGCCAACAACCACATCCCCGCCCAGCGCTGCCCGGATATCGGCCATCAGAACCGCCTCGCAATGGCTGCCATCCTCCGCCAGGGTGGCGCCATGCAGGTTCATCAACACGATATCCACGGGACCTGCGGCACGCAGGTCATTCAGGATACAGGCGCGCAGATGCTGCCAGCACTCCAGCCGCAGCGGCCCCGTCGGCGGGGCGAAGGCGACCGTGCCGCCTAGGACACAGTGCCCATCGGCCTGGGCCAGGGCGACCATATCGCTATGGCCGTTGGTGGGCGTGGCCATGCGGGGGTCGGTGCCTTCGCGATAAAGGCAATGGCCCGCGAAATCATCCAGGGTGGCGCGGGCGGTGACGAAACTGTTCACCTCGCACCCGAAGCCGGCGATGAAGATATGCATCGGACAGCCCTTCTTGTCGCAACGGATCAGGGAATGGACAGCACGAACTGCCCGTTGGCCGCCAGTAGGGCCAGATACAGCGCCAGCAGCACGACGCCGCCAGCCAGGACGCTGCGCATCACCGGACCGGCCTGCATACGCCGGTGCCACAGGACAGGAACTGCCAGGGCCAGCAGCATGGCCGACAGCCAGGGCAGCACGAAGGCGGGCCGCAGCCCCAGATAGGCCATGCCGTACAGCAGATCCCATTGCGAGCCCCCGGCCAGAACCAAACCCACCCAGAGCGGGAAAGCCAGGATGCTGAGTGCCGACAGCCCCAGCACCGTCATGCCGGGCCGCAACGCCGGGCGGCGAGCGAACAGCACCGTCGCCAGCACCAGCATGGCCAAGGCCGTCCCCAGCCCGACCAACAGCAGCGGCAGCTTCACGCCGGCCTGCCGGTACCAGGGCTGCGGCAGGGCGGACAGGTTGTAGCCCGCGATGTCCAGATGGATGGACGCCACAGCGCCGGCCGCGTCGCGCACGACCGACAGGGTCCGCCCCACACGACGGCCATTATCACCAGGCAGCAGGCTGAACCGGTCGGGCGCGGTTTCCATGAAGCGCGGGGCCGTGCCGCCATAAAGGCCCGGCATGGCCAGCGTCAGCACGCCATCATCATCCGCACTCAATCGGAACTCCGTCAGCATCGACAGCATCAGCAGCGGATCGGGGTCGATGAAGCGGAAATCCTGATAGGTGCCGGCGACAGACGCTGCACGCTGCGCCGCATCGGGCAGCGGCACCAGTGCCGGCGCCGGGTCTGGCAGATAGGTCTCCAGGAAGGACGACAGGAAATCACCGGTCAGGAAACCGCCATTCCCGGTAATGGCCAGGAAATAGCCAAAGCCCTTTTCGGGAAACAGCCGCAGGTCAGCCGACAGGCCCCGTTCACCACCGGAATGACCGACGACCAGCGTGCCCCCCACCTGCCGGCGCTGCCAGATGAGACCCAGCGTTGTGCCGATATCGGGGTTCCCCCCCTGACGCCGCAGCAACTCCCCAATGCCGGACGGCGGCATCAATATTGTATCGTGGCCCGCAGCACCTTCCAGATAGGCTGCCATGTAGCGGGCCATGTCGTTGGCGCTGGCCTGCAAGCCCGCCGCCCCGATATTCAGTGAATATTCAACGGGAACGGGGTAAAGCCGCCCGTCAGGCCCCGGTTCATAGGTGCGGGCCGGCATGGCGGCGGGATCGGCGGCAGGCGCCGCCCCCGGCAGGTTGAAGCGGCTGTTATCCATGCCCAGGGGCGACAGGATACGGTCGCGCAGCAATGCTGCATGATCACGGCCCGTCACCTGCTCCAACACACCGGACACCAGTGCCGTCCCGTAATTGCTGTAGGAATGGAACTGGCCCGGCGGCAGCAGCGGGGCCGGCTGCCGATCGGACAGATAGGTCTTCAGCGGCAACAGGCTGTCGGCATCCCAGGCGGAGCTGCCGATCATCCGGTCAGGCATGCCCGACGCATGGGTCAGCAGGTCGCGCAGCGTCACCGCCCGCCCCGGCCCCTGGTGCAAGGGGAAGGACAAATGCCGCTGCACGGGATCGTCCAGCCCCAGCCGCCCTTCCATCACCAGCTGTGCGACCGCCGTCGCCGTGAAGGTCTTGGTGATGGAGGCCAGCGGGAACATGGTATGATCAATGTCCACGGGCAGCTTGGCCTCCAGATCGGCCATACCATAGGCGCGGGCATGGAACACCTGCCCATCCTTCACAGCGATCAGCACCGCACCGGCCACCTGCCGATCCGCCAGTTTGGCGAACAGCGCCCTTTCAGCAAAAGCCGCGAAGGTCGCCGGGTCATCAGGGATTTCGGCCCGTACCGCCGGTGATGACAAACCCGCCAGCAGCAGGGTCACCCCCATGATCGAACGCAGCAACACCATCACCCCTCTCCGCACTTTGGTGGAATTGATGGCACCATAAAATGATATTGTTTTCAAGTTCAGTTTTTGGCACACTCAATGAATAGTGAATTGCGGAGCCGCATCCATGCGTATCCTGATCATCGGGGCGGGCGTCATTGGCGTCACCAGCGCCCATTACCTGCGCCAAGCGGGGCACGAGGTCAGCATCATTGATGCCGCCCCCGCCGTTGCCGACGGGGCCAGTCACGCCAATGCCGGACAGATCAGCTGGGGCTATGCCAGCCCCTGGGCGGCACCCGGCATTCCGTTGAAGGCGCTGCACTGGATGGTCAGCGCGCATCCGCCCTTGTTGATCCATGGTTCCACCGACTGGCGGCAATGGCGCTGGCTGCGCTGGATGCTGCGCAACTGCACCGCCGCCCGCTATCGCCGCAACAAGACCTGGATGCTGTCGCTGGCCCGGTACAGCCAGCAGGCCCTGGCCGCCCTGCGCACGGAGACGGGCCTGCGCTATGATGATGGACAGCGCGGCACGCTGCAATTGTTCCGGACGCAGAAGGCCATGGACGCGTCGACCGCCGACAGCCATGTGCTGACCACCCTGAACGTCCCGCATTCCCTGCTGACCCCGCGTGAATGCGTGGCGCGGGAACCGGGCCTGGCGCATATGGTGGACGGGCTGGCCGGCGGTCTGCTGATGCCGGGTGATGAGACGGGGGATTGCCAGCTTTTTACGCACGCGCTGGCTAACCGGTTGCAGCAGGATGGCGTCGCGTTGCATCTGGGCACAGCCGCGACGCAGGTCGTGCAGGCGGGTGATCGGGTGACCGGCGTGATGGTCGGCGGGCGCTTCCACGCCGCCGATGCCGTGGTGGTGGCCGCCGGCCATGAAACCGCCCGGCTGCTGCGCCCATTGGGGCTGGATTTGCCCGTCCTGCCCGTGAAGGGCTATTCGGCCACGGTCCCCATCGTAGATGCGGAACGGGCACCCGTTTCCACCCTGCTGGATGATCATTACAAGATCGCTGTCACCCGCCTGGGTGACCGCATCCGGGCCGCCGGCATCGCGGAACTGGCGGGGCCGGATCACCGGCTGACCCCGGCGCGGTGCGATACCGTGCGCCATGTGATTGCCGACCTGTTCCCCGGTGCCGCTGACATGGCGGCGATCCAGTTCTGGACCGGCCTGCGCCCCATGACGCCCAATGGTGTGCCGCTGGTGGGGGAAAGCGGCATCAAAGGTCTCTACCTCAACACCGGCCACGGTACCCTGGGCTGGACCATGGCCTGCGGGTCGGGCCGGCTGCTGGCCGATATCATCGACGGGCATGTCACGGATATCGATGCCTCGCCCTATGCCTGGCCCCGCCCGTTTGCCGAATGAAAGAGGCCGTGATGCGTGCAGACCATCCCCTTCGCGATATTCCGCACCGGCTATCCCTGGCCCTGGCCGACCTGTGCCGGCAGGGCACCATCGGGGCGGTGCTGGGGCTTGCCGTACCGGGCCGTGCGCCCCTGCTGCTGGCGGCAGGGCATGCGGATATCGCCCGGACGCAGGCTGTCACACCCGGCTATCAGTTCTGTATCGGCAGCCAGAGCAAGAGCTTCACTGCCGTCACGGCCCTGTCGCTGATCAAGGCCGGGTTGCTGGACCTGGACCGGCCCGTCGCGGACTATGCCGCCGACCTTCGCCATGGGGGCGAGGTGACGATGCGGCAATTGCTGACCCACCAATCCGGCCTGGGCAATGGTCATGCCCTGCTGACCCCGCCCAAACGCCTGCCGGATCGGGAGGTGGGGTTCGATGAACTGGAAACCCTTTCCCTGGCCGATGGCCGGCATTTTGCGGCAGGAGAGCGGTTCGAATACAATAATTACGGCTACGCCCTGGCCGCCCATGTCATGGCGCGCGCTACCGGGACGCCCTATGAAAGCCTGCTGCGGGATCGGGTCTTGGCCCCCCTGGGCCTGAACCAGACGCGCCTGGGCCGACGACGAGCGGACCTCCCGCCGGGATTGATGGCCTCCGGCTGGTACCGTCCTGACCCGACACTGGATTTCGCGGATATGGCCGATGGCGGGGACCTGTTCTGGGCCGGTTCCTCAGGGGCCATGGTGTCCGACCTGGGCGATCTGCTGCATTGGTATCAATGCTTGCGGGACGGAAGCGCCGGCGGCATCGGCCTTGCCGACTGTCTGGCCACACAGGTCGCGGACCCCCATCAAGGGATGCGTACCGCCTATGCGCTGGGCCTGGAATGCCGGATGTTCGGGGGCATCCCCTGCTGGGGCCATGGCGGGCGGGTGCTGGGCTATCTGTCGGCGGGCTTTGTCGAGCCGGAAAGCGGCATCACCCTGGCATTGCTGACCAATCTGGCTGAAACCGGGGTGGCCGACCTGACGGCCACCATGATGCTGATCCAGTCCGTGGCGTCGCTGGCCCTTCATGCCGGCTTGGACATGGTGGAGTGACCGCAATGCGTCTGCTGCCTCCAGACATCCCCGCCCTGCCCCGACTGGGCGATTATCTGGGCCATTACGCCCATCACACGCCCGACAGCGACGCCGCCGTGCTGAATGGACGCCGCCTGTCCTACGCCACCCTGCATGCGCAGGTGACGGCGGCGCAGCGGGCATTGCTGGCCCTGGGGATACGGCCGGGGGACCGGGTGGCGATGCTGGCCCCGCCCTGCCCGGCCTTCTGGACCCTGTTCCTGGCCACCTGCGGCATTGGCGGCATCTGGACCGGACTGAACCCCAAATACCGCACGGCGGAATTCCGCCATGTCCTGACCGACGCGCAACCGTCGCTGGTCATCACCGTTCCCGGCTTTGGCGGACGCGATTATCCGGCCGAATTGTCGGAACTGGCGCGGGAGGTGCCGTCGATTCGCGCGGTTCTGGAGGTGCAGGGCGATAATCTGCACCCGCGCCATCTGGCGGCGGGTGAAAACCTGTCGCCTGCCCTGCTGGCCGCCGCCCGCGAAACGGTGACCGCCGACAGCCCGGCCCTGATCGTCTACACCTCCGGCTCGACGGGCCGGCCCAAGGGGGCTGTGCTGCGTCAACGCGGGCTGGTCGAATGCTCCCTGATCCAGGGCGACCATTTCGGCGGACCCGGCATGCGCATGCTGAACAACCTGCCCATCAACCATATTGGCAGCGTCGGCGACGTATCCTGCGCCACCCTGGTCCAGGGTGGGGCCATCATCTTCATGGAAAGCTTCGACCCCGCCGGCACCGTCCATGTGCTGGCGGCCGAACGGGTCAGCGTCTGGGGCCAGATCCCCACCATGTTCCAACTGGTGATGGATGATCCGGCCTTCGCCCATGCCGACCTGTCGCATCTGCGCGACATCGTCTGGTCTGGGGCGGCAGCACCAGAGGCGCTGGTATGCCGGCTGGCGGCACTGGGCAAGCGGCTGGTCACCTGCTTCGGCATGACGGAAACGACGGGTAACATCACCTTCACCCGCCCAGACGCCGACATCGCGGTGCTGGCCGGCAGCATCGGCTGGCCCGATCCGCGTTATGACATCCGCCTGGCGGACGCAGACGGCAACCCGGTGCCCGACGGGGTAGCGGGCGAAATCCAGGTGCGGGGCGGCTGGATCATGCAGGGCTATTTCAACCGGCCCGGTGCAACCGCCGAAAGCTTCACGCCGGATGGCTGGATGCGAACGGGTGATCTGGCGGAGATCGTGCCAGACCTGGGTTGGCGCATCGTCGGTCGGCTGAAGGAGATGTTCAAATCCGGCGGCTATAATGTCTACCCGCGGGAGGTGGAACAGGTAATCGAAACCCACCCCGCCGTGGAACTGGCCGCCGTCGTTGGCGTACCCGACCCGCTTTACCGAGAAGTGGGATACGCCTTCATCCAGCCGCGCGCTGGCCATCAACCGCCGAACCCTGCGGAATTGGCCGCCCATTGCCGGGCGCACATGGCCAATTACAAGGTGCCCAAGCGTTTCATCCTCACAGAATCCCTGCCCCTGCTACCCATCGGCAAGCTGGACAAACAGGCGTTGAGGGCACAGGCGGCGGGGCTGCTGGCAGGTGACGTAGGTCAGGTCGAGGCGAAAGCCGAGCCCTGACAGAAAAGGCCTTACCGCAAGACTGTCAGGGCTCGCGCGCCGCGCTCGACCTGACCTACGGAAGGTCACTGCCGCAACAGCGCTTGCCTTAAAAGTGAAATTGTGTTCGATTTCTAAAAATACCACATGCAAGGGCCGGGGCCGCCGGCATCAACAACTAGAACAAGGGGGTTTCTATGGTACGGGAAAACAAGCGGGTACGGCTGGCATGCGCCTCCATCCTGGCCCTGACGGCAGCCACTGCCGGGCAGGCGCAGGAAATGATCGTGCTGGAGGAGATCATCGTCACGGCACAGCGGCGCATCGAGAATCCGATGGATGTACCTTTGTCCATCACGGCCATTTCCGGCGATGCGCTGGAACGGGCCGGTGTCGGCACCGTGGACCAGGCCATGCGCCTGATCCCCAACGTGTCGCTGGACAACAACAATTCCCTGCGCTCTGGCCGCATCTCCATCCGCGGCATCACCTCGGACGTGAACAATCTGGGCACGGAGGGCAGCGTCTCGGTCTCCGTCGACGGGGTCTATCAGGGCCGCGCCACGACCTTGAACAGCGACCTCATCGACCTGGAACGGGTGGAGGTGCTGCGCGGGCCGCAGGGCACGCTCTATGGCAAGAACACCACCGGCGGCGCCATCAACATCATCACCAGGCGCCCGGCAAAGGAGCCGGAGGCGGTGGCCGATATCCGCTTTGGCAATCACGACGCGCAGCGCTACCGCGCCACCGTCTCTGCCCCGCTGGGTGACGCCTTCGCGTTCCGCGCATCGGCCGCCGTCACGCGCCGCGACGGTCTGCTGACCAACGGCTTCCAGGGCCGCAAGGTTAATGACATCAACAGCGAGACCGCGCGCCTGACGCTGGAGGCGCGCCCGTCGGAAACCGTGACGATCCGCCTGTCCGCCGATGGCAGCCGCGATGACGGTACGGGCGACAGCAAGTCGGTCCTGACATTGGGCGGCACGGTTGGCGGTTTCGCCCAGGCCGTGGGCGTGCCCCTGACGGTGCCGCCTTTGTTCGACCGCACCACCGCCTTTGATGCGCCGAACAATGAAAACCGCCGCGTCTGGGGCACATCCGCCACCATCGATTGGGACACGGGCGAGGATACGGTCACCTCCATCAGCGCCTTGCGCGGCTTCACCTTCGACAATCAAAGCGACAATGACTTCACGCCCCTGTCGCTGGTGCAGTCGGGCCTGCGGGAGAAGCAGCACCAGTTCAGCCAGGAACTGCGCTATGTCGCGGCACAGCGGGATCATTTCCGCTACACGGCCGGTCTCTATTATTTCCACCAGATCCTGAAGGGCAATCAGGTCGCCTCCGTTGGCCCGCATTTCTCTGTTCTGACCGGGGTGCTGACGGGCGGGGCGCTGGTGGTGCCGGCAGGGTCCGTGGCCCCGGCCTTCGTGCGAACCGAAACCGACAGCTATGCCGCCTACGCCGAAGGCACCTATGACGTGACGGAGCAGTTCAGCCTGACGGCCGGCCTGCGCTACAGCCACGAGACAAAGGACGTCCGCCACGACCAGTCGAAGGTGAACCCGCTCTTCGTGCCGCTGGGCTTCCCGCCGCCGATCCCGGTCTTCACCGCCGGGCTGACGGAGAACAACCTCTCGCCCAAGCTGACGGCGCAGTACCGGTTCAGCGAGGACACCATGGCCTATGCCACGGTCAGCCGGGGCTTCAAGGGTGGTGGGTTCAGTACGGGCCTGATCAACAGCGCCGCCGACACCGAGTTCAAGTCGGAAAAGGCCACGAATTACGAGCTGGGGCTGAAATCCACGCTGATCCCGCGCCGCCTGAACGCCACGCTGACCGGCTTCTACCTGGATTACAGCGACCTGCAGGTCTCCACCTTCGTCACCAACCGTTTCATCGTCTCCAACGCCGCCAGCGCCACCAGCAAGGGCGTGGAGTTGGAGCTGGAATTCAAGGCGACGAAGGAATTGCTGTTGCAGGCATCTGCCGGCTATCTGGATGCCAGCTACGATGATTTCGCCAACGCCCCCTGCCCTGCCGGCAGTGCGGCCCGCACCTGCGATCTGTCCGGCAAGCGCATGCTGCGCGCGCCGGAATGGACCACCACGCTCACCGCCGATTATGAGCGGGAGGTGACGGCGGGCATCACCGGCTATTTCCGGGCTGATTACACCTACAAATCCGGGCAGTTCTTCACCCTGGAACAGGACCCGGACCTGTCGCAATCGGGCTATGGCCTGGTGGGCGGCAAGGCGGGCCTGCGCTTCAACGACGGTGCCTATGAACTGTCGGTCTATGCGCAGAACCTGTTCGACCGGCATTACATCAATGGCGGCGGCACAGGCATCCCCTTCTCCGACACCAAGGGCGTGACCTTGAGCGACCCGCGTCTGTGGGGCGTCGAATTCAAGGCGCGCTTCTGATGATGAAGGCTGGCCCGCCAACCCCGTATCTGGTCGTCGACCGTGACGTGCTGGACCGCAATCTGGAAAGGATGCGGTCTATCGCCGCCCGGCATGGCGTGCGGCTGCGCCCGCATATGAAAACGACCAAGTCGGTGGAAATCGCGCTGGCCGCCCATGGCGGGCAGGCCGGCTCCATCACTGTGTCCACCCTGCGCGAGGCCCGGCATTTCGCCGATGCCGGGTTCCGCGACATCCTCTACGCCGTCACCACCACCCCGGCAAAAGTGACGGAAATCGCGGCGTTGGGCGCGGCCACGGGTGCGCAAATCACCATCCTGGCCGAAGACGCCACCGTTGCGGCGGCGGTCGGGGCAGAGGCGCAGTCCTGCGGGCTGCGGCTGCCGGCCCTGATCGATATCGATTGCGGTTATGGCCGGTCGGGCCTGCGCCCGGACGACCCGCACCTGCCGGTGCTGGGCCGTCTGATCCAAGATCATCCTTGCCTGTCACTGGCCGGGGTCATGACCCATGCCGGTCAGGCCTATGATTGCCGCGATGCCGACGCCGTCCGTCGTGTCGCGCGGCAGGAGGTATCGGCCACCGTCGCCGCCGCCACCCTGTTGCGCGATATCGGGCTGCCCGTGCCCACCGTCAGCATCGGGTCGACACCTACGGCGCTGCTGGCCGACGACCTGTCCGGCATCACGGAAATCCGCCCCGGCAATTACCAGTTCCTGGACCTGACACAGGCCGCCATCAGCGTCTGCGGTCCGGGCGACATCGCGCTGCGTGTGGTGACGGAGGTGTTGAGCCACCATCCCGGCGGCCATGCCCTGGTGGATGCCGGCGCGCTGGCCCTGTCCAAGGATACGGGTGCCGACGGGCATTACGGGATCGTCGCCCGCATCGGTGACGCCCCCGCCCCGCCCGGCCTGTTCATCGCCAAGGTGGCGCAGGAACAGGGCTATCTCCGTGGCCCGCACGGGCTGGACCTGACCTGGCTGCTGCCCGTGGGCACACGGGTGGAGGTCCTGCCCAACCATGCCTGCATGACGGCGGCGGCCCACGATTTCTACCACATCCGCTCCGACAGCCACGCGCCGGACATCTGGCGGCGCGTCAATGGCTGGCACTGAACAATAAGGATAAGGGAATGACCACCACCATGCGTCCCCATATGGACGACCTGTCGACCCTGATCGGCGCTGAACTGGGCGTGTCCCGCTGGATCACGCTGGGGCAGGAGGATAACGACCTTTTCGCCCGCGCCACCCGCGATCCCGACCCGCTGCATATCGATCCCGATTGGGCGCGGCGTGACGGGCCGTTTGGCGGCACCATCATCTTCGGCTTCCTGACGCTGGGCATGCTGACCCATCTGGCCAATGATATCGGCCTGCCGCGCGGGTCGAAATATCAGCTGAATTACGGGCTGAACCGGGTGCGTTTCGTCTCCCCGGTGCATGTCGGGTCACGCGTCCGGCTGCGCATGGCGCTGGCGGACGTAAAGGAACATGCGCTGGGTATGCTGATCACCAACAATTGCACCATCGAGATCGAAGGCAGCGACCAGCCCGCCATCGTGGCGGAATGGCTGGGCGTGCTGGTGCGGGAGGATTGACGGTCAACCCGTCTTCACTTTTTTGGCAAACAAACCGCCCGGCGTAACCAATACGCCGGGCGGTTTCTGCTTCAGGACTTCGCCGGCAGCAGCCGAAGGAACCGGGCCGGTGTGACCGTTCCCGGCGCCGGCTGCATGCCCTTAACGCGGGTTGAGACCAGCAGCTTGCGCGAGACCTGCAGCAGCGGGATCACAGGGGCGTCGGCCATTGCGAGGCTTTCGGCTTCGGCCAGCTTGTCATACATACCGGACAGGTCGGGCTGCTCGCGCGCCACTTCTAGCAGCTTGGTGAAGGCGGGATTGTGATATCCCGGCCCGAAGCCGCCCCGGTCGCCGTCCAGCAGGTCCAGATAGGTCACGGGCTGATCCGAATTCCAGCCATTCATGGCCAGGTCGGTATAGTCGCGGGCCCGCAGATGCGTCACCACCGACTTCGTCTCCTGATTATGCAGAGTGACGGTAAGGCCCAGCTTCTGTTTCAGCATGGCGGCGACGGCGATATTGATCTGCCGGAACCGGTCACCCGTGGGATGCAGGATCTCAATCGACAGCGGCTTGTCCTTGCCGTATCCCGCCTCTGCCAGCAATTGCCGCGCCTTGGCGTCTCGGTCGGCCTGGGACAGGGTGGCCCATGGCAGAGGCGACGCCGTATAGCCGGGAATGCCGGTCGGCACGAAGGTGAGAAGCGGCGTTTCCCCGCTGCGCAGCACCTTCTGCGAGATCACCTCCCGGTCGATGGCCATGCTGATCGCCTGACGCAGCTTCACCTGCGTCGCCCAAGGCTCCCGTGTCAGGTTGGGGCTGAGATAGAGGACGCCGGCGCTGGGATAGACCATCAGCGCCTCACCCCATTCCGCCCTGATCGCATCCAGTTGACCCGGCGGAACCGACACTGTCATATGCAGGTCGCCGGTGCGGAACCGTTTCAGTTCGGTCTGCTGATCCTCCGTGACATGATATTCCACAATCTCCGTGGCGACGGTAGCGGTATCCCAGTAATGGGGGTTCTTCTGCAACCGGACCAGCGATTGCGGTTCCCGTGCCACCGCCATATAGGCACCGTTGGAGAGGGGCAGCGCCCGGTCATTCGCCCCCTGGGTCAGGCTGGACCGGTGGACGGGGCACAGCATGGCCTGGGGCAGATAGGCCGTGAAATCCGCCTGCCGGCGGGCCAGTTGCACGACCAGGGTATGGGCGTCCACCGCCTTGACGCCCAGCGTCGCCGGATCGGCCTTGCCCGTGATGATGGCCTGCGCATTCGCCAGGTGGAGCAGTTTATCTGCCTGCGCCGCCGCCGTGGCCGGCGTCACCAGCTGGCGCCAGGCGGCCACGAAATCATCGGCTGTCACAGGGCTTCCATCCGACCAGCGCGCATCCGCACGCAGCGTGAACGTATAGGTCAGGCCATCCTTCGACAGTGTCCAGCCCGTGGCCACGCCGGGAATGGCCTCGCCCCGGGCACCATAGGCCAGCAGCCCCTCACAGATATCGTTGGCGATCCGCATCTCGAACACGGTGGAGGCCTTCTGCCAGTCCAGCGTTGAAATGTCGGGCCCGTTGCCCAGCCGCAAGGCCTCCGCCCCTGCCGCCACGGGAACCAACAGGCCCAGAGCGGCCAGCATGGCCATGGTCACAACGCGCATATCCCGTCTCCCGCATCAGTTCCGCCGGTACCGCTTCACATCCATGACACATGGTCCGACCGACAGCCCTTATTGACACACCAACGGGGTCGATGTTTCAATAGTGAAGTTGCTTTCAATTTCATAAAATTGGAGATCTTCATGGGACTCAGGTCGCCGGGCCGGCATTCTTCGGACAACTGGAACCACCTGGACCCGGTCGCGAAGACGCCGCACTACACCGCCAGCCGGTTCGACCTCTATGATATGGACGCTGTCGGGCAGAAGCGGGCGATACCGGGCGAACCCCGGACCTTTGGCATCAAACTGCGGGTGGATTTCTGATGAGCGGGCGGTTGGGCGACGTGGTCACAACCGGCGCGGAGGCCGGGCAAAAGCCGGAAGGCTGGAGCGACCAATCCTATTACCTGCCCATGCGGGACGGGGTATGGCTGGCGCTCA
This sequence comes from alpha proteobacterium AAP38, assembly GCA_001296005.1. Taxonomy (GTDB): domain Bacteria; phylum Pseudomonadota; class Alphaproteobacteria; order Azospirillales; family Azospirillaceae; genus Niveispirillum. Next base: position 5,035 of record LJHR01000019.1, on the reverse strand, counting down.
GCCTCTATTTCCCCAACGGCAAGCCGCCAGCGGAGAGATCACCGGTCCTGCTGGTCCAGACCCGCTATGGGCGGGCGGGCGTCTATCTTTCCAACCCCGATTATGCGCGCTGGCGAAAGGCGGGCTATGTCGTCGCCATCATCGACACGCGCGGGTCCACCGCCTCCTTTGGGCCGCGCAAGGTGGATATCGGGCCGGAAGAGCGAGCCGACATGCCGGCGATAATTGCGCATCTGGCCGGCCAGCCCTGGTCCAGCGGGGAGGTCTTCACCCATGGCGTCTCCTACATGGCCGATACCTCGGACTGGTCGACGGCCATCCCCGCCCCGGCCCTGAAGGGCGCCTTGCCCCGCCAGACGGATTTCGACGCCTATCTGCATCTGTTCATGCCGGGCGGCGTATCCAATGACTGGTTCCTGACCGAATGGGGTGGCTTTACCCAGCGCATCGACACCGGCCGCGCCGGACGGGAGGATTTCGACTGCGTGGCGCGACCCGCCGACTGCCCCAAACTGTTCCCCGCCTTGCAGCCTGTCGATGGGGACGAAGATTACCAGCTGATGCGGCAGGCGGTGACGGGACGGGAACGCTGGGCACCCGGAGATTATATGGACGCGCAGTTTCGCGACGATCCGGGATTGAACGGCCACAGCCTATTCAACTCTTCCCCCGCCTCGGCCCTGGCCGCCATACGGGCGCTGCACAAACCCGTACAAATTTGGGGGTCCTGGGTCGATGGCGGCACGGCGGAAGCCGCGCTGGCCCGCTTCCGCTCCGCCCCCGACGTGCCGATGGAAGTGTGGATCACCGCCAACAGCCATCAGCATGATGTGGGGGCCGATCCCTTCTTTCCCGATCAGCGTGACCCCATGCCCACTGTTGAGGCACAGTTCGCCCATAATCTGGCCTTCACGGAGAATGTTCGGCGTGGCGCGCCATCGCCGCGCATCATTCATTACTACGTTATGGGTGCACGCCGGTTTCGCGAGAGCCATGTTTGGCCGCCCGCCGACACGCGGGTGCATTCCTTCCACCTGGCCCCGGACGGCACCCTGTCCACGGGGCCGGCACCGGCGGGCAGCGTCGCCCACAAGGTGGATTTCACGGCCACCACGGGCGATGCCACCCGCTGGTCAACGCAGTTCGGCACCCCTCCCGCCTATCCCGACCGGCGGGCGGAGGATGCGAAGCTGCTGGTCTTCGACAGTCCAGCTTTCCAGACGGATATGGAGTTGGCGGGCACCCCGGTCCTCACGCTGCACACCAGCAGCGCCACTGACGACCCGGCCTTCTTCGCCTATCTGGAGGATGTGGCCCCCGATGGCCGCGTCACCTATCTGACGGAGGGCATGCTGCGCGCCATCCACCGCAAACCGGGCGACCCCTCCACCCTACCCTATGACCAAGGTCCCGTCCCCCATTCCTTCCGTCGGGCCGATGCGATGCCAGTTTTGCCGGGGGAAGTGATGGAGGTTCGGTTCTCCCTGTTCCCCTTGGCCGCCCTGCTGAAGCGCGGACACAGGCTGCGTCTGGCCATCACGGGCGGTGATGCCAAGGTCTTCCGCCGCCATTCCAGGGACGAGAACGAAGTTTTCACCATCCAGACCGGGCCGGGCAAGCCAAGCCGGGTCGAGATTGATCTCCGTCCCTGGTGGGATTAGAGCTGTTTGCACTCAACCGGTGCTGGATACGCTGCCTGATCATGTACAGGTCATGCGGTCCTGGCCGCGCCCGCTGGGCATGATGCAGGATATCGAGACGGACCCCTTCACCGCCTGCCTGATGATCGGCCATCATACGGGCCGTGCATCAGGGGCGCCGCCGCCGATGCCGTCCGCACCAGGACCACAGCAACGCCGCTGCTGCCGGATACACCGCTGACGGTGGAGGTGCAGTTCAAGAACCACTGGAACGCTGAACTGCTGGTCGACCTGCCGTGCTTCAGCCGGCTGGATACGGTCACTGTCGGTTTTACGGTGGATGACGCGCCGGCCCTGGCCCGTATCCTGAAATTCATCACCAGTTACACGCCGTCGCCCTGAATTCAGCCCTGTGCCTTCAGATCCGCCATACCCGCAAACTCCCCCATCTGATCGGCAGGCGGGTTGGCCAGGAAGACTGTACGATACCAGAGGATGGACAGAAAGCGGGCGATACGATCCGGGTCCAGCTCGCCTTCCACCAGTTCCGGCAATGGTTGGACATAAAGATCGAACAGGGCGCGATCCACCATGCCGCCCAGCGTATGGGCCAGGGCCGCATGGACCGCCGGATCAACGCCGGCATCGGCGAAGCGCCGTTGGGTATTGGCCGCCACACGCCGGCTCCAGGCGGCGCTGACCTCTTGATAGAAGGCGGCGAAACGCGGCTCGGAATCCTCCAGCTGCAACAGGCTGCGCATAATGCCGGGACGTTCGGCGTATTGCCGGGCCAGGACAGCCGTGGCGCGCATCAGCGGATCGAAACCGTCGGGGCTGCGCTGCCTTCCTTCCTGCGTCATGGATCTGCGCAGTTGTTCCATCATGTCGGTCACCGCTTCTTGCAGCACCTCCATGGCCAGGCTCTCAAGGTCTGGATAGTAATGGTACAACAGCGAAATGGGGACATCCGCCTCCTGCGCGACATCGACAAGGCGCAGCGCACGGTAGCCGTCACGCTCCAGCACCTTCCTGCAAGCGTCCTTTATGCGCTGCCGGCTGCGCACACCCCGGCTGGTGGCGACAGTGCCGTTTTCACCCTGCGACATCGACGATCCGTACCCTGAACATTGCGTAAGACAACCTAACACCCATCCCTTCCCATGCCTAGTTGGGCCGGCCCTGCCCAGTCAGGTCCGGATATCGGATGGAGTTAAAAAATGAAGTTGTTTTCAATATCATTTCATGATGTGATCCCGGCTATCCCCTAGCGCGCGACCGCCGTCAGAGATGAAAGCCGGCCAAGCCGGCGAACCGGCCCATGCGATCAGCGGGCGGATCGCGGAGATAGAGTGCCCGATGCCAGAGCAGAGACACGAACAATGCCATATGCTCCCGGTCTTCTGCGAAGACAGGCGTCAGGATCGGGCTGCGCAGGACAAGACATTCATAGACGAAATTGTCCACCATGCTGCACAGCGCATGGGCCAGCATCAACCGCTCCCCCTCAGTCAGACGGGCGTCCGCGAATTGCTGGGCGATGGACCGCGCCACGGCCTGATTCCAACGTTGCGACATGTCGCGGAACAGCTGCTGGAATTCAGGCTCATCAGCGCCGAAGGAGATGATACAGCGCAGGAGGCCGGGATTGCCTGCATAAAGGCTGATGATACGGCGGTTCTTGTCCAGGATACGGTCGAAGGCGCTGCCTGTGCTGTCAGCCGCCAGCAAGTCCTGCACCTCGTCGCGCAGCCTGGTCAGGGCCGCCAGCACGATCTGCGCCTTGCCCTTGAAATATCGGTAGATCAGGCTGGATGGGACCTTTGCCTCAGCCGCGATGTCGGCCAGCCGCAGGTCCTGATAACCGATGCTGTTGACCATGCTGGTCGCCGCATCGATCAGCCGGTCCCGCGTCTCCAGGCCCTTGCGGGTCCGAGGCAGCCCCGGGTCCCGTTGCACGGCGTTGCGTCTGCGCCTTGTTGTCACTCTTCCCTCTTGGTTCGGCCTGATGCCGCGATGGCCCCCAGGGTATTCCGCGCCAGAATAAATGAATTTGATTCCAATGTCGGTTGGAAAATGCCGGTTCCGGTATGCCACCGCTCCCCCCGTCAGCAAAAATACGGAGAAAGACAAGATGTCCATCGTCGTTCTGGATCGCCACGCGGTTGAAGCCCTGTTGCCCATGGCCGAATGTATCGAGGCCGTGGCTCATGGCATGGCCCGCACGGCCCGTGGCGGCACGCGCCAGCCGCCACGCAGCCGCCTTGACCTGCCCGTTCCGGGCAACCTGCTATCCATGATGCCGGGCTGGATTGATGAACCAGAAGCGTTCGGCATCAAGGTGGTCAGCGTCTTCCCCGGAAATTTCGATGTCGGCCTCCCCTCCCATCGCGGTCTAGTACTGCTGTTCGAAGCGGTACACGGCGCCCTGGTTGGCATCTTCGATGGCGGCACCATTACCGGCATCCGCACGGCGGCGGCCAGCGCGCTCGCCACCCGCCTGCTGTCACGTCCGGAATCGAGCGACCTTGCCGTACTGGGCTATGGCGAGCAGGCGGAACAGCACCTCGCCGCTATGCAGGTCGTCCGGCCCATCACCCATGTCACGGTATGGGGCCGCTCGGCCGAGAAGGCCGCCGCCTTCTGCCGCCGAATGTCGGCGAAGCACGGGATCAGCGTCGAGCCCGCAAGAAGCGTGCAGGAGGCCGTGGCGACCGCAGACATCATCTGCACCACCACAGCCTCGCGGGAACCCATCCTGCAGGGGGCGTGGCTGCCGACAGGTTGCCATCTGAATGTCGTTGGTTCCAGCTTCCCGCAGAATCGGGAGATCGACGCCGAAGCCGTTTTACGCAGCCGCTTCTATGTGGATTACAAGCCCTCGACCCTGGCGCTGGCCGGCGATTATCAGGACGCAGTTGCCCAAGGTCTGATCGATGAGAGCCACATTATCGGCGGCACGGGCGATGTGCTGGAGGGGCTGGCACCGGGCCGCATCACCCCTGGGGACATCACCCTCTACAAGTCGGTGGGCATCGTGGCGCAGGATCTGGTGGCTGCACAGCACCTGCTGAACAAGGCCTTGAACGATCCGGCCGCGGCGGCAAGCGGGTTGGTTCAGTCGATCGCATTTTAAAGCCGGGTAAGAAGAACCTACCCCCGACAGGGTCCAGGTTCTTCCCTGGGCTTTGGTGTTGGATGCAGGGGGCGGCACCCTCGATTTGAAACCGCTGAGCTAAGTTATTGATTTCGTTAAATAGTGGGTCATTGCAAAGAACCAGAGCCAAAGACATAAGCCCTGTAACCTGTTGGTATTACGGGGCTTTTGGTGTGACCGGTTGGATGCGGGGGCAGGATTTGAACCTGCGGCCTTCAGGTTATGAGCCTGACGAGCTACC
>LJHR01000018.1 GCA_001296005.1 alpha proteobacterium AAP38 | reverse complement strand
AGGTACGGAAATGGTGATGCCCGGCGACAACATCCGCTTCGCCGTGAAGCTGATCGCCCCGATCGCCATGGACGAAGGCCTGCGCTTCGCCATCCGTGAAGGCGGTCGTACCGTCGGCGCCGGCGTTGTGTCGAAGATCGTCAAGTAAGCCTATCGCTTCGACGCATCACAGCAATGTGGTGGGGCCGGCCCGAAAGTACTTGGGGCCGGCCCACTCTTTGGGTATAAACCCTGCTCTTTTTGGGGTCTAGGACATGGACAATCAGAATATCCGGATCCGCCTTAAGGCGTTTGATCATCGCGTGCTCGACCAGAGCACCAGCGAGATCGTCAACACCGCGAAGCGGACCGGTGCGCGCGTCCGCGGTCCGATTCCGCTGCCCACGCAGCTGGAAAAGTTCACGGTGAACCGCAGCCCGCACATCGACAAGAAGTCGCGTGAGCAGTTCGAGATTCGCACCCACAAGCGTCTGCTGGATATCGTCGATCCGACGCCCCAGACGGTTGATGCGCTGATGAAGCTCGACCTGGCCGCCGGCGTCGACGTCGAAATCAAGCTGTAATCTAGTTTGGTGGAGTACGGGACCTCTCCCGATCTGAGGATGTCCCGAGTTATGGAGAAAAACAGATGCGATCCGGATTGATCGCGCAGAAGGTCGGCATGACCCGCGTCTTCACAGACGAGGGTGAAAGCGTGCCGGTGACTGTGCTGAAGCTGGACCAGGTCCAGGTCGTCGCCCACAAGACGGAAGAGAAGGATGGCTACACCGCCCTCCAGCTCGGCGCCGTCAAGGCCAAGGTGAAGAACGTCGCCAAGGCCCAGCGTGAGGTGTTCGCCAAGGCCAAGGTCGAGCCGAAGAAGAAGCTCGTCGAGTTCCGCGTGGCTCCCGCTAACCTGATTGAGGTTGGTGCTGAGCTGACCGCGGATCATTTCGTTTCCGGCCAGTTCGTGGACGTGCAGGGCACTACCCTGGGTAAGGGTTTTGCCGGCGGTATGAAGCGCTGGAATTTCGGCGGTCTGCGTGCGACCCACGGCGTGTCCGTGTCGCACCGCTCCATCGGTTCGACCGGTGGCCGTCAGGATCCCGGTAAGACCTTCAAGAACAAGAAGATGCCCGGTCACATGGGTGTCGACACCGTCACCGTCCAGAACCTGAAGGTCGTGTCGGTCGACGCCGAGCGCGGTCTGATCCTGGTCAAGGGCGCTGTCCCGGGCCATGAGGGCGCTTTCGTCCTCGTCAAGGACGCCGTCAAGAAGAAGCTGCCCGAGGGCGTGCCGTTCCCCGGCGCCTTCCGTGCTCCGGCTGCTGAAGCTGTCGCGGCGGAGGGCTGATAAATGAAGACGTCCATCAAGAATCTGAACAACGAAACCGTCGGCGAGATTGAGCTGTCGGAAGACGTGTTCGGCCTGCCGGCCCGTCAGGACATCCTGGCTCGCATGGTGCTGTGGCAGCTGGCCAAGCGCCGCGCTGGTACCCACAAGGCCAAGACGATCTCCGAGATCTCCGGCACCACCAAGAAGCCGTGGCGCCAGAAGGGCACCGGTCGCGCCCGTCAGGGTTCGCTGCGTTCGCCGCAGTTCCGCGGTGGCGCGCGTATTTTCGGGCCGGTCGTTCGTTCCCACGAACATGACCTGACCAAGAAGGTCCGCAAGCTGGCCCTGAAGACCGCCCTGTCGGTCAAGGCCGCCGAAGGCAAGCTGGTCGTGCTTGAGGCCGCCAAGGCCGATAGCCACAAGACCAAGGTGCTGTTCGGTCAGCTGCAGGCCCTGGGTCTGAAGTCGGCGCTGATCATCGACGGTTCCAACGTTGATGTGAACTTCGCCCGTGCCGCCGGTAACATCCCGCACATTGACGTGCTGCCGGAACAGGGCGCCAACGTGTACGACATCCTGCGCAGGGACGTTCTCGTCCTGACGCGCAACGCTGTCGAGCAGCTGGAGGCTCGCCTGAAATGAGCACGAGCAAGAAGACAATCTCGGCCGAGCGCATGTACGACGTCGTCGTTGCGCCCGTGATCACCGAGAAGGCCACCATGGGTTCCGAGCACAACCAGGTCACCTTCAAGGTGCGCATGGATGCGACGAAGCCCGAGATCAAGGCCGCGGTTGAAGGCCTGTTCAAGGTGACGGTCACGGCGGTGAATACCTCCGTGGTCAAGGGGAAGACCAAGCGCTTCCGTGGGACGATCGGTCGCCGGTCGGACTACAAGAAGGCCGTGGTTACCCTCGCCGAGGGCAGCTCCATCGACGTGACCACCGGCGTGTGAGGGTAGAGCTATGGCTTTGAAGACTTTCCGTCCGATTACGCCGAGCCTCCGCCAGCTGGTACTGGTGGACCGTTCGGAACTGCACAAGGGCAAGCCCGTCAAGATGCTGACCGAGGGCCTCTCCGGCTCCGGCGGTCGCAACAACACGGGTCGCATCACCGCCCGCCGCATGGGTGGCGGTCACAAGCGCACGTACCGCATCATCGACTTCAAGCGTACGAAGTTCGATATGCCGGCGACCGTAGAGCGCCTGGAATATGACCCCAACCGTACCGGCTTCATCGCTCTGGTGAAGTACACGGACGGCACCCTCTCTTACATTCTGGCTCCGCAGCGCCTGAAGGCCGGTGACTTTGTCATCTCCGGCGAGAAGGTGGACGTGAAGCCCGGCAACGCGATGCCGCTGAAGAACATCCCCGTCGGAACCATCGTCCACAATGTGGAGCTGAAGGCCGGCAAGGGTGGTCAGCTGGCTCGTTCCGCCGGCACGTACCTGCAGCTGGTCGGTCGCGACCAGGGCTATGCTCAGCTGAAGCTCCCCTCGGGCGAGCTGCGCATGGTCCGTGGCGAGTGCATGGCCACCATCGGCGCTGTGTCCAATCCGGACCAGTCCAACGTGGTCATCGCCAAGGCCGGTCGTAACCGCTGGCTGGGCAAGCGTCCGTCCGTTCGCGGCGTCGCCATGAACCCGATCGATCACCCGCACGGTGGTGGTGAAGGCCGCACCTCCGGTGGCCGTCACCCGGTTACGCCGTGGGGCAAGCCGACCAAGGGTAAGAAGACGCGTCAGAACAAGGGCACGGATAAGCTCATTATCCGCCGCCGCGCTAAGTAAGGGAGTGCTGCCGTGACTCGTTCCGTTTGGAAGGGGCCGTTCGTTGACGGCTACCTGTTGAAGAAGGCAGACAAGGCGCGTGCGTCGGGCCGCAACGAGATCATCAAGATCTGGTCGCGTCGTTCCACGATCCTGCCGCATTTCGTTGGTCTGACCTTCGGCGTCTACAATGGCCAGAAGTTCGTGCCGGTGCTGGTGACCGAGAATATGATCGGTCACAAGTTCGGTGAGTTCTCGCCGACCCGTACGTTCTACGGCCATGCGGCCGACAAGAAGGCGAAGAGGAAGTAATCATGGGAAAGCCGGCTGCAGAACGGCGCCTCAGCGAGACTGAGGCCAAGGCGTTCGGCGGAATGATCCGCACGAGCCCGCAGAAGCTGAACCTGGTTGCACAGCTGATCCGTGGAAAGTCCGCTGGTGAAGCTGTCGCCCTTCTGACATTTTCCAAGCGTCGTATCGCTGGCGAAGTGAAGAAGGTCCTCCAGTCCGCCATCGCGAACGCCGAGAACAACCACCAGCTGGACGTTGACCGCCTGTTTGTGTCCCACGCGACGGTCGGCAAGGCTCTGGTCATGAAGCGTTTCCATGCCCGCGCTCGCGGTCGTGGCGCCCGTGTCGAGAAGCTGTTCAGCAACCTGACCGTGATCGTGCGTGAGCGCGCTGAGGACAAGGCCGAGGGGGCCGCTGAATAATGGGTCAGAAAGTCAATCCGATCGGCCTGCGCGTCGGTATCAACCGGACGTGGGACAGCCGCTGGTACGCTGGTCGTGACTATGCAAAGCTGCTCCATCAGGATCTGAAGCTGCGCGGTTACCTGCAGACTCGTCTGCAGGCAGCCGGCGTCAGCCGCGTCATCATCGAGCGTCCGGCCAAGAAGGCCCGCGTCACCATCCACACGGCCCGTCCGGGTGTGGTGATCGGCAAGAAGGGTGCGGACATCGAAAAGCTGCGTCTCGAACTCAGCAAGATGGCCGGTTCCGAGGTCAATCTGAACATCGTCGAGATCCGCAAGCCGGAGCTGGACGCCCGCCTGATCGCCGAGAACATCGCCAGCCAGCTGGAGCGCCGCGTGGCGTTCCGTCGCGCCATGAAGCGCGCAGTGCAGTCGGCGATGCGTCTGGGCGCCCAGGGCATCCGTATTAACTGCTCCGGCCGTCTGGGCGGCGCGGAAATTGCGCGTATCGAATGGTACCGCGAAGGCCGCGTTCCGCTGCACACCCTGCGTGCTGACATCGACTATGGTGTTGGCACCGCGAAGACCACCTACGGCACCTGCGGTGTCAAGGTGTGGGTGTTCAAGGGTGAAGTGCTGGCCCATGATCCGATGGCGCAGGACAAGCGCGCCGCGGAACAGACGGCTGCTCGCTGATCATCCGGATACTGGCAAGGGATATAGAGAAGGCTACATGCCATGCTGAGTCCGAAGCGTACTAAGTACCGCAAGGCGCACAAGGGTCGTATCCACGGCGCCTCCAAGGGCGGTACCACACTGAATTTCGGCGCTTTCGGCTTGAAAGCTGTCGAGCCGATGCGTATTACGGCCCGTCAGATCGAGTCGGCGCGTCGCGCTATCACCCGCCACCTGAAGCGTCAGGGCCGCGTTTGGATCCGGATTTTCCCGGATCTGCCCGTGTCCTCGAAGCCGGCGGAAGTGCGCATGGGTTCCGGTAAGGGTTCGCCCGAATTCTGGGCCGCGCGCGTTGCGCCGGGCCGTATCATGTTCGAAGTCGATGGTGTGCCTGCTGAGCTGGCCACCCGCGCTTTCGAGCTGGCTGCTGCAAAGCTGCCGATCAAGGTGCGTATGGTCACCCGTCTGGGTGAAGGGGGTGAGGCATGACGAAGGCTACTGACCTTCGCGGCAAGAGCACGGACGAGCTGAACGATCAGCTCCTCCAGCTCAAGAAGGAACAGTTCAACCTGCGTTTCCAGAAGGCTTCCGGCCAGCTGGAGAATACTGCGCGGGTTCGTGTGGTGCGTCGCGACATCGCCCGCATCAAGACCATCCTGGGCCAGCAGGTTTCTGCTGCGTCCGCGTCCTGAGGAGGGGTTAACGATGCCCCGTCGCGTCCTGCAGGGTACCGTGGTGTCCGACAAGGGTGACAAGACCGTCACCGTGCTCGTCGAACGTCGCGTTATGCATCCTGTGTATAAGAAGTTCATCAAGCAGTCCAAGAAGTACGCCGCCCACGACGAGGCGAACGCGTTCAAGATCGGCGACACCGTCCAGATCGAAGAATGCCGTCCGATCTCCAAGTCGAAGCGGTGGACCGTCGTCGTGGCTCCGGCCGCTGGCGACACTCCGAACGCCTGAAGATAAGGAAGACATTCCATGATTCAGATGCAAACCAACCTGGAAGTCGCGGACAATAGCGGCGCGCGCCGGGTGCAGTGCATCAAGGTGCTGGGCGGCGCTGGTCGTCGCTTCGCCGCCATCGGCGATGTTATCGTCGTGTCGGTGAAGGAGGCCATCCCGCGCGGCCGTGTTAAGAAGGGTGACGTGCAGCGCGCGGTCATCGTTCGCACCGCCAAGGAACTGCGCCGTGAGGACGGTTCCGTCATCCGCTTCGACCGTAACGCTGCCGTGCTGATCAACAAGCAGGGCGAGCCGATCGGTACGCGCATTTTCGGGCCCGTGACCCGTGAGCTGCGCGGCAAGAAGTTCATGAAGATCATTTCGCTGGCGCCGGAGGTGCTCTGATGGCTGCGAAGATCCGCAAGGGCGACAAGGTCGCTGTCATCACCGGTAAGGACAAGGGCAAGACCGGCGAAGTTATCGCCGTTCTGCCGTCCGAGGGCCGTGTCAAGGTGCGCGGTGTCAACCTGGTGAAGAAGCACCAGCGTCAGACCCCGATGCAGCAGGGCGGCATCGTCGAGATTGAAGCGGCACTGGACCTGTCCAACGTCGCCATTCTCGACCCGAAGACCAACAAGCCGACCCGCGTCGGCTTCCGGACGCTGGAAGACGGCCGCAAGGTCCGTTTCGCCAAGGCTTCCGGCGAAGTGATCGAGTGAGGCGCGCCATGGCTGCTCGTATGAAAGAACGCTACGACGCGACCCTGCGTGCAAAGTTGAAGGCGGAGTTCAACTACGCCAACGACATGCAGATTCCGCGTCTCGAAAAGATCGTGATCAACATGGGCGTTGGCGAAGCCGCCAGCGACGGCAAGAAGGTGACGCAGGCTGCCGCTGAGCTGGCTGCGATCACTGGTCAGAAGCCCGTGATCACGAAGGCTCGCAAGTCCATCGCCCAGTTCAAGCTGCGCGAAGGCATGCCGATCGGTTGCAAGGTCACCCTGCGCGCCGACCGCATGTATGAGTTCCTGGATCGTCTGGTCACCATCGCGCTGCCGCGCGTCCGCGACTTCCGCGGTATTAACGGCAACGCGTTCGATGGCCGCGGGAACTACGCGCTGGGCCTGAAGGAACAGCTGATTTTCCCGGAAATCGACTACGATAAGGTGGACGATATCCGCGGCATGGACATCATCTTCGTCACCACGGCCAAGACCGACAAGGAAGCCAAGGCTCTCCTGAAGGGTTTTGACATGCCTTTCGCCGGGGAGGCGGGGACCAATGGCTAAGAAGAGCTCTATCGAGAAGAACAAGCGCCGCACCGAACTGGCGGCGAAGCACCGGGAAAAGCGCACCGCCCTCAAGGCGACCGCTAAGAACCGCGAACTCTCCGATGAGGAGCGTTTCACGGCTGTCCTGAAGCTGGCGCAGCTGCCCCGCAATGGCAGCCGTACCCGCATCCGGAACCGTTGCGAGCTGACGGGGCGTCCGCGCGCCTTCTATCGCAAGTTCCGCTTGTGCCGTGTCGCCCTGCGTGATCTCGCCAGCAATGGCCAGATCCCGGGCATGACCAAGTCCAGCTGGTAAGGAGGGTCGGGTAATGAGCCTGAGCGATCCCCTGGGCGATATGCTGACCCGTATTCGTAACGGTCAGAAAGCCCGTATGTCGGTCGTGACGAGCCCCGCGTCGAAGCTCCGCACCAATGTGCTGGAAGTCCTGAAGCGTGAAGGTTACATCCGCGGTTATGCCGTGGAGGAAGACCGTCCCGGTGTGCAGTCCCTGCGCATCGAACTGAAGTACTTCGAAGGCGAGCCGGTTATCAAGGAAGTGCACCGCGTTTCCAAGCCGGGCCGCCGCATCTATTCGAAGATCGCCGATCTGCCGCGGGTCTATAATGGCCTCGGTATTTCGATCCTGTCGACGCCTCGCGGCGTCATGTCTGATGTAGAGGCCCGCGCTGCCAATGTTGGCGGCGAAGTCCTCTGCAAGGTGTTCTAAGGAGCACGGCCACATGTCCCGTATCGGAAAGCATCCGGTGCCGGTGCCGGCCGGCGTTACCGTCCAGGTCACCGGTCAGACTGTCACCGCCAAGGGCAAGCTGGGTCAGCTCAGCTTGAACTTGATCGACGAAATCGAGGCCAAGCTGGAGGGCGGCAATGTTGTCGTCCTGCCGCGGACCGAAACGGTCCGCGCTCGCCAGAACTGGGCCACCGCCCGTACCAACGTTGCCAACCTGGTGACCGGTGTGGACAAGGGTTTCACCCGCAATCTCGAAATCACCGGCGTCGGCTACAAGGCCGCCGTTGCTGGTTCGGAGCTGGTGCTGAACCTGGGTTTCTCGCACGACATCCGCTACCCCATTCCCGCGGGTATCACGATGAAGTGCGACAAGCCGACGTCCATCTCGATCAGCGGTGCTGACAAGCAGCAAGTTGGTCAGATCGCTGCGGAGATCCGCTCCTATCGTCCGCCTGAGCCCTACAAGGGCAAGGGCGTCAAGTACGATAACGAGACGATCATCCGCAAAGAAGGCAAGAAGAAGTAAGGCGGACGACGATGAGCAAGCAAAAAGATCTCAACCAGCGCCGCAAGGCGCGGGTGCGCGCCCGGCTCCGCAAGGTCGGCAGCGGGCGCGCTCGTCTCTCGGTCTTCCGGTCGAGCCAGCACATCTATGCCCAGATCATCGACGACGAGGCCGGCCGCACGCTGGTTTCTGCGTCGACCCTGGAAAAGGATCTGCGCGAAGGCCTGAAGACCGGGGCGGACACCGAGGCGGCAAAGTCCGTCGGCAAGCTGATTGCCGAACGCGCTGTCGCCGCAGGCGTCACCACCGTTTACTTCGATCGTGGTCAGTACCTGTATCACGGGCGTGTGAAGGCTTTGGCCGACGCCGCCCGCGAAGCCGGCCTGCAGTTCTAAGGGGGTTAGCATGGCTCGTAATGAGAACAGCGCGGCCGGCGGCGAGAATGAGCGGCGTGGCCGCGATCGTGGCGAGCGCCGCGATCGCGACAACCGTGATCGTCGTGAGGAACGCGAGGGCGATGATCTCGTCGAAAAGCTCGTCGGGATCAACCGCGTCGCCAAGGTGGTCAAGGGTGGCCGTCGCTTCGGCTTCGCTGCCATCGTTGTTGTCGGCGACGCGAAGGGTCGCGTCGGCGTCGGTTCGGGCAAGGCCCGCGAAGTGCCGGAGGCCATCCGCAAGGCCACTGAGCAGGCCAAGCGCTCAATGATCCGCGTGCCGCTGCGCGAGGGTCGCACGTTGCATCATGACGTTTTCGGTCACTTCGGTGCCGGCAAGGTCGTGCTCCGTGCCGCTCCTCCGGGTACCGGCATCATCGCGGGTGGCCCGATGCGCGCCATCTTCGAAGCCCTGGGCGTGGCGGACGTGGTGACCAAGTCGGTCGGTACTTCCAACCCGCACAACATGATCAAGGCGACCTTCGACGCTCTGACGCAGTGCGTCAGCCCGCGTTCGGTGGCTGCCCGTCGTGGTCGTCGCGTGTCCGATATCCTGGGCAAGCGCGAAGGCGAGAAGGAGGCCGCGTAAATGGCTGACAAGAACACCGTCATCGTGACCCAGACGGGGAGCCCGATTGGCCGCCAGGGCGACCAGCGTGCGACCCTGATCGGTCTGGGTCTCAACAAGCTGAACCGCACCCGCGAGCTGGAAGATACGCCGGCTGTTCGTGGGATGATCAACAAGGTTCGGCACCTCGTGCGCGTCGAGGAGGCCTCGTAAGAGGTTTCCCCGATACGGCCTGAAGGATCAAGACCATGAAGCTCAACGAAATCAGTGAAAACCCGGGCGCACGCAAGCTTCGCATGCGCATCGGTCGCGGTATCGGGTCCGGTAAGGGCAAGACCGGTGGCCGTGGCGTCAAGGGTCAGAAGTCCCGTACGGGCGTCTCGATCAAGGGCTTCGAAGGCGGCCAGATGCCTCTGCATCGCCGTCTGCCGAAGCGTGGCTTCTCCAACGTTCCGTTCGCCAAGGATTACTCCGTGGTCAACGTGGGCGCTGTACAGAAGGCCATCGATGACGGTCGTCTGAACGCTGCCGAGACGGTGAACGCCGAAGCGCTGGTCAAGGCCGGCCTGGTGCGTGTCTCCGCCGACGGCGTGCGTCTGCTGAACAAGGGCGCCATCAAGGCCGCCGTGACCTTCGACGTGGCTGGCGCTTCCGCCGGTGCCGTCGCCGCGGTCGAGGCTGCTGGTGGCAAGGTGAACCTGCCGGCCGTTGAGGCCTGATCGGTTCTGCCAACGCCGTTGGTAAAGCACGTGACAAGGCCCCGGAGCGATCCGGGGCCTTGTTGCGTTTCGGCCCTCCGCCCCGGCCAAGCAGGCATGTGACATTCGATGCCACTATGATAAACGACTTGACGTTAGTAAGTTGCTTATGTAGTTATCAAGACGTGGCACCGATGGTGACGCACTGGGGCGGTAAAGGCGGCAAACACCGCTAGGCACTGCCCGGTACCATCCGCACCGGCGCATTACAGCCGAGGCATTTGGAGTGCCCAGCATGTTTGGCGTTCAAGATTTCAAATGTGGCGGGAATTCTTGAGATATGGCTGCGAAGGGCGCCCGGCTTGATTGAGCCGGGCGTCTTTGCGTTTGGCATTCATGGATGGCGCGTCAGCGCAGAACGCGCTCCAGAATCTCCACGCCACGCTGCAATACCTGCCGCTCTTCCACCGTCAATGGCGCCAGTCGCGCCTCCAGTGCGGCAACCCGGCGGGCCCGTCCGGCCAGGAGCAGGGCGCGTCCGGCCTCCGTTGCGGTGATGCGAACCCCGCGCCGGTCTGTCGGGTCGGGATCACGGCTGACCAGTGCCGCCGCCGCCAGCGCATCGACGATCCGGCTCATGGTGGGCGGGCGCACCTGTTCCGCTGCCGCCAACTCGCCCAGGGACCGGGGCCCCCCGAAGACCAGCACCGACAGCGCCGACAGGCGTGGTGCCGTCAGACCGCTATCATCATCTTCTCGCCGCAATAGCCGCAGCAGCCGGATAGACGCAGCATGCAGCCGCTCGGCAACGCTGTCCGGCCAATCATGGGGATGCTTTACGGACATTGTTAGCTTTGCTAATAATTATCTTAAGCTAAACATTATCATCCGGCGGGTAGGTGATCCATGGGCTTGAACCCCTCGCATATCGTGCAGGTCGCCGTTCCGGTTCAAAACCTGGACCGCGCCCGCGCCTTTTACCGGGATGTGTTGGGGCTTACGCATCTGTTCGACGCGCCGCCGTCGCTGGCCTTCTTTCAGTGCGGCCAGACCCGCCTGATGCTGGGGCCGCAAGAAGGGCAGGAGCAGGTTGCCGGCCCCATCCTTTACTACAACGTACCCGACGCAACGGCAGCACAGGCCGCGCTGGAGGCTGCCGGCGCGCCCGTCATACAGCCGGCCCACCTCATTGCACGGGTTGGCGGCAAGGATATCCATCTCTCCATCTGCCGCGACAGCGAGGGGAACATGGTGGGCCTGATGAGCGAGACTGAGGCGGCCTGAACCCCTCCCCCGCATGATCGGCACAAGATGCCGCAGCCCCTACATTGGTGGCATTGACCCTGCCGCGCGATGGCCTTACCCCTATGGTCGGAAAGAATAACGGCGGTTGACAGCCCGGATGCCGGGTCCGGTGGTGTAACGGACACCTGCCAGATGCACATGGCATACTGGTGCTGGTGTTTTTCATGTTGACCACATGCCCCTATGTCCTGTTGATACGCGTGAGAGTGGCCGGCCCTCCGTTTCGGCCGGACCAGTGACTTGCCAAGAGGCCTTTTATGGCATCCGCCGCTGAACAGCTTGCCGCCAACATCAATTTCGGTGCCTTCTCGAAGGCCACGGAACTGAAGAAGCGGATTTGGTTTACCCTGGGGGCGTTGATCGTCTACCGCCTGGGAACCTACATTCCTCTGCCGGGTATCGATTCCGGCGCCTTCGCCAGCTTCTTCGCCAATCAGTCGGGCGGCATCCTGGGCATGTTCAACATGTTCGCTGGTGGTGCCGTTGAGCGCATGTCGATCTTCGCGCTCAACATCATGCCCTACATTTCGGCGTCGATTATCATCCAGTTGATGACGGCTGTTGCCCCGTCGCTGGAGACGTTGAAGAAGGAAGGCGAGTCGGGCCGCAAGCGTCTGAACCAGTATACCCGCTACCTGACGGTGGCTCTTGCCCTGGTGCAGTCCTATGGCCTGTCCTTAGGCCTGGAGGGCATGAACCAGGCTGGCGGCGGTGTGGTGATCGATCCGGGCTGGTTCTTCCGCCTGTCGACCGTCATCACCATGGTCGGTGGCACCATGTTCCTGATGTGGCTGGGTGAGCAGATCACGGCCCGGGGCGTTGGCAATGGCATTTCGCTGATCATCTTTGCCGGCATCGTGGCCGCGTTGCCGGGTGCCTTGGCGCAGATTCTGGAGCTGGGCCGCACCGGTGCCATGAGCACTTGGTTCATCCTGGGCCTGCTGGTTCTGGCGGTCATCGTGATCACGGGAATCGTGTTCTTCGAACGCGCACAGCGCCGCCTGATCGTGCAGTATCCCAAGCGCCAGATGGGCAACAAGATGTATGGCGGGGAGGCTTCGCACCTGCCGCTGAAGCTGAATACCGCTGGCGTCATCCCGCCCATCTTCGCCTCGTCGCTGCTGCTGCTGCCGCTGACGGCGGTCGGTTTCTCGTCGGCCGGTGGGCCGGAATGGCTGGCCACGATCACCCGCTTCGTCGCGCATGGCACGCCGCTCTACATGGTGCTGTACACCGCGCTGATCGTTTTCTTCTGTTTCTTCTATACCGCCATCGTCTTCAACCCGACCGAAACGGCCGAGAATCTGAAGAAGTATGGCGGGTTCATTCCGGGCATCCGGCCCGGCAAGAACACGGCCGATTATCTGGACTTCGTGCTGACCCGTTTGACGGTGGTGGGGGCCGCCTACATCACGGTGGTCTGCTTGCTGCCGGAAATCATGATGGCGGAATATGGGGCCGCTTTCTATTTCGGTGGTACCAGCCTGCTGATCATGGTCACGGTGACCATGGATACCGTGGCGCAGATCCACTCCCACCTGCTGGCGCATCAGTATGAAGGACTGATCAAGAAGGCCAAGCTGCGTGGGAGACGTGGATGAACCTCATTCTGTTGGGTCCGCCGGGCGCCGGTAAGGGGACGCAGTCCCAGCGTCTGGAGAAGAAGTACGGTACCGTACAGCTTTCGACGGGCGACATGCTGCGCGCAGCCGTGCGCAGCGGGTCGGAGCTGGGCCAGCGCGCCGATGCCATCATGAAGGCGGGGCAGTTGGTGCCGGACGAGGTCATGATCGCGATGATCTCCGAACGGATCGATCAGCCGGACTGTGCCAAGGGCTTCATCCTGGACGGTTTCCCGCGTACCGTGCCGCAGGCCGCCGCGCTGGACAGCATGCTGGCCGATAAGGGCCTGAAGCTGGATCATGTGATCGAGATGAAGGTGGACGGGGCTGCCCTCGTCACCCGCGTCACGGGCCGCTTTACCTGCGCCAAGTGCGGTACCGGCTATCACGATACGTTCAAGCCGACGGCGGTCGCGGGTACCTGCGACAATTGCGGCTCGACGGAGTTCACGCGCCGTGCCGATGACAATGCCGAAACCTTTGGCAAGCGTCTGGCCGCTTACGAGCGCGATACGGCCCCCATCCTGCCCTACTACGCCTCTCGCGGCGTGTTGAAGCAGGTGGACGGCATGGCGGAGATCGATGAGGTTACCCGTCAGCTGGAAGCTATCATCGGCTGATCCATCGGGTCGGTTGAGGGAATGAAAAAGGGGCGGTCGCCGACATGGTGACCGCCCCTTTTTTGTATCCGCGCTACGCTACGGGGATCGCAAAGCCCTAACTTCTCCAGCGCAGAACCGTATCCTTCACCGGATTGACAAAATCCCGTCCTTCGGCCCGTGCGCGCTGATACTCGTTTTTCAGCTGGTGATACCAGCGTGCCTGGGTGTCGGCATCCTTGATCAGCATCAAGGTCGGGTCATGGGCCAGCCCCTTCTGCTGCATCACCACCACGTCACGATCCTGGCCCAGGAAGCGGCGCACGAAGCGGCGCAGGATCGGCCTGGCCAGATCGGCCCAGCCCAGGGTCCAGTAGAAGCTGTTGGTGACCTCGGTATTGTTGGCGTCCAGTGGCGTGACGGTGGTCAGGTTGACGATGCGGTGCCGACCGGCGGCGATATGTTCGGTCCGCACACCGGGAAGCCGGAAGGTGATCTCCGTCTCCGGTGCGCCCCCTAGCAGCTTATAGGCGGCGGAGTTGGAGGAGGGCCGGTGCCGTTTCATGGCAAAGCCGAAAGGGGCGGGACCGAAGGCCTTGGCCTTTTCATGGATGGAGCGGGAGGACCGCCAGAACCAGCTTTGATGCACGAAGGGCCCATGGGCCGGGTCCATAAGACCGATGACGGCATGATCGACGGGGCAGGGGAAATGCATGACCTCCGTCAGGTTGGGCACCCTTCCTTCCATATCGGGCATCTGCGGCGGCTCACCCTCCGGTTCGCTATCGCCCATCCAGATCCAGAGATTGCCCTGCGCCTCTGCCACCGGATACCGGCGAACCTTGATACGGCTGAAATCGAAATCCTGGTCCGGGACCAGGGAGGGGATGGCGGTGCATCCGCCACCGCCGTCAAAGCGCCAGCCATGATAGCGGCACTCCACCTCCCGGCCATCGAATCGGCCACAGGACAGGGGAATGCCCCGGTGCGGGCAGATATCGCGCAGCGCGAAGGCGTTGTCGTCATTGTCCCTGGCGAACAGGACCGGCTGTCCTAGCAGAGTCTTCGCCTGCATCCTTCCCCGCTTCAGGGCGGCGGATGGCAGGGCGAAGTACCAGATATCGGTAAGGAACAAGCTGGTCATGAAGCATCACATGAGCGGCGGGGGAGCGTCGCACCATAGCAGGACAGGGACCGCAGGTCAGGCGGCACAGAGGCCCGAACTGCTGACTTCCCGCGCGATCCCTGATACAATGCGACGCATCAACGCCATTCCCATGTCTGTGCGCACCGAAAGCCATCGGCTTTCGCGATGGCAAGGGTGTACCCCATGTAACACCCCCT
Organism: alpha proteobacterium AAP38; assembly: GCA_001296005.1. Taxonomy (GTDB): domain Bacteria; phylum Pseudomonadota; class Alphaproteobacteria; order Azospirillales; family Azospirillaceae; genus Niveispirillum. The sequence continues at coordinate 23,575 of LJHR01000018.1, read as the reverse complement.
TGTTTTCTGTTTCATCTGGTTGCACGAAGCCCAACCCGCCCGGAGCCGAGCCTTTGTGACCTCCGAATTCAGCTCCGCGTAAAAACGGCTCTGCCCTTACAGCCACGCCGTCTCCACATCCAGGACGGTGCGGTCCAGACTGGTCAGGATGGCGGCCTGGGTGACGGTCTTGGGCAGTTCGTGGGCGAAGAACCAGCGGCAGGCGGCCAGCTTGCCATTCAGATGGTTGGCATCGCCCTTGCCATCCGTCAGCCAGGCATCGGCCACCAGGGCCTGGCGCAGCCAGATCCAGGCCATCACCGTGTGTCCGAACATTTCCAGATAGGTGGTGGCATTGGCCAGTGACAGCGCCACCTGACCGCCGGCCCGCACCGTACCCAGATGCGCGGTCACGGTGGCCACCCGGCTCAGCGCTTCGCCCAGGCAAGCGGCATGGGCGGCAAGGGTGGGACGAGCGGTTGCCGCAGTAATCGTGGTCGCCATTTCAGTGGCCAGCGCCTCAAACGCGGCCCCGCCATCCATGAACACTTTGCGACCCAGCAGGTCGTTGGCCTGGATGCCGTAGGTGCCCTCATGGATCGGGTTCAGGCGGTTGTCGCGGTAATACTGTTCCACCGGATAATCGCGGGTGTATCCATAACCACCCAGGATCTGGATGGCCCATTTATTGGCCTCCAGGCAGTGCTCCGACGGCCAGGACTTGGCGATGGGGGTCAGCAGTTCCAGCAGCAGGCTGGCGCGGCGGCGACCGGCTTCCTCATGGGCCGTCCTCTCCTCGTCCACCAGCCGGGCGCAGAGCAGGCACAGCGCGATGGCGCCTTCCGATGCCGCCTTCTGCTGCAACAGCATGCGGCGGACGTCGGCATGCTCAATGATCGGCACCATGGGGCTGGTCGGGTCGCGCGCCTCCAGCGGGCGACCCTGTGGGCGCGTGCGGGCATATTCGGCGGAGTAACGATAGCCGGCATAGCCAAGGGCGGCAGCGCCCAGCCCGACTCCAATCCGCGCCTCGTTCATCATCTGGAACATGTAGGACAGGCCGTGATGGGCTTGCCCCACCAGGAAGCCCTGACAGCGCCCTTCCTCGCCAAAGGACAGGATGGTGCTGGTGGTGCCGCGATAGCCCATCTTGTGCAGCAGGCTGACCAGCCGCACGTCATTGTCGGGGCCAAGCGTACCGTCATCGTTCACACGGATGCGGGGAACGATGAACAGGCTGATGCCCTTCACGCCCGCCGGCGCACCCTTGATCTTGGCCAGGACCATGTGGACGATATTGTCCGACAGTTCATGCTCACCGGCGCTGATCCATTGCTTGGTGCCGGTGATGGCGTATGAACCGTCGGCATTGGGCGTGGCGCTGGTGCGGATATCGGCCAGGCTGCTGCCCGCCTGCGGCTCCGACAGGGCCATGGTGCCGAAGAACCGGCCGGTCAGCATGGGGGCCAGGAACTTCGCCTGCTGTGCTTCGCTGCCGAAGCTGCGGATCAGGTTGCCGGCGCCGATGGTCAGGAACGGATAGGCCGCGGTGGCGATGTTGGCCGTCTGGAAGAAACTGAAGGCCGCCTGCACGATGCACCAGGGCAGTTGCAGCCCACCCAGTTCCTCATCGTGATGGGCGGCCAGGAACCCTGCCTCGGCAAAGGCGTCAACAGCCTCCTTCACGGCGGGCAGCATCACGACCTTGCCGTTGATCCGGTCGGGTTCGTGCTTGTCGGCCTCGTGATAATGCGGCCCGAACTTCTCATCTGCCAGACCGGCGGCGGTGTCCAGAACCTGGGACAGGGCGTCACGGTCCAGATGGCTGAAGCGGGGGCGGGACAGCAAGCTGTCCAGGTCCAGCAAGCCATCCAGGATGAAATCGATCTCGCCACGGTCCATCCGGCTCATGCCCGCATCCTCCCGATATCTGTTCACGGCCCCCGAGTCGTGCTCAGGCCTTCAAACAGATGTTTAAATTGTCGGGGCGTGCCTGTCGAGAGGCTGTGTCAGCGGCGCCAGAAGGAGGGGCTGAGCAGCACGAAGACCGTGAACAGTTCCAACCGGCCCAGCAGCATGGCCAGCGACATGATCCAGACCGCGAAATCATGCAGCGGCTCGTAATTGCCGACCGGCCCGATCATGGGGCTGAGGCCGGGACCGACATTACCCAGGGCCGTGGCGGCGGCCGAAATGGCGGTCACATAATCGAGCCCCGTCAGGCCCAGCAGCACCGCAAAGATCAGGATCAGGGCGATATAGAGGAAGGTGAAGCTCATCACGGAGATGATGACATCATTATCGACGGGCTTGCCGTTATAGGTCAGTGGGATAACCCGGTTCGGGCTGAACAGCCGGTTGATCTGCATACGTAGGGCCAGCCACAGAATCTCAAACCGGAACATCTTGATCCCGCCGGAGGTGGAGCCCGTGCATCCCCCCACCAGGGTCAGGATAAAAAACAGGGCCACGGGACCATGGCCCCAGGCGAGATAATCGGTAGAGGCAAAGCCCGTCGTGGTGATCAGGGAGACGCAGTTGAACACCGAATGGCGGATCGCCTCCATCGGGTCCAGATGGTCCTTGGCGATCACATAAAGGGCCAGCAAGCCCGAAACGATAAGGGTAAAGGCGGTGTAGTTCCGGACCTGGCTGTCATGCCACAGCGCCTTGGTATCGCCCTTGATCATGGAGATGAAGCGGACAAAGGGCAGGCTGCCCAGGAACATGAACAAGGCCAGGGTCCATTCCACGCCGGCATTCTGGAAATAACCGACCGAGGTATCCTTGGTAGAGAAGCCCCCGGTGCCCAAGGCGGTCATAGAATGGTTGATGGCGTCGAACATCGGCATGCCGGCCAGCCGCAGCATGATGATGCAGGCGATCGTCAGCGCCAGATAGACCCAGCCAAAGCCCAGGGCCATGTCGGCGGCTCTCGGCACCACCTTGTCCGACTTGTCCGATGACTCGCTGCGGAATAGCTGCATCCCGCCAACCCGCAGGAAGGGCAGGATAACGATGCCCATGCCGACAATGCCGATCCCGCCCAGCCAGACCAGCAGCGACCGCCACAGCAGCAGGCCGGGCGGCAGGGTCTGCACCGTGGCATAGGCGCTGGCGCCCGTCGTCGTAAGGCCGGACATGGCTTCGAAATAGGCGTTGGCGTAGGTCAGGCGCTGTTCAGCCAAGGTGAAAGGCAGGGCGGCAAAAGCACCTACAACAATCCATGCGAACGTGGTCAGCACAAAGGTCTGACGCAGCGAAAGGGCAATGCGTTCCGCCCGATTCGTCAGCATCAGCAGCACGCCGAAAAACAATGTCAGGCCCGAGGAGACGGCAAAGACCCGCCAATCATCCTGCCCCGCCGCCAGATCGGCAATCATCGGCGCCACCATCGCAACCGCGATGACGGACAAAAGCGCACCGATCACATAGAAGATGGGACGGACGTCCAGGGAGAGCATGGCACTCCGGCGGCTTGACGGGAAACCGCAGCCGGTCTGGCGCGGAACACGGACACACCCTTGTTGAAGGCGGCATGGCAGTCAAGCCCGCTTTGCCGGCCCGGAAAGGCAACGGCCGGGGAAATCCCCGGCCGTCACGGACAATCAGGTCGCTGGGGTCACTCGATCCCCAGGGCTGCCTTGTACAGTTCCAGAAGCGCGTCCATTTCCTGACGGTCTTCCTTTTCCATCCGGCGGATGCGGATGATCTGGCGCATCACCTTGGTATCAAAGCCGGTGCCCTTGGCCTCGGCATAGATGTCCTTGATGTCGTCCTGGATGCCCTTCTTTTCTTCCTCCAGGCGCTCGATGCGCTCAATGAAGGAACGCAGGCGGTCGGCCGCGATTCCGCCGACATCATTGGAGGTTGCGGCGTCAGACATGGTGTCTCTTACCTTGGCAAGTATGTTGGAAAGTGCCGGGACCTTATCCAGCCGGGGCCGGGGACGCAAGCTGGTTGCGAGCAGGCCCCCTCGTCACCGCCCCCAGCGCCGGTCTGTGTAGCGGCATAGAAAGGCGTTGCCGGCACCGCCGCCGCCGGCACCGTCCCCGATCATCGTCATTTCCACCAGGCGAAAGCCGAACATTTTCAGGAACATAAAAAGATCTTCCATCGCCACGTCATTCTCGTACGTGTCACCCAGTCCGATCTCCGTGTAGATATAGTCGATCTGTTGAAGGGTTCTGGTTGCGCCCTTCAACACACTCAACTCCGCCCCCTGCACATCCATGTATAGCAGGCTTAAATTGCCGGAGAGATCCGGGCGGTGGTGATGAACGGTGTCCATGACCCGGTCCAGGGTGAAGCTGGTCAGCTTCTGTTCGGCCACGAAATCCACATGCGGATAATCCTCCAGATGCCCGAGCGGCTTCAGCGTGCTGGAACTCGCGCCGAAATTGTTAGCGACGTGGAATGTCACGTCCTCCCCATCCCTCGCACCGCACACCGCCTGGATGGGCAGATAGCCGGGCACCGAAGCGCATAAGCGCTGCAAAACAGTGAAGGGAGCGTCCAGCGGTTCGATGAAAACGCCCTGATGCACGCCGGCATCGTAAAAACTTTGCAGTTCCTGACCTGCATTGGCGCCAACCTGGACTACGCCCTTCGGCATCGGGCATCGCAACTTCGCGATGATTTCCAGAGCTGACAGCATTCAGTATCTCCTGTGGCAGCCGGTCCTTGATCGGCGTGGCTAGGCTACTACAGGTCCTGATGACAGCGAACGGTTACTTATCCACGCCGCAGCACCAGTGCCACGCCAACCGCCGTGATGGCCATGCCACCCAACGCCAATGGCCCCAGCTTCTCCCCGAACAGGGCCCAGGCCATCAGGGCCGTGACGGGCGGGACCATGTAGAACAGGCTGGCCACCTTGGAGGCGGCACCCCGCCGGATCAGGGCGAACAGCAGGAAGATGGCGCCGACGGACAGGACCAGACACAGCCAGGCCAGCGCGAACACGAAATCAGCGGTCCAATTGACCTGCATCGTCTCCAGCATGGGGGCCAGCACGGCCAGTACCGTTCCGGTGGCGGCATACTGAATGGTGGTACCCGTACGCAGGTCCATGTCGGCGCAATAGCGTTTCTGATAGAGCGTGCCGATGGAGATGCCCAGCAGGGCCGCCACCGACAAGCCGATGCCCAACGGCCCGCCAATATTCAGCGACAGCTTCTCCCACACCACCGCCGTCACGCCGGCTAGACCCAGGGCAAAGCCCAGCCATTGCCGGCCCGTGATGCGCTCCCCCAGCAGGGGCCCCGCGACCAGCGCCGTCAACAGGGGCTGCAAGCCCACGATCAGGGCCACGCTGCCGGCGGGTATGCCCTGCTTCAAGGCACCGAACACGCCCCCCAGATAGACGCCATGCACCAGCAGGCCCGCCACGGCGATATGCCCGACAGTGCCCCAGGAGCCGGGCCAGGGAGCCTTCTGCCAAGCCGACAAAGCCAGCAGCACAACGGCCACCAGCGCCATGCGCCAGAGCAGGAAGGTCAGCGGCTCCGCATGTGGAAGGCCCAGCTTGCCGCCGATGAAGCCCGTGCTCCACAACAGCACGAACAGGGCAGGTGCCAGCCTTCCCCAATCGGGGGCGGTCAGGCTACCGGAGGGGGAGGAGGGGGTGTTCATTCAAAACATCCTGAAACGGCAAACGGCCGCCCCGGTAGAGGGAGCGGCCGTCGACCTTACGCACGGATCTGATAACGCGAGGTTATCGGGATCAGCCGTTGTTCTTGCCCTGCTTGGCAACGATTTCGTCAGCGACGTTCCTCGGCACCGGATCGTAGTGCGAGAATTCCATCGTGAACGAACCACGGCCCGAGGTCATGCCGCGCAGCTGACCGATGTAACCGAACATGTCGGACAGCGGCACATGAGCTTCGACGGCGATGTTGTTGCCACGCTCCAGCTGACCCAGGATCGTGCCACGACGACGGTTCACGTCGCCGATCACGTCACCCAGATAATCTTCCGGAACCACAACCTCGACCTTCATGATCGGTTCCAGCAGAACGGGCCCTGCCAGCTTCATGGCTTCGCGGAAGCAGGCCTTGGCGGCGATTTCGAACGTCAGGGCGTTCGAGTCGACGTCATGGTACTTACCGTCGATCAGGGTGGCCTTGAAGTCCACAGTCGGGTAGCCGGCGATGACGCCGTCTTCCTTCTGCATCTGCAGGCCCTTGTCCACCGACGGGATGTATTCGCGGGGAACGGTACCACCGACGACTTGGTCGACGAAAGTATAGCCCTGACCGCGCTCCTGCGGCTCGAACACGATCTTCACTTCTGCGAACTGGCCCGAACCGCCGGTCTGCTTCTTGTGGGTGTAGATGTGCGTGACGTTGCGGGTGATCGTCTCGCGATAGGCGACCTGCGGACGGCCCATGACGCCTTCCACACCATATTCGGTGCGGACGCGGTCCAGGGTGACTTCCAGGTGCAGTTCGCCCATGCCGCGCAGCAGGGTCTGACCGGTTTCACGGTCGGTTTCCAAACGCAGGGACGGATCGGCACGGACCATCTTGCCGATAGCGGCGCCGAACTTATCCTGGTCAGCGCGGTTCTTCGGCTCGATCGAGACGGAGATCACGGGCTCGGGGAAGCGCATGCGCTCCAGCACCACGGGGGCGGTGGCATCGCACAGCGTATCACCGGTATCCGTTTCGGCCAGCGACACGAAGGCGACGATGTCACCGGCGCGGCATTCTTCCAGATCGTTGGTGTCCTTGGCGAACATTTCCACGATACGGCCGATACGCTCGCGCTTGCCACGGGTGGTGTTCAGCAGGGTCGTGCCCTTGGTGACGACGCCCGAGTAGACGCGCACGAAGGTCAGCGAACCGTACTTGTCGTTCAGCACTTTGAACGCCAAGCCGGAGAACGGCTCGTCGTCAGAGCACAGACGCTCGCCATTCGGGTTACCATCGGGGTCCACCGTCTTGATGGCTTCCACGTCGGTCGGGGCCGGCAGGTACCAGACAACGGCGTCGAGCAGCTGCTGCACGCCCTTGTTCTTGTACGAGGAACCGCACAGAACCGGCACGAAGGCGCCGTTCAGCGTGGCCTTGCGGATGCACTCGCGCAGCTTCTCAGCCGACGGCTCGGTGCCTTCCAGATAGGCTTCCATCGCCGCGTCGTCCTGCTCCACGCAGGCTTCGACTAGGTCCTGACGGTACGTGGCGTACTGGCTCAGCAGCTCGCGGTCATAGGCGTTGGTGATCTTCAGCTTGTCAGCCAGATCGTCCGTAACGTCCCAGATTTCCCACTTGCTGTCCTTCTCCTCGGAGAACCAGACATAAGCCTTCATCTCGACGAGGTCGATCATGCCGTGGAAATCGTCTTCCGAGCCGATCGGCATCTGCAGGCAGATGGGGCGGGAGCCCAGACGGTCAACGACCATCTTCACGGTACGGCGGAAGTTCGCGCCCGACCGGTCCATCTTGTTGATGTAGCACATGCGCGGAACCTTGTAGTTGTCCGCGAGGCGCCAGTTCGTCTCGGTCTGCGGCTCCACGCCGGCCACACCGTCGAACACCACAACAGCGCCGTCGAGCACGCGGAGCGAGCGGTTCACCTCAATGGTGAAGTCCACGTGGCCCGGGGTGTCGATGACGTTGATCTTCTTGCCCTTCCAATGGCAGGACACGGCGGCCGACTGAATCGTGATGCCGCGCTTCTGCTCCTGCTCCATGTAGTCGGTCGTCGTCGACGTCTTCAGATCCTTGGTATCATGAACGTCGATGATCGTGTGCTTACGACCGGTATAGTACAGGATGCGCTCAGTCGTGGTCGTCTTGCCGGCATCGACGTGGGCGATGATGCCGATATTCCGGATATCAGAAAGCGGGGTAGTGCGGGGCATAAGAAGGGCTCCGTCGTCCAGCGTCGTGTCAAAAGATCAACCGACCCGGCGTGGTGAGGTCGAGTGCGTGGATGAGGCGGGAGGAACCACGATGCCGCAGCGCCCATCCCGCACGAAAAAAACCGGGGTGCCGTCAGCGCCAAGCGCCTCGGTTCCCCGGTGGCGGCCTATGTAGCGCGGATGCGCCCTTATGCCAAGGGGGGATATGGCATGACGGGTAAGCGCGTGGGCGATGGTGTTGTTACGGCATCGCGATGTTGCCGGATACTCACCAGTACCGCCACGCCGTGGCCTCTCGCGGCGCTCGTGTCTGTTCTGGTGATTCGTCGGGTGAAAACGAAAAACCCCGCCGGGATCGCTCCCGGCGGGGTCTCTCTCAACCTTTTACGGTCGGCCTGGATCAGGCGGCGGCTTCTTCGCCGTCCTCGTCCTTCACCAGCACCGGGCCGCTGTCCTGGCCCTTGGCGGCCGTGTCGCGGTCAACGAACTCGATGATGGCCATCGGGGCGTTGTCGCCGTAACGGAAGCCAGCCTTCAGGACGCGGGTGTAACCACCGTTGCGATCCTTGTAACGCTCGGCGATGACGGTGAACAGCTTGTCCACAACGGCATTGTCGCGCAGCTCGGCATAGGCCAGACGCTTGTTGGCGAGGCCGCCCTTCTTGCCCAGCGTGATCAGCTTTTCGACGATCGGACGCAGGTCCTTGGCCTTCGGCAGGGTCGTCTTGATCTGCTCGTGCTTGATCAGGGCGTTCGCCATGTTGGAGAACATGGCCAGACGGTGGGAGGTGGTGCGGCTGAACTTACGCCCGGACATTCCATGACGCATGGGTACTCTCCTTCATAGCATGGCCCCGCTGGGCGGAACCGATGGCGATCCCCGCAAGCGCCGGTACCCGCATGGGCCAGTACGGCAGGGGTGGGCGGAATGCCCAAAGTGAAACAGGGGGCGGAACCTAGACGGCCCCGCCCGTAAAATCAAGCTCAGTACGGCTCTTCCAGACGCTTGGCCAAGTCCTCGATATTCTCGGGCGGCCAGTTCGGGATTTCCATGCCGAGATGCAGACCCATCTGGGCCAGCACTTCCTTGATTTCGTTCAGCGACTTGCGGCCGAAGTTCGGGGTACGGAGCATCTCCGCCTCGGTCTTCTGCACCAGATCGCCGATATAGACGATGTTGTCGTTCTTGAGGCAGTTGGCCGAACGAACCGACAGTTCCAGCTCGTCCACCTTGCGCAGCAGGTTCTTGTTGAAGGGGATCTCGTCCGCCTTCGACTCGGCCACGGCTGCCTGCGGCTCTTCGAAATTGATGAACATCTGCAGCTGGTCCTGCAGGATGCGGGCGGCGATGGCCACCGCGTCTTCCGGCGTGACGGCGCCGTTGGTCTCAACGGTCAGCAGCAGCTTGTCATAGTCCGTGGTCTGGCCGACGCGGGTGTTTTCCACCTTATAGGCGACCTTGCGGACGGGGGAGAAAATGCTGTCGACCGGGATCAGGCCGATCGGAGCATCTTCCGGACGGTTCATGGAGGCCGGGATGTAGCCCTTGCCCGAATGAACGGTCAGTTCCATGTTCAGGCGCGCGCCGGCATCCAGCGTGCAGATGACGTGATCGGGGTCCAGCACCTCGATATCGGCGCCGGTGTCGATCATGCCGGCAACGACGTTGCACGGGCCTTCGGCGCGCAGACGCATGCGGCGGGGGCCTTCGGCACCCATCTTCAGCGCCATGGCCTTAATGTTCAGGACGATGTCCGTCACATCTTCGCGCACGCCGGGGATCGACGAGAATTCATGCAGCACGCCGTCGATATGGATCGACGTGACAGCGGCACCCTGCAGAGAGGAGAGCAGGACGCGACGCAGCGAATTGCCCAGCGTCAGAGCGAAACCACGCTCAAGCGGGCCGGCAACGATCAGGGCTTCACGCTTCGGGTCGTTACCCGGCGTGATTTCCAACTTGTTCGGCTTTTCGAGAGTCTGCCAGTTCTTCTGGATCACGGCTGTGCCTCATGCCATCGGGGACAAAACAACGTCCCGGAACAGGGATATCCGCTCTATTCTGGGCTGCCACGATGGCGTGTGGCGGCCTTTCCCGAACGGATGCTGTTCCGGGACGATGACTAACAGAAATCAGACGCGACGCTTCTTCGGCGGGCGAACGCCGTTGTGCGGGATCGGCGTCACGTCGCGGATGGACGTGATCTGGAAGCCGATCGACTGCAGCGCGCGCAGAGCCGATTCACGGCCCGAACCCGGACCCTTCACTTCGACTTCCAGCGTCTTCATGCCATGTTCCTGGGCCTTGCGGCCCGCGTCCTCGGCAGCCATCTGGGCGGCGTAGGGCGTGGACTTGCGAGAACCCTTGAAGCCCATCGTGCCCGACGAGGACCAGGCAATGGTGTTGCCCTGGGCGTCGGTGATGGTGATCATGGTGTTGTTGAAGCTGGCGTTCACATGAGCGACGCCAGAGGTGATGTTCTTGCGCTCGCGACGGCGAAGACGTGCGGCGTTGGCATTGGGCTTGGCCATTTGGTCTTACTCCGTCTCTTACTTCTTCTTGCCGGCGATCGGCTTGGCCGGGCCCTTGCGGGTGCGCGCATTGGTATGCGTGCGCTGACCACGAACGGGCAGGCCCTTGCGGTGACGCAGGCCACGATAAGCCACCATGTCCATCAGACGCTTGATGTTCATGGCGGTTTCGCGACGCAGGTCGCCTTCGACCTTGTAGTCGGCGTCGATCGTCTCGCGGATGCGCAGAACTTCGTCGTCGGTCAGCTGATTGACACGACGCTCAGCCGGGATGCCGACCTTGGAGCAGATGTCAGAAGCGAACTTCGGGCCGATGCCGTGAATGTACTGAAGGGCGATCACCACACGCTTTGCGGTGGGGATATTGACGCCAGCGATACGCGCCACGTGTCTTCTCCTCGTTATGTCCGGCCACGATGACCGGACGATCTTCGTCCACATCCCGCCTGCCGGCTCCGGTACCCGTGGCGGGGCGTCCGGTCGGCTTCGGGACATCTCATCCGAAGAAACCCGGCGGATGCCAGGGCCTCCAAATGCATACGCACGACATGATCCCCCCCCCAGCCTTTCCAGGCTGACGGGCGGGCATGATCGCACGCGTCCAATCCCTTTGGGTCGGGATCAGAGGCGCGGAGTATAGGCAGGGGCAAATCGGAGTCAAGCCGCAACAATGTGCGGGAAGCATGGGCGGGCAAGGGTTTGCCGCATGGCTGAACCCCTGCGGCTGCCCGTCGGTATTACGTCCCCGCGCACCAGGGCTGGCGCTTGCCGCCCTTGTAGGGGCGGGCATGGCCGGCCTTGATCATGGCCTGGGCCAGATCGGTACCATCGGCAAGGGTTACCCGCGCCCGTACCCGTCCGCCATACTTGTCGTATTCGACATCGTAAAGGCGGATGGTTCCATCGCCTCTACCTTCTGTCGCGGGGGCGACCAGGGTTGCCAGCTTCTGCCGCGCCTCCTGCGCCATACGTTTTTCATCGGCGCAGTCGGACCGGCTTTCCGGCGTGTCGATCCCGTCGAGCCGGACCCTGGCTGTCACTTCCTGGTCCAGCCAGATGGTGACGCGCACACCCAGCGTGTCGCCATCCACCACTTCGGTCACCCGTGCTGCCAGCGGGCCGCTGACCCGACTGACCGCCAGCGACGGCACCGTGCCCAGCATCAGCAGGGCAACGGCCAGGGCCGACAGCAGCAGAGGGCGCGGGCGCAACATGGGTATCGGCGATCCGTTAATGGGGCTTTCGCGTAATCTAAGCTGAAGCCGTCCGGAACGGAACAGGAATTTAAGACCGGCGTCCTAAGTTGAATACACTTAGGATCATTAGCGCAAAACGAACCCACTAGTAGGCGTTAATGCAACCGGAAAGATCAGAAGTCGCTGCAACGCCCCTTGAATTCCCAGTCGCCAAAGCGTGTCGGCTCCGGGCCGGTGGGGCCGCCAATCTCTCCCGGCGGCTGCTTGACGGGCGGCTTGCGGACTGGGGACTGGTCTGCTGCGGCCTGTTCCAGGGTCTTCTTTTCGTCGGTCATGGCGCTCTCCATCATCTTTCTCCGCAGATATGGCGCGTGACCGTTACCCTGCCAAGCCTTGATGCGGGCAGGGCAGGGGCCATATCAGGAAAGGCGGTCGGTTGGGCCGCTTAACGGATCAGGCATGAAGGAGCCTTGGGGTAAGAACATGAACGGCTATTTCCGCACCGCCATGCTGCTGGCTGGGTTGACGGGCCTTTTCCTGGCCGTCGGCTTTATGCTGGGCGGGCAGTCGGGCATGGTCATCGCGCTGGGCGTGGCCGTGGCCATGAACGCCTTTGCCTATTGGAATTCCGACAAGATGGTGCTGCGCATGTATGGCGCGCGCCAGGTGGATGCCGCCACGGCCCCGCAATTCTACACAATGGTACAGCGTCTGGCGCAGCGGGCCGAACTGCCCATGCCCAAGGTCTATATCATCGATAATGACCAGCCCAACGCCTTTGCCACGGGCCGCAATCCAGAGAATGCCGCCGTTGCCGCCACCACCGGCCTGCTGAACCGCCTGTCGGCGGAGGAGGTGGCGGGCGTGATGGCGCATGAACTGGCGCATATCAAGAACCGCGACACGCTGATCATGACCATCACGGCGACGCTGGCCGGTGCCCTGTCCATGCTGGCCAATTTCGCCATGTTCTTCGGCGGCTCCCATTCCAATGATGGTGAGAACCGCAGCAACCCGCTGGGCTTTGTCGGCGTGATCCTGGTCTCCATCCTGGCGCCGATTGCCGCCATGCTGGTGCAGATGGCCATCAGCCGAAGCCGCGAGTATGAGGCCGACCGGATGGGGGCGGAGATCAGTGGCCGGCCCGACTGGCTAGCTGATGCGCTGGAGGGTATCCAGGGCACGGCGGCCCGCGTGACCAATCAGGCGGCGGAGAATAATCCCGCCACCGCCCATATGTTTATCATCAACCCGCTGCATGGGCGGGGCGTGGACAGCCTGTTCTCTACCCACCCCAGCACGGCGGAGCGTGTGCGCCGCCTTCGCAGCATGGTGATGGGCGGCTCCGTCCCGCCGCAGCGTCCGGCCAGCACGCCCACCCGCCGGGGCGGCACCGTTCCGGATGCCGGTGGTATGCGCAAGCGTGGTCTGCCCTGGGGTTGATTACCGCGCGGGGGCGGCGGACGGTGTCGTGCCCAACGCCGCCCCGACCGCCGCCATGAAGGTGCTGGCCACGTCGAAACTGTCGGGATTGGCCGCATTGGCGCTGAAACCGATGGTCAGGTCGATGGAAGGGCAATGCACCACCAGCGCCGCGTAATAGCCGCCCAGACCCAGACAGGAATGCGGCCCCACCTTCTCTGGCGCGAACAGGGCCGGACGCGCCTGCATCATATAGCCCTCGCCTGATTGTGCGCTGACCAGGGTCAGGGCCGAGGCCAGGGTGGCGGGGGTCCGAAAGACATCGCCTTGCAGGATGCCCCGGAACAGCCGTCCAACATCATCAAGCGTGGAGACAAGCCCGCCACCGCCATAGAGATCATAGGATGGGTCTGCCGCCGTCATGTCGACGCCGGATGCATATTGATGGGCGCGTGGCCTTACCCCCGCCGGTGCAGGCTCCAGGCTTTCCAGCCAAGTGTGCCTCAACCCCAGTCTTTCATAGGGCAGCAGTTGGCGTAGGGCCGGCCCCATACCCTTACCCGTGGTCCGCTCCAGGATCTCGCCCAACAGGGAGTAGCCGGTATCCACATAATGGAACCGCTCCCCCGGCGCGCCATGGGCGGGGCCGACCTTCATGGCGATGGCGATCTGCTCGGCCCGGCTCCAACGCCGCTGCGGCTGTGACAGCATGGCCTTTTCATAGGCGGGGTCATCATAGAAATCGCGCAGGCCGCTGGTATGGTCCAGCAATTGCCGAACCGTGATGCGGTCGGGATCGTAGCCGCCGCTGCGCAGCAACGCCGCCGTTTCCGGCGCGATCAGCGGGGCGATGGGCTGCGCCAGTGACAGCTTGCCCTCTTCCTCCAGCCGCAGGACGGCGGCCCCGACAAAGGCCTTGGTGATGCTGGCCACGCGGAACGGATGGTCGGGCGTCAGGGCCGTGCCTGCCGGATCGGCCTTGCCGACGGCACCGCGCCAGTCGATGCCCCGGCGGGGTGCCTGCACCATCACCGCGATGCCGGGGCTGTCGGGCAGGGCAGTCGCGGCCTTTTCCAGCGCCTGCTGGAAAACAGGCGTCAGGTCCGTCTGCGCCCGCGCACCGGCAGCCACGAATGTCAGCGCAATACCCGCCAGAAACCACCGCAGCCGCCGCACCATGCTGTCACCCCTTCAAAGAATGGCCAGACAATCGGCAATCAGGTCCGACAGGCCGATGGCGTTGGTCGGATGCGGGATGCCGTCGGCAGACACGACAGTGTCAATGCCTGCCGCCTTGAAGGCTTCCAGCCGCTCCATGGGGAAGACGGCATGCACCGTGGCCGCCAGGACGCGGGCGGCCCCATGGGCATAGGCCACCTTTGCGGCATCGATCAGCGTGCCGCCGGAACTGATGATGTCATCCACGAACAGGATCGTACGCCCCGTCAGGTCGGTGCCTTCCGGTAGGCCGACCGAGACGTCATGGTCGCCGCGCCGCACCTTCAGGCCGACAATGCCCTGCACGCCGGCGGCCCTGGCGGCCCCTTCCACCAGATGGTCCGATTCTTCATCGGGGCCCAGGACGATCCAGCCCTGGTCCGCCGCGCCCTGCGCCCTGGCCCAGGCGCCCAGCAGGGGGCCGGCGGTCAGGGCGGCGGAACGGCCACCGGGAAATACCTCACCCAGATCATGGGTGCGGTGCAGATGCGGATCGACGGTGATTATCCGGTCGAACAGCCCACCCAGCCAGCGGCCCATGATGCGCTGGCTCACCACCTCGCCGGGCCGGAACTCCATATCCTGGCGCATATAGGCCAGATAGGGGGCGACCAGGGTTAGTTCCTTGGCACCCCGTTCCCGCAGGGCGCCGGCCAGGAATTGCAACTCCACCAGCTTGGCGTTGGGCTGATCCAGCGACCGCACAATGATGGCGCGTTCGGGTGCCGCCTCCAGCCGGACAAGGCTTTCACCATCGGGGAATCGGTGCAGCGAAACCTGGTGCAGGGGAAGGCCCGTGCGCGCCGCAAGGTTGCCGGCCAATGCCGCCCCTTCGGGAAAGCCGATCAGAATATCCATGCTTGTTCCATCCCCACCCGGCCGCTGGGTCGGCCGCTCTTGTGACCTACGGGGCAAATTACACCGGAGCGGCCCCGCGACGCACGCCCGAAGCGGGGGATGGCAAATGAGTATGGCGAAATTTGGCGTTTTTAATTATCGACTGTAATATCCAGGGGCGTGGTTCATACTTCGGCAATTGTTCCGGGGACCGCTGACAGGCGGCTTGCTTCGGTCGTTGCGTTAGCGGCATCTTTGCTCTGGCGTCGTTTGAAAGGGGTGGCCCGATGTGGGGGCTTGGCGGTAGCAGCGGCATGGATCCGTTGGAACTCTCCGACAAGGAGTACGCTGCCCTGGAGGAGGCGCTGATGGCGTCCGCCCGTGGTCGCGCTTTCCTGCGTCAGCGCGACCGGCAGACACGCATCGTGGCCCAGGATGACTGGCGCGCGCTCTTGTCCAGCATGACGGAACAGGTGGGCCGCCTGCAGGGGATCGGCGGTACCGGCGGCGCTGCTGCTGCTGCTGTGGCCGACCAGAGCCCGCATATCCACATCATGCGGGAGGAGCTGAAACAGCTCTCCAACTATATCGAGCAGACGCGGCAGGAGATTGCCCAGCTGCGCCCCATGGATGCCGGTGCCAACCGCATCATGGCGGCCACGAACGAGCTGGACGCCATCGTCACCGCCACCGAGCGCGCCACCTCCGACATTCTGAACGCGACGGAACGCATTCAGGCTCTGGTTTCCCGCCTGCCGTCCAGCGACATCACCAACGATATCGATGCCCAGACCATCGAGATCATGACTGCCTGTTCGTTCCAGGACATTACCGGTCAGCGCACGACGAAGGTTGTCAACACGCTGCGCTATATCGAGCAGCGCGTGAACACCATGATCGAGATCTGGGGCGTAGAGGATACGGAGGTCGGCAGCAAGAAGGTCGGCTCCGACGGCCTTATCGCCCTGCGCCCCGACGATGACCGTCCGGACAAGCACCTGCTGCACGGCCCGGCGCTGGAGGCCGTCAGCCAGGCCAATATTGACGCCCTGTTCGACAGTCTGGATGGCCCCGCGACACCTGCAAAGGCCGATGCCAATGACGATTTGAACAATATGGATGACTGGGGATTGTCGGAGGAGGAGATGGCGCCTCCGCCGCCCCCTCCGCCTCCTCCTCCCCCACCACCTCCTCCCCCGCCGCCTCCCCCACCACCCCCGCCGCCGCCGGCAGCGGGTGCGACGGTGTCGCAGGCCGATATCGACGCCTTGTTCGGGTAAGCCGCCATGTCCGCAGACGGCAACAATGTCGCTCCCCGCGTGCGCCTGTCCCAGGCGCAGCTGGACCGCGCGTGCGAACGGCATCTGGCCTACCTGTCGGGCATGCAGGGCGGGGCGAAGCTGAGCCTGCCTTTCTTCGACCTGTCGGGCATGTCCTTCAATGCCCGCAACCTGACCAATGCCAACCTGTCGGGCGCCATCCTACGCGGCACCAGCTTTGTCGGGGCCAAGCTGGACTATGCCGACTTGTTCGGTTGTGACCTGTCCAATGCCGATCTGTCGGGCGCGCAGCTGATGCGGACCGACCTGCGTGCCGCCAGCCTGCGCGGGGCCATCCTGCGCGGCGCCAAGATGGTGGAATGCGATCTGCGCGACGGCAACATGGCCGTCAGCACGCGCACCGATTTCAAGGTGCTGGGGCTTGAGATCGGGCCCGCCGACATCTCATCCGCCGTCATGATCAATGCCGACCTGACGCGTGCCCGCCTGACCGGTTCTTGCGCGCGGGAGGCGGATTTCTCCGGCGCCACCATGGCCGGCGCGCAACTGGCCCGCGTCGACATGCGCAATGCCCAGTTCAAGTCGGCCAATCTGGATGGGGCCGACCTGGCCGATGCCGACCTGCGCGGGGCCGACCTGTCGGGTGCCAAGGTTTCGGCCCAGGCCCTGCAGGCCGCCATCCGCACCGATGAGGAAGCGGCCCAGCGCGGCGTCGGGCCTTCGCCCGACATGCCACCGGCGCCCCCCCCGCCGGAGGAGGTGCCCAACAGCCCGCCGCCGCCCGAACGGCTGGACGCCATGCTGCGCGCCCATGCGCAATGGGTGGCGACTGGCGGGCAAGCCGGCCATCAGTTGGATATCAGCGGCCTGGACCTGTCAGGCACCGACATGGCAGGCCGCGTCCTGACCCTAATGAAGGCCACGGGGGCCAATCTGCGCGGCGCCGACATGCGCGGTGCCCAGATGCAGGCGGCACAGCTGTCAGGGGCTGACCTGCGCTCCACCAATCTCAGCTTCGCCGATCTGCGCGGCGCCTGCATGGACCGCGCGAACCTGATCGACGCCAATATGGAAAAGGCCAACCTTTCCAAGCTGAAGACGGCGCGCGGACACGAACTGCGCACCTCCCTGGTCCGTGCCCGACTGGCCGCTGCCATCCTGCGCGGGGCCGACCTGACCCTGGTCGACTTCACCGGTGCCGACCTGTCTGCCACCGTCCTGGACGGTGCCGACATGGCCGGCGCCACGCTGGATGCGGCGCGGGGGATCAATCTGGGCTGAGGTAAGTCAAAGGTCGTTCTATTCGAGGCCTACCCTGTCAGAGGCAGGGGTGACTTTTGTTGTCTTCGACCTGCTGAATTCGGAGCTGCCTGTCAGGCAACTCCAGCCAGATGCAACCAGATGAAACAAAAAATAAAGGGGCGTTTCACCGTTCACGGCCCGCCGACATCGATGCCAGATGCATCGACGGGGGCTGAGCGCAGGAATGCTGTTGGGGAGCAGAGTGTAACAAAGACGGTGACCAAAGTCAGCAATTGCGGCGGGGTTGCCCCCGCCGCCTGCCTTTCTCAAACCGCCATCAACCCTCAGCCGCGGTTCATGCGGCTGTTGACCAGATCGTGAACGACATTGGGGTCGGCCAGCGTGCTGGTGTCGCCCAGGGCCTCATGTTCGTTGGCGGCGATCTTGCGCAGGATGCGGCGCATGATCTTGCCCGACCGGGTCTTGGGCAGGCCCGGTGCCCACTGGATCAGGTCCGGTGTGGCGATGGGGCCAATCTCCTTGCGCACCCAGGTCACCAGCTCCTTACGCAACTCCTCCGTCGGGTCCTCCCCGGCGTTGAGCGTCACATAGGCATAGATGCCCTGGCCCTTCAGGTCGTGCGGGTAGCCGACCACGGCGGCCTCTGCCACCTTGGGATGTGCGACCAGGGCGCTTTCGATCTCGGCGGTGCCCAGGCGGTGGCCGGAGACGTTGATCACGTCATCGACGCGGCCCGTGATCCAGTAATAACCATCCTCATCACGGCGGCAGCCGTCGCCCGTGAAATACTTACCCTTGAAGGTGCTGAAATAGGTCTGGATGAAGCGTTCATGATCGCCGAAGACGGTCCGCATCTGGCCGGGCCAGCTATCCACGATGCAGAGATTGCCCTCAGTGGCCCCTTCCAGGATCGTGCCTTCATTATCCACGACCTGCGGCTGGACACCGAAGAAGGGCAGGGTGGCCGATCCCGGCTTCTGACCGATGGCGCCCGGCAGCGGGGTGATCAGGATGCCGCCGGTTTCCGTCTGCCACCAGGTATCGACGATGGGGCAGCGGCCATCGCCCACCACGCCGTGATACCACAGCCAAGCCTCCGGATTGATCGGTTCGCCCACTGAACCCAGCAGTCGCAGCGACGCACGGCTGGTCTTCTTCACCGGGCCTTCACCTTCGCGCATCAATGCCCGGATGGCGGTGGGGGCCGTGTAGAAGATATTGACCTTGTGCTTGTCGATCACTTCCCAGAAGCGGCTGACCGACGGGTAGTTGGGGATGCCCTCGAACATCAGGGTCGTGGCGCCGTTGGCCAGCGGGCCATAGACGATGTAGCTGTGGCCCGTGACCCAGCCCACATCGGCGGTACACCAGTAGATGTCGCCGTCATGATAGTCGAAGACATATTGATGGGTCATGGCGGCATAGACGAGGTAGCCGCCGGTCGTGTGCAGCACGCCCTTGGGCTTGCCAGTCGAGCCGGAGGTATAGAGGATGAACAGCGGGTCTTCGGCCCCCATCACCTCTGGCGCATTATCTGCGGAAACCTTGGCCGTTTCCTCATGATACCAATGGTCGCGACCGTCCTTCCAGGCGATGTCGCCGCCCGTGCGCTTGACCACGATGACCGAGGTGACGCCCGGCGCCTTCTCCAGCGCCTTGTCGACATTGGCCTTCAGCGGCACCTTGCGGCCACCGCGCAGGCCTTCATCGGCGGTGATGACCAGCTTGCTGTCGCAATCGACGATGCGGTCATAAAGGCTGTCGGGCGAGAAGCCGCCGAACACGATGGAATGGATGGCGCCGACGCGGGCACAGGCCAGCATCGCATAGGCTGCTTCCGGGATCATGGGCAGGTAGATGGTGACGCGGTCACCCTTCTTCACACCCTGCGCCTTCAGCACATTGGCCAGACGGCAGACCTTCTCATGCAGCTCGCGATAGGTGATGTGGGCCGATTCCGCCGGGTTGTCGCCTTCCCAGATGATGGCCGTTTGATCGCCGCGCGTGGCCAGATGCCGATCGACGCAATTGTAGGAGACGTTGGTGGTGCCATCCTCGAACCAGCGGATGGAGACATCGCCCTCAAAGCTGGTGTTCTTCACGCGTGTGTATGGGGTGAACCAGTCGATGCGCTTGCCATGCGCGCCCCAGAAACCTTCCGGGTCCTTGACCGACTGTTCGTACATCGCCTTGTACTTGGCTTCGTCGACCCAGGCGCTTGCGGCCACATCTTCCGTGACAGGAAAGAAGGTTGGGCTGCTCATGGCGTTGTTTCTCCCAAGGTTGGCGGGCGATTACCGGTCCCGCTTATCTCTTGAACCGAACCCCGGCTTTTTGCGTGTACCGCGCCTGTGGGTTCTGTCCGTTCACGCAATTTATGTAAGCACCGGCGTTCAAGTTTGGAACATGTACATTCGTCGCGTGCGCATTTCGACGCATTCAACGGTTTTTCCGGGGAAATGTTGGGGCCGCCATACTGCGTGCGGGCCATTGCACAGCATGGTATGATTTACATAACACTGCATGGAAACAGGGCGGACAGGGGATGAGTGGGGTGATTCCCGAAGAGGGCGGCAGTCAGGGCCCCGGCGATGACCCGGCGCGGCTGGGTCTGCGCACCAGTCTGATGACCCTGAACCTGCTGCTGTCGTCCCTGCCGGTGGGCGCGTCGGGCTTTGCCGATGCGGCGGCGGACGCGCGCTGCCTGTCGCGGCGTATTGCCACGGCGACGGATGATTTCAGCGATGTGATGCGAAAGGCGGGGTGACGGGAGCTACTCCCCCACCGCCACCACACCATCCGTTACGGTCAGCGGCACTGACCGTAACGGGCGACCGGCGCAGGGGCCGATGACGCACATGCCGTCTTCCACCCGGAACTGGGCACCGTGCGTGCTGCACTGAAGCCAGCGGCCATCAATGCTCATGAAATCGTCCTGGTCCATTTCCAGGGGCACGCCGACATGCGGGCAGGCATTGCGGTAGCCGAAGACCCTGTCGCCCTTGCGGGCCACCAGGATCTTCACCTTCACCTCACCCTTCGGCCAGTCGAAGCCGCGTGCCGTGCCGTCGGGGATCTCCTCCACCCGGCACAGAACGTGGCCGCCGCTCATGCCGGCACCTCGGCCAGGGCGCAGATATGGGTCCATTGATCATCGGTGACGGGGCAGACGGACAGGCGCGACTGCTTGATCAACTGCATCTCGGCCAGGGCCGGATCACCCTTCATCTGCTTCAGGGTGACGGGGTTTTTCACGGGCATCACGGGCTTCAGATCGACCATCACGAACCGACCGGCGGGATCGGACGGGTCGGGATAGGCCTCGCGCACGATCTCCGCGATGCCGACAATCTCCAACCCCTCGTTCGAGTGATAGAAGAAGGCCCGGTCGCCCACCTTCATGGTCTTCAGGTTCAGGGCTGCCTGATGGTTGCGCACGCCATCCCAGTGGGTGCGGCCATCGGCCACGAACTTGTCCCAGGCGTATTTGAACGGTTCGGACTTCACCAGCCAATAGGCCATGATATTTTTCCTTTGCTCCCTCATGCGCCGGGCGCTGCCATCCGGCAACTTGGCTTACGCGCCACGCGGCGCGGGCCGGCGGTCGCCAGCCTGCACCCTCCGGGTGCCACGGCCTTACGGCAGAACCTTGCGATAGGGGCGGATGCTGACCGACTGGAACAGCCCGGCCTTGGCATAGGGGTCGCCGGCGGCAAAGGCCTCGGCACTGGCCTTGTCGGCGAAATCCATGACCAGCAGGCTGCCCACCGGCTTTTCCCCGGCATCATCCAGCAGTGGGCCGGCGACGACGATCTGCGCCAGATAGGAATTCAGATAGTCCAGATGCGTCGGGCGGTTGGCCAGCCGCAGGTCCAGGGAATTCGGATGATCAAGGCAGGAAATGGCGAACAGCATGGGGTGACCCTGTCGGTTACGATGTCCACCCCATGCTTTAGCCGCAGCGGCGCGCCCCGTCCAGGGGCAGCGCCATTACCGCCCCGTCAGTACCCAGTCCGGGCGCACCCAGTGGCAGGTATAGCCGTTGGGCGTTCGTTCCAGATAATCCTGGTGGAAATCTTCGGCCTCCCAGAAGGGGCCGGCATCGGTGATTTCCGTCACCACCTTGCCGGGCCAATGGCCGCTTGCATCCACCTCCGCCTTCACATGGCGGGCGGTTTCGGCCTGGGCGGCGTTTTCCACGAAGATGGCGGAACGGTACTGGCTACCGATATCATTGCCCTGACGGTTGCTGGTCGTCGGGTCATGGATCTGGAAGAAGAATTCCAGCAGGCGGCGATACGTCAGCTTCTCATTGTCGAAACTGATCTCGATGGCCTCTGCATGACCGGTGCGGCCTGTCTTCACATCCTTATAGGTGGGGTTTGTCAGGGCGCCGCCGGTATAGCCGACACGGGTGGCGACGACGCCCGGCACCTTGCGGATCAGATCCTGCATGCCCCAGAAGCAGCCGCCGGCCAGGATGGCGCGTTCGATGGCCATGATCTCATTCCTTTCAGCTTAACGCTCGGCCCGTACATGTGGTGCCTTGTGGTGATTAAGTCCAGTATGGGGCGGCGGGCACCTTTGCGTCATCGGCGTTCGACAAGCGCGGCGGGGCGGGGTACATCCCCACGCCATGAATGATGCGACCACCAGCCCGGCCGATAGCGCGCTTGCGACGCGCGGGGCGGCCCTTGACCTTTTGTTCAACGTGCTGGCCAAGCGCGTGCCGTTTGACGACGCCTGGGACGCCAGTCGCGCTTTGCGCGCGTTGGAGCCGCGCGACCGCGCCTTTGTGCGGATGCTGGTGGCCACCACCCTGCGCCGTCTGGGCCAGATCGACGCCGCCATCCAGGGCAGCCTGAACAAGCAGGGCCAGCAATTGAAGGCCGTGGTGCAGGATATCCTGCGTCTGGGTGCGGCCCAACTGCTGTTCCTGGGCACGCCGGCCCATGCCGCCGTCGATACGGCGGTGGAACTGGCGGTAGCGCGCAAGCAGCATCCCTATAAGGGTCTGATCAATGCCGTGCTGCGCCGGCTGGACCGTGAACGGGTCAGCATCCTGGCCGAACAGGATGCAGGGCGTCTGAACACGCCCGACTGGCTTTGGCTTTCCTGGCGCAAGACCTATGGCACCGCCCTGACCCGTTCCATCGTCGAGACGCATCTGGGCGAGGCGCCGCTGGATATCACCGTGAAGGGCGATGCCGCCGCCTGGGCCGAACGGCTGGAGGCGACCGTGTTGCCCACGGGCAGCCTGCGCCGTGCCGCCGGTGGGCAGGTCACGGAACTGTCCGGCTTTGATGAGGGCGGCTGGTGGGTGCAGGACGCGGCTGCCGCCATTCCGGCCCGGCTGTTCGGTGACCTGACGGGTCGTGATGCCATCGATCTGTGCGCGGCACCCGGCGGCAAGACAGCGCAACTGGCCGCCGCCGGTGCCCGTGTCGTGGCTGTGGACCGGTCCGACAAGCGGCTGGTCCGCCTCACCGAGAACATGGCCCGCCTGGGTTTGGCGGCACAGGTGACGACGGTGGCGGCGGACGCCACCGAATGGCGGCCCGATGCCGTGGTGGATGCCGTCCTTCTGGACGCCCCCTGTTCGGCCACCGGCACCATCCGCCGTCACCCCGACGTGGCGCGACTGAAGTCGGAAGAGGATGTGGAGAAGCTGGGCCGTATCCAGTCCCGCCTTCTCTATCGTGCTGTCGACATGCTGAAGCCCGGTGGCACCCTGGTCTATTGCACCTGCTCGCTTCAGGCGGAAGAGGGCGAGAACCAGATCACCAACCTGCTCTACCGTCGGCCCGAGATGCAGGTGGTGCCGGTGACAGCGGACGAGGTCGGGGGTTTGTCCGACCTGATCACGGCTGACGGCTATGTCCGCTGCACGCCGGGCCATCTGGCCGAGATCGGCGGCATGGACGGGTTCTTCGCGGCGCGGCTGCGGCGGGTTTCGTAAGTTACGGCCCCTCCGCCCGCCA
>LJHR01000017.1 GCA_001296005.1 alpha proteobacterium AAP38 | reverse complement strand
AGCCGATGGCGGCACTATCACCCTGGGCGATGTCTCCTCGCTGGGAGATGGCACGCTCACAGTCAGCCTGGAACAGGCCGACAAGGCGGGCAACAAGAGCACGGGCGCCATCACTGCCACCACCATCCTCGACAAGACCCTGCCTACGGGAAGTGTCAACTTTAGCGGCACAACGATTACCGAGGCCCAGGGTGCCAGCTTGACGCTGACCAGCAACGAGGCCGGTACAAAATACAGCTATACGATCACTTCTGCGGCAGGCGGAACCGCCATCACCGGTACCGGTACTCTTAACGGATCCAGCATCGGGCTTCCTGATCTCAAGGGCCTGAACGATGGAACGATCACGGTAGCGGTCGAACTCCAGGATGCGGCCGGGAACAAGTCCTCCCTGCTGACAGCCTCCACGCTTCTGAACCTGATCCCTGACAATGTCAGCCTGACACTGGATCCGGGGTCCGATACCGGTATCCCAGGTGATGGCATCACCAGTAATCGCCAGCCGACGATCCAGATCAGCGGACCTCTGGGGAGCGTGTTGGCGGTCGACTGGGGTGATGGACGTGGTTTTGTCACGGTCGGCACAGGTACCGGTGCTGTACAGTCGGTAACCCTGGACCGTGCCTATG
The DNA here is from genome assembly GCA_001296005.1 of alpha proteobacterium AAP38. Classification (GTDB taxonomy): domain Bacteria; phylum Pseudomonadota; class Alphaproteobacteria; order Azospirillales; family Azospirillaceae; genus Niveispirillum. The sequence goes on along the minus strand of LJHR01000017.1, from coordinate 114,759 downwards.
AGGGCTTCGGAGACCGTACTTTGCGGCTGCAGGTCACGCAGCCCAATGGTGGCGGCGTTATCCTGTCGAACCCCCTGAACCTCACTCTGGTCCCGACACCTCCCACCTTGGGCGATTTGCCGGCGATCAGCGTTGCCGAGGATAGCGAGCCGATCTCCGTTCCATTGTCGCTGACCAGCCCCGACATCCCTGTCAGCCAATTGTCCTTTGCGGCATCCAGCAGCAATCCCGGCCTGGCATCGGCCAGCGTGGAGATCGTGAATGGGACGCCCAGCTTGCGCCTGCTGCCCATTGCTAACGCCTTCGGGACGGCCCAGATCACGCTGACCATAACGGGGCCTAATGGGATTAACCTGACACGGACGGTCAGTTACACGGCGACAGGCGTCAATGACGCACCAATTGCCACAATATCGACCATTGATGCTCGTGCTGTTCAGGGCCAGCCCTTCAATCTCAGCTTGCCGAGTGGTGCGTTCAGCGATCCCGACATTGTGCCGGGTGGCACGGACCGTCTTACCTACAGCCTGTCCGGCCCCTCCTGGCTTGTCATTGATCCGACAACGGGGGGCCTGTCGGGAACCCCGACACCAACTGATGTCGGAAACCGGACTGTAACGATCACCGCCACTGACAATGGTGGCCTGGCCACCAGCTTGACAGTCACCCTGGCGGTTGCCGCCTCCAATACGGCGCCTGTTGCCAATAACGACAGCGGTACGGTCCGTGAGATCGATGTGCTGGGTGGAAATCTTCTGGCCAATGACACGGATGCGGATGCAGGTGATGTATTGCGCATCACAGCGGTAAATGGTGTCAACAGCATCGGCACAGCCATTACCTTGGCCTCTGGCGCAAAGGTGACGGTCAATGCCGACGGCTCCTATAGCTATGATCCCAATGGCGCCTTTGGACGCCTCAATAACGGCCAGACCGGAACTGACAGCTTCACCTACACCGTCACCGATAAGGCTGGCCTCTCCAGTACGGGTACGGTCAATCTGACCATAACCGGCCTGAATAATGACCCGGTTACGGAACCGCCCAAGCAGGTCATCATCGCTCGTAACGCTGATGCGGTAGGTCTCTCGATCGACCAGCCGAGCGATCCCGATGGGGATCCGTTGACCATTACCATCACGGGTCTGCCCAGCAACGGCACTACCCTGCGGGCAGATGGTGGCCGGGTCTCGGTGGGCGATACGCTCAGCCCGGCTGACCTCACTCGTCTGCAGTTCGATGTCGATACCGGCTTCCTGGGCGATGCTGGCTCGCTCACCTACACGATCAGCGACGGTAACAGCCTGCGCCTTGGGTCGGTAGAAGTCCTGATCGCCGAAGAACAGATCATCGGCATCCGCAACGCCGCGGGCAGTGCCTCGGTACAAGCAGAACCCCTAGGCAACGGGATCACGCGCTTCAGCTTCGAGGTTTACCGCACGGCAGGTGCAGACCCTGCAACGACCGGAAGCGTCACGGTTGATTTCCGTGTTGAGGCCGGAGCCGGCATCAGTGCAGCCGACTTTGCAGGTGCGACCCTGCCTTCGGGCACTGTCACGCTGGCACCAGGCGAAAGCAGCCGGATTGTTACGATCGATGTCGTGGGCGACGGGCTGACAGAAGGCGATGAAACCTTCACGGTTGCCCTGGAGAATCTGCGCAACAACGGCCTGACGCTGACACCGCGCGTGAACGATCCCTCCAGCGTTTCCGCCACGATCCTTGATCGTGACCAGGACCGTACACCGCCACGTGTCACTGCCGTCACCCCACCGGATGCCGGCTCGTATTTCCCGGGTGACACGCTGTCGGTGACATTGACCTTCAGCGAGAATGTCAATGCCACAAACGGTGCGACCGTACCGCTGCTGATCGGCAGCAACGTCCGTCTGGCGACTTATGTCTCCGGCAGCGGCGGTAACAATCTGACTTTCTCGTATACGGTCCAGGCCAGTGATGTTGACCGTGATGGTATCACCATCGGCACGCAGCTCGGGGGGACTGTCAAAGATGCTGCCGGCAACAATGCCGTCAGCGGGTTCGCCCTGCGCAACGGGGCTGGTCAGCCCCTCAACCTGTCCAACATTCTGGTCAATACTGTCCGTGGCAAAACGATCGATGGTTATATCCAGGGTGCTCTTGTCTTCGCTGATGCGAACCGGAACGGTGTCCTGGACAATGGTGAGGTGAATGTCATCACCGATGCCGCTGGCAATTATGAAATCGGAGGTGGCAGCGGACCTTACATCATGGTCGGTGGACGTGACGTCTCCACGGGCATCACCTTCGATGGTGTATATGAGGCGCCACCCCGCGCTACCGTGATCAATCCGCTCACGACGGCTGTTGTCGGGACAGCTGGCCTGTCGGCTTCTGATGCCGCCTTCACCGCTGCTGCGACAAAGGTTAAAACAGCACTGGGAATTTCCTCCAGCTTCGACCTGTTCAATACCGATCCTATTGATCAGGCTACCGCCACCGGATCCAGTGCTAGCGAGGTCCTGGCTGCACTGAATGCGCAGAGCGAAGCTAACAAGCTGTCCATCCTGCTGGTCCAAGGGTCGGCTCTGCTGACGGGCCTGTCACCGGCCCCGCTTGCTACAGGTGCAGCTGGCAATGCCATCACATCTGCCATTGGTGACGCGATCAATGCTCTGCCAGCAGGTGGCGTGATCAACTTCGCCGACCAGGCTACGGTTCAGGCTGTCCTGGCCAATGCGGCTGGTCGTCTGGGGCTTACTCCGGGAGCCGGACTGTTGTCCGATACGGCACAGATGATCCGCGAGGCAAACAACCGGGTCGAAAGTGCCGAGAATGGCAGTGGCTCTGCTATCGAACGGCTCACCGCCATGGCACGCGTACAAGTCGTGGCTCAAGGCGATGCAACCTTGGCCATCCGCACCGGTGCTGCCAATGGCAATCTCAGCACGGCACTGGCTGGCTTTACGGGCACCCCGCTGGATCAAGCCATCGCCCAGGCTCAGGTGGGCACCATCGTACCAGCACGCATTGCGGTCACGGCACTCGATCCGAGCCTGGAAGAAGCGGATACGGGCACAACAAGCTATCGGTTCCAGGTCACACGCAGCGGCAGCCTCTTTGGCACCACCAGTGTCAACTGGGCAGTCAGTGGGGATGGTGGTCTTGATGCGGCCGATTTCGGTGGCACCCTGCCCACCGGTATCGTCACTTTTGCCGATGGGGAAGCGGTTAAGACCATCACCATCCAGGTGACAGGCGATACCACCATAGAGGCTGATGAGCGCTTCACCCTCACCTTGTCCAATGCCAGCAACGGCGCCGATATCCGCACGCCGACTGTCAGCGCCACCATTCTGGACAATGATCCGCGTACCCCGACCTATGCGGGCCCTGACAGCATCGCTGTCCTGGCCGGCGTCAGCACCAGCGTGCCCGGTCTCTCCATCCTGGATGGCGATAGCGACAACCTCACCGTCACTTTGACCCCGACGGGCGGAACGATCGCCGTGATCGGAGCCGCATCTGTGTCGAGCAGCGATGGCGTAACGACGCTGTCGGGTTCTGTTGCTGATGTAAACGCCACTCTGGCGACTTTGATCTATACGCCAGCCGCCGGCAGCACGGCTGGCAGCCTGCGGGTTACTGCCAGTGATGGAGATGCGTCGACCACCGATCTCGATCGAACCTTGAATGTGCGCGTGGCACAGGCACCGGAAAACCGTTTGCCGGTGCAGCCGGTTGTCCTGGGGGGTGTGGCCACGGAAATCATTGGTCTGGGTGTTTACGATACTGACAGCCCGACCCTGACCGTGAGCCTCATTCCGACCAATGGCACGGTCAGCCTGCGCACCTTCGGGACAGCCACGTTGACCCGTGACGCCAACGGTACGGTGCACATCTCCGGCGCCACGGCTGACGTCAATGCCAGCCTCGCAACCGTTGACTTCACCGGCTCCAAGACGGTACGCGAAGCCAGTCTGCGCATCGTCACCGACGACAATGACCCCGTCAGCCCGAACGACAGCGATCTGGTCTTGATCCAGGTCGTCCAGTCGCCAGAAGTGACATTCCCCAATCGCCCCACGGTCGTCGCCGGGATCGGTACACCGATCACAGGCATCAGCCTGACCGATGCCGATACGGAAGCTTTGTCGGTTACCCTGACACCCAGTAATGGTTCGATCAGTCTGACCGCTGTCGGCGGCGTCGCCATAACGGATGCAGGTGGCGGGGCACTGCGCCTCAACGGCACCATCGCCGATCTGAACGCCACCCTGGCGGGTCTGCGCTTCACCGCCGGAGCAGACGCCACTACCGCTACTCTGCGCGTTCAGGCCGTTGACGGTGATGCCCGGTCACCCGACGTTGACAGGACCTTGGCCCTCACGGTCGCAGCACAGCCTGCCATCACATTGCCAAGCCCGTCCGCCATCCGACCCGGTATTGCCGGGGCGGTTCCCGGTATCAGCGTCAGCGACAGGGATAGTGCCAACCTCACGGTTACATTGACGCCCAGCAGCGGCAACCTTGCCATCGGCACGACCACCAATGTGACGGTCAGCAATGGCGCCAATGGTTCGCTGATCCTGTCGGGTGCTGCTAATGCCATCAACAGTACGTTGGCTGGTCTCTCTCTGACCCTGCCGACGGGTACACAGACGGCCAGCATCGCCATCACTGCCAGTGACGGCACGACACCTGCCGTTTCCAGGACTTTGACAGTTCCTGTCATTGTCAATCAGCCGCCTGTGGCAACGACCAATCCGTTGACCCTTGTGGATGGGCGGGTTGGGTCCGCTTACAGCACGGTCCTGCCTGGCAACCTGTTCTCTGATCCGGATGTCGGGGATGTGCTCAGCCTCTCGGTCAGCGGCCTGCCCGCCGGATTGAGTTTTGATGCAGCCACCAACACGATCCGAGGAATTCCCGACTTCAATGTGGTCGGAACTTGGCGTTTGACGATTACTGCCACCGATCGTCTGGGCGAGAAGGCGGTGCGCACCACAAGCCTGGTGATCGGTCAGGATAATGTCGTTATTCTGCCGCCACCTGCCCTGCCGGATACAGGGCTGCCGGCCGTCAACACGACCATCACTCCGCCGTTGCAGGTAGCACCCGCAGCCGATCTGGGCACTGATCCCAATCTGGTTGGCGCCAAACCCATTATCGTTGCGGGCATCGGCAATACACGGGGCCTGTTCGGCGATCCGCTGGAGCCTGCCCGCATAGAGGGCATCAATCTCAAGATCAGTGAACCTGAAGGTTTCGTGACCGTCAATGTAGCGGCACCAGGGGCAAAACCCTATCTGCGGGTTGGCAATGCCGAACCGTCGGGCCGTCTGGTTCTGGATCCGGTCACCCGTACTGCCAGCTTCACACTGCCGGCTGGAACCTTTGTCAGCAATGATGGGCGTCTGGCGGTTGCGGCTTCAATGCCGGGTGGCAAGGCTCTGCCTTCCTGGCTGCGCTTTGATGCCCGGACAGGAACCTTCTTTCTGCGTGAAGCACCACCTGCCAACGCACCGGCCCGCATGGTTGTCGAGGTCACAGCGCAAACCAGTGATGGCCAGCGCCAGACAGTCCGGCTGACCTTGCGCCTAGCCGACCGGACCGCAGGCATTGATATGCCGACTGGCAAGGCTTCGCTATCCAGCGCCATCCAGGCCGCTGCCACTACCGCCATCCATAGTGATGGTCTCGCCTTGTTGAACAGCCTGTCGTCGCTCACGGCGGGTCCTGCCATCCCCCCCAATGCTGCCTGACGTCCGGTCGATCTGGAGAGAAACGATATGATCCGCAATACCTTCACCGGCCGCCTGCCCCTGCTGACCAGCACGGCTGTGCTGATCGTGCTCACCGGGTGCAGTGTGCGTCCGGAACCGCTGACGCTTGATCAGCAGATTGCCCAGGCCAGCACGGACCGCCAGGTCATGTTCGCCAGTCAAGAGGCACTTTCTGCTCCGGTCACGCTAGAGCAAGCCATTGCGCGAGCCCTGAAATACAACCTGCAGCACCGCGTTACCTTGATGGAGCAGGCGCTGGAGGATCGGGTGCTGGATGCCAGTGCTGCCGACATGCTGCCGAAACTGGCCACGCGCGCGGGGTTGCGTACGCGCTCCAATGTCCTGGCCTCTGTTTCTGAATCCGTTGCGACCGGCCAGGTCTCTCTGGTTCCTTCCACGAGTTCAGAGCGGACCAGTTCAACGGTCGACCTTCAGCTTGGGTGGAATGTCCTTGATTTCGGCCTGTCCTATTATGGCGCACAGGCCCAAGCCAACAAGCTGCTGGCTGCTGAGGAGCGCCGGCGCCGGGTCGTGCTGAACATTGTAGAGCAGGTTCGGGCCGCCTGGTGGGAGGCTGTAACGGCTGAGCGTCTGAAGCCGCAGGTCACTGCCATCCTGGCGGAAGCCCGTCAGGCCTTGGAACAGGCACGTCAAACGGAACAGCAGCGCCTGCTGCCCCCGCTGGAGAGCCTGCGTTATCAGAAGGCTCTGGTGGAGATCGTCCAGCAGCTGGAAGCGCTGGAAGCCGACATGGCCATTGCCCGAACGCAGCTGGCCAGCCTCATGAACCTGCCGCCGGCGACACCAGTCCAGATCGCCGTACCGGGCGAGGCCGCACCGGCACTGGCCAAGCTTGGCTACAAGCTGGAGGATCTGGAGGCCATTGCCATGGTGGAACGACCGGAGGTGCGGGAGGAGGCCTATATCGCGCGCAATGTGGCGCTCGAAACCCGTATGAACCTGCTCAAGCTATTGCCTGGTGTCACCTTGTTCGCAGGGCTGAACCGTGACGACAATTCCTATCTGGTGAACAATAACTGGGCTGATGCTGGTGTGCAGGTCTCCTGGAACCTGCTGTCCGTGCTGAACTGGTCCAAGGTCGAGGCAACCGGTGAGGCGCGGGAGAAGGTGGCTGAGGCCCGTCGTCAGGCATTGCGTATGGCCGTCCTGACCCAGGTCAATCTGGCATGGCGGCGTCATGAACGGGCCGAACGGCTTTACGACCGTTATAACAGCCTGCAGGAGATCGAAAGCCGCATCCAGGCACAGATCGATGCGGCGGCGGCCAGCGATGCCCAGACCCAGCTGGAACGTATCCGGGCCGGAGCCTCGGCTCTGCTGGCGACACGGGCCCGCGATCGTGCCTATGCTGAATTGCAGAATGCATATGGGGCCATTCACCAGGCGGCCGGCTTCGACCCCATCCCCCCTCAGACGCCTGCCGGTTCCATTGACCAGATCGCAAGCGCCATCAAGACACAAATGGACGCCGTCAGTCAGGGTAATGCTATAAAGCCGCCGGCCCTGACAAATTGAGGGAATGCGTCTTGCGGAAATGCCCCCTGCGCAGCACTCGTCTTGCTCTCTGCCTGATTGCGGGTGCTGCTACGTTGCCAGCCTATAGCCAGCAGGCACCCCTCCCTCCTCCACCTGGGACGGTGATGTCTGCTGGTACGGAAATCCGTGTACAAATCCGGGCCCGTCACCATGCGACCCTCTCAGCCGAAATGGCTGGCAAGATTGTGGAGTTGCCCTACCGGGATGGTGAAACCTTCCGGAAGGGGGATCGTCTGATTGCGTTCGACTGCGCAGCACAGCGGGCCCGCCAGGATCAGGCGGCAGCGGCAGCCCAGGCAGCGAGCCGCAAACGAGAAGTGTCGGGCAAGCTGAACCAGCTGAACTCCATCAGTCAGCTTGAGCTGGCCACAGCAGAGAGCGCTGAAGCGCAAGCCAAGGCTGAATTGGCCTTGACGGGTGTCATGGTGCAGCGTTGTTCCATCACTGCGCCCTATGATGGCCGGGTATCGGACGTACAGGTTCAGCGCTATGCTTTCGCGGCTGAAGGCGCCCCTCTGATCGGCATTTACGACAGCAGCCAGTATGACATCGAAATGATCGTTCCTTCTGCTTGGCTCAGCTGGTTGAAGCCAGGGCTTTCCTTCTCCTTGCGGGTTGATGAGACGGGCAGCGATCATGAAGCGGAAATCACACGCCTATCGGGTGCGGTGGACCCTGTCAGCCAGTCCGTTCGCGTTTATGGCCGTATAAAGGGTTCGATCGAACGGCTGCGACCGGGGATGAGCGGCTCTGCTGCCTTGGCAGCGGGCAAGACGCCATGACAGACCCGCGCGACCGGCAGCTGGCGGCCCTGGCGGGGCTGGTACAGTTGGAACGGCGGGTGCGTGCCGCACCCACGCCGGCAGAGTTGGCTTTCCTCATGGTGAATGAGACCCACGCCCTCGTTCCCTATCGGCAAGCGGCCTTCTGGCGGGCTGATAAAGCATCAATCCAATCTCTTTCCGGCCTTGCAGCTCCCGACCCCGAAGCCCCTTTTACACAGTGGCTGGACCGGCAGATGGCCGCATGGTCGAGCTTGTCCACTCCCTTGGATTTGACTGTGGAGGATATGCCAGGGGAGGAGGTTGAGTTCTGGACAGCCCATCTGCCCGCCTATGGCTTGCTGCTACCTCTCCTTCCCGCGGATGGAGCCACGCCTGTCGGCCTGCTGCTGTTGGCCCGCGATGTACCGTTCACGGATGGAGAGCGGCAGTTGCTGGATATCGTCTGCAACGCCTATGCCCATGCCTGGAAAGCGCTAACAGGACCCGGCACCAAACGCATGCCGCTGTTGAAGGATCGCCGTAAGCTGGCCATGGCGGCTGCGGCCATTGTCCTCGTCGCGCTTTTTCCCGTACGTCAGTCAGTCCTGGCTCAAGCCGAGATCGCACCACACAAGCCGGCTATCCTGAGGGCCCCGCTTGCTGGTGTCGTGGAAGAGATCCTGGTCCCTCCCAATACCACCATCACAGAAGGACAGAAACTGGTCCGCATGGATGGGCGCGAGTTAGAGAGCCGGCTTGAGGTGGCGCGTCAGGCCCTGGCCATCGCCGATGCTGAACAACGTCAGGCCCAACAGCAGGCGGTTTTTGATGAACGTGCCAAAACCAGCCTTGCTGTGCTGGCGGCTCGGCGGGAACAAGCCGCGGCTGACGTCGCCTATGCCGAGGAGCTGCTGGCCCGTGGTCAACTGACAGCCCCGAAGGCTGGCATTGCCATCTATGATAATCCTGATGATTGGGCCGGCCGACCTGTCGCCCTGGGCGAACGTATTCTCATGATCGCCGATCCGACAGATGTGGAACTGGACATCCTGTTGCCGGCTTCTGATGCCATTCCGCTGGATATCGGCAGTGACATCCGCTTCTTTCTCAATGTCGATCCAGCAGCCCCTTTGTCAGCCACCCTGACGCGCATCGGCTACCGCGCGGCCCCGACCCCTGAAGGTCTGATGGCCTATCGGTTATCTGGACGCTTCACAGAGGACAGCCTACAGCAGAAGGAACGGCTTCGTGTCGGTCTGAAAGGGACTGCCAAGCTGGAGGGGCATTGGACCATCCTGGCTCTGCAGGTTCTGCGGCGGCCCTTGACGGTGCTACGCCTGTGGCTGGGTTGGTGAACCCATGGTGATGGCTGCCACAATGTCGGATGCGGAACCGCAACCGATCTATCTGCCACCACTGCGGGACGAATTGCTGCTGCATCAGGCGGCCCCAGATCATCATGGCAGTCCACGCTGGACACTGGAGGACCCGGCTCGGAACCGGTTCTTCCAGATCGGTTGGGCTGAAATGGAGATGCTGGCCCGCTGGCAATTGGGTGAGGCTTCTGCCGTAGTGGATGCCGTCAATCGCGCCACCACCCTGGACATTACGACAGAGGACGTCACGGACTTCATCCGTTTCTTGTCGGGAACAAACCTTCTGCGGATCCGGGGTGCCGATGGCATGGCCAGACTGTCCGAGCAGGCAAAAGCGGGACGGATGGGATGGGCCAAATGGCTCTTGAAGAATTATCTCTTCGTGCGCATCCCCTTGGTGCGGCCAGACCGCTGGCTGGAACGGGCACTCCCCCGTGTCCAGTTCATCTATACGGCTGCGTTCTTCTGGATAACCCTGCTGGCCGGTCTCACCGGATTGCTTCTGGTTGGGCGGCAATGGGATGTTTTTCGTTCCACCTTTCTGCATTTCTTCAGCCTGGAAGGGGCAGCACTGGCCGGCATGACCTTGTTCGCCACGAAGGTGCTCCACGAACTGGGGCATGCTTTCACGGCCAAACGCCATGGTGCCCGGGTATCCAGCATGGGTGTGGCGCTGCTGGTCATGTTTCCCATGCTCTATACGGACACGTCGGGGGCCTGGAAACTGCGAGAGCGGCGGCAAAGGCTCGAGATAGGGGCCGCCGGCATGGGTGCAGAACTGGTTTTGGCCTGTTATGCGACGCTGACCTGGAGCTTCCTGCCTGATGGAATGCTGCGCAGTGCCGCCTTCATGTTGGCGACCACCACCTGGCTGCTGACATTGGCCGTCAATTTGAACCCCTTCATGCGCTTTGACGGCTATTTCCTGCTCTCCGATGCCCTCGACATGGCCAACCTACAGGATCGGTCCTTTGCCCTCGCCCGCTGGCATTTGCGGGAGAGGTTGTTCGGCCTGGGAGAGGAGGTTCCTGAGGACATGCCAGCCCGGCTGCGGCGTTTCCTCATTCTTTATGCCTACTCGGTCTGGATCTATCGCTTCTTCCTGTTCCTAGGCATCGCCCTGCTGGTTTATCATTTCTTTTTCAAACTGCTGGGCATCTTTCTGTTCGCGGTGGAGATCGTGTGGTTCATCGGCTTGCCTATCTGGCGGGAATTGAAGGAATGGGCAAAGCGCCGGACCGGTCTTCGCCTGAACCAGACCACGGCTCGCACCGGTCTTCTGGCTGTCCTCGGGGTCGCCCTCCTGATGCTGCCATGGAGCAGCACGGTACGGGCTCCTGCCCTGCTACGGGCAGGACAACAATCCATCCTCTACGCACCCGGTGGCGCCAAGCTGCTGCTCATGCCGGAACATGGCCAAGAGGTTGAAGCGGGGACACCGCTGTTTCAGCTTTCTGATCCTGACCTTGATCACCGATTGGCCAGCGCCGAACGGGAACTGGCACGGCTGCGCTGGCAGAACAGCTTTCTTGTCCTGGACAGGGCCTCAGCCGCCAGCTTGCGGATCGTCCGGGAGGATTATGCAGCAGCACAGCAAAAGCATGCGGCTCTGCAGTTGGAGAAAGAGCGACTGACAATCCGGGCACCATTCGATGGGCTGGTCGCGGATATCCCTACCCCACTCCTGCCCGGAGAGTGGGTCAGCGGCGGCGAATGGCTGGGTACGGTGACAGCTTCAGGGCCCGCATTGATTGAGGCTTTCGTCGATGAACATGACCTGGAAAGGCTGACAATCGGTAATGAAGCCGCCTTCATCGCGGAGGCCGGTGGATGGGATAGCGTGCCATTGCAGCTAACAACCCTTGCCACGACGGCCACAACACGATTGCAGAACGTTCCTGAGCTGGCCTCCACCCATGGAGGTGGCATCGCTGCACTGAATGATGCCCATCATGGCCTCGTGCCGGAGAAAGCAGTTTATCGTGTCCTTCTGACGGCCACTGAGGGGCATAGTCTGCCGATGACACTGCGCGGAGAAGTCCACATCGACGGAGACCGCCAAAGTCTGGCCTTGCGGCTTCTGACGCGCGCTATCGCGGTTCTGCGGCGTGAAAGCGGATTCTGAGGGCAAATGAGCAACGCTGATCACCCCTCCCCCGAGAACGTAAAGCGTCCTCTACTGCCAGATGAACCGGCCCCTGTCGATGCCAAACAGCGGGAACTGACCGAGCGCTACCTGCTGCCTTTCAAGGCTGAGATCTTTGACCTTCTGTTAGATATACGGCTTTCCCTGGATCCGGCCTTGTCAGCAAAGTTCCCCCAATACATGGGCAAGCCTTACCCTTTGGGCCGCTGTCTGGAAATCACCAACGCTGTCCGGCATGAACTCCTGGCTCGGCTGTCCACGCCTCGTATCCGGACAGAAGCGGCATTGCGGGTGTTTCTGGAAAGCGGTGGCATTCTGCGTTCGATCTGGGGCGCGCTACGTGGAAAATACTTTCAGAACGCTACTCAGATTGGCAGTCTCTATGTCGATGTGTCAAATGATACAGTTGATATAAATAAGTCCAAGATCGAAATCTGTCTGATTGAAGAGTGCGATTTCGTACCGATAAAAAATATTCGACATTTTATCGAAATTGCCACGCAGTATTGGAATATAGATATCTATGTGAACTCTGTTGTCCCATCGCTGGCGCCTCTGTTACCCATGATTGGTGTTCATAAATCTGGAAAGGTCGACCTACTAATCGCTAATGATTACATGCTTGGTTTGTCGATGCGCGAACAGTTCCGCGATGCTGAGCAATGGTTGGCAGAAGGCCCGCTGCCACCTGAAGAATTCTTTAGAGCGTTAAATTCTGTTAGTTTTTATAATATAAAATATAAAGAAAATTCAATCAATGAATCAATATTGATTTGCAAAATCTATAGAAAGGAAAAAAAATATCTGGACGAAAATTGGAAGGTCGAGTGCATAAGAAATTATATCGCGTATTATCGTTAACGTGGTTTTGCGTATGAGACGCCTAACGCCCATCACTCCGATAATCGGACCGAGTCAATAGGGTTTCTGCAGACAAGTCCGTCGAGATATTGCACATTGGCCGGGTCAGGCCGCCACCCCAGCCACACAAATCCCAATAAAGATGTCCTCCAAGGGATATGATGAACGAGAACCACGACAACCATGTCCAAGGCCGCTTCGCTGCGGACACCGAAGCAACCGAGATACTCCAGCCTTGCGCTATGGCGGTCACCGCAGCGCTGCAGACGCTGAACAACCAATATCTACAGGCTATAGATGCGTTGCGGAGTGAGATTGTGCGCCTGTTCCGCTCCACCAGGGACGGTTTGAACCCGACAGACGGGCTAGCGCCCGTGCCCGACCCGACAATGGCGGTATGCGAGCTGGCCGCCCTGCAGGAACAGAACGCCATTCTTTCCCAAAGGGCCATGAATGCGGAAATCGAGCTCCGAACACTGAATGAGAAACTAGCCGCCCGCTTCAACGAAATCAGCATCTTGACCCGTGAGGTGCTGGAGCTGCAGCGCCAATTGGCTGAGGTGCAGGCGGAAATGGCGCCCCATAGCGCACGTGTCACAACCCTGGATGAGCGGGCAAAATCGCCAGATGACGAACTGGCCTCGGCGCTGCTGTCACCTACCGCACACGACATCCTTCAAGATATCGCCAATGTGCTGTCGATAAACTGCCATGTGATGGCTGCACCAGAGGGCGTCACCGTGCAAGCTGTTAAGGAGGATTCGCAGCTGCGACTGCTCGTACCGGTGCAATCGGGACCATCAGGACTACGCGTCATCGTGCGGATGCTAACCCATGCACCTCACCATTTCCAGATATTCTATCGCAGTGAAGAAGAGTTGGAATTCTCTGACCACCAGTCCGCGAGCTTCAACATCCCCCCGGGCATATCGGTGGTTAATTTCATCATCCCGCTACCGGATCGCTCGTTATTCCTGAGACTGGACCCGATGGACGTTATCGGTACGATGGACATCCTCGCATTGAAGCTGTTGCCAGTCTGATAGTATCGATCATGACCTTGACCGATGCTATCACACCGGATACTTACCCAGGGCCGATAAGATAATGTTATCCAGCTCCGCTTCCTGCGTCCAAGTCAGACGATGCGTGACCACCTTCTGATACGCTGCAGCCGCCAGTGACTGGCACAGCTCCCTGTCACTGGCGGCCCGTACCAGTTGCACGCACCAGTCGGCACTGGTGTTTTCCACCAACAGACCCGTCACCCCATGTTCGATAGAATTTGAATAGGGAACAACATTGCTTGCGAGGCAGGGCAGCTTTACCGCTGAATATTCGAGCCATTTCAGGTCGGACTTGGCAGCAGTAAAGACGGAGCCGACCAGTGGTGCTACCCCGAGATCCATGGTGTCCAGAATCTGGCGGATCCAGGGGACGAAGAACTGGTAGCTCATCCGGTCTTCTGGCACGGGGATGGTTTCATACCAGTCATCCGTGCTGGCGGTGATGCCGATGATAAACAGGCGCAGCCCCGGCACCTGCTCTCGCGCCAGGGCAACCGCCTCGCGCAGCAGCTTTAGGTCATCCCCGTGGGTATGCCCGCCCATGTAGACAATTCTGACCTCGTCGGGCGATTGCCGTTGATGGCACGGCATCAACGGCGAACCCTGATCGGTCGGTAGAGGGGCAAGCCACAGCCGAGCCGAGATACCGTTGGGCTGGACTATGACCGACGAACTCAAGGTGGAAATGCGCGCACCCAATATATCAGTTGAAGTGAGGACGACATCTGAGCGTCGGATAAGCGTCGCCACCGCATCGAAATCGATGGTCGGCAGGTCCCAGTCGTTCTTGCTTTCAACTAGGTCGCGCAATTGCAGGAGATCGTCGTCGGTCTCGAAAATCACCGGCCGACGGCGCTCCAGCGCCAGGTCAAGCAGCGCCGATACCGCAGGCTGGTCTAGGGCGGTGCGCTGCACGACCACTGCGTCAAAACGGCTGGTCAACCAGTCGGGATCTGATGAGGGATCGCAATAATCGTAGCGGACGGACCGATGCAGGCGGTCGACGGTCTTTTCCACCAGCCGGATACAGGTGGAAGCATTGGCAATATCGACCCCATAGCCGGAAAGCCTCGTGGCTGGGGCCAACACAGCCACCGTCGGCCGGCGCCCAGCCGCTGATCCATCGCCCAGTAGCAGGCACCGGTAGAGATCGAAATAGGCATGGCCCATCGCGTGGCGATCATACAGCCGGCGCTCACCAGCCTGCCAGCGTTCGACGGCAGCCCGCTTCAACCCGATATCGTCCGGATCGGCGCGCAAACGGTCAATCAACGCGCAAACGGCTTGCGCGTTGATCGCCGTGGCCAGCCAGCCGCCGCCATGCGCGCGGATACGATCGCCCACCGCGCCGGTATCGAAGCCGATCACCGGCAGGCCGGTAGCCCAAAGCTCGCTCAGCGTATAGCAGAAGGTTTCCGGCCAGATCGACAGCACCGCGCCCAGATGGGGACGGATGGCACCGATATGCCTGGCGAAATCCTCCCGCTCGTAGCTGCCATGGATGATGAGCGAGGCCGTGGACTCCACATCGAACATGAGCTGGCCCAGGACATGGACCTCCACGCCCGGCATCCTGGACAGCGCCACAAGCAGGTGTCCGCCCTTGCTGGGGCTAATATTGCCGGGTGCCACGATGCGCAGCACCTCTCCGGGGCGGTAGGGCGCCGCCAACTGGAAACACTCGCCCCAGTCCTGGCCGTGGGGAATAACCTGCATCCGGCTCGGCGGCAGATCTGGGAAGCCGGACAGGAACAGGCGGGCCGCTGCCACCGAAGGGGCGGTCAGCTGATCGCAATGCCGCAGCGCCTGAGCGAACTGCCGCCGCCAGTCATGCACTACGGCATGCTTCAATGCCGGCAAGCCCTCCTCCCCGATCAGTGCATAGGAGCAGTCACCTGCCGATGTCGTGCAACTGCCCCCGCAATGGATGAGTCCCTCGTCGAGCAGGTTGACCGTGGGACAGAGCGCGAAATAGTCGTGTGCGGTGAACAGGGTGCGGATACCCAGGGCACGGGCGGCCTCCATGAGGCCCAGGCTGTGGAAAGCCAGATGCTGGATATGCAGCAGTTCGATGGCGTACCCCGCCATCCAGGCTGCGACGATAGCATCATATTCCCGGCTGCGGCAGTTCAGTCCCGACAATCGCGACAGCAGCCGGACCCGTTCCACCAGCATCTTGGTGCCGGCAGCATAGTAGAGTAATTCCAACATCGATCCGTCGGAATAGAGGATAAAGCATTCCAGGCGATCGCTCAGCGCCTCCATCAGGTCTTCGCTGAAATAGGCAGTGCCGCCGATCCGCGGTGAGGAAACCAGCAGCAGCCGCGGCTTCACCCTGGATTTGAGCGGCCCGACGGCGCGGGCCACCGCATCCACCCGCTCGCGGGCATCCTTAAACAGGCAGTTCTGGATGAAATCGACGACCAGACCCTCATATTCGGGATATTTGTCCCCCAGCGTCCGCAGCCCGACCTTGAGAAGTTCCTGCTTCGCCGTGCCGAAACTGGCCGATTCCGCGTGGAAGACCAAGGTGGCGTCATCGACGATATTGCGCCATCCCCGCCGCCGGGCGCGCATGCAGAAATCATTCTCCTCGCCGTACCCACGGGGAAAGGCCTGCGCATCTAGCAGCCCGACCTCGTCCAGGCAATCGCGGCGCACATACATGCAGAAGCCGTTTCCGGTCGGGCCGTTGAGATAGGTGCGCCGGGCGGTCTGGGCGACGGCGCGGCCATAATCATCGAGATCGAGCCAGGCCGGCGGCAGGTTGGCAACACCCATCTCCGGCACGGAAAAGGCCCCGGCACTGTTCGACAGGGCCGTGACCGTCCCAACCTTTTCCTGTGCATAGGCGGCCAGACGCAACCGGGCTAGCCAGCCGGGCGTCACCTCCGTATCGGCGTTCAGCAACACGACATCGCCACGCCCGGCCAGGGCGATGCCCCGGTTCACGGTACGCGTGAAGCCCTGGTTGACCGTGTTCTCGTGGAATTCCAGCCCGGGCCGACCCCGGAACCCGTCCAAGATGATCCGGACCTGGGATTCGGTGCTGGCATCGTCGATCAGGATGATCCGGCTGTCATCCCGCCGGTGCCGCAGGATCGCCAGGATGCAGGCCCGCACCTTGTCCGGTGCGTTGTAGATGGGAACGATGACGCAAACAGGCCCCGTCGCCGCCTTCAACCGGTCGAGCGTGCCGGCAAAGTCGGATATGCCGGCATGATCGGGCTTCAGCAACCTCCACCAGAGCAGGTCGCGCTCCCGCGCGACGATCTGGCGACCTTCATTGCGGCCAAAGCGCAGATAATGGACCAGCGGATTGATCCGGGCGGATCGCACATCCTCATAGGCGTCGGTATAATGCTTGGATACGAAATCGGGCCCCGGATCGCGATTTTCCCAAACCCCGTGACAGACATAGTGGCGGGCCGGATCGATGCCAGCGGCGGCCACATCGGGATAAGTGCGCAGGTACCATTCGCCGTCAAACAGGCCGGATGCTGCAATAAGGTCGATATCGGCCTGGAACTCATCCGCCCTGGTCGCCACCACCGCATCGACGGTCGGTCGTGCCGTCCCTTCATCATGCAACAGGAAATGGATCAGCGGATTCAGACGGGATCGGGCCAATTCGGCGGCATTGCCGTCCACATAGCCCTTTGTGGAAAAGAAGGGACCGGGATCACGCAGCATCTTAGCGCCGATCCGGACATAATGCTCCACCGGATCCATATCGAGCATCGACACATCTGGATATTGGGCAGCATACCACTCCCGATCGAAGTATCCAGACTCCGATATCAATCGACGGGTGGCCGACTCGTTCGATCTCATCTGCGTTATTCCTGCTATCCCATAATCTATGACAGTACGGCGAAACAAAGATTTGAATGCACCACGGCTGCTGGCAGCCGCAGGAAGTCGGCCTGTTTGGCATATGGTGGGGATTTCTTCACCTGGGCAACGTCCGCAGCGCACGAAATGTCAACGGGAATAAACCTCGGCTCTCGCCCAGCCCCGATCGGGACGACACCCTTCTTCGCGCCGCGCTTCATGTGTGCCCACAGCAGCCGGCTTGCATCCAACTCGTGTACAGAGCCAGCCCGCCCCAAGTTCAAAACAGACAGCTTTAAGCCATTCCCTCTGAAACGGGACAAAGGCTCGATGGCCATTCGGGTGCATGCCGATCACACGCAAATGCATAGACCCTGTCATAATACTGTATCCATTACTCAATCTTTATGGACGCAACCCTCCTCTATGTAGAATCTCAGCGAAAGGTGCCCCAAATTTGCGCTCAAACATGACTCATATCAGCACTGGTCGTACCTATCATCGTCTCCGCCTTCGCGGAGATCACTGTTGGAAGAAGTGCAATTCTGCATTGAATCAAAACGACTCCGAACAGGAGTTGCCTGATCTTTAGCGAAAGCAATAGTATTGTGTAGATTCTTATTTTCGAAGCACAAAATAAAAATCATCGCACGCATCATCTGTAGGTATCTTTAGCCAGAATAATATATCTGACCATGGCGCTTCATGACGTGAATACTGAGTCAAGTCGTAAAAAGAATCAAGGTCCCAAACATGGAAATGTACGTCCAAACCGTCGCGAGCGGCTGCCTCAGCTAACTCCTGATAATTCTCAGGTTCCTGATTAATCTTGTAGAAATCAACGTAGTGTTCAAAATCACGTTCATCTGGCGGCGACCTGAAATCAAAAATTATGTGATCCAAAGTAGTTGGGGTGCGTTTAGAATCAACTAAATAATAGCGTCGATCAGGAACGACCAAGCACAACAAGCCGCCCGGGCGCAGTCGATCAAAAGCGCGGTAGAGTGTACCAAGGGGATCCTTCACATGCTCGATAACGTGGCTAGCAAGGATAAAATCGACCGAACAGCTATCGATATTTTGCATCTGATCGAAATTATCTTTTACATCTATAGGCATAAACGCATCATCTTCTCCTTCCGGCCAAAGACGCTTGCGCTGAACTGCCAACTCGATCCAATCTGCGTATGTAATCCCCACGCCAATCGGAAGAGCGAATGGAGCGGGGCCTGGTCCGAACTCGACCCCGACACCCTTTACTTGAGAAACCATGAGTTCCCGCATTAATGATTTAGTCAAAATGGGTGGCTCCAAAAACTGGTCTCGTTTCTAGCGGTACGGAATTTCTGGACCTCGGGGAATACGTTCTAATGCTCTACAGGTATATCTATAACTTCACTTGTACTAAAACCTTGAGAGTGAAAAATTTCCATATTCCCAATGTATCGGCGGCGACCGTGATCGATAAGATACAAACGACCGCTTGCACCACAGACCACTTTACCCGCATAAGCATGATCAATGTACATCATTTCTTCTCCTAAAGCCTTCTGAACACCGGGGCAGTATGATTTCCTTTAGGGATTGGAATTGCCTTCCTCGGCTGCGATGAAACCTATTCGCACAGCTGCTGGCGGACCGGGGTTCGATGACCGGGCGGTTGATAGAAGATGATCCTGCTACCCTCATGGGCGAACGACATGTTCACATGACGAAGGTCACCCAGCGCCCTGATAATAGCTTCATGCCGGTCGACTTGGGCATAGACCATTAGGAAACCACCGCCGCCAGCCCCCAACAGCTTGCCACCGGTGGCACCCTCCGCCCGGGCCCTTGCATAGAAATCATCAATGGCATCGTCGGTGATGCCCTGGGACAGGCCGCGCTTCAGCAACCATCCCTCATGCAGGATTTCGCCCAGGATATCGACATCGCCGGCCCGCAGATGCCGCAGGAAATCATGGGCCATGGAAACCATGGTTTGCAGCGAGGTGATGGTGGATTTGTTGCTGGCACTGCGTTCCGACTGCTGGCGCAGGATATTGGAGGCCGACCGCGTGCGGCCCGTGTAGAAGACCAGAACGCTTTCCTCGAACCGCTGCCGTGCGACCGGGTTGCAGATCACCGGCGTCACTGTCACCGTCTCGTCCGGATGAAACTCAATGGCGTTGAGGCCGCCAAAGGCCGCAGCATACTGGTCCTGCTTGCCGATCGGCTCCCTGCAGACATCGATCTCGATATAGCAGGCACCGCTGGCCAGTTCCTCCGACGCCATATAGACGCCCTTATAGGCACTCAGCGCATGCAGCAGGCCGACGGTGAACGAACTGGAGGAGCCCAGACCCGTGCCGCTGGCCGGAATATCGGCGATGGACGTGATCTCGATACCGCCATGGATGGACATCTGCTGGAAGCAGGCCCGCACCAAAGGGTGCGTCACTTCCTTGGCGGACTCGACATTCTCCGTCACTGAGTAGCTGATGCGGACGCCATTGTCGAATTTCGGATTCACATTGACGAAGACATACTTGTCGATGGCTGTGCTGACCACCAGCCCGCCATGCTGACGGTAGAAGGAGGAAAGATCACTGCCGCCCCCCATGAAGCTCATGCGCAGAGGGGTCTTACTGATGATCATTGCTCTTCTCCAGATCCGTCGAGAATAACGGAGGCATTGCCGCAAGCCGACTCAACGACCGGTGTTTCATCGGCCAGCCGCTGACGGTAGATGACGTCTATATCCGCCTCCGACCAGCCGCGCCAACGATAGTCGGCCAGCAGTCGCCTATGACGCAGGGGTTCCGGCGTCTGCACGGCAATACGCAGGGCCCGCGCGGACAGGCCGGCCAGCCCGGTTGCCAGGACGCCATCGACCAGGACCACGCTGCCGGGCGTAAAGCGGGCGACACCCGGTTCGGCGTGCCGCCGGCGCGTCAGCCGGTCATAGCGGGGGAAGCGGACATCGGTGGTGGCATCCAGCCCCCGCAGCATTCCCAGGAACGCCGCAGCACCAGCCAGATCATAGCGCGTTTCCACCCCGCCCGCCCCGCGTTCGACCGGATCCAGAAGCCAATCATCCAGGAAAACCACGAAGGGCTCAAGGCCCCTCGTCCGCACCGCCTCTGCCAGAACCGAAGTCCATAGCGACTTGCCACTGCGCGCCAGTCCGCCGATGGCAATTTCGTCCCCCGGCATCATCGGGGCCACCAGATCCCGGGCCCGCGCCAACATGCGCGGATGGGTATCCAGAATGAAGGATGATGATGCCCTCAGATCGGGAAAGACATAGTCGGGCCGGTCTTCAGGTCGGTCCTCCCGCCCCGCATGGCCGGTATGGACCAGCACGGTCCGCACCCCGGCCCGCCGGCCCGCAGCCACATCCACCAACCGGTCGCCGACCATCCAGGCATTGCCACGATCAAGATTGAGATCGTCCGCCGCCCGCAGCAGCAGGCCGGGTTCCGGCTTGCGACAGGCACAAACGATCTTCAGCTCCGACCGCTCACCCGGATAGCCGCTGTGGGGATGGTGGGGACAATGGTAGATGGCGTCGATATACGCCCCATCGGCAGCCAGATCGCGATCCAGCCGGGCATGGATGGCATCCAGTCCCGCCTCGGTGACCTCGCCACGTGCGACAAAGGGCTGGTTGGTTACCACGATAACAGCCATTCCGGCCTTGTTAAGGCGTCGCAATGCAGGGCCGACCCCCGGGATCAGCTCTAGATCGTCAGGGCGGCGTACCCCGCCGATCTCCACGTTTAAGGTGCCGTCGCGGTCCAGAAACACGGCAGGCAGGGGGCGGCCACTGGCGTCGGGACGCACGCGGCCATTATGGAAATCCTCGTTCACATGGTCGAGGCGGTCGGGCGTGCCGGCATCCTTGATATATTCCACGCTGCGGTAGGCATCGAGGACCAGACCGGCGGCCAGCAGTTCGGGAAACACATGTTTGCCGAAGTCCAGCACCCCTTGCCGTGGGGCCACGCCGACCAGGGCGTCACGTTCCACGACATACAGGGCGGCGCTGGCCAGATTGCGCACCGGCCGGTCACCGACCGCATCGCCACGGATGAAACCCGCTATACGGCCTGCATCATCGGCGATGACTAGATCGGAATCAAACGGATGGTCGTTGGGATGGACCAGCAGGGTTGCGGCAGCCCCGCGCCCGACATGGCGATCCCACAGCCGGCCAAGATCCACATCCAGCATGGTGTCGGCATAGAGCACCAGGAAGCGCTCCCGCAGCAGCGGCAAGGCCGACAAGACCGCCCCGGCGGTTCCCAATGGCGTTGTCTCCACCACCGACCGTATACACACGCCAAAGGCCGAGCCGTCGCCGGCGAAGTCACTGATTGCCTCCGCCGCGTGGCCAAGGAGTAGCACCACGTCGGTGACCCCATGGCGGGCGCACAGATGCAATTGATGCTCCAGCAGCGGCAGCCCCCCCACCTTGGCCAGGGCCTTGGGACGATCGCCGATGCGTGCCCGCAACCTAGTTCCAAGTCCACCCGCCAGGATGACGGCTTGGCGGGTCATCGGGCGGGCTGCCGGCGTTCTACAAACAGTTCCCCGACAGCGCGGGTCACCGCCACCGCTGAATCCTGGGACGGACGCCAGCCCATGCGGCGCAGCTTCTCAGTCGAATAATAGAAACGCGGCACGTCGCCAACCCAGCCGCGCGATCCCTCCCCATACTGGATGGTAGCGGCGGGCGCCGCCTCCGCCACAACAGTTTCGGCGATGAAACGCACCTCCACCCCCTGATCCTCAGGACCGATATTGACGTAGTTCACCTTGGCATTGCCATTGGCGACGATGAAAGTCATAGCGTCGATCAGGTCCGCGACATGCAGATAGGGCTTACGCTGGAGGCCGTTCCCCAGTACTTCCAGCCGGTCAGGCGTGATCTCCAGCTTGTTGAGGAAATCATAGATCACGCCATGGGTGCCGCGACCACCGACCACGTTGGGGAAGCGGAAAATCCAGGCACGTTCCAGATAGCTTTCGGCGGCGGCGCTGATTGCCGCCTCCGACGCCAGCTTCATCGCACCATAATTGGAGATGGGCAGCAGCGGCCCGTCATCCTCGGCGATGGCCCGCAGACCGTGATCGCCATAAATGGCGGAACTGGAAGCGAAGGCAATGCGGGGAATACTAGCGGCTCGCATCGCCTGCAGCACCGCGAAGCTGGTCAGGAATGTATCCCGTAGATCGATATTGGCATCGTCAGTGCCGGCGGCGATATCGGAATTCGCCGCCATGTGCCAAACCATATTGATCGGACCCAACCGCCCGGTCGCGTCCGATATCAGCCCGATAAAGGCCGCGGCGTCATCGACCCTCGCCTCGATGAAGGTGAAACCGGGATGCCTCAGCGCCGTTTCGACATTGCGCCGCACGCCGCGCACCATGTTGTCGATGCCGAGCACGCGATGGCCCTGGGCCAGCAGGCGATCAACCAGATGGCTGCCGATAAAGCCGGCAGCCCCGGTCACAAGGTGAAACTGCGTACTCATTGGGCGGCCACCTGTGCATCGATCAGATCAATACGTTTCAGCAGCAGGCCCTCGACACGGCGCACCGCCTCGACCTCGCTGGGGAAGTCCAGGATGAATTCCTTACCCTTGCGCGCCCGCTCCACGCGCGCCGCCTTGTCATCCAGCAGCGCAAGTACTTGGCTGGCAAAGGCGGACGGGTCGGGATCACCCAGCAGAGCGATATCCTCGCGGCCACCATAATTGGTGATGTTGTCCTGGAAACGGACATCCACCACCGGCAGACCGCAGGCCATCATCTCATAAGGCACTAAGCTGGGATTGGTCAAAGAGAAGACTAAACCCAGATCAGCGTTGGAATAAATCTGCGCCAGATCGTTGATAGTCGGTAGGATACCCAGATTCACCGCCTCGAATGGCAGGTGATTGGTATCAACATGATTGGAGCCATACATGAGGATACGTACACCCGGCCGCTGCATTTTCACTTCTGCTAGCATCATATTACCAAATTCATAGCAGCGGCGCGGCATTTCCGGTCGAGCGAAATAGAGGATGGTTCCTTCCGACGATTGTTCTGTCCTTGGCCGTTGCCAATAGTTCAGGCGGTCTAGCGGGAACTTAAAATGATCTGCATCCGTCGAATAGTTTTTCTTGAGGATACGTTCACAATAGGGCCCAGACGTGATGTGGTAGAGGCCCTTGCGATAGGTGTTCTCAGCCATCAGGTATTCAGACCCCAGCGGCACGAAGCCGGGTTCGAAATCCTGCACGAAATAGCAGGCCTGCTTGGCGGACATACGATGACGCAGCACGATATCTACCGTCGACCAATGCGTGGCGAACAGGATGTCGCACGTGGGTGCTGTCCCGTTGTAATTCTGGACGGTCCCCTTGAAGGGGTAAAAATGCTGGTTGATCATGCGCAGCGTTTCCCCCGACGGGCGGGAGGCGTCTTTGACGATTAGACTGACCGTATGGCCGAAGGTCGTCAGATAATAGGCGAAGCGCAGGATATTGCGCTGGCCGCCGCTGCCCGGATGGATGTCCGGCACCACCCAGACGATCCGCATCTTGCGCTCGTTGAAGGGCAGGCCGAACTGCTTGCGATCCTCATCATCACCGGGCGGGGGGAATATCTGTACGACGGAGCGTTTCAGCGCCTCGCTGGAGAAGTCGGCTAGAGCACGAGCCCGTGCACGCTGGCCGATGGCGGTACGCACCGAGGCGTCGGCCACCAGCTGCTCCAGCCCTGCATACCATTCCTGCGGATTGGTGGCCAGGAAGCCATCCACACCATTGCTGATCGCCTCGCGGAAAGGCCGGGTTGCCGATGCGACAGAGGGCACACCGAAAAGCCCGGCCTCGAACACCTTGAGCTGGCTCTTCGCCTCGCAATACGGATTGCCGACCTCCAGCGCCGCGATGGAGATGTCGATATTGCGGTAGAAGGCCATCATCTCCTGGTGCGACATGAAGCCGACCCGGATAACCCGATCCTCCAACGGCGCCCATTCGGGCCCCAGATCGATAAAGCCGACTACAACCAGCTTTACCTGGGGGTACTTCACCATCAAGGCGCGCAGAGCGCTCTCGCACTGGGCGAAATCCTGATGGTGGGTCCAGGAACCGCTGAGATAGGCGATGCGGACATCGTCCCGGGCCGGCGCCGGCTCTCGCAACATGGCGACGGCCAGCTTCTCCTGCAGCGGACCTACCGTATTGGGGATGACCCGCGCCGGCTGCCCCAGCGCAGCGATCTGCTCCACCAAGTACGAAGTCGACGCCGTGGCGCCATCAGTGAACAGCAATGTCTGGCGGAAATGCTCAATGCACTGGGCCGTGTCGGCAAACGCCTCAGGGCTCATCAGCGATGCACCAGCGATCATCGGCAAAACTTTGGGGTCGAAGAACAGATCGTCGATATCGTAAAGGATTTTGGCTCCCCGCCGCCGCATTGTCTCCAAGAAGTCGCATAACAACTTCGTATAGGGCGAACGGAAGACGGAAAGGCAACGGACCCGCCCTATCGCAGCCATGACGGTCGGTGCTTCCGGTTCGGTAAAGCAAGCGACGCGATAGCCCAGGGCCGCCAAGCTATCCATGACGTTCAACACGCGATAGCGCTTTGACTCACTATGCGTATCGCCGACATAAAAGACAATATCGTAATAGGCCCGTTCCTTCTTATCCTCCTCGAGTTCTTCCTTGGTTCGCTGCGGCATTTCGGCCATCTGGCGGCCCGGATCACGTTCAAAGAGGACGTAGGCATCGGCAATCTTCTGTTTCGCCTCAGCCAGTCGATCGGCTGCGATCAGGTCCAAGCCTTGGCCAACCAGGGTCACGATGCTGCGCCGCAGATCGTCGCGCATCCAACCGAACGTCTCGTTGGCGAGCGCCGTGGCATGAATAGTCGCCTCAACCAACCGGTCCTGCACCAGGTCGGTCATGCCCAGCTCATAGGTAGCCCGGTCGAAAACAATGAAATCAGGCCGGGGGCGGGCGAATTCCCTTTGCTTGTACTTGAAAGACAAATCCCAATAGTCGCGCCGGCATTGCTGCAGGATAGCGCGCGCCTCGTCGAATTTCCTCTCCTTACGGAGTAATTGCGCCGCCCGAATGTCGCACCAGCCAACGATGCGGTGCGCCCAATAATCCTTCCTCAGCCGCCAATAGCGACGTGCATTGTTAGCCAATGCTAGGTACTGTCCAGCCACGTCAAGACGAGAGGCCCCACGCATTTCCAGACATATGATGTAATAATACATCATAACAAAGAAATCGACAGGCAGCTCATTGACTGAGCTTTTATTGTTCTCAATACCAAAAACAGCCTTCTCGAGGTAAAACATGTCAAACAATTCACTGATATTTGGAAAATCAATGCATATTGATTGAATGTATTTCGCCAAGGCCATGTTGGCTACATCGACGTGCCCCAGCGAAACCGCATGGGTAAACAACAACTGTTCCGGCGACAGGGGGCTTGGAATATCCAGGGGGGCGCCACCGCGCGCGGCACGCCCCTCCTTGACGCCATATTCCAGCCAGTGGTGATAACCGCTGATCAGGCCGCCACGACGGATTTCCCGACGGACATCAAGGAAGTTGCCGACATATGCATGTTCGTCGAATTCACGGATCCTGTATGAAAGGGCCGTGTTGATTGGCTGATATACTTCGGACAGGATGGTAGTGACATCATCCCTGGACAGAGACGCCCCCGCCTTGAGCTCAGGCAATGGGCCAGCGACATCTACCACACCAAACGAATTCGACACTGAATTTTCCACAAGCTTCACGCGTGCGCTTTTATCTTCGACAGTAAAGACCTGCGGCCGCACCGCCGGTTCACCCCCGCTCACCGGCGGCTCGCTTTCCACCTTCAGCTTTTCTGGATTCGGTGCCAACCCTGCCGCGCGGCCCTGGACCACGAAATGGATAAAAGGTTCCATCCCTTTCGGGATGCGATCAGCATAGTAATTGGCATACCAGGCCGGATCGAAATTCGGCGCCGGACGGATATGGCCGTCCCGGCCTTCATTCAAGTAATGAAGCAGTGGATTGACTGAAACATCCCGGCCGGCCATGGAATGTATTCTATACCATTCAGTAGAAAACATAGGGTGGGGATTGACCCCTTCCCGATATCCGTACTGAATGAAATGACCTAGCGGACATATCTCGGCCGCGACTACATCCTGGCGCTGCTCAAGATAAAATTTTGTGGAGAATAGCGGATGTGGGTCCAGTCCCTGCTTCCAGCCGAACTCCTTATAATCTGATAATGCCTCTGCTTTGTCGGACCACTTCTTCAGGGCCTGATTTTCATACCAACTCTGATCAAACAATAGGATTTCTTCGGCCGTCATTTGTACATTCTCTCACTTGGAGCGGCGTATTTAGAGGCTAAGATCTTTACCGTTATTGCGAGAATACCCAGTGTCTATGGACAACTGATTTATGGAATTCCAGCAGCCGGATAAAATCCTATTCTTTGAATTATATCAATATTAGCAGAACATCATCCTGCAAACCCTCCGGTCTCGCCACGCTGAAAGATACAGAATAATTTTCAGCATTACATTAGTGCTGCTGCCACTTAGCAGAACCGCTAGCAGTCGTCGCGAAGATATGTCAGCAGCTTTATGCAAGTCAAGCTTCACTGAGGGCTGCCTAGATGCGGTATGGGGCCTGGCCGATAGTAGCGGCCAGGCCCCATACCGCATCTAGTGCACTGACTCATTCAAGGGATGCACCGGGCAGCCGCCTGAGCTTTTCCAGAATGGTTTCGGCGGGCTTGGTCCAGACGAAGGGCTTGGCCTGTCCGTTGTGCTCCTTGATGAACCGGCGGATTTCGTCCTCGAGCTGGGGGACCTTGTCATGATCCTGGACCTTGCCCGCCAAGGGCTATCCGTTTCCGCCATCGCCCGCCGGACCGGTTTCGACCGTAAGACCGTGCGCCGGCATATCGAGCGTGGGCTGGAGCCGCCCGTCTACACACCCCGGCCACCGCGGCTGTCGCTCTGAGCCTTTTCTGCGCTAACGGCTGGTCACCGTGCCGGAACTGACGGCCAGACGCCTGCACCGGGAAATCATGGAGCAGGGCTATAAGGGCGGCTACACCCTGGTGAAGGTCTTTGTCCGGTCCGTGCGGCCGGCACCGGCTGTAAAGGGCGAAATGGAAATCCCCAGAAGTGGCGTTTGAAAATTCCCCAGATGGTTTGGCTGGCGAATTGATTTTGGATAGTCAGGCTTGTTTGTTTTTCGGCGGCCTCCCCCTTGGTTTTGGCTGGTTTGGCGGGTTGATGGGTCTGGCGCGGTTGTTATCCGGGATCAGGTCGGCATGACGGCGCAGTCGATAGCTGGCGCCTTCAATGTGGACGACGATGGCATGATGCAGGAGACCGTCCAGCAGGGCCATGGCGACGACGGGGTCGTTGAAGACCTCGCCCCATTCGGCAAAGCCACGGTTTGAGGTGAGGATCATGGCGCCGCGTTCGTAGCGGGCGTTGACGAGTTGGAAGAACAGGTTTCCACCGCCCGGGATGACCGGCAGGTAGCCGATCTCATCGACGATGAGCAACTGTGGCCGGCAGAGGAAGCGTAGGCGTTCGCGCAGATTTCCCTCGCGCTCTGCCTTGGCCAGGGAGGTGATGAGGTCGGCCAGGGTCATGAAATAGACGGAGTGACCGCCCTTGACGGACTCTACGCCCAATGCCAAGGCCAGATGGGTTTTTCCAGTACCGGCTGGCCGAGAAAATGTAAGACCTCGTGGCGGGCGATGAAATCCAGCTGGGCCAGGGTCATGATGCGGTTGCGGTCCAGCGAGGGCTGGAAGGAGAAATCGAACCCCTCCAGGGTCTTGATGTTGATCAGCCGCCCCATCTTGAGTGCGGCCTTGATGCGCCATCCCTCGCGCAGGGTCAGTTCCTCGCCCAGCAGGGCCTCCAGCGCCTCCAGGGCGGAGATTTCACCGCGTTCGAGCTGGCGGACGGTGCCATCCAGGGCTTCCAGGGCACGCGGCATGCGCAGGCCCACCAGATGTCGGCGGATGCGTTCCAGGGTCGATGGGATCAGCGTCATGGCCGTATTCCCTGGTCGGCCAGTCGGCGGCCGATGGCGTCATAGATGGTGAGGTCGCGGGGCGTCACGGTACGTCCGGGCGGGGGGGGGCGGTACCGCCCCCTCCCGAACGGTACTGTTGGCTGGGGGTGGCAGGGTGCGATGTCCCTCCAGCAGGCGGCGCTGACCGCGTCCCTCCAGGACGGGACGGTTGGCGATCAGCCTTCCATCCTCCAGGATCTGAACCTGGGTGGCGGTCACCTGTACCTCCACGACGCGCCGGCGGGTGCAATCGGGCACGGAATAAAGGTTGCCGGCCACTGACACCATGCCGTCGCGGGTGACACGCCGCTCCAGGGCGAGCACGGCATTGCAGGGACCGGCGGGCAACGGCCGGAGGCTGGGTTTCTCCTCGGCGAAATGCTCAATAACCACCCGACCGGTGGTGGCATGGCGGCGGACATTGGCCACCTGGTCCAGCCATGGCCGGACCTGGGCGTGCAGATCGTCCAGATTGCGGAAGGTGCGGCCCGGCGTGCAGCATGAGGCGCATCTGGTTGGCGCTGGCGCGGGTGCAGCTGGTGCGGTCGGCGGCCAGATGGGTTTTCCAGCTTTTGATATGGTTCTCGGCTACGCCCCGGTGGCAATAGACCTGTTCATAGAGCCACTTGCCCCGGCCGCCGGTCAGGCTGGTGACAATGAAGCGGGTGTCCACGCCCTGGGGCCCCGCCTCGACGCGGGCGATGATGCGCTCCACCCGCTGCCAAGTGCGGGCGGCGTCATGGAATTCGGCGAAGCGGCGGACCTTGTCCGGTCCCGTCGCCCGTGCCCTGGTGCTGGCCTCCAGAGGGATGACATGGGTCCGAAGGGCGGCGTTGGTGGCCAGCCCGAGGATGAAATCCACGCCCACCGCCCGGCAGAGGTTGAAGACGTCGGGTGCTGCATAGTGGCTGTCTGCCCGGATCAGGATCTCCACCTGGGGCCAGTGGGCCCGGATCATCCGGATCAGACGGCGCAGGTGGAAGGCTATTTCCCGACCGCTGGGGCGGCGGGCGGGGCGCAGAATTGCCGCGACGAACCGGCCCTCGCCATCGAACACGATGATGGGCTGGAAGCCGTACTCATCGTAATGAGCATTGAACAGCCGTAACTGCTGGTGGCCATGGGCAGCGTCGAACGTATCATCGATGTCCAGCACGATGCGCTGCGGCACCTGGCGGAAACTGGCGCAGTAAAGCTCGACCATGGCCCGGCCCATGCGCAGCAGGGCGCGGGCGTCCGGCCGGTTCTCCAGGCGCGAAATGGTGGATTGCGAAAGAGGTCCGCCGCCGAGGGCAACCGGCCGAGCGCCATCTTGAAGGCCGGATCGCCGCGCGGACTGTCGGCGTCGATGCCATCCTCATAGCCGCAGGCGATCATCAGCAGGCGGAAACGGATGATGTCGGCCAAGCTGTGTCGGACCCGCTCGGGCTGACGGGTATCGGCGATGCAGGCCGCCAGCCGCGCCGCCACCTTCAGCCGGATTCGATCCCCCGCAGTGCCAGCACACCGGCATCGGACGACAGGCTGCCCCCATCGAAACAGGCCTCCACCCGCTTGCCCGAAACGGGTGACAGACCGGGTAACAACGGCGTATTCTCTCGCATGGCAGGTGTCGCGTCCTTGGATCGGGCGGATATCTGTTTGGCGACTGAATCCTAAACCCAATCAATGACTTATGCCACACCCGCCAACCGCCAGGACGTACCCAGGTGCATAATCCGGGTTAGAAACTTATTGGGATTTGCTGGTGCTTGCCCAATGAGGACGAAAATGGAACTGCTGTTACGCTACCCATTGATAAAATCCATCCAGTGAACGTAAACTCCAAGTGCCCGTTGGTCTGGGTCAGCGCTTTGGAGCTTGTTAGGAATGACAGTTCTCGGAATATTTATTGAAAATTTTACCACACCATTGATTTCAGGTACATGGGCCTTATCAATTTTGGCTGTAATAATTCTTGTGTTTCCATCTTGCGGGTTAAGTTGATATGAAGATGAAGGAAGTCGCGTGTCATTGCAGTATAATTCAATGTTATTAATAATATCAGGGACATAAGATGAGGCTTTCATTGTTACTATGCAATTTTCATTACCCTTCAAATTTAGATATAAAACCGAAGAAGAATTGGGTCCAGTCCATCGAGCACCCTTCCCATCATGTCCGCGTTCGCGACCATACCAACCTTCTCCATGAAGTGGCTTTTTGAAGTCAAAGATAGAATCATTTTGAATTTCGCCTCTCCGTGCCAAATTGCTAAATTCTCTTAGTAGATGCTCTCTAGAATGGAGACTGTCTGAACGACGGGATATTTCCACCAGAGCATACTCATAGAGCTCTTGATCGAGTATATTTAATGACCTTATTTCATCTAGAACCTCCGATGTTAAATCGGCGACAAATTCAGCGCCAGTGACATTAAATTTTGGGAGATATGTCGGTGGAAACCAACCATAGAAACCCGACATAGCATAAACTAGATCCAGGATGTTCTCGCATGTACCTAGAAAGTCAATATTCTTTATCCTTTCTTTGGCCAACTGAAGTATTCTGGTATCATATTTCTGAATCTCAATCTCATGAAGATTACTAAACTGAGAGCTCGCATAAAGATTGATCTTTGATGCTTCTTCCATACTGCCAAAAGACAGTTGCCGACATTGCCCGTTGGCCATGTACAAGCGAACGGTTGGGTGACGGAAAAATTCCAACGTACTAGTATTTTGAGCAATTTCGTGCAAGTAATGATTATTTGACTGCAGTATAAATCTATAACTTGAGATACTCCGGGAAACTGGATCTCTTAATACAGTAACCACACGATGTGTATGCTTTATGTATGGCACCGGCCCCCACCCGCTGTGGCTGGAAATGCAGGATTTTTCTTTCAAAACACTCGGAGGGATGTTTGAGATACTTATATCATCCCACAAACTCAACACTTCACTCTCATGGAAGTTATTCTCAAGCCAAGTCCTAAATGTTGTCCCGGCACACTTTGGAATATGCAAAAAATAGAGTTTGGCTTTAGGTCGTGATAGTTTTTTCATCGCTTTTGCTCCTAAGTATTTCTTACAGCTTGGCATGCTATGCATGTTATGAAATCTTGGTCGTGGTCGAACCATACCCCCTTTACTACGAGGTCTAGTTTTTCGCATAACCTTTCACACGCATAACTATTCATGAAGGTGTAGTGAGTGCGAGTAAGATAGTCTCTTCTGAAGAGAGGCACTTGAAAGAAAAGCGCCCCGCCAGGGTTTAGCCTTCTTATTAAATTGCTAATCACCACCAACATATCTGGGATATGTTCTAGGACGTGAAAGGCAAAAAGAACGTCAAAACCTTCAATCTCTGATATATCATTAGTGATTTCCACGCGGTCTTTATTTGGAAGCATATGGTGGATGCGAAAAATGTTTTCAACCGATATTTCAAATGCAATAGACTTCTCAAAATACTTCGTAGCACTTGATGCAGCAAAACCTTGCCCGGCGCCAAAATCTAGAAAGACCCCCCTAGGAACCTCGGGATAATTGGCAATTAAGAAGTCTATTCTTTGATCGCCCTCAATATATTTTTTAATTTTGCTTTCGTCCAAGCATGAAGAATCATAAAAATGATGAGAAGATTCCGCCTGATCAGATATAGAACTATTTTCTCGAATGGACGCTTCAATATCATCTCGATTGATAATTGCTGTGCAAAATAGGCACGTCCAAAGATTGTAGATGCGGCCATCCAAAGTTCCAATGCACTTTTCCCGTGGAACCATGAAACTTTCAGTTCCGCAACATGGGCATGTGAGAGAGTCGCGGCCATTTGACCGTAACGTTATCGACTTCTCAACAATGTCGATGCTGGACATTTCCCACCTTCCGCGATTGAAGAATCTGATCTCTAGCGGTCAAAACCTAACACAGGAGATGCTGTCCGCGGGCATGGCTTCCTGCCGGAGATACTGTGCCAGAATATGCATCACCGACTGATGGGTATCCTCAACAATACCGTAATTGTCTGCGGCGACATGGATGTTCACGTTCGCCAACCGCGCCGAGCGACCGCCATCGAACCCCGTGAGCGCGATGGTGCGCAGGCCGTTGTCGCGTGCCCATTGCAACGGACGCACAATGTTTTCCGAATTGCCCGATGAACTGATGGTGATAAGAAGGTCACCGGGCTGGCCGATACCGCTCAGCTGAAAGGCATAGATGTCGTCATAGGAGAAATCATTGCCGATGGCGGTGATCATCTCGAGGTGCGCAGACAGGCTGTGGATACGTGGACGAAGGTTGGTGCTGGTACGGATGCCCTTGGCGAAGTCACAATGCAGATGGTTGCAGATTGCCGCCGAGCCGCCATTGCCGCAGGCATAAACCCAGTTTCCCGCTCGAACGGTATCCCCGAGCAAATCCGCTGCGGCGCGCATCGCTCCGGGCTGAATGGTTTGGCTGGCCTCGTACAAGCGCTTGAAATACAGTGACGTGAATTCGGCCGCGTCATCAAATTTGACGGCAGGAAACTTGTCCAACATACCCTATCCTCATCCCCAATGAGATCCACGTTTCATAGTATCTGGTTAGTCTACCATAGAAGAAGGAAACGTCTATCATCGGATATCAGCTGTCCGGGGAGAGAAAAGTCAAGACGAAATTGGCCGCACAGACGCGGGATTGAACCTTTGGCGCGGCAATGCTGAAGATCGCTTCCATGTCCTGCGGCCTGCCACGCGGGACATAAGGCTTTCAATTGTGGGGAACGACATATCGAGCGATGCCACTGGGTAAGGCGTCAGCCGTGTCCGCGACAGGAATATGGAACTGCATATGTGTCGGCGTTGGGCCTGTACGGCCATGGTCGATCCCCATCCTGGCCCGGTCCCGGCATCGCGACAGAACCGGGGAAGCTGATGATGGCCCAATGCAATTTTGATTGCATCGCCGGACGGGATGTCTGCGGCTGGGCCTGGAACCCGGCATCGCCGACCGAGCCCGTATCCATCCGCGTCCTGATCGACGGCCAACTGGTGGCCGAAGGGCCGACCGGCAGCCACCAGCCCTATCTGCAGGCCGCCGGCATCGGCCAGGGCAATTATGCCTTCTTCATTCCGCTACCCGGCAGCCATCTGGATGGCCACGCCGGCGAACTGGTGCTGGCTGGTTCCGAAGGGGCGCCATTATACGGTACCCCTGTGCGCCTCCTGCTACCCGACATGCGGTTCCGGCCCGTACCGCCCGCGCCAGTCTCTCCGTCGCTTGATCTGGCGGTTGTTGTCGCCATCGTCAAGGACGAAGCGCCTTATCTGCTGGAATGGATCGCCCATCACCGCTAGTCGGCGTGCAGCATTGCGTGCTGTTCGACAATGGCAGCACGGACATGCTGGCAGGGCTGGCGCGGGGCGGCGGCGTGGATCATGTGCCGTGGCACCTGTTTGAATCCAATGGACAATTGAGTCGTGGCGGCGATCTGGTCGTCAGCCGCTTTGTCCGGCGGGCCTTGGCGGCCAACTCGTTAAACAACCATGTCAAGACCATCGTACAGGCTCGCTTCATGCTGCGACCGGACATACACACACCACAGTTGAACGAAGGCTGCTTGGTGGATGAATTCGGACAGATCGGGGGCAGCCAGGGCCGTCCCGACCATCATGCGGTGCCCGGTGCCAGGCTGTTGGTCCTGAACCACTATTTCACCAAGTCGCGGGCCAAATGGCATCACAAGCGCAGCCAGAGGTGGGCAATAGAACTGACCGGTTCCACTGGCTGGCTGCGTCCTGACCACCATTTCAAGGCTCACAATCTTAACGATGTGGAAGACCGCCTTCTGGCCCACCGGGCCGGTACCATCTGCGCGGAGATGGAACGGCTGCAGCGTTTGATGTCATAAGGCCGGACAGTCCGGGGCTTGCGATTGATCCGCTGCAAGCCGGCCATTATACTGAGCAACCAAAACGACCAAGGGCATCATTATCCTTCCGGCAATCGAGCATTTGATATCGGAGTTTCTTTTATGTCTATTGAGTTCCGGCATGGCGCGATTATCCCGGTCTTTGCTATAAACGGCAAATTCTTCGCCGGTACGGTCGAGTTCGGCGGCGATTTGCCTGCCATGCAAGATGGATGGTCACCCACCTATCTCTGCCCGTCGGATGCCGGCATCCTGCTGCTGGGTTTGCGCCATGTCGGCGGACAGGAGGCCGTCTGGTACCTAGACATGGATTGCAAGCTCATCTCGCCC
This sequence comes from alpha proteobacterium AAP38, assembly GCA_001296005.1. Taxonomy (GTDB): domain Bacteria; phylum Pseudomonadota; class Alphaproteobacteria; order Azospirillales; family Azospirillaceae; genus Niveispirillum. Next base: position 80,050 of record LJHR01000017.1, on the reverse strand, counting down.
GGCTTCGGTGCCCTGACCGAGTCGCAGCGCCATGATCTAATGCCGTTGTATCGCGACGCCTTTGAGAGGGCCTGGCGGACGGTCACCACCGCTGGTAACCCAATTGATGCCGAGGCCGGCAACCACCCCATTCTCGCCATCTCCGACCCTTGGGTGACCGAATATCTGCACGCGTTCAGCCAAAGCCGGTCACAGCCGCCGATTGACATGGATGCGCATGGCGCCGATGACCACCTGACGGTGCGCGGCGCCACCGCGCAAGCCATCACCCTGAACCGCCAGCAGGTGGCAAACCTGTTCATGTGCAGTAGCCTAGCCTTGATTGTGGATGCGATCAACCAGGGCACAAGTCTGACACTGCCGGCCCTGACGCAGGATGGAACGGTTGCCTGTGACGGCGGCGTGGCGCTGACGGCGAACACGTTCCTTTACCGGTTCCATGAGGAACGGCACGGGCTGACCTACTTCGTCGTCGCCTCGCATCTTTTCAACCGCGTCATCGGCATCTATTTCCCGACCGGTGGCGAGGCGATCTACAAATCAGCAGAGGATCGCGCATTTCTGGAGCATAGCGACCCCGCCCAGCCCATCTCCCTGGCCCTGGCCCTGGAGGTCATCCGCAGCCCGTGCCTAGTCACCGACTATTTCCGCAATGCCCCGGGCAACGGCTTCTCCTTCGTCTATTGCCACCACCATCTGGGCCATCATCTGTGGAATGACCTAACAGGGGTCGATTATCTGCATTCACACGCATCCCTGGATCATCCCTGGACTATTCATGTGCTGGGTGCCCAGCACAGCGAGATGTACGGACAGATGGACCATTTGTTCCCCAACCTAGAAGGCCGGGTGCAACGGGACCTGCAGGGATTGGAAAGCTATAAACTGGACGCCTACAAGAAGGGCCGGATTCCAGCGGCACCCACCGGCTTTCGCGTGACCAGGTCCTTGCGCGAAGCCGTAGTCCACCTGAACACCCAGCACCCGGATTGCGCCGCCGCTAGCGACATCCTGTCCCGGCTGAAGGCCGTGCGACGGCCTGTCGTGCTGATCGGGTTACGGGTGGAGAACCGGACCCTTGTGAACCTGTCGGAATTCTGCATCGAACTGATAGACGAGTTGCATAGGGTGCATGGCCCGGTGGCTGTGGTCATCGATGGTCACAATGCGACCCAGATCGCCGGAGCATCCCTGGTCTTCACCAGCCATATGCAGGAAACGGCCCACGTCTCTCCTATCCAGATTGAGCATGCGATCGCCGACAAGCTTAAGCAGCGCTATGGCGGAACGGAAGTGGAGATCATCGACCTGATTGGCGCGTCGATGGCCAGCAGCATCTTTTGGAGCTGCGCCTGCGATTATTTCGTGACGCCCTGGGGGGCCGGCTTGGCCAAATATCGCTGGATCGCAAACAAAGAAGGTGTGGTGTTGATGAATCTAAGCTATCACCGGCACAGATTCGACTATCATATCTATTTCAGCGAAGAAACGATGGAGGGCAGTGCCGACCATTATTTCCTGCCGGCCGAATTTATCGAGGATGCAGCCGAGGAGGAGACACTGATCGTCATTCCGGACGGGCGGCGTAACAATTACCGGGTCAAGCCAGGCGGCGTGGCGCATGCTGTGGCGGAGGCGGCAAAATGGATCGGTCGCACCCCTGGCACAATCGATCAGCCAGTGTCATAAAGCGAACGTACGAAACCGATGGCCTGATCTAAGGCCTGTATCGGATCGGGTGCTTGCGGCTTCATCTCGATTGAGATCCACCCATCATAACCGGTCAGGTCAAGCGCCGCAGCGGCCGCCATGTGGGTAAGTAGCGGCTGGGCAAAGCCGGCAAGATCAGGTTCGGCCGCATGGAAATGCGCCAATAGCGGATGGAAGCGCGCAATCATCAAGTCGATCGCGTCTCCCCCCAAATACGCGCAGCCGGTGTCGAGATGCAGCCGTATCGCGGGATCTCCGATCCGTTCCACCAGGGTCGCCACCTGTTCAGCGCAGGTCAGGAATTCTCCACCATAATACTGAGGTACCGGCTCGATCCCCAAGACCAGCCCCCCCGCCCGCAGGGCGGGGACCAGGCCAGCTAGACGCTCCACTGCCCGCTCCATGGCTTCGGCCCGGTCCAGCCCGTTCAGGAGCCGGCTGCGCGGTGCGCCGAAAACGATGACGCCAGCACTCAGTTCAGCACCGATCTCCGCCACCCGGCGCATATGTGCTTCGAAACAAGTAAAGGCCGGCCCCGCCCGCAGCAGTTCTGCCCCATCGATGCCGAACAGCACGGCCTGCAGAGAACTGACCACCAAGCCGTGATCGGCGAGATGCCGGCGATATGCCCTGAGTCGGGACGCATTCAGATCCGGCCAAGGCGCAATACGCGTCGGCGCGACTTCCACCCCTCTAATCCCTCTTCGGGCCAACAGCGCCAGCGCCTGATCCTCTAGATCGGGTGTCCAGGCGAGATTAGAAACGGTAAGTCTGCTTCTATCGGCCATGACCCGCCTTCACGAAATCGGAAAGGGCTGTCATCACCTGTTCCTGATCCATGTGATAGGTACGGTGCGCGCCGAAAAGCCCAGGATAGAGGGTGCGGTTGTCATAGCTGGCAGCTGGTGACACCTTGCCGCCAATGACCCGGTCCGCGAAGAAGCGGCGCTGGATATCCCCGGTGAGCACGGGCTCCGTCACCAGATTGAGCAGAGGCAGGCCGGACCTGTCGATAAGTGCCAGATCAGCATGCAGCCTTTCTACAGGATACCATTGAAAACTGGAATCGGGATTGATTGCCTCCAACTGTTTACCGTTCAGCAGATCGAACAGCACGTTTTTCTTTAGCCCCTGCCCGAACAGGCCGGGAAGCCGAACGATCACAGCGCGTTCGCCAAACTGCCGCCGGACAACCTGTTCCAGATGATGCCGGTGCCGACCATAGGCATGTTGATCGGGCGATTGCGGATCATCAGCCTCCGTCCAGCCCCTTGGATCGGCATAAACGTCGATGGTGGAGATAAGCACGAACCTCTCGCAGCGTACATCCGACAGGCAGTCGATCAGCCGTTCGATGGCGGCAAAGTCCTGATCGGGATGCAGGTTCGCCCACCATTTCACAGCCGACACGCCAGCACAGACGACACGGTGGAAATCACGGCCGCGAATATCCTCTATATTCAAGGAGTTGTAGAAGGCATCGTAGACCGCGGCGCGGCGCAAAGCTCCTCCAACGAATCCAGTATGTCCGATCAGTGCGGTCGACATTCTTTGCATTCCCGCCTTTGGTTGAATAAGGTCAGCGAGGCAATTCGCGCTTCAAAGTGGAAGACACGTCCAGCAGGTCACCGCCATATTCGGCTTCCAGCGCCGCCAGGATACGTTCCGTCGCCACGAAAATCGTATCCACCTTGCCGGACATGACAATAATCTTGCGCCCCTGATGGAAGACATAACAGCTGCGGTCATCGTGGTTGCCGAACAGCTTGGTCTTGATGGCAGTCTGCGGTCCGACGAATCGGAACTTATCCCGGAAATCCGGCATATAGCGGCTGATATGGGTCTCCATCTGCTGCCGCTTCTGCTCGATCAGCGTCGCAGTAACGGCATTATCGCGAAATGCGTGGGCGTCGACCGCGGATGAGAAGATACCGAGCGGCGTATGCGTCACGCTGGACAACGTATAGATTGAGGGATCGTCCGTAGGGTAGACGGAGCAAAGCGGACCATCCACTAAAGTAACCGCCGGATGATCGACCGGCCCCTCATAATAAAGCAGAAGGGTCGGTTCATAAAAAACATCCGCAGGCGGCCTCAGGAAATGTCCCCATGTAGCATCGACCACGACATCGAAACGGCGACCATTCACCCAAACGCCGTTAGCATCCTCCTCCAGCCGATTGACCCGGGTCCCCAAATGCAGTGCCGATCCCAGACGGCGATGGAAGTAGACACGCGACCTTTCCAAGCAAAGCACGCGTTCATCCGTCAACAACATGCCGCTGACACCCTGGAGGTTGATCGGCGCCTCGCGGACTTCCTTGTAAGCGATGCCGGTCGACGTCATGATAAGCTTGTAGGTAGGAAGGTCGATGAGCGAGTCTATCGTCGGCACAGCATATATATTGCAGGCCACTTCCTTGCTTAGCGCCGGATAGCGTTCGATGAACCGCATATAGCCATCACGTGACTGAACCCGCGTACCATGATGGCGGGCATAATGGAAACCTTGGTGCAATCGGAATTGGTTGTTGCCAGATGCTTCATGAAATATACGCTCGCTACGCTCGAATATCTCAACTGAAAATCCGAGACTCAATAAGGTAGCCGCAATGTGACAACCGTACCAGCCAGCCCCAATGACAGCAATAGAATGAATCACTCCAAAATCCTCCGCGCATTAGGTGCATTATAACGAAGCATGGCGGCTCCATAAAGCGTCCACCGCAATCTGAACTGATGGTGTGGATGCCAGGAACATAATCTCCGATTTCCAGGACATGATCCGGCTCCGGTTGTTAGCTGATCTTGCACCTTGGCTGGCGTGGGCAAACCAATTCGTCTTGGCGTCAGCATCTTTTAAGGATCAGGTCGCTGTGAAAGAGGCCATCACCTCGTCATGGTCCGACTGCCAGCTAACCAAGCTCAAACTCGTCAAGAGTCAGATGTATAGTCGTGGAAAACTCGACCAACCCCAAGCCCGCGTCGTCGTCGCCGATTGACAACACACATCACCAAAAGTGCGTCTGAGCCAAACTTCAATGCCGACTGACACCGTCTTGCGCTACTCCGCACCTAGCAGCCCATCCAGGAACAAACCTGCTGAGTCGGCAATCCGACCTGCGTTAACAGTGGCCGGATGCGCTCCTTGATTGACCGCAACGAAACCGACCACAGACAAAACGTATCCTCAAGTAAACCTAACATCCCATGACCCTTCGAATCATGGTCGCGCATTGATTCAGAACTTCGGGAAATTCGCAACTGTAATGCCAGTCATTGAGCGGCTTTCCCAGTGATCATATCACGAACATATTGGCCCAGCGGGTCATTCGCGGATACAAATTTCCGCAGCAAAGTCAAAGCCTCCTGCGCATCATAGTCAAGCCGCCATGCCAGTTCTGCCAAGATAGTGGCCGTTTCGGCAGTACTGGCATGGGTTGACACCTGCATCCGCTCCCGCCATTTCTCTAGTGCTGCACGATTTCGAGGCCGATGTTTCAGCAGCATGCGGACCAGGTTGACCTGTGCGATATGATGCTCCTGTTCCGCAGCGGCCGTGAACAGTTCAATGGCGCGGTCAGGGTCTTCAGGAACTTCCTGGCCCTGCGCATAGGCATAACCCATCCGGTACTGGCCCGACGCACTGCCCAGTTCGGCAGCGGCATTATAGAAAGACAGCGCGGCCTGCCGGTCCTGTGGCACGCCGATGCCGTTATAAAGCAGGGCCCCGTAATTATAGGCAGCATCGGGATGCTGCTGCTCGGCGGCTTTCAGCAGGTGCTGGGCTGCGACCGTCTGGTTGACAGGCGCCCCCTGCCCCAACAGATAGCACAGGCCCAGTTGGAAACGGGCTTCAGGATCATCATCCGCCACCTCCTCGAAATAGGCGACGGCACGATCATGATCGACCAGCACTCCCTTACCGGTCAGGTGGGCCTTGCCCAAGGCTGTCTTGGCCCGCGCATGCCCGGCATCGGACGCCGTCACGTACCACAGGATGGCTTCCGCCTGATTGGCGATCATAGCCTTGCCGTTGGCATGCATATCGGCCAGCAGCACCATGCTTTCCCTGTCACCCTTGATCGCAGCACGGCGCAGCCAGGTCTCGGCCTGCGCCATATCCACGGGCATTCCGGCCACCCCCCGCAGATGGATCAGGCCCAGGACACGCATGGCGCCGATGATGCCCCCATCGGCCGCACGCAGCAGCCAGCGTTGGGCCTCCTTTGGATCAACCGCCACACCGGTTCCCCATAGCAGGCAACCACCGAGATGATAGAAGGCGGTTTTGTTTCCCTGCTCCGCTGCCTGACGGTAAAGCTGGAAAGCATCCTCCGGGCCCTGGCCGGGCACTTCCCCGGCGCTGATCAGGCCCGCCAACCCAATCATGGCGGCGGAGCTGCCCTGATCGAGCGCCCGGCCATACCATTCGATGGCCCCGGCAACATCCCGCGTCCCCTCCTCCTCATCCAGGCTCAACAGCCAGGCCAGCAGCACCTGTGCTTCCACATAGTCCTGTTCAGCCGCTTTCCTGGCCCAATGGCGGGCTTTGACCCTGTCTCGCAGAATGGGGGGTGACTGTCTGCCTTTGCCCGCCACATTCGTTTCAGGAACGCCAACCGCATAGGCCGCCGATAACCGGGCCTGTGCCAGAGGACGGCCCGCAAGTGCCGCCTGCTCATACCAGCGCAAGGCCGCACCCGGATCGGGCAGCGTCCCCTGCCCCCGCCAAAGGGCCTCCGCCAGCGCCAATTGGCAATCTGCATCCCCCGTCTGGGCCGCTTCATGCCAGATGGAAACCGCTTTGGACAGTTTTGCGCGGGCAGCAGCGCGACAGCCACGCTGGTGCGGGGTGCCAAACAACCGGTCGGAGAGCCGGCGCCAGACGCTATGTGAAGCAGGAGGGGGCATCATTCGGTGCGCTTCCAGACAGACAAGCTTCTGATCTAACCCGGCGGCGAAACATACGGAAGCCCGAACTCCCGATGTAACATGCCCAGCCAGGCCGGCAATGCCACGCGGTCACGGTCACAAAGTTCGATCACGGTCTGCCGGGCAGCGGCCCGCATCGCCTGCCGCCGCTCTGCCGGCATATCCAACGCCATGCCCAGACCGGCAGCCACCGCAGCCGGGTCATGGAACGGGACCAGAATGCCGTTACGTCCATGCTCCACCACCTCTGTCACAGGGGCCGTATCCGACGCGACAAGGCTGACCCCGCAGGCCATGGCCTCCAGCATCGACCAACTGAGCACGAACGGGTAGGTCAGGTAGAGATGGACCGCCGACAGGCGCATGAGGTTGATGAAATCCGGGTGCGGGATGGTGCCCGGGAAATGGACACGGTCCAGCGGCAACCGGTCCCCAACCTCGGCCAGAAGCTTTTCACGCCAGTTCCCCCCCCCCTCTGGTGGGGTTCCGTAGGAGACACCATCCCCGCCGGCGATCGCCAGATGCAGGTCGGGCCTGCCCCGCAGCAGGTCCACCGCCGCCCGCATCAGGATCGGAAAGCCGCGATATGGTTCCAGATCGCGGGCAACATAGGTGACGAGCGGCATGCCAGGTTCCAGATGCCTGCCATCCGGCAGGATGTGGGGGTGGGGCGGGCCGGGGCGGGCCGTGACCGTGTCGATCCCGTCATGGATGAGGGCCAGCTTCTGGCGCAGGATCGGCGGATGCAGGTCGCGCTGCCAGCGGGTGGGGCTGACCCCCCGGTCAACCGCCGCCAGCCCCAGCAGATGGTGGGCATTCAGGCTGCGCACACGGGCCAGATGATACAGGTTGACCGGCGCGGGCGGGTCGAACCCGACATCCGCGCCCACCCCGTGGTAATAGAATTCGAAATAGCCGATCAGCGGCACATCGGGCCACAGATCCTTGAGATACAGGATCTCCCCCCAGCCATTATGGCCGATCACCAGATCGGGCCGGTACCCCGTCTGGGACAGCAACGCACACTGGGCCAGCACAGTCTGGCCCCGTCCCATGGCCTGATCGGCCCGGACCAGATAGGGGTGCGGGCGACTGTGGGCGGCGATATCCACGCGGTATCGGTGCAGCGTCACACCCGGCAGTTCCCGCACGGGATCACTGGCCATCGCATCCACCTGCACACCGGGAAGACGGGCCAGATATTGGGCAAGATGCAGAAACTGACCTGGGAAATCCTTGTGCAGAAACAGAACCTTGTACATAGCTTATCCATCCGGGTCCGGCGGCGCCCCGCAAAGTGGCGCACCCATGATGATGCAGCAAGACAATTGGGTTGCATGGTCAGACTGTGCCCATATGCTGCGCCAAGCCCCTGACGCCACCCGATCCATAAGACGCGGAGTAGACCCTTGCAGTTCATCTGGCCGGACAATGCCACGCAAGCCGTCCCCGGAACGTGCCCGGTCTGCACCCATGACGGCGGGCATGAACTGGTACTGGTGCTGCCCGGTGCCGGTCCGCGGGGTGAGGATTGGCGGATCGTGGAATGCCCGGCCTGCGCCTCCCGCTTCTCCACCGACCGCGCCGGGGCCGACTACCGGGGGGACGAGGCGCCCGATGTCACCTTCGTTCACTATTACATGGAACAGGGGGCGGGCCTGCGTTCCATGCTGGAACCGCTGGGGTTCATGGAGCCGGGCCAGGGCCGCATGCTGGAGATCGGGGGCGGTTTCGGCTTTCCCAGCGATTACGTCCAGACCGTGCTGGGCTGGACCGCCAAGGGCTATGATCCGTCAGGTATGGCCGTGCTGGGCCGGGACTATCTGGGTCTGGATATCACCCGCGATTACTGGACAAGCGACACACCCCTGACAGAGCCGTTCGATGTCGCCTACGCGTCAGAGGTGATCGAGCATATCCCCGAACCGGCCCCCTTCCTGGCCGCCATGCGCCATGCCGTGGGGGATAAGGGCATCGTGGCCCTGACCACCCCCAATGGCGCCGCCCTCAATCCCGGTACGACGCCGGGCATGCTGATCCCCATTGCCAGTCCGGGCCTGCATCTGACCCTGTTCAGTGCCAAGGGGCTGGAAATGGCGCTGTATGAAGCCGGGTTCGCCAATGTGCGGGTAGAGGTGCATGGCACCACCCTGCGGGCCCTGGCCGCCAACACCTCCCTGCCGCCGCCGCGCCATCTCGATGATGAACGCTATATCGACTATCTACGCCGGCGCATCGCGACACCGGACATGGTGGCGCCCCTGCTGTCGGGCCTGCGGTACCGGCTTTTAAAGGAACTGGTGAATGCCGGACGCAATGATGAGGCCGTAGAGCTCTACGCAGAGATCGCTGTTTCCATGCGTGCCCGATTTGGCATTGATATCGAAAGACCCGAGGGCTTGATCCTGCCCGAATCGGGGATTGACGGCCGAAACTGGCTTGCACTGCTACCAGGAAACATTACGGGCTTGCTCTATTTCCGCGCGGTCCTGGCCAATAATGCAGAGGCTGATGCGCGGGCAGCCGCCTTTTACGCGGGGCAGGCCGCTTTGCTCGGTGCCTCGCTAAGGCGTGCGATTCGCCCCATGGGAATTGAGGATGGAGAGACGGAGCTGCTGTCTATGGCGGCTATCCGGCTACACCTGACAGCTTCTATCGGCATTGGCAGCAATGCAGCACCCCTCCTGACATTAATTGAGCAAGGCAGTGATGACAGGTTGCTGCTACCTATTTCCTTCAGGAAGGAACTAAGGCAAGCCATCGTTGATGACCTGCGGGCAACGCACAATCCCAATATCCTCTGGCAGGGATTGCTACCCCAGGATTCAGGGGAACTGAATGAAACCGAATTGCTGCATCGCACAATATCAGCAGGAATGCCCATTACAATCAGCCCAGCCTTCACTGCAATTGAGGCCGCAAAGGATGCAGAATCGGTACGAGCAGCCCTGTGGGCAATTTGGACGACTCCCCGTGCGGATGAAGCATGGGCTACGATCAGCCACGCCCGTAAATTGACCCTGATTCGGCTAGTCCTGCTTGGAGCGCATAACGAGGCCAGTTTTCTGTTCTCAGCATGGGGGGATTCTGCGCTGAGCAGGGACGAGTCCGTAGCAACGGCCCTCTCTATCGCCGCATCCGCCACCTGGAATTAGGTGCCAGCTTGTCGCGAAACGCTATGGCATAGTGCTTTTGGTATATATGCTGCGCTCGCTAAGCAAGTTGCGTCTTCGATTGGCGAATGATACAACTCTTAAGACTTTACATCGAATACGAATGGGAAATTTTGTTTCCCGGCGTAACGGGCTGAAAGCAGCTGCTTTAGAAATATAACGGGGGTTGGTGATGACGACGTTGGCTGGTGGCGTTACGATCGATACAGTGGGTACGACCGCAGCGGAAAACACGGCGATCAGCAACATCCTGCAACAGCAGTTCTCGACCGTCACAATCCCGACCAATGTGACGGTTGCACAGAATGCCCAGAACACCGTCACGGTGCCGGTCCTGGTCGGGACCTTCGAGGCGACCTCCGTCCAGAATGAGACGGTCACCACGACGACCCCCGGCGGCTTGGCTGTCGTCAATGCTGGCAATAGCGGCCCCGACGCCGGTAAAAGCATTACCAACCTGGTCCTTGATAACACCGTGAGCGGCCTTGTCCTCGGCGGTGCCGGCAACAGCAACACAGTGACCGGTGTCATCCTCGGCGCGAGCTCCAACACCAGCTTGGTCGTCGGCAATGCAGGGTCGTCGATCATTGATGGCAGCCAGTCGACCAAGAATATGAGCATTTTCACCGGCACCGGTAATGACACGGTGGTCACCGGTGGCGGCAGTGATGTGGTTACCCTTGGTGACGTCGGTGTTGCCAACGGCGGTGGCGGTGCTGATACGCTGATTGGCGGCACGGGCACGGCGACCCTGGGCGGTGGCGGTGGTGCCGACAGCATCGTGGCCGCCACCGGTGGTGGTGTCATCATCGGTGAGGTCGGCAACGACAGCTTGGTCGCCGGTGCTGGCAATGACGTGTTTGTCTATCGCAGTGGTGACGGTTCTGACGTGATCAGCGGCTTTAATCCGGCCTCCGATACACTGGCCCTCGCGATCACTGGCGTGAACCTGTTGGACGTGATTTCCCGTGCGACCGTGTCGGGTGGCAATACCATCATCACCATGGCCGATGGTTCCACCATTACGCTTGCCGGTGTGACGGGGATCAATACGTCCTGGTTCACGATCAAGTAACGATATTTGATGAGATGATGTTGGAAATGGCGGACTATTGTCCGCCATTTCTTTTTGTTATTGTCACGTGTTTTTCAGCAGGCTTAGGGCATGATGGACATGTCGATCACCAATAGTCTGACACCGGTCCAAAGCCGTGATTCCAGCACTGACCGTTTCCGGTCTTCGGCACAGGTCCTCCCTCTGCCTGAGGGGCTTTATCTGGTTTCCGTGAAACCAACGGGCCAGCCCCTCCGCATCGTGAATGGCGTTGGGTTCCCGGCGGTACAGATTTCCTCGGTTCCGCAGCCGGGCACCCTGCCGCCTTCCTTCCTGACAAAGGGGGAACTGGCTCCCGTGGTCTGGTTGAGCGGTATGGACGAAGCCGTCATCACCGTTCCGGCCGGTTCTTCTCCCCTGCTGATCACCAATTATCTCTATGGACCGGAATTGCAGAAATGCTCGGATCTGGAGATCAAGCGGCTGAACCGTGTGACCACAGCACCGGCAGTGGGGCTGAGTGTTCATGTCCATATCCAGCAGCAGGGCGAGCGGCATTTCAACGCCGGCGAATGGGCTGCCTCCGATGAGCCTTTCTGGATCGAGACGCTGCGGGTGGAGGTGACCCCCTCTGTCGGTCAACTGCTGCAATATCATGTGCCTGGTGCCAGTTCGTCTGACGGGCATTGGACCCCTGCCCCCGGCCGCCTGGGTAATCCGGGGGGGGCTCCTCTGGCCGGGATCGCCTTCCGGCTGCTGGCTCCTCTGGCGAATACCCACCGTGTGGTCTATGCGGCTCGGTTCCTGCGCCATGGAGAGATGACGGGTACCGATGGTGAACCCTGCCGGTCGCCGCAGGCGCAGGACCCGATGATCGCCCTTCGGGTTGCCATTGTCCCCCGTTGACGGTCCTCAGATTTCCCCCGATCCGGCTTCCGCCCCATCAAGCCGGACCTTGTTACGCTCACGCCTTATCAAGGCTTTAACGGATCGGGAGCAGGATCTGGCCATTCTGCTGGCCATCCGTCTGGCGCGGATGGAGCCGCCGCATCCTGATGACCTGACCGTTGCCGCTGCGGCCTGGGTCACCCGGCGTGATATGGAACCGGCGAAGCGCCTGCTGCTTGAAGCCCTGCGGATTGATCCCTATCACGCCCTGGCCACAAAGGCCTTGGCCGGGTGCAGCACGCCGATACCTGCCGAAGCCCTGCTGAGCCTGCGGTGGCACGCCGAAACCAATCCGGAGGCGGCACAGGCCCTGATCACGCATGCACTGTCCACCGGCCAACCTCTGTCCTATGTGACGGCCCGACGCATCCATTGCGTCCTGCCGCCGGGCACCTGGGAGCTGGCCCTGCGCTGGCGGCAATTGACGCTGACCCAATCCAGGCTGGATGCATCCGATCAACCGAGGCTCACGGCCCTGGCGATCCCGGATGGCCTGCGCGGGATCGTCGATCCGGTGGTGGTGGTGAACGGAACGGACCTGTCCTCAGGCCCGATTGCCGCTTCATGGCTGTCGGCCCCCCGCCTGACCTCCATCATCCAATCCGGCAGTACCGCCCGCTGGCCCGCCCGCTGGATGGTGCAGGCGGCCGACCTTGCCTGCCCGTCCCGGCCCGTTTCGCTGCTGCTGCGCGACGGGGAGCGCGTCCTTTCCCGGCATGTCACCACCCCATCCCCATCCTCGACCTGTCCCCAGGATGTCCCCGTCCTGGAGATTGATCTCCCCGCCGACGTCCCCTGTCCGGGCCTGTTCTTCGAACTGACAGGCGAACCAGTCACGGTTCCGGGGGTCTCGGGCACTGACGATGGCATTGTCGATGTCGTGGTGCCCGTCTATGGCGACCTTGAGGCCACGCAGGCCTGTTTCAACGCCCTGCTGACCCGTTCCCCCGGCACCGCCATGCGGATCCTGGCCATCGATGATGCCAGCCCTGACGAGCGGATCAGCAGGCTTCTGGATGGGCTGGCTGCCGCAGGGAAACTTGTCCTGATCCGCAATCCGGGCAATCTGGGTTTCGTCCGGTCGGTCAATATCGGCATGGCCCGGCATCCGGGGCGGGATATCGTCCTGCTGAACGCCGATACACTGGTCAGCGACGGCTGGCTGGGCCGTCTGCGCGCCGCCGCCCACCGGGATGCGGATACGGGCACCGTCACGCCCTGGTCGAATGACGCCACCATCTGTTCCTATCCGGCGGCCAATGCGCCGACCCCCCTGGCGAGCGTCGATATCGATGCGCTGAACCGGCTGGCGGGCCAATATCTGGCCGGGCAGACCCTGGACATTCCGACGGCGGTCGGCTTCTGCATGTATATAAGGCGGGACTGTCTGGCGCGGGTCGGCTGGTTCGACGCCGATGCCTTCGGCACCGGCTATGGTGAGGAGAATGATTTCTGCTTGCGGGCTGCCGCCACCGGCTGGCGGCACCGTATGGCCCTGGATCTGTTCGTCGGCCATGTTGGCAGCGCTTCCTTCACCACGGCCAAACAGGCCCGGATCGATGCCGCCCTGGCGGTCCTGGAACAGCGCTATCCAGGATATCAGGCTGATATCCACGCCTTCATCGCTGCCGATCCCCTGCGTCTGGCGCGCCGGCGGCTGGATCTGGCGCAGTTGGAGGGCCAAGGGTCCCCACGCCCGGCCCTGATCATCTGTGCGCGGTTGGGCGGGGGAACGGATCGCTTTATCGACCGGCTGGTTGAGAACAGGGGCAATGGCGGGCAGGATGTACTGATCCTGCGCCCCGAGCAGCCGGAGGCCGGGCGTCTGACGCTGCGGCTGGAGGCCCCGGATGCGCCACATCTGACCAATCTGATTTATGATGCCGGGGCGGAACTGGACGATCTGCAGGCCGATCTGCGGCACCTGGGCGTGACCGGCGCTGAACTGCATCATCCCGCACAGCTGTCGGGGGATTTGTTGTCACGGCTGGCCGGCTGGTTCCCCTACCGGGCCCATATCCATGATTATGGCTGGATATGCCCCCGCATCAACCTGCTGGACGGCGATTGGAACTATTGCGGGGAGCCGGAGACGGCCAAATGCGAGCTGTGCGTCGCGACGCATGGCGATCTGTTGGGCATCGACCGGTCGGTGACCGCCTGGCGCGACCTGACACAGCAGATATTACAGGGTGCCCAGGCCGTCGGCTGCTCCAGTCACGATACGGCCAACCGCATGCGGCGCTATGTGCCGGCGGCGCGCTTCCAGGTGGCACCCGCGGAAACAGCCCTGCCCGCCCCCCCTTCCCCGGTGACGGCGATCCGGCGGTCGGGTGAGGCGCTGCGTATCGTGGTCCCCGGCGCTATCGGACCGCCCAAGGGCTATGGACTGCTGCTGGACTGCGCGCACGATGCGGCGGAACGGGACCTGCCGCTGCTGTTCCTGATCCTGGGCTACAGCATGGATGATGATGCGCTGGCCGATACGGGCCGGGTCTTCATCACGGGCCAGTACCGGGAAGAAGAGGCCCCCTCGCTACTAACGGAACTGCGTCCGCATGCGGCCCTGCTGCCCTCTGTCTGGCCGGAAACCTGGTGCTATGCGCTGAGCCATGTGATGGCGGCTGGCCTGCCCGTGGCAGCCTTCGACCTGGGGGCCCAGGCGGAGAGGTTGCGCATGGGCGCCGGTGGCCTGCTGCTGCCGGCAGGCCTGTCGGCGAAAGCCCTGAATGACGCCCTGCTGGCAGCCTTCCCGCCTCAATAAACCCGGTTGCGCATCGAATATTCCAGATGCTTCACGATCAGGCGCGAATCATAGGATGACACATCCTTCAGCAAGGTTTCCCAATGCTGCAAGTAGGGGATACCCACGGGATTGCGCTGAAGAAGGTCGCGTTTGATAAAGGGACAGCGGCTTGTCACCAGCAGTTCATCCCAGAAGAAATGCGTCTGGTTCAGAGCCACACCCTCGCGCAGGAAACGGCCGATCATTTCCAGATAGCGATAGCGGACGGGATCGTCCTTGGGGTCGGTCTCCTCCAGATAGGTCTCGATCGGACCGGAGACGCGGGCGACCATGGCGCGATAGGGATAAAGGGCCTGACATCGCAGACCATATTTCATCAGGTACTGCGTCAGCCCGATCTCCCCGAAACGGACCACCCATTCCTTGCGCCGGTAATAGGGCAACCAGCGCCAGAACCGGTGGAAGGCCGGATCCCGAAGCGCCTGGGGATGGAACAGCACGAAATAGCTCTGCAGGTGGAACAGGCGCGACCAGCAGTCGGTGATGCCCCAGACATCCGCCTCGGCGGGGTCGGCATTACCGATGATCTCCCCCAGATCCTGTACGGGACCGTAGATGCTGTCATTGGTGACCAGCAACATCTCCAGGCTGGTCACATCGGGGACCTGGGCAATGCCATCCTTGAAAGCGCCGAAATCATAACCAACATTAGAACGCCATAGGATCCGCGCCACCAGGGGCGACAAGCGCTCAACGCTGCTGGCGGGAAAGCGGGGTGAGTTGCTGGTAAAGACGATGGTAAAGCCAGCGCGCCGCAATTCGCTCAGATAATGCAGGACATAATCATGGATCACACCGCGCTTGTCGAAGTGATTGAAAACCACCACTCGCTTTGCACCGGCCAAAGCATGCTCACCATCCCACTTGCGGCGGATGTAGTTTGGCCGAAAAACATAAAAAACATAAGCACGGATGAAATCGAATAGATCGATCGCCTCCTGGTAAAGCCATCTTATCTTATTTCGGAGTCTCATGGTTATTCTATCTGAATGAGGCTTATCGCCATTACTTTGGCTTCTGATAACCGAGGGAGGGTTACCACATAAGGAGTTGATTTAGTATACGGGTTTCGTACCGGCTGACCAAACAAAACCAACCTTGGCGGCATAGAACATGGCAGACAGGGTTCCGATCAACATTTGAGGCTGGCACCCATTACGATATACCTGCGGTCCGAACCTCGAAAATGAGAAGTATGTTCGCCATGTCAGATCGCCAACCGGAGACGGCTGCGGCCCGTACCGACCGGTTCGAGGAGTTCCGGGCCGATGGATCACCCTCCTTCGCCCTGGCATTCGCCGATATCGGACGTGGTCTGGCCTGCTGGCGCATCTGGCTGACCCTGGCCGCCAGCGATATCCGCCAGAAATACCGGGGTTCGCTGCTGGGTCCCCTCTGGGTGACGATCAGCATGCTGGCCTTCACGGTGGGCATCGGCGTCGTTTATGCCAACCTGTTCAATGTCGATGTCCATGCCTTCCTGCCGCATGTTGCCGTCGGCATGGTGGCCTGGACCTTGATCACGGGCCTGATCAATGAAAGCTGCACGGCCCTGACGGAAGCCGAGGGCTATCTGAAACAGATCCGCCTGCCCCTGACCTTATTCGTCTGCCGGGTCGTTGCCCGCAATCTGCTGGTGCTGCTGCACCATGCCCTGATCGTCGTGGCGGTCCTGCTGTGGTTTGGCGTGCCGGTATCGCTTCTGGATGTGGGGCTGGCCTTGCTGGCCCTGGTGCTGCTGGCCCTGTCGGGCTATGGCTGGGGCCTGGCGCTGGCCTGCATCTGCATGCGGTTCCGCGATGTGTCCCAGATCGTGGCTACAATCATCACGGGCGCCTTCTTCATCACGCCGGTCCTGTGGAAGGGCAGCTTCCTGGCGGCCGGGCATCCGGCCCTGCTGTTGAACCCGTTCTATTATCTGCTGGAAATCCTGCGCCAGCCGCTGACCACCGGCCATAGCGATCCCATGCACTGGCTGGTATCGGGGCTGATCGCTCTCACCGGCCTGCTGGCAGGGCTGCTGACCTTCCGGGCGGCGCGCCCCCGCATCACTTACTGGACGTGACCCGATGAGTGCCGAAATCCGCCTTGAGGATGTGAGTGTCCGTTTCCAGATCTTCGGGCTGCATGGAAGGTCCCTGAAGAAGACCGCGCTCAACCTGTCAACGGGCGGGCGTATCGGGCGCGAGCCCGGGGCGCGGGTGCATATCGATGCGCTGGCAGGGGTCAATCTGCACCTGCAGGAGGGCGACCGCGTGGCGCTTGTCGGGCATAATGGCGCCGGGAAAAGCACCTTGCTGCGCACCATGGCCGGCATCTACGAACCGACGGGGGGCCGGGTCCATGTCCGGGGCCGGGTCTCCCCCATGTTCGACCTGATGGTCGGCATCAATCCCGAGGCCACGGGGCGGGAGAATGTGCGGCTGCGTGGCCTGCTGCTGGGCATGAGCGCGGCGGAGGTCGACGCCTATGCTGGCGAAATCAGTGCCTTTTCCGGTCTGGGCAGCTATCTGGACCTACCGGTGAAGATCTATTCCTCGGGCATGCTACTGCGGCTGATGTTCGCGGTGACGACGGCCATTTCACCGCAGATCCTGTTGTTGGATGAATGGATAACGGCGGGGGACAGCGCCTTCATGGAGCGGGCCGAACAGCGGGTCAACGGCCTGATCGACCGTTCGGCCCTCATGGTGATCGCAACCCATAACCGCGTCCTGGTGGAGAGGTTGTGCAACAAGGTGGCCGTGCTGGAGCAGGGCCGCGTCGTGGAATTCGGCCCCCTGACATCCCA
This sequence comes from alpha proteobacterium AAP38, assembly GCA_001296005.1. Taxonomy (GTDB): domain Bacteria; phylum Pseudomonadota; class Alphaproteobacteria; order Azospirillales; family Azospirillaceae; genus Niveispirillum. The sequence goes on along the minus strand of LJHR01000017.1, from coordinate 62,633 downwards.
CCTGCTGGACCGGGCCATGGCGGCATGACCGCCGCCTGCCACAACGCAGATATGGGTATGGTTTGCCCATTGCGGCCACACCCGTGTATAGGCACCTTCTCATTAATCATCCGGACAGGGACGTCGGAAAGATGCGGGTGATCGGCTATCTGGAAGCATATAGCGATAATGTGCTTATCGGATGGGCCTATAACCCCGCAGAGCCGACACGACGCCTGTTGCTTGGCGTTGAAGTAGAGGGGGAGCCGGTAGCAGCTGGCATCGCACACCTGGACAGGCAGGATGTGGCCGAGGGCGGGCACGGAGACGGTCGGTGTGGCTTCCGCATCCCCGTACATATCGACGCCGGACAGGCATTTCTGGTACGCGAAGCATCAAGCGGTATAGTCCTGTTCACACAGGATGACCTGCCCGTACCAGATGAGACAGAGCTGGCCAATGATACCTCCTTTATACGGGGAAATGTCGATGCGGTGTTGGGCACCAACATCAAAGGCTGGTGCTGGCATCCGCACGCCCCTGATCGGGCGATCCGGGTACGCGCCCTGGTCGATGGCCAGGAAGTGTCAGCGATTGATGCGGACGAGTTGCGCGGCGACCTGATCAATGCCGGTATCGGGAATGGGCAGCATGCTTTTACACTCCCCATGCCTTTCTGGATGTTGGACGGTGTCACCCGCCAAGTAACCGTGGTGGCAGAGGACGATATCCTTTTACCTGGCAGTCCTGTCAGCTTCGTTGGGCTAACCGAAGGGGCCCGTCCTCTCCTCGAAAGCCTGATGATCGCCTTGAATCGGAATGATACTCGGCGGCGAGGGGCTGGCTTGCTGCTTGACTGCTATCTGCGCCATGTTGAAACCCTACTCCCCCGCTCTGTCGGGTTCGCCTATTACGCCGACTGGTATCGGGCGCAGGTGGGAGAGATTGCGCTGGCTGACTGGCCGGCAGAACTGCCTGAACGAGCTTTGCGCCTAAAGGCGCCTAATGGCGGCTTCTATCTCCTGTGCGTCGATGAAGGCACCATCCCCTTCGCCAATGCAGCACAGCGACTGTTATCCCTGGCCGTGGAGACGGGGGCAGACATCGTCTATGCCGACATGCAGGTGACGCGTGACGGCAAACCCTTCCCCTGGTTCCGTCCGACCTGGAGCCCCGATCTGGCACTGGCCCAGGATTATATGCGGGGCGTCACGCTGATCCGGGAAGAGGTTCTGGCCCGGCAGGGCCAGCGGCGGACCCTGGCCGGCATGCGGTACGGGGCGATGCTGTCAATCGATCCGGCCCGTATCGTGCGCCTACCGCAGGTGCTGGGCAGCCTGGAACGCCCGCCGGCACAGGCCGTCAGTATGGATATCGCGCAATTGATCGCGACCTGCCTGTCCGGCAGGGCAGAGGTGGAAATCATCAATCCCGAACAGGGGCTGCGGCGTATCCGCTGGGGGCTGCCCGCCAATCCCCCCCGGATCAGCCTGATCATCCCCACCCGTGACCGACTGAACCTGTTACGCACAGCCGTGGACAGCATCCGGCAGCATACCCGTTACCCGCACTACGAAATCCTGATCATCGATAATCAAAGCGAACAGCCGGAAACGCTGGCTTGGCTGGAAGCCGGAAAGCAGCAGGGACATTTCCGCGTGCTTTCCTATGACGCTCCCTTCAATTACGCCGATATGAACAATCTAGCGGCGGCCCAGGCCGAAGGGGACATTCTGGGCTTCATAAACAATGATGTGGAACTGATCACGCCGGACTGGCTGGAAACCGCCGCCAGCCTGCTGTTGCGGCCCGAGGTCGGGGCCGTCGGCGCCCGTTTGCGCTTTGCCAATGGCATGCTCCAGCATGGTGGCGTCATCGTGGGGACGAGTGGTCTGGCCGAGAACGCCTTCCAGCATGTCGGCGTGATGGATGAGGGCTATTTCCACCGCACGCAGGTGGCCGGCAATTACAGTGCCGTCACGGCCGCCTGCCTGTTCATCCGCCGGGCCGATTTCCAGGCATTGGGCGGTTTTGATGCCGATAATCTGCCTGTCGCGTTCAACGATGTCGATCTCTGCCTGCGCCTACGCGAACGCGGGGGCAACATCGTCTGGACCCCCCATATCGACCTGTACCATTATGAAAGCGTCAGCCGGGGCCGCGATGATACGCCTGAAAAACGGGCCAGGGCCATGAAAGAGGAACTGTATATGCGCCGCCGCTGGTCCCATGTCGCCATGGCCGATCCGTATTACAGCCCCAATCTGAACCTTGATGGTGTCCCGTTCACCGGCTTGGCCCTGCCTCCCCGCCAGGCATGGGGGCGCTGATGCCCGTACAGGGACATTTCGACTGTATCCGCGGGCGCGCCGTCTGTGGCTGGGCCTGGGACCCGTCAAAACCGGACGAACGGATCACGGTTCGTGTCCTGTTCAACGGCGAACCGGTGGTCAGCGGCATCGCTGAAACGCATCGCCCCGACCTGCAAGCCGCCGGCATCGGATCGGGGTCCCATGCTTTCTTCATCTCTCTGCCCGACAGCCACCTGGATGGCCGTGAAGGGGAACTGACCGTACAGGGGGCCGATGGTGCGGCGCTGGCCGGTACGCCAACCCGTCTGACATTGCCCAACCTGCGTTTCCGACCGCTGGAGCCACTGGATACTCCCCCACCGATCACCCTATCGGTCTGTGCGATTGTCAAGGATGAGGGGGCCTATCTGCTGGAATGGCTGGCGCATCACCGGCTGGTGGGGGTGCAACATTTCGTGATCTTCGACAATGGCAGCACTGACAGCACCGGGCCTTTGCTGGCAGGGCTGGCAAAGGCCGGCATTCTCGATTACGTACCCTGGCCGAACATACCGGGCGTGGCTGCTCAGAGGCCGGCTTATATAGCCGGGCTGGCACGTCTGGCGGAGCGCAGCCGTTGGGTTGCTTTCATTGATGCCGACGAATTCCTGAACCCGCTGCGGGGCGAGACGGTTCCAGACATCCTGAAGGATTATGAAACGGCGGCGGGTCTCCTGGTGCCCTGGCGGTTGTTCGGTTCCAACGGCCATCAGGAGCGGACCGACGATCTGGTGGTGAGCCGCTTCACCCGCCGCGCCCGCCCGGAAGATCCCCGCAACAACCTGGTGAAAACCATCGTTCAGGCCCGCACCGTGCTTCGGCCCGACATCCATACGGTCCAGGTGAGCCAAGGTTGTCTCGTGGATGAATTCTGGCACCTGGGCGGCAGCCAGGGACACCCTGACAATCACGCAGTGCCAACGGCCGAGCGCCTGGTTCTCAACCATTACTTCACCAAATCCAGGGCGGAATGGGAGCATAAGCGTAGCCGTGGTCAAGCAACCGAACAGGTCGGGTCGACGGCTTGGCGGCGGCCGGATGATCACTTCATGGCCCATGACGTCAATGATATCGAAGATACCGGCCTTGCCAGCCACGCGATGGCCATCCAGCAGGAAATGGACCGGCTGTGGGCCTTACTCAGAGATGATCAGTAACCGCGCAAAGAGCCATCTTTGGATATAGGACGGTATCGCCGGACTTGACTTGTTCTGATCGGAACGGCCAATTTCGCGCTGCACTCTAAACCTATTGGCATGAGTTGCGGATTGTTAGAAGGGACAGCATGGTGCACGCAGAGGTGAATACGGAGGAGAATGCCGGGCCTCCGTCACACACGATGCTGGAGGCACTGCGTTTCATCGCTCGCCACCACGGTCTGCACTTGTCACAAGAACAGCTGATCCGGCAGTTCGCCCGCAGCCAGGGCGAGGTATCGTCGGCAAGCATCGTGGCCGCCGCAGAGCAGAACGGCCTGAAAGCCCAGAGAAGCCACCTGCGCTTCGAGCATCTGTTGCGCTTGGGCCGTGCCGTCCCTGCCTTGTTGCGTATGAAGGACGGTACGGCGCAGATCCTCGTTGGCACGCATGCGCAATCGTCGCCGCCTGTGGTCATGATCCGCAATCCGGCGGATGGATCACAACCACAGCCCTATGATCTCGTCAGCCTTTCGGAAATCTGGGACGGCGAAGCGGTCCTGTTCAAGCGCAAGCACGGGTCCAGCCAGGCCGAGGAAGATTTCAGCCTTGGATGGCTGGTACGGCAGTTGGCCAAGGACAAGCGCATCTTCCGGGATGTCGGTCTCTCGGCACTGGCCATGTCCTTCTTCGCCCTGGTCCCCCCCCTGCTCTATTTCCTGGTCGTGAACCGGGTGCTGGTGCATCAGCGCATGTCGACCCTGTTTGTGCTGACAATCGGGATCGGCTTCGTTGTGATCTTCGATACGGTCTTCGGGTATCTGCGGCGCTGGCTCGTTGCGGAAGGAACTGCGCGCACAGATGCACGGATCGGAACTTATATCTTTGACCGGCTGATCGGCCTTCCGATCGAGGTGTTCGAACGGCAGCCCACGGGCATGATCAGCTTCAAAATTTCGGAAGCCAACCGCATCCGTAATTTCCTAACCGGGCAGGTCTTTTCTACTTTGCTGGACAGCACGGTGCTGATCGTGCTGCTGCCCGTCATGTTCTACATGCACACACCCCTGACCTTCTTCGTGCTGGGCTTGGCGCTGGTCATGTTCCTGGTGATCCTGTTGTTCATGCCGGCGGTCGGCAGGGCTTATGGCCGTGTGGTGCGCGCCGAACAGGCGAAGGGATCATTGTTGATCGAAACCATCCATGGGATGCGGACGATCAAGACGCTGGCCCTGGAGGGACGCCGCCGCCAGCAATGGGATGATGCTGCGTCAGAAGCCGTGACAGCCCACCGGGACATGCAGTTCCTGATGAATCTGCCACAGACCATCCTGCAGCCCATCGAAAAGCTGATCTATTCGGGCTCATTGCTGCTGGGTTGCTATCTGGCCTTGACCAGCAAGGAAGGAGCCGTGGCCGTCGGTGCCCTGATCGCCTTTACCATGCTGGCAGGCCGCGTGACCCAGCCTTTCGTCCAGATCGCGAGCCTTCTTCAGGGGGTTCAAGAAGTCCGTGGTGCTTTGGGCCAAGTGTCTTCGCTGGTCAATATTCCGGCGGAAGATACACGCTCGACCCATGGAATGCGGCCCCGCTTCGCTGGAGCCATCCTCTTCGATGAGGTGCGCTTCCGCTATCCCGGTGCTCAATCCTATGCCCTGGACCGTGTCAGCTTCGCGTTACCGGCGGGTAGCGTCACCGGGATCATGGGGCGCAGCGGGTCGGGCAAGACCACCGTCACCCGGATGCTGCAGGGCCTGCATCAAGATTATGACGGGCTGATCAAGATCGATGGCACCGACCTGCGCCAGATGGACCTGACGCATCTCCGGGCCAATCTGGGGGTCGTGCTGCAGGATAATTTCCTGTTCACCGGCACCATCCGCGAAAATATCGGCATCGCCCGCCCCGATGCGACCTTTGAGGACATCATCCAGGCCGCACGGATGGCCGGTGCCGAGGAATTCATCGAGCGCCTGCCCGCCGGCTATGACACGGTCCTGTCGGAAGGCGCCACCAACCTGTCGGGTGGGCAGCGCCAGCGGCTGGCTATCGCCCGGGCCCTGCTGGTTGATCCAACCATCCTGATCCTGGACGAAGCCACCAGCGCCCTTGACCCGGAAAGCGAAAGCATCGTCAACAACAACCTCCGCTACATTGCCGAGGGCAGGACGATGGTGGTGATTTCCCACCGGCTTGCCTCGCTGGTCGATTGCGATCAGATCATCGTCATGGAACGCGGTCAGGTCTACGATATCGGCACCCATGACGAACTGGTCGTGCGCTGCCCGATCTACCGCCATCTCTGGTTCCAACAGAACCGTCACCAGTCCCCGCCGCCCCCCGGAGCAACCAGCAATGAACGGTCGATCCCTGGTCCTGCGGCCGAGTAGCCGCTACGACAATGCCGACCAGTCGATCAATGATTTCCAGTCCCATATGGCGGAAATCACGGGCGCTCCGTACCCTCCGCGCGTCCGGATGACGGTGCATGCGCTGTTCGCTATGATCGTTCTGGCGATAACGCTTTCCTGTGTCGTGGAGATCGACCGGGTCGTGTCGGCCCCTGGCCGGCTGGTATCGAGAACGCCGACCTTGCTGGTTCAGCCCCTGGAATCCTCGGTGCTGCGGGAAGTGCTGGTACGGCCCGGACAGACGGTCGCCAAGGACGACCTGCTGGTCATCCTGGACCCGACCATTTCAAGCGCCGATGTCTCCCAGCTCAGGTCTTCGCGTGAAGCTCTGAAGGCCCAGGTCGCCCGCCTGCAGGCCGAACAGACGGGCACACCGTTTGCCAAGCCTGCCGACAGCGACAAGGCGGGGCAGACTGAATATGCCATCTGGATGGCACGGCAGGCGGAGCGGGAATCCCGGATTGCTGTGTTCGACCAGCGTATGCAGGCCGTCAATGGCCAGATCGCCAGCGGCCTGCGCGACGCCGAGCATTACCGGTCCCGCCTGAAAGTCAGCAGCGAAATTGAACAGATGCGCTCCGACCTGGCCCGCAAGGAAGTCGGTAGCCGGCTCAACGTCCTGATCGCACAGGACAGCAAGGCCGAGATCTCCCGCAACCTGTCCAACAGCGAGCAGCAGGTCATCACCTCGCGTCATGAGCTGCGGAGCATCACGGCCGAACGCGAAGCCTATATCCAGGAATGGCAATCGGCCCTGACCAAGGAACTGGCCGCGAAACAGAACGAGTTGAACGGGATCGAGGAGGAACTGTCCAAGGCACAGTTCCGGCGCGATCTGGTGGAACTGCGCGCGGCAGCCGATGCTACCGTGGTCAGTGTCGCAGATGTCGGTACTGGTTCCGTAATTCCGTCGGGCGAGGTGCTGGTCAGCCTGATGCCGGCCAATGCCACACTGGAGGTGGAGGCGGAGGTTGCCGGCATGGATCAAGGCTTCGTGAAGGTTGGGGATGAGGTTCAGGTCAAGCTCAATGCCTATGAGTTCACCCGCTTCGGCACTGTGAAGGCCGAAGTCAGGGCCATCAGTGAAAACAGCTTCACGACACGCGATGACGGTTCCGCCGCCGCAGAACGCTTCTACCGGGTACGGGCAGAGATCAAGTCTGTCGATTTGAAGAATGTGGCAGGCGATGTCCGTCTGGTCCCTGGTATGCCGCTGCAGGCCGACATTGTCGTCGGCAGCCGCCCCATCATCGCCAATCTGACAGACCGGGTACTGAGCAACACGATGGAAGGCCTGCGTGAGCCCTGATCGGGCGCGGCAGACCTCAAGCAGGTGGCGGATCACTGCGGCGTCTGTCTGACCCGTGGGAGGGGGGGCTGGCTTATGCTGCCAGCATCCCCTCCGCCGGGCCGTTGCTTTCCTGTATAGTCCTGAGAAGAATGACGGGAATGCTCCAAGGTCGCTTATGCCGGTGTCGGGAACAGAATGAGCAGCATGACCCATCTTGATCAGCTGGAAGCGGAGGCATCATCGCATGTTGAGCAACGCATGATCCTCAAGCGAAACGCAGCCGGTGTGAAAGGTAGTCCTTGGGTAATTGAGGAGCGGGAAATCCTGACCACCGGTCACCATTTTCAGCCGCTCATAGCAGATACGTATCTTCAGACGCACACCTGACACAGCTTCCTGTTTCCTGGCTTTTCAAACGCCTGCCCTGTTCCTGGAATCCTTAAGGTTCCTAAGATTCCTAGGGCTGATTCTCATCGTTCTTTCAATATGTTGGAACGCATAATCGGACATTTCCACGGGAGACTCGGGACAAATCTACGGCCCTTGTCGGACTCCGATACGGGGATATCGGACATTTTTGCGGAGCCATGGAGCGAATTCGGACATTTCGACGGCACCTTTCGGACTTCTCATCAATTGATGTCCGATATAGCCTGCTGAAATGTCGATACGAGCCATAACGACCACACCAAGCAATGTTCCAAAAGCCCCCGGTACGGTCGAGATTGCCGAACCGGGTGGCAAACTGACCCTGTCGGATCGTCAGCTTTTTAACCATTTGCTGGCTCACGCCTATCGGCGTCTGACAACGGACGAGTGGCACACCGTACAAATGTCCGAAATTCGTCGCTTCGCCGCGGAAGCCCGTGGCGGTACGCCGGAGAACGATAACCGTCGTGTGAAGGACAGTGTCAAGCGCCTTCAGGCAACCGTCGTCGAGTTCAACTACCTGCGTTCCGATGGTGGCCGGGTATGGGAATCGTCACCCTTACTCAGTACCTGCCGGATTGATGAACGATCTGGCAGCCTGCAATACAACTTCCCCAGCGGCCTGCGGGAGCGGTTGGTGGAGCAGGCGCTCTACAGCATGATCAGCCTGCGTGTGCAGTGGGAGTTCGACAGTAAATATGGGCTGGTGCTGTATGAGACCCTTAAGCGCTATGCCGACAGGGACGCCGCCCAACCCTGGTGGTCCGTCAAAACGTCCGAATTGCGTGACTTGCTTGGATGCCGGGACAAGCTGACGGATTGGAAGGATTTCCGCAGACGTGCCCTGGATCCGGCCCTGGAGGAAATCGACCGGCTGGCTGAATTCTGTGTCCTTGTCATCGAAACCCGTCAGGGCCGTGGTCGCGGTGGTGGTCAGGTTGTCGCTGTCACCTTCCAGATTGAGCGCAAACCCAAGGAGGTGGCCGCAGCGACGATCCGGGAACTGGAAAAGCCCAAGGTCCAGCGGCGGGGGGAGCGCAAGGCAAAGGCCGAGGACATTGCCAGTACCGTGGACGCCCGCAAGGCGCTGCATTTCCTGACAGGGGCAGATGCAGGAACAAGGCTGAAATGGGTCAAGCGTGCCGAGGCGATGGGCATAGAGCTTCCGAAGACTGCCAGTGTCGTAGAGAACCTGGCCCGCTGGGTACCGCAGATTGCCGCAGCCCTTGTCGCTGAAGAGCGAATTCGCTGAGCGCAGGGGGAACTGATATCAAGGAGAATTGATATCATCTTGATATCATTTTTGCCGCTTCATCCAGAGATCTTCCCCTCCCATTCGATACGCTCCGCCCCTACCGGGGGACCGGGAAACTGCTCTTCATGCTGATTATCCGGCGTCATCCCGGCGACGAGTTCTTCCAGCGTATAGCGCTGCGGGCGCCGAGGCTCAGCCCTGTCCCTATCGATCAGCATCCTGCCCTCCGGGTGCGTCCGCTATCCGCGTACAGGAAACGCCAGATACTCGCCGCTTTCAAGTCCCTGAAACGCTGGAAAGCGGCCTCAGAGGATGTGCTGTGGCCCCCATTGTTTCGATGGGTGGAGAGGCACCATGAGCGGCAATCTCTACCTGATATCAGTATCTGGTCAACAGCATGTCCAGGGCGTTCGTGATCCGCTGGTGCTGGTCATCCAGCGACAGAATGGCCTTGCCCAGATCCCGCCGTCGCAGGGTGGCGATGGATTGGGTGACCATGACATAGCGTTGCCCTTGGATATCGAATACCGAGTTCACGCCCATCATGGGCGGCGGTGCTTCCTTCTCTGGAAATAGGCGAATGACGACCCTTGTATCCAGCCGGTCCAGCAGGTTGGCCTGTACATCAAGAAGGTAACCGGGCCGCTGTCCCGGCATGGCATAGACGTCGAAACGGGCCATCAGAACTGCCTGTATTCGGCCAGGGGCAGCCCCTTTTCCTCGACATGGGCGTTCCAGGCATCCATGGCCGCCTGATTTTCCTGCCGCCATTGCGCTGCCTTCATTTCCAGAACGGCGGCAGACAAGCCGCGCTCACAGGCCTGTGACAGGTTGGTGTTGAGTTGGCGCGCCACGCGCAGCAGCGCTTCCGGCAAGGTTACATTAGTACGCTGACGCACACCCGCCGTCTCTCGCGTCATGTAGGCCTTCCTGGTCGATATCCATCAAAGATGCGCATATCCCATACACACGTCAATGCAGCTCCATTCAAGGTTGGCCCGTGTCACCCCTGCCGGCGAGCGTGCCGGCAGGGGTGACACGGGCCAGAAAGAGGCTTCCGGCAGCCACCAGAAACAATGCCGACAGGTCGAAAGAAGATTGCGCCTTGAGCCGAATTGAGGTCACACCTGATGCAGCTATTCGCTGCTTCTATGTCATTGATAACGCTTGTATTTCCCCGAATGGCGCTCCGTATTGCGTTGTATTGCGCGCTCATTTTCTCTGCCCAACCTCGCTTCTTGATCTGATAAGCAATTGAGATAACTGACAATTTTGTCGAGTTATTGCTTGGGTTGCTTGGCGTCGCCCTACCGTGTCCTGCTCGCCAGCAGCTGGGCCGCTGCCGCGCGGTAACGGCCACCGCCTCATGCCGCGCTGCTTCCAGGGCAGTCAGGGAGATGGCTTCCTGACGTGGACCAGCTAACATGTCCTGCCCCACCTGTGTCAGGCTGGGGCACCGGTGGGCATTTGCGGATGATGGCACCGCGGTATCAGGGTATGCGCACAAGTTCGGGCATCGGTTATTCCCCTGCTCCGTCTTCTTACCGACAGCAGCCCACCGCAGACCAGCCCAAAACTGGTACTGTGCCCGCGCACTCCATTCAGAGCTGGCACGGTACCCCCGCCCTGTTCCATGATCGGGCCCGCCATCCACCCGGAGCCTTTCACGCGATGATCGACCAGAACGGCCAGCCCGTGACCAAGCAAGCCCTGAAAACCTATATGGCCACCTACAATGCCGGGGTGCGCGGGTCGAAGGAGTTCGTCTCCCTGCCCCGCGCCCTGATCACCATTTGCGACAATCTGGCCCTGGGTAAGACCACCTATGTCAAATGCGTGGAGGGTCAGGTGCAGCTGTCGCGGCGCAAGGACGGCACGGTCGCCGGCAATGGCCTGTGAGCGCCACCCGCCTCGCCCTGTTCAACCCTGCCGGCCTGCCGCTTCCTACCGGCTGGGACGGGCCTGTCTGCACCCTGTCGCGTCAGCTGACGGCCCTGTCCCCCGATCTGGTCATTGCCGCCGATGCCACGGAGGCCAAACGCACGGGCCATCCCTGGCTGGGCTGGCTGCGCGATGATCCAGACCGGCTGCGCCATGACCGACAGTGGCTGGATTGCGTGCTCTCCCATGATGGTTTCATCGTGGAGAACCCGGCCCAGGCGCAGTTTCTGACCGACACGCTGTCTGCCTCGGGCCGGCCTGCCCATATCCTGACCATCGCGGATCTGGCCCCCGAACCGCTGTCCGCCCTGCTGGGCGAGGTCAGGGCTGCCGCCGGCTTCGCGCCCACCGGCCCCGCTGTCCGTGTTGATTACATTGTGCGCATCGGGGGGCGCGATATCGGTTTTGTGCGCCGCTGCCTGGACAGTCTGGCGGCCCAGACATCCGGCGGCATCGGCGTCATCCTGGTCCGCTACGCGCCCGTGCGGGGGCTTGACGCGGAGATGGAGCGTCAGCGACCGCATTTCCGCCGCCTCGACCTGATCGACATTGCATCCCCCCCCATTGGCCCCACGACGCGCAGCGCCTGCCTGTGGGCCGGTCTGCGATCGGTAGAGGCCGACCTGTTCGGCATGCTGGATGATGATGACGCGCTGCACCCCAACCATGTCGCCAGCCTGACCCCCCTGGCCCTGTCCGGGTCGATTGCCATCGCCGGTTCGGTACAGGTCTGGGATGATGCAGCAGGTCCCTTCCCCCCCGACGATCCCTCCTTTGAACATCGCACCTTCCACGCCTTGCCGCCGCCTGACCGCAGTGCCTTCATGGCCTGGAACCTAGCGATCCATTCCAGCGCTGGGACCCGATCCCGGTCTGGATTTCGCAGAAGATAGCTATCTTCTGCGCCGTCTGGCGCGCGTGGCCCCCTTCGCTTCGTCCTGGCGGGTCACCACGGATTTCCATTGGCGGCAAGGCGGCACTGACAATACCGCCGCGCGTCCTGACGGGCGGGCGGACGCCATGGCCCGCATCGCCGACCGGGAACGGCTGGACCCGGCCATCGCCGCCCTGCGCACCGCCATCGTGTCAGACATTCCCCTGGCTCCCGCCTGGGGGCAGCCCGCCAACCGGCCCCACCTGCCGCGCCTGACCGGCCCCGCCGATTTCCACGCCCTGCCGGCGGGCCGCCCGCTTTATGTCTATGGCTCTGGCCGCGGGGGCCGGATCGTCCTGGGTGAGTTGTCCAAACATGCCCACCTGCGGGCAACAGCCCTGCTGGACAGCCATAGCACCGGAACGGCCCTTGGCCTGCCTTTGCTGCGGCCCGCTGACCTGCCCGCCGATCATCTGCGTGACGGTATCTTCATCATCGCCAGTGAGCACCTGTCGGCGATGACGCGGACCTTGCGCGCTGCGGGCGCGGTCCATATCCATGACGCCACCCCCCATATCCGCCTCTACACGGCGTTGCCGGGCTGAAGGAGACACGCCCCATGGACCTGGACAGCATCCTGTCACAAGCCTATGCCGCCCTGTCCGCCGGCGGCCGACTGGCGGAGGCGACCGCCCTGTTCCGTCAGGCGGTTGATCTTGCGCCCGACAATCCGCGCGCGCTGATCGGTCGGGCCATCACCTTGCGCGGCAATTCTGCACCTACCCAGGCCGAAGCCATTCTGCGCGGTTTGCTGGACCATGATCCCGGCAATGCCGACGCTTGGGCACAGCTGGGCACCACGCTGCGTTTGCTGAACCGGTTCCCGGAATCCGGTGCCGCCCTGGAAAAGGCTCTCGAACTGGCCCCGGAACATCAATATGCCCAGGCCAACCTGGATTATCTGGGCCGGTTCTGGCGGCGCGGCGATGTCGTGCAGATTGATTTCCCGCCGCGCCCGCGCGTGCGTCATGGTTATGGTCAGCCCGCCCATACCCGCCTCGCCGCCTTGCTGACCGCAGGTGATTATCGTCCGGCGGCACAGGCGTTGGCGGATCTGGCACCAGACCTTTCCGCCATTGCCGACAGCGCCGATCCCGCTCGCCCCGATCAGCCCTGGTGGGACAGTATCTGGCTTCCGCGCTTGGACGCCGGCATGCTTTGCGCCATGCTGGCCCGTCACCGGCCCGCCCGCTTGCTGGAAATCGGCTCGGGCATGTCCACGCGCTTTGCCCGCTGGGCCATCACCCGTTTCGCAACAGGCACCCATCTACACAGTATCGACCCTGAACCCAGGGCTGAGATTGACGCCCTGTGCGATCAGATCACCCGCTGCGGCCTGGAAGATGCAGACCCCGCTCTCTTCACCAGCCTGAAGGCCGGTGACATCCTGTTCTTCGATGGCTCGCATCGCTCTTTCCAGAACAGCGACGTCACGGTTTTCTTCACGGAAATCCTGCCGGAGCTGGCGTCGGGCGTCATCGTGCATATCCACGATATTTTCCTGCCCTACGACTATCCGCCTGACTGGCTGGGCCGACTTTATAATGAGCAATACCTGCTGGCAGCCCTGCTGCTGGCGGGCCAGACCCGCTATGACATTCTCTGGCCTGGCGCCTTTACCGCTGACTTGGCCGCCACTAATGATCTGCTTTCAGCACCATTCCACAATGGCCGCGGTGGTTCTTTCTGGATGCGGGTACGCTGAAGACAGGGGGCGCGAGTAGAGTCCCGACTAACCGCCCAGCTTGCTGATTGGCGGGGCCGACGGGTACAGCATCAAGCCATCATCCTCCAGCGTCACGTGTGCCTGCGGATACGCGGCCAAAGCCAGCTTTAACTGCGGGATCATGAAGCGCTTGAAGTCGCGGATACGCGCATATTCGGCCCCATGCTGGGCATGCAGGGCCTGCCAGGAAATGCTGGTTGGCTTGGACAGGCTGCGCAGCCGGTAGCAGAGCCAGACATAGAGATCGAGTGCCAGACTGCTGGCCCCGATAGCCCGGATAGCCTGTTCCAGCAGCGGGATCGGGTATTTGCGCAGATTGTCGTAAAAATCCTCCGACAGCACGATGTGCTCTTCCCAGAGCGCGCCCTGCGTGTCGTCGGTCATCCGCACGCCCAGCTGACCACCCTTGATGATTGTCTGCCGCATGAAGCCGGGCGCGCTGTCGGGCGTCTGCTGCCAGCTGAACATGACGGTTGACGCCGCGATACGGCGCAATTGCTCACTGACTGACTGCCGTGTCTTGCCGCCGGGTGCCACGCCGATCCGCTCCAGGAAGGCGTTCATGGTCCGGCCCACCTCAACCTCGCGGCTGCCGGTGCGGATTGCCTGGGTTTGCAGATACAGCATCACCAGACGCGCATGGGCGCCGAACGGCACGCCGACCTTCACCACTTCGCTGCGCGTCTTGCCCGGCAAATGGCCTGGACTGATGGTCAAGGTGACCTGACCCATTTCGCGCTGCCAGACGGCATCGTCGCTGACGCGCTTGTGTGGCAGTGCGGTGAATGCCCAGCCTGTATAGGCCCAGCCCAAATCCTCCCGCTCGCCGGCCATGACTTCGGCGGCGATGTCGACGAGATGTTTCTCGTCCGGGTCGGCATACAGCTTGGCGTTATCCTTGCCGTGTTGCCGGATGAGCTGATGTATTGTTCCCATGGCCTGCAAGATTACCCAGCCTTTTTCCGAATGCAATCGGGACTCTACTCGCGCTAGCTATTAGAAAGGCTTTTAGATTCTAACTTATAGTTATGCGAGTAGAGTCCCGGGGATAAGTCCGAGTCGCGCGAGTAGAGTCCCGAAGGGGCGCGAGTAGAGTCCCGGGGACAGAATCGGCCTGTGAATTTTCCAGGCGGCGCCTTGTTTTCTTTTGGCCTCCGAATCGCGGCGACGGGAATGGGGGCGCGAGTAGAGTCCCGACAGGTCCGGCAACGTCGGACTTGGTGAAGCAAGCCCTGTTGGGGGACAATGGCGTCCCGTCTTCGCAAGCATGACCCCATGGACCTCTCCACCCTGCTCCAAAACGATCCCCTGCTGGTATCGTTCGATGTGTTCGACACGCTCCTGCTGCGCCGGGTGGAACCGCCTTCGGCCCTGTTCGAGCGGGTAGGAGAACGGGCGGCGACCGCCGGTCTGGTCGACCCGTCCGTGTCGCCTGCCCTGTTCCGTCTGGCCCGGCAGGAGGCAGAGAAGCGGGCCCGCGCCAGGGTGAAGGGTGCAGAGGTGGATCTGGCCGCCATCCATGCCGAACTGGCGCTGGGCGACCCGGCGGCCCTGGCGGCGCTGGAACTGGCGGTGGAGGCGGAGATGGTTTTCGCCAATCCCCTGCTGCTGCCCGTGCTGACGGGGCTGGCCGGGGGCGGCATTCCCGTGGTGCTGCTGTCCGACATGTATCTGACGCCGGACGATCTTGCCCGCCTGCTGGCCGGGGCCGGGATCGGGCCTGACCTCTACCGACGCCTCTATGTCTCCAATGCCGAAGGCGTGTCCAAGGCGGGGGGCGGCCTGTTCGCGCGGCTGCTGGCCGATCATCCCGACATTCCGCCCGCCCGTATCCTTCATCTGGGCGATGATCCGCTGGGCGATGTCGCCATGGCGCGGGCGGCGGGTCTGCGGGCCTTTCATTATGTGCCGGGTCCTGGCCTTGGGGCGCTGCGGGAGCGTGAAAGGGCCGTGGCGGGTCTGGGCGGGGGCGGCTGGGACGGGCTGGCCCCCCGCCGGGCGGCGGCCCTGGCGGGGCTGGATGATGCGCCCGGCGATGCCGCTGCTTTGGAATTCGGCGCCCTGGTCCTGGGCCCGGCTGTGGCCGAATATTGCCGCTGGCTGGTGGCCGAATGCCGCCGGCAGCAGATCGCCCATATCGCGCCGCTGATGCGGGAGGCGGCCCTGTTCGCGCCCCTGCTGTCCGCCATCATCGCCCGCACGGGCGGCGGCATCAGGGTGACGCCCCTGTTCGTGTCGCGTCAGGCGTTGCTGCCGCTTGAACTGGCGCAGATCGACATGGCGGCGGCCCGCCGCCTGCTGGAGACCCGCCCGCACCTGCCCTGGGACCGGCTTCTGGCCCTGGCTGGCGGCACCGTGCCCGATGACCTTGCCCCCTGGACGGGCCTGACCCTGGAACAGCTGCTGGCGACCCCCGCCGCCGGTCCGGCCCTGGCCCTGTTCGATGATCCGGCCCTGCGCACCTCTGCTGCCGCACGGGCCGCACAGACGCGGCAATTGCTCCTTGATTACCTTGATCCGCTGCTGGGTCGGGACCCTGTCGCCCTGGTCGATCTGGGTGCGCGCGGCAGCACGCCGGCCGCCCTGGTCCGCCTGCTGCCCGACGGGCGGCGGCGCTGCCGGCTTTTCCTGGCCTATGCCGTGGCCGATATTGCCGCCCCCCTGGCCGATGGTATCGCCATCCAGGTCTATGCTGGCCAGGATGCGGCGGGTCAGACCCTGGGCCGCATCCTCTATCGCAGCCCGCAGATCCTGGAACGTGCCCTGACGGGCCTGCACGGCACCACCCTGGGTCATGTCCGCGCCGCCGATGGTCAGGTTGAACCTGTGCTGGCTGACCCGCCGGCACAAGGGGATGAGCGTCAGACCCTTACTTTGCTGCAGAAAGGTATCCGCCGCTATGCCAGCCTGATGGCGGCCAGCTGGCCGCCTGAGGCCCCGCCCGTGCCGGGGTCGGCGGCCCTGCTGCCGCTGGCCGCCGCCCTGTTGCGGCCCACGGCGGCGGAGGTGGGGCTGCTGGGGGGCCTTGCCTATGATCAGAATGACGGGACGGAGGGGGAGCGGGTGATCTGCGACGCCACGGCCCTGGAGACGGTGCGCCCGCTCGCCGGCCTGCGCAATGGCCCTGTCCTGTCGCTGGCCCTTGGTCTCCGCCCGGCCCTGGCCCCCTGGCCGCAGGGTGCCCTGGTTCGCCATGATCCCGGTATCTTCCAGCGTCCGGCCGATCTGCTGGCCCTGGAGGGCGGGCACGGCCCCGTCTGCCGGGCGCTGCTGGCTCGCCTGCAGGATGCCAGGATCGACACGTTCGGTATCCTTGCCGTTGGGGGAGAGGGTGGCATGGGCCCTGACTTCATCCGTACGGTCCGCGCGGCGGGGCTGGAGCCGGCGGCCTATGCCGACCTGATGGAGCACCTAGCCCCTTCCCCCCTGTTCCACGGGGTCCCTGTTCGGACCCTGGCAGAGATGCGCACAGCCGGTCTGCCCCTGATCCTGGTCACGCTTGGTTATGCACCCCGGCTGGCCGCCTTGATGCGCGAAGGACCGGGGGAGGCCCCAACCCTGATCGCCCTGCGGCCCTGAACCCGTTCACCTAACATTAGAAAATCCAATTCTAGGCTTCTAGCATCCATGCGAATGGGCTTCCGGCTAAACACTGTTCTACTTCACTATAATTCTCCAAAACTTGGCGCAGATTGTCTTTCGTCTGTTTAACGTGAACGGGCTTGAAGGGGGGGAAAGTCTCCAGACCCAACAGACCACATATGGATTGGCGCGCATATGCTGAGATGGCGCCGTCCGCATCGAACAAGCTTTCATAAGTGAGATTAAGTCGATGGCGTGCCCG
Organism: alpha proteobacterium AAP38; assembly: GCA_001296005.1. Lineage (GTDB taxonomy): Bacteria > Pseudomonadota > Alphaproteobacteria > Azospirillales > Azospirillaceae > Niveispirillum. The sequence goes on along the minus strand of LJHR01000017.1, from coordinate 45,336 downwards.
GACGAGCGAGTTTTCGATCAATGATGTCTGCTCCGCTGCCTCTGTCAGGTGGGCAATGAGGTTCTGTGGATCAAGCCGGAAACTATGGACCCGGATGGCATCGACATCATGCGTATGCCAGACCTTGTTGAGATTAGCGATCTGGCTGGAAATCAGCCCCTTTAAGATATTATTACGCTTTAGATGAATCACAGGAATATCATTCTTATAAAGAAATCTTATGAATCCAGGTGTTCCCCCCGGATTCTGCCAGAAATTATTTATATGATGCGTGCTGTTGTATTTAACATCAATAATCGCAATGCGGTCATGTGATCTGCTTCTGATATATTCCAGGTATTCCTGAAAAATCTTTAAATTTGCATCTGGTAATGAATTCCGTAAATCCTGCCGTACTTTTTCTAAATAAAATGTAAAATAATTCATATCATGGCCGATATGACCATCATGAAATATTTCAAAGAAATATCGCAAACGAGGATGTTGGTTGAATATGCTGCCAAGTGCGCTAGTTCCTGAGCGTTGGTTGGCTATCAAGAAGCAGATACTCATCAGTGACTCCGACTAGCAGAGATAATTTCTTACCGATCAGTCTGTTGTGTATCATAATTCTAAGATGGACCTCCACTATGGTAGTGATGCTGGGTCCGATCCTGATATGCTGAATGCAGAACAGCCCGGCGAATGGACAGGCTCTATCCATGCGGTTTCCAGATTTCTACGTCATTGGTCCCCACAAGACCGCCACGACATGGCTTTACAACGTGTTGGCCGAGCATCCTCTGATTTCCAGGGGCTACCTGAAGGAAACCTTCTATTTCACGGAAATCTACGAGGGGCAAAACCGCGCTTTTGCTCGCCGGATGCGGCTGCGGGCCCTCCAGGATGCCATTGGCGAGCAACTGGCGGGAACAGGTGTAATAGACCAGCGTCGGCTGGACGTGCTGGCCACCTATGGTCTGCCTGACAGCCTCACCGACGCCGCCTATGCCGCTCTTTATAATGGGGCCAGCCCGGATAAACTCGTGTTCGACTGTACGCCCAGCACTCACCGCATCAGTGTGGAGGGTATTGAACATCTGAAAAGGCTTTCGCCACAGGCGAAGATCGTCATCATTTTGCGCAATCCGTTGGATCGTCTCGTCTCGATGATTGGTCATCGCTTGGCTGCCCATAGCCTATCGACTGGTACAAAGGAAATAACGACGGAAATGACGGCTGCGGCCTTTCGGCATGTGGCTAATTTGGAGGATTACCATTCCTGGATGCCGCGTTGGCACCAAGCTTTCTCCTCCGAAAACCTGCATTGTAGCTTCTTCGAGGATCTGCATGACGGTCAACGCGGGGTAGATGCTCTGTGTGCCTTCCTGGGTGTGGATCCGCGGTTGGCGGTCTTCCCCTCCATCGGTGACGTGATTGGTGCCCGCTCTATCCGCTGGCAGCCCGACCCTGAAATGCTGGCTGCGTTGTACCGTTTGGCGCGTCCATCGCTGGACTACCTAGCTGAAAAAGTCGGAGGCCATGCTTTGCGTTGGCGTCAGGAGGCTGCGACGGTCTACGCGACTAGGTGAGTCTGGTACGGCATGGTACAAACGTAACCATCGCCCAGGAGAAGAGACAAGCTATGTCCGATACCGTTTTGTCCGAAGCTCGGATCGCTGGCTGGCGCCAGGCTATCCAGGAGGACATTCAGGTAAATTACAGCCTGGCCATGGCCATCTCTATCTTCCGGATTCAGGAAGCCGCCACTGCTCTTTCTTGGCTGAATAAGGCAGGAGCGAGCATATCGCATCCTGCTTTGACATATGCCAGGTCGAGATTGCTTGAGGCAACAGGCCAGCATGCTGCGGCGAGGGCTATGAAACTGCCAGCTGATGCCTTGCCCGGCGCCATAGTGGAGTGGTGTCGGCTGCATCGGGACAGTCCCGGTATCCCGGTCGCAATCGCTTTGGACGTTCACGAGCAGGCGATCATGGAACTGGGTACAGAAGAGTGGACAGCGACGAGCCGGGCTTTGTTGACCGTCGAGATGGGGTGTCTGCGCTGGCGGTTGAATCAGCAAGCAGAGGCGATCAAGGATTGGGGACTGCTGCTTGGTGATGCCGCCCTGCCCGCTTTCGCCAGTACTCCAGAGTTGCTGACCGCTATGGTCAAGGGGATGCATCTGCTGGGGCAGAGTGGCCATTGGAACTTGGCCTTGAAAGGCATGACCAGGGCTTTGAAAGCAGTGGTTGAGGTCAGTATCCCTGATCAGCAATTCTTTAACTTGGCTGTAAAATTGATACGCGATGCGTACCGGTTGGCGCCAGATCAATGCCCGTCAGGCGCTTTGGCTGGATTTTTCCCTTTGCTGAGGCCCTCCGAGGCTATGAGTGTGGAGCAGCTTCTATGGTTTTCCAGTAGTTTCTTCACCTCTGGCTACCTGGAATTGGCGGATCAGGCAGCCATGATTGCCGCGGATAAGGCGCCCGACAGAGCTGACATCAAGGGCACCTTGGCTAATATCCTGCTTGCGCGCGGCCAACTGGCTGAGGCAATCGCCTTTTTGTCTGAGGTCGTGGCGGCCCACCCTGGCGAACTGTTGTTGCTGGGCCGTCTGGCTGCTGTTCTCTTCATCGCAGGCCGGCATGAAGAAGCGGCAGGAGCCTTTCAACAATGCGCCGCTCTGCCAGGGTCTGCGACGCTGCGTGCGCGGACGTTGGCTGAGTATGGGCTTTTTCTGATCGCGACAGGAAAGGACAGTCGGGGTGTGGAAGTCTGTCAAGCTGCTGTTGACCTGGATGCGTCGCCCCTGACTCGTGCCCATCTTGGCTATGCACTGTTTGCGGCAGGTCAATTTGAAGAGGCCGTCATGGTCTTGGACTGTGCCGTCGCACAGGCTGGGCCGTCGCCAGCCGCCTTATTGTCGAGGGGGCTGTTGCGTCTGTCCAGGGGCGAGGCCGGAGACGATTTTGCCGTTATCCAGGAACGGTTCCCCCCGTACATGATCCGCCTGGCAGCATGGCAACGACCCAGGCATCTCGAAATGGCGCGCCATCATATCAATGCACTTACCCTTGATCAGATATCACTTGCTATGTGAAGGCGCAGACGATGGTTCCAATTTACCTGCATGTCGGATACCCGAAGACCGGGACAACGACCTTGCAAGCCCACCTGTTTCCCAAACATCCAGAGATTGATTATATTGGAAAGTACATCCCGAGCCTCGGATACGAGACCCCGAATATCGGATATCTGATCAACCACATCATTTCTGCAAATGGAATGCGCTTTGACAGGGAAGCTTGCAGATCCCTGAAGTCCATATTGGACGAGCGGCGGCACAGCAGCCAAGCCAAAGCTATCATTATATCGACAGAATCCTTCCTGCATGTTGCTGGCACTGATTTTGATATCCTGGCTCGTCGTATTCTGGATGCTTTCGCACCTTGCCGTATCATGGTGTCGCTCCGCGAGCAGGTTGATTTGTTGCTATCTTTCTACCGGACTCATGGAAAATATGGACAGTATGTCTTTGTCCATAAGGAGCAATCCGAGCCGCTGTCCTTTCCAATCAGTTTCGACAGTTGGCTGGATATCAATATGCGTACCATAGACCGTAATCTACCTGGTATTCTTTATTATGGTGAAGTGGATCTTATCCTTCAGAATAACTTTAGCAGTGAGGATTTTAAATTCTTCCTGTATGAAGAAATGCGTGACGATTTTGAGGCTTATGTTGGATCGCTTTCCCGTTTCCTGGGTATAGACGCAGCTATGTCCTGGGATATTCTGCGGGGACGGCATGAGAATCCCAGCACCTTGCAGAACGGGCAGATACTGGATGGCCGAGGGGAAAGCAGACTGTATCTCTCTCCTGTGCTTGCTGACGCGAAACACGTGGCAGCAGACGCTTCCATTCGCCTGAATCCTAGCCGGGTGGCCGAAATTCGTGCGCTTTATGCCGATAGCAATCGTCGCTTGGCGCGGCATGGACATCTTGCCCTGGAGCGGTATGGTTACGCCCTGTAACCAAGATGCATGACTGGAACCAAAGTCACCGATGAGCAACGCCGCCGATCAGACCGCCCGTCTTTTGACCCTCACCCGTATCGAACCGGAGCAGGGGCGGTGCGCCCGGACCACCCTTCCAGGCTGGGTTGGGAGGGGAGATCACATGGCGGCCCCCCTGGCATCCGTGCTGCGGTTGTTTGAGAATGGGGAAGAGATCGGGCCGGGTCATGCCATGCATGATGGGATTCGTACTCTTGGTGGGGGACGATATTCGCACTGGGAGGGAGCCTTGTTCTTTTCCGCCAGCGATAGCAGCAATCCAGCTGACAATGGGCGGCTTTACCAGGCACTGCTCCCCCCTCCTGGCCTCATGTCCTCCCTGCAATCCCTGCTCGCAGCCAACGCGACAGCCGCTCTGACCGAAGTCGCACGGCATACGATCTTGTCGGCGGCTGCCGGGATCATTGATCCAAGTTTCATCCTCCCCGACCACGGCCGGCGCCTTGAAGGCGACGCGGGGTTTCGGGCTGCCTTCCATAGGTTCTTTCCAGACCAGATCAATACGATGGATCGCAAGTACGCCGTGTGGCAATTGGCAAAGCTGGTTCGGTCGCTGCAGGGCGATATGGTGGAAATTGGGTGCTACACCGGTGCCACATCTTGGTTCTTGGCTGACCAGATCGCGCGGGGGGACCGGGAAAGGTCACTCCATCTGTTCGATTCATTCGAAGGTCTGTCCCGGCCTGGTGAGCAGGATGGCAGCTATTGGCAAACTGGGGCTCTACGTACCGGGGAAGACGTCGTCCGACGCAATCTGGCCGAATTTCCCTTTGTTCACTTGTACCCAGGATGGGTCCCGGATCGGTTCGGTGACGTAGCCGACCGGCGCTTTGTTCTGGTCCATATTGATGTCGATCTTTATCAGCCCACCCGGGACAGCGCCGCCTTCTTTTATGACAGGTTGGTCCCCGGTGGCCTGATGATCTGCGACGATTACGGATTTAACAGCTGTCCAGGTGCCACCGCCGCATTAGACGAGGTGATGTCGGACAAACCGGAGCCGATCATCAACCTGCCGACGGGTGGTGCTTTCATTATCAAGCAGCCATAGCTCACATTTTATTGATGCTCATCTTCGGCCCCGGCTTTCATGCAATACCCAGCTCGTTCCGATAGCGGTCAACCATCATAGGATGCGCGTGGTAGGCATTGGTAAAGCCACTGGCGACCAACGCCTGCAGGATCTGCGAGAAATAGACGCTGGCCGTAATGACCGGCATGGCGGGGTCTGCTGAGGCAAGGAATGCCTCTGGCGACTGGATGGTGATCCCTTCCAGGATGCCTGTGCGTCGCTTATCAACCAGAGTGGCCACTTCTATTCCTGCCTCCCCCAGCAAAGGCAGCAGCCGCTCTCCTAATATGCCCAGTCCCCAGAGCGCAACCGGGCGTGATGTATCAATATCCGCCAAGCTGGTCGGAATTTTGAAACGGCTTGCCAGATCGCAGACTGGAGCATGGGCTCCACGCCCGAAGACATACTCGGTGTTTGCCTCTCCTGTTGAGATGTTCTGTAATTGGAACCCGTTTTTGCGACAGAAGACATCGAGGATTTCTGAAACCCGCGTGAATTCCATCGGCCAGCCGCCCAGCCAGTCCCGGACGTCCGTATAAAGGTTCATCCCTCGACTATGCTTATAGTCAGCCATGGTCTTGAACAGACCCAGCATGTTTGAGAGTTTCCCCCCGCAAATGGTATTCCTTACATAGTTGATCTCCATGATATAACGCTGAAGTAAGCCAGATTTATTATATTTTTGTTTGATGTCCAGCCAGTATTGCGGGCCAGGATTTACATATACATCGCTGTCATAGAGAGCAATATAGAAGAGCCCATCATTGGCTACACGGCGGATCGCATTGTCAATTGCATGCCACTGGCTGCCTGTATGATGCAGTACCCCCCAGGAATATACGAAATCAAACTGGCCAAGCCCTTCCATGAAAGTCTGATCTAGTACGCTGCCCTGCAGGATCTTCCAATTCTGAGGAGAGCCAACCTTTTCATGCAGCAGGCGTGTGGTTGCTACGGAGTTCGGATCATAATCGAAGCTCACCACCTCATGGGCTCCGGACTGCCAAGCCGCAAGGGAGTGCAGGCCACTTCCCGATCCAATATCGAGCATTCGCAGGCCCGTAAGATCCGAGCGGCCCAGGAAGGACAGCATATGCTGTCGGGAAATCTCGATCTTCTCCTCGTCGAAATGCAGATCTATGTACCGCTTCCAGTTCTTTCCGAACTCGTAACGGTCAGGCGTGTCTTGTACGGTCATTGTCTGGACTCGACGCAGCATAGGGACCCCACCGGGGATGCGGCGATCATGTCAGGGGGGCGTGCTTCCAGCAAAGCAATTTTGCCGGTATTGAGGAGAGTAGCCCTATCTGCCGGGCAACAAGTACGATAGGCCGATCAGCCTGATCGGACAGGCAAACGGGAGTGTTGACGGATGTGCGGGATTGCTGGGCTATTGGACCTTTCAGGCCGCCGCGACCCTGGGCAGAGCCGAGAAACAGTTCGCAGGATGCTGGGAGCGATCCGCCATCGGGGCCCTGATGACAGTGGTATTTGGGTCAGCGGCGACGGGCGTTGTGTGTTGGGCCAGCAGCGTCTCAGCATCATCGACCTATCGGCGGCTGGACATCAGCCCATGGTGGCCAATGGGGGGAGGCATGCCATCACCTTTAATGGTGAAATCTACAATTATCAGGAATTACGTGCCGATCTGGCTGCTACTGGCATACAATTCCAGGGGCGCTCAGATACGGAGGTGTTGCTGTCGGGTCTAGTCCGTGATGGCATTAGTTATATAAATCAGTTGGACGGGATGTTCGCCTTCGCCGTCTATGATGAGGCGCGGGGTGAGCTTACATTGGCGCGCGATTTTTTTGGTGAAAAGCCCATATACTATGTTTTTCACAATGATATTTTTGCCTTCGCATCTGAATTGCAGGCGTTTGAGTTCCTGCCAAACTTCAAGCGTCGTATCTCCCGTCAGGCCATCGCAGAGTTCCTGCAGTTCCAATATGTACCGGCGCCGAATGCCTTCTATGATGGCTGTCGCAAGCTACCGCCGGCTCATAGCATGGTGGTGTCCGCAGGCGGACTGTCTGTGCCAAAGCGTCATTACAGTTTCACAACTGGTGAACATGAAGAGGATGACCGCTCCCTGGACGAGCGTGCTGATGAGTTGGAGGATATTCTGCTGCGCAGCCTTCGGCGCCGGCTGATCAGTGATGTGCCTTTAGGTGCTTTCCTGTCAGGCGGGGTCGATTCCTCCACAGTGGCGGCCTTGGTTACCCGGCGCCTGGGACAGCCACTGGCAACATTCTCCATGGGGTTTGCTGACGCGCCGGACAGCGAGCATCTGGAAGCACATGCCATCGCTCGCTACTTGGGCACCGATCATCATGAGCAACTTCTGTCATTGCCGAACCCGGAGGAAGTTGCTCGCATCGCGGCTAACCTCGACGAGCCCAATGCAGACAGTTCGTGCCTGCCGACCTTTCTTCTGTCTGGTTTCGCCCGCACCCGCGTCACCGTTGCCATATCTGGTGATGGGGGAGACGAGATGTTCGGAGGATATGGCCGCTATTTCGACTGTCAAGAAGCTACTGCCCTCAATCGGGACAGGATTGAAGCTGGAACTTGGCATGTCGGCCAGGATTATTATGCAGGCCGGCTGTTGATCTTCCCAGACCGGGAACTGCGGGCTCTTATGGGAAGCGATCCTGATCCTGTCTCGGCCAGGGTCTGGGAACTGCGCCAGCAGATTGATAATGATCAGCGCCCCTTGCTGAATGTCCTGCGTGAGCAGGACGTCAACAATTACATGCCCGGCGCTGTTCTGGCTAAGGTAGACCGGATGAGCATGCGTCACGGGCTGGAGGTTCGTACACCTTTCCTGTCGCCGGAGCTGGGGCGTTTCGCGCAGGCATTGCCGGTCCGATCGCTGGCGGAGGGGCGGACGGGTAAGCTGGTTTTGCGTCGGCTTGCTGCCCGGTATCTGCCTCAGGACTGGATGATGCGTCCCAAGAAGGGGTTTGGTATGCCCGTCTACGGTTGGGGGGAGCAGCGGTTTCGCCCCTATGTCCGCTCGCTCTTGCTGTCGCAGGATTGCCGACTGTCCGCCTGGATTGATCCACAACAGTTGCGGAACTATTGGAACGGGGCCGGTGAGCAGGCCTCCTTCTATCAGCTCTGGGCCTTGGCTGTTCTTGAACATTGGCTGCGCTTGCATGAAGGGGTGCCAGCATGACGTGTCTACTTGAGGGCGAAGAACTCCAGGCGGCCTATGCAGATTTCCTGGCAGGGCGAGTGCAGTTGGTGGGATGGGGATGTATCGCTCCATTCCCCTATTACTTCCTGACCAGTCCTCTGATCCCCGACAGGATGATTGATGTCGATCCCGGCAAATGGGGTCGACTCTTCTGCGGTTTGCCTACAGCCGGACCTGAGTCCCTGGCAGAGCTATCGGCAGCCGATACGGTCATCATGATCTACCCCATCTATGCCCCCGATGTCGTCGCTCAGATTCTATCTCAGATCAGTCGGATGGGAGCCTATCGTGTCATCCCGCCTTTCGACACGGCCCGGCATTTCCACTTGCTGGACCCGCTGTTAGAACCGTTCCGGCAACAACCTGGCCTTCCCCGTGGAGAACGGTTGGCGCGAGCGATTGAGCGGTGCGACCGACCGTCCTTCTTCACGGCTGACAGGCTGGTGGATGCCATTGCACAGACACGCCTTCACAGCCGGTTCGTCGGCTCTGCTGTTTCGCGCCGCGCGCGCCTGTTCATTGGCCGCATACAGCCAGGTGGAGCAGAACGCCAGTTATCCTATCTGGCACAGGGTCTGGCACGGGCTGGTTGGGATAGCGCTGTCCGGACCTTCGCGCCACCCCTGCCGGGGGCAGAGTCCTATCTGGGCATAGGGGAAGAGACAGTAAATCAGGTGTTACCCTCGGCCAGGGCCTTTCTGTCTCCAGAACAGACCCCGGATGGCCTGCCCACGGATATCGCACCTATCGGCCAGGTGCTCGGCTTGTTGCCGATTGATGCCATGCATCATGTTGCGATCGCCTACCGCAGCCTGATGCAGGATCGCCCCGTCTTGGTGATCAGTTATCTTGACCTCGTCAATGTCCCTGTCGCGATCGCAGCGCTACTGGCTGGGGTGCCTCACATTCTCGTTTCTGGTCGGAATTTGAACCCGACCCATTTCCCTAATCACTATGCCAGTGCCGAAACCTGGCTGAAGACCTGTTACGAGGCGCTTCTGCGCTTTCCGGAGGTAAGGCTTTCGGCCAATAGCTCTGCTGGTGCGCATAGTTACGAGGAATGGCTCAGTTTGCCCGCAGGCGGTGTTGTCACTGTACCTAATGGCCTGCCTGACGGCATGCTGCCGCCGCTGGCCCCAGAGACGCGAACCCAAATCCGGGAAAGGCTAGGCATTCCAGCGGCAGCAGCTTTAGTCGTCGGGGTATTCCGGCTTGCCGACGAAAAGCGGCCCTTGCTCTTTGTGGAAGTGGCCAGTCTGTTGCTGGCAGCCCATCCGGAAGCACATGTCGCCTTGATTGGCGATGGACCCCGTCGTAGCGATGTAGAGACGGCCATCGCGGGGCTCATGGATGGGGTAAGCGACCGCTTCCACTTGGTGGGAGCGCGGTCGGACGCCACCGACTATCTTGGGGCTGCTGATCTCGTTCTGCATACGGCCTGGGCAGAAGGGCATCCTAATGTGTTGATGGAGGCGCAACTCCTCGGTTGCCCTATTGTCTGCACGGCCTCTTATGGGACAGCAGAATGCCTTTACCCTTGCGCGTCCATTCGGGTACTGGAAACAGATCAGGCGGCTCCGCTGGTGCAGGAAGCGCTATCAATTCTGGCTGATTCTGAACAGGCTGCCATGGCGGCCCGCTCTGCACGATTCTGGTTGTTCGAGCACTTCTCGATCCGTCAACTGGTCACCAACAGTCTGGCAGCGGCGGGTGTCGATTTGCAAACCTTTCAGACTCCAGTGTAAGCTGGTATGCGACAACGCCTGTCCCGGCGGTAAATGTGTCAATGATGGAAGTTCTAAGAATGACCAAGATCCGGAATCCCCATTTCGACGATAATCGTGTTGTCTGGTCAGATGAGTATAGCGGACAATATATGCCGATCTCTTATGATGTTCAATTCGATGATCAATGGCGCTTATTCTTGGAAAGAGCGGTCGGATTTCATGATCATACGGGTGTAGAGATTTCTGACGATTTCATTGATGACCGTATATTCGAACTCACCGGTGTGCGAGACTATCTGGCTACTCGCAAAGGAGTTTCTCGGTCAGAGCAGAATCGGGATATCGGTGGCCGCCTTTATCTGGAGCCGAAATTTCCGATAACATATTTCGAGGGTAAACGCTGTCTGGATATTGGCTGTGGTGCGGGTCGCTGGACCAAGACCCTGAAGTCACTGGGTGGCCAGGTAAAATCCACGGATGTCTCCCGGCATGGTCTGGAATCGACCCGACGTGTCAATGATGATGTTGAAGCTCTCAATCTGTTTGACATTATAGATAAGCGTCCTGATCTGCATGGGTTTGCTGACTTCACCCTATGCTGGGGTGTGCTGATGTGTACCCATGATCCCTACCGGGCATTTCAGAACGTGGCAGCAACGGTGCGACCGGGCGGCGAATGTTACATTATGGTCTATGCACCGACTTATCACGCATCCGAGTTCGTGTTGAGCACGCGGCGGCGTTTCCATCAGCAAGCCCGTAGCAACGAAGAGAAGCTGGCCTTCGCCTATGAGATCTCTGACGTGCCCGAAAATGCAATCAACCTTCTCGACATGTTGAACACGTTCTACAATTGGGTCATCCCCCAGGAAGTGGCTGTGGGGTGGTTCGAGAAGAATGGATTCGAAGATGTCATTGTACTGAATCGGAATGAGCCCCATAATTGCGGTTGGCATATCAAGGGTCGTAAGAAGTATTAACGGCTATGTTGAGGTGGCTCTGCCGAGATCATGAGCGACCTTGGGATTGTGGAGACGCAAACCACCAGCCTTTCTTATTTGATGCTTGGTCAGCAGCCTATCGCCGCCGCCGTTCCCAAGCCAGTGCATGACTTGCGATTTGGTCGAAGTTATCCAGGCGCGGGCGCCAGCCCAGCAGGTCGCGCAGCCGGGTGCTGTCGGCCACCAGTTCGACCGGATCACCGGCGCGGGGCGGGGCCTCAACCTTCGGCAGGGGCTGCCCTGCGGCGCGCTCCACGGCTTCGGCCACCTGGCGCACTGAATAGCCGCGCCCATAGCCGCAATTCAGCACCAAGCTGTCCCCGCCCTTTTCCAGGTGGTTCAAGGCGCAGACATGTGTGTCGGCCAGATCGCTGACATGGATATAGTCGCGGATGCAGGTCCCGTCCGCAGTAGGATAATCGTTGCCGAAGATGCTCAGCGCCTCGCGCCGGCCCAATGCCGTCTCGCAGGCCAGCTTGATCAGATGAGTGGCGTTCGGGGTTACCTGCCCTGCCCGCCCCTCTGGATCGGCACCCGCCACGTTGAAATAGCGCAAGGCGATATAGCGGAAGGCCTGATGTGCCGCTGCCACATCGGCCAGCATCTGTTCCGTCATCAGCTTGGACCACCCATAGGGGCTGACTGGAGCGACCGGCGTCTGTTCGGTCACCATCCGGGTCGGCGGATTGCCATAGACGGCGGCAGTGGAGGAGAAGATGAAGCGCCCTACCCCGGCCTTGATGCAGGTCTCGATCAGGCTGCGGCTGGCTGCCGTGTTGTTACGGTAATATTTCAGGGGATCGGCCACAGATTCCGGCACGATGATCGAGCCGGCGAAATGCATGACGGTGCCGATGCGGTGATCGCGCAGCAGGGTAGCTGTCTGATCGCTATCAGCCACATCCCCCACGATCAAGGGCACATCAGTGGGGATCAGGCGCCTATCGCCCGTAGACAGATCGTCCAGAACCACGACTGCGCGGCCCGCCGCCCGCAGTGCCAGAACGGCATGGCTGCCGATATAGCCCGCACCACCCGTGACAAGTACCGTATCCATATCCTATCCCTGGCTTTCTGGGCTGCGACTATAAGGAGTCTTACCCTGTTCTTACCAGATACTGACGGTCAAATTAAAGTTGCCTATCATAATGATATCATAAAGCTAACTGATAGCTTTCTAATATCATTCGTTTGGTGCTAGACATCCCCCTGTTCTCGCACGCCGTTATTCATGATCCACTATGCTTATCAGCTTTGGCCGCAAGTGGAGGGCGTTGCCTGCCAACCCAAGTTCCTTGCAGTGGTTTGAGAAGGTTGAGGATGGTACTACGTCGTCAAGAATGCCGGTGTCTGGAACAGAATGAGCATCATGACCCATCTTGATCAGCTGGAAGCGGAGGGGATCCACATCATCCGGGAAGTGGTCGCCCAGTTCCGAAAACCGGTGATGCTCTATTCCATCGGCAAGGACAGCGCCGTGATGCTGCATCTGGCGCTGAAGGCCTTTTATCCAGGCCGCCTGCCCTTCCCCCTGCTGCATGTCGATACGGGCTGGAAGTTCCGGGAGATGATCAGCTTCCGCGACAAGATCGCGGCTGACCTAGGGCTGGAGCTGCTGGTCCATACCAATCCCGATGGCGTCGCTCAGGGGGTGGGGCCGATCAGCCATGGATCGGCTGTGCATACCGACATCATGAAAACACAAGGACTGAAGCAGGCCTTGGATCATTTCGGTTTCGATGCAGCCTTTGGCGGGGCGCGGCGTGACGAGGAACGCAGCCGCGCCAAGGAGCGGGTGTTTTCATTCCGGGATCGAAACCATGGCTGGGACCCCCGCAACCAGCGCCCGGAACTCTGGAATCTCTATAATGGGCGCATCGGCAAGGGCGAAAGCCTCCGGGCTTTCCCCCTGTCCAACTGGACCGAGCAGGATGTCTGGGCCTATATCGCGCGTGAGGCCATTCCCATCGTGCCGCTCTATTTCGCCAAGCCGCGTCCCGTCGTGTGGCGGGACGGTACCTGGATCATGGTGGATGATCACCGCCTGCCCCTGCTGCCGGGGGAAGTGCCGGAGATGCGGAAGGTGCGGTTCCGCACCCTGGGCTGCTATCCGCTGACCGGCGCCATCGACAGCCAGGCCGACACGCTGGAGGCCATCATCGGCGAGCTGGCGGGGTCCCGCCTGTCGGAACGGCAGGGCCGGCTGATTGATGCCGATGCCGGGGCCTCCATGGAACAGAAGAAGCGGGAGGGCTATTTCTGATGATGTCCCTGCTGCGCTTCATCACCTGCGGGTCCGTCGATGACGGCAAATCCACCCTGATCGGTCGGCTGCTGCATGATTGCGGCGCCGTGCCGGAAGATCAGCTGGCCTCACTGGCGCGGGACAGCGAACGCCATGGCACGACAGGGCGGGGCAACCTGGATCTGGCGCTGTTGGTTGACGGCCTGTCGGCGGAGCGGGAACAGGGCATCACCATCGATGTCGCCTATCGCTATTTCGGCACTGCCCGGCGGCGTTTCATCGTCGCCGACACGCCGGGACACGAACAATATACCCGCAACATGGCCACGGGCGCCTCGAACGCCGATCTGGCCGTGCTGCTGGTGGATGCGCGTAAGGGGCTGCTGACCCAGACCCGCCGGCACAGTTTCATCCTGTCGCTGATGGGCGTGCGCCAGGTGGTGCTGGCCGTCAACAAGATGGATGCCATCGGCTGGGACCAGGACCGGTTCAACGCCATTGTGGCCGATTACCGGGCCTTTGCCGCCGCTTTGGGCTTCACGGACATCCAGTCGGTGCCGCTCTCGGCATTGACGGGGGACAATGTCACACGGGCGTCGGCCCATACGCCCTGGCATGCGGGGCCCCCGCTGCTGGCTCTGCTGGAAGCGGCGCCGGCCGCATCGGACGCGTCCGACGGGCCTTTCCGGTTCCCGGTGCAATGGGTCGTGCGTCCGGACGGGAACTTCCGGGGTCTGGCCGGCACCGTGGCGGCGGGCGCGATCCAGCCGGGTAACTCCGTGCGGGTCTTGCCATCGGGCCGCGACAGCACCATCGCCCGCATTGTCACCCAGGATGGGGACCGCGACCGGGCCGCCGCCGGTCAGGCCGTCACGCTTGTGCTGACCGACGATGTCGATGTGACCCGCGGTGACATGCTGGTACCGCCGGGGGCAGAGCCGGAGGTGACCGACCAGTTCACAGCCCACCTCATCTGGATGCATGACGAGCCGCTGCTGCCAGGCCGCGCCTACCTGATCCGGATGGGCACCGCCACGGCGACGGCACAGATCACCCAGATCAAGCATCGTGTGGATGTGAACAGCCTGGATCATCTGGCGTCCCATGCGCTGGGTCTGAACGATGTCGGCCTGTGTAACCTGTCGCTCGACCGCCCCCTGCCCGCCGAACCCTATGTCGATGGCCGGGCCTGCGGCAGCTTCATCCTGATCGACCGTCACAGCAACGCCACGCTGGCCTGTGGCATGGTCCTGCACGGCCTTCGCCGGGCCGGCAATATCCAGCGCCAGCCCATGCGGGTGGGCAAGCCGGACCGGGTGGCCGCCAATGGGCACCGACCTTGCGTCCTGTGGTTCACGGGCCTGTCGGGGGCCGGGAAAACCACCATCGCGGATCTGGTCGAACAAAGGCTGCATACGGCCGGCTGCCGGACGATGAGCCTGGATGGCGACAATGTCCGCCATGGCCTGTGCCGAGATCTGGGGTTCACACCTGCCGACCGGGTGGAGAATATCCGGCGCGTCGCCCATGTCGCGCAACTGATGGCCGAAGCCGGCCTGATCGTGCTGGTCAGCCTGATCAGCCCCTTCCGTGCCGACCGCGAGATGGCGCGGTCCCTGTTGCCGCCCGGTGAATTTCTGGAGATCTTTGTCGATACCCGGCTGGATATCTGCGAGGCCCGCGACGTGAAGGGGCTGTACCGCAAGGCGCGCTCCGGCGTCCTGCCCAACTTCACAGGTATCGGCAGCCCTTACGAGCCTCCGACGGAACCTGATCTGCGCCTCGACACCGGTGCCGGCCCTCCGGCATCCCTGGCCGATGCGGTTGTGCGTCATCTTGCCCAAACCGGCATCATTCCATCCATGGAGTGAATGGCGGCGCAGGGGTTGGGATCAATATGATATCTGAAAGCTATCTAATATCATATTGATCCCAACCCCTTGCTATCCCCCGCCGGATCGCTCATAGCCTCCATTCCAACGCACCCGGCGATGTAGGAACATGCCATGCCGATCCTGGTCACCGGCGCTGCCGGCTTCATCGGATACCATACCTGCCGGGCGCTGCTGGACCGGGGGGACCAAGTGCTGGGGGTGGATAATTTCTCCCCCTATTACGATATCCGCCTGAAGCAGGCGCGGCTCAACCTTATCACGCCCCATCCCGGCTTTCGGTTCCAGAACCTGGACATTGCCGACCGTGACGGCATGACAGCCCTGGTCCAGGCACACCCGGAAATCACGGGCATCATCCATCTGGCAGCCCAAGCCGGGGTGCGCCATTCGCTGATCGATCCCTATACCTATATCCAGACCAACCTGATGGGGCAGGTGGTGATGCTGGAGGCGGCGCGCCTGTTGCCGGGTCTCCAGCATTTCGTCTATGCCAGCTCATCCTCCGTCTATGGCGCCAATCAGGAGATCCCGTTCTCCATCGACCACCGTGTCGACCGGCCTGTCTCTCTCTATGCCGCCACCAAGCGCGCGGATGAGCTGATCACCCGCACCTACAGCCATCTCTACGGGCTGCCGGCCACGGGTCTGCGCTTCTTCACGGTCTACGGCCCCTGGGGCCGGCCCGACATGGCCCCGATGCTGTTTGCCGAGGCCATTCTGGAAGGTCGGCCCATCAGGGTGTTCAACCATGGCAACATGGCTCGCGACTTCACCTTTGTCGATGACATCGTGGCAGGCGTGCTGGCCACCCTCGACCGACCGGCCGCGCCGGGCCAGGATGTGGTGCCGCACCGGGTCTATAATCTGGGTAATCGCCGCCCCGAACCGCTACTGCGTTTCATCGGCCTGATCGAACAGGCCCTCGCCCGTAAGGCAGAGATGGTGCTGGAACCGATCCAGCCCGGTGACGTCGCCGCGACCTGCGCCGATATCGCCGCCAGCAGCCAGGATCTGGGCTACCAGCCCAGCATCAGCCTGGATGACGGCATCCCCCGCTTCATCGACTGGTTCAAGGCTTACAGAGGTATCTAAGCACCTTGATATCAAGTGAATATCAGTATCTGTTGCATATGTGATTGATATCATGATATCAATATAATATCAGACTGAATTTATGTTTGAAGAATCGTGCTGACCTACCCTCAGGAGCGATGGACATGGGCAAGACCCGCGCCAGTATTTTCGGTGACCCAGTCGACTCGCTTGATCTGTCTGGCTTTGCGCCCAAAGCACCTCAGGATATCCAAGCGCCACCGGCTGACGCTATCCGTGCAGTGTCGGAGGCTGCTCGCTTTCCTAGCCGAGAGGCAAAGCCGGCCGTAGTTCCGGCAGTCCAGCCGAAACGTGAACAGAGGCGGCATCGCACTGGTCGCAATGTGCAATTCAATATTCGCGCCCGCCAGGAAACGATCGACACGTTCTTGGCCATTGCCGACAAGCAGGGCTGGGTTTTGGGCGAAGTACTAGAGCATGCTGTTGCGGCCCTCCAGTACAAGCTTTCTGACAAGAGCAATGGTTGAGGAGGGTGAAATAAACGATATCTGTATGATATCGTTTATTTGCTTAGTAGCTCTATGATATCATAGAGCTTGCGTCATCTCTGCCTTTGTGTGGTCGTACAGAGTCCTTGCCATTCTTTGAGTTTTCGGTCACCAGAGAGAGTGTGTGTATCTCTATACAGAGATAAACTAACTGTCTGATATCAAATAGATATCTTGCGTGGATCAATGTCATGCCTACGATCGTCTTTGCCAGTCCTAAGGGTGGGGCAGGTAAGTCCACTTCAGCGGTATTGCTGGCTTGCACACTTGCGGAGCAGGGGGCGAGTGTCACTGTTGTCGATGCCGACCCGAACAAGCCCGTTTCCGCTTGGGCCCGACTGCCGGGCAAACCTACCAATCTGACGGTGTTGTCCGATGTGTCCGAAGAGACGGTGACCGACACCATTGATGAAGCAGCGCAGCGGACAGCCTTCGTCATTGTCGATCTGGAAGGAACAGCTTCCATGATGGTAGGCTACGCAATGAGCCGAGCCGATCTGGTCGTGATTCCCAGTCAAGGCTCACAGCTTGATGCAGGCGAGGCTGTAAAGGCTATCCGCTTAGTACGTAGCCAGGAGCGTGCCTTTCGTCGCCAAATTCCATTCGCGGTGCTGTTCACCCGTACCAGCGCAGCGATCAAGCCTCGTTCGTTGCAGAGCATTGCAATTGAATTTGCAGAAAATGAAATTCCCGTTTTTGCTACGCAGCTACATGAACGCGATGCCTTCCGTGCCATCTTTGCTTTTGGCGGTACATTGGGGGGATTGGATCCATCGCAGGTAACCAATATCAAGGCAGCTCTGGCCAATACCAGAGCATTTGCTGCCGAGGTGGTGGCTATACTGAAAGGAGGTGTCAAAGCCCCTGTGAGGTGAAGAATGGAGATGTATCATATAGCAATGGCTTTATATTTCAATTTAGCAATATTTATTACCAAAAACATATATCAGTTGCCCATTATCACAGTAAATGATCTATATGTGACATTTTCTAATCTTATTTCCTAAGAAATTTATAGCCCATTTCGGGCTCTGTATTATTAAACGCCAGGTGTGATTGGGCGATGTATTTTTTACGGCGGCATTCTTTAATAGCAGTGCGGACTTGATCAAAAATTTGCTCTTTCTCCACAATGTAGCCGGAAATGCCCGCCGCTGCGGCTGCTGCCATATCGGTATCTCGGTCACCGATCAGAAAGCTACCTTCTCTGCAGATTGGCCAACGAGAGATGATGTCTAACAGCATTCCCGGCTTCGGCTTCCGATCTGGATGATGTTGCCGGTACGCGTCGACGATGCCATCCGGGTGATATGGGCAGTAACGCCATTCATCAACATGGGCACCACAGGAACGTAGTTGCGCTTGCATCCAGGAATGTAAATTCAAAACGGCCAATTCATCATAATAGCCGTGAGCAACGCCTGCTTGGTTTGTGACAATGAAGACGAAATAACCCTCTTCATTGGCAAGGCGAATGGCATCCTGTACCCCTGGGAGCCATTTGATCTGAGATGGGTGGTGTGCATAACCGACATCAACATTCACGACCCCGTCACGATCAAGGAATAGGGCTGGCCGCCTCCACCAGGATGGAATCTCCATCCCGGCCCGTGTGAGATCGGCTGGTGTGTCTATGTCAATGTAGTAGCCGTCATAGATTCTTCCGCCTAGCCGCCCCTTCTTGGCCAGAGCCGGCATGATTGTCTGTTCTAATGAACAGGGCAGAGCTGAGATCATGTTAAGGATCGACCGGTCCAACCAGTAAATGCCGACACTGATGATGCCGGAATCCGTTTTCTCTGATCGCTCCTCGAAGACGTTTATTCGTTCTCCGTTAAGTTCGATACCACCATCGCCAGATTTGTCCTTGATCCGGCGTAGAGCCGCCCGTGCCAGTAGACCAGGTGCCCAGCTCTGATTGACGAGCAGGTCGAGATAATTCATGTCGACGAGAGCGTCGCCATTTACCAAGAGGAATTGTTCGTCCAACCGGTCCGCTGCATGGTGTAGGGCACCGGCAGTACCGGCTGCCAGCGGTTCGATCATGCAGTCGATATCTATTCCTGCGCTCCGCCAGCGTTCCACTAAGCTCTGCATTTGGTGACCCAGATAGCCTGCCAGCAACAGGATGCGCCTGAAACCATACCGGGCCAAGTTGCAGATTAGGTGATCAAGAAACGGCTGGTATCCGACCTTCAGGAGAGGTTTTGGTGTCGCCTCGGTCAGACTGCCCAAGCGTGTTCCGCGACCACCGACCAGGATGACGGCCTGTGGGCTCTTGAGTTCACTTGTCACAATACTGCTCATTTCAATATCCACACTGAAAGATAGAACACGGTGCAGTGTCTAGCCGAATGAATCAGCAGAAAAGCATAACAGAATTGATACACAACTCGTACCTGTTTTCGCACATGCCATCGAGAAACCACCCCCTATGCAGGCCGTTTGATTATCAATCAGCACTGAAGTTCTATGTATAATAACAATAAAAAAACTCACCCAGTCTATGTTTTTAAGGCTGTCAGCATAGTACGATCGGGCATTCCACACTCAATGTTCCATGTTGCCGGCATGGCCATCAAGGACATCACCGATGATGATGGGATGGTGCGCCTGACGTTCAGCCCGGTCACGGCGATGAACTGGAGGCCAAGGTTAGCCGGCTGGGTGTCGAGATTGACAGTCAGCAGGTGGAGCGGCTGGGGCAAGATCCAGAAGATGAGAAGAAGACCGAGATCAATCCCGGCCTTCTTTTTGGACTCTAGTGACGCTTCATCGGCCCGATATATGCCGGCTTGGGACAGGAGAGACTGATGGATGCAGGGTCACTCCCCGGTCATCGACATTGACCTTTGCCTCCGGGTAGGCTGCCAGGGCCAGCGCCAAAGGCTCCTTGAACCGGGCCCGGAACTGCCTGATCTGCTGATAGCCGCCACCAAACTGTGCGAAAAGAGCAGCCCATGACACCGGCGTCGGCTTGCCCAACTGATGCAGCCGGTAGGCCAGCCAGACATAGACATCGATGGCCATGGAGCGCCCGCCTATCTCCTTTATCGCGGCTTCGCTGACCGGCATGGGATGGTCGATCAAGCTCTGATAGAAGCCCTCGTCGAGCCGCACAGATTCCCGCCAGAGGGTCATCTGCCCGTCATCGCCGTCAATGGGCAGGATAGCATCGCGTACGAAGCTGCCGTTGCTGACCATCTGCGCGCCGCCGGCCTCGCGAAAGAAGGTCAAACGGCAAAGGCTGAGGCGCTTCGATTGCTCGCGTACTAGGCGATAGGTCTTGCCGCCGACCGCCTCTATACCCATCGTGCTGAGCCAATGGTTCATATTCCGGCCCAGTTCGATATCCCTGCTGCGTGTCTTTACGGCCTCGGTTTGCAAATAGAGCAGGATCATCCGGGCGATGGACCCGTAGGGTATGCCGACTGGCTGTAGATCACGGGTTGTGCCGCTGTCGATGATGAGGCGCACTCCACCGCCATCGCGGACCCATTTGGTCTCCTGAATTTCTTTGTGGGGTAAGGCGGTCATGGCGAAACCGGCATGCATGATGCCGACCCGTTGCTGTTCATCGCTCATGACGGCAAAGGCCGTGTCCACGCACTGCCGCTCAACCTTATTGGTGGTAAGCAGCCGGGCCTGATCGATGCCCGCATCCAAAATCAGCTGGTGGACGGTACCCATGACTGCCTCATCACGTTGACACAAAGGGTGGTTGCCGAACCGAGCCTTGTCAATTTGGACTCTGGTGACGGTGCTATTCGTTAGTTTTTAGATTTCTAGTTATTAGTATCGTCATCAGAGTCCTGTGGATAACCGGGTTTGCCCGGATTCGAGCGTCACCAGAGTCCAAACCAGCGTCACCAGAGTCCAAAAATCGGCTGTGGATAATGCCTCGGTCTGGAGAGCTCAAAACCTCTGGGTGTCACCAGAGTCCTATGGATAAGTCCGAATCGACCGACAGGGATGTGATCGGAGCAAGCTAGCGGAATTCTAGACCTTTCGCCAAAAAAGCAGACCTGATTATCTTGGAATCATGAAATGTCGATCTGATGCTTTCGGGGAAGGATGAGGCTGGGGTTATGCGTTAGCGCGCACAGTCGAAGCGACAGGCCTCGAATGCAGCAGGCTGGCCGATTCGTGAGGAAGATGGAAAGCAGACGTGCCATTTTTACAGTCGAGGCCCCCTATCCGTGTCAAGCATAGCGACCGCCCTGGCACATCGCGCAGAGACATCCTCAAGGACAATATCTAGTAGGTGTGAATCTTCTATGCTACCGGCGAATTCCGCCCGCATCTGCCGGCAGGCTTCTGGAAGCCGACCCGCCAGGTCCCTCAGGGCGCGCTTAACGAGTTCATGCCTTAGCCCGATGTCTTCTGCAAATGCATTCCAATGGGCAGGTTCCAGTGTATCGGGATTGCGCTCGCCGCCAACCCACATAGCCAAGCGCGGCCTTTGTTCCTTGTAATGTTCACGGAAGGCGGCAGCATTGTTCAGATCATAGAGCTTGCTCAAATAGGTCCGTCCGGACCGGTGTACGAGGGAGTAGTTCTTGGCGTGCGCGTCGGGATTGCCGATGAGGAACTGGAAAATGGCCCTGTTCAGCAGTTCCGTCTTGGCTGAGATCGGGTCGCTGGTGCGGTCCAATAGCTTGAAGCAATCTTTCCAGCCCGGGCCTCCATCCTTTTCGTATTTTTCGCGCGGATAGCGTCCCGTCGCCTGGCAGAAATCCTCTTGGTGCAGCCTACGCAGGAAGCGCGTGCCGTCAGCTCTTTCGCCCATCATGCGATCATATCGTGCGATGAGCATGTAGGTTTGGTCTTCAGCGACGTATACGCGACTGCGGGGAACCTTTAGGCCGACGGCGCCCGCTACGCGCAGGCAGAAATTTTCGACGCGGATGGAGTCCGGCAAGCCTTGAATGTCCACCTTGAGGATATGTGTTGTGGGCGTTCGGTCGCGCGACAATGCAACAGCATTGCTAACTAGCAGCACGGCGCTTTTATGATGAACGCCAGGAAGCGAGAGACGCATTTCGCCGTCGGCATCCACGAAAAGCGGTCGCGTAGGCAGATTGCGGATGTGATCGGCGAGTTCCTTCACACTCAGGACCGAGTAGGCCAGATCGATCTTGTCTTCCGGAATCTGTTCTGCATCGAGTGGCATGACTGAAACGGCGCCTGGGC
Source organism: alpha proteobacterium AAP38 (assembly GCA_001296005.1). Classification (GTDB taxonomy): domain Bacteria; phylum Pseudomonadota; class Alphaproteobacteria; order Azospirillales; family Azospirillaceae; genus Niveispirillum. Next base: position 23,344 of record LJHR01000017.1, on the reverse strand, counting down.
ATTCACGACCGAGGGCTTCCAGCAATCCGTAATCATCGCCGGCATCGATCTCAAACCGTCTGGCCAGTGTCTCTCGCACGTTCCTATTGTCGGGCAAAAGGCCGTCAAACCACGGACCCGCTATTGCTTCTCCGTACATTTGAGTGCTCAACGGCATCGACATTGACAGCTGATAGGCAGCGGGTCGCTTCAGCCAAGCTTCGCTATAGCGGAATGACAGGAAACCATCCCTTTGGGCTTCCAGATACCCGGCCTCGATTCCATTCAGGCGAACCGAAAGCATTAGCTAAGCCCCGTTTCAAGTTCGAGATCCAGCTCGCTCTCCGGCTCCATCTCGATGTTCGCAAGCTGAACGCTGATATTCCCTCCAAACGTCCTCATCATCCGCAAAACCATCGAGAAGGGCGGGTCGGTGCGCCCGCTCTCGAAATCCGACAGCCATTTCTGGGTGTAGCCCGCCATCCCCGCTGCGAAGCTCTGCGAGAGTTTCCGGCGACGGCGCTCGGCGCGAACAAAGCATCTGGCATCGTTGATGCTGTAGATAAGGATGGGAGACGGCATTGAATATCACCGACCGGTTATGAAAATGTAATTCAAGTCATATTATCACTGATCGGTTATAAAGCCAGCGATCAGGTGAGTTTATAACCGAACGGTTATTGGGTATTGGATCGACTCAAGAATGTCATGTTAACGCATTGAAATAATTTGGCTTCTTGCTGGTGCATAGAGATTTTGCCATATCGGTGGAAAGCCAATTATATCAGATGGTAGTGCAGTTTAGAGCGGCCAGATCGCCTGCGCTGTGCGGCGGATATAGCTCACGACATCCAGATCGCCCTCGACGGGTATCAGGTAGGCGTCGGTCGATTGCAGAAGGTTGTGGGTCTCCGACCGGTGGACCGGAGTCATGCGGTCAAGCCTGGCCGGCTGCATAGAGCAGATGGATGGTGTTTAGCCGGTCTTGTTCGGTCTTGCCGGTGCCAGTGCAGCGGATCAAGGCATCGGCTTTAAGCGTAAAAGGGTGTTCGATGCCGGCGACGCGCCCGCCTTCCTCGATCACGGAGTCGGCTAGGGCGTCTGAGAAGGGGACAGATCCAGTTCGGGACCGAGTTCCTGGCATGGCCGCTTGAGAGCCGGTATGATCTCCTGACGCGAAGAAGACGGCACTGATACTGTGCATGCCGGGCAACGTGCGGAGATGAGAAATGTCAGGGTCATGGGAGCTTGTGCATTTCCCGATCGTCAGTGATCGACGCGGCAACCTGACCTTCATCGAAGGCGGCAGCACGATCCCGTTCGATATCAACCGCGTCTATTATCTCTATGATGTGCCTGGCGGTGCGCATCGTGGTGGCCATGCCCACAAGGAGCTGCACCAGGTCGTGATTGCCGTCAGCGGCAGTTTCGACATCCATCTGAACGATGGCAAGCGCCAGCAGACTGTGACGCTGAACCGTTCCTATTATGGCCTGTACATGCGCAACATGGTCTGGCGGGAACTCCATAATTTCTCGTCCGGGGCCTGCTGCGTCGTGCTGGCCTCCCACCATTATGACGAGGCGGATTATATCCGCGATCTTGACGAGTTTCTTTTTAAGGCAACAGGCGAACGACCTGAATGAGCATTCCTTTTTATGATCTGACCTCGGGTCATGCGGAAATCCGGTCAGAACTGGATGCGGCCGTGGGTGCTGTGCTGGATGCGAGCCATTATATCATGGGCCCGCAGTTGGAAGCGTTCGAAGCGGAGTTCGCCGCCTATTGCGGTGCGCGCCATTGCATCGGGGTCTCTGACGGGCTGGCGGCCCTGACCCTGGGCCTGAAGGCGCTGGGGATCGGTAGCGGGGACGAGGTGATCGTGCCCAGCCATACATTCGTGGCGACCTGGCTGGCGGTTTCCGCCGCCGGTGCCACCCCTGTGGGGGTGGAGCCAGATCCGGCCAGCTTTAATATCGATCCGGCCAGGATCGAGGCGGCCATCACGCCGCGTACCCGCTGCATCATCCCCGTCCATCTCTATGGCCAGCCGGCGGATATAGTCGCCATCAACGCCATTGCAGCCCGTCACGGTCTGGCTGTGCTGGAGGATGCGGCCCAGGCGCATGGCGCCACGGTCGCGGGGCGGCCTGTCGGGGGCATGGGGACCCTGGCGGCCTTCAGCTTCTATCCGACTAAGAATCTGGGCGCCCTGGGCGATGGCGGCGCTGTCGTGACCAATGACGATCAACTGGCCCATCGCCTGCGCCTGCTGCGCAACTATGGCTCCACCATCAAATACCAGCATGAGATCCTGGGCACGAATTCACGCCTGGACGAAATGCAGGCCGCCATCCTGCGGGTCAAACTGCCCCGGTTGCCGGCCTGGAACCGGCAGCGACAGGCGCTGGCGGCGGAATATACCTGCTTGCTGGCTGACTGCCCCTCGGTTGTGGCCCCCGTGGTCCGTCCGGGAATGGAAAGCGTCTGGCATCTGTACGTGGTCCGGGTGCGCGGCTCCCGCGAGGGGCTGGCCCGTTATCTGAAGACGCAGGGCATCCAGACCCTGGTGCATTACCCTTGTGCCCCTCACCGGCAGCCGGCCTATGCTCCGCTCGACCTGCGGGAGGGAACCTTTCCCCTTGCGGAAGCTATGGCATCCGATGTGCTAAGCCTACCTTTCTGGCCGCAGATGCCACTGACATCAGTGCGGTTTGTCGTGGACGCGATCGCCGGCTGGAACGGCGCTTCCTAAGGGGGTATTGCGTCAAACTGGAGTATTTCCTACTGCTACCCAGTTGGAAGGGCAACACGCCCCCAACTGATCAAGACGTGGGCATGAAGCTTTTCACCCCGTGGGGTTTACTCAAGTGACTGGCCTCTTATGGGAAGCGAGGGTGTCGCCGTTCCTCCAGATTGTGGCTTGTAAACCAGGTCTACCTGACTGCGGATCATAGGCCAGCGGCCTGCGTGATGTTGACGCGAAACAGGTCCCGTTGTTGGCGATATCGTCGTGTCGTAGAGAGTGATCGGTGACCTAATTGCCGCTGGATTTGATATTCCTCCACATCTGCGTAGCTGGCTAAACCTGAGCGCAGGCTGTGTGCTGCAAACGCTCGCATCCGATCTGTCTCGGGTAAATCGGCCCGAATGCCAGCTGCTAGGGCCGTACGCTGAACCAGACGAGCCACCTGTCGGTCCGACAAGCGAAGAGCCCCTACCGTGTCATTTGGTGATATGCCCCTGAAAACTGCTCCTGATGCGATACGAGCCTCTTCCAGCCAGCGGCGCAAATTCTGGACAGGGCACGTTCCTTCCGTGGAGCCAGGCCCTACAGGTATCATCCGCCAACGACTGCCTTTACCACGGACCACCAACAGGACGCCGAGGCTTTCTGTCTGCCACTCGATCCAGCCGCGGCATGATGAGGCTTGCAGGGTAGGGGGACGTTCAGCTTCAAGTCCTACGAGTTCTGACCGGCGCAGGGCACTGGCATAGCCCAACAGCAGGAGTGTACGATCTCGCAAGCCGCGCAAGGTGAGGGGCAGGGTTCCTACCATTGCCCTCAGCTCTTCTGGTGAAAGAGCCAGTTTAGGCTGGGGCGGCTGATGGCGGCTTGCCTTGATGCCGGAAAGTACCTGCTGAATATCAGGATGACGCGCATCAATGTTATGGCCGCGATTGCGGGCTTGATCAACCAACCCATAGAGGCGGCGTTCAATCGTTCCGACTGTCAGCGCCTGCCCTGTGGTAGGGCTGGCCTGACGGGCCAGAGCGGTGAGATAGAGACTGACTGAGAGGGGGGTGATGTTATTTGGCTCTACTCCGGCTTGCCGGCAGAAGCCCAGCCAAGCACCCCAGTCCCGGGTATAAGCTGTAATCGTGTTTGCAGACTGTGCCTGTGCGCGGAAAGCGTCGGCTTCATGGAGTAAACGGGACAGGTGTGCCAGTTCTGTTGGCAGCGCTGATGAGGCGGAAGTCGGGACAAGTGCAAGACTGCGTGTACTGTCTGACAAACCAGTACGGTTGTTGCTCATCGTCATATCCTCACCATTCCCAATGATCGCGTCCTCGACCTGATCCTGATCGGCGGTTCAAGCATCCGCAAGTCGAGGTCGGTACGGAGGGTGATGAGATTTGATGACGAACCGGTCAGATTGAGCACCGGAACAACCTGCCATCGGTCAAGCCTCCCGAGTATGAACACCCGTTCTCTGCCCAGGAACACCGTATCCACCGCCGTCCGTATGTTGTCGTAGATATCGCGCGTGCAGGTCCCCCGGAAAAAGGCGAAATCCCGGTCATGGGCATCAAACATCATCTCCTGTGTCTCGCGCGTGTTATCCGGCGTGGAAAAGTGACCCGTATATCGGGGTTATAGGCGTCCAACTATGACCCTGCTGTTTATGGCTGTTGGACTGCCTGGATCGAGAACCGATCTGGGCGGGCTGGGGGATGCTGATCGTGGCAACCATCGGGCGGATCCGCCGTGAGTCCTTGGTCAAGGGGAAGGGTATCCGGGAGATCGCGCGGGACCTTGGCCTATCTCGGAACACGGTACGGAAGGTTCTGCGATCTGGGGCGTATGTGCCTGTGCTGGCCCGCAAGCCGGGCGCGCTGCGCAACGGGGCGCCGTTCAAGGACTGGGCCTTGCCCGGCAGCCTGGGCCGTATCCAGGCCAAGCTGGCCAGCTCAGCCGATGGCGTCCGGCAAATGGTGGATATCCTGGCTGCCGTGCTGACCGACGGGCTGGCCGCCGTGGAGGCGGCCTGTGCCGAGGCCCTGCACAACGGAGTGCATTCCAGCGACGTGGTGCTGAACATTCTGTCCCGGCGTCGGGAGCCGCCCAGCCCCATCAGTATCCTCACCCCCACCGCCCTGACCCTCCGGCATGCGCCGGTGGCCGATTGCGGGCGGTATGCAGCCTGCGGAGAACGGTCAATGGAGCGTCATGAATCCTGGAGATCATGGGCACGCTGAAACTCATCGGCATGCGCGCCGCCTTTGACGAGGTGATCGCCGACGGGCTCAAGCGGCAATATCCCGTGCCCCGCATCATCGGCGAACTGCTGAAGGCCGAGATCGCCGAGAATGAGGCGCGGTCGATCAAGTGCCAGATGACCATCGCCCGCCTGCCGCTGGCAAAGGACCTGGCCCAGTTCGATTTCTCCGGCACGCCGATCAACGAGGCGTTGATCCGTGATCTGGCCACCGGATCGTTCCTGGCCGAGCAGCGCAACGCCGTGCTGGTAGGCGGAACAGGCACCGGCAAGAGCCATCTCGCCATCGCCCGATCCTGCATCCGTGGCGGCGCCAGGGTCCGGTTCTACACTGTCGTCGATCTGGTCAACCGTCTCGATGCCGAGGCGAGGGGCGGACGGCAGGAGCGCATCGCCGACCATCTCGCCAAGCTTGACCTCGTCGTGCTGGATGAACTGGGCTATCTGCCGTTCGCCCAATCCGGCGGCCAATTACTGTTCCACCTGATCAGCCGGCTCTATGAGCAGACTTCCATCCTGGTCACCACCAACTTGGCATTCGGCGAATGGCCCAACGTGTTCGGTGACGCCAAGATGACCACGGCCCTGCTCGACCGGCTCACCCATCATTGTGACATCGTCGAAACCGGCAATGACAGCTGGCGGTTCAAGAACCGAGCTTGATCCCCGCCCCCGGACCCCCACCCCTGGCGGATCGTTCAGGTGGGTCCACAGGTTCCTCCCGCGCGCGACGCCGCGTCAGCCTCGTGGGGGCACGCCGCGCCCCGCGCGGGACCCTCCTATGGACTACCTGCACGACCGCAAAACACAAACCAAAGCTGAGTCAACTTTCGACGCCGATACAGGGTCAAACTTCTATGCCGATTGACAGGATGTGGGATTGGTGAGGCTGACGAACGCGCTGGCGCGCGCGAAAGGTGGCCAGACTGGCCTTCCGCGCGGAGCCCCGGCAGCCGCCTGCATTCAGGACCTTTCGCCCCCCTCGCGCGCGTTACAGCCTCATCCGCTCCCTCACCCATCACAAACAACAAGCGCCGCTCTTACGGTCTGCCTCCGGCAGGAGTCTGGCATATTGTATGGCGGCGCCTTTGGCCCTGTTCTGCCGTCACCACCTCGCGCTGCATCCCTATCAGGAGCGCTCCGGTTCCGCCGGCATCCACACGTATCCTCGCTGCGCGGGGCCCCTCGTGCGGAGCCTCCGGCTCCACCTCCGCTGGCTCCTGATGGACGGGATGCGGCGAGGGGGTGACAGCCGACGAACAGGGCTCTCGGCGGCCCCTACCGAGACAGCTAAAGCCATTAGGCAATTCATCAGCAGAGTAACGGGCTTGCCCATACCACACAGAATGGGCAAGCCCGTGATTTGCCTATCACGGCCTATCATGCGAGGGCTACAGCCTCGAAGCCGCCGATATTCTCACGCTTGCTCGCATAGGCGATGATCGGCGCCAGCGTGTCGAGCTGCGGGTTGCCAGTAGCGCTCAGCGAGCGCATCAGGCTCTTGGCGCTTTTCCCGGCAGCCCTGGCCACGGCCTCAAAGCCGTCAGTGGCATTGATATAGTCCCGCAGTAGGATCTTCATGGTAGCAATGTCGCCCTCAACGAAGCAGCTTACAGCCTCAGCGACCATGGCCTGACGGAAAGCAGGATCACGGTCGGCTCGGGCCTTCACGGTATCCTTGAATTCGCGCGTCAGGCTCATTTCTTGCTCCTTTTCCGATTCTTGTAATCATCCCAATACGCTTTGGCGTCTTTGATGTCCTGGTCCTGGGTGCTTTTGTCACCGCCGGCCAGCAGGATCACCAGCTTCAGGCCATCTTGACCGAAATAGACCCGATATCCTGGGCCCCAGTCGATCCTGATTTCCGAAACACCCTCACCAACCGGCTTCACATCGCCGATCCCGTTCTGCAGCTTTGATTTTGCCGTCACGACTTTGGCCGCAGCGACATGATGAAGGCCATCGAACCATTCTGCAAAAGGGCTGGTGCCATCTGCCTTCTGATACTCTTTGATGGTCTTCATTTAGTATCTTATACGTTACTAGTCAAGCCCTATCTGTGGGCCGCGCATGGGGTCCATCCCATCCCGTGCGTCGCAGAGTGTCAATGAGGGTGGTCCGCGCGACCCCGAATGTCCGGCAAAGCGCCGATCATCTCTTGGGCGCGCCGGGACAGATCCGCTGCGGCAAGCTCGATCAATGCCGGGCGTTATGGAAAAACAGAGCGGGACGCAAAACCGCAACCCATGGGGCGTGGCGTCAGCCGTCAACCAGCTCGATCCGAACGGTCTTGCCGACCGCTTCCGCAGCCCGCTTGATCGCCCCAATGGTCACGGCTTCGCAGCCGGGATCAAGGATACGTGCGAGCTGGTTTCGGCTGGTGCTGAGTGCCGCCGCCATGGCGGTCTTGGTGACCTTCCGTTCCTTCATGGCCTTAAGGAGCTGTTCAACGAACAGCTCCTTGATGGCCGCCTCATGGACCTCATCCGCAATGCCTTCCTCTTCCAGCCAGGAGGCGAAGGAAGGGCCGACGTGACGCGGATTGAAATCTGTCGATGCGTCTGTGTGGATGTTCTTGTCGGTCATGGTTGATTTGTCCTTTTTGCGTCGGCCATGCGCTGCTTGGCCAAGTCCTTGTCGTGTTTAGGTGTTGCCTGGCTCTTCTTGATGAAGCCATGCAGGAGCAACAGCGAGCTGCCCGATACGGTGAACAGGATGCGGGCTTCCGTCTTGCCATCCATAATGGTCGAGCGGACCTCATACAGCCCATCCCCGAAACCATCGACAGTCGGCTTGCCAATTTGCGGGCCACCGACTTCGACTTTGCGAATGTCCTTGCCGATGATCTTCCTGCCGTCGGCGGTAAATTTAGTCTGATTTTTCATGGCCTTAATCCTTTCTTTGAAAATCTGATTGAGGGGTAATGCTCGGCAAATCGGCCTGAAAATGACCGCACTCCATCACATATGCTATTAACGTACTATATAGAGTACGCCCTGTCAAGTCAGACGCTACGGGCTTGCGTTTCTCCCCACGGGTCGCCGGGGCAGTCCGCGTGTGCAGCAGGTCCATGGTGGGGTCACGACATAGAACGGGCGAAAAACCACGCTAAGCCTTGTCCCAATTGAACCCTGTCAGCTCGATGACAGCGTAGCAGGGTGGGCAGGTCCTGGCGGGGTATGATCACTTTCGTGTCCGGACCCCCGGTGGGGCGTGGATTGGGATGCTTGGCAAGGCTGCACTGGCGGTCTTGCCCGTCGATCTATGAGCTACAGGGAGCCATCCTCACGCCGCCTCCGACCGGCGCTCATCCACCGGAGACCTTGCGCAAAAAATCCCGGTCCACCACCCGTGGCGGCCCCCGATCTGCGGGCCTATCAGGCGGCACTCCTTCACGAGGTGCGCGACCGGAACATGACGCCAGAGGACAAGCCATAGCGCAATGAAGTAAAATAAAGAATGAATTTAATATTCACCCAGATCTCATTTGCCGATTTTATTATTAAAAGCGTAATTACCATTATCCGATTCAATTTTGATAATGGAGTAGTTGCCAGATTTGTCCATATTACCAGTTATAACACTATGACGTATCGCAGAAATGGCTTAAGAACGGCTATTGTATATCTGATTGATAAGATCATGAAGGGTGATAGTTCACCTCATTCGTTGAACAGGTCTGCATGCGTCCCGGCTCTGACGAAGATCACAAGGCCGGGTTTTATATTCTCGTCCAGCTTATAGGCAAGCAGGAAGTCGCCCCCGACGTGGCATTCCCGATGCCCGGCCCAATCACCCTTGAGCGGATGGTCAAGCCATTCTGCCGCAAGGGGGCCGTCGTTGGCGATCAAGAGCATCATGGCTTCCTTGAGCCGGTGCATATCGTACCGCCCGGAGCGCGAAAGGCGCTCCCAATCCTTCAGGAAGGTTTTCGCATAGTTGGCGGCGCGTGGTGCGGCCGTCCGCTTATCGGCCGCTGTTCTTTTCAAGATCGGTAAACAGTTCTTCAGCCGTGGCAAAGCGAGCGTTGTGGTTTCGGGCAATCTCGTCGGCCTCGGCCATGGCTGCCCGCGTTTCAGCGTTCGGGACGCGCACAGGGAAAGGCAGGGCCTTTTCCACGGCAACCCGGCGCAGGAACACGCGCACGGCGTCGGACACGGAAAGCCCCATCGCAGCCAGCGTCGCCGCCGCCTCTGCTTTCGTCTGCTCGTCCACCCGGACGTGAACCATGGTTGTTGCTGCCATTGAATGGTCTCCTATGCGATGAGATACATCGTATCTCATCTGAGTGAACGAGCAAGAGGTCTTTTAGACCGGGTGAATCAGCGGACACCCGGTACGGTTATCCTGTTGCTCTGTTATCCGGCGTGGAAAAGTGACCCGTATCCCGAGCAAGGGGCATGGCTGAAACAAATCGTCACTGGCTTTTTCAACTACCATGCCGTCCCGACCAATGGTCGGGCGCTCGGTGCGTTCAGAAACCATGTGGCCGAGCCTTGGAAACGGACGCTGAGGCGCCGCAGCCAACGGACCCGCCTGACATGGGATCGGATCGCAAAACTGGTACGCGACTTTTTCCCCCCGCCAAGAATAGTCCACCCCTGGCCAAACCAGCGCTTTGCCGTCAGACACTCAAGGTAAGAGCCGTATGCGGGAAAGCCGCACGTACGGATCTGTGCGGGGGGCGCTCAGTAATGAGCGTCCCTACCGCGATTCGGCACGCCAACATAGCCAAGCGCTCCTAATTCCTCATGGATCAGTGTCAGCCGTTCCTGCGGCGCCTCAGCCACGGTTCGAACCTATCCAGACTATGGGGTGACAGCTCGGATTTTCGTAATCAATTACTGTCCGGAAAAAACCATTATCGGACAGTGATATATCCTCCGAGCGGGGGCGCTTTTATGGCAAAATAAGGTTGCTAAGCGCCCTCAAGAGAGGGGCGATCCATATCTTAGGTCCAGCAGCTGAAGGTATCGGGGAGCAACGCTGTCGATATCATCAAGGGGATGACGCCGGAATATTCAGGATTGGCCGTCGGCAAAAGCAGCAAACATCATCCGCCCAGCCAAGAGCAGGCTTATACATCTGGATCAACGTCGGGTTAGCTCATCCCGTAGTCCATAGACACCCGGATCACAGCCCTATCAGGCCATCAAGATACTCTACTGTCAGCATGTCGATGGCGATGTCTTCGGTCAGGTTCCAAAGATCGCTCAGACGCCTACATGCATCAATATGCAATCGGCCCGAGGGAGCCTGTTGTCCCATGTGGGTTTGCCGGTATTGTCTTTACCAAACTGGCTGAACGGTGGGGTTCTGGGGGGAGCCTGAACCGCCTGCCATTCAAAATCAGTCTTTGTCCCTATAGTTACGGATATCGGCAGGGTCCCAGACCGCACCTGATTGACGACGTTTGCGAGGCTCTGCTCCAGATCTCAGCTTGTTGGTGGAACCGGCGGGGCGGCCACGGCGGCGTGGGGCTTCCAAAGGAGGCGCTTCTAGCTCGCCTATCGGGGATACCACCTGGCCCTTCTCGACCGCTTCCGGCCTTTCGGTTAACACTTCCGGACGGAATGGTTCTGTCAGCATCTGTTCCGTCGTCTGGTCTGGTGTGATAGAGCGGAGCAAAGCCGAGACCGAATTGGCGACTTCCGGCGGCGCGTTCCGCCAGCAGCGGAGCAGGTTCAGTTCCTGACGGGAGAAGCCCCCTGGTTGCTCGCCTTTCTCACCAGCCTCAATTACCCGTGTTTCTTCTTCGTCAAACCCGTCGAAGAAGAACATCAATGGAATATTGAGGATGTCGGCCAACCGGTACAGCTTGCCCACTGATACCCTATTGGATCCTTTCTCGTATTTCTGGACCTGCTGGAAGGTCATCTGGAGAGCCTTGGCCAGATCGGTCTGGCTCATGCCGAGCAGCCCTCGGCGCAGTCTGATGCGGCTGGCGACATGATGCTCGATTGCCATCTCAGCGGTATTGGCGATGTGATTTTTCGAGCGACGGGGCATTCGTTTTCCTGTCAGCAGCCGTTCAGCAGAAATACTGTATAACTTATATAACCAACGGCTCCACATGAGATTGCATGCAGCTTAATGCGTGCGTCCATTTAAAGCAGGGCCTAATTGTCTGCGGCATCAATCACGTTCGGGCCCCTCCAATCCATAAAGCCTGCTGGAGAAGCGGTGAGGGATGTAGAATCCTTATCGTCAGCCTGATGGGGAAAGCCCCGTTTACAGGGCAAGCTGGGGAGGGTGCCGATTGGGTCGGTATGTTGACGTGACCACCAGTATCAACCTTGACCAGCGGCCCGGGTGGATGGATGGGGCTGGTGTCCATCCTGCTCTCCGTTTAGGCGCCCACTTGGCGACCCTGCATCTGGCTCTGGCAACGTCTCCAATCCGTGGCCTGTTGGCGGATCGTATCGCCCTGTTGGCAGCCATAAAAATTCTCTCCCGTGCGGGTCGGACAGAAACGCTTGCTGACTTGCGCGATATGCGGATGCTGGACGAACCCGCCGGACCTGCCGCACCCATTCTGTCAGCATGGACCTGGTTGTCCCATCTCCCCTGGGAAGAGACCGCCGCGACGCGTTTCCGACGTGACAGGAGTGTGGTCGGGAAAGAGATTGCAGATCCGCGCCATCTTTCGCGCTTACAAAGCGTTACCTTTGATCTTGGCCTGCGTGATCCGACCCGTGCCGCCAATCTTGCCTTTTCCAGCGGCGCTGCCGCCGCACTTTCCTGCCCATTGTCTGCCGCAGGTACTGTCATTGATGCCACTATCGAGTTGCCAGTGCCCGTACGGCTGTTCGCGATTGACTATGTGATCGGTCGTTGCTGTGGGTGGCCGCTGCCGATCTACTCGCTGGGGCTTGGGCGTCGTGCATCACCCGAGCCCCATTTTGAGGCGATTGCTGAAATCCTTCTGGCGGGTGTCGTTGAGGCAACACGTATTCTGCATCCGCTTACTGCCCGTGCATCCGATCTTTTAGCAGCGACGCACCAGGTCCGTACGGCGCAGCGTCATGCCGTTACTGCCCGCATCCTGGCCCAAGATGCGGTCTGTCCAGCTGGCTTGTGTGATCTCCTGCCTCCCCGTCATAGCCGCCGGCTTCTGCTGCGCCTTGTTAATCTGGGGGCCTTGCGTGAACTGACAGGGCGGCCAACCTACCGCCTTTATGGGCTATGAGCATGGAAATATCGGTCCCTTTTGATCGCGAACTGCGCGATTGGCCAGAAGATGAGCGCATGCGGGAGTGGATGATGCGGGTGGAGGCCTTGATCTTTGCCTCATCCCGACCGGTTCCATCAAAAATACTCTCTGCTGTGATCGGTTCCACTGTTCCCGTTGAGACAGTGATCGCTGCCCTGCTGGAGGAATTGCGACCGCGTCCCTATGAGCTGGTCCATGTCGCCGGAGGGTGGCAATTGGTGACGCGCCAGCGTTACAGCGCATTACTGCGCACTTGTCTCGGGAAGGAGGGGGGGGAGCACGATCTCAGCAGACGTGAGATCGAACTGCTTGCGGTCATTGCGCTTCGTCAGCCGTTAACCCGCCGGGAATGTGAGGCGGTTCTTGGCAGGGCAGTCAATGGCGACGATATTGGCAGGCTGCGGGGAATTGGTTTCATTGCCGCCGGTCACCGTCGGCCAGGGCCGGGTGCTCCTTACACATTCGTCACTACCGATCTCTTTTTGGAACATTTCCAAATGAACAGTCTTGCCGATCTTTATGAGCTACAGGCTCAAAAACAAGATTTGGGTTGAAGATATCCAATCAAGATCCGTTGCTAAAGATATAAGCATCCGTTGAGAGCTGCTTATATGTTCGGGTTGACAATATTCAGGTCATCAGGCTGTGATCTGTGGTGTCTGGTCCTGCTTCAATCCCAGGATACCAGTTCGTGCAGGTGGTGTTGGGGTAGACCGTTGATGCGGACCAAGACATCGGCCAGCTAGGCCTTTGAGGCGATGCACGGAGTTTGTTGGAGAGCATCATGCTGTATATAGCGCGGCATGTTGGCCGTTGCGGTCGCTGCCGGTGAACATCTGGCCGATATTTACCTGTCGGGCTTCCTCTTCGCAGAGGCCGCATCGATCATCATGGAGTTGCAGAACCACCTGCTTTTGGCGGCCCGAGACAGCCCATGGCTAAGCCGTGTCGAGCCCGTTCAGGTTAAAAGACCGGGCTGCTCAAGCGGATTGGCAGACCCATCACGGCATATAAGGCAATCTCTGTTGTCCTGGGCATCGACAGATCCTGGCGTAAGCCCCTGTGGTAGAGCGTGGCCGCTAATTTGAAGTACAGTGCTGTGTTCGATATGACAGCCCATTCAACCAATTTGCAGCATATCGTCGATCAAATCGTGTTAGAGAAAAATGCTCTGGACGGGGAGCCGGTAACGCTGCAACCGGTACCGGAAAAATGATGGGCACCATGACGGCGACAGGAACGGTTTCTTCGCAAGGCACGCGAATTCCAGACGCGATTGTGAAGGCTCACTGGCAGACAGTCATCTATGCGGACCGCCCCAAGCGCCTGGATCTGCAATCCCTGAAACCGGAATGGCCCTGTCGGACGGTGCGCGTGGCCGTACACCGGAATACGCCTTTTGAATTTATCGCGCAGGCCATTGTGCCCTTCCTGGCATTCGGCAGCCTGCGGGCCGATTTCAGCTTTGGCGACTATGATGATAGCCTGCTGTTCCCCCCGATCCCCGCAGACTTGCAGATTGTCTGGCTCGATTACGACCGTTATGCCGGACATCTGGATGGCATTCGGCTTGCTGACTGGATCGGCGAACGCCTGACCGCCTTGCGTGCGGGGACGACGGCTCCGATCCTGGTGGCGAACTGGCCCGCTGATCATGCCCAGGCGCAGGCATTCAACGACCGGTTGGCCGTGCTGGTGGCTGGTATGGCGGGGACCCGACTTCATGACCGCCGCAGCCTGTACCTCCGGATGGGCGCCTCATATCTGGACAATCGTTTCACCGGTATCGGCGCAACCAATCTAAGCGGCCCTGCCACGCTGCTGACCGCGCGGGAGATCGGTCTGCGCTGTCTGCCTGCCGCTCTGCGTCCCCGTCTCAGATGCATCGCTGTCGATTTCGACAACACGCTTTACGCCGGCGTGCTGGGGGAAGATGGCGTAGCGGGCCTCCAGCTTACCGAGGCACATGCCGCTTTGCAGCGGCGCCTGCTGACCTTGCACGCGGAAGGGGCGTTTCTGGCCGCCATCTCCAAGAACGAAGCGGCGGATGTCGAACAGCTGCTGGCCGAGCGGACTGATTTCCCCCTGCGCCGGGAGCATTTTTCGGCCATGGCAGTCAGTTGGGAGCCCAAGGCCCAGGGCATGGCCCGCATCGCCGAGGCGCTGCGGATCGGTACCGATGCCATCCTGTTCGTGGATGATAATCTGGGGGAGATTGCAGACGTCACCGCTGCCTTTCCCACCATTGCCACCCTGCACAGCGCCGATCCCGTCATAACCCTGGCCGGCCTGGAACTGGGGCCGGACCTGACGGCATGGTCGCGCAATGAAACCGATGCGCTACGGGCGACCGACCTTGCCATGGCATCACAGCGGGAAGCCAGTCTGGCGGGATCTGCCGATCCGGCCGAATATCTTCGTTCCCTGGATACCAGGATCGATTTCCATCTCAACCCTCGTGACCAGACGAGCCGGGTGCATGAACTGTCACACAAAACAAACCAGTTCAATCTGGCCCTGAAACGGCTGGGTGAGGTGGAGGTGGCCGGATGGTTTGATCAGCCTGGACATAGCACCGTTACCTTCCGCCTGTCCGACCGCCTGTCCGACAGCGGCATTGTCGGCATCATGCTGATGGCAGTAGCCGATGGCGTGCTGAAGGTGGAGGAATTGTGCATCTCCTGCCGCGCCCTTGGCCGCCGGCTGGAGGATCTGATGATCGCATCCGCCATCGACAAGGTGGCAAATGCCGCCGGATGCCACCAGGTGTCCTTTGCCCATGCCAAGGGTCCCCGCAACATGCCCGCCCGCGACTGGCTGGCTGGTTTTCTGGGGGCACCTTTACTGTCGGATGCCGGTTACTGCACCATTTCCTGGCCGCCGGAAGGGCTTTTCAGCCGTTTGGCGGGCATTCCTGTTACAAGCGCTTGGCATTGATCCTGGAGAGATTTCCCGTGAGTATCGAAGACCGCGTTCGCCGCATCCTGTCCGCTGTCCTGGAGAGTGATTATCCGCCCGGCACCCCCGTGACCCGTGAGGCGGAGCCCAAATGGGACTCCTTGAAGCATGTCGAAGTCATCTTCGCGGTAGAGGATGAGTTCGGTATCCAGCTGGATGAGGATCGCATGGCGCGTATCCAGAGCCTTGATGACATCGTCAAGGCGGTAGAGGCCGGCGATGCGCCATGAACTGTCCGGTATCGGTGATGCCTTCGCACTGCGGCCGGTTACGCTGGAGGACAGCGAGTTCATCATCGAGTTGCGTACAAACCTGCAGCTGTCCCGCCATATCCATGCGACATCCGCCGACCCGACCGCACAGCGCGCCTGGATCGAGCGTTATTTTGCACGCCCAGGCGATTATTATTTCATCATCGAAAACCGGATAACCGGTCGTCCCGAGGGGACGATCTCAATTTATGACCAGAGCGCGGATGGTGCCGAGGCCGAGTGGGGCCGCTGGATATTGGCGCCCGGATCGGCGGCGGCTGTGGAGAGCGTGCTGCTGCTCTACCGGATCGCGTTCGGCCCGCTGGACCTGCGGCGGCTTTTTTGCCGAACCCTGGCACGCAACGAGAAGGTCGTTTCCTTCCATGCCTCATGCGGGTTGGTCGATGGCGGTCTGTTGCCGGGTGCGTTTGAGATCGACGGTGCCCCTGTCGATGCCCGTGAACAGTATATTACTGCCGGGATGTGGACGGATGTCGAAGCAAAGCTGGCCCCGCTGGCGGCACGTACGGCCCGTCTGGTACAACGGAGGCTGGCACAATGATCGGCGGCACCATTTCCGGCATGACCGGCTTGGAGTTCCACCATATCGGTGTCGCCTGCCGTAACCTGGATCGCGAATATGCCTCCTTCGCCGCCATGGGCTATGCGCCCGAGGGGGAGGTGTTTGAGGACCCTGTCCAGGGTATTCGGGGCTGGTTTCTGACTGGCGCCGGACCGCGCATTGAACTGGTGGCCCCTCTGGGCGAAGGCTCTGGCGTGCTGACCAATGTCCTGGCCCGGGGGGGCAAGATGTATCACATGGCCTATACGACCCCGGACATGGAACGCTCGCTGGCAGAGGCCGCGAAGGTCCGCGGAAAGCTTGTGGTAGAACCGGTCGCGGCGACTGCCTTTGCCGGTCGGCGTATCGCCTTTCTGTTCCTTTCCAACATGATGCTTTTGGAGCTGATTGAACGATGACGACCGTCGCCCAGGAACAGGATCGGCTCAACGCCATCGCCTCGCAGTCCCTCTATGGCCAGGATGTCTATCTGCTGACCCTGGACCATTCCTTCACGATTGTGCGCCGTCATCTCGGGAGCGGCAGCATCCTGGAATTGGGGCCGGCGGAAGGCATGATGACCGACCGTCTGTACCGTCTCGGCCAGCCGCTGACGGTAGTGGAGGGGGCCGAGCGCTTCTGTCGGGAGATTGCTGCCCGCTGTCCCCAGGCGCAAGTGGTGAACAGCCTGTTCGAGACATTTGAACCGGCAGAACGCTTTGACAACATCATCCTGGGCCATGTGCTGGAACATGTGACGGATCCAGTCGGTCTTCTGCGCCGGGCGCGGACATGGCTGACACCGGGGGGCATGATCTTCGCCGCCGTGCCCAACAGCCGGTCGCTCCACCGGCAGGCAGGCGTGCTCATGGGGCTGCTACCGTTCGAGGAAACCTTGAACGAGCTGGACCTGCATCACGGCCACCGGCGCGTCTATAACCCGGAAACTTTCCGCAGGGAGTTCCTGGAAGCCGGTTTGCGGGTCGATGTTTTCGGCGGCTATTTCATGAAAGCCGCCTCGCAGGGGCAGCTCGCGCAGATCGCCACCCCCGCCATGATTGAGGCATTATGCCAGGTCGGGGAGCGCTATCCCGACATTGCCGCAGAAATCTACGTGGTCGCCCGGACCTGAAGGTCCGGGCCTATCCCGGCTGGCAACCGGTGAACAGATGGAAGGGCTGCTGCGGCTCCGGCTGGCCCGCTTCCATGCTGATCGCATCATAGATTACCCGACAGCTCAGGCCGGTCTCGGTTTCGGAATAGCACTGGATCCATCAGACCCGCCTATTCAATCACGCCGCCTAAAGAGCCTGTACGCTATCCTGGAGGTGCCGTCTGAACTCACCGCTATCGGGTAGAGCTGTGTGCGGTGGTGTTTCGTATCAGTTCTCGCTCCGTATCATCTTAGGGGCACTATGTCTTGGATAACGATCTATTTTGATATAGAATTTTGGAAATTAATAATTATCCCTACAGCTGCGAAAGCAAACAAGCTTTTTCACAAGGATCGAATAACATGCGAATTGCAGGTTGGTTGATTATCGTAGCTGGCGTCGGAACGATAATTGCCGGCATTGCCATGCACCTCAGCGATGACCGAACGGATCGACCAACAGAGATGCTAAATCTCGCACTCTTGATCTTGGGTGCGGCTGCGCTCCCTCTGGGTGGTATCTTTCTTGTGGGTGCACGGATACAGGAAATGCTGAAATCTCAACCAAACCCAAGCCTTGCCTCTCAACCTCTGCCCGATACCCCACTCCCCAACATTACGCTGTGGGACGCCAAGGCCTGATCATCCTTAGTGAAACGATATGTATCCCCCACACCTGAAACAGGTAAAGCGTTAACTGCGCCTAATCTATTGAGTGCCGCTAATTCTATGAACTCTACTAAAATCCTTTCTAAATTATAATTTTTGTGGTGACATAGAAGTGGAATTTTTCCACTTTTACTATAACGGCTTAGTGGCATTCATGACAGCTATAGGCTCGAGGTCGGCCCCCATGTTGCCGACCTACCTCACTTCTCCCAATGTTGAAACTATTCACCGGCGTTTACATGCTGGCGAATATTATGGTGCCTATGCTGACGCGCTTTTGCATCTGCGTGATGACCCCGGGCAGGCAGCGGCCAGTATTCTAGCTGATATTGCTATCCTCAGCGAGCGATGTGACGAAGCGCTGGTGGTCATACAGGCTCAGCGGAGCCGGCTGCACCCGCTAGTATATCATCAGTTCTTAGGAATATTATCTTTATTCGCTGGCGATCTACAACAGGCGCGTATCCACGGTGAAGCTCTAATGGCTTTAGCGAATGGTATCGATGTTGGGCTTGCCCTGCTCACAGCCATCGCTGACCGTCAGCTTGACCACGTCGCCAAACTGCACTTGCTGCGTCAGCGCGAACAGCGGTCGCAGCAAGTGCCACTTTCTTTGCTGACTGAGCGCTGGGATGTTCAGGCGTTGTTGGGGCAGCATGCGCAGATTATAGCTGAAGCCGACCAACTGCTGCGCAGGTTGCCAGCCGCCAATATCGATATCCAAACGACAGTAAAGTTGCATCAAGTCATGGCTATGCATGATCAACTACGCTTTACCGATAGCGTGGCTGCGGCGGTACGCTTGGCGCGGCATATTCCTCTCCATATGCGTCCTCAGCCTCCAACAGCGAGGATACGCACTCGCCGCCGGCAGATTCAGATACTGACAGAGATCGAGCGGCTGGTTCTTACCGAGAACCTGCCTGTTATCCTTCATGCGGGCACGCTGTTGGGGCTGATACGGGATGGTGATCTGTTGCCGGGGGACCTGGATCTCGATTTGGCCACTGTACCCCCAGCCACGAGCGCCGATGTCGTGGCTGCGCTGATGGCAACAGGCCGCTTCAAAGAGCAGCGTCACCGCGTCGATACAGGTACATTCCGTGCGGTCGTTCATCAGCCAACCGGACTGACTGTCGATATCACTGAATATCAGCGGGATGGCAATCGCTTCGTTTCCCGCTGGTGTCATCCATCCGGCCAAGTGCTACGGGAGTCGATGGTACCGGCTTTCACCCCTGTGTTGATGGATGTGCCCGGTATTGGACGGCGCCTCCCCGTGCCCGATGATCCTGCGGCGCTGCTGGCCGCGACTTATGGCGATTGGCGGACGCCCGACGGGGGCTTCGATACGATGGTGGCTGCCCCTAATTTGACCGGTTACACTGACTTCCTGGCCAGCGTTACGGCCATCCGTCTGGTGGACTACCTGCTGGCCGGTCGTATCGCTGCCGCGCGCCGGCTTGGTCAGCTCTTGGCTGATGCGAATATAGACAAGGAGCTTGTCAGCCTTCTTGCTGCTGGGAATAGCGATGCACCCGTGTGATCCTTTATCCAAGCTGCCCGCCCGTGGGTATGCTTCCGGTGCCTTCGATTTGCTGCATGTGGGACATGTGCGCTATCTCCAAATGGCAGCGGCAGCGTGCAGGCACTTGCTGGTTGGTGTTCCCGATGACGAGATCATCGCCCGTGTGAAGGGGCGTCTGCCACTGGTTCCCCAGTCTGAACGCCGGGAGCTGCTATCAGCCTTATCCTGTGTCAGCGAGGCTATGGCGGTATCCGTGCCGATGGATGATACGGATGCTTTTGCTGAGTTCATGTCGTCGCTACGCATAAACATTGTCTTTATCGGTGCCGATTGGGCAGAAACGCCCCGTTGGCAGCGGCTGGGACCGGCGCTACAAGTCCGGGGAATGGAGGTGCGTTTTCTTCCCCGTACCATCGGCATCTCCAGCACGCAACGGCGCAACATTACCACGAGGCTGGTGACGCCTCCATGATGGTGGTCCCTCGTTACCGCGATCTGCTGACCCAGACATTAGCGGGAGAGACGGCACCGATCTGCCCCGTCTTCGCGCATTGCCACCATCCAATCGCCGATCAGGACGCAGAGGCGCTCGCTGCGGCCACGCTGGCCTGGCAGGCGAGGTTTGACCTGGATCTGGTGAAACTCACACCAGCATCGACCTGGCAATTGCGCGACTATGGGGTTGAGGATGCGCATGACCCGAGCGATGCATTGGGTCGGCGGCGTATTGTGCGAACAGTGGTGAAGGACCCTGACGATTGGTACCGGTTGGCGCCTCTGGCACCCGGTGATGGTTTTACCGCCCGCATTGTCCAAGCCGGAGACCGGCTCCGCCGTCGGCTACCGCCCACCATACCCCTGCTCGCCACCCTTTACAGCCCTGTCAGTCTGGCCGCCAAACTGGCACCGCCAGGTACGCTGGCCCGCCACCGCACCGAGGCACCGGAGGCCGTAGCGGCGGGCTTGACGACCCTGACTGACAATTGCCGGCGGCTGGTATCGGCACTGACGGATGTGGGTGTTGACGGTATTTTCCTGGCCGTTCAATCCGCCCAGGCCTCATTGGTCACCAGCGATGATTATGCCCGTTTGGGCCTGTCCGGGGATCTCGCCTGTCTGGTGGCGGCGTCAGCACTGCCGTTTAATGTGCTGCATCTGCATGGCGATAAGGTCCATCATCACTTGTTCCGTGATGCGCCGGCAGCGCTGATCCATTATAACATGTCCCCGGGCAATCCCTTGCCGACCGATTTTCAGCCACAGCCCGGCCTGTCAACCGGCCCTGATCCCGACGGGGTCATCACCCACGGCACGGTCCGCCAATGTGTCGATGAGGTCCGGCGAATTCTGGATCGCTTTGCTGGACCGGGCTTTGTTCTGGCACCTGGCTGTTCCTTGCCGCTGGCGGTTTCGGTCGAGAATCTTGACGCCATGATTGCTCTGGCCCGAACCCCGCATCAACAGTACCCATTCAGTTAGGACCGCAGGTATTTTTGGGCTTAACGGTGGACTGTGCCGCTGGCTGACAAGGACTTGGCTCTGACAGTCTCCTGGTCATCCCCAGTTGCGGTAATGAGCCAGCAGGTTGGAGCACAGGGTTTCATGGACTTGCTCGAACGGCTCCGGGGAGGGGCGGAGTGCGTATTACGCATGCTCAAGCTCATCTGCTTGACAACCGCGATGGTGCGACCTGAAGCCATATCCGCATGTCTTGGCGTAAAACAAGTTGTCTCGTTTGTGGGCGGCGGGGAAAGCCGCATGGTCGGTGTGGAGAATTCAGACGCGCGGACCAGGATGTCCTAATGCCCTTGCCTTGCAGTCAAGAGAAGTTCGGCATGGCCTAGCACGACAGCCACGTCCTCCGGTGCGAGCCGACGCAGAATTTCCACCACCCTTGTCTCAGCTCGCAACCGATCCGGGTCAGGATCACCGGCAGACGGGTCAGGCAGGAAGAACGACAACGGCCGCTCCAGAACACCGGCGATGCGCATCAGCGTGAGCAGGGTGGGCGCCTTGGTGCCTGTCTCTAGATAGCTGACGGTCCTGGTCGCCTGGTCAATGGCAGACGCGAGCTGCTCTTGGGTCATGCCCCGAGCATCCCGGGCTGCCCTTACACGAGCACCGATACTTCGTTTCCAGTTCGCGTCCATGACACGCACCCTGCTGCGTGCGATGCCAATTGACCACGATCTATGTTGCGGGTAACTAGGTATATAGACGCACTATGTTGCACTTCAGTTCCCTCGATTCGCTGGACATCTCGTTTCCAACCATGGTCGTCATATGAAAAGCCAAGCCGCTATCGCTGCCGCCCTTTCGCTGTGGCTCCTTTCTGGATGCGCGAGCAACAGCGCCCAGAAGGTTGCCGTCGGAACGACCACGGCAGGCAATCAGAACAGCGTGTTGATCGGCCTTTCGCCGAAGCTGGAATCGGGCGGCATGTACGTCCAAGTGAGCGATACCGGCGGCGCTTGGCATGTCGCCCAGGTTTCCGAGAAGTTTCTCCCGCCCAATGAGGGCGTGGAGGTCCTGTGGGTTTCTAAGGACATGCTGATGGTGGAGCCGGGCTATCAGGCCGGTCGTGAAAACTCTTCACCCTATATCAGCTGCTCTCCGCTGCTCCTGGAGTACAAAGGATATCATCCTTGCCGCAGCCGTCTGATGGTTGCCGACACAGCCGGCACCATCGGTCGAAACCTGACAGCCATACCGCTGACGCTTGGCGCTGGTATCGGAACCAATAAAATCGTCGATCGAGAACTGGTGGCCCGCATCATCGCAGAAGCCAAGGTGATCGAAGCCGTTCGTGAACAGCGCAACCTTGTCGCCACCAAGCAGGAAATCCGCAACTACGTTGCCAAACTGAGGATGGAGGCGGTCCTGAAGCCGTCCACCCAGGACACTTCGGGCTTCGCGCTGGATGAGAATCGGCTGAAGTCTGACATCGACCTCCATCTTATCTTGCCTGGATTGGAAACGGCCCGGACCAACGAGGCGGCCAAGTCGATGCTCGCCGATCTCCAACAGACCGTCAGCAATGCGGGGCAGATTCCCCAGCTGAAAGTCGAGTGCAGACTGGACCGGTATACCGACATCAAGGGAAGTGCCGCTTGCGATGGTGGCATTGCGTCTGATGGTCGGAAATTGGTGATCCCGGCGACGGTACAGGTCGCCGCGGTGAACCTGAGATGGACGGGCCCAGCGAAGCTGGATTTCGGCAACGCGCAGATTCATGGTTTGCTGAATGGAACCATCCTGGAATTGCAGAACCACAGCGCGGGTTATCTGGTGGTCGAAGCCGTGTCCGTCTACGTGAACAAGGACATCCGCACGACGACCTTGGTCCGCCCCCTTACTCTGCCCCCAATGGCGACCCAATCGATCAGCGTGGAGTCGGAACTCAACGCCATGGCCCACCCTGTGAGAATGGGAGCCGCCACTCTGGCACAGGCCAAGCAGCGCAAGACAACGTACAGCGTCGCTGTCAAATATAACATAGACGGTACCCAGGGTTCGGTCGTGGGAACCCGTACCTACACCGCTGACCAACTTGGCAGGCCTTGAAGGGACAGCACACTGGCATGGGGACAGGCGACATCTCGCCGCTTGGACCGGCCTCCCCATTGGTCCTCGCTCTGAGGCCCTGTCGTAAGCCTGTTTCCAGAAGCGCCTGCGGGTGGGACGACTTCACCCGGTGCTCCCTCCTCAGGCCACAGCGCTCAGCCGATCGACTGGTTCGGAATTGCACCTCACCTTGTGTCTGTCACATCCTCGCCCGTGCCGATATCGTCCACGGGCTCAGAATTGAATATTTCCCGATACTTCAGGTACGTGGATCGCGGAATTCCGGTCTTCGCGCATGTCTTGATGATCGTCAGTCCGTCTGCCCTGGCAGCCTGAAACGCGGCGATCGCTAACGATCTGATGACCATAAGGGGAACCATGATCGCGGAGGGACAGGCAACTGCCCTGATCTACTATATTCTCCATTTGTCGGCCGGTGCGCCGACCTTTTTTCACGGGGGGGGGGG
>LJHR01000016.1 GCA_001296005.1 alpha proteobacterium AAP38 | reverse complement strand
GACTTCCGCGCCCCCGACACGCTGCGCTTTGGCTTCTCCCCGCTCTACCTGCGTTACACCGACGTGGCCGACGCGGTGGACATCCTGGCCGATATCATGGCGCGCGGCGTCTGGCGGGAGGAACGATTCCAGGCCAAGGATGCCGTGACGTAATTGCCGTTCCTATTCGTCATCCCGGCGAAAGCCGGGACCAAGCGCCTAACTGTCCGGCACGTTCTTCGGTTCCCAAGCCATCTGTTTTCCCTGTGGCCCCTGGGTCCCGGCTTTCGCCGGGATGACGAATAGGGCCACGGCAGATGCCCAACCCAAACAAGGCCCACCCATGTCCAGCCAACCCCGTGAGCAATGGTCGTCGCGTCTGGCCTTCCTGTTGTCGACCATCGGGTCGGCGGTGGGGTTGGCCAATATCTGGCGCTTTCCCTATACGGTCGGCACGGGCGGCGGAGCGGTGTTCCTGCTGACCTTCCTGCTGTCGGTGGCTGCACTCGCCTTGCCGCTGCTGATCGCGGAACTGATGGTAGGGCGACGGTACCGGGTGTCCCCGCCCAATGCCATCCGCGCGGCGGCAATGGAGGCCGGGGCCAGCCCGCGCTGGCGATATCTGGGGCTGGCGGGGGTGGCGGCGGCCATTCTGGTCCTGTCCTTTTACAGTGTCGTGGGCGGCTGGGTCATGGCCTATATCCTGGACTCGGCGGCGGACAGTGCCGGCATTGCGCAGGCCCGGTTTGACGGGCTGGTCGGTGATCCGGTACGCCTGTTTGGCTGGTCCAGCCTGTTCCTGTGGGCGACCGTCGCCATCTCGGCGCGCGGCATCACGGGCGGGGTGGAACTGGCCAACAAGGTGATGACGCCCATCCTGTTCCTGCTGCTGCTGGCCATGGCGGGATATGCCATGCTGGTGGGCGATGTCTCGGCGGCGGCACGGTTCCTGTTCACCCCGGATTTCAGCAAGGTCACGCCCGACGTGCTGCTGGACGCGTTCGGGCAGGCCTTCTTTGCCCTTGGCGTGGGGGCAACCAACCTGATGGCCTATGGTTCCTATATGGACCGGGGTGAGAAGGTGATCCGGTCGTCGGTCATCATCGTGGGATCGGCAGTGTTCGTGTCGCTGCTGTCGGGTTTCGCCGTATTCCCGGTTCTGTTCGCCATGGGGCTGGACCCGGCGGGCGGCCCGGCCCTGACCTTCGTCACCTTGCCCTATATGTTTGCCCATATGCCGGGTGGTGTTGTGGTCGGCGTGGCCTTCTTCGTCCTGCTGTTCGCGGCTGCCATTACCTCCGCCATCTCCATGATGGAGGCACCGGTATCCTTCCTGAGCGAACGTCTTGGTTGGAAACGCGCGCATGCGGCCCTGTTGTCGGGCGGGCTGTCCTGGGGCCTGTGCATCCTGTCGGTCCTGTCCTTCAACATCTGGTCGGATGTGAAGCCGCTGGCCTGGGCAGGGTTGCTGACGGACAAGACCTTCTTCGGCCTGTTCGATTACCTGACCTCCAACGTCGTTCTGCCCGGTGGCGGCTGCCTGATCGCGGTTCTGGTCGGGTGGAAGATCAGCCGGGCGGTCCAGGCGGGGGAGTTGGGGGAAGGGCTGGCCTTCCAGGCCTGGCGCTTCTGCATCCGCTGGCTGGCACCCTTGGCCCTGGCCGTGATCTTCGCGGCGAAGGTGGTGGAGTAGGGGATAAGGGGGCTTCGGCCCCCCTAACTCATTTCACGATCCGCCGACACATCCTTGGCCACGCGGCGCAAGGCACCCGCGAAATATGTCGCTGCCGGCGTCAAATCCACACCGGTGCGCAGGGTGATGCCCACCGGCCCCAGGGCGGTGCGTAGATTGACGGGCAGGCGGACCAGACCCGGCTGGCTCTGCACCACCTGATAGGGCATGGCGGCGACCATGTCGGTTTCCAGCA
Organism: alpha proteobacterium AAP38; assembly: GCA_001296005.1. Taxonomy (GTDB): domain Bacteria; phylum Pseudomonadota; class Alphaproteobacteria; order Azospirillales; family Azospirillaceae; genus Niveispirillum. Next base: position 64,695 of record LJHR01000016.1, on the reverse strand, counting down.
GCAGGGTGTGGTTGGTCAGGATGGAGACCGATTCCACGGTCTTGATTGGCGGCTGCAGCCCCGCCTTGCGAAACGCCGTTTCGATCTGGCGGCGCAGGCTGGTCTGCGGCGGGGGCAGTATCCATTCCTCATCCATCAGGTCGGCCAGGGTCAGTTCGCCCCGACCGGCTAGCGGATGATCCTTGCGCGCCACGATGGATACCGGCTCGTAATACAGAACCTCCTGCGACAGGCCATCCCGTTCCCGATATTCGGGCAGGCGGCCCACCACCATGTCCAGATCGCCGACGCGCAGCATGGGCATCAGCTTGTCGTTGGTACCCTCTACCACCTGGATATTGATGTTGGGCCGTTCCTTTTTCAGCAGGACGATGGCGCGCGGCAGCAGGGTGGGGGCGGCGGCCAGAAGCGTGCCCACCGCGATCTTGCCGGTGGTTCCGGTATTCAGCGACACCAGTTCCTCCGACGCGTGGCGCAGCTGTGACAGGATCAGCTTGGCATGGCGCACCACCACTTCGCCGAACAGGGTGGGCGTCACCCCGCGCGAGGTGCGGTCGAACAGATCCATGCCCAGTGTCTGTTCCAGCTCCCGGATGGTCTTGGTGGCCGCCGGCTGCGCCATGTTCAGAACCTGGGCCGCCCGCAGGATATTGTTATGTTCGGCCACCATCACCAGCAGCTGCAATTGCTTGAATTTCAGCCGCGCCCGCAGGCGGTTTTCCAGCACAAGCGGCGTCAGGTTCAGGCTCATGTTTTCCTCCTTAGCTTCCCAGCCAACTGACTGGATGAGAAGCTATGCTTTCGTTTTCCTCAATCGCCGGCGCCCACATCCGTGGGCTTGGCTTCACGCCGCATGTGCGGCGCGGCGGCAGTCGCCGCCGAAATGGTCGCGGCATAGCCGCAACCATTCTTGGCCCCTTCACCGGCACCGTCCCTGATATAGCTATTCCCATATATCGGATCACTGAAATGGTATTTTTCTATTATACAAGCCCCCGATAGCGTGGAACCCATCAGGCCGCACGGGCAGTCACTGCCCCGGCAGCAGAGAACGGGTTTCGTTCCATGGTTCACCACGCCTATCCCTTTCAGGGCCGCACCATCCCCGCTTATATCGGCGGGCAGTTCGTGACCGCGGGGGACAGTTTCCCCAACATCTCCCCCATCGATGGCGCGACCCTGGCCCCCGTGCATCTGTCGGGCAAGGCGGAGGTGGACAGCGCGGTGAAGGCTGCACGGGCCGCCCTGCATGGTCCCTGGGGCCGCATGCCAGTGCGTGACCGCGTGGCCCTGCTGCGCGCCGTGGCCAACGGTATCCGTGCCCGGTTCGATGATTTCGTGGCCGCCGAAGTGGCGGATACCGGCAAGGCGCTGCATCAGGCGCGCAGCATCGACGTCCCGCGCGGGGCCGCCAATTTCAACCTGTTCGCCGATCTGGCCCTGACACGCGGCACGGAATGTTTTCAGACTGATACCGCCGACGGGCGCGGGGCCGTGAACTATACGATTGCCAAGCCGCTGGGCGTGGTGGCGGTTGTATCGCCCTGGAACCTGCCCTTGTTGTTGCTGTCGTGGAAGCTGGCGCCGGCGCTGGCCTGCGGCAATACCGTGGTCGCCAAGCCGTCGGAGGATACGCCATCGACGGCGGCCTTGCTGGCCGAGGTCATGCATGAGGCGGGGATGCCGCCCGGCGTCTTCAATCTGGTGCATGGGTTCGGGCCGGACAACACGGGTGAGTTCCTGGTCGGGCATCCCGGCATCGACGCCATCACCTTCACCGGTGAAAGCGGCACCGGCAGCGCCATCATGCGCAGTGCGGCGGCGGGCGTGAAGCCCGTCAGCTTCGAACTGGGCGGCAAAAACGCCGCCATCATCTTCGCTGACGCCAATTTCGACGACGCGGTGGCCGGCACGGTCCGGTCGGTGTTCAGCAATTGTGGGCAGGTCTGCCTCTGTTCCGAACGCGTCTATGTCGAACGCCCGATCTTCGACCGGTTCGTGGCCGCGCTGAAACAGAAGGCAGAGGCGATCCAGGTCGGCAGCCCTTATGACGGGGCGGAGATGGGGCCGCTGATTTCCGCCAAGCATCGCGACAAGGTCGTCTCCTACTTTGCTCTGGCAAAGCAGGAAGGGGCTATCACCATCACGGGCGGCGGCGTTCCGCGTTTTGGCGACCATCGCGATCACGGCGCCTATGTGCAGCCCACCATCATCGCTGGCCTGCCCGAGGATGCGCGCTGTGTGAAGGAAGAAATCTTCGGCCCCATCTGCCACATCGCCCCCTTCGATAGCGAAGAGGAGGTGATCGCCAAGGCCAATGACAGCCGTTACGGTCTGGCCGCCGCGCTGTGGACCCGTGACGTGCAGCGCGCCCATCGGGTGGCGCACGCGCTGGAGGTGGGGATCGTCTGGGTCAATGACTGGTTCCTGCGCGACCTGCGCACACCGTTTGGCGGGGTCAAATTCTCCGGCATCGGGCGGGAAGGGGGGCAGCATTCGCTGTCCTTCTATTCCGAACCCACCACCATCTGCATCAAGCTGTAAGGCTGGCATCCATGTCCAGGCCCACCCCGTCCTCCCGGCATATCGTCATCCAGGACGTGACCCTGCCGGCCCTGCGCTCCCGGTTCGGGCATGAGGCGTTGAGCCTGCTTGCCCGTGCCCTGGACGGGGTGGGGGTGGATGGGATCGTGCTGCCGGCTGGTGACTGGGCGTTGGCCGGGCTGCTGGCGGATGACGGGCTGCGCGCCGTGTTGTCAATGCCGGTGGAGGATGTCATGGCGGTGGAGCGGGCAAGGACACTGGGCATCCGCGCCATTCGCGTTCTTGTCGGCAATCTGGAATTGGCAGCGCCCATCATCGCTGCCGGCCACGAAGCCGGTCTGCATGTCACGGCCCTTCCCATTGATGGGCATCTGCATTGCCCCGGCGATCTGGCCCGTCAGGCACAGTCATTGGAGGGGTTCGGAGCAAACTGCATCCATGTCGTGGACGCGGTCGGGGTGCTGGACATGGATGGTGTGGCGGCCCGCCTGCGTGCCTTTGACCGGCTGCTGTCGCCCGCCACCGAACGCGGGATCAGCGCCAGCCATGATGTCTCTCTGGCCGTCGCCAATGCCCTGGTCGCGGTACAAAACGGGGCCGTGCGCGTCGATGCTGCCCTGGCCGGCGGTACCAATCCGCTGGCCCATTTCATCACCGCTGCCACGCGCAAGGGCTGGCGGCACGGCTGTGACCCGCAGGCGCTGGCCCAGGTTGCCGGCATGCTGGGCTGTGGCCCGATCAACCCGGAATTCGTGAAGGAAAGGGCCGCCTGATGGACCTGATCAATCGATGCGCCTCCACGCTGGATGCCGCCGCCGTCGCGGCGCGTGCCACGGCGCAGTTCTCCACCACCGGCATCGCCCTGACACTCGATCAGGCCTATGCCGTGCAGGCGGCGCTGGTGGGCCGCCGGGTCGAACGCGGGGGCCGCATTGTCGGGGTGAAGATGGGTTTCACCAGCCGGGCCAAGGCCATCCAGATGGGGGTCCATGACCAGATCTGGGGACGCCTGACCGCCGATATGGAGGTGGCCGATGGTGGTGATCTGTCTTTCGGACATTTCGTGCATCCGCGTGTCGAGCCGGAAATTGCCTTCCGCCTGAAAGCGCCGCTGTCCGGCATTGTGACGCCTGAACAGGCGCTGGCCGCTGTCGACGGTGTTACCGCTGCACTGGAGATCATCGACAGCCGCTATCGCGATTTCAAATTCTCCCTGGCCGATGTGGTGGCGGACAATGCCTCTTCCGCCGCTTTTGTGGTGGGACCCTGGCAAGAGCCGGGGGGCGACCTGCGCGCATTGGACATGGTGATGTCCATCAATGGTCAGCCCCGGCAGATGGGCAGCAGTGCCGCCATCCTGGGTGATCCGCTGCTGTCGCTGGTGGCGGCCTCCCGGCTGGCCGGTGACGCCGGCATCACGCTTCAGCCCGGCTGGATCGTCCTGGCCGGGGCCGCGACGGCGGCAGAGGCGCTGGCCCCTGGTGACCATGTGACGCTGGAAGCCCAGGAACTGGGCCGCGTCGAATTTCAGATGACGGCAGAAGGATCGGCAGAATGAGCAGCGATGCCATGGTCATCGAGGGCCGGGCGGCACCCAGGGGACGCTTCCCCCATTTCCGCCGGGCCGGCGATTTCATCTTCGTTTCCGGCACCAGTTCAAGGCGCCCTGATAATTCCATCGCCGGCGCCACTGTCGATCATCTGGGCGCCACCGACCTGGATATAAGGACCCAGACGCGGGCGGTGATCGAGAATATCGGCGGCATTCTGGAAGCGGCGGGCGCCAGCCTGCGCGACGTGGTGGAGGTATCCACCTTCCTGGTCGATATGAATGATTTCAACGGGTACAACCAGGTCTATGGCGAGTATTTCGACCAGGAGGGGCCGGCACGGACGACGGTGGCGGTACATCAGCTGCCGCACCCGCATCTGCGCATCGAGATCAAGGCCGTGGCCTATAAGCCCCTGAAGGGAGGAACAGCATGCTGACTTATGGCCTGCCGCTGAATTTCGCAAAATGGATCGAGGAGCATCAGCATCTGCTGCGTCCCCCGGTCGGCAATGCCCAGATCTGGTCGAACGCCGATTTCATCGTCACGGTCGTGGGCGGCCCCAATCAGCGCACCGATTACCATGTCGATCCGCTGGAGGAATTCTTCTACCAGATCAGGGGCGACATGGTGCTGCGCCTGTGGATCGACGGCGGTCCCAGGGATGTGCCCATCCGGGAGGGGGAGATTTTCCTGCTGCCCCCCAACGTCCCGCATTCCCCGCAGCGCCCGGTCGAAGGTTCCGTCGGCCTGGTCATTGAACGCCAGCGCCCTAACGGTCTGTTAGACGCGTTCCAATGGTACTGCGATTGCTGTGGCGGCATCGTCCACAAGGCGGAGGTGCAATTGTCCAGCATCGTCAAGGACCTGCCCCCCATCTTCCAGTCCTTCTATGACAATGTCGAAAAGCGTACCTGCCCGTCCTGCGGCACGGTCCATCCGGGCAAGGTGGCCAAGGCAGGTGCGGCATGACCATCATCGATATGCACAGCCATTTCGTACCGGAGAACTGGCCCGATCTGGCCGAACGTTTCGGTACGCCGCGCAACTGGCCCTGGATGCGCCATCATGGCGATGGGCAGGCCATGATCATGCTGGGGGAGGAGGAATTCCGCCCCATTGATGAGCGCTGCTGGAACGGTCAGGCCAAGCTGGACGACATGGACCGCGACAATGTCGATATCCAGATCATGTCGGCTACACCCGTCCTGTTCGGCTACACCCGTCCCGCCGAACAGGCACTGGACTGTGCCAAACTGTTCAACGATGCCGCCCGCGACATCTGCGCCGCCGATCCGTCCCGCCTGAAATCCCTGTGTCAGGTGCCGTTGCAGGATATCGACAAATCCTGTGCCGAGGTCAGCCGTGCCATGAAGGATGGCCATGTCGGGGTGCAGATCGGCAACCATGTCGGGGAGAAGAACCTGGACGATGCCGGCATCGTCACCTTCCTGCACCATTGCGCCGATATCGGCGCACCCGTTCTGGTCCATCCCTGGGACATGATGGCGCGTGAACGGATGCCGAAATACATGCTGGCCTGGCTGGTCGGCATGCCCGCGGAAACCCAGCTATCGATCCTGTCGCTGATCATGTCGGGCGCGTTTGAACGGCTGCCGAAAAGCCTGACGCTGTGCTTTGCGCATGGCGGGGGCAGTTTCCCCTATCTGCTGGGCCGGGTGGACAATGCCTGGACCCATCGCGATATCGTGCGCAAGGATTGCCCCAACCTGCCATCCTCCTATGTCGACCGGTTCTTTGTGGACAGTGCGGTGTTCAATCAGGCTGCCCTGTCGCTGCTGGTTGCGACCATGGGAGAGGATCGGGTGATGCTGGGTTCCGACTATCCATTCCCGCTGGGCGAGCAGCGGGTGGGAACCCTGGTGCGCGGCCATGACGGCTTGTCGGCCCCGGCCAAGGCCAAGATCATGGGCGGCAATGCCGCGCGCTTCTTCGGTCTTTGACAGCGACGGCACGGCGTAGCGTCCGGCGGGAATGTTCACCCGCCGGACACGGTTTCCAGATGACAAAAATTTAAACAATTTTCTCCGCAGGGTCTTCGCATGTGCGGCGTATAAGGGGGGTAATCCAACTTGTCTGCCGAAGAAGTGAAGATGCAGCCTGCCGCCTCCGCCACGACCAAGGCCCCTGCCAAGCCGCCCGGCCCGCGTTCCAGACGTTCCCTGTTCCGCCGCCGCAACATCCTGCTGGGCTTGGCCATTCTGGCCGTTGCCACCGGTGTCTACTGGTGGCAGTCCGGGGGAACGTCGGGCGGCGATGCGGCATCCGATGTGATGACCACCGCCATCGATCGCGGCAACATCGAAGATAACGTAACCGCCGTCGGCAATTTGCAGCCGCGCGATTACGTGGATGTCGGCACCCAGGTGTCGGGCCAGTTGCGCAAGGTGCATGTGGAGATCGGGCAGCAGGTCAATCAGGGTGACCTGCTGGCCGAGATCGATCCCACCGTCTATCAGACGCGGGTGGAGGCCGACCGTGCCCAGTTGGAAAATCTGGGTGCGCAGTTGATGCAGCGGGAGGCCGAACTGGCCCTGGCGCAGCAGCAATATAAGCGGCAGAAGAACCTGTTGGCCGAAAACGCCACCAGCGAGGACACGTTCCAGAACGCGGAAAAGACCCTGCGCGCGGGGGAGGCGGCGGTGAAGGCGGTGAAGGCCCAGATCCGCCAGACCAATTCCACCCTGCGCGGGGATGAGGCGAATTTGGGCTTCACCAAGATTTATGCCCCGATGTCGGGCACGGTCGTGTCGCAGAATGCCAAGCAGGGCCAGACCCTGAACGCCAACCAGTCGGCGCCCATCATCCTGCGTATCGCCGACCTGTCGGTGATGACGGTGACGACCCAGGTGTCGGAGGCCGACGTGTCGCGTCTGCGCATCGGCATGCAGGCCTATTTCACCACCCTTGGCCGCCCCGATCGCCGCTGGCGCGGGACATTGGCCAAGATCAACCCGACGCCGGAAGTGGTGAACAATGTCGTCCTCTACAACGCGCTTTACGATGTAGAGAATACGGGCGGCGAATTGATGACGCAGATGACGGCGCAGACCTTCTTCGTGGTTGCCGCCGCTGAGAATGTCATCCGCGTGCCCGTCGCCGCGTTCCAGCGTCCGCCGCTGCGTGCCGCCGGTGCCGCCGGTGGTCCGCAGCAGGCAGGCGGTCAGCCGCAGGCCGGTGTCCAGGGCGGCACGCCGCCCGCCGGTGCCAATGGCGAGCGCCGCCGCCGTGACGGCGCGGCCCCCGCCGGCGCCCAGCCGGCCGATGCCGGTGCGCGCGAACGGCCCCGCATCGTGCAGGTGCTGAAGGCCGACGGTACGGTGGAGGATCGCCGTATCATGATCGGTGTCAGCGACCGCGTGAATGCAGAGGTCGTGTCCGGCCTTAATGAGGGCGATCAGGTGGTGGTGGGCCGCAAGCCGTCCGCCGGCCAGTTGAAGGCCCAGCAGCAACAGCAGCAGCAGAACATGCAGCGCATGCGCCCGCCGGGGATGCTATGAGCACGCCGCACAGCAGGGGCGATGCCACCCCCCTGATCGAACTGGTGGACATTACCAAGACCTATTCCAACGGGGAGATGGCGGTTCAGGTGCTGAAAGGCATCTCGCTGAAAATCTATCCCGGTGAATTCGTCGCCATAATGGGCCAGTCGGGGTCTGGCAAATCGACCCTGATGAATATCCTGGGCTGTCTGGACCGCCCGACGACGGGCAACTACCTGTTCGACGGGCGCGACGTCTCCACCTTCGACCGCGACATGCTGGCCATGCTGCGGCGGGAAGCGTTCGGCTTCGTGTTCCAGTCCTACAACCTGATTCCCATGTCCACGGCGGTGGAGAATGTGGAAGTGCCGGCCATCTATGCCGGCCTGGGCCGCGATCAGCGGCGGGAACGGGCCGAGGATCTGCTGACGACGCTTGGCCTGTCCGAACGCATGGACCATCGGCCCAGCCAGCTATCGGGCGGTCAGCAGCAGCGCGTCTCCATCGCCCGCGCTCTGGTCAATGGTGGTCAGGTCATCCTGGCCGATGAACCGACAGGTGCCTTGGACAGCCGCAGCGGCGTGGAGGTGATGAAGCTTCTATCCGACCTGGCGGCCAAGGGCCATACCGTCATCCTGATCACCCATGACCGCGACGTGGCCAACAATGCCCGCCGTCTGGTGGAGATCAAGGACGGCCAGATCGTCGCCGACCACCCGACCGACCACGCCCTGGAAAGCCCGGCCCCGCCGCCCGTTGCTGCCCGCACCATTCAGGTGCCGGAGGAGGGGGAGGATACAGGCTGGACAGCCAAGGAAGTGTTGGAAGCCTTCCGCATGGCGCGGCGTGCCCTGTCGGCCAATCTTTACCGCACCGTCCTGACCTTGCTGGGCATCGTCATCGGCGTGGCCTCGGTCGTCACCATGCTGGCGGTCGGCAATGGTTCGCAGAAGGCCATGGTGGAACGGATCAGCGCCATGGGCACCAACTTGCTGGTCATCCGACCCGGCGCGCCGGGGCAGCGCAATGCCAACGGGCTTGCCACCCTGGTCCCCGATGATGCCACCGCCATTGCCAAGGTGGCGAATGTCGTGGCCTCGGTACCCGAATATACGGGCGGCATGACGGCGCGTGCCGGCAATCTGGACTATCAGACCCAGATCACGGCAACCAGCCCGGATGTGCAATTGGCAAGATCGTGGGAGCCGTCCAGCGGCACCTTCTTCGATCAGGCGGCGATGGACCAATATGCGCCCGTGGCTGTGATCGGGCAGACGGTGGCCAATATCCTGTTCCCCGGACAGGACCCGGTTGGCCGCTATATCCTGCTGCGCAATGTGCCGTTCCAGGTGATCGGCGTCATGTCGCCTAAGGGCGCCAGCCCCGTGGGTCAGGATCAGGATGATGTGGTGTTCGTGCCCCTGACTACCGGTTCCTACCGTCTGTTCGGGCGGCGTGATCTGCGCTCCATCACGGTTCTGGTCGATGATCTGGCCATGATCGATGAAACCCAGGCGATGATCACCAGCCTGCTGACCACGCGCCATCAGGCGGAGGATTTCCAGATCCGTAACACCGCCTCCTTCATCGACACCTTATCGGCGATGCGGGAGACGATGACCATCCTGCTGGGTTCCATCGCCGCCATCTCACTGCTGGTGGGTGGGATCGGGGTGATGAACATCATGCTGGTCAATGTCACCGAACGCACGCGGGAGATCGGCATCCGCATGGCGACCGGTGCCCGCGCCCGCCATGTGATGCAGCAATTCCTGCTGGAGGCGCTGCTGGTCTCCGCCTTGGGCGGGGTGATCGGCGTGGTGTTGGGCATCGGCGTCTCGCTGTTCCTGACCATCTTCAAGGTCGATATCCAACTGACCTTGCCGCCCATGCTTCTGGCATTCTCCTGCGCCTTTGCCACCGGCCTGATCTTCGGCTACACGCCCGCCCGGCGGGCGGCCCTGCTGGATCCCGTTGTGGCTTTGGCCGCCGACTGACCTCTTTTCCGGATCGTCCAAGCATGATCGTCAGACATTCCCGCCTGTTCTTGTCGCTGCTGCTGTCCGGCACCCTTCTGTCGGGCTGCGTACAGGGCGATTATGGCAGCACGGCCAGCCCCGTCGCCCCGCCCGCCACCTGGACGCAGACCGCAGGCACCAATGCCGCCAGCCCCTGGCCCGCTGCCGATTGGTGGGGTGGCTTCGGGTCGGCGGAGCTGGTGTCGCTGCTGGCCGATGCGCGCAAGGCCAACCCCGACCTTGCCGCCGCTGCCGCCCGCCTGTTGCAGGCCGATGCCCGCGCTCGTGCGGCAGGAGCCGATCTGCTGCCCACCGTCAATGCCAGCGCCGGGATCAGCCGGCAGGAAACCGACCTGTCCGGTGCCGGCGGACGGTCGGGCCGCAGCAGCGCCAACGCCGGCCTGTCCGCCAGTTACGAGCTGGATTTCTGGGGCGCGAACCGCGCCGCCGCCGACAGCGCCGCGATCAGTGCGGCGATCAGCCGGCTGGATCAGGAAACGGTGGCCCTGACCGTTACCTCCACCGTCGCCAACACCTATTTCCAGGTCCTGTCCCTGCGCGACCGCATTCGCAGTGCCGAGGAGAACCTGACCCTTGCCGAACGGGTCATGGCCGTCGTTGATGCCCGGTTCCGCAACGGTGCCGCCACAGCCCTGGAAGTGGCGCAGCAGCGCACCGCCCTGACCAGCCAGCGCGCCACCCTGCCGGCCCTGCGGCAGCAGGAACTGGCGGCATCCAACGCTCTGGCCGTGCTGCTGGGCCGCGCGCCCGCCGATCTGTCGCTGTCCGCCACGGGCCTGGGGGGCTTAGGTCTGCCGGCTACGGGGGCGGGGGCGCCCGCCGACCTGCTGGAACGCCGCCCCGACCTGAAGGCCGCGTCGAAACAGCTGGAGGCTGCAGGTGCCGACATTGTCGCCGCCCGTGCCGCCCTTTACCCGTCCGCCACCCTGAACCTGTCCGGCAATCTGACGGGCGGTGGCCTGTCCACCCTGATCAACGCCCCCAATGCCGTCGCCAATGCCGGTCTGTCGCTGGCCCAAAGCCTGTTCGATGGTGGCCGCCGCAGCGCGCAGGTGGAGGTGGCGCAGGCCCGGCGCGTGGAACTGGTCGAAACCTACCGCAAGGCCATTCTGACCGGCTTCTCCGATGTTGAAACGGCCCTGTCCGCGGCCCGCAACGCTGAAAAGCAGCGGGTCCTGCAGGAAGAGGCGGTGCGTCTGGCCCGTGAACTGTTCCGCCTGGCCGAAACCCGCTACCGCGAGGGGGCGACCGACCTGTTGACCCTCCTGGACGCTCAACGCTCCCTGCTGTCGGCACAGGATCAGCTGACCCAGGTGCGCCTGTCGGAGCTGCAGGCCGCCATCTCGCTGTATCGTGCCCTGGGCGGCGGCTGGACCGCGGCGTAACTAATGCATTGACCCAATGAACAGGTACAGATCCAGAGCGGATTTTCTCAAGACGAGGGGTGTTGCCGATCCCTTGTGTTCCTTGCTGGATCAGGTGACGGGTCAAGTGGGGGCGGCGTGGGTTTGCGCGTGGTGGGTGCGATTACATTGATCGGAAAGTTTCAGGTGTTGCGCCCGAATTCTACATTAGATCAAAGGGTTGACTCTACATCCACCAGCAAGATGAGTTCTTCAGGTTGGGTATACACGGAGAGAGTTGTGCAACGGGAAAAATTGGCAATGCTGGGCAGTGGAATTCTTTTTGGTCTGGCAATAATTTCTTTGCCTGATCAATTTTTATTCTCGAAGACTTCGCCGAGTTCATTTTGGACGGAATATTTTCACTTACCGTTTGGGGCTGGCTGGTTTATTACATTTATTGTGTTGATTCCTGTTTTATGGATAAGCAAGTCGGTATTTATTGCTATAAAATGCTCTGTCGCATCCTTATTGCTGTCCGCTTTGGTGGCGGTTCCAATATCTCTGCTTATTATCGGTGAAGCGGTATCGCCCAATAACTTACTAAATCAGTATTTGTGGGTAGGAATCATATTTGTACCGCCTTTGATTGTCCAAATTGTCCTGCGGTGGTGCTCATGTTTTTACGTAGAAAAGTTGCTCACAAAGCGCCGCTAGTGCTCTGGATCAGGGGTGTTTCGGAGTTTTTCGAGAATGGCTTCGGCTGATTTTGTTTAAGCGAAGGGCTTTGCTGATCCGTTGTGCTCCTTGATGAAGCGCCTGATTTCGTCCTGGAGCCTGGGTGGCAGAGGTAAAGGCGCGGCACCGCAAGAGCCTTCTGGTAGTGAATCCCGTGTCAACATCAGCACACCGGTCAGGCCGCGATCACCCGGTTGCGCCCGCAATGCTTGGCACGGTACAGCGCCTCGTCCGCCCGGCGCAGGGCCGGTTCCACGCTGATCTCGCCCGGTTTGACCGTCGCCGCGCCCAGGCTGACGGTAATCCGGACGGGTCCGCTGTCAGTATGGATGGGCGTTTGTTCCACAATGCGGCGCAGGCGCTCCCCGGTTTCAACAGCCTGGCTCTGACTGGCATCCGGCAGGATCAGGCCGAATTCCTCACCCCCTAAGCGCGCAAACACATCTTGAACCCGGATGGTCTGGCCGATCTGGTCCGCAAACTGCGCCAGCACCCGGTCGCCGACGCTGTGCCCATAGGTATCGTTGATCTTCTTGAAATGGTCGATATCCAGCACCAGGACCGCGATGTCACACCCTGTGCGCCGCCGCCGCCCGATCTCCCGCTCTGACAGGGAAAAGAAGGTGCGACGGTTCAGGGAACCGGTCAGGGGGTCCGTCTGCGCCAGCACCGCCAGTTCACGGTTGGCCAACCGCAATTCCAGCTCGTCCATGACGATGGCGGCCAGATCGGTCAGGGTTTCGCGGTCATCCTCATCAAAGCTGCGGGGCACGCGGTCGATGACGCAGACGGTGCCAAGCGCCTGCCCGTCGCGGGTGATCAGGGGGGCGCCCGCATAAAACCGGATCCCCGGCTCGCCGGTGACCAGCGGATTATCCCGGAAACGGACATCCAGGCGCGCATCCTCTACCACCATCGCCTCACGCCGGCGGATAGCATGGTCGCAGAAGGCCAGGGAACGCGGGGTCTCTTCCACCGACAGCCCGTCGCGCGCCTTGAACCATTGCCGCTCCTCATCAACCAGGGAAATCAATGCGATGGGAACCCGCAAAGCCCGTTTGGCCAGGGTGACGATACGGTTGAACTGCGGTTCCGGCTGGCTGTCCAGCACATGATACCGGTCGAGCGTGCGCAGGCGCAGCGCTTCATCCGTTTGCAGGCCACAGGCCCCGGCATGAAACGCCCCGCCGGGCGGTTGGGTGTCGATGATCGCCGCCATGGTCGCCCCGCCTCCCGTCATGTCTGGAACTGGTTAATTCCCCGAAATGTATATGCAGTTGGCACGGGTGCGATAGCTATCCATTCGCTCTGTCGGTGTGGTTCTTGGGCCTATGGCGATTGGGTTACAATCCCATCAAGGCTCACTAATATAATATTAGTACCAAGGTGTTATAATTTGTTTACAGTAATGGGTGCCAGCTTCGCTCCCAGCACCCGGACGATATCCGCCGGTGCCGCCGCGATCTGCAGCCCCCGCCGCCCACCATTCATGATCATCTCGGTCAAGCCCCCGGCACTGGCATCAATCAGGGTCGGCAGACGCTTGCGCATGCCCAGCGGGCTGATCCCCCCGATCACATAGCCCGACACCCGTTCCGCCGCCTTCGGATCGGCCAGGGAAGCCCGCTTGCCGCCCGCCGCACTGGCCAGCACCTTCAAATCCAGCCGGGCCGGTGATGGAATCACGGCACAGACCAGCCCCATCCCCTCCACATCCGATACCAGTGTCTTGAACAGCATGGCCGGATCAACGCCCAGGGCGGCCGCCGCCGCCATGCCGATGGCGTCGGCATCCGGGTCGTAGTCATATTCCAGCAGCCGGTGGACCACGCCGGCGGATTTCAGGGCGTTGACGGCGGGGGTTGCCTTGGTGGACATGGGATGGCGTTCTTCATAATGGGACCGGGTCGCCATCTTTTCCGCGCGCAACCGCCGGGTCAAGTCCGCAACCCGTCACAAACCGATACAATTTGGTACGCGGTCATGCCTTCCCGTGCATGCCCTTGCGTGCCATCTTCCTGTAATCTTCATTTAACTGTTACCGATCCATGCAGGCCGCTGACAATCCCCATATCTTCCTGGTCGATGACCACCGCGACATCCGGGAGACCCTGACCCGCTTCCTGGAAAAGCATGGAATGCGTGTGACGGCGGCAGAGGATGCGGCGGTGGCCCGCCGGCGGCTGCGCGCCTGTGCCGCCGATCTGATCGTGCTGGATGTCATGATGCCGGGGGAGGATGGGCTCAGCCTGTTCCGCCATATCCGGGAGACGATGGACACGCCCGTCATCTTCCTGACCGCCATCGGGGAGCCGACCGACCGCATTGTCGGGTTGGAAATGGGTGCCGATGATTATGTGACCAAGCCGTTTGAGCCGCGCGAACTTCTGGCCCGCATCCGCGCCGTTCTGCGCCGCAGCCACTCTTTACCCGTGACCGGTGCGCGAAAAAAGGCCGATGAAAGCCGACTTTCCTTTGATGGTTGGATGCTGGACCTGAATCGCCGCGAACTGACCGGAGCCGATGGCGTCGTCGTTTCGTTGTCTACAGCGGAGTTTTCGTTGCTGGAGGCGTTTGTGCGCCACCCCAACATGGTGCTGACCCGTGAACAACTGCTGGATCTGACCAAGGGGCGGGAGGCCGATGTCTTCGACCGTTCCATCGACAATCAGGTCAGCCGCCTGCGCCGCAAGATCGAACCCGATCCCCGCAACCCCACCCTGATCAAGACGGTCTGGGGTGGGGGCTACTGCCTGGCGACGGAGGTCCGGGCGGCATGAAGGGGGTGATGTCCTTCCTGCGCCATCCGCGCAGCTTGTTCACCCATATGGTGGCGCTGCTGGTCGGTGCCATGCTGGTGGCGAAATTCGCCAGTTGGACGGCATCGCTGGACGATAAGGCCGCCACCGTCCGCCGCACCCATATTGAAGAGACGCTGCTGCGCATCGCGGCCACCAGCCGCGTCATGGATACGTTGCCGCGCGAACACCGGTCCGACACGCTGGCGGCCATACGCGCGCGGGAAACCCGCTACTCGGTGGATGATGCCCCGTCCATTCCGCCCGATTATCGCCTGACAGATCCGCAGGCCATGGCCGTGCGTGATAGGCTGATCGATATTTTGGACCTGCCGCCTAGTGCCGTGCAGTTCAAGATGTGGAACCGGGCGGAGAATGCCGAACCCTCCTGGTTCCACAATCCCTGGGCCGCCATCGAACCGGTGGAGATGGGGATGAAATTCTCTGTCCGCCTGGATGACGGGCAATGGCTGAACGCCGTCAACCGCCGCATGGTACAGCCCACCGTCTGGTCCTCCACCTCCACCTGGACCCTGCTGACCTCCATCCTGATGGTGGCTGCCGCCACCTTCTACATCTCCCGCCGCCTGTCGCGCCCCTTGCGTGATCTGGCCGACAGCGCCGACCGGCTGGGCCGGGGGGAGGCGGTCCCCGCGCTGGAGACGGAACGCGGGCCGGAGGAGGTGCGCCGTGCGGCCAATGCCTTCAATGCCATGGCCGCCCGCATCCGGCGTTTCGTGGATGACCGTACCCGCATCCTGGCGGCCATTTCCCACGACCTGCGCACCCCCATCACCAATCTGCGCCTGCGGGTGGAGTTGCTGGATGAGGGGGAAACCAAGTCCCGGATGCTGGAAACCCTGGATGAACTTCGGTCGACGGTGGAGGCCACGCTCTCCTTCACGCGGGAGGAACTGGGGGAAGAGGCGGTGCGTGCCGATCTCTCCACCCTGGTGGAAAGCGTCTGCGATGATTTCGCCGATACCGGCCATCCCGTGCATTTCAGTGCGGCAGACCGTCTGCCCCTGATCTGCCGGACCAGTTCGCTGCGCCGTGCCATCCGCAACCTGATCGAAAATGCCCTGGCCTATGGCGGCACCGCCCGCGTCTCCATCCGCAGTGATGGGGCCGGGGCGGAGATCATTGTTGCGGATGACGGGCCCGGTATCCCGGAACCTGATATGGAGCGCGTGTTTGAACCGTTCGTGCGGCTGGAAGCGTCGCGCAATCGCCGCACCGGCGGTGTCGGGCTGGGCCTGTCCATTGCCCGATCTGTCGTGCGTGGGCATGGTGGCGATATCCGTCTGTCCAACCGCCCGGATGGCGGCCTGGACGCCATTATCATGATCCCCATTGTGACCAGTCCAGATAAAGAAGGTATAATTCTGCGCAAGGCTGCGTAACCGGTTCAGCGCTACCGTCGCCTGAACCCCCTATCCCAATCCCCCACCACCCTGGCATAGCCGGCGGTGTGGCGCAGATCGGACAGGGTGATGGCACGGTCCAGCCTTTCTGCATATTCGCGCGCCAGGGGGCGCACCTTCACATGGGCCAGCGTATCCACATGCTGACCCAGCCCGATCAGCGGCAGGGTCACGGACAGGCCCAAGCGGCTGGTGCGTGTCGTCGCCGTGGCGTCCATGCCCAGCTCCAGACCCCACCCAAATTGCCGCCTCAGGGTGAACGTCATCCCCAGGTCACCGGCCAGATAACGGCCAAATGACAGTTCGCTGCGGCTACCCCCATCCGGTCCTTCCCAGCCAGCATTCATAAAGCCGGTAGTGCGGCCACTGCCCCGATAAAGCGTTTCAACGCTGGGCGGGCGTTTCCAGACATAGTGCGCAGCCAGCCCCAGTGACCAACGTGCCGTCAGTTGCTGATAGCGTAACTCCCCGCCGCCGCCGCCATACATCGGGTCCAAGTGCCCAATTTCGGCCAGTACGTCCAGCGAGGGTGTCACTGCGTGCGCAAACGCCATCTGTGCCCGGTCCAGGCTGAACCGTCGATAGAGATACAGAGCCGCATCGTCCCGGCCCTTTGACGGGGGATACCAGCGGGGCGGGGGAATGTTACCCGCATTTGCCACCCGCCCCTCCGCCGTCAGGATCAATCCAGACCAAGGCAGCAGATGCAGTTGCGCACCAGCGGATGCACGGCTTGCGGCGGGATATCCGCGCGGCCCCGCCTCCACCTCCATCGTCGCATCCAGCGTCATTTCCCAATGATGGGCGAGATTTCCGGGCGTCGGCGCGCGCTCAAATCGCGTACCCCGACGAATCTCGGCTGCGCTGATCCGATGGCGTTTCCATTTCCGCAGATCCGGGGCATAGAGCCGCGCCGACACGCCGGGAAGACCCAGGCGGTGGCTAGCCACGCTCACCCTATCCGACGTCGGATGCTGATCGGCCAGGGCGGCATGCAGCGCCCCACCCGGTGACATGAAGGGTCCGATATCCGTCCATGCTCCGGCGTCGTGTTGCCGCGACCGTCCGAAATAGGGCTGCGACAGGTCGTCCCCTGCAATCTGTTCAGTGATGCCCGCCACCAGCCCCCGGCCGCGCAACCAGGTGATGCTCAACATGCGTCCTGGTTCCGGTGACCACCCGGCACCCAACATTGGTCCATCCACACCGCCGATCCCGGCACGAATCCAGGTATCATTGATAAACGGTACCGGCGTCTTCACGGGCAGCAGTACCTGCAGAACCGGTCTGACATCACCCATGCCTGAGCGGGCCGCCCCCGCCGTGACCTCCACCCCGCTGCGCGTCCAGCCCAGAAGCAGGCTGTCCAGCCGCCCCGTCATGTCGCCACCATGCCCGCTGCTGTCCAACACCAGATTGGGCAACAGGCCGCGTGCCTCGGCCAGTTCCAGCGTCACATCCGTCTGCGCGCCCCAATCGCCTTGGCGCACCGTCACGGCAAGTGGCCTCACGGGTCGCATGCCGACACTGACCGCCGCGACATTGTCCTCCGGCACCTCCAAACCCAACCACAGCGCGCCCTCGCCCGGCGGAAAGGCGGTGGGTTGACCGGAAACACCCACCACCCCGGCCAATGACGGCAGGGTCAGCAACAGCAGCAATGTCAGGGCTGATAGCAGGCGCATGGGACAGGGCGATGAATAGTGCAGGCACACTATCCACGCCGACGCCGATAACATCAATCAAAAGGCGATGTTTAAACCTGATGCAGATATAAACGGTAGTCTGTATCAGGTATGCAGCCCGCGACACGAAATAATTCAGCCTGCTTGATCGCGATAAAGGAACGGTGCAGATCAGCCCCCAGCGCATCCTTCAGAAAGTCCGACCCTTGGGCCTGCGCGATGGCGGCACGCCAGTCACCGGGCATGGTGCGGGCAAAGGGCGTCTCTTGGGTAAAGCCCTGATAATCGGCTGCCGGTCCCGGATCGATGGCATGCGCCATGCCATGCCGCATCCCGGCAAGGACGGTTGCACCCACCAAGTAGGGATTTGCATCAACCCCGGCGGGGCGATGTTCAACGCGCCTAGCCGTGACCGGTCCCGCCGGAATCCGTAACGCAACCGACCTATCGTTAACACCCCAAGTAGGCTGCACCGGCGCATAGAGCTTGGCCACGAACCGGCGCCAAGAATTGGCATGGGGTGCGAATGCCAGCATCCCATCCCCCATGGTCGCCGCCAGACCGCCGATGGCATGACTCAGCAGCGGATTGGGGGACACCGCGCCCTCATCCTCCGCGAACAGGTTGTTTCCCTGGCTGTCATTCAGCGATACATGCAGATGCATCCCCGATCCGGCATGCGCCGCGAACGGTTTGGCCATGAAACAGGCGACCATCCCCTGCCGTCGCGCCATGGCCCGCACCAGCCGTTTCAGCATCACCAGATCGTCGGCGGCGCGCAGAAGGTCTCGGCGGTAATGCAGGGTCAGCTCATATTGCCCCGGTGCATATTCGGAAATCAGGGTCTCCAACGGCAGACCCTGCGCCTTCGCGGCCTGATAGACGGGCCCGAAAAACGGCTGCATCCCGTCCAGATCGTCCAGGCCATAGACTTGCACCTGCCCATGCCGCCGTCCGTCCAGCGCCATGGCTGCCGGGCGTGGGCGGCCATCGGGGCCGGGTTCGGCATCCAGAAGATAGAATTCCAGTTCGAAGGCCCCGGCAGGATAACGCCCGTCCGCTGCCATCGCGTCAATCTGGGCGGCCATGGCATGGCGCGGATCGGCCCCATGCGGGTGACCATCCAGGTGGTACAGGCTGACCAGAACCTGTGCCCGCCTGGGTGATGTCCAGGGCAGCGGGACCAGCGTGCCGGCGATGGGCCAGGCGCGCAGGTCGGCATCACCAACTGACCAGACCAGCCCCGTCTCTTCCACATCCTCCCCCGTCACATCCAGACCCAGGATGGAGGAGGGGAGGTGCCGGCCCTGTTTATAGAGCGCCTCCACCTCATGCCGGCGGATGATCTTACCGCGCCCGATGCCGTTGGCATCGGTCAGGACGATATCGACAGCTTCCACATCGGGATGTGCCGCCAGAAAGGCTTCGGCCTCTGCCCAGTCGCCGATGCGCGCCATCATGGGGTTTTGCCCTGTGCCAGAATGCCGGCCACTTCAGCAAAGGCGGTGATCAGGCGATCGACCTGTTCCCCCGTCGTGGCCGGACAGACCAGCATCATGTTGTGGAACGGCGCGATCAGAACGCCGCGATTGAGAAGCGCGAGATGGATGGCCTGTTCCAGTGGTCTCGCATGCGCCGCCTCCGCCTCCGTCCCATTGCGCAAGGGGCCGGGTGCGCAGATGAACTCTACCCGCGCACCCACCCGCACCACATGCCAGGGCAGACCCAGCCGATCAATCACGCCTGACAGCCCGGTTGCCAGATGCCCCGCCAGCGCCTCCATATGAGCATAGGCCGCGTCGGTCATCACCTGTTCCAAAGTCGCGCGCATGCAGGCCAGGGCCAGGGCATTGGCCGACAGGGTTGTGCCCATGCCGGAATGTCCCGACGGTGTCACCGCCCGCACGGCATCCAGCCGGCGCGCCACCTCGTCGGTGAAGCCCCAGACACTGGCCGCCACCCCACCCGCAACGGGCTTGCCCAGCACGAACATGTCGGGTTCCAACCCATACGCGCGCGTGTAGCCGCCGGGGCCGGTCGAGATCGTATGTGTCTCATCAATCAGCAACAGGGTACCCGTTTCGCGCGTCAGACGTCGCAGTGCCTCATGAAACCTCGGATCGGGCAGAACCATGCAGCAGTTGGTCAGCACCGGTTCGGTGATCACGCAGGCCACCGTTCTGTCGGAAAGGGCAGCCTCCAGCGCCGGCAGGTCATTAAATTCCACCACCCGCGTGCGTTCCGTCAGGTCGGTGAACTGACCCAGCAGGCCGGGGCGGTTGACAGGTGCGCCGTCAATCAGCCGCACGAATGTCTCATCCACCGCCCCATGGTAGCAACCATTGAAAACCAGAATTCTGCCGCGACCGGTCACGGCACGCGCCACCCGTAGGGCAAAGCGGTTGGCGTCCGTTGCCGTTGTCGCCACCTGCCAGTGTGGCAGGCCGAAACGGCCGCGCAGCAGCGCACCAACCGCCAGCGCATCATCGGTGGGCAACATATAGGTTAGGCCACGTCCCGCCTGCGCCATCAGGGCCTGGCGCACCGGTTCCGGCGAATGCCCGAACATCGACCCGGTATCACCCAGGCAGAAATCGGCCAGCACATTGCCGTCACTGTCGGTCAAGGTGGCGCCCTGTGCGCTCGTCACAAGCATCGGGAATGGCATGGGCCAATCCCGCATCCAATGCATTGGCACGCCTTGATAGAATCCGGGCAAGCCGTTACCTGCGCGTGCCGCGGCGTCAGGGTGGGCCGAAACGAAACGCGCGCGTTCACTTGCCATCAATGCCTGGATGGTTTTCGCGGCTATGCCACCGGAACCGTCCACCATTCATTCCTCTCCCGCAATGTCCGACCCCGAATGTCGGGGCCGGGCAGGGCGGGCGTCAAGGGGCGCTTAAGTGTGCCTCAATGCGGGAACCAGATTCCGGCCACCTTGTGCAGCTTTTCCACATCCTCTATGGACAGCTCAACCCGGCGGCGGGAAAGGGTCATGCCATAGATCACGCCCTCGTCATCCTGCCGCAGGTAGAAGGCAAGCGGACTGAAATTCAGGCGGTTGATGACCAGATCGCCAACATTGGCGGGCGCATTAGGATTGACCAGCAAGGTTGCACCGATGCCGATGGCGGGCGCGTTCGACAGATCATGGACCGTCACGGCGTAGGCGCCTGCTATACTGCGCATCTGCGGTGCGCGGGGGATCGTACCGGCACTCTTGGCATCCACCCCATCGCGGGCCAGATCGCGCCCTTCATACAGAGGCAATTCCGTGTCGGCCTTGTTCTCGCTCAGCATGGTGCGCAGCGGGCTGGCGGGCGACAGCATTTCCGTCGGACCGACACCAAAGATCTTGGCCAGCCGGATAACGTGGTCCGGGCGGAAAGGCCGTACACCGTTTTCCAGCTTCGATATTTCGCTTTTCGACAGCCCCGCCGACGTGGCCAGAGCCGCAAGGCTCATCCCGCGTGAGGTGCGCATCATGCGCAGATGAACACCGTCATGATGTTGCACTTGTGATGTCTCCCCTGACAGACTTCATAGGAAACATACATCTTCAGTGTGGCGCGGAAAGGTCGTAGCTACCCCCCAAAGGGTTAGGTTGCTTTTTACTGAAATCCTTAATGGTTTTCTAACAGGCTGGAGGGCCGCGTAGAATTAAATTTGTATTATTATTTAATATCAATAAGTTGCCGCTGAAAGCCGGCCTACTCCCACCCCAATGGTAAGGTGCTGGGTGACAGCGACAGGTCCTGTTCCCAGCTACGAATCAGCGGGGCCAGCGACAGCAGGTAAAACTTTTGATATAGGGCAAAGAACCTATATCGATCCGGACTGATCAGTTGGCGGTATACAATGTTGTTGATGTCACTTTCCGTGGCGAAATAGTCGATGCTGGCGGTTGGCACAACGGTCTGGACATGGTTGCGCACCAACAACAGGCCGATCTGATCAATCCAGCGCGATACGGTCGGCCTGGACAGAGCAAGGGACAGATATTGGCGCAGAAAGCCTGAAAAGGCGCGGCCCGTTTCCGTCGGCGCGATCAACAGCAGGTTCGCCGTCAACAGGCTGCAGACCATTCGTGCAAAGTCATTACAGTTGAAAACGACGTCCGTGCCCTGCATGCGGTGCAGCAGGTCCCCCACGCCGCGCAGCAGCAGACAGTCAATATCAGCAACAAAGACAGGCAGGTTGAGCGCGTGCAGAAGATAGTCAGCCTGTTCAAAGCGCACACTTTGGAAATGTGCGACCGGCAGGTTGGGAATCGGCGTCTGCGGATCGGCGATACACGTTGTCGTGACCTGCGACGGATCGAAATCATCACCTGTCAGGATCAGCCGGTCATCGTCGATGCCGATAACGTCTATTAATTCCCGCATTCGCGCCGCCCCGCCAATCACATGCACAATGATCAGCGCGGGCACATCAAGGTTGCGAAGGGCCGACAACACGAACAGCCGCGCATAGCGCCGGAAGTACCGCTCATCGGCGGCGACCAGCAGCACGGTTTGGGCGGAAAGTTCCTTGGCTTTGGCCTGTAAACCGGCGAGTGTGATCGGCAGTCCGCGTGCCGTCATCAACCTAGCCGGCGCCACCGCGGTTCCGGTCGGTACGGGACCCAACTCCTCCGCCAATCGTATGCCGCGTGACACTGCGTCGAAATGGGCGACCCAGGCATCTTTCTCGGCATTACCATCCGGCACATGGCCAGCGGCCAATTGCAAGGTGATGCCTGTCATTTCATCGACAAGGCGTTGATCTTCCGGTTCGGGGCGACCGGGACAGATCAGCAGATTAAGCAGTTCAAGAATCAGCAACTGCCGGACCTGCGGTTCGACGATGGAGTTTGCCTTGCGCGCCAATGCCGTGACAAGGCGCCGGAAGGTCGGCCAATCCCGTTCATTTCGGGATTTGGTGGTCAGCAGATGTAGACACAACTCGTTATCGGGTCGCAGGGGCAGCAGCAATTGTGCGCATCGGGTTGCTTCCGTCTCACGGTTCAGCAGAACCATGGTCCGGGTCGCGACCTCCAGGAAGGGAGCATGGTCGGGTAGCAGGGTTGTCACCGGCACGACATAACGGGCCAGTTCCTCAAATCCACACTCGCTGAACAGGGTGGCGACGCGCGGCAACACCTGATCCAGTACGGCAGAGACGAAGGGAAGGTGGTCGGTGAGTGAACCTGTGAGGTCCCTCACCCGGATGAAATCCTCCAGTGCCTCAACAAGATTGCCCAGGCTCTGATGACAGCGGGCCCGCAGGGCAAGAGGTTCAGCCTGCTCTTCTGGGTTCAGCATCACAAGGTGGTCGGCCATATTCAGCGCATCCGCCGTACGCCCCTCGGCCAGCAATCGCGTGGCCATGACCAACAGGCCCGGGGTCTGCGCACTGACAATGGCCTGCCCGTCGCGCAGGGCGACTGTATCCTCGCCCTGGATAGCGACGCGATAACCCTGCGCCATCAACAGTTCAGCGGCAGTTCGGCGGTCCGCCAAGCTCAATCCCTCATGGCGGTAATGGATTATTGCCGGTCGCGCCCGCTTGAAATCGAAGGCGTTCAGAATATCCAAACCATAGCCATCGCTGTCGAACCGCAGAATGTCGACTTGCCGCACGCCCTGTTCACGGAACAGCGTATCAAGCCGGACAGCACGCACCATTGTCTGGTCAAGCAGCGAGGCCAAGAGGTCGCGGGCCGTCTCCTCTGCTGTTGCGCGCCCCAGAACAGAGATATCTGCGAGCAGAGATTCCTGAGCGAAGGTGATGACGGTTGCCAGATGGGGCGGCAGGATACCCCTGGAAAAGGCCTCTGCATTGAAAAACCAAAGCGGGCGCTGACCGTCGATGCCGGAGATGCTGGCATGAACCGCCTTGACGAGCGGCATCTCCTGGCTCTGCTGAACAAGCTGTTGATAGCGCGCAAAAACCGGCTCGATAATCAGGCCGGATAATCCGCGCCTGGCAATGTGGGAATGGAGCGGGTCGTTCGGAACCGGTGTGCAACCGCTGATCTGTACGAAGAAGGGTGATGACTTCCACAAGGTCAGGCTGGCAATGGCATCGGCAAGCAGATCATGGGTACCCTGGGACGCAACCGCCACGACAGACTCCTTGCCCCTGAATATCGGTCGATGCACGCCTTTGCCCCTGCGGACAGGTCGCGTGCCGTCCCGCAGATATAGCCTGCCAAAAGGGGATCTGTCGCCACAAAGCGGAATTGGACAGACGGCGGGGATAAGGGACGCTATGGGCATTCACGCACACTCGTTTGCGCCAAACCGCACCTTGTCGTGCGCATGGTCCCGTGCCACCCTCCTTGCCAATAACCCAGGGAGGATCACTTGGTCGAGAAGCTGTACCATTTCATCGGCGGCGCCCGTGTTGAGGGCAAGTCTGGACGTTTCGCCCCCATCTTCACCCCCATGACGGGTGAAATCTCTGCCGAGGTGCCGTTGGCCAGCACGGTGGAACTGGCCGAGGCCGTTGCCAATGCCAAGGCCGCCCAGCCAGCCTGGGCCGCGACCAACCCGCAGAAGCGTGCCCGCGTCCTGATGAAGTTCCTGGAACTGCTGGCCCGCGATTTTGAGAAGATTGCGCTGAAGCTGGCCCTGGAACATGGCAAGACCCTGCCCGATGCGCGCGGCGATATTCAGCGTGGTCTGGAAGTGGTGGAGTTCGCCATCGGCATCCCGCACCTGCTTAAGGGTGAATATACAGAAGGTGCCGGCCCCGGCATCGACATGTATTCGATGCGCCAGCCCTTGGGTGTCGTGGCCGGCATCACGCCGTTCAACTTCCCCGCCATGATCCCGATGTGGAAATTCGCCCCGGCCATCGCCTGCGGCAACGCCTTCATCCTGAAGCCGTCGGAACGCGATCCGTCGGTGCCGCTAATGCTGGCCGAACTGATGTATGAGGCGGGTCTGCCCAAGGGCATCCTGAATGTCGTCAATGGCGACAAGGAAGTGGTCGATGCCATCCTCGACCATCCCGACATCAAGGCCATCGGTTTCGTCGGCTCCACCCCCATCGGTGAGTATATCTATACTCGTGGCACGGCCAATGGTAAGCGCGTGCAGGCTTTTGGCGGCGCCAAGAACCATGCACTGATCATGCCCGATGCCGACCTGGACATGGTGGCCGATGCCTTGATCGGCGCCGGCTATGGTTCTGCTGGCGAACGCTGCATGGCGATTTCGGTGGCGGTGCCGGTGGGTGAGAAGACGGCGGACGCCCTGGTCGAACGGCTGGCCCCGCGCGTTCGCACCCTGCGCGTCGGTCCCTCCACCGATGAGAAGGCCGATTTCGGCCCGGTCATCACCCGCCAGCATATGGAGAAGGTGAAGTCCTATGTCGATATCGGCGTGCGGGAAGGGGCCGAACTGGTGGTCGATGGCCGTGACGTGAACCTGCAGGGCTATGAAGGCGGCTATTATGTCGGCGGCGTCCTGTTCGACCGCGTGACCACCAACATGCGGATCTACAAGGAAGAAATCTTCGGGCCCGTCCTGTCCATCGTCCGCGCACCGGATTACGAGACGGCGCTGTCTCTGCCCACCGACCATGAATATGGCAATGGCGTCGCCATCTTCACGCGCGACGGCGACACTGCCCGCGACTTCGCAGCCCGTGTGGATGTCGGCATGGTCGGCATCAATGTGCCGCTGCCTGTGCCGCTGGCCTATTACACGTTCGGCGGCTGGAAGCGCTCGGGCTTCGGTGACCTGAACCAGCATGGCCCGGACAGCGTCCGCTTCTACACCAAGACCAAGACGGTGACGTCGCGCTGGCCGTCGGGCATCCGCTCTGGCGCGTCCTTCGTCATTCCGACCATGGGCTGATTGCCGCATTTGCGGTGATCGGGCGGCCCCGGCATGATTGTCCGGGGCCGCTGCCATTGGCCTATCTTCGACCATCAAGAACAGGATCGCCCGATGGATTTCGATCTTTCCGAGGATCAACGCGCCATCCAGGATCTGGCCCGCGGCTTTGCGGCCGAACATATGGCTCCGTTCGCGGGCGAATGGGACGAACACCATATCTTCCCCGTCGACACGCTGCGCAAGGCGGCAGAGCTGGGCTTTGCCGGCATCTATTGTTCGGAAGCGTCTGGTGGCACGGGCCTGGGCCGGCTGGACGCATCGATCCTGTTTGAGGAATTGTCGGCGGCCTGCCCCTCCACGGCCGCCTACATCTCCATCCACAATATGGCCGCCTGGATGATCGACACGTTCGGCAACGACGATCAGAAATCCAGATGGTTGCCCGACCTGTTCTCCATGGCGAAGTTCGCCAGCTACTGCCTGACCGAACCGGGGGCTGGCTCTGATGCTGCGAGCCTGCGGACCAGGGCCGAGCGTGATGGCGACCATTATGTCCTGAACGGGTCCAAGGCCTTCATCTCCGGCGGCGGGGCCTCGGACATCTATGTCGTGATGGTGCGCACTGGCGGGCCAGGGCCGAAGGGCATTTCCTGTCTGGTGGTGGAAAAGGGCACACCCGGCCTGTCCTTCGGCAAGCAGGAAAAGAAGATGGGCTGGAACAGCCAGCCCACGGCGCAGGTGATTTTTGAGGATTGCCGCGTGCCGGTCGCCAACCGTCTGGGCGCTGAAGGTGACGGCTTCAAGATCGCCATGAAGGGCCTGGATGGTGGCCGCCTCAACATCGCCTCCTGCTCCCTGGGCGGCGCCCGCGCCTGTCTGAATGCGGCCAGGGAGCATATGGAGGTGCGGCAGCAGTTCGGCAAAAAGCTGAGCGAGTTCCAGGCCTTGCAGTTCAAGTTCGCCGACATGGCAACCGAGCTGGAGGCCGCCCGCCTGATGGTCCATCGCGGGGCGGCGGCGTTGGATGCCGGCCACCCTGACGCCACGCTCTACTGCGCCATGGCCAAGCGCTTTGCCACCGATGCCGGTTTCACGGTCGCCAATGATGCGCTGCAGCTCCATGGCGGGTATGGTTACATCCGCGAATATCCGGTGGAACGCATCCTGCGCGACCTGCGCGTCCACCAGATCCTGGAAGGCACCAACGAGATCATGCGCGTGATCATCGCCCGCCGCCTGCTGGGTGGGGCATAATGCCAATCTACCAGAGGCTTGCCCTTTGGTAGATTGGAGGTCAGCGACTGCTGGCCCGGCGCACATGCGCCGTGAGCCAAGCCGCCGGATGGCGGCGCCCGGCGTCTGAGGGAACGAATATAAGAGGCGAGTAAATGACCGAGACCTACGAAAATATCCTGGTGGAAACCAAGGGCGCCGTCGGCATCATCCGGCTGAACCGGCCCAAGGCGCTGAACGCCCTGTCGGACGGTCTGGTGACCGACATGGAAAAGGCCCTGAACGCCTTTGAGGATGATGCCGCGATCAATGTCATCGTCGTCACCGGCTCTCAAAAGGCCTTCGCGGCGGGGGCGGACATCAAGGAGATGATGAATTTCTCCTACATGGACGCCTATCTGAACGATTTCATCACCAAGAAGTGGGGCCGTTTGGCCACCTGCCGCAAGCCGACCATCGCGGCCGTCGCCGGCTATGCCCTGGGTGGCGGTTGTGAGCTGGCCATGATGGCCGATTTCATCATCGCTGCCGACAATGCCAAGTTCGGCCAGCCGGAGATTACCATCGGCACCATCCCCGGTGCCGGCGGGACCCAGCGCCTGACCCGCGCCATCGGCAAGGCCAAGGCCATGGAAATGTGCCTGACGGGCCGCATGATGGACGCGGCGGAGGCGGAACGGTCGGGTCTGGTGGCCCGCGTGGTTCCCGTGGCCGACCTGATGGACGAGGTGATGAAGACGGCGGAAAAGATCGCCACCATGTCGCGTCCCGCCGCCATGATGGCGAAGGAAGCCGTGAACCGCAGCTTCGAAGCCACCCTGACCGAGGGCCTGCTGTTCGAACGCCGCGTCTTCCACAGCACCTTCGCCCTGGCCGATCAGAAGGAAGGCATGGCCGCCTTCGCCGAAAAGCGCCCGCCCAACTTCACGGGCAAGTAAGGGCTTATCGGGGGCGGGGAGGCCAGAGCTTCCCCGCCCCTTGCTTTTGTAGCGGTTGCAAGGCCACTACATCAGGCTTATCTGTTGCGCCGCAATATAATAGATCTGGGAGGATCACCCGTGAGCAGCTTGAACGACGTCGTCATCGTTGCCGGTACCCGCACCGCCATTGGCGGTTTCGGCGGCAGCCTGAAGGATCATGCGCCCGCCGAGCTGGGCACGCTGGTGATCAAGGAGGCCGTGAGCCGCGCCGGTATCGACGCCGCCGATGTGCAGCATGTCGTGATGGGCCAGGTGATCCCCAGCGGCCCGCACGATGCCTATCTGGCCCGCGTCGCCGCCGTAAATGCTGGCGTGCCGGTGCAGGCCCCGGCCCTGACCCTGAACCGCCTGTGCGGGTCAGGCGTACAGGCCATCATCTCCGCGGCCCAGATGATCAAGCTGGGCGAATGTGACGTGGCCGTGGCCGGCGGGGCGGAGAGCATGAGCCGGTCCCCCCATGTCATGCCGTCGGTCCGCTGGGGCCAGCGCATGGGCGATGCTGCCGTGGTCGACGCCATGGTCACCGTCCTGACCGACCCGTTCCACAAGATCCATATGGGCATCACGGCGGAAAATGTGGCCGCCCGCCATGAGATTGACCGCGCCGCCCAGGATGCGCTGGCCCTGGAAAGCCATCGCCGCGCCGCCCGTGCCACCGCCGAGGGCCGGTTCAAGTCGCAGATCCTGCCGGTGGAGGTGAAGGTCAAGGGTGGCACCAAGCTGTTCGACACGGATGAGCATTTCCGCGCCGACGCTACCGAGGCCGACTTCGCCAAGCTGAAGCCCGTCTTCAAGAAGGACGGTTCTGTCACCGCCGGCAATGCATCCGGCGTCAATGACGGTGCCGCCGCTGTGGTCCTGATGTCCGCGACTGAGGCCGCCAAGCGCGGGACCAAGCCGTTGGCACGCATAATCAGCTGGGGCCATGCCGGTGTGGAACCAGAGGTGATGGGCCTGGGCCCCGTCCATGCTGTGCCCATCGCGCTGGAACGCGCCGGGCTGACCGTCGCCGATATGGACGTGATCGAAAGCAACGAGGCTTTCGCGGCGCAGGCCTGTGCCGTGTCCAAGGTGCTGGGCTTCCCGGCGGACAAGGTGAACCCCAACGGCTCCGGTGTTTCGCTGGGCCATCCGGTGGGTGCCACTGGCGCCATCATCACCGTGAAGGCGCTGTATGAGCTGGAACGGATCGGCGGTCGTTATGGCCTGATCACCATGTGCATCGGCGGCGGCCAGGGCATCGCCATGGTCATCGAACGGCTGTAACCGCACCTGCCTGTCGGTTATTGTTGGCCCACCTCGCTGAATGGCGGGGTGGGCCATTTCATTTCGGTCCAGTAATAATCAAGACAAAGGTTGGGTCCATGCGCATCCGTAATATTCTGGCATCCCTGTCCCTGCTGCTGTCCCTGCCCGTCGCAGCAGCCCCGGCGGATGATTTCCTGGCCAGCCTGCGGCCACATTGCGGCAAGGCCTTTGAGGGGATCATCACCACGAACGAAGGCGGGGCCGCCAATGATCCGTTCGCGGGCCAGCGCCTTGTCATGCATGTCCGCGATTGCAGCAAGTCTGGCGAGGTCCGCATCCCCCTGCATGTGGGCGAAGACCGGTCGCGCACCTGGATCGTCACCCGCACGGCTACCGGCCTGCGCCTGAAGCATGATCACCGCCATGCTGATGGTACGGAGGACAAGCTGACCCAATATGGCGGCGACACCATCGCCCCCGGCACTGCCGGGCGCCAATCCTTTCCCGCAGATGCCTTCTCCCGGACCCTGTTCACCGACAACAAGCTGCCGCCCGGTGCGCAGCAGAATGTCTGGACCCTGGAACAGGGGCAGGGGACCTTCACTTATGAACTGGCCCGGCCCGGTCGCGTCGTGCGCATGGTCTTCGACCTGACCAAACCCGTCGCCGCTCCGCCGGCGCCGTGGGGGCATGAGTGAGGCTTCCAAGGCGTCCCCGGACGCGCTAGGAAGGATCGTTCACCCCAGAAGGAAAGCCCCATGGCCCAGGTCACCGTTATCGGTTCCATCAATTACGACATCCTGTCCACCATGGAACGCGCGCCCAAGGCGGGGGAGACGGTGAATGGCCAGACGGTGCAGTTGATGCCGGGCGGCAAGGGCCTGAACCAGGCCGTCGCCGCCCGACAACAGGGTGTGCCCGTGTCCTTTGTGGGCAAGGTCGGGCAGGACATGTTCGGTGACCGTATCCTGTCCTTCTTCGCTGAAAAGGGCATCGACGCTACCCATGTGGGGCGGTCGGCGGATGAGGCGACGGGATCGGCCCTGATCCTGGTGGATGCGACGGCGGAAAACCGTATCGTGGTCATTCCCGCCGCCAACAAGCAGATCGTGCCCGCCGATGCCGATGGCCTGACCGTCTCGCCCGGCGACATCCTGGTCAGCCAGTTTGAGGTGCCGCGCACCACCATTGCCGCCCTGTTCGCCAGGGGCCGTGCCGCCGGTGCGCGCACCCTGCTGAACGCCGCACCTGCCTTGGATGACGCGCCCGACAGCCTGTGGACCGATACCGACATCCTGGTCGTGAATGAGACGGAGCTGGGCCATTTCGCGGGCGTGGAACTGTCGGGCGACGCCGCGGTGGCCGATATCGCCGCCACGGCCCGCCGCCTGCTGCGCCGCCCGGATCAGGTGATCATCGCCACGCTGGGCGTGCGCGGGGCCCTGGCCGTCACCACGGACAGCGAAACCCTGGTACCGGGGCGCAAGGTGGTGGCCGTGGACACGACGGGGGCGGGTGATTGCTTTGTGGGCAGCCTGTCGGCCCGGCTGGCGGCGGGGGATGATCTGGCAACCGCCATGCGCTATGCCAATGTCGCGGCTTCCATCGCCTGCACGCGCATTGGCACCGGTACCGCCATGCCCGTCGTTGAAGAGGTACGGGCCGCCCTGTGACGCGAAATCACTTGGGAAACCGGGCCTTGCTTGGCTAATCTAGGAACCTTGATCCATCCGGGAGGGCCGGGCCATGAGCGACACCTATGTCACGCTCAAGATCCGTGAGGCATTGAAGGCCGCACAGGGCAGCCGCAGCCAGGCGCAGCGTGTGCTGATCGCCTGGGCGCTGGATGACGAACAATTGCTGCGCGGTCTGTGCAAGCCGTTCCTGAAGGCCATTGCCGGCAGCGCCGTGGACCGTGTGGCCCGTGGCGGTTCCATCACCACGGCGGCCCCGGCCCCCGGCCAGGGCGTGGTGCGTGCGGCGCGTCCATCCACCGGGCCGAAGAAACTGTCGCCCCAGATGATGGATGCCATCATCGCCCGCATGGGCACGGGCGGTGGTGGGGCGGCACCCGCACCCGACGATGGACAGGAACAGGCCGACAATCTGAAGGCCCTGGCCGCCGCCTTTACCCAGCGCAAGAAGCCGTGATGCGGCGTCCGGCTGCTTTATTGATGCTGTGCCTGCTATCCGCCCTGCCGGCCCGCGCACAGCAAGCCGAGGCGCGGGAGGCGGCACAGTCCGCCAATTGCAAGCCGACCAAGCTGGAAGTCATGAAGCAGGTCACGGGCCGCATCGCGGAGACGATCTATAAGGTCAGTTGTGCGGCACCGAAGGACAGTTTCGTCCTGATCCAGTGCCGCGACCGCACCTGCGCGGTGATGCGCTGACCTGAACCCGAATCAGCCGGTGAAATAACGGCGCGTTTCGTCACCGGTCGGGAAAAGCCGTACCGCCTGTTCCAGCATTTCGGCATCCAGGGTGCCCACCGCAGGTAGTCCATCGCCGCCGATCAGCATCGGGGCGCGGAACCATTCAACCCCGTCCACCAGTCCTGCCTTCAGGAATGAGGTAGCCACGGCAGGCCCCCCCTCCACCAGCAGCCGTGTGATACCCTGACCGGCCAGGGCGGTCAGAGCGGCGGCAATGGGCAGGTGGCCAGTTTCATCGCGATCAACCCGCAGGATGCGGACCCCAAGCGCCTCAAGGTCCGCAGCACGGGACCCGTCTGCTTCCGCCAGCGTCACCACCCAGGTAGGCGCCACGCTGGCGGCCCCTTGGGCCAGCTTTGCGCCGGGCGGCAGGCGCAGATGACTATCCAGCACGATGCGCACGGGGCTGCACCCCTCCAACCCCGGAAGCCGGCAGGTCAGTTCGGGATCATCGGCCAGCGCCGTGCCGATTCCGACCAGGATGGCATCATGATTGGCGCGCAGCAGGTGGCCGCGCGCCCGGCTGTCGGGGCCGGTGATCCATTGGCTGTGTCCGGTCGAGGTGGCGACACGGGCGTCCAGGCTGGTGGCCAGTTTCAGAGTGACGCCGGGGCGGCCCTTCAGGATGCGGCTGATGAATCCGGCATTGACCGCCTGTGCCTCTTCCGCACAAAGCCCGACATCGACCTGAATGCCGGCCTGCCTTAGCCGACGGATACCGCCGCCCGAGACTCGGGGGTCCGGGTCCTCGCACGCCACCACGATACGGGCGATGCCGGCCTCGATCAGCGCCTCTGAACAGGGCGGGGTCTTGCCATGGTGGTTGCAGGGTTCAAGGCTGACATAGACGGTGGCGCCGCGTGCTGCATCACCGGCCTGGGCAAGGGCCTGCGGTTCCCCATGCGGGCGACCGCAGGGGGCAGTGACGCCCCTGCCCACAACCTGTCCATCCTTCACCACGATGCAGCCGACCGACGGATTGGGCCAGACACGGCCAAGATTGCGTCGGGCCAGGGCCAGGGCGGCGCGCATATGCGCCGTATCATCCGTGCTGAAAGACGGGGCCGCGTCAGTCACGCCATCCCCGCTCAATCGTTGTCTTCGGGCCGCAGCTTTTCAACGAAATCGTTGAAATCCGCCGCCTCGCGGAAATCGCGATAGACGGACGCGTAGCGGATATAGGCGACCTTGTCGATGCCGGCCAGTTGGTTCATCACCATCTCACCGATCTGGGTGGAGGGGATTTCGGTTTCCCCGCTGCTTTCCAGCTGCCGCACGATGGAGTTCACGACGCGGTCGATCCGGTCGGCATCCACAGGCCGCTTGCGCAGGGAAATGCGCATAGAGCGCAACAGCTTCTCCCGGTCAAACGGTTCCTTCTGACCGGATGCCTTCACCACATAAAGCTCACGCAGCTGCACCCGTTCGAAGGTGGTGAAGCGGGCGCCGCAGGCCGGGCAGAAACGGCGACGGCGGATGGCGGACCCATCATCGGTGGGACGGCTGTCCTTCACCTGGGTATCGTCATTCCCGCAGAACGGGCAGCGCATGAAACCCCTCCAGAATTATTATGGTTGCCAAACAAAAACCCCGGTTCCGGCATGAGGCCGAAACCGGGGTTTGTCAATCACAGCGTCGGGTAGATGGGGAAGCGGCGGCACAGTTCCTGTACTCGCGCGCGCACCCGGCCCTCTGCCGCTGCATTGTCACCATTGCTGACCGCCAGGGCGTCCAGCACCTCCACGATCATGTCGCCGACCTGGGCGAATTCGGCGGTGCCGAAGCCGCGCGTGGTGGCCGCCGGGGTGCCCAGACGCACGCCGGAGGTCACGAACGGCTTTTCGGGGTCGAACGGCACGCCGTTCTTGTTGCAGGTCATACCGGCATTTTCCAGCGCATGCTCGGCGGCCTTGCCCGTCAGCTTCTTCGGACGCAGGTCGACCAGCACGATATGGCTGTCGGTGCCGCCGGACACGATGTCCAGGCCGCCGGCGATCAGACGCTCGGCCAACACCTTGGCATTGGCGACGACATTGGCGGCATAGGTCTTGAATTCCGGACGCAGCGCCTCACCGAAGGCCACTGCCTTGCCGGCGATGACATGCATCAGCGGGCCGCCCTGCAGGCCAGGGAACACGGCGGAATTGAACTTCTTGCCCAGGTCCAGATCGTTGGACAGGATCATGCCGCCACGCGGACCGCGCAGGGTCTTGTGCGTGGTGGTGGTCACGACATGGGCGTGCGGCAGCGGCGAGGGGTAGACGCCGGCGGCGACCAGACCCGCATAATGGGCCATGTCCACCATCAGATAGGCGCCAATCTCGTCCGCGATCTTGCGGAAGCGGGCAAAGTCGATCTGGCGCGGATAGGCGGAACCACCGGCGATGATCAGCTTGGGCTTATGCTCCCGCGCCTTCGCCTCGACATCATCATAATCGATCAGATTGGTATCACGGGTCACGCCATAGGACACGACCTTGAACCACTTGCCCGACTGGTTGGCAGGCGCGCCATGGGTCAGGTGACCGCCGGCGGCCAGATCCATGCCCATGAAGGTGTCGCCGGGCTGCAAAAGCGCCATGAACACGGCCTGATTGGCCTGCGCGCCGGAATGCGGCTGAACGTTCGCATATTCACAGCCGAACAGCTTCTTCGCGCGCTCAATGGCCAGCGTTTCGGCGATGTCGACATATTCGCAGCCGCCATAATAGCGCTTGCCCGAATAACCCTCGGCGTACTTGTTGGTCAGAACCGAACCCTGGGCCTCCAGCACGGCGGTGGAGACGATGTTTTCCGAGGCGATCAGTTCGATCTGATCCTGCTGCCGGCCCAGTTCCTGACGCAGGGATGCGTACAGTTCGGGATCGGCGTCGGACAGCTTGTCGGTGAAGAAACCCTGGATGCTCATGTTCGTCTGGTCCTCTGGTACCGGTCGGGCGTCTCGTTGATCGTGCGATTCACGCCTCAAATGCAAGCATCCGAGGCGACCGCACTTTCAGCCCAACATTGCGACACGGCGGGCATGACGACCGCCTTCGAATTCCGTAGTGAAGAAGGTGGCAACACAATCCTTCGCCACCTCCACGCCGATGGTGCGCGCGCCCAGGCACAGCACGTTGGCATCATTATGCAGGCGGGTCAGTCGGGCCTCCGTCGGCGTGTGGCACAGGGCGGCGCGCACGTGGCGGTGGCGGTTGGCGGCAATGGAAATGCCGATACCGGTGCCGCAGATCAGCACGCCAGCATTGGCCCGCCCATCGGTCAGGGCCGCAGCGACAGCATCCGCAAAGCTGGGATAATCCACTGACTCCGGCCCGTTGGTGCCAAGGTCGAGGACCGTGTGACCGGCTGCGCGCAGTTGTTCGGCCAGGATGGCCTTCAGTTCCGGGCTGGCATGATCGCCGGCAATCGCGATGGTCTGGATACCCATAATCCACCCTCTCCGGGCAAGGAGGCCCGGCACCCCTGGAAACAGAGAAGCGACCCCATCATTAGGGGGTCGCCGACGCGCAGGACCCTAGCAGAAGTGTCGCTGCCACACCAGTTCCCGCCCTGGCCCATGAAAGCAGCCCGGCCTTGCCCCCGGCGCGCGCCTGGAGCAACCGTTGCAGGCTTGAAAGTAATGGTACAATAGAAATAATTGAAACAGATTGACGGCAAATCCTATGGAGGCATCTTACCCTGTGGTTATCCAACGCCATCACCGGAAATGAAGGTAATTTGATAAATCTTGACAATTGCTGAAAAATCCATCGTTCACCGGGTTCGTCTATTTAGACTAATATCCATTGGCCAAGGCGTTGCCACAAAAAGCGAAATCAGTGACTTGTGATGTTTCGTCAACCATAGACTGATATGATAAAAGCAATCCAAGTAAAAAACTTTCTCGTTTTCAACGGTTCCGTGTTGACATGCGGACGCACCCATGCGAAGCGTCCGTTCATAGTTGATTAACCGTTCAGGAATGTTGGGTGCAATGGAACAGCAAGGGAATGAGGTGTTGACGGGGGATCTGCTGCGTATGACGGCGGAGATCGTATCCGCCTATGTCGGCCAGAATACGCTGCCGACGCAGCAATTGCCGGAGGTCATCAACGCCGTCTATGTAACCTTGACGGGGCTGCAGGGCGTTCCTGCTGAAGTACCGCAGGAACCAATGCGTCCTGCCGTGCCGATCAAGAAGTCGGTGACGCCGGAATATATCGTCTGTCTGGAGGATGGGAAGAAACTGAAGATGCTGAAGCGGCATCTGCGTTCCACCTACGACATGACCCCGGAAGAATACCGTGCCAAGTGGGGCCTGCCGCCTGATTACCCCATGGTTGCGCCCAATTATGCGGCACAGCGGTCTGAATTCGCGAAGAAGATCGGTCTGGGTCGGGGTGATACGCGCAGCGCTTCCCGCCGCCGGGCCTGACCTGCCAGGGTTTCCATAAGAGAAGGCCGCGCGGGATACTGCCCGCGCGGCCTTTTTGGTCTCAGGACTAGCCCTTGCGCAGCACGTAATTCAATTTGGCCAGGGCGTTGCGAGCCAGAACGGTCTTACCGGCACTGGCCGGCCCCTGAATGATAACCTCGGTATTGGTGGCCGGGTCGATGGCGCTGACCCGTACGATATTGCCGACCGGGTGGAATTCGATCAGCACATCCTTTTCATTCAGGGGCGGCCGTGGCATGGCGGCGGCCCGCGGTCAGAGCGGCCCCGACGACGCATAAGCGCCGTAGGACAGGGAGGAGGTCCAGAACCGCTCCAGCGTGCGCATCGTCTCGTTTGCGCGCGTCAGCTCCTCCGCCGACAGCCCGGACTTGTCCAGCGCATCAACCTGACGAGAGAACAGTTCCGAAATCCGGTCGCGCAGTTTCAGACCCTTGTCGGACAGGCGGACACGGACGGAGCGACGGTCATGCGTGGAACGTTCCTGCGTCAGGTAGCCGTTCTCATGCATCTTCTTGACGTTGTAAGAAACGTTGGAGCCAAGATAATAGCCCCGTGCCGTCAATTCACCGACGGTCAGCTCATCATCGCCGATATTATACAGGATCAGACTTTGGACATTGTTGATGTCCTGCATGCCAAGACGGTCCAGCTCGATCTTCAGCACTTCCAGGAAATGGCGATGCAGCCGCTCGATAAGCAGGATGCTGTCATAATAGGGTTGCCGCAATGCCATCTCCATTGGTCCCATGCGCCCGCGTGCGTGAAACTTCACCGGCAATAACGACCGCCTTTTATCACGAACCGGGCCTGTGACTAGTCAAAAACCATACTCCGTTCGGGGAGGCGGCGCGTAAAATAACCGAATTCCGTAACAATGTGCCAGAAAACCCATCGGGCGGCGTGTATGTCACGCGCCGCGCTTCGCGCCCAGCTTGGCGCGGGCCATGTTCAAGGACACGGCAAGGGCCTGTCCGATCTGGCCGCCATCACCCTTGATATCGTCACGCACCAGAACATGCATGGCGTCGATATGCAGGCCGACAACGGCCAGCTGCGCCACGCTTGGGTTGGGGATGGGCACCAGGAAATGGTTCAGTGAGTTGGCGAAATCAGAAAGAAGATCATATCCGAAGGTCTTGCCCAACGTCATGATACCGTCGCTGACCTTGATCACCCGCTTCAGATGGGTGGGGCGGTTATCGACGTCGGTCATGGCGCGGCGATAGGCGTCCTGCAATTCCGTAAGATCGACGCGTGTCTGGGCGATATGGGCATCGGACATGCGGGCGACGTGTGTGCTGGCGCGTGCAAGGGCGGCCGGGTCGATCATGCCCGGCTTTCCATCGGCGGAGCCGCCCACCTTCTCGCGCAGCTTGTTCGGCCGCTTAATGATCTCGACTGCCGGCACACGTGCGTCGGGCTTCAGATTGTCATTCATGCGCTTGCCCGCTGGGCCTCGGCTTCCGCCGGAACCTCAGCCCCCCCATCAACATTCTCAGCGGGATTCTCCACAGAACCACCCTGGCTGTCGATAACCATGTGAGCGCCTTCGTCAACAACCCGCACATCTTCGGGGCTCATCAGGCGGCGATCGGCACCATCATGGGGCAACGTCTGGCGCCGGCGGTCAGGTCCGAAATAATTCGGCGCCCGCACGAAGGATCGCGGCTTGTCGATGATGGCGAGAAGACGGCTGGCCACATTGATGACCGACATGGGCTTGGCCAGATATTCCGTCACGCCGCTGTCGCGGGCCAGACGCACCGCCGCCTCATCGGCCTCACCGCTCATCATCACAACGGGCAGGAAACGGATCTTGTCGCTTTCATGTTCGCGCACCCATTTCAGCAAACCGATCCCATCCATCGGTTCCATCAGGTGGTCGGCGAAAATAATGTCCACATCGCGGCCCGCGGTGCTGTCCATCTGGGCGGAAACGTCGAGGATGGCCATTGCCTCCTCCCCGTTATCGGCCTGCAGAACCTTGCCGATTCCCAGCGCCTTGAAGATCGTGACCATGATGGAACGCACAAAGCGGTTGTCGTCCGCGATCAGCACGGACAGACCGTCGAACCGATAATATTTGCCGCTGGAGGGTGGTTTTGACATCGGGTCAGACGTTCCGCGCAAGACCGCCCCGTGCGGGGCGTGCCGTTACAGCTATCGTCATCCCGACGGTGAATGCAAGCACAGAGAGTATCACCCAAAGCATAAGTTCAGCCTTTGCCAGAGTCTCGGCATTTAAATTGGTTGATATTTATATAGGGTTAACATGATCATCCATGCGTTGGTAACCATGCTACCCTGTGTGGGAAGGTCAGTTTCCAGTAAAATTGATTGGCGTAAACAAAACATTAAACAAGCAATGAATACGTTTGCGGAAGGCCAGCATGAACGGGACTGTCGCGATAGTTGAAAGTCAGCGCTGGACGGAAAGCGCCAATGCTTGGGATCATTGGGCCGATGGCATGGCCAACCCCGCCGATCGGATTAATCAGCCGCTTCTCGACCTTGCCGGTGCCCCGCCGGGCTCACGGGTACTGGATATCGCCGCCGGAGTGGGTGAACCATCCCTGACCCAGGCCCACCGGATCGGTGCCGATGGTCTTGTCGTGGCCTGCGATCTGGTTCCCGCCATGCTGTCGGGACTCGGGCGGCGGGCCAGGGGGCATCCGCATCCGCCCCATTCTGTGGCCGCCGACATGACCATCCTGCCCTTTGCCGATGCTGGATTCGACCGGGTTCTGTGCCGGTTCGGTCTGATGTTCGTGCCTGACCATGAAGCCGCCCTGGCGGAGATGCGCCGGGTCCTGCGCCCAGGCGGGGTTGCCGCCCTGGCGCTCTGGGGGCCACGGACAGGGAACAGCCTGTTCGACCGTCTGGGGCGCCTGCTCTCCCGCGAATATGGGGAGAGGGTGGATGCCTTGCTTTCCCCACTTTTCCGCTTCGCTGACCCGGGAAACCTGCTGCGACAGGCTGAAAACGCCGGTTTCCGCCATGTCCGGGCGGAGACATTGGTACTAAACACCCCTGCCAGGGCAGACCATCCCTTCTGGCTGCCGACGTTGGAGATGGCGTTCAGCCCCCTTGTCGCCCCGATGCCACCCGATCAGCGCGCCGCCCTGCATGCCCATATCGCCGCTGATTTCGCCGCAGCGACGGATGAGCAGGGGCGGTTCCACGTTGATATGGCGGTTAACCTGATCCGGCTGCAAACATGATTAACGGAATGTTATATATCAATCCGATGCATCACTTGACTATGGTCAGGCAGGCTCTATCGTGCCGGCACTGTCAGACAGGTGTGTGATGATTGATGTAAAGACCTTGTGCCTCGGTGTGTTGAGCCGTGGCGATGCTTCCGGCTATGAAATTCGTAAGGAATTCGAAGAAGGTCCGCTGAGCCATTTCAGTGATGCGGGCTTCGGGTCCATTTATCCGGCTCTGAAGCGGCTGCTGGATGAGGGCCAGATCGTGATGCTGCCGCATAATGGTGATGGCCGGCCCGACAAGAAACTGTACCGCATCACGCCGGCAGGGCGGCATGCGCTTTACCAGGCACTGATCAAGACGCCTTCGGCGGACAAGCTGCGGTCCGACCTGATGTTCATCCTGAGCTTCGGTCACCTGCTGCCGCCGCGTCATCTGGACCGGATCATTGGTGACCGGATCAGCGATTACCGTCAGATGATCGCGACCCTGGAAGTGGAGGGCAGCACCGCCCATCGC
Source organism: alpha proteobacterium AAP38 (assembly GCA_001296005.1). Classification (GTDB taxonomy): domain Bacteria; phylum Pseudomonadota; class Alphaproteobacteria; order Azospirillales; family Azospirillaceae; genus Niveispirillum. The sequence goes on along the minus strand of LJHR01000016.1, from coordinate 25,182 downwards.
ACGCCCGGCGAACGATTCGTGGAGGGAATGGGTCTGGCGATCTATCGCGCTGTTGCCGGATACCTGGAGGAACACCGCCATGAGCTGGTGGCGGCCGCGTTGATGGAAAGCCAGGTCGCCTGAGCACATTCTTTAGTTATGCCCCCTTCCGCCGCAGATGCGGAACGGGGCGACGGTGGCGGGCACATGCCGTGGGGATGCAGGCCATCAACCTGCGTCAGCATCCCATTAACCCCATCCCGCCATGCGCTCCGCGCATCTATCGCCCCCTCGCACAAATGCGCGCCAAGCCCTAGGTTATGGCCCATGTTTACCGGAATCATCACCGATGTCGGCCGCGTCGTGGAGATCGAGCGCCGTGGCGACCTGAGACTGACCATCCAAACGCGGTTCGACCTGAACGGCGTTGCCATGGGCGCGTCCATTGCTTCCAACGGGGTCTGCCTGACCGTCGTGGAGAAGCTGGCCGACGCCTATAAGGTGGATGTGTCCGCCGAAACCATCGCCAAGACCACCGTCGGCGACTGGGGAGTCGGCACTCCGCTCAACCTGGAACGCTCCCTGAAGCTGGGGGATGAACTGGGCGGGCACCTGGTCTATGGCCATGTCGATGGTGTGGGTGAGGTGGTGTCCGTCACTCAAGATGGCGACAGCCACCGCTGGCGCTTCCGTGTACCGCAGAGCCTGAAGCGCTTCATCGCGGCCAAGGGGTCTGTCGCATTGAACGGCGTGTCGCTGACCGTGAATGAGGTCGATGACGATGTCTTCGGCGTCAATATCATCCCGCATACGGCGGAACAGACGACCTTCGGCCTGATCGGACCGGGGGCGAAGATCAATCTGGAAGTGGATATGCTGGCGCGTTATGTCGCGCGGCTGGTGGGGAAGGACGTTTAATCAATGTCGGCCATCGAAACCCGTCTGACCGAGGACGACCGTCCCGTGCTGTCCAGCACCGAGGAACTGATTGAAGAGGCCCGCCAGGGCCGCATGTTCATCCTGGTCGATGATGAGGACCGGGAGAATGAGGGCGATCTGGTGATCCCCGCCTCTGCCGCCACGCCGGAGGCTATCAATTTCATGGCGCGCTTCGGGCGCGGCCTGATTTGCCTGGCCATCGACAGCCCCATGAATGAACGTCTGCGCCTGCCCCTGATGGCGCAACAGAATGGCACCCGTCATCAGACGGCATTTACTGTGTCGATTGAGGCGCGGACGGGCGTGACGACAGGCATCAGCGCTGCCGACCGCGCCCGCACCATCCAGGTCGCCATCGATCCCAATGTCGACAGCCGCGATATAGTGACCCCCGGCCACGTCTTCCCGCTGCTGGCCCGTGATGGCGGCACCCTGGTCCGCGCTGGCCATACCGAGGCCTCGGTGGACCTGTCGCGGCTGGCCGGCCTGCCCGCCGCCGGCGTGATCTGTGAGATCATGAATGATGACGGCACCATGGCCCGCATGCCGGATCTGGTGAAGTTCGGGCAGCTGCATGGGCTGAAGATCGGTACCATCGCCGACCTGATCGCCTATCGTCGCCGCACAGAAACCATCGTCGAACGCTCCTACCGCACCGTTCTGGACAGCCATTTCGGCGGTCGTTTCGAGATGATCGTCTATCGCAACCGCATCTCGGGGGCGGAGCATGTGGCGCTGGTCAAGGGCGACATCCATGATGATGTGCCGGTTCCGGTGCGCATGCATGCGCTGAACATCGTCAAGGACCTGTTGGCCGACAACCGCCATGGCCCGGTGGGCAGCCTGGAAGCCGCCATGAAGGCCGTGGGCGACGAAGGGCGCGGCGTCATCGTCCTGATGCGCGATGCCCAACCCTTCTCGCTGGCCGACCGGCTGCGCGCCATCGATGATGGCAATGCCGAACTGAATGGCGAGCTGCGCGATTACGGCATCGGGGCCCAGATCCTGAACGACCTGGGCGTGAAGAAGATGGTGCTGCTGAGCAATACCAAAAAGACGGTGGTGGGCCTCGAAGGCTATGGCTTGACCATTGTCGGTCAAAGGGCCATACCCACCCCCTTCTGATCTTTCAACATGACGGACTGGATGGCCCCCATGGCTGATGCGCCCCATATCATGATCGTTGAGGCCCGTTTTTACGACGACCTCGCGGACGAACTGGTCAAGGGTGCCGTTGCGGCCCTGGATGCGGTGGGCGCTACCTATGAGATTTTCCAGGTGCCCGGTGCCCTGGAAATCCCTGCCGCCATCCAGTTTTCTGTCCGCTCCATGGATTTCTATTCCGGTCGCCGCCGTTTCGACGGTTATGTGGCGCTGGGCTGTGTGATCCGGGGTGAGACCACCCATTACGACTATGTCTGCCAGGAAAGCGCCCATGGTCTGGCTCAGCTGTCGCTGAACCATACGCTGGCCATCGGCAACGGCATTCTCACAACCGAGAATTATGAGCAGGCCTGGGCCCGCGCTGCCGTCAATCAGAAGAACAAGGGCGGTTTCGCCGCCAATGCCTGCCTTCAGATGATCGAGCTGAAGAAGCAGTTCCGTCTCTATTCACGCTGAGTTTCCAGGTTTAGATATGCCCCCGCGCAAGAAGATCACCCCGCCGGCCGCCACTGAACCGGCCCCCAAGATCAAGCCCACCGGGTCCGCCAAGGCTCGCCGCTCGGCTGCCCGTCTGGCTGCTGTCCAGGGCCTGTACCAGATTGATCTGGCCGGGGCGTCCAGCGACACGGTGATCCATGAATTCGCGCGTCACCGCATCGGCCAGGAACAGGATGGTGAGGAGTTTGTGACCGCCGACCCCACCTTGTTCGCCGATATCGTGCGCGGTGTGCAGGGCCGTCTGGCCGAGGTGGATCAGCATCTGGGCGGGTTATTGGACCGGCAATGGTCGCTGGAGCGGATGGAACTGCTGCTGCGCGCCATACTGCGGGCCGGGTCCTGGGAACTGCTGGCCAATACGGCCGTCGCCCCGCACATCATCATCAATGACTATATCGACGTGGCCCATGCCTTCTTCGCGGGTCGCGAGCCGGGCATGGTCAATGGCGTTCTGGACAAGCTGGCCCGCACGCTGCGCGCCGCCGAAATGAACGCCAAGCCGGCGGGCAAGGGCGACGCGTCGTGACCAATCAGGGCGGTGCCGTCAGCTTGGGCGAATTTGGCCGGATCGAACGTTTCTTCCGGCCCCTGGCGGTGGGCGTGCCCGGCGCCTTCGACCTGACCGACGATGCCGCCGTCCTGGACGTACCGCATGATCAGCAGCTGGTGGTTACCACCGATGCCATGGTCAGCGGCGTGCATTTCCTGCCCAACGACAATCCCGCCGACCTGGCCTGGAAAATCCTGGCCGTCAACATGTCGGATCTGGCGGCCAAGGGCGCCGAACCCCTGGCCTATTCCCTGGTCACCAGCCTGCCGAAAAGCATTGGCGATGATTGGGTGGAAGCCTTCGCCAAGGGGCTGGGGGAGGCGCAGCGCGCCTTCAAGGTCAATCTGCTGGGTGGCGATACCGTCTCCACCTCCGGTCCCTTGTCCCTGACCATCACGGCTCTGGGTCTGGTGCCACGCAACCGGATGATCCGGCGCAAGGGGGCGAAGCTCGGCGACGCCCTGTTCGTCACGGGCTCCATCGGTGATGCCGCGCTGGGGTTGAGGCTGGCGCAGGGTGCGCTGACGCAGCCGGTACCGGAGGCCGACCGCGCCTATCTCCTGTCCCGCCTGCGCCGCCCGGCCCCGCGTCTGGATCTTGTCGCCTCGCTGCGGGTGTTCGGCACGGCGGCCCTGGATATTTCCGACGGGCTGGTTGCCGACCTGCGTCACATGGCGATGACCAGCAAGGTGCGCTTGGTTCTGGATGTGCAGTCGGTGCCGCTGTCTGGCCCGGCCCTGCGCCTGCTGGTGGGGGCGCCCACCCTGCGCCGCACCATCCTGACGGGCGGGGATGACTATGAGGTGGCCTTCACGGCCCCCGCCGACAAGGCCGAGGATATCGCCGCCGCCGGCCAGAATGCCGGCATCGCCGTCACCCGCATCGGCAAGGTGATCGACGGCGAACCCGGCCTGGACATCCTGGGCCTGGACGGGGCCGAAACGGATCTCGGCCCCGGCGGCTGGCGTCATTTCTGAGACGGCTTGAACACCATTACCGCGCCGCCGGCTCCCGCCAGGGTCAGGGATAGCGCATCGCCGGCCTTTAATGTGCGGGTGCTGCGGGCGATAGCGGCGGCGGCGGGCCCATCGTGGATGATCTCCGCCTGATAGCTGCCTGTCCCCAGGAAGCTCAGCGGCAGATCAACCGTCCGCCCGGTCTCGTTATTGATGATGCCCACGTACCAGACATCGCCCTTGCGCCGGGCAAGGGCGATGTACTGCCCCACCTCGCCCGCCACAAACCGCACCCCGTCCCACACGGTCGGGACCGTGCGGATGAAGTCCAGCCCTTCCTGGCCCTGATAGGCGTCGGGGCTGTCGGACACGCAGGCAAACGGGCTGTCATAGACCACATACAACGCCAACCCATGTGCCCGCGTCGTCTGCACCATCGGCAGCTTGAAACGCGGATCAAACGTCGACGGCGTGGCATGGCGGAAGCCGCCGGGCGTGTAATCCATGGGACCCAGCAGCAGGCGCGTATAGGCCAGCATGACATTATGGGTGGGCGTGATGCGGCTGGACCATTTGTTATATTCCGCCCCCAGCACCCCTTCCTGCGTCAGGTAATGCGGATATGTCCGGATCAGGCCCGTGGGGTGATAGGCGCCGTGCAGGTCCACCATCAGTTTGTTCCTGGCCGCGACGGTCAGCAGGCGGTGATAGAAATCCACCATCCATTGGTCGTCCCGGTCCATGAAATCGACCTTGATGCCCTTGACGCCCATCTTGGCATAGTGGGCAAGCACCGCCTCCATCCTGGGTTCCAGCAATTCCCAATGCATCCATAGCCACAGGCCGACACCCTTATTGCGGCCATGCTCGATCATGGCGGGCAGGTTCAGGCCTGGGGTGACTTTCATCAGGTCGGCGCCGGGCCGCACGCTGCCCTCACCGCCGGAATTCAGGTACCAGCCATCATCGACCAGCATATATTCAAGGCCTTGTGCCGCCGCCTGATCGATGAAGGCGGTGACGGTGGCGTCATTGGCCTGGATATCATTCTGCGCACCCGGTGCCCGCCAGCCATTCCACCAGTCCCAGGACGCCTTGCCCGGCTTGATCCAGCTTGTGTCCTTGAACGCAGGATCGGGGTTCAGGGTCGTCATCAGGTTCGATTCGTTCAACGCGCCGGGATGCCGCGCCAGCATGATGATGCGCCAGGGGCTGAAGGCACCATCCGCCGGGATGGGCCGCCGCACCGCGATCTTCGGTTCGTCCGGGCGGGGCGACAGCACGCTTTCCACGCCCAGGCTGCCATCGCCGGGCCGGGTCAGGTACAGGCCGGCATAGTCCTTGAGGTCCGCCTCCGCGATGGCGAAGGCCGGGCCATTGGCCGCTGTCTGGCAGACCAGCGGGGCGTCATACAGGTGGCTGGGCCGGATACGACCAGCGGGAATGGGGTCAAACTCCCCCTCATGTGAGGTGCGGAAATGCCCCAGGTTGAGGCCCCAGCAGTTGAAGTCGCCGGCAAAGCTGAAGCGGGTGCGTTCCTGCCGCAGGGCCATCTCCGTCAGGCCCGCCTGCTGCGGCAGGCGGTAGCGCAGGGCCACCCCGTCATCATAGGCACGGATGATCACATCCAGCTTCCGGCCCGGCGCGTCCTTTTCCTCCAGACTGACTGTCACCTCGTTGAAATGGTCGCGCGCCGTGGAGACCTTGCCGGCCACAAGGCGATAGGTGCTGTCGCTGGTCCGTGTCGCGGTCCCGGTAACCGTCAGCCCGCCGACCAGCGGTTTGCGCTGCCCATCCAGATCCAGCCCCAGGATGGAGGGCGAAAGCACCGCCACATCGCCATAGCGCACGGCATAGGTGAGCCGTTCCGCGCTGTCCTGATCGATGCGGACCGCCACCGTGCCATCGGGCGAGGTCAGGTCGATGGGGGCCGCCGCCACCGGGGCCGTGGTCAGCAGCAGGGGCAGTGCCAGTGTGCGCATTTGCTTCATCATATCCTCCCGATTGCCTTCTTGTTTTGGCTTCACACCAGTCCCCGACCGGTGAGGCGCAGGGCCAGCATGGGTGTCGTGTTGGGCTGGTCGGGCAAGGTGATCTCCAGCCCCGCTGCCGTCCGCCGGAAGGGCAGGGGCGTGTCCTCACGGCCCAGCAGTTCCACGCGTTCCACCACACCCTGACTGTCACCGGCCAAGCTGGCCACCATCAGGCGGCCATCGGCGGGCCAGGCCATGGCCAGGACGAAAAGCGCCCCCGCCTTGGTGGTGAAGCGCAGGTCGGCGGCGGTGAAAGGCTCCTGTTTGGCTTCGTCCTTCGCGAACCGCGTCGGCCCCTCACCAAACCGGCGCCAGGGCCTTGTGCCGAAAATCGCCTTTCCATTCGTGGCAGTCCAGGCGGCCAACCCGTCCAAGAAGCGGATTTCCAGATCGTCCAGGCGGCCATCGCCGCGAAGGGGCACCGACAGCAGCAAGTTGCCATTCTTGGAAACGATGTCGGTCAGGCTTTGCACCACCTGGGTGACGGATTTATAGCCGCCGCGGTCGTAAAGCCCGCGGTCATAATGCCATTGCCCGATGCAGGTACATGTCTGCCAGGGATCGGGTCGGATTTCATCGACGAAGCTGCGTTCATGATCCTCAACAATGGCTTTGCGCTGCCGTTCGTCGGCCAGGCGCTTGCCATTGACCACCACCTCCATCCGCCCGTCATGCCATTGCCGGGACAGGTTATAGTAGCGGGCCGTCACATCCAGGCCGACCTGACCATAGGGCAGCCCGTAATTGTCGAAATAGACCAGATCGGGCCGGTACTTCTCAATGGCGTCCAGGGCGCGCAGGTACCAGGATTTTACAAAGGCCGGATTGCCGGGCGGCGAGGTTTCCAGCCATTGGCCGGTATGGGTATCGTGCCAATCATCCATGGCCTTGATGCTGGAAAGGCCGGCGGGCGGCACCATCATCGGGCCACCATAGAGGTCCTGCGGGTCTAGCCCTTCCCACCATGTCCCCTTGCCATCGGCCCGCGTCAGGCGATGGGCGTCATAGCGGATACCGGCGCGCGCCCCCTCCGGATCATAGCCATAGGCCGTCTGGAACCAGTGCCAGGCATGGGCGCCATGGTTGGAAATGCCAAAACGCAGGCCGGCCTGTCGCGCCAGTTTCTCCCAGACGCCGACAATGTCACGCTTCGGCCCCACCCGCGTGGAATTCCAGGGGTGCCAGCGGCTGTCGAAAGTATCGAAATTGTCGTGGTGCTGGGCCATGGCCACGACATAGCGGGCGCCCGCCTTCTGGTACCGGCCCATCAGGTCGCGCGGGTCCCATTTTTCCGCCTTCCACCGCCCGATGATCTCCATGAAGCCCGTGTCTGACGGGTGACCATAGGTCTTCAGATGGTGGTCGTACATGCGGTGGCCCTGCATATACATGAAGCGGCCATACCAGTCGCCCGCCTCCGGCACGCATTGCGGCCCCCAATGCGCCCACAGGCCCAGCTTGGCATCGCGGAACCAGTCGGGCGTGCGGTATCCGGCGGCCAAACTGTCCCAGCTGGGTTGGAACAGTGGTTCCCCTTGGGCTTCGGTTGGCAGGGCCGCCAGTCCCGCAGCCGGTATCGTCCCCAGGAGCTGGCGTCTCGTCAGCTTCATTCCGTCGTTTCCCCCATCGGTCTCGCTGGCTTCACCCCATCGCGGTGTGACCAAGCTTATTTATCCGATAAATCATCTATACACCCTTGCGTACGCCGGTTGATAGCGCTATCATCGAATTAATAAAACAAACATCCGAAATAGTGACGGATGTGAATTCGGGGGAAACCGGGCACGGAAGGCGGCCATCAAAAAGGCCGTGCTGTCACCCGCTGGGAAGGCTTTCGATGAAGCTGCGCACCATCCTTATGGCCGGTATTGCCGGCGGCCTGTCGGCAACCATGTTCTTTGCCACCGGTATCATTGCCGGATCGGTGCCGCCCGGCTCCGATGGCAAGGCCGGTATTGCCGATCCCGCGCGCTGGCCCATGGTTAAGGCGCCGAAGCTGGCCGATGCCGCGACCGAGGCGAAGATCACCGCTCTGCTGTCGCGGATGAGTGTGGAGGAAAAGGTGGGTCAGATGATTCAGGCCGATCTTCCCTCCATCAAACCGTCGGATCTGCGTGACTATCCGCTGGGCTCCGTCCTGGCCGGTGGCGACAGCGCACCGTTCAACGCGCCGGACCGGTCGGGCATTGGCCCCTGGGTCGATACGGCCCGCGCACTGCGCGCCGTTGCCCTGGAACAACGTACGGGTCATGAGCCGATCCCCCTGATTTTCGGCATCGATGCCGTCCACGGGAACAGCAATGTCGTCGGGGCCACGCTGTTCCCGCACAATATTGGCCTGGGTGCTGCCAACGATCCCGACCTGATCCGGCGCATCGGTGCCGCGACAGCACTGGAAACGGCGGCATCCGGTATCGACTGGGCCTTCGCTCCCACCCTGGCTGTCCCACAGGATGACCGCTGGGGCCGCACCTATGAAGGTTATTCCGAAGACCCGGACCTTGTGCGCCGCTATGCCGGCGCGATGGTAGAGGGCCTGCAGGGCGCCTACTCGCCGGCGGGTTCTGACAGCGCTGTCCAGAAGGGCCGGGTGGCCGCGTCGGCCAAGCACTTCCTGGGCGATGGCGGCACCACCAACGGCATCGACCAGGGTGACACTGCGGTTGGTGAGGAAGATCTGATCCGCATCCATGCCGCGGGATATCCGCCCGCGCTTCAGGCCGGGGCCATGACGGTCATGGTCAGCTTCTCTTCCTGGCAGGGGGTAAAGATGCATGGCAATGGCACCTTGCTGAATGGCGTGTTGAAGGATCGCTGGGGCTTCGACGGGTTCGTGATCAGCGACTGGAACGGACATGCGCAGGTACCGGGTTGCAAGGAGGATGATTGCGTCGCCTCCGTGATGGCCGGCATCGACATGCTGATGGCGCCCTATGACTGGAAGGCGCTGTTCAAGAACATGGTGGCGCAGGTCAAGGCGGGGACCATTCCCATGGCCCGCCTGGATGATGCCGTGCGCCGAATCCTGCGTGTGAAGTTCCGCCTGGGCCTGTTTGATGCCGCCCGTCCGCTGGAGGGCAGGGGCGAACTGCTGGGCAGCGCCGACCACCGTGCCCTGGCACGGGAGGCGGCGGCCAAGTCACTGGTCCTGCTGAAAAACCAGGGCAATATCCTGCCGCTGAAAGCCAACGCCAGGGTGCTGGTGGCCGGCAGCGGTGCCAATGATATTGGGCGGCAATCGGGGGGCTGGTCCTTGTCCTGGCAGGGGACGGGGAACAAGAACAGCGACTTCCCCAATGCGCAGTCGATCTATGCGGGCTTGAAGGAAACATTGTCGGCGCAGGGGGGCGAGGCCATCCTGTCCGTGGACGGCAGCGCCGGTGACAAGGTCGATGCCGCCATCGTGGTCTTCGGCGAAATGCCCTATGCCGAGGGGCAGGGCGATATCCCGACCCTGGAATATCAGCCGGGTGACAAATCCGATCTGGCCTTGCTGAAAAACCTGCGGGCGCGCGGCATTCCGGTGGTCGCCGTGTTCCTGTCTGGCCGCCCGCTCTGGGTCAATCCGGAGATCAATGCATCCGATGCCTTTGTCGCCGCCTGGCTTCCGGGCAGCGAGGGCGGGGCCATCGCCGATGTCCTGATCGGTGACCGGACGGGCAAGCCGCGCCGCGATTTCAAGGGCCGCCTGTCCTTCTCCTGGCCTGCCAATGCGGCGCAGGCCGTGTTGAACAAGGGGCAGGCGGGATATGCGCCGCTGTTCCCGCTTGGCTATGGCCTGGATTATGCGGGCACATCCAAGGCCGCTGCCGTGCTGGCGCAACCCTTGCCCGAGCAATCGGGCGTGTCGCCGGCTTCGGCCAATACCGACACCTGGTTCGCGCGGGGCCGCAACCCGGCGCCGTGGAAATTCACCCTGCGCCAGGGCGCGGTGCAGGTGCCCGTCGGCAATGACGGTAGCACGGTAGCAGTGGGGGAGGCCTTGTCGCTGCGGCCCGTCGATGCCGGCGGGCTGCAGGGGGCGGGACGGGCGCTGACCTGGACAGGCAAGGGCGATGCCGCCCTGACCGTCACAGGTGGACCGGCGCTGGACCTGGACCGCCTGTCCCTGGGTAATGCCCTGCTGCTGGATTACCGCGTCGATCAGGCACCGGCGGGTCCCGTGCGGATTGCCATCGGGCAGGGTGCCGCCCTGGACCTGACGCCGACCCTGGCCGCATCGCCCGTGGGGCAATGGCGGTCGGTGAAGCTGCGCCTGTCCTGTTTCAAGCAGGCGGGCGCACAGCTGAAGGCGGTTGAGACACCTTTCACCCTGGCCTCGGGGGCACCCGCCGGCCTTTCCATCGCGACGGTCAGGATCGTGTCGGATGTGTCCGATGCCATCTGTCCTGCCGCCATTATGCGTCCCTGACCCGACAGGCGGGGACGTTTTCCAGGGGCATGGCGGTCACCATGCCAGTCACAGCCAAAGAAAACCGTAAGGGGGGATTTTGAGATGAGTGGGAGCAAGGTCCGAAAGGGTATTTGCCGGGGCGCATCGCTGATCGCATTGACAGCGCTGTTTCCAGTGCAGGCGGCACTGGCCCAGACTGCCGACAATGGCGGTCAGCTTGAAGAAATCATCGTTACTGGCATCCGTGCGCAGGTGCAGTCGGCACAGGCGATCAAACAGAATGCAGAACAGCTGGTGGACAGCGTCACCGCCGTCGATATCGGCGCCCTGCCGGACCGGTCGGTGACCGAGGTTCTGCAGCGCATTCCCGGTATCACCATCGGTCGCACCGCCAATGGCCGGGACGCCGACCGTCTGTCCATCGAAGGCAGCGGCGTGCAGATCCGTGGCCTGTCGCTGGTGCGCGGCGAATTCAATGGCCGCGACAGTTTCGGTGCCAATAATGGCCGCGCCCTGGGGTTTGAGGATGTGCCGCCGGAACTGATGGCCGGGGTCGATGTCTATAAGAATCCGTCAGCTGACCTGATCGAGGGCGGTCTGGGCGGCGTGGTCAATCTGCGCACCCGCACGCCGTTCGATGCCAAGGGCCGCATCCTCGCCGGTTCCGTCGATTATTCCTATACCGACCTGCGCAAGGAGGCGAAGCCGTCCGGCTCCGTCCTTTATTCCGACCGGTGGGAAAGTAACAAGCTGGGCGAATTCGGCGTGCTGTTCGATGTCGCTTATTCCGAACTGTCCACCCGCGCCGACACCTTCTCCGTCAATGCCTATCGCGAGCGTGTGGGCGCCGACCCGAACGCCACCAACAAGCCGGGCAACTACATTGCCGGCGTCGCACCGGGCAAGACGGTCTATGTTCCCGATGGCTGGGGCTACCGCACCCTGGATTTCGAGCGGGAACGTTTCGGTGTGGCCGGCGTGGTGCAGTGGCGGCCTGACGCACGCTGGGACATTACCGCGCAATATCTGCGCTCTGCCGCCGAACAGGCAGCGCTGGAGCATGTGGTCGGCCTGAATACTGGGTCGGCCAACGGTCCGGCGGCCGGGACCAGCTTCACCTATGATGATCGCGGCTACTTCATCAAGGGCACCATCGCCAATCAGGCCGATGGCAAAGGCACGACCCAGGATATCGACCTGCTGGATGCCCGCTGGAACCGCCGTTATTCGACCACCGAAGATGCCTCGCTGAACATCAAGTTCAATCCGAACGACCGCTGGTCCTTCAGCGGCGATGTCCAGTATGTGAAGTCGAAGACCAAGGCGATCGACTTCACGCTGTTCAACCAGATGCCGAGTGGCACCGCTGTGCCGGCCTCCACCCTGGACCTGTCGGGCGGCCTGCCCAAGGTGACCCTGTCCATCGCCGACAGCTATCGCAACAATCCCGCCAACTATTACTACAACGCTGCGATGGACAACCATCAGCGCAATCAGGCGGATCAGTGGGCCGAACGGTTCGACACGGAATACACATTCGACGATGACTGGCTGTCGTCAGCCCGGTTCGGCGTGCGCCACAACAAGCGCGAGGCTGTGACACGCGACAGCAACTATAACTGGGGCTGGATCAGCCAGAACTGGACCGGCGCCGGTCTCGCCACCCTGGATAAGGCGGGCTCCAAGGTCCCGTATTACAGCTATGGCGATGATGATTTCATGCGCGGCGCCATTCAGCTGCCGGGCAATTTCCTGGTCCCCGACGGCCGTCTGGCCAAGGATTATGTGAAGGGTGCCGCCGCAGTCCGCTCCATCCAGCTGGAACCCGATTGGGCCACCGGCTGGCGTCCCTTCAACGGCGATTACGAGGCACAGACCGGCGGTGGCGGCGGCGTGAACCGGCAGTCGGAGGAAACCTGGGCCGCCTATGGCCTGATCCGCTTTACCAATCAGGTGAAGTTGTTCGGTGAGGATAAGGATGTCGATGGCAATATCGGCCTTCGCTACGTCCATACCGAAACCAAGGGCCAGGGCTTCTCCGTGGTACAGTCGGCCACGGGCATCAATATCAATCCCAATAGCGCGCTTGCCGATGATCTGCGTTTCCTGAACGGGGCGCGGTCATCGCTTGAAGGGGGGCGGACCTATGATTACTTCCTGCCCAGCCTGAATGTGCGTGTGAAGCTGACGGACGAACTGCAATGGCGCTTTGCCGCCGGCAGCTCCATCGTCCGTCCCGACCTGCAGCAGCTGCAGGCGACAGCCAATATCTCCGCCGATGGCGGTCATCTGGTCGGCAATACCTGCCAGAGCGGGGCCGGTCCCGGCGATGTCACCGACTGCGTCTATCAGTTCAAGGGCAGTGCCGGTAACCCGGACCTGAAGCCCCTGCGCTCCAACCAGTTCGATACCTCGCTGGAATGGTATTTCGCGCCGACGGGCAGCCTGACAGGCGTGGTGTTCTACAAGGACATCTATGACTTCATCACCAACACGCTGCAGACGGTGAAATTCACCAATAACGGCGTGACCCGCGATGTCTTTGCGACGCGGCCCTACAATGCGGGCAAGGGCAGCATCAAGGGCTTCGAACTGGCCTATTCACAGTTCTACGACTTCCTGCCCGACCCGTTCAGCGGGCTGGGTCTGCAGGCCAACATCACGCATATCGAGTCCAAGGGCACGCGCAACGCAGCCGTCAATCCGTTCGATGCCAACCAGCAGGCCAATGTCCAGGGATCGACCAACCTGCCGTTGGAGGGCATGTCAAAATGGTCCTACAACATTCAGGGCCTGTACGAAAAGGGCCCCATCTCCCTGCGTCTGGCCTGGAACTGGCGTGAGCGTTACCTGCTTACCACCACGGCGGCGAATATCAATATCCCGGCCTGGGCGGATGATTACGGGCAGCTGGACGCGTCCGCCTTCTTCACCATCAACGACCATATCAAGGCCGGTGTTGAGGCGGCGAACCTGTCCAATTCCCGCACCAAGGTGCTGGTCGGGTTTCCGGGCAAGCTGACAATGCACAATTGGGTGGATGCCGACCGGCGCTACACCTTCGTGCTGCGCGCCAATTATTGATTTCGACAGTCCCCACGCCCCTCCCAGGGCTGGAAACTTCCGGACCGGTGGCAACACCGGTCCGGGCTTCTTTTTCTTCTGATCAAAGACTGTGTTACCGTTACCGCAGACGCCGCAAAGGCGCAGATAGTAGGGGGAGGAGGGATGATGCAGGCAAAGGCTCTCGACATCACCATCGTCGGCGGCGGCACCGCCGGATGGATGACGGCCGCCCTTTTGGCCAAGGCGACCAAGGGCCGTCTGGGCCGTATCACCCTGATTGAATCTGCCGAGATCGGCACTGTCGGCGTGGGCGAGGCCACGATCCCGCCTATCCAGTTTTTCAACCAGCTGCTGGGTATTGAGGAGCGCGACTTCGTGGCGCGCACCCAGGCCAGTTTCAAGCTGGGGATCGAATTCCGCAACTGGACCCGCACCGGGCACAGCTATATCCACCCGTTCGGCAGCTACGGCGCCAATATCGATGCCGTGTCCTTCCACCATTACTGGCTGCGTGCCCGCGCGCTGGGTGACGGCACCGATATCGGTGACTATTGCCCCGCCATCGTGGCGGCGCGGCAGGGAAGGTTCGCGCCCGAAATCCCGCAGGGGCCAGCCTCGGCCCCGCTTCTGTCCTACGCCTATCATTTCGACGCCGCCCTTTACGCCGCCTACCTGCGCGATTTCGCAACAGGGCTGGGCGTGACGCGGATCGAGGGGCGGATCACCGGCATCCGACAGCGGGCCGAAGATGGCTATATCACCGCGCTCGACCTGGCCGATGGCGGCAGCGTCGGGGGTGACCTGTTCATCGATTGCTCCGGCTTCCGCTCCCTGTTGCTGGGTCAGACGCTGGGCGTGGGGTTCAAGGACTGGAGCCGCTGGCTGCCCTGCGACCGCGCGCTGGCGGTTCCTTGCGAGGGCGGGCGGGACATCACACCCTATACCCGTTCCACCGCCCATACCGCCGGCTGGCAATGGCGCATCCCGTTGCAGCATCGGATCGGCAATGGTCATGTCTATTCCTCGGCCTTCATGTCGGATGAGGAGGCGGAGGGCTTGCTGCTGGGCCATCTGGATGGCCGCCCCCTGGCCGATGCCCGCCCGTTGCGCTTTACCGCAGGGCGGCGGGACAAGGCCTGGGTGCGCAATGTCCTTGGTGTCGGGCTTGCCGGCGGGTTCCTGGAACCACTGGAAAGCACCTCAATCCACCTGATCCAGACGGCCCTGTTCCGCCTGCTGGCCCTGATGCCCACCGATATCCGCGATCAGGCGACACGGGACGAGTTCAACCGGCTGAGCGAGATCGAGTATGAGCAGATCCGCGACTTCCTGATCCTGCATTACAATGCGACGGAACGGGACGACAGCGACTTCTGGAACTATTGCCGCACCATGCCGATCCCGGACAGTCTGCGGCACAAGATCGACCTGTTCCGCGCCCGTGGCCGCGTCGCCCGCTTTGATGGGCAGTTATTCGCGGAGGCCAGTTGGCTTGCCGTATTCCTGGGCCAGGGAGTGGACCCGGTCGGGTATGACCCGATGGCCGACATCATGCCGGCGGGGGAGTTGCAGCAGCGCCTGTCCCGCCACCGTGACTATGTGCAGCGGGCGGTCGCCACCATGCCGGCCCACCGCGATTTCATCGACCGTCATTGCAAGGCGCCGGCCACCGCCGCCTGAACCTTGTCCGCACCCGACCCCGAATGGAGCCGTGATGCCTGTTTCCCGATTTTCCCACCTGCTGGCCGCTGGTCTGCTGTCGCTTGCCCTCTCCGCCGGCCCGGCCCTGGCCGCCGATGCCCCGTTGCCGCGCATGGTGACGCAGGATGGGCGCCATGCCCTGATGGTCGATGGTAAGCCGTTCCTGATCCTGGGCGCGCAGGTCAATAATTCCAGCAATTATCCCGCCGCCTTGCCCTATGTCTGGCCGGCGGTGAAGGAGGTGGGGGCCAACACGCTTCAGGTTCCCATTGCCTGGGAACAGATTGAACCCAAGGAAGGCCAGTTCGATTTCAGCTTTGTCGACCATCTGCTGGAACAGGCCCGCGCCAATAATGTGCGGCTGATCCCGCTCTGGTTTGCGACCTGGAAGAATAACGGCCCCAACTATGCGCCGGCCTGGGTCAAGCTGAACAATGACCGCTTTCCACGGGTGGTGGAGGCCAAGGGCATTATCCGCAATTCCCTGTCCCCCCATGGCAAGGAAACGCTGGAGGCCGACAAACGCGCCTTTGCCGCCCTGATGCGACATCTGAAAAAGGTGGACCCGCAGCGCACGGTCATCATGGTGCAGGTGGAAAACGAGGTCGGCACTTATGGCGCCATCCGCGACCATGGGCCGGCAGCGGAAAAGCTGTTCAACGGGCCTGTGCCCGCCGCGCTGGTCAAGGCCATGGGAAAGAAGCCGGGCACCTGGGCGAGCGTGTTCGGCAAGGATGCCGATGAGTTCTTCCATGCCTGGCATATCGGCGTCTTCTGTGAGGCGGTGGCGGCGGCGGGCCGCCGTGAATATGACCTGCCCCTGTATGTAAACGCGGCGCTCCGCGACCCGTTCAAGGATCAGGACCCCTACACCTATTCTGCCGGCGGCCCGACCTGGAACGTCCTGGATGTGTGGAAAGCGGCGGCCCCCAGCATCGATTTCCTGGCGCCCGACATCTACATGGATGGCTATGCGCCCTACACGAAGACGCTGGAACAATATGGCCGCCCCGATAACGCCCTGATGGTGGCGGAAATGGGCAGCAAGGCGGTCTATGCCCGCTATCTGTTCGCGGTGCTGGGGCAGCAGGGGATCGGGTTCAGCCCGTTCGGCCTGGATTATACCGGCTACGCCAATGCACCCTTGGGCGCGGAGAAGGTGACACCCGAAACCCTGGCACCGTTCGCCCTGGCCTATCGCACTGTCACGCCTATCGCCGGTCTGATCGCGGAGCGCAGCCTGAAAGGCAAGGTCTGGGGCGGGGCGGAGCCGGAGGCGGTGCATAGCGAGGTTATAGCCCTAGGCGATGCACCTTGGAAGGTCGAGCTTTCCTACGGTCTGGGCCAGTTCGGCATGGAAAAGCCGCCCGGCAATCCCGTGCCCAAGGGCGGGGCCGTGGTGATCGAGATGGGCAAGGATGATTACTTGATCACCGGTGTGCATACGCGGGTGGATTTCATCAGCACGCGCGAGGGCCGGGGCCGCATCTATGACCGGGTGGAGGAGGGTCGGTTTGTTGACGGCACCTGGGTCATCAACCGGGTGTGGAACGGTGACCAGACAGATTACGGCCTGAACCTGACCGACCGGGCGCAGTTGTTGCGGGTGAAGTTGGGGACGTATCCGACGAAGTAGGTCTGGTCTGGGGCAGGGGTGGGGTTGCCCCCCCTTTCCCACCTTCGTGGGAGAGGGAAGAAATTTTAGCCCCTCGCCCGCTTGCGGGAGAGGGAGGGGCCCGCCGCGTAGCGGTGGGAGGGTGAGGGAACCCCCGTCACCACAACGATATTGGCAGTTTGACAGGGAGAAAACGACGCATGACTTTCCGATCCATGATGCTGGCCCGCGCGGCCCTTTTGCCGCTGCTGCTGCTGGCCGGCTGCGATGGTGGCGCCAAATCCGGCGGCGACACGGTGACCCAGGTCATACAGGCCGGCGCGGTACAGCAGACCCCGGACGGTCTTGTCGCCACCCTGTCGTCGGGACCGGCAAAGAAGCTGCGCCTGCAGGTCATCAATGACCGTACGATCCGCGTTACGGCGGTGCCGACCGACAGCCTGGACATCCCGGCCAGCCTGATCACCGTGGCCAGTCCCGCCAATGGTGGCTTCACCGTGGAGCAGGATGGCAAGGTCGCCCGGCTGAAGACCCCGGAACTGACGGCGGAACTGAATCTGGCCACCGGTACCGTCCGCTTCCTGGACAAGACGGGCAACCCACTGCTGGCCGAGAAGGACCGAGGTGCGATTGCGCCCGTGAAGGTTCTGGACCGTGACTATTACACGATCAGCCAGACCTTCAACCCCGGCACGGATGAGGCATTTTACGGCCTGGGCCAGCATCAGAACGGTGTGCTGAACTGGAACGGCGAAGACCTGCGTCTGGCGCAGCACAATATGGACATCGCGGTTCCGTTCGTGGTGTCCAGCCGCAATTACGGCGTGCTGTGGGACAATAACTCCATCACCCGGTTCGGCGTGCCGCATGATTATGCCGATCTGGATGGCACGCTGAAGCTGTTCGATGCCGAGGGTAAGGAAGGGGCGCTGACCGCCACCTACGCCAAGGATGGAGAAACCAAGCTGGTCCGCCGGGAGAGCAAGATCGATTGGCGCGACCTTGACGATCTGCTGAACTGGCCTGCCGAGGTGGGCGGAAACCGCCGGCCTGACAAAACCCGCGACACGCCGGGCCAGAAGGTCACTTGGCAAGGCAAGATCAGCACGGACAAGGCCGGCACCCACAAGTTCCAGCTTTATTCGTCCGGCTATGCCACCGTCTTTGTCGATGGCAAGGAAGTGATCCATCGCTGGCGCCAGAACTGGAACCCTTGGTTCCATAATTTTGAGGTGGCGCTGGAAGCCGGCAAGCAGCACGACATCCGTATCGAGTGGCAGCCCGATGGCGGCTATATCGGCGTCTCTCACCAGGACCCGCTGCCGGATAGCGAGCGCCATGCCCTGACCCTGTCGTCAGAAGTGGCCAATGCGCTGGATTATTATGTCATCGCGGGTGACGATATCGATGGCGTCATTGCCGGCTACCGGCAACTGACGGGCAAGTCCGTGATGCTGCCCCGCTGGGCCTATGGTTTCTGGCAAAGCCGGGAACGGTACAAGACCCAGGAAGAGGTGGTGGGCACCGTCAAGGAATATCGCAAGCGCGGCATTCCGCTGGATAATATCGTCTTGGACTGGAACTACTGGCCCGAAGATAGCTGGGGTAGCCATGATTTCGACAAGGCTCGCTTCCCCGATCCTGCCGGCATGGTGCAGGAAGTTCACAAGCTGAACGCCCGGTTCATGATCTCCGTCTGGCCGAAATTCTATCCCAATACGGAGCATTACAAGGAACTGGACGCCAAGGGCTATATCTATCGCCGCAATGTGGAGAAGGGGGAGCGGGACTGGATCGGCGACGGTTATCTGAACGCCCATTACGACCCCTACAGCCAGGAAGCGCGCGACATTTACTGGCGGCAGATGCGCGACAAGCTGAACGTGCTGAAGGTCGATGCCTGGTGGCTGGACAACACCGAGCCGGATGTCCATTCCAATCTGCCGATTGAGGAGGTGAAGCTGCGCATCGGGCCGACGGCGATGGGTCCGGGCTCTGCCTTCTTCAACTCCTACCCCCTGATGCAGACCAAGGCCGTGTATGAGGGCGAACGCCGCGACGATGGCGGGCAGCGCAGCTTCATCCTGACCCGGTCCGGCTTTGCCGGGCAGCAGCGCCATGGCATGGCTGTGTGGTCGGGCGACGTGGTCTCACGCTTTGTCGATCTGGAGCACCAGATCGCGGCGGGCATCAACACCTCGCTGTCAGGCCTGCCTAACTGGACTACCGACATTGGCGGCTTCGCGCTGGAAAAGCGGTTCGAGGCACAGCCAATGAAGGCGGAGGATCAGGCCGAATGGCGTGAGCTGAACCTGCGCTGGTTCCAGTTCGGGGCGTTCAGCCCGCTGTTCCGGTCGCATGGACAGTTCCCGCTGCGCGAAATCTATAATATCGCGCCGGAAAGCTCGGACGTGTACCAGTCCATGGTCTGGTACACCAAGCTGCGTTACAGCCTGCTGCCCTATATCTACACCCTGGCCGGGGACACTTGGCACAAGGACGGGACCATCATGCGCGCCCTGGCGCAGGATTTCCCCGCCGATGCCAAGGTGAAGGATCTGGGCACACAATACCTGTTCGGCCCCAGCATCCTGGTCGCCCCCGTCTACACACAGGGCGCCACCACCAAGGCCGTCTATCTGCCCGCCGGGGCAAACTGGGTGAATTTCTATACGGGTGAGAAGCTGACGGGTGGTCAGGAGGTGACGGTGGATGCACCGCTGACCCGTATCCCGCTGTTCGTGCGGGAAGGGGCGATCATCCCCACCGGCCCCGCGGTGCAGTCCACGGCGGAGAAACAGGATGGTTCCCTGCTGATCAATATCTATGCCGGCGCGGATGGCAGCTTCGACCTCTATGAGGATGAAGGCACCACCTATGGCTATGAACAGGGTGAGTTCAGCCGCATCAAGCTGTCCTGGAATCAGGCCAGTGGGGAACTGACCATCGCTGACCGCCAGGGTTCGTTCCCCGGTATGGCGGAAAAGCGCACCATCCGTATTCGCTGGATTGACGGCCAGAACACCAAGGCTGCTGACTTCAACGTGAAGGGCGAGCGCGAACTGGTGTATGACGGCAAGCAGGTTGTCGTGAAGCGTTAAGCATAATGCCGGGGGTCGGGTGGGGCAAAACCCTCACCCGACCCACTGGTTCTGATTTCAAAGGGATCGCCATGAACCGCCGTCACCTGCTTGCCACCGCTCCCCTGTTACCAATGCTGGCCGTGTCACAGGCGGGTGCTGCGGAGCCGGTGCAGGCGCTGGACTGGGCCAATCGCGCCCGCTATGCCGCCGCCAACACCGCCGCCAAGGCACTGCCCGCCGACAAGCGGCGCGTGGTGTTCATGGGGGACAGCATTACCGAGAACTGGGCGCGTCCCGAACATGATGGCGCATTCTTCCCGTCCAACGGTTTCATCGGGCGCGGTATTTCGGGGCAGACAACGTCACAGATGCTGCTGCGCTTCACGCCCGACGTGCTGGACCTGGCCCCGCGCGCCGTCCATATCCTGGCCGGCACCAACGATGTCGCTGAAAATGGCGGCACCTATGACCCGGCCCTGACCCATGACAATCTGGCCGCCATGGCGTCGCTGGCCAAGGCTGCGGGGATGAAGGTTTTCATTGGGTCCGTGCCGCCCGCCCGCGATGTCTATTGGCGCAAATCGGTGGGTGACCCGATGGAACGTATCCTGGCGCTGAATACCTGGATCACCGGCTTCTGCCGCGAACAGGGCCACACCTATATCGATTACTGGCCTGTCCTGGCCGATGCGAACAAGGGCCTAAAGGCGGAACTGGGCCTGGACCCGGTGCATCCCAATCGCGCCGGCTATCTGGCCATGGGGCCGGTGGCGCTGAAGGCGTTGGCTGGTATTTAAGCCGGCGCCTTCAGTTCCACATTATTGCCCTCCGGATCGGTCAGATAGATCGACAGCCCTTCGCCGCCCGCCCCATAGCGCTCCCCCGTGGTGCCGATGCTGACACCGTGGGCCATCAGGTGGACGCGGATGTCCGCATCGTCGAAGCGGCTGATTTCCAGACAGAAATGCTCCAGGTTCCGGCCCTCCGCGCCGGGGCCGACGCCGCCCATGCGGCCCAGCGTACCGTCCAGCGGCACCAGATCGATCAGGCTGCGCCCGGCGCGCAGCTGATAAAGCCCGATCTCCGCCTGCACCTTCTCCAATGAGCAGCCCAGGACATCACGGTAGAAGCCGATCATCCGTTCGACATCGCGTACCCGCAGGACGATATGGTCCAGCCCCAGAAGGTCGAACGGCGGTGCCATCACATCTCTCCCCATGCCGGCTATTGACCCGGTCCGGTCCCGTGCGACACGGCGACGCGGACAGGCCCCGAGAAGGCGCAAACTGGATCGCCTTGCCCATCAATTTGATCACCCGGTGACGATGAATCAAGGGGTTAGCGTTTAAGTTAACGGCAGTTGAATGGTGTCGGAGACATCAATGCCTAATTGCCATTTGCTGAGAAAGTCTTCTTCAGCGATATAGACACAGCAAAAAACCTGAATAGAAACTCAGGAAAGCATAAATAAAAGACGGTGGTAAAATGATGCGGTTGGCGAATATTTATACTTGGATCAACAATAGTTCAATCTCCAAGCGCCTGGGTCTGATCGTCCTGATTTCGGCTCTGGGTCTGGTGTGCTTCGCCTTCCTGACCAGCGAACAGCAATATGCGCAGCTCCAGGATCGCTACAGCAGCAGTGCACGCGCCGCCGTGGAGGGGGCGACCAGCGTCGTCCATGCCTATGCGGCGCAGGAAAAGGCCGGCACCCTGACGCGGGAAGAAGCGCAGGCACGCGCATTGGCCGCCGTGAAGGCCATGCGCTTTGCCGGTGAATATGTCTGGGTCAACGACACCGCCCATCGCATGGTCATGCACCCGATCAAGGCGGAACTGGATGGCAAGGACATGTCGGATTTCAAGGATCCGGCGGGCACCCTGATGTTCCGCGACATGGTCCGCATGGCCACCGGGCCGGACAAGGCCGGCTTCGTGCCCTATAAATGGCCCAAACCCGGCTTCGATCAGCCGGTGGACAAAATCTCCTTCGTGGCCCTGGTCCCGGAATGGAACTGGGTCGTCGGTTCCGGCGTCTATCTGGATGATGTCAGCCGCAAGCATCGCGAATTGCTGCTGATTCAGGTGGCAGCCGTTATCATCCTGGGCGGTCTGTCTGCGGCCTGTTCCAGCGCCATTGCCCGTACCCTGGCCCGGCCCTTGTCGGCCCTGACCGCGATCATGCGTGATCTGGCGGAGGGCCGGCTGGAGGTGGAGGTGCCGGAGGCAAAGGCCGCCAATGAGATCGGGGCCATGGCCCGCGCCGTCGCCATCTTCCGCGACAATGCCCTGCGTGCCCGCTTGCTGGAGACGGAAAAACAGCGGGAGGAGGAAGCGAAAGAACGCCGCCGCCGCGCGCTGGAAGTGCTGACGCGTGATTTCAAGCTGGCGGTGGCCGGCAAGCTGCGCACCGTGGCCGCCGCCGCGACAGAGCTGGAGGCTACGTCCGGCGGGTTGCAGCAGCAGGCGGAAATGACGGGCCAGCGTTCGGCCACCGTCGCGGAAAATGCCGGCGTGGCCCGTGACAATGCCCAGACGGTGGCCGCCGCGACAGAGGAACTGTCCGCGTCCAGCGCCGAGATTGGCCGACAGGTCAGTCTCACGGCCCAAATCACGGCGGAGGCCGTGGACAAGGCCCACAATGCCCGCCGCATCGTATCCGAACTGTCGGAGGTTGCCGCCAATGTGCAGGGCGTTGTCGGCCTGATCAACGATATTGCCAGCCAGACCAACCTTCTGGCCCTGAATGCCACCATCGAGGCCGCCAGGGCAGGGGAGGCGGGCAAGGGCTTCGCCGTCGTCGCTGGCGAGGTGAAAAGCCTGGCCGGACAGACAGCCCGCGCCACCGACGATATCGCCCGTCAGGCAAGTGCGGTCCAGATCGCAGCGGAGGATGCGATCGGTATGATCGCCACCATCGCCGATATCATCGACAATATCGGTCAGAATTCCGGGACCATTGCCAGCGCCGTCAGCCAGCAGGGCGCCGCCACCGCAGAGATCAGCCGCAATGTGCATGAGGCGGCACGGCGCACGGGCGAGGTGTCGGAAAGCATCAGTGCCGTCCGCGAGGGTGCGCAGTTCACCATGTCCGCCTCGACCCAGTTGCATGGTGCCGCCGGTGAGCTGTCGGAACAGGCCGAACAACTGCGCCAGGAGGTGGAGGAATTCTTGCTGGCTATCGACCGGGCCGGCGAACGCCGCGCCTTTGAACGACACAATGTCGATCTGCCGGTCACCCTGACCCCGCGCGGCAAGGGCAGCCAGGCGGCGGCACAGGGCCATGTCACCGACCTGTCGGCGGGCGGTGCCGCCATCCGCACCGATCTTGCGGTGGCGGTGGGGGACGAACTGGACCTGTCCGGCCTGCGCGGTGTCACCCTGACAGGCCGGGTGGTGACGGTGGGGGACGGCGTGCTGCGCGTGCAGTTCCGCCTGGATGAGGCGACGACGCGGCAGATTGAAACGGTGCTACAGCACGCGGCCTGATCCCATTCTGTCGATGGCCGCCCGGCATTCGCTGTCATCCAGCAGCCGGGCGGACAGCAGACCATCTGCATCCGCCCCAGCCAGTGCCGCCGCACCCGGCGGCGGATCGAACACCCGGACCATGCCCATCACCTGTGTCGCCGGCTCTCCCGCCCGCACCGCCACGGGCAGCAGCAGCCGGTTGAACCCGCGCCAGCCTTTGCCCACCGGCACCAGAAACCCGCGATAGAGCAGGGGAAGGCCGCCATCCAGGGTGCGGTGGAACAGGGCGCTGCGGCCCGGCACGCTGTGCGGTGCGATCATCTGATCCAGGAACAGGCCGGTCCCGTCATTCCCGAACAGATCGCGCATCCGCGTGCCCGACAGGCGGCAGCGCAACCGGTCCCCCTGCCGTTCATAGATGAACATGAAGGGCAGGATCGACCGGGGCAGGTCGCACGGGTCCATCTGTGCCCGCACCGGCAACGTGCCATCATTGGCGGCACGGGCCTGACACCAGTGGCGCAACAGGGCCAGCATGCCGCGATCTGTGGTCAGGGCCGCCATATCCGCATCGATATTGTTTTCCCAGCCCGGCTGCATGCCTATCCCTGTATGTCTTGGCAACAGCTTATGCGCGAGCAGGGCGTGTCAGCAAACAAACAATCAAGCAGGCGACGCGGCGGGCCAGCGTGATAGGATCACCATGACGGCCCGTTCCCGCCCGAGGATGAAGATGATCCGCCGCTTGCCCCTGTCCTGCCTTGCCCTGTCGCTTCTGCTGGTCCTGCCTGGCTGCCTGACCCCGCGCTGGGCACAGCCGGTGAACCCTTTCATGAATGATGACAGTGACCGGGGACGCGCCGCGTTGAAGGCCAAGGACTATGTCATGGCGCTGGAATTCTATGGCAGGCTGGTGGACGAAAAGCCTGACGACATGACGGCCCGCTATAAGTTGGCCCTGGTTAATCAGGAGGTCGGGCGCCTGGACGACGCTTATGGTCTTTACCGTATCGTCTATGTCTCTGGCAGCGAGGATGACACACCGCTGCTGAATGGCGGCAGCTCGGAGGAGCCGTTATTTCTGTCTGCAGAACGGCAATTGATGCTGTTGAGTGGCCGGCTGGGCAAGGATACGGAACTGCGCGATATGCAGGCCGAACGCGCCCGCCGCATCGCGGCGGAACAGGCGC
Source organism: alpha proteobacterium AAP38 (assembly GCA_001296005.1). Lineage (GTDB taxonomy): Bacteria > Pseudomonadota > Alphaproteobacteria > Azospirillales > Azospirillaceae > Niveispirillum. The sequence goes on along the minus strand of LJHR01000016.1, from coordinate 544 downwards.
AGAAGGAAGCCGCCAAGAAAAAGGCGGAGAAGGAGGGTGCACCCGCCCCCACCGGCTGTTCCATCCGGAATATCGGTATCTGCCCGCATTAACCGGCGGACACGGAGACTTTCAGGCCTTATTCGGCGGCGATGGCCGGGGTAATGTGGGCGTCACAATTGGCAGCCTTGGTTTCGCCCACCATCTCCCGGATGGTGGTGAAGCAGCGGCCACATTGCGGGGTCTTGCCGCAGGCCTTGAACACACTGGCTATGCTGCTGGCCCCGTCCTCAACAGTCCGGCGTACCGTCTTACAGTTGATGGCATTGCAGATGCAGACATACATGATCGGTGCCAAACCCCGGACCAGCGTGTGATGATCATTAGTTACTGCAAATCAGTCGCATATGCTAGGAGAAAATGAGAATGCATCGCAGATGCGACAAGGTGGCTCTATAATTTCCATAATACAGATTATCAATTTTTTGATGCCGACAAGGGTAGTTTCTATTTTGAAGTGCGACTCTCTTTTATAATCAGATGGTTAGCAATGGAGGCTGCCATG
>LJHR01000015.1 GCA_001296005.1 alpha proteobacterium AAP38 | reverse complement strand
CGTCGGGCTTAACGCGGATCTTGACGTTGTAGTCAACGACACGCTTAACGGCGACTAGGAGTTTCATTGGCGATCCCCTCGCATGATAGCCGGCGGTGGATGGTCCCCGCCTGTTCACCCTGGCATTCAGCCATTCATTCGAACCTGGGCCTTAAGATTGGGCAATCAACGCCTGCCGTCCAGCCCCGTTAATCGCGGCGGACCTTAGGATTGCTGCGCTGCACATGTCAATAGTGTGCGTCCGGTAACGTAAAAACGTAATTTCGTTACTGGTGGCGCGCCATTGACCGGCCAATCATCTTCCCTTTACGTAATGGGAAGATACCAGCCGCGCGGCGGATTTCAAGGGGGTTTTGCGCAGGTTCAGGGCATTCAGCCCGGCGTTTCGCCGCGCGTCAGGCCCGGCACCCACAGCACGTCGGCGGCCCCCTTGTCATTGACCCAACGGCCAAGAACAAACAGATGATCCGACAGGCGGTTGATATATTTCAGGGCCGGTGCGCCGACATTCTCGGTCAGGGCCAGCTCGGTCATTTCCCGCTCTGCCCGCCGCGCCACGGTGCGAGCCTGATGCAGGTAGGCGGCGGCGGGGCGGCCACCGGGCAGGATGAAGCTGTTCAGCGGCGCCAGCTCAGCATTCATGCGGTCGATCTCCGCCTCCAGCCGGTCGACCTGGATATCGACGATGCGGAGCGGCGGATAGGGCGGGTTCTCCATCTCCGGCGTGCAGAGATCGGCGCCCAGATCGAACAGGTCGTTCTGGATACGGCCCAGCATGGCATCGGCATCGGCCAGGATCGGGTCATCCTTGACCGCCCCCGTATGCAGGCGCGCCAGCCCCAGGATGGCATTCGCCTCGTCCACGGTGCCATAGGCGGCGACGCGCAGCGCGTGTTTGGCCACGCGGGAACCATCGCCCAGCGACGTCTGTCCCTTGTCGCCGCCACGGGTGTAGATGCGGGTCAGGCGGACCATGGCGCTACCTGCTGTCTGGGATGGGGTCAGGAGGCCATGAAGGCCAGGGCGAACAGCACGACAGCCGCCACCTGCAGCCGGATGCGCCACCACATCAGCTTGTTGCCGTATTTGGCGTTGAATTCGCCGCCGCGTGCCATGGCGAAAAGCCCGATCACCAGCACAGCCAGCGTGGCGATCATGGCCAGAACCATGAGGAAGATCATGAAACCGCTCATGCCCAACCATATAGCGCGGTATGGCGCCGCCGCCCAGGGGCAATGCGGAACAATTCATCGCACCCTTGGATGGGACTCACCGTCGCCTTTCTGATATGAGACGCCACGGCACCGCAGCCGGAAGAGCATATGTCCTCCCCCTACTCCACTCCCCCCCGCCCAACCTCCCCCCGCCAGGCTGGCATCCCCTTCATCATGATCACCGTCCTTCTGGACGTGTTGACCTTCAGCCTGACAATCCCGGTCTTTCCATCGCTGATCCGTCAGTTCGCGGTCAGCGAGGCGTCGGCGGCCTGGTGGATGGGGGCGATGATCGCCGCCTTTTCCATCATGCAGTTCCTGTTCGCCCCTGTGCTGGGGGCGCTGTCGGACCGGTTCGGGCGGCGCAAGGTGATCCTGGCCTCCATCGCGGGCATGGCGATTGATCAGCTGTTCATGGCATTTGCACCCGGTCTGGTCTGGCTGCTGGTGGGGCGGATGGTGGCGGGTCTGACGGCGGCCAATGTGACCGCGGCCAATGCCTATATCGCCGATATCAGCGGGCCGCAGGACCGGGCCAAGAATTTCGGCATGATGGGCGCGGCCTTTGGCGTCGGCTTCATCACGGGCCCGGCACTGGGCGGCATATTGGCAGAGGTCAACCTGCATTTGCCCTTCATGGTGGCGGCCGGTCTGGCGGGTCTGAACTTCCTATACGGATTGCTGGTCCTGCCCGAGTCGTTGGCCCCTGCCAACCGCCGCGCCTTCAGCCTCGCCCGCGCCAATCCCGTCGGATCGCTGCGGGCGCTGGCCATGCATCCCGCCGTCCTGGGCCTGGCCGCCAGCCGCACCTGCATGGTGCTGGCCATGGGCGTGATGCAGATGGTCTGGGTGCTGTACACGACCAAGCGTTTCGGGTGGAGCGAGCTGGATAACGGCCTGTCGCTCGCCGCCGTGGGCCTGACCACGGTGCTGGTGCAGGGCGTGCTGATCGACCGGATCGTGAAAAAGCTGGGCGAACCGCGCACGGCCCTGCTGGGCATCGGGCTGGAGGCGACGGCCTATGCTGGCTATGGCGCAGCCAGCAGCGCCACGGCCTTCGCCGCCTTCATCCCCGTCCATTCGATGAGCGGGATCAGTTCGCCGGCGATCCAGAGCATCGTGGCGCGCAGCGTGGGGGCCGATGAACAGGGTTCTGTCCAGGGGGCCTTTGCCAGCATGCAGAGCCTGACCTTCATCCTGGCCCCCCTGATCGGGGCCGAACTGTTCGAACATTTCACGGCGGAGGGGGCCACGATCCCCATCCCCGGCATGCCCTTCTATTTCGGGGCCGCCATGCTGGCCCTGGCCGGGCTGGTCGCCGCCTGGGCCGTGCGGCGGGTGCCGGCCCCCAAACACGCTGACCCGGTGACGGAGGCCGCCTGATGGTTGATCCTGCCCTGACACAAGGCTTCCTGCGCCATATCCGGGCCTGCAACCGCCACGACCTGTCGGGCTTCCGGCCCTTCTCCATCGCTGGTGTCACGGTGGGGCAGGTGCGGGTTGGCTTCATGGAACGGCTGCTGGGCCTGGGCCTGCCCTTCATCCCCGATGCAGGCGGGATCAGCCTGCATCCCGGCCTGACCGATGCGGCGTCGCGCACGCGGGCGGTGGCCGCCGCTCTGGACCGGCTGGTTGCGGAAGGGACCATCCCGAAACTGCGCCGGGAAATGTACACAGTCTCCGGTGGCTGGGGCCATCCCGCCCTGATGGAGCTGGACCGCGCGGCCATCCCGTTCTTCGGGGTCACGGCCTATGGCCTGCACGTCAACGGCTTCGTGCGCAAGCCGGATGGCATCCACCTGTGGGTGGGCAAGCGCGCCATGGACCGGGGCGTCGCGCCGGGCCAGTACGATAATCTGGTGGCGGGCGGACAGCCGGCGGGGTTGAGCCTGTCCGACAATCTGATCAAGGAAGCCTGGGAAGAGGCGGGGCTTTCGGCGGAACAGGCGCTGCGCGCGGTTCCGGTAGGGGCCATCACCTATCTGATGGAACAGGACAAGGGGCTGAAGCCTGATGTCCTGTTTCTGTATGATCTGGAACTGCCGCCCGACTTCGTGCCTCGCAACACCGATGGCGAGGTGGAGCGGTTCGAGCTGTGGCCCATCGCCCGCGTGGCGCACAGCGTGCGCGACAGCGACGATTGGAAATTCAACGTCAACCTGACGGTGATCGATTTCCTGATCCGCCATGGCTGGCTGACGCCCGACCATCCCGAATATCTGGATCTTTGTCGCGGGTTAAGGCGGTAATGCCTGTCGCATGCGGGCTTCGCCCTTATGCGACCTACGGCTATTCGTAGGTCGCATAAGGGCCAGCGCATGCGACGGTGCCGATCACAGCCCCTTGGACGCCGCCAGCTCGGCCAGATTGACCTCCGACCGCGCACCGTAATGGGTGATGATCTCACCCGCACAGATGGCACCCAGGCGCGCGCAGTCGGACGGGCTGCGGCCCTGGGTGTAGCCATAGAGGAAGCCGGCGGCGAACAGGTCGCCCGCGCCCGTGGTGTCCACGACCTGGGACACTTTCTCGGCGGGAACCGAATAGGTCTCCCCGCCCACGAGGACGGTCGCCCCCTGCTCACCCCGCGTCAGGACGGCCACTTCCACATGTTTGCGTGCCTCGGCGGCCGCACTGTCGAAATCGCCACCGAACAGGGCGACGATCTCGCTCTCATTCGCGAACAGGATGTCGACATGGTTCTTCACCAGATCGCGGAAACTGTCCAGGTGACGGTTCACGCAGAACGGGTCGGACAGTGACAAAGCCACCTTCTGCCCCGCCTCATGCGCCAGGGCGGCTGCCTTCAGGAAGGCCTGCTTGGCCGCCGGCGGGTCCCACAGATAGCCCTCCATGTAAACGACCTTCGAGGATTTGATCACCGCCGGATCGATGTCGTCGGGCGTCAGGTCCAGGCAGGCACCCAGGAAGGTGTTCATGGTGCGGTGCCCGTCGGGCGTCACCAGGATCAGGCAGGAACCGGTGGGCTTGCCGTCGGTCAGGTCGGGCGTGTCGAACACCACGCCGGCGGCGCGGATGTCATGGCGATAGACCTTGCCCAGCTGATCATGGGCGACCTTGCCCACGAACACGCCCTTGCCGCCCAGCGACGCCAGGGCCGCCATGGTGTTGCCCGCAGACCCGCCCGACATTTCCAGACCCGGACCCATCTTGGCATAAAGATCATCAGCCTCTTCGGCGCTGATCAGGCGCATGGCGTTCTTCACCAGGCCATTGGCGGTCAGAAACTCTTCGTCGGCCTTGGCGATCACGTCCACGATCGCGTTACCCAGACCCACCACATCATAAACAGCCGCCACGAATGGCCTCCACAAAACGATCAGAATTGGCGCGGAGTATAGGCAGACCGCGTCTTGCGGCAAGTGCCCATGCATCCCCATATGGATGGTGCTGGTGCATAGGTGCGAGCGATTGGGGAGTCCATAACATGATCCGGGAATTGTCGCGCGCTGTAGGGCAATTGCCCGACCCCGCCTTTACCCGCGTCCTGATCTTCGCCGCCCTTGGTACGATTGCGCTGTTTACGGTCCTGCTGACCGGGTTCGGCTGGCTTTTGACCCATACATCCCTGTTCGATATCGGCTGGGTGGAAACGGGTATCGACCTGCTGGGCGGGGTGGCGGGGCTGGTGCTGGCCTGGCTGATGTTTCCCGCCGTGATGGTCGTCGTTTCCTCCACCATGCTGGATGGGATCGTCGATGCCGTGGAACGCCGCCATTACCCGCATCTGCCTCCACCGCGGCGCATCCCCGTCTGGCGCTCCGTGCTGGAAGGGCTGAAGTTCTTAGGCCTGGTGGTGCTGGTCAACCTGCTGGCCCTGCCCTTCTATTTCGTGCCCGTGGTCAACCTGTTCGTCTGGTTCCTGGTGAACGGTTACCTGATTGGGCGGGAATATTTCGAGCTGGTGGCCGTCCGCCGGCTTACCCCGATGGGGGTGAAATTTCTGCGCAGCGAGCGGCGGATGGGACTTTTTGCGGCGGGCGTCATTATCGCCTTTCTTTCGTCGCTTCCACTCGTCAATCTGCTGGTGCCCGTGCTGGCGGCGGCGTTCATGGCCCATCTTGTCGAAGGGATGCGGCGTGATCTTCCGGTTGCAGCATCTGTGTGAACCCCGCCTTTAGCCGATGAGATACAGGGGGCAAGACAACATGTTCCGACGCCAGAGACCGCCCGTGGCCCCGGCCACGCCCACCCCGCCCGAACCGCCGGTGCCGCCCGCACCGCCGACCGATGCGGGTGGGAGCGCTGCCGGATTCCGCCCGGCGGAGCCGGCGGCGGCCACTCCTTCCGCCATTGTTGAACCCAGCACCGATACCGGTTCCGAAACCAGCCCGAGGACGACGATGAACACGCCTTTCTCCACCCCGCCCGGCGGCCCGCTTTCTTCTGCCGCCCCGTCGCTGAAGACGGAGATCCCGCGCCGCGTCGTCGATATTCCCAACAGCCCGCCCAAGCGTGTCGCCCCCACCGGCGTGGAAGGCAACAGCCCCGCCACGGCGGAGATGCGCAAGCTGATCGTGGGCCGCGATATCAGCCTGTCGGGCGAGATCGCCGCCTGCGACGTGCTGGTCGTCGAAGGCACCGTTGAGGCCAAGCTGCGCGACGGCCATGTCGTGGAGATCACCGATACCGGTCTGTTCAAGGGCTCGGTGGAGATTGACGAGGCCGATATCGGTGGCCGCTTCGAAGGCGACATTACCGTGCGCGGCACCCTGAAGGTCCGCTCCACAGGCCGCATCACGGGCAATATCCGCTACGGCACGCTGGAAGTGGAAAATGGCGGACAGCTGTCGGGCACCATCCAGGTGCTGGGCGTCGATGCCGCAGTACCCGCACCCAAGGCCGCCGCCCCGGCCCCGCAGCCGGCCCCGGTACAGGTCGCCGCCGCCCCGGTGGCCGACGCCGAGGACGAGGAAGCGGTGGGCTGATACCCTCCCCTCCCTCCTTGTTGATGAGAACCCCGCCGGTGCCGCCGGCGGGGTTTTTCATGTGGCAGGGACAATTCAGGGACTTGGCGGGAGACATTGCGATGTTGTTCGCTGAACGGGCTATCGCCTGCCGGAGCGTGCCCGCATGACCCCGCCCTTTCTGTTCACCCCCGCGAGCGCCATGGCCGCCATCGCGGGCCGGACCGGTATTCAGCGGTTCGAGTACATGATCCGCCATGGCAGCATGAAGGCCGGGCTCTATGCCCCGCAGAACCTGGACGAGCAGGGACCGCATAAGCAGGATGAGCTGTATGTTGTCGTTACCGGCACCGGCACCTTCGAAAAGGCGGGGCAGACACAGGCTTTTGGCCCCGGCGATCTGATCTTTGTAGAAGCCGGGGTGGAACACCGGTTCACCGGCTTCAGCAATGATTTCACCTGCTGGGCCATTTTCTGGGGTCCCGACGGCGGCGAGGCTTGAGGCCCTTCACATGCCTGCCTTGCCCGGATCGCTGATCAAGGGGCTTGCATCCGCGCCCGCTTTTGTCCATAAAGCCGCCCACCGCGACGGTCACCCAGACGCCGCGTACAAGTTTCGGGGCCATAGCTCAGCTGGGAGAGCGCTACAATGGCATTGTAGAGGTCAGCGGTTCGATCCCGCTTGGCTCCACCAAATTCAGAGGCCCTGCCGGTGACGGCGGGGCCTTTGTCGTTTTGGGGTGCGGACAGATGACGGGGCCACTTCGGGCCGGGAGAATGGGGCCACCAAGGCCGATCATCCAGCTTTTCCCCCATCACCGTCGCGATTTTGTCCTGCTCCGGCTCCATTGTTTACAGATTTGCAAGTAACACCCGCCCAGTGGCCCCATGCCACCGGTCTCGGGCGGCCTTTGCCCTGTTACAATCTTGCCCCTATAAGTGCCGGCCAGGGGCGTTACTTGGTTGTCGAAATCCCAACCCCGAATGGACTAGCCAAAACGGATATGAATTCACGGATCGGCCCCAGGCCGGTCACGGCGAAGCCATGATCGGGCGGGTAAATCCAAATGCAGGGGCGGCAACCATCCTTTGTGGATCGAGAGAAAATGTCTGGTAGCTTGCGGGCGGGTACGCCCAACGATGATACGCTGCTTTCCCAGTCGCCGCGCGACACGCTGGCCGGCGGCGCCGGTGACGATATCTATGATGTCCTGCATTACGGCACCATGGTGCGGGAGCTGCAGGATGGTGGCCACGATGTGGTGGTCACCCATATCGACTACGTCCTCCCCGACTTTGTGGAGGATCTGGTCCTGGACTATGCCACGCGCGGGCATCAGCCCAACCCGGCCAGTGCCGGCGCCCTGATCGGCATCGGCAACCGTATGGACAACACCATCGCGGGCAACGCCCTGAACAATGTCATCAAGGGCATGGTCGGCAATGACACGCTGCTGGGCAATGGCGGCGATGATGTCCTGGAGGGCGGTGACGGCAACGACCTGCTGTCCGGCGGGTCCGGCAATGACACGCTCTATGGCGGGGCCGGCAATGATGACCTGGCCGGCGGCATCGGTGACGATGTCATCATCGGCGGGGCCGGCGATGACCGTATCTTCGGCAATGATGGGCTGGATGTGGTCCGTTATGAAGGGCGCCTGGGCTTCATCGGCGGTGACCATGCCTATATCCGGGACGCCAATGGCGGCATTACCGTCAGCAGCGTGAATGGCGATGGCGTCGACACCCTGACCGGGGTCGAACTGGTGGTGTTCGGCCTGGATGTGCTGGTCAACAGCCTGCCCACGCCCGGCACAGCCCGCACCGGCTTTGACGAGAAGCTGTATCTGTCAATGAATGCCGACGTGGCCAATGCCGTCCGCAATGGCAGCATCGCCAGCGGCCTGGAACATTTCCGCCAGTTCGGGGAACGGGAGGGGCGTGATCCCAATGCCCTGTTCGACACGGACTATTATCTGGCCAACAACAGGGATGTGGCCGCCGCCGTGGCGCGCGGGCAGACCACGGCCTGGTCGCATTACAGCAATTACGGCTGGAAGGAAGGGCGCGACCCGTCGGCCTATTTCAATACCCGCGCCTATCTGGAGACCAATGACGATGTCGGGGCCAGCGGCATGAACCCGCTGCTGCATTTCCTGCATATTGGCGCCGACCAGGGCCGTCTGGCCCAGCTGTCGAACAGCACGCTGGACTGGATCGGGTGACACCATCGCCAGATGGGAACAAAAAAGCCGCGACAACCGCGTCGTTTTGTCCCGCGACAGGGGGCAGAACGGGGCGTAGCAGTGAAGGGTGGCCGTGCCGATGACCGGGCGGCCATTCCCTTATCCGCGCAGCCGCTTTTATACAGGTGCGTCATGTATGTTGTTTATATGCTGCTGGGCATGCTGGTTGGCCTGCCCTTTGCCGGTGTCTTCTATTACGCCATCTGGATGTTCCTGGCCGGTGGTGATCCCGGCGGCGGGGACAGCAGCCCCTTCTGATCCCCATGCGCCACCTGACGGCCCTGATCCTGACCTTCGCCACGCTGACCATTCCAGGTTCGGCACAGCAGACGCGTGCGCCAGGCGTTGCGGCAGATGACAGCCGCCAGATTGTCGATATTACCGGCCCGCCCTGGAACAGCATCGCGCGGGTACAGACCAATATCGGCGGCAAATGCACCGGCACCGTGATCGGCCCCCGTCTGGTGCTGACCGCCGCCCATTGCCTTTACAATCCCCGCACCCGCCGCTTGCTACAGGCAGGGTCACTGCATGTGCTGTTGGGATATGAGCGGGGGGATTACAAGACCCACCTGACGGTCGATGTCCTGCACGTCCCCGCCGCCTATGATGGGACGAAGCCGGGGGAGAGTGTGCGCCATGACTGGGCCCTTCTGCGCCTGTCGGGGCCGGCGGATGTCCCCGTCCTGGCCCCCGCCCCCCGCGCCGCCGCAGCCGGCGACAGCGTGGCCCTGGCCGGGTTCAGCCAGGATCGTGTGCATCTGCTGATGGCCGACCGGGATTGTGCAGTAACGGCACAAGGCAAACCGGCGGGACCGGGTGGAATGCTGATCTTCCATTCCTGTTCGGCCAGCCGGGGCACCAGCGGCGGGCCTCTGCTGGTCCACACCGATGGGCAATGGCGGGTGGGCGGCGTGAATGTCGGCATTACCGCCCAGGCCGGCAATCTGGCCATCTGGCCCGACGGGCTGGACAGCGCCATCAAGGCGCTTTCTGCACCCTAATACTAACGGTCAAAATCTTGACCGTTAGTATCCGCGCCGACTGGCGCGGCGGCGGCCCATGCCGCCGAAGCTGAAAATGCGGGCAAGGCTTTCCCCGCATTGCGGAAATAGCCTATAGTCGCCGCGACGAGTTTTCCCATCGCCCGTGGAAAGAACTGCTGCCTATGCCCGACCCGATGTCCGGCGACGATCTCGACCGTTCCTCCATCCTGTCCGTACCGGTCCAGGTGTCGGTCCGCCTGGGCCGCCGCCGGCTGCGTATCAGCCAGCTTCTGCGCATGGGGGCGGGCGATGTGGTGGATCTGGAGCGCGTGGTGGGCGACCCGGTGGATGTCTATGTCAATGACCGTATGGTGGCGCGGGGTGAATTGGTGGTGGTCGATGGCCGTCTGGGCCTGACCATTGTGGAACTGATGCCCCAGGCCACCCGTGGGCGTGAACCGCTGGGCCCCGGCCCCGGTGAATGACCGGGGCTGTCATGGACAATGCGCCCAAACGCATCCTTCTGATTGATCCGGACGCCGCACTGCGCCAGACCCTGGCCGAACAGCTGGCACAGCAGGAAGGAATGCTGCCCGTGCCTGCGGCCACGGGGGAGGCGGCGCTGGCCATCCTGGCCGATCATGGCGCCGATGCCGCCCTGCTGGACGGGGTGCTGGCCGCTGAAGGCCTGATCCCGGCGCTGCGGGCAGGCGGCCTGACGGGGCCGCTGGTCCTGTTGCTGCCGGCGGGCATGGGCGTGCCGGCGGGGGCGGATGATCATCAGGACAAGCCGATCCGCCTGGGCACGCTGCTGGCCCGGCTGAAAACGCTGCTGCGTCAGGCGGCGATCGTGCAGGCGGCGACCGCCCTGTCGGTACGGATCGGCCCCTATCATTTCCTGCCGGCGGCCAAGCGGCTGGAAAGGGGGGACGGTACCGCCATCCGCCTGACGGAAAAGGAAACGCAGATCCTGGATCATCTCTGCCGTTGCGGCGGCATGGCCGCGCGGCAGGACCTGCTGGACAATGTCTGGGGCTATGGCGCCGGCATCGATACCCACACGCTGGAAACCCATATCTACCGCCTGCGCCGCAAGATCCGGGCGGGCCTGGGCCAAGATCCCCTGCTGCTGCGGGTGGATGGCGGCTATCGACTGACGCTGGAGCCTTTGCCGGCATGACGCCCCCTTCCCGCCGTGCCCTGCTGGCCCTGTTCGCCCTGTCGCCACTCGCCGCCTGCTCATCCGGTCCAAGGCCGGAGGATGAGGAAGGGTTGCCGCCCGACCTTCCGCCCCTGCCGGCGGTGCGGCGCATCGTGCTGTTCCATGCCAAAAGCGGTGAACGCGCGGATGTGGTCTATTTCTACAACAATGCCTATGACCCGCGCGCCATGCAGAAGATCGAACTGCTGCTGCGCGACCGACGGACGGGGCAGGTGGGGCGCATCGACCCGCTGCTGATGGATTTCATGTTCGACCTGTTGCAGCGCACGGGCCTTCCGCCTTCCACGGAGGTACAGGTGACGGACGGGTTCCGTTCCCCCGGCACCAATGCCGATCTGGTGCGCGACAATCCCAATGCCGCCCGCGAAAGCTATCACCTGCAGGGCCGGGCCATGGATTTCAAGGTGCCAGTCCTGCCCGGCCCGGCCCTGGGCGAAATTGCGAAAACCATGCAACGGGGCGGCGCCGCCTATTACCCTTCGACCGGCCATACCCATATTGATACAGGCCCCAACCGCACCTGGAAAACGCGATGAGGCGCTGGCTGCTCGCGCTTGCCATTCTGCTGCCGCTGACCGGGTGCAAACCGGTCCTGACGGCGCGCGTGCCCATCCTGCCCACCGGTAATGAGCTGCCCGCCGGGGCGGTACCCCGCGACCTGCCCACCGGCACCGGCGACACGCTGACCGTCACCGAGGAGAAGATGCGGGTGGGCATGCGCTATGTGGTCAGCGCGCCGGGCGGCCGCGTCGGCTCTATCGCGTTCGAACCCGTGCCCGACATCCCGCTGACCCGCATCCAGGTGCCGGGCGGGGAGGCGCGTGCTGTCTTCCTGGCTCAGGGCCGCGTGACCCAGGCCGGGCTGGAACGGCTGCTGCACGGCACCCGCCATGCCAAGGATCTGGCCCGCACCCTGACCGAGGGCGTGGGCAATGCAGAGGAACGCTACCTCTTCGCCTTCTTCGCCCTGATGCGACAGGGCACCGACGCCCCGCGCCTGGCCCTGGTCCAGTGCGGGGTCAGCCATTCCGGCCAGGAACCCATCGCCAAGGCGTTTCAGGCGCAGGCCGCCCGCCAGGGCCTGAAACTGGACGCCGATGGCGACCTGATCCGCCTGCCCAACCGTGATCTGGCCCTGTCGGTGCTGTTCCAGGGCCTGCGCGACGCCCTGGCCAACGGCGACTGCCGCGCGGACTTACCGTTGCAGCTTCCTGATCTGTGACCATGACCTACCCCATTTAAGCACTCGTGACCGCCATTCCACCCGTGTGATGGCGCGCTTCATGTGGTAGGGATACGGCGACCGGCTGCCCATTCCTGGGGGTCGGGTCCGGTGCTTCGCGGATGGAACTGGTCAGGCCATGACGATGATGAGCGGCACCCCGGCCATCGTGCCGGAGGTGGGGCGCAGCCCCGATCCCGCAGCCGGCGCGCGGCGCCTGCTGGCGCGGTTGCGCGATGTCATGGCGGGCAGCGGGTCGGCACAGGACCGGCTCGACAAGATCGTGATGACCATCGCCCATGAGATGGCCGCCGACGTGTGCTCCTGCTACGTCATGCGCGCGGGCGAGGTGCTGGAACTGTTCGCCACCATCGGTCTGAACCCGGACGCCGTGCACAAAACCCGCATGCGGGTGGGCGAGGGTCTGATCGGCGATGTGGCGGCCCATTCGCGACCCATCGCCCTGGCCAATGCGCCCAGCCATCCCAATTTCGCCTATCGTCCCGAAACGGGTGAAGACCCGTTCAATGGCTTCCTGGCCGTGCCAATTGTGCGCGGGGGCCGCGTACGCGGCGTGCTGGCCATCCAGCACAAGGACCGCCGCGATTATGACGAACAGGAAGTGGAGACTTTACAGACCATCGCCATGATCGTGGCCGAACTGGTGGTCGTGGGCGAACTGGTCGACAGCCGCGAATTGTCGGTGGTCAATGATCTGGTCCTGCTGCCGTCGCGCGTGGAGGGCACCAGCCTGAACCGGGGCGTGGGCATGGGCGTGGCCGTGCTGCACCGGCCACAGCTGACCATCCGGCAGATGGTGGCCGATGATCCGGAGGCGGAGCTGGCGCGCCTGAAAGAGGCCGTGACCAGCATGCATTCGGCCATCGATCAGATGCTGATCGCCGTAGGCGAGTCTGACAGCGAACATGCCGAGATCATGCAGACCTACCGCATGGTTGCTGCCGACCGCGGCTGGCTGAACCGCATCCGGGAGGCGATCCGGTCGGGCCTGACGGCGGAAGCCGCCGTACAGCGCGTGCAGGACGACAATTCCACCCGCATGGCACAGGTGGCCGATCCCTACATCCGCGACCGGCTGCTGGACCTGAACGACATCACCAACCGGCTGTTGCAGCATCTGGCCGGAAAGCCTGTCGTGGCCACGGGCGGCACGCTGCCGGATGAGTTCGTGCTGGTGGCCCGCAATCTGGGTCCCGCCGAACTGCTGGATTATGACCGCCGCCGCCTGCGCGGGCTGGTGCTGGAGGAAGGGTCGGCCTACAGCCATGTGGCCATCGTGGCCCGCGCCCTGGACATCCCCGTGGTGGGACAGGCCGCCGACATCCTGCGCCGGGTGGAGCCGCTGGATTTCCTGATCGTCGATGGCGACAATGGTCAGGTCTTCGTGCGGCCTGCCGACGATATCCAGGCCGTGTTCGTGGCCAGTCTGGCCGCGCGCCAGCGCCGGCAGGCCGAATATGCCAAGCTGCGCGAACTGCCCGCCGTCACCCGCGACGGGCAGGATGTGAAGCTGATGCTGAATTGCGGGCTGCTGATCGACCTGCCGCATCTGAAGACGACGGGGGCGGATGGGGTCGGTCTGTACCGCACCGAAATCCCCTTCATGGTCCGCCCCTCCTACCCCGATGTGGCGACCCAGTTCGAGAATTACAGCAAGGTGCTGGAAGAGGCGGGCGGCCTGCCCGTCAATTTCCGCACCCTGGATGTGGGCGGTGACAAGACCCTGCCTTATTTCCCGGAGCTGGGGGAGGAGAACCCGGCACTGGGCTGGCGCGCCATCCGCATCGGTCTGGACCGGCCCTCCATGCTGCGCAAGCAGTTGCGCGCCATGCTGATGGCCGGGGCCGGGCGTGACGTGCGCATCATGTTTCCCATGGTCGCCACGGTGGCCGAATTCATCCAGGCCCGCCGCATCCTGGACCTGGAGGTCAAGCGTCTGAAGGATGCTGGCAATCCGGGTCCATCCGCCCTGAAGGTCGGCGTGATGATGGAGGTGCCGGCCCTGCTGTTCCAGCTGGACGCCCTGCTGCCGCTGGTCGATTTCATGTCGGTCGGGTCGAACGACATGTTGCAGTATCTGTTCGCCAGCGACCGTGGCAATCCCATGATGAACAACCGCTACGACCTGCTGTCGCCGGCCCTGCTGCGCGTGCTGAAGATGCTGGTCGAAAAATGCGGGGAGGCGGGGGTGACCCTGTCGCTGTGCGGAGAAATGGCCAGCAAGCCGCTGGACGCCATGGCCCTGCTGGGTGTGGGCATGCGCCATCTGTCCATGTCGGCGCCGGCCTTTTTCGAGGTGAAAAGCATGCTGCGCTCGCTGCATGCAGGTGACCTGGCCGCCTATATGGATCAGCTCTATCACCTGCCCGTCCGCAGCCTCCGGCCGTACCTGAAGGCCTATGCGGCTGATCACGGTGTCCGCTTGGGGTAATGCCGGAAGCACCGGGCGCGTGGGTTGCGCGAACCCGCTCCCCGTTGCTAAGAGAAATAGCGTAAGGCACAGGGTCAAAGCCGGCGGGGAACCATGGGCGACCAGTACGGACGACAGCAGGATATGCGCGACATGCGCAATGGCGGTGCGGCCACAACGGCACCGGAGCCAGAGGCGCACCATGCCCATTCGTCGGGCCCCCGCCATGTTGGCGAGGCGCTGAAGGCCCGGCGTGAGGCGCTGGGCTACAGCCTGCCCGATCTGGCCGCCAATCTGCGCATCCGCCTGAACTTCCTGGAAGCAATCGAGGAAGGGCGCTGGTCCGACCTGCCGGGCCACGCCTATTCCACGGGCTTCCTGCGCTCCTACGCCCAGATCGTGGGGCTGGACCCCGGTGCCGTGCTGCTGCGGTTCAAGCAGGATGCGGCAGGGCATGAGCCGGCACCGGAGCTGTATTTCCCCGAACCCGTGAATGAAAGCCGCGTACCCGGCGGGGCCGTACTGCTGATCTCCGCCCTGCTGGCGCTGGGCGTCTATGGCGGCTGGTATGTGCTGTCGGCGGCGGACCGGTCGGTGGGCGATCTGGTTCCGGCCCTGCCGGAACGCCTGTCCAAGCTGATCTATGGCGATGGCACCGTCGTGGAGCCGCCGCCCACCCCCACCACCGTCCTGAACCAGGGACAGGTGGAGGCGCTGGTGGAGGCAGCACCGCCATCGGCACCGGAGGTGGGGTCGGCCACGACGACCGGCCTGCCCGCCGCCCCGCCCATGCCCCCCGCCAGCTCGGCCACGCCGCTGCCCGCCACCGACACCACGCCCGTGGCCCAGGGCCCGGCGACGGAGGAGGATAGCGAGGTGCCGCAGCTGCCCGACCTGGGTCAGGCCCCTGCCCCGACCACAGCGCCTGAACCCGCCACGCCCGATGTGGAGCCGGTGGCCGCCGGTGAGGTATCGGGTACCCCCGCCGCGCCGGCCGCCAACGCCCCGCCCGCGACCACCGAACAGGTGGTGCCCACGGGCCGCGTCTTCGGTCTGGCGGAAGGAAAGGTGCGCGTCACCATCCGCGCGGTGGAGGATAGCTGGATCGAGGTGCGCGACGGCAAGGGCACGCTCTGGGCCTCGCGCGTGCTGCGCCGGGGCGACCTGTTCCGCGCCCCCGACGTGCCTGGCATGGTGCTGAACACCGGCAATGCCGGCGGCCTTGTCGTGTCGGTGGATGGCCGCGACCTTGCCCCGCTGGGCGCCAAGTCCCAGGTATTGCGCAGCGTCCCCCTGGCCCCCGAGGCACTGGCGGCGCGGTAACAGGACACCTGATGCGGATCATCTCGCGCCGGACCCTGAAGGAACATTGGGAGATTCCGGGGCGGGCCGATAGCGAAACGCCGCTGACGGATTGGTACAATATTGTCCGGCGTGCCGATTGGGCCGATACTGCGGTGGTGAAGGCGCAATTCCGGTCAGCCTCCTTCGTTGGTGACCGGGTTGTTTTCAACATTGCCGGCAACAAATACAGGCTGGTTGCCGGCATCGACTATCGCTACCGGACCCTCTATGTGAAGTGGGTCGGCACCCATGCCGAATATGACAGGATCGACGTCAGGGAGGTGTGAGACATGGAAATCCGTCCAATCCGATCCGACGCCGACCATGCGGCCGCCCTTGCCGACATCGACAAGCTGTGGGGTGCCGCCCCTGACAGCGATGACGGCGCCCGGCTGGAGGTGCTGCTGACCCTGGTGGAGGCTTATGAGGAGGTCCATCACCCGATCCCGGCCAGCGACCCGGTCAGCGCCATCCTGTTCATGATGGAACAGCGCGGCCTGCGGACCGAAGACCTGGAACCGATGATCGGGCGCGGCAAGGTGGCGGACGTGTTGAACCGTCAGCGCCCGCTGACCTTGCCAATGATACGCCGGCTTTCCGCCGCGTTGCATATCCCGACCGACATCCTGGTGCGCCCCTACACCGTCAAACGCGCAGCCTGACCCTGAATCCACCGACCAAAAGAGCATCATGAGCCCCAACCACGATCCCGCCGCCCATCGTCCCTGGCGTCAGATTCAGCGCCGCAAGTCCCGTCAGGTGCGGGTCGGGTCGGTACTGGTGGGGGGCGATGCGCCGATCACCGTGCAGACCATGACCAACACGTCCACCGCGGACGCCAAGGCCACGATCGAGCAGATCCGGCGGGCGGAGGAGGCGGGTGCCGATATCGTCCGCGTCTCCTGTCCGGATGAGGAAAGCACGGCGGCCCTGGGTGAGATCGTGCGTGCGGCACAGGTGCCCATCGTGGCCGACATCCATTTCCATTACCGCCGCGCCATCGAGGCGGCAAAGGCCGGTGCCGCCTGCCTGCGCATCAATCCCGGCAATATCGGGTCGGCGGAACGGGTGCGGGAGGTGGTGCAGGCGGCCAAGGACCATGGCTGTTCCATGCGGATCGGCGTCAATGCCGGCAGCCTGGAACGCGAGTTGCTGGAACGCTATGGCGAGCCCTGCCCGGAGGCGCTGGTCGAAAGTGCCCTGACCCATGCCAAGATTCTGGAAGATCATGATTTCCGGGAGTTCAAGATCTCCGTGAAGGCGTCCGACGTCTTCATGGCCGTCGCAGCATATCAGGGACTGGCCGAATCTTGCGATTACCCGCTTCACATCGGCATTACGGAGGCGGGTGGGCTTCGCGCCGGCACCGTGAAATCCTCCATCGGCCTGGGTATGTTGCTCTGGTCCGGTATCGGCGACACGATCCGCGTCTCCCTTTCCGCCGATCCGGTGGAAGAGGTGAAGGTCGGGTATGAGATGCTGAAAAGCCTGGGCCTGCGCCGCCGGGGTGTCACCGTCATTTCCTGCCCCTCCTGCGCGCGCCAGCAGTTCGACGTGATCAAGACGGTGGAGGTGCTGGAAGAGCGCCTAGCCCATATCACCACGCCGCTGACCGTCTCCGTCATCGGCTGTGTCGTGAATGGGCCGGGCGAGGCGACCATGACCGATATCGGCTTCACCGGCGGCGGCAAGGGCACACATCAGGTCTATCTGGGCGGCGTCCCCGCCCACCGCCTGAAGGATGAGGCCATCGTCGACCATCTGGTAAAGCTGGTGGAAGAAAAGGCCGCCGCCATCCGCGCGGGGCAGTGATACCCGATCCCCGCTATTGGCTGTGATCAGCGGTAACGCTTAAGTTTTATGTGCCTGCGGGGGATGTGGACAGGGCCGGAACTGCTGACTTCCGGCTCTGTCCGCGCTATGATGCACATCATCATCGTCAGACCTGCGCCCCCCTTCGCAATTTACCCGCTTTCGCAGCGTTGGGGGGGGCGTCATGGAACACCCCCTTGTTTTATGTTTCATTTGGTTGCACGAAGCCGATTCCTGGCCGGAGCAGACCTGTCGCTGCCTCCGAATTCAGCCGGGCTTGGGGATGGGAAACACGCCCTGACGTCCGGCAAGCTCGCGCTATTACAGCCATCCGCGCTTGCGGAAATACCAGAGCGGCAGGACAGCGGACAGCACCATCAGGCCCAGCGCCAGCGGATAGCCGAAGCTCCAGTCCAGTTCCGGCATATGCTCGAAGTTCATGCCATAGATGCTGGCCACCAGCGTCGGCGGCAGGAAGGCGACGGACGCGACCGAGAAGATCTTGATGATGTTGGTCTGCTGGATATTGATCACGCCCAGCGTGGCATCCAGCAGGAAGTTGGTCTGCATGGCCTGGAAGGCCGCATGTTCGACCAGTGAATGCACGTCGCGGCCAATTGTCTTCAGCCGTGATTTCTGGTCCTTGTTCATGCGCGGGCCCGTTACGGTGGTGGCAAAGGCCACCAGCCGTTCCAGGCCGGCCAGGCTGTCGCGCACCTTCTGCGTCAGGTCGCCGGCGCGGCCCACGGCGGTAATGACGGCGCGCATCGACACGGTGGTGGGTGGACGGCGGCGCACATGGGTGCGGTCCACCACCTGATGGCGCGGTGCCTTGGCCCCGTCGCGGATGGCCAGCGTTTCCACTGTCCGGTCCTCGTGATCGGCGAAGACCCTATGCGACAGCCGGTCTAGATCGGCCGTGACCCGTTCCAGAACGTCGGCGGCCCGGTCCACCACGGCCTCCAGCAGGCCCAGGAACGCCTCAATGGGGCAGGTCACCAGCTCCGGCTGCTTCAGGGCGCGGGCCGCGAAGATGGCGAACCATAGCGGTTCGGTATAGCGGATGGTGACCAGCCGGTCCGGCGCCAGCACAAAGGTCAGCAGCCCGCGTTCCAGTGGGCCCGTGGCGGAGCGTACGATGACGGGCGTGGTCATGAAGGCCACCTCCCCCTCGGTATAGAGGCGCGACGAGGTTTCGATCTCGTTGATGTCTTCCAGGGTCGGCAGGTCCGCCGACAGCAGGTTGGAAACGGTCAGCCGCTCCATCTCGTCCGGGTGCAGCAGGTCGAGCCAGACCGTGCCCGGGGGAATGGCATCCCCCGGACCCACGGCCTGGGCCGTCAGGCCGCTGGCGTCCCGGACGTAAGCCGTAATCAAAGGCCGATCCCGGCGGGCAGCGGCACACCGGCGCTGCGGCAGGCGGCGGTGACGGTATTGGCCAGCAGACACGCAATGGTCATCGGCCCCACGCCGCCCGGCACCGGGGTGATGGCCCCGGCCACCGACGCCGCCTCGGCATAGCAGACATCGCCGACGATGCGGGTCTTGCCGGCAGCGGCCGCCACCGGATCACGGGCCGGCACGCGGTTGATACCGACATCGATGACCACCGCCCCTTCCTTGATCCAGTCGCCCTTGACCATTTCCGGGCGACCCACGGCGGCGACCAGGATATCCGCCTCGCGGCAGACGGCGGCCAGATCGCGGGTGCGGGAATGGGCGACGGTGACAGTGCAGTCCGCCTGAAGCAGCAGCTGGGCCATCGGCTTGCCCACGATGTTGGACCTTCCCACGACGACGGCATGCATGCCGCGCAGATCCTTCACCGTATCCTTCAGCAGCATCATGCAGCCCAGCGGCGTGCAGGGCACCAGGGCCGGCAGCCCGACCGACAGGCGCCCGGCATTGACGACATGGAACCCGTCCACATCCTTGGCCGGATCGATGGCCGACAGCACGGCCTGGGTATCGATATGGGCGGGCAGCGGCAGTTGCACCAGGATGCCGTGGATCGACGGATCATTGTTCAGCTGGTTGACCAGCCGAAGCAGCTCATCCTGGCTGGTGGAGGCATCCAGCCGGTGGGTGACCGAATGCATGCCGGCCTCAAGGGTCTGTTCGCCCTTGTTGCGAACATAGATCGCGCTGGCCGGATCCTCACCCACCAGCACGACGGCCAGACCGGGGACCAGGGCATGGGTGGTGCGCAACTGCTCCACGGCGGCGCCGATGCGTGCGCGCAAGCCGGCGGCGAAGCCCTTGCCATCGATGATGCGTGCCTCGGCCATATCCGGTCTCCCCGTTCTCTTAACAATAAGGTGGCTACAGCCCGCCCAGCCAGTCACTCAGCCGGGGCATCAGGGCCTCTGTCTTGCCGGCAACGAATAATATCTTTGACCGGTCCGTGCCACCCGCGACGACGCCGATGCTGCTTTTCGGAATTCGCCACGCTTTGGCCAGCAATTCGATGATCGCGGCATTGGCCTTGCCATCCTCGGGCACGGCGGTGACCGCGATCTTCACCTGTTGGCGCCCATCCGCCCCTTCCGCCACGCCCTGTACCGCATTGCGGCTGGCCCGCGGGGTGGCGCGGACAAACAGCCGCACGCCGCCCTGGGCCGGTTCCAGCGGCGGCCGGACAGCCATCAGATGATCCCGTAATTCAAGATCAGGCGCTGGACGAACATCACGATCAGGATCAACACCACAGGCGACAGATCGACTCCACCCAGATTGGGCAGGACATTGCGGATGGGCCGCAGGGCCGGCTCCGTCAACCGGTACAGCACATCAGAGATCATATAGACGGCGCGGTTGCGGGTGTTCACCACATTGAAAGCGATCAGCCAGGACAGGATGGCCGAAATGATCAGCACCCAGACATAAAGATCCAGCGCCACATAAAGGATTTCGGCGACGGTGCGCAGCAGCGGGTCCATGTTCATCCCATGTCCGGTGGGCGGGCGGCGGATACCGCCCCGCATCTGTTGTGGAACGTAATGTCGCGACCCCGCCCTGTCCACCCCCGCGCGGGTCCGCCCCGGATTGGGACCATGGGGCCATGCACCGAAAGTGGGACCGGCCCGTGATGGCATGCTTGACAGGGCGGGGCCGGATACGCATTATCCGCGCCACTTCGGGGGCCTGCCGTTCTGGTGGGTTCATGGTGCGGGGCCGTAGCTCAGCTGGGAGAGCGACGCGTTCGCAATGCGTAGGTCGGGAGTTCGATCCTCCTCGGCTCCACCATTCCTCCGGGTTTCCGATCAGACATGATTTTCGGGTTCGGCAGATGCAGCGCTGTTCCGGCATGGCCGACCTGATATGCTGGTATCCACGCCCTTTGGCGGGAAGACAACAGCATGCCCACTGAAATCCGGCACATCATCTTCACCAATGAAGAGGTGATCCGCGCGGTCGTGGATTATCACCGCCGTTCGGGAAACCCCCTGCCGTCAGGCAGCATCATCCGCCTGGAAATCCAGACGGAGCCGCAGGTGCGCTGCGCCCTGCATATCGGGCTGGATGACGGGGCGCGGCAGGTGCAGTGGATCGACAATCCCACGCTGGCCGCCTGCCTGATCTTTTACTGCATCAATCAGCGCATCCCGCTGCCCACCAAATCGGCCAAGCAGCTGCATATGATGAACGACAAGGTCACCCTGGTTGTTCACAAGAATGCCCAGACCGACCGGGGCGGCGCGCGGGTGGCTTGATTTGACCGGAGCGCCCTATTGTTGCAGTGCGGTGAATATAGACAGCCTGCAATGACGGGCGCACCATGCCTGCCACCTTCCACCATGGCGGTCCCAGCCCCATGATTTCAGGCACGGCAAACCGGTCCGACGATCCCATGCCCCCGCCCGCGGAAAGCACCCCCGCCCTGTTGCAACCCCTGCTGCCTTGGTGGCGGGCGCTGCCCCGCGCCGAAGGGAGTTTGCCGCTCTGGACCGGTGAACTGGTCTTCGATCTGAAGCCCTGGCTGGGCCATCTGCTGATGGCACGGTTCCCGCGTGACGGATCGGGGGCGCATTACACGCTGTACGGTTCGGGGCTGGTCGAATTCACGGGCCGCGACCTGACGGGGCGGGGCCTGCGCGATGCCAGCAAATCAGCGGGTTTCAAGCTGACCGCCGACAGCTATGTGACGGCGCGGCAGACAGGTCGCGCGCATTGGAGCCGGGTCCGCGTCGATCTGCCGGGCGGGGACACGGTGCGCTATGACCGGCTGCTGCTGCCCTTTGCCTGTGCCGATGGCGATGCCCGCGTCCTAGGCGCCATCCGTTTCGACCGCCGCCTGCCCCGGCATTGGGATGCCGATGACATGCGCCTGTCGATCGAGCAGGAGGCATTGCTGGCGTGAGGGGACGACGCCGGGGTTTCCGCGGAGCGGCTTCGCAGCTCTGCGCTACGCCATGTAATGCCCCAGCGACAGGAAGTTTTCCTTCGTCGTGGCATCCACGGGCAGTTCCCGTTCCAGCACCCGTTCCGCCACGCGCGCAGCGATGGCGTCGAAGCCGGTGAGCTGGCTTTCAATGCTGTAACTTCCCCGGCCCGCCCGGATGGTCAACTGCATCCAGCCGCCGGACTTGTCCTTTTTTGTGGAATAGTAGCGCAGCTTCACGCCCGTGATCTGATCCCACCGGACCATGATCATGAAAAAGCCGCTGGGCAGGATCAGACCCTCTTCCGTCACGCGGCAGGCGGCACCCCGCCGGGCCAGCGTCCGTAGCCCCAGCCAGCCGAACAGGCCGGCCCCCGCCAGCAGCGGCACCGCCACCAGCGGGTGGGCATCGAACCCGACCAGGGCAAGGGGGCCCAGCGTCACCGCCAGGCCCCCCGCCGCCCGCAACCCATCGGCCTTCAGCGCATCGGCCGGGTAGCGACCGAATCCCGGTTCCGTCACTTGGACATCCCGTGGGCGCGCAGGATGAAGGCCTGGGACAAGGCCACTTCCTTCAGCTTGTCGAAGCGGCCCGTGGAGCCGCCATGGCCCGCACTCATCTCCGTCTTCAGCATCAGGACATTGTCGTCGGTCTTGTAGACGCGCAGCTTGGCCGCCCATTTGGCCGGTTCCCAATAGGTGACACGGTAATCATTCAGCCCCGCCGTGATCAGGATCGGCGGATAGGGCCGCTTGGTCACGTTGTCATAGGGGCTGTAGGTCTTCATGACATCGTAGATTTCCTTGATATTGGGATTGCCCCATTCCGGATAATCACCCGTGGTCAGGGGCAGGGTATCGTCGAACAGGGTGTTCAGCACATCGACGAAGGGCACATGCGCCACGGCCCCGGCAAACATGCCGTCGGATGCCATGTTCAGCACGGCCCCCATCAGGGTACCGCCGGCCGACCCGCCCTCAATGCTGATCTGGCCGGGGCTGGTATAGCCCTGGGCCACTAGGAACTGCGCCACATCCAGGAAATCGTTGAAGGTGTTGGGCTTGTTGGTCAGGCGCCCCGCATCGTGCCAGGGGCGCCCCATCTCCTCGCCCCCGCGTATATGGGCGATGGCATAGACGAAGCCGCGATCCAGCAGGCCGATGCGGTTGGTGGAGAAGCCGGGTTCCATGGCGATGGAGTAGGAGCCATAGCCATAGAGATGCATCGGCGCCTTGCCGTCCTTCTTCACATCCTTGCGATAAACGATGGAGACGGGGATGGGCGTGCCGTCCCGCGCCGGGGCCATCAGCCGTTCGGAAGTGTAGAGCGAGGGATCATAACCGCTGGGGATTTCCTGCACCTTGCGCGTCGTCAGGGTGCGGGCGGCCAGGTCATAGTCGAACACGGTCGGCGGCGTCACCAGCGAGTGGTAGCGGACGCGGAGCGTGCCCGTCTCATACTCCTCGTTATTCATGCCCGACACGGCGAAGGCGGCATCGGGGAAGGCGATGGTGTGCGATCCGCCCTTATTGTCCAGCACCCAGACCTGCTGCGTGCCGTCCTGCCGGCCGAACACCACCAGCCAGTCCTTGAGTGTCAGCAGACCCGTCAGATATTGCCGGTCGCTGCCGGCCATCACCTCTGTCCAGGATTTCTCCGACCAGTCATTGATCGGGGTCTTCACCAGACGGAAATTCAGATGCTTGTCATTGGACAGGATCCACAGGCTGTCGCCCTGGTCGGCCACGGAATAGAGATGGTTCTCGCGGCGCGGGATCACCGGCTTGGGTTTGTCCGTCGGGTTGTCGGACGGGATCAGCAGGGTTTCGGACGCGACCAGCGTGCCCGACCCGATCTCAATGAAGCGGCCCGACTGGCTTTCGCCGATGCCGACCCACCAGGACGGGTCCTGTTCCTCATAGACCAGGGTACCTGCATCGGCCTTCGCACCCAGGACCGTACGCATCACCTGCTTTGGCCGCTGGCTTTCATCTTTTAGCACATAGAACAGGGTCTTGTTGTCGGCGGCCCAGACCACGGAACCGGACGTCCCGGGGATCGGCTCGCCCACGAACTGATCATTGGTCAGGTCTTTCACGACGATGGTGAAGTTTTCCGAACCATTGTCATCAAAGCTATAGGCGAGATACCGGCCATCGGGGCTGGGTTCCAGCGCCTCGACATCATAGAAGTCCTTACCCTTGGCCAGTTCGTTCACGTCCAGGATGGTCTTCTCGGCCCCCTCGGCCTCGCCCTTGGCGCGGCGCACGAAGGTGGGGTGATCCTGCCCGGCGGCAAAGCGCGACTGGTAGATATAGCCACCCCTGGGATAGGGGACGCCGGTATCGTCCTCCTTCACGCGGCCCTTCAATTCGGCGAACAGGCTGGCGCGCAGGCCGTCCACCTCCTTGCCCAGGACGGTGTCGGTATAGGCGTTCTCCGCCTTCAGGTAATCCAGCACCTCGGCGTCATCGACCTTGGGATAATCCTTGTCACGCAGCCAGTCATAGGGATCGACCCAGGTCTCGCCATGGCGCACATGCTCCACGGGCACCTGTTTGGCCACGGGCGGTGCGGGGAACAGGCTCTGGCGCAGCGGGGGCAGGTCGGTGGCGGTCTGCGGGACGGGCATCTCGGCGTTTTTCCTTGGCAAGGTCACATAGGCCAGCGTGGTGGCCCCGACCAGGGCGGCAAACAGGATCAGGATGCCGGGCCGGCGCGGCCCGCCCCCGGAATGATGGCCCGATGACATATGCGACACCCCGATAATGGTTGACGGTTGGCCGCAGGATAGGGCCGCAGATTGGAAGCGCCAATGCTGAAATCCAGGCGGACCCATCATTTAGGGCAGGCATCGGCACCCGAAACGATTTATAGTGGTACCCAATATAGATCGCCGCCCGATCCGGTTCCCGCCGCCAAACGGTGGAACTGGCTGGAGCGGCATACATTTGTTTCAATCTGGTGTTTCGCCAGACATTCAGCAGGAAGCCCGTCCAATGGGGGGCGGGTCGGTCGCATGGCGGCGGATGGAACGGGGTCAGGGCTTTGGTTGATGACGATTTCCTGTTCGCGGAGGATGGCACCCTGAAGGGTGCGCCTGCCGCGCTGCCGGAAAGCCGCCAGCCGGACGGCCCGCCCTGGCGCATCCTGATCGTCGATGATGACGAAGAGGTGCATTCCGTCACCCGCTATGCCCTGCGCAAGGTCCGCTTCCGCGACCGCCCGCTGGAGTTGCTGTCGGCCTATTCGGCGGCACAGGCGCTGACCATGTTGGCGGCAGAGGCTGACGTGGCCCTGGTCCTGCTGGACGTGGTGATGGAGACGGATGATGCCGGCCTGCGTCTGGTCCGCGCCATCCGCGAGGATTTGGCCGATACCGCCATCCGCATCATCTTGCGCACCGGGCAGCCGGGTCAGGCGCCCGAGGAACGGGTGATCGTCGACTACGACGTCAATGACTACAAGGCCAAAACTGAACTCACCTCGCAGAAGCTGTTCACGACGGTGATCGCGGCGCTACGCGCCTATGACAGCATCACCACCATCGAGGCCAACCGCCGCGGCCTGCGCCGCATGATCGCGCTGGATGACCGGCTGCGCCCCGACATGGGGATGGAGGCCTATGCCCAGACGGTCCTGGAACAGGCCGGCCCCATCCTAGGCGCCAATGCCTGCGGTCTGGCCTGTGTCGTGGAGGGGGTGGAGGGCTGGTCCATCGGCGGCACCCGTTTCCGGCCCTTGGCCGCCACGGGCCGTTTTACCGATATGACAGCGGTCCCGGAAGGCAGCCCCCTGCATGAACGGCTGCTGGCCGCCCTGGCCGACCGGCGCACGGGCGTGGCCGGACAGACGGCCACGCTGTACATGCCCGGCCCCGATGGCGGGGCCTTCCTGGCCATTCTGGATTGCGACCGCGTGCTGATGCCGGCGGATGCAGAGATGCTGGGCGTTCTGACGGCCAAGTTCGCGGGCGGGCTGGTCAATCTGGTGCTGTACGAACAGCTGAGTCAGGCCAATACCGACCTGCGCGCACTGACCCAGACGCTGGAACATCGCGTCGCCGAGCGCACCCGCGAGTTGTCGGAAGCCAATGCCAAGCTGGAGACGCTGGCCAGCATCGACAGCCTGACCGGTATCCTGAACCGCCGCCGCTTCATGGAACTGGCGGAGGCGGAATGGGATCGCTGCACCCGCTATGGCCGCGCCTTCTCCCTGCTGCTGCTGGACCTGGATCAGTTCAAGCGCATCAATGACAGCCATGGTCATGCCGCCGGCGACACCGCGATCCGCGTTGCCGCCGAACGGGCGGGCAGCAGCCTGCGCACCACCGATTGTTTGGCCCGGTTCGGGGGGGAGGAACTGGTGGCCATGTTGCCGGAAACTGACCTGCCAGCGGCCCTGCTGGCGGCAGAACGCATCCGCAGCGCCATCGGCACCCATCCTGTCCTGCATGAGGACAAGGCCATCCCGCTGACCACCAGCATCGGCGTCGCCTCCTGGCGGGGGGATACGGAAACGCTGGCCCAATTGCTGGACCGCGCCGATCAGGCGCTGTATCAGGCGAAGCTGCAGGGCCGCAACCGCGTGGAAGCGTCCCGCGTCACCGTTTCCTGAAGGCGTTCATCGACCATGCCCCTGACCGCACCGGCCTTTCCCAGGCCCCTGCACGCTGTTGTCTTCGATATGGACGGGCTGCTGATCGACACGGAACGCCATGTACGTGAGGCGACGCTGGGTGCCGCACTGGATGTGGGGCGGCCCATGGAAGACGATTTCTATGCCGGCATCATCGGTACGCCCTGGCCGGAGACCCTGGCCATGCTGAAGGATTATTTCGGCGGGCAGGACGGATTCGACCGGTTCCGCGCCCATTTCGTCCCCCGGATGGAGGCCTTGCGCCAGGGGGTGGAGATGATGGCGGGCGTGGTGGAACTGCTGGATCATCTGGACGCGCTGGGCCTGCCCAAGGCGGTGGCGACCTCCACGGGCCGGGAAAAGGCCGATGAACATCTGCGCCATGTCGGCATCCATCACCGGTTCGACGCCATCGTCACCCGCGATGATGTCACGCGCGGCAAGCCGCATCCCGAACCGTACCTGACGGCGGCCAGCCTGCTGGGTGTTGATCCCGCCCATTGCCTGGCGCTGGAAGACAGCCATAACGGCATCCGCTCCGCCCATGGCGCCGGCATGATGGCGGTGATGGTGCCCGACCTGCTGCCCGCCACAGACGAGATGCGGTCGCTGGCCCTGCATGTGGCGGAAAGTCTGCATCAGGTGCGGGGAATGCTCTAGGCTTTCGTTTTCCTCAAGCGCCGGCACTGTTTTTGGTCAACCCAAAACAGCTCTAAGCCGGCTCCCGACGCTCTTCCGGCGGGGGGATGGGGCGGCCCAGGCGGGCCCAGACGGCGCGGCGTTCGTCGGGCGTCATCACGCCCCAGCGCATGATCTCTTCCAGCAGCCGCTTGCAGCCCAGGCAGGATTGCCGCTTGCGGTCCAGGTCGCAGCGCCGGATGCAGGGGCTGGGCACGTAATCGTCGGGATCGGGCACCTGCACCTGTATAATCATCAGTTTCCCCTTCGGAGCATGCTCCTCAAACGCCGGCGCCGCATCAGCGACTTGGCTTTACGCGGCACGTGCCGCGCGTCGGCGGTCGCCGCCGGAGCGGTTTCCGGTTATCCGAAAACCGCTCTGCCCCCCATCGCGGCAGCCAATCGCGCACCGCTGACAAAGGCGGCCTCTGCCCGCGCCTCCAGGCACCAGTCGCCACAGGCCCCGATGCCCAGCGTGGCATCCAGCAGGAACCCTTCGGTCAGCGGCCTTGTCGGCAGGGCATAACGCCAGCGATGGGCACTGATCAAGGCCGGATCACTACCAATGGCCGTCGCGGCGCGAAACGCCGGCAGCAGGGCCGCCACCACCGCATCCGCCGCATCCTCCAGATGCCGGATGGACCAGTCGGGAGCGGCATGGGCCACGAAGCTGGCACCCCCGGCGCGGCCCGGCTTGGCCCCGTCTTGGGCGATCCAGGACAGGGGCCGATCCTCTGCCCCTGCACCCGCGACGAAGGCGGCGTCCCAGGCGGGCAGTACTGCCTGATCGAAGCCCAGCATCAGGGCCCAGCACGGGGCCATCACAGCTTCGCCCGCGCGCGCGGCCAGGGCGGGGGCGACGGGCGACAACAGGTCCACGGCCTGGGGCGACGGAACCGCGATGATGACAGCGGCAAACGGCCCTTCCACCACCCCATCCTCCATCCGCAGATGCCAGTCACCGGGCTCGCCTGTGATGGTGATGGCGCGGCGGTTGAAACGGGGGCGGGCCGCATCGGGCAGGCGGGCGATCAGACCCTGGAGAATGCCATTCATGCCGGGCACGCCCACGAACCGTTCCACGGGATGCGGCTCCACCCCGCCTTCGGCAGTCAGGCGCACGATATGCCCGGTCCAGGGCGCGGCATGGCCATCAGCCACCAGCCCGTCCATGACACGGCGCAGGCCGGCATCGCGTACCGTCAGATATTGCCCGCCATGGTCAAAGCGCCAGCCATCGGCCCGCCGCGTGGACAGACGCCCGCCCGGTCCCCGCCCCTTGTCGAACAGGGCGACGGCCATCCCCCGCTGCGTCAACGACAAAGCCGCCGACAGACCGGCAAGGCCGGCGCCGATGATGGCGATGGGGTGGGCGGAGGCAGGGTTCTGCATGATCGTTCCGGTCTGCGGGGATAAGGTGCGGTGCCAGATGGGGTGCCGCCGCCGCGTGTCCAGGGTGTAAAGGCGAGAATCTGTTCGGCTACCGCCCATACTATGCTTGTGCGTCATGGCACCAGGGGCCATGGAATGGTAACAATAGTCCATTCATTGAGGCCGCGAGCAGGCGATGGACGGTACGACCGGCGCAGAACGGCCCCCCACCTCCCCGGACCGCCTTCGGGCGCGTTATCCGATACTGTCCCCCTGGCTGGCTTTGCCGCTGGCACTGGCCGGGATGGCGGCTCTTGCCGTGACCTTGCTGCGGCCCGAAGCGGCCCTGCCCGCCGGGGTCAACCCCTGGCAGCCGGCGGCCCTGGCCTGTGCCGGTCTGGCGGTATTGCTGCTGCTGGCCGTCACCATCCATGCCGCCTGTCAGCAACGATCCCAATCCATCCGCGAACGCCAGGAACTGCGCGACGCCAATGCCGCCCTGGTGGCGCAGGTGACGCGTCAGCAGGCGGTGATGGACCGGCTGGCACAGTCGGAACGCAAATACCGCGAGATTTATGAGACGGCGATGGAGGGGATGTTCACCATCGACATCCCCGGTCGTTTCCTGTCCGCCAACCCCGCCCTGCTGGCCATGCTGCGCTATGACAGCCTGGAGCAATTGCAGGCGGAGGTGCAGGACGCCACCGTCAGTTTCTATATGGATCAGGACAACCGGGAGGCCATCACCCAGGCCCTGCTGGCGCAGGAAGAGGTGGGCAGCGTGCCCGTCGAACTGCGCCGCCGCGATGGGGAAGGCTTCTGGGTCGCGATTTCGGCCCGCATCATCCGCAATGCCGACGGCAAGGCCGTGGCCTTCCAGGGCAGCGTGCGCGACATCACGCAATGGCGCCGCGACCGGCAGGCCATGGAGGCCGCCTTGGACGCCGCCGAAATGGCCAACCGCGCCAAGTCGGAATTCCTGGCCAACATGACGCATGAGTTGCGCACGCCGCTGAACGCCATCATCGGCTTTTCAGAGATCATCGCGACGGAGGCCATGGGGCCGATGGGCCAGCCCGCCTATCGCGAATATGCCCATGATGTCCATGACAGCGGCCAGATGCTGCTGTCGCTGATCAACGACATCCTGGACCTGTCCAAGATCCAGGCCGGCAAGAAGGAATTGTCGGAAAAGCTGGTGGATGTGCCCCGCCTGATCCGGTCCAGCATGCGCCTTGTCGCCGAACGTGCCGACAAGGGCGGCGTGCTGCTGGAGACAGAGATGGAGGCGGAATTGCCGCCCGTGCGCGCCGATGAGGTGGCGTTGAAGCAGATCCTGTCCAACCTTCTGTCCAACGCCGTGAAATTCACGCCCCAGGGCGGCAAGGTGGTCTGCGGCGCCCGGGTGGAGGCCGATGGCGGCATGTCGCTTTATGTCCGCGACAATGGCATCGGCATGCGCGAGGAAGATATCGCGACCGCCATGGAGCCGTTCCGCCAGATCGAGGGCAGCCATTCCCGCTCCGCCGGTGGCGTGGGGCTGGGTCTGCCTTTAGTCCTGGCGCTGGCCCGTCTGCATGGCGGCGACGCCACGCTGGAAAGCACCATCGATATCGGCACCACCGTCACCGTCATCCTGCCGCCCACACGGGTGCAGGCCATGCCCCTGGCCTTCCTGCGCTCCGTCATTCCGGCATAGGCCGGCATAGAGATGTCGGGGACCAAGCCTTCAGGACCTCAACCATCGCCATTTACATCCGATCCCGGATGGATTAGTCTTCGCGCCGAAACAAGCCGGAGCCTGACGCCCATGGATTTGAACCCGCACATCTGACCGCCGCCCCCACCGGGGGCCGTCTCATGTCCGACCTGGGTTCCATCCATGCCGCATTGGCTTGTGGCCGAGGGGCTGTGCTTCACGCATGGTCCTGACCGGCCTTTGATCGACGATCTTTCCTTTTCCATCGCTGATGAACGGGTCGCCCTGCTGGGTGGCAACGGGGTTGGCAAGACGACCCTGCTGCGCCTGCTGACGGGGGCCTTGCAGCCCGCGCGGGGCCATGTCGCCCGACGGGGCCGGCATTTTCATTGGCCGCAACTGACCCAACCGGGGCAGGTGGTGGGCGACCTGCTACCCGATGATCCGGGCCGGGCGGCGGCGTTGGCACGCCTGGGCCTGCCGCCCGACCTGCCGGACGCGCTGCCGCTGGACCGGCTGTCGGGCGGGCAGGTGGCGCGGCTACGGCTGGCGGCCATCCGGTTGAAGCGGCCCGATCTTCTGATCCTGGACGAGCCGGGCAATGACCTGGATGAAGGGGGGCGGGCGCTGCTGTCCGATCTGATCCGGAACTGGCGCGGCGGGTTGCTGCTGGTCAGTCATGAGGTCGGGCTGCTGTCGTTGTCCGACCGTATCCTGGACCTGTCGCCCTTGGGCCTGCGCAGCCATGGTGGGGGCTACCAAGGTTGGCTGGCTGCCAGGGAGGCCGAGCGGCAGGCGGCGGAACGCGCCCTGGCCGATGCCGGCAAACAGGCCCGTCTGGTGCGGAAAACGGCACGGGAGGAGGCGGCCAGGGCCGCGCGACGGGCGCGCACCGGCAAACAGGAAAGGGCACGCGGGTCGAACGCCCCCATCCTGATGGGCATGCGCCGCGACAATGCCGAACGCGCGGCATCGGCCCGGCGCATCAAGGGGGAGCGGCAGATGCAGGCTGCCAGCATGGCGTTGGACCAGGCGCAGGGTCGTCTGCCACCACCCCTGCCACCCCTGGACATGGCCATCGGCCCGTCTGCGGTCCCGGCGGGCAGGGTGCTGCTGCGGGCAGAGGGGCTGTGCCTGTCGCGCGGCGGGCGGGAACTGTGGCGCGACCTGTGCTTAACCATCGCCGGCCCCGCGCGCATCGCCCTGACGGGGCCAAACGGGGCGGGGAAAAGCAGTCTGCTGGACTGTCTGACCGGTTGCCTCACCGCCGATGCCGGCAGCATCACCCGTGCGCCTGGCCTGCGTCTGGCGCGGCTGGATCAACGTCTGGCTGCCGCAACGGATGACACGCCCCTGTCGCTGTCCCGCGCGGCACAGGCGGGGCAGGCGGAGGAGGCGATCCGTGCCGGTCTGGCCCGATTCGGCTTCCGGGCGGGGGCAGCACTGGTGCCACTACGCCTGCTGTCGGGCGGCATGCGGGTGCGCGCACATCTGTGCGCCGCGCTGGGTGGCCCGGTGGCGCCGCAGCTTCTGTTGCTGGACGAACCGGCCAACCATCTGGACCTGGAAGGGCGGGCAGCCTTGCTGGAGGCGCTGAACGCCTATGATGGCGCCGTGATCCTAGTAAGCCATGACCGGGATTTCCGCCGCGCGGTCAACACCGAATGGGAGATCGCGATTCCGGCCTAAAACCAAAGGTAATGCTGCTTACCGGCACGATCGGCCATAAGCGAATAATTACCCTATGTCTGATACAATGTTAACGAGTAAATTATTTGATGGTCATACGACCAACCATTAGTCTCTCCGCATCCTAGCAGGCACGCGGCGCCCATCCCGGCCCGCCGCGTGCCCACCAGCCAAAGCGGAGGGGATGGGAATGAGCGATATTCTGGATATAGCGATTGTCGGTGGCGGCGTGACCGGCACCTATTGCGCCTGGCGCCTGACCGGCGATCAGGGGATCACGGGCGCCAAGGTGGCGATGTTCGAATATAGCGACCGTATCGGCGGCCGGCTTTATACCAAGACCATTCCCGGCATGCCCAACATCGCCGCCGAACTGGGCGGCATGCGCTATATCCCGCCCAGCGAGGATAACGACGCCTCCAACCAGCCGATGGTCAGCAATCTGATCGACGCGCTGGGCCTGCCGTCGCATATCTTCCTGATGGGCAATCCCAAGCCGGGTCCCGACGGGCAGCCCATCGGCGAGAAGGACAACATCTTCTTCCTGCGCGGCAAACACTTGAAGATGAAGGAGCAGTCGGACCCGGACAAGGTACCCTATAACCTGTCCTGGAACGAACGCGGCAAGAGCGTGAACGACCTGCAGGTCTTCGCCTTCGATCTGCTGGTGCCTAAGAACAAGCGCAATTCGCTGGATGCGCTGATGGAAACCACCGTGTTCGGCCACCCGCTCTACACCTACGGTTTCTGGAACCTGATGAGCCAGACACTGTCGTCGGAGGCCTATCAGTTCATGAAGGATGCCGGCGGCTATGACGCGAATGTCGCCAATGCCAATGCCGTGGCCCAGCTGCCGGCTACCGAATATGCCAATACCAGCGGCTTCAAGGCCATCACCGGCGGCTATCAGCGCCTGCCCCTGACGCTAGCGGAAAAGGCGGCGGCACAGGGCACTGACATCCACATGAACCGCCGTATTTCCCGCATCGAACGCGATCAAGACGGCCTCTACCTGCTGACCGTCGTGGAGACGGAAACAAAGCTGGTCTATGCCGACCTAGGCGGGTTGCGCGAGGTGACCAAGGACAAGGAGGGCATGGAACCCAGCATCGTGAAGGCCAAGGATATCATCCTTGCCCTGCCGCGCCGGTCGCTGGAACTGATCGAATGGGTGGAATGGAAGCAGCCCGACGTGAAGGCCATGGTCAGTTCCGTGCTGATCCAGGACGCGTTCAAACTGCTGCTGGCCTATGATTATCCCTGGTGGGAGGCGCAGGGCCTGGTGGCCGGGCGTTCCATCACCGACCTGCCCGTCCGCCAGATCTATTATTTCGGGACGGAGGAGGATCAGCCGCACGGGGAGAAGGGCAATACCCGTTCCCTGTTGATGGCGTCCTACAATGACATCACCACCGTCCCCTTCTGGAAGGGTCTGGAAAAGGGCGCCCCCTTCCTGGGTCGCCTGCCCGAAGGCGTGAAGGGTGTGGCCAAGGAGAAGTCAGGATCGGGTGAAGAAGGCACGCCCATCCCGCTTGCCGAATGCATCGCCACCGACGCCATGGTCTCCAGCGCGCATTCACAGATCCTGGCCGTCCACGGTCTGGTCGATGTCGATAAGCCCTATTCCGCCATCTATCACGACTGGTCGGGCGACCCGTATGGCGGCGGCTGGCACGAATGGAAGGCGGGTTTCCGCTACGACAAGCTGATGCCCGCCATCCGCCAGCCCGTGTTGAAGGATCGCGTCTTCATCTGTGGCGAGGCCTATTCCAACAATCAGGGCTGGGTCGAAGGCTGCCTGCAGACCGCCGAGCATGTGCTGCTGGAAAAGTTCAACCTGCCCTGGCCCGCCTATCTGGCGCATCTGAAGGACAGCCAAGCAGAGGTTCTTGGACCGTAAGTCATTACTTACGGAAGGGGCGCCCGACAGGCCGGGCGCCCCTTCTTCCCCATCCGGCATATCCGCATTCCTAGCCCACGGGAGATGGCGCCCATGAATCCGCTGCCCACAGATTTCACCGTTTCCGACTATCTGATCCAGCGCCTGCACGAGGTGGGGCTGCGCGATGTCTTCACGGTGCCCGGCGATTATGTCGCCCGCTGGTTTGACTATATCGATGACAAGGCCCGCAATGTCGGCGCGCAGCTGAACCGATTGGGCTGCCGGTCAGAGCTGGAGGCGGGATATGCCGCCGACGCCTATGGCCGCATCAACGGCATTTCGTGCGCTGCCGTCACCTATGGCGTCGGCGCCTTCTCCCTGATCAATCCCGTGGCCGGGTCGTATGTGGAGCGCGTGCCGACGGTCGCCATTTCCGGCAGCCCCGGCACCGGGTCGACCGACCGGCCCTTCGTCCGCACCTACAAGATCCTGCTGCACCATGCGACGGGCAATTACGAGGCCGACCGCGACGCGTATGAGGACATCACGGCGGAAGCCATCATCATCAGCGATGCCGTCGAGGCCCCTTCCATGATTGATGGCGCCCTGGGGGCTGCCCTGTCGGAAAAGCGCCCCGTCTATATCGAGATTTGGCGGCAATTGTGGGACGCCCCCTGCGCCAAGCCGGAGAAGCCCCTGGTCATCCCGGCCTTGCTCGAGGATGCGGATTCCGTGGCCGCCGCCGTCAAGCATGTGGCCGGCCTGATCAAGGAAGCCGCCAAGCCCCTGTTCTGGGGCGGGATCGAGGTGCAGCGTTATGGCCTGCAAAACGGTTTCGCCGACTTGGTGGATCAGACGGGCGTCCCCTATGTCACCAGCCTGCTGGCCAAAAGCCTGCTGGCCGAAACCCATCCCGGCTTCATCGGCACCTATACCGGCCCATCCTCCGACTATTGGACCTATACGACGGTCGAACAGGCCGATCTGGTGGTGGTGACGGGCGACCTGCTGACCGATGATTATGAAGGCTTCGTGGGCAAGGATTTCAGCAGCATGATTGTCGCCTATGACAATCAGGTGCGGGTGGGCGAGGCCTATTATTTCGGCGTGCCGATCAAGAGCTTCATCGAGAAACTGTCCGAAGCGCTGAAGGACACGCCCAAGCGTGAACCCTGGGCCGTGAAGGGGCCGGCGGTGATCGACCCGGATTTCAAGCCCTTCCCGCCGGACATCATCACCTATGCCCGCTTCTTCCAGCGCATGTTGACCTGGGTCGATGCCGACATGACCCTGGTGCCCGATGAAAGCAGCAGCATGTATGTCAGCTGCAACATCCCGGTGAACCGGGCCAATGGCTTTGTGTCGGAAGCGGCCTGGGGCAGCATCGGGTATGCGTCGGCAGCCGCGCTGGGCCTGTCGGTGGCGGCACCGGATGCGCGGCCCGTGGTGTTTGCTGGCGATGGCGGGTTCCAGATGGTGGCGCAGACGGTCAGCACCATGGCCGTCTATAAGCGCAATCCCATCATCTTCGTGATGGCCAACACCATCTATGGCATCGAACAGGCCCTGACCAACGACAAGGCCTATACCGAGGGCCAGCCCTTCAACCCGTTCAACGTCATCCCCTCTTGGGATTACGCGGCCCTGGCCGTGGCGCTGGGTGCCAAGGGCGTGGCCGTAACCACCCTGACGGAGCTGGAAGACGCGCTGTCGACGGTGAAGGCGGATACGCAGTCGGTCTGGCTGGTGCAGGTCAACCTGCCCGCTGACGACATCCCGCAGGAAATCCTGCGCCTGGCCACCAACCAGGGTCCGACCAAGCCGTAAGGTGTTTGGGGCGGGTGCCACCACCCGCCCCCCTTTCTTACACAAACAGCATCTGGTCACCGGGCCGCACCTGGCCCAGCAGGGTGACCATGCCCGTCGTTTCGACATTCAAATCGGGACGCAGTACCGGCTCGCGGATGCCCAGGGCCCGCCAGCCCATCTCACAGGCCAGGAACGCCACGCCCAGCTCGGCACAGGCGGTCAGCAATTCGTCGAAGGTACCCACCCCGCGATGGGCCAGCGTGTGGTCGCGCGCCTCCGGGCTGGTGCCATCGTCGGAGAAATCCAGCCGTTTCCAGCCTTCGCTGGCCAGCAGGGCCGGCAGGGCGCGCCCGGTAAAAAACAGGGTCACGGGCCGTCCCGTGGCCACGGCGGCGGCGGCGGTGACCAGGGCATAATGCACACGGTCATAGCCCCCGGACTGGATCACCAGCACCAGACCCCATTTACCGTCGGACATGCGAGGGCTCCCCAGCGTGGTTTCACTTATGGTGGGAAAGATCGATGTAGGTCGGGTGGGTGCCGCAGACAGGGCAATCCGGATCACGGCGGATTTTCACGGTACGGAACCCCGTCTCCAGTGCTGAATACATCAGCAGGCGGCCCGACAGGCTGTCACCGATCCCCAGCAGTTCCTTCAACACCTCGACGGCCTGAAGGCTTCCCATGGTTCCCGCCAGGGCACCCAGAACCCCGCCTTCCGAACAGGACGGGATCATGCCGGGCGGCGGCGGTTCGCGGAAAATGCAGCGGTAGCAGGGGTGCGGATCGCCGCAATGCGCCTTGAAGGTGGAAAGCTGCCCGTCAAAGCGCAGCATGGCCGCACTGACCAGCGTCCTGCCCGCCAGATAGCAGGCATCGTTCAGCAGGAAGCGCGTGGCGAAATTGTCGGTGCCGTCGGCCACGACATCATACCCACCGATGATGTCCATCACGTTGGACCGGTTCAGGCGGGTCTTATGGACCTCCACCTTCACATCCGGGTTGATGGCGGCGATGCGGGCGGCGGCACTGTCCACCTTGGGCACACCGATGCCGGCGGTATCGTGGATCACCTGACGCTGCAGGTTCGACAGGTCCACGGTATCATCATCGACAATGCCGATGCGCCCCACCCCGGCGGCGGCCAGATACAGCAGCATGGGGGCACCCAGGCCCCCGGCGCCCACGATCAGGGCGGACGAAGACAGCAGCTTCGACTGCCCCTCCCCGCCCACCTCGCGCAGCATTATATGGCGGGCGTAGCGGTCGATCTGGCTGTCGGTCAGGTCAAGCATGAAGGGCTTCCTCAGGCGGCAAACAGGTCGCGCAGCAGAAGATACAGGGGGTGGTCGGGCTGCGCCACCAATCGGATGGTCATACCCAGACAGACAATTACCAGCAATGGACGCACCAGTTTGGTGCCAAAGCGTAGGGCGGCGTGGCTGCCGGCCCAGGCGCCGACCACTTGCGCGACCGCCATGATCAGGCCGGCCTTCCAGACGATCTGCCCGCCCAGCGCGAACACACCCAGGCTGACGACATTGGAGGTGAAGTTCAGCAGTTTGGTGTTGGCCGTGGCCCGGCGCATATTCATGCCCAGCAGTGCCACACAGCCGAGCGCAAAGAAGCTGCCCGTACCCGGCCCGAAAAACCCGTCATAGAAACCGACTGCAAAGCCGATTGTCAGGCTGAAGGCCGGCAGGGTCATGCGCGCCTTTGCCTCCATATCGCCCACCCGCGGGCTGAACAGGAAATAGACGGCGATGGCGACCAGCAGGATCGGGATCACTGCCGTCATGAAGCCGGTCCCCGTCAGGCGCACCACCATGGTGCCCGTGGCCGACCCGGCAAAGACGCAGGCGACCGGGAACGCCATGGCCTTCAGTTCGATCTGTCCCGCCCGCCAAAAGGTGATGGTGGCCATGGCGGTGCCGAAACTGCCCTGCAACTTGTTGGTGGCCAGTGCCGCCGCCGGCGGCATGCCGGTGGACAGCAGGGCCGGAATGGTGATCAACCCACCCCCGCCGGCAACGGCATCGACAAAGCCGGCCAGCAGTGCGGCACAGGCCAGGAAGACCAGAAGGTCGGTGGTGAGCAGTTCGGTCAAGATCAGGCCCGCGAGCGTGGGGAAAGTACCGCGATACTGTTACGGGGTGCGAGCGATTGGGGGAAGGGCGAAGGGGCAGAGGACAAGCAGTCCCCATCAAATCGAATAGGACCAACCTTGAGGCTCAGAAGGGGCAGTGCCCAACGGAGTGCCGACCATGCGCGAAATTCAGTCCACCGAAGCGACAGCCCAGCTTTCAGCGATTCTGGACGCGGTCGAGCGTGGCGAGACGGTCGCCATCACCCGGCAGGGACGGCGTATTGCCCGTCTGGTTCCCGAACCAACCCATCACCAGGAACGAGCGGCCAAGGCAGTTGAAGCATTGCGTGCGTTCGGACAACGCAACGGCTCGATCAGCGCTGACGAACTCATTTCTGCCCGACGCGAAGGGTAACGCAGCTGATGCCTTTTGTGCTTGATGCCTCTATGGCTGCCAGTTGGGCCTTCGGGGATGAAAGCTCTACGCTGTCGCAACAGGTATTGATCCGCTTGACCAGGGATTATGCGGTCGTTCCCGCGCTCTGGTGGTTCGAGATGCTGAACATCGTCGCGATGAACGAACGCCGTGGGCGGCTGTCCGCCGAGTTTCTGGCCCTGCTTCATGGTCTTGATATCGAGGTTGATCAAAGCACGGATCAGGCCGTGATTTTGTCATTGGTCCGAGAGTACAGGTTGACGGCATATGACGCTGCCTATCTGGAGCCGGCGGTGCGGGAACGACTGCCACTGGCCACATTCGACCGGGAACTGGCCAAGGCCGCACAACAAGCCGGTGTGACGCTGCTGACGGCATGAGCACCGATTACCCTCGCTCCCCGCTCCCGCGTTTGCTAAGAAGGTGGTTCCAGTCGAAATCGGGCGGGATGGCCGGGATGGCGGAACATGGCGCGGATGGGTGGCGGGATGTTGCCCGCCGGGACCGCTGATCCCATGTGTTGGTGATCATGGTCCAGATACATGCAAGCTGTGTCGCCATTGACGGAATGGCCCTGCTGCTGCGGGGGCCGTCGGGGTCGGGCAAATCCGATCTGGCCCTGCGGCTGGTCGATGAAGGGGCGCGGCTGGTGGCCGATGACCGCGTCGATCTGATGTCCGACGGCAAGGGCGGTCTGATCGCCCGCTGTCCACAGCCCATCGCGGGATTGATGGAGGTGCGGGGCCTGGGCGTGCTGCCCGTGCCTGCCATTGATGCCGCCCCTGTGGCCCTGATCGTCGATCTGGGCAAGGACGAGGAACGATTGCCCGATCCGGGGTTTGACATCGTGGCCGGTGTCGCCGTGGCGCGCATCCGCCTGAACCCGTTCCATGTCTCCACCCCCGCCAAGCTGCGTCTGGCCATGGCCGCCCTGGCGCGCGGCTGGCCGCTGGTGCCGGGGGAAAATGCCTGGCGCGGGCTGATGGCTGCCGCGGCCGCGCAGGGCACGCCAGGGGGCCGGGCATGAGCGAGGCCAGCGCGCTGGGTCCCGATGGCCGCCTGCCCATCGTGGTTGCCACCGGCATGTCGGGCGGGGGCCTTTCCACGGCCATGAAATGCCTGGAGGATCTGGGCTATGAGGCGGTCGACAATCTGCGCCTGTCACTATTGCAGCCGCTGGTCAGCCAGCCGCATGACCGGCCCCTGGTGATCGGCATCGACAGCCGTACCCGCGATTTCAACGCCCAGGCCCTGCTGGCCCAGATATCGGAACTGCGCGCCCGGCCCGACCTGCGCATGCGGGTCCTGTTCATGGATGCCCATGCCGATGCCTTGCAGCGGCGTTATACCGAGACGCGCCGGCCCCACCCGCTGGCCGCCGACCGGC
This sequence comes from alpha proteobacterium AAP38, assembly GCA_001296005.1. Taxonomy (GTDB): domain Bacteria; phylum Pseudomonadota; class Alphaproteobacteria; order Azospirillales; family Azospirillaceae; genus Niveispirillum. The sequence continues at coordinate 267,022 of LJHR01000015.1, read as the reverse complement.
CCGTTCTAGACGGCATCGCCACCGAACGCCTGCTGATGCAGCCGCTGCGCGATGCGGCGGACGAGGTGGTGGACACCACCAACTTCTCCGTCCATGACACGCGCCGGCACCTGACGGGCCTGTTCCGGCTGGATGGCGGGCCGGGCCTGTCGATCTTCGTCACCAGCTTTGCCTATCGCCATGGCGTCCCGCGTGAGGCCGATCTGGTCTTTGACGTGCGGTTCCTGGACAATCCGCATTGGGACCCGGTCACCCGCCCCCTGACGGGGCTGGACCAGCCGGTGGCCGATTACATCACCCGCGATCCCGACTGGCCGGAATTTTTCGGCAATCTGACGCGGCTTCTGGAACCCTTGCTGCCCCGCTATGTGCGGGAGGGCAAGCATTACCTGACCATCGCGGTCGGCTGCACAGGCGGTCGTCACCGGTCGGTCTTCACCACCCATCTCCTGGCCCACTGGCTGAAGGAGCGGGGATACAAGGTGGGCGAGGCGCATCGCGATCTCGACCGCAAGGCGCAGGTGCCGCCCGTGCCCGAAGATCGGGCGGCCACCGGCACGAACCTGAGGGAAAGCGCATGATTGGCTTGGTCCTTGTCACCCATGGCAACCTGGCTGTGGAGTTCATCGCCGCCATGGAGCATGTGGTGGGCCCACAAAAACAGGTCTGCGCCGTCTGCATCGGACCGGAAGACGACATGGAGCAGCGGCGCAACGACATCCTGGCCGATGTCGCCAAATGCGATACCGGCGACGGCGTCGTTGTCCTGACCGACATGTTCGGCGGCACGCCCTCCAATCTGGCCATCTCCATCATGGACCGCGCCAAGGTGGAGGTGATCGCCGGCATGAACCTGCCCATGTTGATCAAGCTTGCCTCCATCCGCAAGACGGGGGCCGACCTGAAAAGTGCGGTGGCTGCCGCACAGGAGGCGGGTCGCAAATATATCAACGTCGCCTCCGCCCTGCTGTCGGATGGCTGAACCTTTCAACGCGGAAAACAACCCCTGATGAGCGAAAGCATCCTGCCGCCCGACGCGCTGTCCCGCACCGTCACCATCCGCAACCGCCGCGGTCTGCACGCCCGCGCCGCCGCCAAATTCGTGAAGCTGGCCGGTGATTTCGACGCGATGGTAGAGGTGGAGCGCGCCGACAATATTGTATCTGGCGTATCAATCATGGGCCTGATGATGCTGGCCGCCAGCATCGACACCACCATCGATATCCGCACCGCCGGCCCGCAGGCGCGCGAGGTGCTGGACGCGCTGACCAAGCTGGTTGACGATAAGTTCGGCGAAGACTGAAGAAGAACAAGTTCCGGGGAGTAGCCGCCCATGACCACGCGACAGCAGCCGGGCCTGACAGGCACGGAGGCCGGATCCACGGCTGAACGGACCCTGCGCGGCCTGGGCGTATCGCCCGGCATCGCCATCGGCCCCGCCCATGTCATGGAAGCGGGCGCCATCCAGGTGCCCGAATATAATGTCGCCGAAACGGCGGTGGCGGACGAGGTTGCCCGGTTCCATACCGCCGCCGAGAAGGCGCGCCGGCAGCTGGGCAAGCTGAAGGCCAAGGCCGGCACCCTGCCCGCCGATGCCGCCGCCGACATGGCCATCCTGCTGGATGCGCATCAGGCCATGCTGACCGGATCACGCCTGATCCGAGGGGTGGAGCGTCGTATCCGTGCCGAACGCCTGAACGCCGAGTCGGCAGTGCAGCAGGAGATCACGGTCCTGGCGCAGAGCTTTGCCGCCATGGACGATGCCTATCTGGCTGCCCGTGTCGCCGATGTTCGGGAGGTGGGCCGTCGCCTGATCCGCAATCTGATGGAAACGCCCTATCAGGCTTTCTCACGCTTGCCCAACGGCGCCATCATCCTGGCCGAGGAACTGTCCCCCGCCGACACAGCCCTGTTGGACCCGCGCCGCATCGGCGGCTTTGCCACCGTGCTGGGCGGGGCGGAGGGGCATACGGCCATCATGGCCCGTTCCCTGTCGCTGCCCGCCGTCCTGGGCGCCGCCGGCCTGTTGCAGGGGGTGGAGACGGGTGATCTGGTGGTGGTGGATGGGCGCGCGGGCCGCGTCCTGATCAACCCGTCCGAAGATGTGCTGGCCGATTACCGGCAACGTCAGGCCCTGTGGAAGGCCGAGCGGGAGCAGTTAAAGGCCCTGGCCGGCCTGCCCGCCATCACCCGCGACGGCACATCCCTGACCCTGAACGCCAATCTGGAACTGCCGCGCGAGATGGAAAGTGCCCGCGACGCCGGGGCCGCCGGTGTGGGTCTGCTGCGGACCGAATTCATGTACATGAACCGCGAGGACCTGCCGGGCGAAGAGGAACAGTATCAGGAGTTGCGCGACCTGATCATTGCCATGGAGGGCAGGCCCGTCACGGCCCGCACCTTGGATGTGGGCGGTGAAAAGCTGGCGGGTGCGCTGGCCGACCGGTTCGCCACACCGGCCAACCCGGCACTGGGCCTGCGCGCCATCCGCCTGGGTCTGAAAGAACCGAAGCTGCTGGAGACGCAGCTGGCGGCCATGCTGCGGGCCGGGGCGCATGGGCCCATCCGAATCCTGGTGCCGATGATCAGCAACCCGTCGGAAATGCGCAAGGTCCGCGAACTGATGCGCGCCGTGGCCCGCCGCCTGTTGCGCCGGGGCCATGCCATTGCCGACCCGCTGCCGCCGCTGGGCGCCATGATCGAGATACCGGGGGCGGCCCTGGCCGCCGACAGCTTGGCCAGCGTGTCCGATTTCTTCGCCATCGGTACCAATGACCTCATCCAGTATACACTGGCCATCGACCGTGGCGATGAACAGGTCGCCTATCTCTATGACCCACTGCACCCTGCCGTGCTGCGTCTGGTGCAGTTCACGGTGGAGGCGGCGGGACGCGCCGGCATTCCGGTTTCCGTCTGTGGCGAAATGGCAGGCGACCCGCGCTATGCGGCATTGCTTATGGGGCTGGGGGTGCGCGAGCTGTCTATGGCGCCGGGCAATCTGCCCCTGGTGAAGCGCCGGGTGCGCGGCTTGGACCTGCGCGAGGCGACGCGGCGGGCCGGCATGATCATGAGCCAGACCGATGGCGGGCGCATTGCGGCACTGCTGGATGATTTCAACGAAGCGTTGGGGTAAAAGGGATAATTATCCCTATCCGCTCGTACCCATGCGAGGGCCGCCGATGACGCCATGGACCTGTAAAGCGCTCGCCCTGGCCGCCCTTCTGGCCATGACCGGACCCGCCGCTGCCCAGGCCGACCTGACCATCCGGGAGGAACGGTCGGTGACGGTGGATGGCACGCCAGAGGTGTGGCAGGTGGCCTGGCTCGGCCCCGTACGTGATTATTGCGAGGCGGTAAGTCCGGAAGTCGCCATGACCCCCGCCTGTGCCCTTTTCGCCCGTGGACAGGCAGGCCGCCTGCTGCTGCGCCGGCTGCGTGGCGGGACTGTGGTGGATCAGTTCGATCCCGCCCCGGCCTTCAAGGGCATGGGGGAAGGTTGGACCGAGGGCTGGTCGCTGCTGCCCCGCCATATGGTGCGCGATGATGATTATGAACGCTGGCTGGAGGATGAGGGGGCATTCCTGCGCGCCGTCCAGGAGCGCCCGACCGCCACCGTTCTGGAACTGTATGATTACAACCGCGACGGCAAGGCTCAGGAATTCCTGATCCGCACCGAAACAGGACCGTCTGGCCGGGGTCTTTATGCCGCTGTCGGCCTGATCGGGGGCGAGCTGGGCTTTCTGCACTCCACCGGTCGGCCCGACCGGGCGCTGGTCCTGCCGCGCGACATCTGGGTGGCGCTGCGCGACCGCGGGGGACCTGTCGCCCAGACTAAGACGGCCTGCGGGGACACGGGGGCATCATTGCGCAGCGAACAGATCCTGACCGCCGCCGATGGCCGGATCGGCGTGAAGGGGCGCGATTATGAATGCGCCCTGGGTACCCCGCCCGTGTTGAAAGCGGAATATGACGGATAGGAATGACGGCCCTGTTCTATACCAACGGCACGAAATCATGACCGATGGTCAAGATTTCGTGCCCCTCAATCGCCGGCAGGCGCATCCGCGCCCTTGGCTACGCCGCATGGGCGGCGCGGCGGCAGTCGCCGCCGTGCCATCAGTCATAGTTTATGACTGATGGCTTTATTCGCCCCTGCCTTCTCCCGTATGCTGCCCGCCCCTGTTCATGGAGCGTGAGAGCACATGATGCCCCTGCCCGACCGTGCCACCGCCTTCTGGACGCTGGCCCCTGGCAAGGGGGCGCTGTGCCAGCAGGAATTGCCCGAACCCATGGCGGGAGACGTCCTGGTCCGCGCGCTGGCCAGCGGGATCAGCCGCGGGACGGAGGGGCTGGTCTTCCGGGGCGGCGTGCCTGCCGAACTGCACCCCCTGATGCGCTGCCCGTTTCAGGAGGGGGATTTTCCAGGGCCGGTCAAATATGGCTATGCCCTGGTCGGGATTGCCGATTACGGCCCCGCCAATCTGAAGGGACGGCGCGTCTTCTCCCTTCACCCGCATCAGGATGTGGCCGTGATCCCGGTGGAGGGATGCCGCCCCGTACCCGATGCCGTCCCCACTGAACGCGCCATCCTGGCCGCCAACATGGAAACGGCCCTGAACATCCTGTGGGATGGCGGGGCGGCACCCGGACAGCGTATCGCCGTGGTGGGGGCCGGCATTGTCGGCGGGCTGACGGCCTATCTGGCGGCACGCATGCCGGGAGCGGATGTCACGCTGATCGATATCGACCCGGCCCGCGCCGATCTGGCCCATGCCTTTGGCGCCGCGTTCATGACACCGGACAAGGCCGATGGCTTGGATTGCGATCTGGTCATCCATACCAGCGCCAGCGAAAGCGGCCTTGCCACCGCCCTGCGCTTGGCGGGGATGGAGGCCACCATCGTGGAGGCATCCTGGTACGGCGACCGGCCCGTGACGGTGCCGCTGGGCGGTGGGTTCCATGCCGGACGGCACCGCATCATCTCGTCACAGGTGGGCAGGGTCTCCCCCGCCTTCCGCCCGCGCTGGACCCTGTCGCGGCGACTGGACAAGGCCTTGTCGCTGCTGGCTGATCCGGTTCTCGACCTTCTGCTGGGCGCCCGCGTCGATTTTACGGACTTGCCCATGGCCATGGCAGACCTAGCTGGCCTGCCATTCGGATGTCCCGTCGTCCGATATCAGCACTCCGTTCCCTGAAAGGACAGGCATGTATTCCGTGTCGGTGCGTGACCACATCATGATCGCCCATTCCTTTGTGGGGGCGATTTTCGGCCCGGCGCAGGCCCTGCACGGCGCCACCTTTGTCGTGGATGCCGAGTTCCGCCGCCGGCAATTGTCGCCGGAGGGGCTGGTGGTGGATATCGGGGCCGCATCCGCCTTGCTGAAGCAGGTTCTGGCGCCGCTGAATTACAAGAACCTGGACGAGATGCCGGAATATCGCGGGCGCAACACCACGACCGAATATCTGGCGGGCGACATCCACCGCAAGATTGCGGCCGGCATCCGCGCAGGCGCGCTGGGCGCCGACGGGCCGGCACTGGATGGCCTGCGGGTCACCCTGTCGGAAAGCCATACCGCCTGGGGTTCGTATGAGGCGCCGCTGAACGCGGACGCGGCGCGATGATCGGCCAGACCCTGCATATCCTCTGCCCCGGCGATATCAACCAGTTGACGGGTGGCTATGGTTATCTGCGCCGGCTGGTGGCGGGACTGCGTGATCTGGGGGAAACGGTCATCGTGCATGAACTGCCGGGACCGCATCCCTTTGTCGATGATCCGTCGCGCAATGCCGCCGATGCCATCATGGCGGCCATCCCCGATGGCGCGCCCGTCCTGATTGACGGTCTGGCCCTGCCCGTGGCCGCACATGCCATCTGGGTGGACCGTTACCGCCTGCGTTTTGCCGCCTTGGTGCATCACCCGCTTTATCTGGAAAATGGATTGACGCCGGAACAGGCCGATATCCTGTTCCGTATCGAACGCGATGCCCTGGCCCATATGCGCCATGTCATCGTGCCGTCGCGCACCACGATGCAGGGCGTTATCGGCCTGTCGGTGCCGCCGGCCCGGATCAGCATCGCCAATCCCGGCACCGATCCCGCCGAACCCGCCACGGGCAGCAGCGGCGGTGATGGCCCCACCATTCTGTGTGTCGCCACCCTGACCCCGCGCAAGGGGCATCTGGTGCTGATCGAGTCGCTGGCCCGCGTCAGGCACCTGCCCTGGCGGCTGGTCCTGGTGGGCAGCGACGCCCGCCATCCCGGACAAGCCGCCTCCATCGCCCTGTCCATCGCCGGGCATGGTCTGGCCGACCGGGTGCGGCTGGCGGGTGAATTGTCGGGCCCGGCGCTGAATGCCGAATGGCGCGCGGCGGACCTGTTTACCCTGGTCAGTTTTCATGAAGGCTATGGCATGGTGGCCGCCGACGCCCTGAAACGCGGTCTGCCCTGTATCGTTACCGATGCCGGCGGTCTGGCAGAGGTGGTGCCCCCCGCTGCCGGCGCCGTTGTCCCGCCGGGTGACGTGGCCGCCCTGGCTGCGGCCTTTGAACGGCTGCTGTCCGATCCTGCCGCACTGGACGCGGCCCGCGCGGCGGCACGGCGGGCGGGCGATGGGTTGCCGACATGGCAACATTCTGTGTCATTGATCAGGGGCGGCCTATCCGGCATCCTGGTTTCCTAAGGAAAGTGATCGGACACCGGCATGAACCTTAATTTCGAACCCGACTGGCTGCGCCTGCGCGAACCGCTAGACGAGGCGGCGCGCGCCGTGGGGCTGGCCTGGGCCTTCGGGCGCGTGCTGCCGGCCCATCCCATGATCATCGATCTGGGCGCCGGCACCGGCAGCAATGTCCGGCAGCTGGCCATGAAGCTGGGTCGGGGAGAGCAGGATTGGACCCTGATCGAAAAGGACCGCAAGCTTCTGGCCAAGGCACCGGGGGAGATCGGGCGCTGGGCCGACCGCAATGGCTGGGAACATAAGGAACAGCGCCGCGCCTATATGATCACCTGCGATGACATGGCCGTGCGGGTGGAGATGCGCAGCTTCGATCTGGCGCAGGACCCGGCGGAACTGGGCTTGAACCAATATGACGGGATCACCGCCAAGGCCCTGTTCGATCTGGTATCGCTGCCCTGGCTCGACCGGTTCGTGAAAGAACTGGCCAGTTGCGGCTTCCCGCCCCTGCTGGTGACGCTGACCGTTGACGGGCGCGTGGAGTTTTCCATTGCGGACGAGGATGACGGGTTCGTGCTGGACCTGTTCCACACCCATATGGGCCGGGCCAAGGGGCTGGGCGGACCCGCCCTGGGACCGGCAGCCCCGCAGGCCCTGGCCAACGCCCTGACGGGGGCGGGGTACAAGGTGGAAACGGCCCAGTCCGACTGGAAAATCGGGCCCAAGCAGATCGCCGCCCATCTGGCCATGATCGCCGGCTATGAAAAGGCTGCCACGGAGCAGGACCCCGGCAGCAGCGCCCGCATCGCCGCCTGGGCCACCCGCCGCCGCACCCTGGCCAGCGAACAGGGCGCACGCCTGATGGTTGGCCACCAGGATCTGCTGGCCAAAAGGTAGATCTTAAAACCCGGCCGCAGACGCAGGCGTAAAGCCCTGCGCAGGCGCGGCACGGGACAGGGTGACACGCACCCCATCCTTCCACAGCGCCAGATGCCTTTGCGCATCCGCCGCCGCGTCGATATCCGCCACAACATTGCCGGGCACCAGCAGCAGATCCGCCGCCGCCCCTTTCACGATGCGACCCCGGTCGGGGAAATCCAGAAGGTCGGCGGCAACCGAGGTGCCGGCCTTCAAGGCGGCCAGCGGGTCCATGCCCAGCGCCACCATGTGACGCAGCTCCTGCGCATTCTCCCCATGGCGGTTACCGGGCGTGCCGGCATCAGTGCCCAACGCCACCACCCCGCCCGCCGCGACAAAGCGGCGAAAACTGTCGAAATGCATGCTGCCGAACCGTTCCGCCTTGGCCCGGACAAAGGCCGGCAGCCGGTCCTTCATCTCCAGCAGGGCCATCATGGCGGACAAGGTGGGGACCAGCCGCACGCCCTTGTCGATCATGATGGCGATCTGCACATCTGTCAGTTCGAACCCATGTTCGATACTGTCCACCCCCGCCGCGACGGCACGGGCAATGCCGCGCGCACCCTGGGCATGGGCCGTGATCCTCAACCCGAAATCATGGGCCATGGTGACGGCGGCGGCCAGTTCGCCCTCTGCCGGGTGCGGGGCAAGCGGGTCCACCCCACCGGTCAGAACACCGCCGGTGGCGATCAACTTGATACAGTCGGCCCCATGTTTGACATTGGTACGCACCCCGCGCAGCCAGTCATTGGGGCCATCGCATTCAATGCCGATCCAGGCCCCATGCCCGCCGGTAATGGTCAGCGCCTTGCCGGCGCAGCGCATGGAGGGGCCGACATGCCGGCCCGCGCGGATGGCTTCGCGGATGGAGATTTCCAGCCATTCCACCCCGCCCAGATCGCGCATGGACGTGATGCCGCCAGCCAGCGTGGCCTGGGCATTCTCCAGCAGGCGCAGGGTCAGGTCGCCCATGGGCCGCTGCCGCAGGGTGGTGACGACATCGCCCGTCGCCTCAAGCGCCAGATGCACATGCGCATCGACGAGACCGGGCATCAGGGTGGCGCCAGAGGTATCGTGACGCGGCCCCGCATAGCCCGCAAAATCCGCCACCGGCGCTACCGAGGCGACACGCCCGTCACTGACCAGCACGCCCAGCCCCGGCTGCGGGGCCGAAAGCCCGTCAAACACCAGACCACCGGACAGAAGCAATTGCTGCGACATGGAAATCTCCCAACCATATCAGACGGATCGCGCGGGACCATCTTGAAGATGATCAACCCGGAGCATCAATGTGCACCAGGCAGTCATGCACCGTGGCAATGATCCGTTCCACATCCAATTCCGTAAGCCGCGGACTCAATGGCAGGCTGATGGTCTGCCGGCCGATCCGGGTGGCGACCGGCGTATCCTGCGGCTGCCAGCCCAACAGTTCCTGATAATAGGGATGTTCGGTCAATGACAGATAGTGCACGCCGACACCGATTCCCGACCGGGTCATGCGTTCCATGAAGCCGTCGCGGGTGATGCCGCAACGGTCTGGATCAATCAACAGCGTGTAGAGATGAAGGCCATGCCGCGTGCCGGGTTCCGGTGGGGCTGGCAGGATGACGGGCAGATCGGCCAGCCCTTGCTGGTAAAGGCTCCAAAGCGCCTGCCGGCGTTGCCAGGCGCTTTCCACCCGGTCCAGCTGGCCAAGGCCGATGGCCGCCTGCAAGTCCATCATGTTGTATTTGAAGCCAGGCGCCACGACCTGATAGTGACGATAGCCACCGTCAGAATACCGGGCCCAGGCATCACGGCTCATACCGTGCAGGGACATCACCTTGATCTGTTCACGCGCAGCCGGCTGACGAGCCAGTACCAGCCCGCCCTCCCCCGTCGTCACGTTCTTGGTAACGTAGAAGCTGAAACAACCGAAATCGCCCAGCGTGCCCATGGGCCGGCCATGATAGGTCGCCTCCACCGCATGGGCACAATCCTCGATCACCGTCAGGCTGTGCCGCGTTGCCAGATCCAGGATGGCATCCATGGCGCAGGGGCGACCAGCCAGATGAACCGGCAGGATCGCCCGTGTGCGTGGGGTGATGGCGTTGGCGATCCTTGCCGGGTCGATATTCATGCTGACCGGATCGACATCCGCCAAGACGGGCCGGGCGCCGACCTGGAGAATGGTGTTAACGGTGGCGCAGAAGGTCAACGGCGTGGTCACCACCTCATCGCCGGGGCCAATCCCGGCAGCCAGCAGGCTGAGATGCAGGGCAGCCGTACAGGAGCTGACGGCGGCCACCTGATCGATGCCCACGCCCTTGAACGCGGCAAACTTCTTTTCAAACCGTTCCACACGCGGGCCCGTACCCAGCCAACCGGATTGCATGACCGCCATCACCTCGGCCACGTCATCCGCTGCGATGTCGGGAGCGCCGAACGTCAGGAAAGGTGTGGTCATGATGACAGGCCAAGGCGATGGCGTAGTTCGGCGCGGGCCATCAGCGGTCGTTCCAGCGGCTCGGCCAGGCGGCAGATGCGGTCGACCAATGTTGCATTGGAGGCTGGCACTGTGCGGCCTTGATCCATCCAGAGATTGTCCTCCAGCCCCACACGCACGCCATCGGCGGCCAGGAGTCCAAGACCGTTGGCCGCCAGCTGGTAACGACCGAGGCCGGCCACGCTGACGATGCAGTCAGGAGGCAGGGCAGCCAGAATGGCCGATAGTTGCAGCAGGTCGGCCTGGGCGCCCGCGATATTGCCCAATAGCACATTGACATAGAGAGGCGGCTTCACCAGCCCCTCCGCCAGCAGAACCCGGGCAAAATTGGCCATTCCCACGTCGAACACCTCCAATTCCGGCTTGATCCCGCGTTCCAGCATGCGCGCTGCCAGGGCACGGATTGTGGCTGGGGCATTGATGCTGGCGGATTGCGCGAAATTCAGCGAACTGAGCGTCAGGCTGCCCATGTCGGGTTTGGCATCGCCATCCAGATCCAACACCCGTGATCGCGTGGCAAAGCCATTTTCCAACCGGCCGGAAGTGGTGACACCCACCACCAGCTCGCGTCCGCCAGGCAAGGCCCGGATAGCGCTGACCAGCAGACCATAAGGTTCAGGATCACTGGTCTGGACGCTTTCGGCGTCGCGGGCATGCAGATGCACGATCTGCACCCCCTGCGCGATGGCCGTCGCTACATCCGCAAGGATCTCATCATGGGTCAACGGAACATGCGGACTCATCGCCCGTGTGGGGATGACGCCCGTACAGGCCAGATTGATGATCAGGGGGGTGCCGATACGCATACTCATCCGCCTGTCACTTGAAGGGGGGATTTGTCCAGCTTGCGGGCGGGATTGCCAACATAGACGCCGTCATCGTCGGTGCTGCGCGTCACGACGGCACCGGCACCGACAAAGCCACGGGCACCGATCCGGATATTGTCAATAACGACGGAGCCCACCCCGACGAACGCTTGTTCGCCCACCGTGCTTTCGCCGCCCATCGCCACTTCGGCGGCGACGAAGGCGTGACTCTCCACCGTGCAATGGTGGGAAATATGGGCACCGCTGCGGATGATGCAATTGTCACCGATGCGGGCGAAGGGCTGGATGATGGCATGTTCATAGATCAGCACATTGTCCCCGATCACCAGATCGGGCCACGTGCTGGCCCGGCTCGAAACATAGCTGGCGAAGGTATAGCCACGTTGCCGCGCCGCCTCGAACCGGGCCCGGCGGATACTGTTGATCCGCTGGTAGCCCATGGGGATCAGCAACCGGTAGTCCGACGGCGGGTAATGCGTCTCAAGGTCCTCAAACGGCACCAGCGGCAGACCGTCATAGCGAGTGCCGGCCATGTAGGCGCGGTCAACCGTGAAGGCCACAACCCTGCAGGGGCTGTCATGGTCAAGGCAGAAGCGGGCGAGGCTGGCCGATCGCAGATTGCCAAAAATGACAACAGGTCTGTCGTCACCACCCGGATTATATCCCGGTGCCATGGGTTTCTTCCTTTCATTCATGCCGACCGCCCGCGCAGGCTAATCGATCGCCCCCGCGCCGCAAACTCAATATCAGCGCCTGCTCCAGCGCCTGGGCCGCCGCGGCAGATGACAGATCCAGCCGGGAAGCGAATTGCTGGCGCAGGGTCTCACCGAACCGTCGCCGGGCATCGGGGTCGCGCAGCCACTCTGCCAATGTCGTGAAGAAGGCTTCTTCGGATGGCAAGGCCAGCCGGCCCAGCTTGTCCCCCCCATCCCCGTCGGGCAAGGCTGCAACCGCCAATCCCCGTTCCATCGCCATGGCCACAGACGCCCCGCCGCCCAGCCGTGGCGGATTTACATAGATGTCGGCCATTGCCTGCAGCTCGGCGAGTTGATTGCTGTAGGGAATGAAATGGACGCGGGGGTGGGCCGGGAAATCCGGTTTGGCATGGTCATTTTTGGCACCAACAACCAGCCAATGGGCTGTGGAGTGGTCGTCCAGAAGAGCCAGCATGCGCCGACACCAAGCCGGGGGCATCTCCTGTCTGAGACGCACACCTGCCGTCACCATGACGGGCGCAGTGTCGGGGATGCTTAAGGACGCGCGTGCGAATGCGGTGCCGCTGCCGCTCGGCCAGAACCGGTACGGAAATGGTACTGCACCATCAGCGGTTTCACATTCCATCTGCGCCGATAGCCAGGCATCGACCGGCAAGGCGGGCGGCATGGCATGGGTCGCCATTGCAAGCATCGGATAACACGCGGCCAAGCGGCTCCCCAAGGGAGAGTGATAGCCGATGAAAAGAACCAAATCCGGGCCGAACCTATCGATGGCCTGCCCGATCGCCGACAACCGGTAAGCCAGCGACCGCTGTCGGTTGCCTAGATGCAACATGCCTTTACCGTGACGCAGGCGAAGGCTGTCCGCTTCAAGGCCGGGATCGCGCTGGATTTCGCTGGCACCGAAGAAGAAGTCCTGGAACGGGATGGACATTTCCATGGCGGAGTAGAAGCGTGCATCGTGGCCGAGATCGCTCAGCATGGCCATCAGGCTCAAGCCCATGCTTGTGGCGGCGTGCCGATCCGAAACGATCTGCGGCGTGTACAGCGCCACCTTCAGCGGCTGCTGACCGGCACGGATTGGATGCGGAACAACGCCCTTCAACCGATCCGCCAGCATCGCAATGACACGGTCTGTCTGAGCCACCGCCAGCCATGCGCGCAGGTCTTCATGGTTGGCGGCGGCCATCAATGCATGTGCATAGGCAAGGTTGACGAAACCCATGGCGATATCGGTGGGAGTATCGTCATCCACCAGAGATGCTAGCCGGTGCATCCAACTCTCGTCGCGGACGATATCCAGCAAAGCTGAATATTGCAGCCAGCGCGACCGCTTATCGTCAGCCGGTATCCCGGCCATGGCTTCAGCGATGCGTGCGCGATCTTCTGCGGGTTGAGAGCGGGCCATACCGGCCAGCCGCCGCCAAAGAGCGGTTTCCTGTGGCAACGCCCGGAGCAGGCAAAGAAGATCGTCCGCGAGGTCCATATCTGTTTTCGGTCTCTTTAGGGGGCGCTCAGCGGATATGAGCGCGCTTCAGCGGCTGATGGCGAGTCACGCCAATGTTACCGCCGCAGCAACCTTCAGGTGTGTGGCATCGTGACCGAAGAAATTCACCGCGACAGCTATCGCATCAGCAAACAGGGTGTCCACCCCCCTAAAAGACTATAGACATAAGACGGAAAGCCTATGTCTTTTATCGTGGGTAACGTCAGTAGTTTAAACGGGGCGCCGGGGCCCAACAGAAAGGTGCCAGCGATGAACATAACGGCGTCGTCGCGACATTTGCAGACCACCTGACCAAGTCGACCTTGAAACGATATCGATGTCTTATGCACGGGCCAAACAATAGCAGACTGTCGCTGCCGAGCGTTTTCCTGCCCCGGATTGTCAGGAGCCCCCACCTGCCGCAGGATTGTGACCGACCAGCCCGCTCAACAGCGACGATCACCCGACGGGTTCGAGCGGGCGTACCCACGAAGGGGAACGCTGACCTTCAGGATGCAGGCATCAGGGCGTATCCGCCATGATCGCCGGTGTGGCCAAGGGAACGGCGGATCTGTTGCCCTACCCCCGCGCCAGCATCACCGGCGTGGCATAGGCGCCAATGGGCAGGACACTGGAGGCGCTGTCGCCCAGGCGCTGCAGAACGGCGGACAGGCGGGGATCGTCCAAGGGGACGAAGCCTTCCACCTCCACCAGATGCACCGCACCGCCGCCACCGGGCAGATGGTGGGTGCGCAGCTGCAAGGTGGCGAAGCCAGCCCCTTCCAGCACATCCTTCAACCGGCCCCGGCTGACATCCTGGGTCACTTCCACGGCCAGAAGGGCGCGGTCATCGCCGGTGGCCTCCATCGGTACGGCGGCCAGGACCAGGGCGTCGCCGCCCTCGCGGCCCACGCTCTGCCCCTCAACCCGCAGGAAGGGCAGGCGGGCGATGATGCGCGGGGTCTTGGGATCAGGCGACAGGATGAAACGCCACCAGGGGTCGTTGTCATCTTCCTCCGGCCAGGGGACGACGGCCAGGGTCGCGGTACCTTCGGAGACGGCGCGAAGTGCCGCCATGGGCGTATTGACCGCGAAGGTCGGCGTGGTGGAACCGAAATGGTCGCGCGCATTGTCCCAGAGCGGGCTCTGCGCCTCATTCGCACAGACGACGGCAACAGCCAGCGGACCCTGGATACGGGTCAGGGCGGCGATCATCTCGCGCCACATGCGGACCACGGCTTCCACGGGGAAGGCACCGCTGTGCCGGCCCACCAGATTGCGCACGATCTCCGCCTCGCGACCGGGGCGGATGTGGGGACGGCCGGGCGGTTTCACCTTTGCCACCTCCTCCACCACCTGCGCACGGCGCATGAGCAGCGTATGGATTTCCGCATCGATCGTATCGATCTGGCGGCGCAAGTCGTCCAAGGTCGGTTTGGTGGGCATGGAGGGCCGGTTGTAGGTCCTTCGGGAGGCGGATAGTATTAGGCGGGATGCCCCCCCGAAATCAAAGAAAACATTGACACCCGCCGCCCCCCTTCATAGCTCTTGTCACCCAGCCCGGCACGGCCCCACAGGGCCAGCCACACCGGGTCGCATGACCGGACGGGACAGCCAGCAACCATGAATGTGGCCATCGACGCGACGAGCCAGGACCCCAGCGAAGCCGCCAACTCCGGCCCCGCAGGCTGTATCCGGCTAGGCATGGACAAGCCGCTGGAACTGGATGGCGGCGGCACGCTTTCGGGTTTTCGGCTGGCCTACCGCACCTATGGCAGGCTGAATGCAGACCGTTCCAACGCGGTGCTGGTCTGCCATGCGCTGACCGGCGACCAGTATGTGGCCGAACAGCATCCGGTGACGGGCAAGCAAGGCTGGTGGGACCTGATGGTGGGTCCAGGCCGGCCCGTGGATACCGACCGTTTCTTCGTCATCTGTTCTAATGTCATCGGCGGCTGCCTGGGCAGCGAGGGGCCGAAGGAAACGGATGACGCCACAGGCAAGCCCTGGGCCCTGAATTTCCCCGTCATCACCATCGCCGACATGGTGCGGGCCCAGAAGATGCTGATCGACCATCTGGGCATCGATCAGTTGTTCTGTGTCATCGGCGGGTCGATGGGCGGGATGCAGGTGCTGCAATGGGCCGTCAGCTACCCGGACAAGGTCTATTGTTGCCTGCCCATCGCCACGGCGGCCCGCCACAGCGCACAGAACATCGCCTTTCACGAGGTCGGGCGTCAGGCCATCATGGCCGACCCCGACTGGCGCCTGGGCGATTATCTGAACCAGGGAACAAGGCCGACCAAGGGCCTGTCGGTGGCGCGCATGGCCGCCCACATCACCTACCTGTCCGAACCAGCATTGCACCGGAAATTCGGGCGCAACCTGCAGGATCGCAAATCGATCACCTTCGGCTTTGACGCCGATTTTCAGGTGGAAAGCTATCTGCGCTATCAGGGCATCAGCTTTGTCGAACGGTTCGATGCCAATTCCTATCTCTATATCACCCGCGCCATGGATTATTTCGATCTGGCCGCCGACCATGGCGGGGTGCTGGCCAATGCCTTCCGCGTCACCGGACCCGACGGGCGGCTGACGGGCACGCCGGTCAAGTTCTGCGTCATCAGCTTTTCCAGCGACTGGCTGTTCCCGACCAGCGAAAGCCGGGCCCTGGTTCATGCCCTGAACGCCGTCGCCGCCAATGTCAGCTTCGTCGAGGTGGAGACGGACAAGGGCCACGACGCCTTCCTCCTGGATGTGCCGGAATTCTATCAGGTGGCGCGGGGCTTCATCGAAGGCCACGCGGCGCGGCGCGGCATCGCCGCCAAGGTGGGGTAACAGACCAATGGCCGTGACCTCGCTTCTGCCGCCCGCCGCCATCCGCAGCGATCTGGAAAGCATTGTCGACTGGGTCGAAGCCGGCAGCCGCGTGCTGGATGTCGGCTGCGGCGATGGCGAGCTGCTGCACGCCCTGGTTCACCGCAAGCAGGTGGATGGGCGCGGGATCGAACTGTCGATGGACGGGGTCCGCGCCTCCGTCGCCCGCGGCCTGGCCGTGATCCAGGGCGACGCCGACACCGACCTGAAGGATTATCCCAGCGACGGGTTCGATTACGTGATCCTGTCACAGACCCTGCAGGCCACGCGCCACCCGCGCATCGTGCTGGATCATCTGGTGCGGATCGGACGGCATGCCATCGTCTCGGTGCCCAATTTCGGCTATTGGCGGGTGCGGGCCGATCTGCTGCTGCGCGGGCGGATGCCGGTGACAGACCGTCTGGGCCATGAATGGTACGAGACGCCCAATATCCACTTTTGCACCATCGCTGACATGGTCGCTTTGTGCCAGGATATGGGAGTTACCATCGAACGCAGCCTGATCCTGGGTGCCGATGACCGGGCTGTTCCCGCCCCCGCCGACAGTGTCCGCGCCAACTGGCTTGGCGTGCAGGCGGTCTTCTTGCTGCAACGCAGCTAAGGAAATTACGTTAAACCGATACAGAAGGTTATAAACGTACTTTTCCCCTTGCCCCCTACCGCCTTTGGGTGCAGTCTTTTGTGACGGTTCGGCGGCAAGTGGGTGACAGTACAGCCCCCCAGCGCATTCCCCGCCCGCTTGTCGCCGCGCCGCCCCTTTTCGATCCTGGCCCCCCTTTGCAGGGTGTGCCAGCCCCAAGGATGGGAGGCCCGTAAACATGCTCCGACCCCAACGCGCCTATGCCGACATGGCCGGCAACCTGCGCCGCGCGCGCCAGCGCCTGGAACGGCTGGAATATGTATCGACGGCCCTGATGGGATTGTCGCTGGCCCTGCTTTTGGGTGCGGCGATGATGTGAGGGGTGGGGCGGTTCTCTCCGTGCCGCCATACCCTGTTGAGTTGCCCTGTTCCGTAGGATTTCTGCTAACCTGTACGGCCCCCGGCTCTGCCTGGGGCCGTTTTTCTGTCTGAAGCAGCCGAAGGGATGAACCTCGTGCGCTATCTCTCCTGGATCCTCACCCTGCCGCTGACAGCACTGGCCATCAGTTTCGCCGTGTCGAACCTGACGCCGGTGCAACTGGCACTCTGGCCCCTGGTCGGCACGCTGGAAGCACCGGCCTTCACCCTGGTGCTGGTGACCTTGGTCGTGGGGTTCTTCGCCGGTGGACTGACCGTCTGGCTGGGCCAGCATGCCAACCGCCGCGCCGCCCGCCAGCACCAGGCCCGCGCCGACCGGTTGCAGAAGGAACTGGACGCGGCGCGCGCGGTGAAGCCTGCCGACCTGCCGTAACGCTTGCCAGCCACGGCGCCCTTCCCGCACTATACCTTGAAACAAGTGTTTGAATTTCAGGGAGAGAGACCGCGATGCAGGGTCCGAAGCAGCCAGCCCTGACGCTGGCCGATTATCAGGCGCGGGTGGGCACGGAACTTGGCCGGTCAGACTGGCTGACCGTGGATCAGGGCATGATCGACCGGTTCGCCGACCTGACGGGCGACCACCAGTTCATCCATATCGATCCGGTCCGTGCCGCCGCCACACCGCTGGGCGGTACGGTCGCCCATGGGTTTTTGACCCTGTCGCTGCTGGGCGCCATGGGGATGGAGATGGTGCCACCGCTGACCGGTGCTGCCATGATCATCAATTACGGATTCGACAAGCTGCGCTTCATCACGCCTGTGCGCAGCGGTGGCCGCATCCGTGGCGCCTTGACCCTGTTGGGCGTAGAGGCCAAGGGTCCCGGCCAGCATTTGATGCGTTATGCCGTCACGGTAGAGGTGGAAGGCGCGAATAGGCCGGCCCTGGCCGCCGAATGGCTGGTCATGATGGTGACCTCGGGCTAGAGCTGTTTGAAACAGCTCCGGCGGCGACTGCCGCCGCGCCGGCGTTTGAGGAATACGAAATGTCCGCGATGCTCCGACCTACAGCGACGCCATGGCCAGCAGAAGACCGGCGCCGATCAGCAGCGCACCCGTCATCCGGTTCAGCCAGCGTTGCGCCACCGGTCCCGTCAGGCGCAGGGCCAGCCCCTTGCCACCCACGGCATAGGTCATGATCCAGCCGAATTCGATGATCAGCATCGTGACCACCAGAATGGTCAGTTGCGGTGCCATCGGCCGCTGCGGATCAATGAATTGCGGGAAGAAGGCGGCCATGAAGACCAGGGCCTTGGGGTTGGACAGGGTGATCAGCAGACCCTGACCCAGCAGCCCCAGTTGCCCCCGCCTGTCGGGGCCTGCCTTCATGGCGGCATCCATATCCGCCGCTTCGTCCCGGATGGGGGCCCGCCAGGCCTGGATGCCCAGCCAAGTCAGATAGGCAACGCCCACCCATTTGAAGAGGGTGAAAGCCAGCGGCGAGGTTTTCAGCAGCACGCCCACCCCCAGCGCCGACAGGCCGGCCAACAGGCCCAGCGACAGGCACATGCCGATCCCGCCCCAGGCCGCCCCGGCCAGCCCATGGCGCATGCCCATGGACAGGGCCGACAGCATATTGGGACCGGGCGTGGCCGACAGGAAAAAACAGGTGGTCAGGAAAATGACCAGGGTCTGGGTGGAGATCATCATGCATCCGTACGCGAGGCGCCGTCCATGCCAGCCGTGAACGGATTGGCGGCGGCGCTTGAACCGGAACTGATATGCAACACCTGCTGCGGGAAGGGAATGGTGATGCCATCGGCATCGAATCGCTTCTTCATGCGGCGGTTGAATTCGCGGCCGATCCCCCATTGCTGCCCGGCCCGCGTCTTGATGCGGCCCTTGACCAGAACGGCGCTGTCCTGGAACGCGTCCACACCGGCGATTTCCACGGGCCCCAGGATATTGGCCGCATATTCCGGCTCCGCCTGCATCTGCGCCCCGATATCCCGCAGCACGGCCACCACCTTGTCCGTGTCCACGGCATAATCGACGGTGACGTTCAGGACATAAAAGCTGAAATCCTTGGTGGAATTGGTGACGGTGGTGACGGAACTGAACGGGATGGTGTGAACGGCACCGTCATAACCACGCAGGCGGATGGACCGTATGGACATGGCCTCCACCCCGCCCGACAGGCCGCCGACGGTGACGCTGTCGCCCACCGCGATCGTATCTTCGATCAGGATGAACAGGCCGGTGATCACATCCTTGACCAGGGTCTGTGCGCCGAAGCCGACGGCCAGACCGATGACACCGGCACCGGCCAGCAGGGGCGCGATATTAACCCCCATTTCCGACAGCACGATCAGCCCCGCCATGGTGACCAGGAAGATGGTCAAGGCATTGCGCAGCAGCGGCAGCAAGGTGCGCATCCGCGCACTGCGCACCAGCCGCGCCCCCTGATCGTCGGTGGCGTTCAGGTAACGCAGGATGGCGCCATTGACCATTTCCCAGACCACCAGGGCCAGGGTCAGCACCACCAGGATGGTCACGGCACTGGACGCCACCCGCTGGCCCAGGTCGGAACCCAGCCAGGACAAGGCATCGGCACCCCAGGCCTGCAACAGCAGCAGCAGGGTGAACAGGGCCAGCACCACCTGCGCCACCCGGCGAAGGAAGGGCAGGTACCGGTTGGCCCGTTCCTCCAGCCCCGGATAGGCTGTGCGCACATCAGCGGGAACCTTCAGCCCCTGATCCACCAATCGGTCCAGCCCTTCCGACAACAGTCGGGAGACGATCAGGATGGCGCCCGTGACCAGCGTGGCGCGCAGCACGAAATCAAACCCGCCCGCAATCTCCAGCGCCCAAATCAGATAGACTGCACCCAGGTATAAGATGGCCAGTATATGCCAGACATCGGCCAGCCTTTGCCGCACCATCGACAGGGCGGCATGACGGCGGGCCTGGGCCGTGCTGGGCGGCGGTAGGGGTTCATCCCCCGCCGCTTCCCCCGCCAGGACGGCGCGCAAGGCCTCGTCATCCCCGGTGGGGACCGGGTCCGGGCGACCGCGCAGGGTCTGCGCCACCGCTTCACGGTTCTGCAGGATCAGGACGATCAGCATGGCGGTGACCAGCAGGCCCACCAGCTTCAACCAGGCGGCATGAGGCGTGGCGGGCAGGCCCAGCACGCGCATCACCTCGCCCATGAAATAGCCATAGACACCGATAATCGTGACGCGGCGGATCCAGATCAGCAGATATTGCGCGGTTTCATCCGTCACGCGCGCCAGCCGCAGATTAGCTGTCGTAGGGGACAGCAGCACCCGGCTGACCACCAGCACGCCCTGCACTATCAGACTGGCATTCAGGATGGTCAGGGAGGCCAGCCGCACCGCGCGCGGCGCCTCCGTCGCCGATAACAGGCCAAACCCGGCCAGCGCGAAGGACGCCATGGGCAGCAGGTCGATCACCAGCCGGGCCAGCAGCAGCAGCAGTTTGGCCGGCAGGCTCCCCGGCGACCGCGCGCCCAGCGCCTTGCGGGGCCGGACCAGCAGCCAGATCACGGCAAAGCGCGCGGCATAGCC
Organism: alpha proteobacterium AAP38; assembly: GCA_001296005.1. Classification (GTDB taxonomy): domain Bacteria; phylum Pseudomonadota; class Alphaproteobacteria; order Azospirillales; family Azospirillaceae; genus Niveispirillum. The sequence goes on along the minus strand of LJHR01000015.1, from coordinate 246,497 downwards.
GCCGCCGATAATCCCGGCCAGATGCAGGGCCAGCAGGCCCCAGGCATCGCGCTTGGCCGGATCGGCCACTTGCTGGTTCAGCCAGCGCAGCGCATGCGGTGCGTCGATGACGGCGCGGCTGGCCGCGGCCACCTGCTGGCTGAAAAGGTCGATCCGATCCGACAAAGTATCCAGCGCCCGGCTTCCGATCGTCTCCGGCTCTGCTGCCGGCTTCTCCACCGCCTTCAACGCTTTCAGCTGCGTCAGCAGGGCGTCGCGCTTGGCCGGGTCCTCCAAGGTGGTGATCAGCCGATCAACCTCGGCAGCATTGGGCTTGTCCGCGGCGGGGGCTGCGTTCTGTGCCGGTGCGGGCAGGGTCCCCAAAAGGGCCAGGCCGAGAAGCAGGCAGGACAGGAGAAAACGGATCGGGCGGGTCTGCATGGGCAGGTCGGGCCTTCATGTTCCGGAAACCGGGTGGGTCGCGACACCCAACATAGCAATCCTGGCCCGATGTTCCATGGGTAAGGCCATGTGTGTAACGCCTCTCGTCCCGGCACGCCGGTCGCGCTATGTATCTGGCAAAGCAATCCAACAAACCTACGGACGATCCATGTCACCCGCCGATACGCCCGAGAACCCGCCCAACGCCAAGCTGGTGGGCGCCAAGCAGAAATGGGCCGAGGAAGGCCGCCTGATGACGGGTGCCGCCGCACCCCGCGCCGACCGTCTGCCGCCCGGTCAGCGGGAGGTGAAGAACTGGCCGGTGCTGGATCTGGGTATCCAGCCGGAGATCGATCTCGATCAGTGGGAACTGACCATTGATGGGCTGGTGGCCCATCCGACCGCCTGGGGCTGGGCGCAGTTCAAAAGCCAGCCGCCCTTCACCGACGTGTCCGATATCCACTGCGTCACGGCCTGGTCGCGCTATGACAATCACTGGGAAGGCGTCTCGGCCAAGCATATCCTGGAGGTGGTGAAGCCGCTTCCGGAGGCCAGACATGTCGTGTTTCATTCCTACGATGGCTACACGACCAATGTGGCGCTGTCGGTGTTTGACGATAACGATGTCCTGCTGGCCCATAGCTGGGAAGGCAAGCCGATCACGACCGAACATGGCGGGCCGGTGCGGGTGATCATCCCGAAATTCTACTTCTGGAAATCCGCCAAATGGGTGAACCGCATCGAATTCGTGGCCGATGACCGCCCCGGCTTCTGGGAAGAACGCGGCTACCACAATGAAGGCGATCCCTGGACCGAACAGCGCTATAGCTGAGCCGGGGTAACCGATTCGGTCCGTTGCCAGATGGCGGCGGCGGGCTTATATTTGGGAAGGTTGCCGGGGTGCTGCTAACACCCCGGCTCCCCCTTAGAACCGGATCACAAGGCGCAGGCTGATGCCGAAGCCTTTGAACACCAGTTCTACGGAACGGGGTTGCTTATTCTCGCTAAGCATCCTTCTCGCTCCTGTGTGGCGGGGGGTGGCCTATCCGCCGCCTGTTACACCACGCGGAATAGAATAGGCGAACGCTGATTCCTCTTGAAGGAACCTATCGGCGTCTCGCCTATTTTTTTGCCTTTAGATCATCTTGCACACGCGGACATCATCCCCTTGAAAAATCCCAAGAAAGAAGCCCCCTTCCCCACCAAGGATCAGGTCCTGGAATTCATCCGGGAAAGCCCCTATCCGGTAGGCAAGCGGGAGATCGCGCGCGCCTTTCACATCAATGGCGATGACCGCATCGCGTTGAAGGAGTTGCTGCGCGATCTGGAAGGGGATGGGACGATCGAGAAGGGCGGCCGCCGCCGTCTGGCCCCGCCGGCCAGCCTGCCACCCGTGGGCGTGGTGATCGTCACGGGTGTGGATGGCGATGGCGAACTGATTGCCCGACCGCTAAACTGGTCCGACCCAGACCGGGAACCGCCGCGCATCATCATGAAGCCGGAACGGCGCGGCACCCCGGCTCTGGGTGAGGGCGACCGCGCGCTGGCCCGGCTGGCCCGCGTCCGCGATGACCTGTATGAGGGCCGCACCATCAAGAAGTTGGGCGGCGATCAGACGGCGCAGATCGTGGGCGTCTATGAGCAGGGCCCCGATGGCGGCCGCCTGCGCCCCGCCGACCGAAGGGCCAAGGCGGAATTCGTGATCTTGGCCCAGAACGCCATGGACGCCGCCCCCGGCGATCTGGTCGTGGCAGAGGTTCTGCCATCGTCCCGCCATGGCCTGAAACAGGCGCGCGTGGTGGAGGTGCTGGGCGGGATCGACCAGCCCAAGGCCATCAGCCTGATTGCCATCCACCAGCATGGCATTCCGGTACATTTCCCGCCCGCCGCGATTGAACAGGCCGAAGCCGCACAGGAACCCACCCTGTCGGGCCGCACCGACCTACGCGATATCCCGCTGGTCACTATCGACGGGGCCGATGCGCGCGATTTCGACGATGCCGTCTTTGCCGAACCCGATACGGACCCCAACAATACTGGCGGCTGGCACCTTCTGGTCGCCATTGCCGACGTGTCGGCCTATGTCACGCCGGGCAGCCCGCTGGACAAATCGGCGCTGGAGCGCGGCAACAGCTGTTACTTCCCCGACCGCGTCGTGCCCATGCTGCCCGAAGCGCTGTCGAATGAGCTGTGCAGCCTGAAGCCCGGTGTCAACCGCGCCTGTCTGGCCGTCCATATCTGGATCGATGCGGCGGGTCGCATCAAACGGCACCGGTTCGTGCGTGGTCTGATGCGCTCTGCCGCGCGCCTGACCTATGAGCAAGTGCAGGAAGCGTTCAACGGCGCGCCTGATGATCTGACGGGGCCGCTGCTGGACCCGGTCATCCGTCCGCTTTACGGTGCCTATGCCGTGTTGGCGCAGGCGCGGGCCAAGCGCGGGACGCTGGAACTGGACCTACCGGAACGCAAGGTGCGGATCGGGGAGGATGGTAAGGTCGCCGAAATCGGCGTACGCGCCCGGTTCGACAGCCACCGCCTGATCGAGGAATTCATGATCGCCGCCAATGTCGCGGCGGCAGAGGCGCTGGAAGCGCGCGACACGCCCCTGCTCTATCGTGCGCATGCCGAACCGGCCCTGGACAAGCTGGAACCGCTGCGCGAATTCCTGAAGACGATGGGCTACAACCTCGCCAAGGGGACGGTGATGCGGCCCGCCGCCTTCACCAACATCCTGGACAAGGCCAAGGATACGCCGGAGTCCGAGATGATCAGCACGGTCATCCTGCGGTCCCAGGCGCAGGCCGTGTATCAGCCCGACAATATCGGCCATTTCGGTCTGGCGCTGGAACGCTATGCCCATTTCACCAGCCCAATCCGCCGCTATGCCGACCTGATCGTGCATCGCGCCCTGGTCCGCGCATATCACCTGGGTGATGGCGGGCTCAGCGATGAGGAGATGGGCAAGCTGGACAAGATCGGGGAGCAGATTTCCAGCACCGAGCGCCGCGCAGCGGATGCGGAACGCGACGCGCTGGACCGCTATGTCGCCTCATATCTGGCCGACCGTGTGGGGGCGACGTTTAGCGGCAAGATCAGCGGTGTCTCCAATTTCGGCCTGTTCGTCAGGCTGGATGAAACGGGGGCGGACGGGATCGTGCCCGTTTCCACTCTGCCCGACGATTTCTATGACCATGACGAGGTGCATCACTGCCTGCTGGGCCGCCGGCACCGCCGGGTGTTCAAGCTGGGCGAACGGGTGAAAATCCGGCTGATCGAGGCCGACGCCATCACCGGCTCCATGGTCTTCCGTCTGCTGAACCAGGACGGGACGGAGATGCCGGGCGGGCGCGGGTCGGGCACGGGGGCATCGCGCCGGGGCCGTCCGGAACGGCGGCGCGAACGGGCAGAGGCCGAACCGTCTGGCATGGATATGCCGAAACCGCCGCGCCGGCGGCGGTAAAGGGGATTTGTTGTTCCCTCAGGTGCCGGGCGGGCGCATCCGCGCCCTTGGCACGCCGCATGGGCGGCGCGGCGGCGGTCGCCGCCGTACCATCTCAAGATGACCGATGGATTACGCCCCCCGGGGTGCCCACAGGATAGTGGCGGCCCCGATCAGGCAGAGGGCTGCACCCGTCAGGTCCCAGCGGTCGGGCCGCTGCCCCTCCACCAGCCACATCCAGGCCAGCGAGGCGGCGATATACACCCCGCCATAGGCGGCGAAGGCCCGGCCCGCCGCATCGGCGGGCACCCGCGTCAGAACCCAGGCGAACAGGGCCAGACTGGCCATGCCGGGCGCCAGCCAAAGGGCCGTGCGCCCATCGCGCGCCCAGGCCCAGAAGGCAAAACAGCCGGCGATTTCCGCGATGGCGGCGACGGCATAGAGCAGGACCGTGCCGCCGGCCACCGGCGCTTCAGCCCTTCTTCAGGACCAGGGTGGACCAGTCACCCAGACGGAAGCGCTTGACCAGACGCAGGCCCTGCGCGCGGTGGGCGTTGATCACCAGCGGTTCCTGACGGTGCAGCAGGCCCGACAGGATGGCGGTGCCGCCCGGAGCCAGGAACCGATCCAGGTCCGGCGACATCCGGGCCAGCGGGCGGGCCAGGATATTGGCGACAATCAGGTCGAACTTGCCATGACGGCGCACCGCCTCGGCGGCATAGCCGTTGGCGGCGTAAAGCTTCACCAGCTTGTGCACGCGGTTCAGCTTCGCATTCTCCGTCGCGATCTCAATCGACAGCTCGTCGATATCCACGCCGATCACCGGCTTATGCGCCAGCTTGGCGATGGCAAACGCCAGAATGCCCGACCCGCAGCCCATGTCCAGCGCGCTGCGAAAACTGCCGCGCCCGCGCGACGCCAGTTCGGAAATGGCCCGCAGACAGCCCTGGGTCGTCGCATGCTCCCCCGACCCGAAGGCCATGGCGGCTTCGATCTGCAGGCCCATCTTGCCCTTAGGCACCGGCTTCTTGTGGTGGCTGCCATGGATGAAGAAGCGCCCGGCCTCAATGGGCGGGAAGGACAGATAGGTCTGGGTCACCCAATCAATGGGGGCCAGCGGCTCCTTGGTCAGTTCCGGCTCATTGATGCCATGTGCGGCGGCCAGCACCGCCAGTTTCAGGCCGATGCGGTTGGTGTCGGGCTCGTTATAGGAGGTGCACTCGATCAGCCACTGGCCGCCCTCCTGCAACTCAAAGGTGGAGACGGCGTCGACATGCGGTTCCACCATGTCGGCGAAAACAGGGACCAGCGCCTCCGGCACCTCAAACGCGACACGCCACATCGGCTGCATGGAACTCTCCGCCCGTATACCTGACAAAACCAAGGTTGATGGCCTTTCTAGTCGCAAAGCCGGCAGCCCGGCAATGGCGCTTTGCGGCGGGGACATCTGCGGTAGTGGCGGGGATTTGGGGGTCCCGACCTTCCGTAAGGGAAGGGGCATGTGGCGGCATTCCCTCCTGCAACCACGCAACAGAACCATCATGGTTTCGACGGAAACACGTCAAATCATTGAAATATAACAATGCTATCCGCCCATTGTGCGCCGCAGCAACCATGCCGGCGACCAAAGGGATGCCCATAATGAACCATCGTCAGCTGATCCTGGGGACCGCGCTCGCCACCTTGTTCGCCGTCTCCCCCACGCTCGCGCAGACCACGGAAGTCGCCGAAGCGGCCCCGATGTTGGAAGAGATCATCGTTTATGGCCGTGGCGAGGCCCGGCAGGTGCAGGGTGTGACCCAGGCCGCCATCGCCCTGGAAGCGCCGGGTACCAGCCCGCTGAAGGCCATTGAGAACCTGCCCGGCGTCAGTTTCCAGTCCGCCGACCCGTTCGGCGCCTATGAATGGTCGACCCGCATTACCATCCGTGGCTTCAACCAGAACCAGCTTGGCTTCACGCTGGATGGTGTGCCGCTAGGCGACATGTCCTATGGCAACCATAACGGCCTGCATATCTCCCGCGCGATCAGCAGTGAGAATATCGATCAGGTGACGGTGGCGCAGGGGGCCGGCTCGCTGGCCACCGCCTCGACCAGCAATCTGGGCGGTACGGTGCAGTTCACGTCCCGCCGTCCAGCCAAGGAAGCGGGTGCCTATATCGCCGGCACCGCCGGCAGCGAGAAGACGGGCCGTGGCTTCGTGCGCCTGGAAACGGGTGAACTGTCCACCGGTACCAGTGCCTATGTCAGCTACACCCGCCAGAATGCCGACAAGTGGAAAGGCAATGGTGTCCAGCGCCAGGACCAGCTGAATTTCAAGGTCGTGCAGAGCGTGGGCGAGGGCGAGATCAGCGCCTGGGTCAACTGGTCCGACCGGGCCGAGAACGATTACCAGGACCTGTCCAAGGAAATGATCGGTCGCCTGGGCTACAACTGGGACAATTTCGCCAAGGATTGGGCCACGGCCCTGCGCGTCGCCGATATCTATAACGGTCTGGCCACCGGCCCCTTCCCGGGCAAGATCACGTCCGTGGATGATGCCTATTATGATGCGGCGGGCCTGCGCGAGGATACGATCGGCGCGGTGAACCTCACCTATCCGCTGACCGACGCGGTGAAGCTGGATGTCACGGGCTATGCCCACAAGAATGACGGCCAGGGCCTGTGGTTCACGCCCTATGTCGTGACGCCGGGTGGGGCGCCGATGTCCATCCGCACCACCGAATATGGCATCGAACGGTACGGTGCCGTCAGCCAGCTGACGGCGGAAATCGGCGATCATACGGTCAGCGGCGGCTTCTGGTTCGAACAGAACGACTTTGCCCATGCCCGCCGCTTCTACGGCCTGAACCGCGCCAGCCCGGGCCGTTCCTCCACGCAGTTCCAGCGCGGGGCCATGGCCACGCAGTGGGAATATGACTTCGACACCGAAACCCGGCAGTTCAACCTGTCGGACAGCTGGAAGGTCATGGATGCCCTGACGGTGACAGCGGGGTTCAAGGCCGTGAAGGTGGAAAACACTGCCAAGACCCTGGTCGGTCCCGTGAAGAACGGTACCATCAAGGCCAAGGACAATTTCCTGCCCCAGGCCGGTTTCGTCTATGAGCTGACCAACGAGCATCAGATTTTCGGCTCCTATGCCGAGAATATCCGCACCTTCGAAAGCTCCAACACGGGCGGCCCCTTCTCCACCAGCCAGGACGGCTTCAACGCCATCCGCAACAGCCTGGAACCGGAAAGCAGCCGGACCATCGAGCTGGGCTGGCGCTTCAATGTCGGCATGGTCCAGGGCGTGGTCGCCGCCTATGACGTGCAGTTCGATGACCGCCTGCTGGCCCTGACCTTGGGGCCGGGGATCGTCGGCAACCCATCGGCGCTCCAGAATGTCGGCGGTGTGTCCACGCGCGGTATCGAAGCGGGTGCGACCGTCGAGGTGACGGACGCCGTCTCCATCGTTGCCTCCTACACCTACAATGACAGCTCCTATGACGACAACGTCCTGGGGGCCAATGGCGCCGTGACGGCGGCGACCGATGGCAAGACCGTCGTCAACGCACCGAAGAACCTGCTGCGCGGCGAGCTGAAGTACGACGACGGCAATCTCTATGCCTCGGCCAGCGCCGCCTATACCGGCAAGCGCTACTACACCTACCTGAACGACGCCTCGGTCGAAGGCTATACGCTGGCGGAAATCAGCGTCGGTTACCGGTTCGAAGGCAATGCCTGGCTGGAAGGCACCGAGCTGCAGGCCAATGTGACCAACCTGTTCGACAAGGAATATGTGTCGACCATCGGTTCCAACGGCTTCACCAACAGCGACCCGACGGGCACGTCCCAGACCCTGCTGGCCGGTGCGCCGCGTCAGTTCTTCGTGTCGCTGAAGAAGCAGTTCTGATCTGCCGCTTAGGTCGTCATCCCGACGGACGTCGGGATGACGAGGGGGGCTGCAGCCCCTCTGATTTGCATCGTCTCTCTTCCCTTTTTGAAACTGGGGCGGGCCATGGGTCCGCCCCTTCTTTCTGTCTGGAGGCCCCCATGTCCCGCCCCCTTCTCGACCGCCGCCTGCTGCTGACCGGACTGGCCGCAGCACCACTGGTGGCGCAGACCGTTCAGGCCCAGGCCGTGCGCCGCCTGCCGGAAGCTGCGATGCCCACCCGTATCGCCTTCGGGTCCTGCGCGCACCAGACCAAGGACCAGCCAATCTGGGATGCCATCCTGGCCGCCAAGCCCGACCTGATGATCCTGCTGGGCGACAATGTCTATCTCGACACCCGCAATGTCGATGACATGAAGGCCAAATACGCCATGCTGGCCGCCAAGCAGGGCTTTCAGAAGCTGCGCGACGCGGTCCCTATCGTCGCCACCTGGGACGATCATGATTTTGGCGAGAATGACGCCGGGGCCGACTATCCCATGAAGGCCGATAGCCGGAAGCTGTTCTGCGATTTCTTCGGGGAGGCGCCCGACAGTATCCGCCGCACCCGGCCCGACGGCATCTATGCGGCCTATGAATTTGGCCCCCGGGGCCGGCGGTTGCAGATCATCCTGCCCGACCTGCGCTGGAACCGCACGCCGCTTGCCACCATCGATATGGGCGGCAAGGGCTATGAGGAATGGGCCAAGGCCCGGCATGAGGCGGGGCAAAGCGTGCCCGGTCCCTATGCCCGTCTGCCCGAAGGGGCGGCGACGCAGCTGGGTGAGGCGCAGTGGCAATGGCTGGAAGGGCAGCTGGCCCGCCCTGCCGACCTGCGCATCCTGGCCTCGTCGCTACAGGTCGTGTCGGATTTTCCGGGCTGGGAGGCCTGGATCAACTTCACCCATGATCATCAGCGCCTGATCGAGACGATCCGGGAGAAGAAAGCCAACGGCCTGTTCTGCATTTCCGGCGACACGCATTACGCGGAAATCTCAAAGCTGGATTGGAACGTGCCCTACCCGCTCTGGGATTTCACCTCGTCCGGCCTGACGGAGGTCTGGCCCGTGCTGCCGCCCAATGCACGGCGGGTGGGCGAGGCGTACCGTGCCCAGAATTTCGGCCTGATCGAGATCGACTGGGCGGCCAAGCAGGTCGTCATCACCATCCGTGATGTCGGCGGGGCGGAACAGCTGCGTCAGGTGGTGGCGCTGGGGGATCTGCGGGTCTAAAACCCCGGATCGGGGCGCAGGTGAATGACGTCGAGGCCATGGGCCGCCGTCAGACGGTTGGCGACCGTCAGGCGATGGCACTGGCCGTGATCGGCCTCAAAGCACAGAAGGCAGGCGGGTTTGTCCAGCGCCAGGGAACCCGCCAGGGCCAGTTCATACTGCGCTTCCGGCCGTGACAGCCCTTCCTCAACGATGGACCAGAATTCGTCCATGCGACCGGCCCGGTTGGCCAGACGCCCTTCCTTGGGCGTGCCCAGCTTTTTCAGGTGCAGATAGTCGATCCCTTCCGCCTCCAGGCTGGCGCGAAGCGGCGATTTGGAGAAACCGGCGCGGCGGGAGGATGGTAGTTCGCGCACATCCAGGAGCAGCCGTACCCCCGCCGCCTTCAACGCCGCGATCACCGCCCCCTGGCTGGCGCCTTCATACCCGATCGTGTGCAGGATCATGGGGTGCTCCTCCGGCTGATCGTCTGGCCCTCACCCTCAGCCCCCCTCCTCCGCATCGGCAAAACGATAGCCGATGCCCGGCTCCGTCTGCACGAAGACAGGCGCGTTGGGATCATCCTCGATCTTCTGGCGCAACTGGCGGACATAGACGCGCAGATACTGCACCTCGTCCGCCTTGGCCGGTCCCCAGACCTCTTTCAGTATCTGGGCATGGGTCAGGATGCGGCCCGCATGCTGGGCCAGAAGTCGCAGCAGATCGAACTCCGTCGGTGACAGATGCAGGCGCTTGCCCGCCTTCTGCACATGCCGGTTGACCATGTCGATTTCCAGGTCGCGGATGCGCAGCAGGGGGCGCCCGCCTACCTGCTGTATCGCATGGCGCTGGGCCGCCCGGATGCGGGCCATCAATTCGCCGGCCCCAAACGGCTTGGTCACGTAATCATCGGCGCCTAAGTCCAGGGCCAAAATCTTGTCCTGCTCCCGGTCGCGACTGGACAGCACGATCAGCGGTACCGGGCGTTCGCGTTTCAGCGTGGGAATCAGGTCCAGACCATCCATATCGGGCAAGCCCAGATCCAGCAGGATCAGTTCGGGCAGGGACTGACGGACCAGGGCCAGGGCTTGGGACGCGGACGTCGCCTCCACCATCTCCCACCCTTCCGGGGTGATGATGGTTTTCAGCAGGCGGCGGATCGCCACCTCATCCTCGACCACCAGGATGCGGTGAGGCCGCGTCATGCCGTCGCCTCCGCCATCACCATATCGCCGCGCGGGTCCACGGCCAGGGTCATCTCCAGGCACGCCCCGGGGCCGCCATCGGCCCGGTCGCGCGCCGTCAGGGTGCCGCCCATCGCCTCCACGAAGCCCCGCGCAATGGCAAGGCCCAGGCCGGTGCCGGCGGTGCGGTGGTCCTTTGCCTCCACCCGGAAGAACTTGTCGAAGATGCGGACCCGGGCCTCCTCCGGAATGCCCGGCCCCTCATCCTCCACCCGCAGCTTCACATGCGCCGCGTCGCGCAGGGCCTGGATGCGGACGGCGGTGCCGTGGGGCGCGTATTTGCCGGCATTGTCCAGCAGGTTGAACAGGGCCTGTTCCAGCAGCAGATGATCGCCCTGCACCAGCGGCAGGTCGCCCGGCATGCGGATGTCGATCATATGGCCCGTCAGGACCGGCCCTGCCCGGCGCACCGCGCCCGACACGACATCAGCCAAATCGATGGGTTCGCGTTTCAGGTCCAGCGCGCCTGCCTCCAGCCGCGTCATGTCCAGCAGGTTGCGCACGAAGCGGGCCATGCGTTCGGCCTCTCCGTGCAGCGTGTCCAGCATGGATGCCGTCTCCGCCGGATCCAGCCGCCCCTGCCCCGCCTTCAGGCCCGTGACGGTGCCGATAATGGCGGCCAAGGGCGTGCGCAGGTCATGGGACAGGGACGTCAGCATGGCGGAGCGCAGCCGTTCCGTCTCCCCCTCCAGCTTGGCCTGATCGATGGCGCGGACCAGCTTCACCCGCTCAATCGCCACCGCCGCCTGATCCAGCAACGCATCCAGCAGGCGGCGGTCATCGGGCGTCAGCAGGGGGCCGGTGCCGGCATCATCACTGCCGATCCCCGCCACCGCGACGGTCGCGCGTTCGGTGCGCAGCGGCAGGTACAGGCGCTGCGTGCCCGGTAGGGTGGCAGCCCCCCGCCCCGCCGGCTTGCCATTCTCAAACGCCCAGACGGCGGCGGCATGGTCGGCGTTGGAAATCTGGTCATCGGGCGGATAGGCCGAGGCCGGATACAGGCTGGCGGCATTGTCATCATCCGCCGGCAGCATCAGGACGACGCGCAGTTTCAGCATCAGGGCGATCTGATGGCTGGCCGCCCACAGCAGATCATCCATATCGCCGATCCCGGCCAGCTTGCTGGCAAAGGCCGATAGCTGTGCCGTGGTGCGGGCGCGGATACGGGCGATTTCCGCCTGTTCGCGCACCCGCGCCGTCAACCGGCTGGTCAGCATGGCGACGCCCGTGAAAAAGACCAGCGACCAGATATTGGACGGGTCCCCGATGGAGAAGGTGTAAAGCGGCGGCAGGAAAAAGAAATTATAGGCTGCGACGGCCAGGACCGCCGTGAACAGCGAGGCCAAGAAGCCGTGCAGAACCGCACTGCCCAGCACCGCCATCAGGAACACCAGGCTGATATTCTGCACGCCCAGCCATTCGTCCACCAGGACCCCCGCTCCCAGCGCCATGGCGGTGAAGGCGATGCCGGCCAGATAGGCCTTGTAATCGGCGGGCCTTGCGGGGGGCCGGGTGGTCACGCGCCGGGCGGCATTGCTGTCGGGGTCGGGCTGTTCGCTGGCGATGACATGCACGGAAATACCCGTGGCCCGGCGCAGCAGATCATGCACCACCGACCCGTTCACCATCTCAAACCAGCGCGAACGCTGCGACTTGCCGATGATGATCTGGGTGATGTTATGGGCATGGGCGAAACCGACCAGCGCCTCCGTGACCGTCCGGCCCGGCAGGGTCAGCGCCTCACCACCCAGCTGTTCGGCCAGACGCAGCGTATCGGCCACGCGGTCGCGCGCCGCCTCGTCCAGGCGCTGATGGCGGGCGGTTTCAACGTAAACGGCGGTGAAGGGGGCCTTCAACCGGTCGGCCAGCCGCTTGGCATGGCGGACCAGCCCGCCGGCACCCGGATCATCGGAGATACAGACCAGCAGCCGGTCACCCGCCGCCCACGGCCCGGCAATGGCGTGGCTGCGCATATAGGTGACCATCTGGTCATCCACCCGCTGCGCTGTGCGCCGCAGCGCCAACTCGCGCAGTGCTGTCAGATTGCCGGGGGAGAAGTAATGTTTCAGGGCGCGCTGGGCCTGGTCACGGACATAGACCTTGCCCTCCCCCAACCGCTTGATCAGGTCGGCGGGCGTCAGGTCGATCACCTCCACCTCGTCCGCACTGTCGATCACCTGATCGGGCACCGTCTCGCGCACCCGGATGCGGGTGATGCGCGCGACCACATCATTCAGGCTTTCCACATGCTGCACATTCAGCGTGGTCAGCACATCAATGCCGGCGTCGCGCAGCTCCTCCACATCTGAATGGCGCTTGGCGTGGCGGCTGCCGGGCGCGTTGGTATGGGCCAGTTCGTCGACCAGGACCATGGCGGGACGGCGCGCGATCAACCCGTCCAGGTCCATCTCCGACAATTCCTGCCCGCGATAGGACAGGGTTTTGCGCGGGAAAACCTCCAGCCCGGCCAGCATGGCGTCGGTTTCGGCCCGCCCGTGGGTTTCGACGACGCCGACAACGATATCGACCCCGTCCTTTTTCAGGGCATGGGCCGTGCGCAGCATCTCATAGGTCTTGCCCACGCCGGGGGCGGCACCCAGAAAGATTTTCAGCTTGCCACGCCGTTCAGCCGTTGCTGCCTGCAGCAGGGCGTCGGGGGAGGGCCGGCGCGCATCATCGGCCATGATGATTACGCCTGCTTGGCATCGATGATGGAGCGGCGAACGGCGCGGGTACGGGTGAACAGCTCATGCAGCTTATCCCCCTCGCCCCAGCGGATGGCGCGCTGCAGGGCCGTCAGATCCTCGGTGAAGCGCTGGATCACCTCCAGCACGGCTTCCCGGTTGTTCAGGAAGATGTCGCGCCACATGGTCGGGTCGCTGGCCGCGATGCGGGTGAAGTCGCGGAAGCCCGTGGCGCTGAACCGGATGACTTCCGACTGAAGATGATCTTCCAGGTCGGTGGCCGTGCCCACGATCGTGTAGGCGATCAGGTGGGGCAGGTGGCTGGTGATGGCCAGAACCCGGTCATGATGGCCGGGCTCCATCACTTCGATCATCGACCCACAGCCGCTCCAGAAGGCCGACAGCCTGTCCAATGCGGCCTGGTTGGTGCCGGGGGTGGGGGTCAGGATGCACCAGCGGCCCTTGAACAGCAGGGCAAAGCCGCTGTCGGGGCCGGAATGTTCTGTGCCGGCCAGGGGATGGCCGGGGATGAAATGCACCCCGTCGGGTACATGCGGGGCGATATCGCGGACCACCGACTGTTTCACCGACCCGACATCGGTCAGGATGGTGCCCGCCGTCAGGTGTGGGCCGATGACGGCGCCCAGATCGGCGAAGGCGCCGATGGGCGTGGCCAGCACCACCAGATCGCATTGCGACACCAGGGCGGGATCGGTCCCGGCCTGCTGCGCCAGCCCCAGTTCCAGCACGCGGTCACACACGTCCTGCGACCGGTCCACGCAGACCACGCCGTTGGCCAAACCCGGATATTCCGCCACGCACCGCGCGATCGACGAACCGATCAGGCCGAAGCCGACGATGGCAACCTTGTTGAACAGCGGGGCGGTCATGGGAGGCAACCTTGCATGCGGAAAAGACAAGACCGGGGTTCACTATCATGTGAACCCCGGTCCCGTGTAGAGCGGATTAGGCGGAGCCGTAATCCGTGGCTGTTCTGTTGCCCCTTACATCTTGAAGGTCAGGCGCGCATAGCCGAACTGGCCCGGCGCGTCATAGGTGGTGGGGTCGTAATTGTTCAGGCCGCAGCTGAAGCAGGCCGGCGGGTCCTTGTCGAACAGGTTGTTGACGCCAAGGGTCATGCCGATCTTGCTGTCGAACATCGCCGGGTACCAGCTGAACTGCACGTCGGTATAGAGACGGTCGTTCAGCTTGTTGACGGCCTGGGTTTCATCCACGCTCTTCACGAAGCGGTTGGTGAGCGAGGCGGAGAAATCATTCTTCGCCCAGTCCAGGATCGCGGTGGCCTTGTACTTGGGGAAGGCCTGATCAGGGCTGCCCTTCTCGGTGCCTTCGCGGTCGATCTTGGAGGTACCGCTGGTGGCCGGGACCGTCTCTGTATAGTTCAGCAGGAAGGTCTGGTTCAGGCTGAAACGGAAGGTGCCCAGGTCGCTTTCGGGACCCTGCCAGTTGATGGTGAAGTCGATGCCGTTGGTGTCGATGGCGCCGATATTCTGCAACAGGCCGCTGATCTGGTTGATGGCGCCAGAAGCGGTGCGGGTGATCGAGCCGCAGGAGAAGGCATCGTTATTCTGTTCGCAGCGGCCCAGAATGGTCTCCGCACCGATCGGCTGGATCGCGTCCTTCAGAGAGATGTCATAATAGTTCACCTCGAAATCCAGACGGTCGGCCCAGCCCATCTCCCAGGACGGGCTGAACACGCCGCCAAACACCCAGCTTTCCGAGGTTTCGGGCTTCAGCTTCTTGTTGCCACCGGTGATGACGGACAGCTGCGGGTTGGCCTGTACATAGGAACCGTTGGCCGGCACGCCATGGGCGATACAGTTGGCACGAACGCCCGCTGCCGCCGCGGTGCCGCCGAACCGGCCCAGCATGTCGGAGCAGGGATCGACCAGTTCCTGGTCAAATCGCGACGGGGTGCCGAACAATTCGCCGATGCCCGGTGCGCGGAAGCCCTGGCCCCATGACCCGCGCAGCAGCACATCCTCCGTGACGCGCCAGTTGACGCGGCCGCTATAGGTCGTTTCGCTGCCGAAGGTGGAATAGTCGGAATAGCGAACCGCACCCGACACTTCCAGCAGCTTGGCAATGGGCATGTCGGCGATCAGCGGTACCCGCAGCTCACCATAGGCCTCGTTCACGTCGAAGCTGCCCTTGGACGGCAGGGCCGGGATATCGGAACCCAGGCCGGCGGCGACCACGGCATCCGGCTGGAACTCCCCACGCTGGTCACGGTATTCGTAACCCACGGCCAGACCGACGGCACCCGCCGGCATCTGGAACAGATCACCCGACAGGTTGAAGGAGGTGTCGGCCAGACGCTGCTTGCTGCTGTCCTGCTGCGTGAACAGCACGTAATCGATCATCGGCTGGGTAATCGACCCCTGACCACCGAAGATATTGAACGGCACGCAGGAACCGGTGCAGTTGGCAACGGGACCCAGGGCCTGCGCCAGACGCTGGGCATTCACATTGCCCGTGAATTTCTGCGAGGCGCTGTTGCGGGAGAAGATGGTGTTGACGTCCCAGTACCACTTATTCTCGCCCAGCATCAGCGAGCCGTCCAGCGTGCCGGACACGTACCAGGTGTTCACTTCCTGCTCATAATGGCGCGGGCCCGCCTCGATGAAGCGGCGACCGATGAAGGCGTAATTGGCCGGGCCATTGGCCCCGCCCGACGACAGGGTGACGCCAAACGGATTGTAGGGGTTGGTGCGGTCGATGCTGATCTGGTCCAGCAGGTTGCCGTTGCCGGCGTCGGGACCCACGAACAGCGGGATGGGGGCGGCCTGGTTGGCGGACTGCCGGTTGTTATAGACCGCCTTCAGACGGAAATTGATGTCGGGCGTGATTTCCTGGGTGACCTGGAAATAGGTGCCCAGACGCTCCGACGGCGCCTGGATATAGTTATAGGGCTGGAAATTGAAGCGGTCGGCGGTGGTGAAGTTCTTGAAGCTGCCAGCCGTGGGGTTCAGCGGGTCGAAGGTCGGACGGCCCGTCAGCACCGCGTTCTTCAAGGTGAGGTTCATGCCCTCGCCCGTCACGGGATTGTTGACGATAAAGCGGCCCAGCGGTGTGCCCGACGAACAGGAACTGTCGCAGGCGGTGACGCCCGGTGTGGGGAACTGCGAGATGGAGCGGTCGCCCGACATCACGCTTTCCTGCTTCACATAGGTCAGGTCGGCCACGATGCTGGTGCCGCCGGAGGTGGCACCCCAGGACAGGTCATATTCCTGCGTAACGCCGTCGCCTTCATCAAAGGCGCCGACCTGCGCGGAACCGGAGAAGCCATCCTGCTTGCGCTTGGTGATGATGTTCACCACGCCGGAAATGGCATCGGAGCCGTAAATGGGCGAGGCACCTTCCTGCAAAACCTCGATCCGGTCGATGATGCCCTTGGGGATCGAGTTCAGATCGGTGGAGGACGGGATGCCCGACGCGGACGCGCCATTGACCCAGCGCAGGCCATCGACCAGCACCAGGGTGCGGCGCGAGCCCAGATAGCGCAAGTCCACTTCCGCCGAACCGGCACCCACGCCGCCGCCATCGGGCGGGTTGCCGAAATTGCCGCTATTGTTGAACTTGCTGTTCAGGCCGCCGCCGGAGATGGGCAGGCGCTGGAGAATTTCGGCGGTGTTGGACAGGCCGGTACGGGCCATGGCCTCGCTGTCGAGCTGTACGATCGGTTGCGTCTGGTTCAGCGGGCTTTGCCGGATACGCGAACCAGTGACGACAATTTCATCCAGTGTATCCTGCGCCGCCGCAGGCATCGCACTGGCGGCGCCAGCCGCCAAAAGGGCAAGCGTCGCCGTCCTGAAAAACAGGCTGTTCTTGGATTGCATTAGGTTCCCCTGTCCGAGAAAGGTTTGTTTTTAAACGCGGTTTCATGCCCGCGCCGCACAGCGTTAACAGATTATCAACCATCTGCGGAAGTCCCATGATTGCAACGGAATCGTATCCTTGGTCACTGTTTCTTTTCTGCATCTAAACAATTGGTACCAGTCATTGCGGCCACCGGTGTCAGGCTGCATACTTGGTTCTGCCCAATAGGGAGGGGGGAACCATGTATAGTGATGAAGAACTCGATGCCGCCGTATCGGCTGGTATCTTGAGCGATCAAAATGTCGCGGGCTTCCGTGACTTCGTGGCCACAAGAAGGGGCCATATCGACGCCCCGGAGCATGAGCGGTTCCGGTTGCTGACCGGGTTCAACGATATTTTCGTTTCGGTCTGCTGCGGCCTGATCCTGGCTGCCGCCGCCTATCTGGGGGGACGGGCGCATCCGGCACTGGGCGGGCTGGCCGTGGCGGCCATCAGCTGGGGTCTGGCCGAATATTTCACCCGCCGTCTGCACCTGTCACTGTCCAGCATCGTGCTGCTGATCGGCTTTGCCGGCGGCACCCTGGTGGCCGGCCTGACGGGTCTGTTCGACCTGCTGGGCCTGGAACAGGCGCGTATCCAGAATATGGCCGATGCCGCCGGTGCCATTGCCGGGGCAACGGTTCTGGCCGGGGTCGGTGCCTATGCCCATTGGCGCCGCTTCATGGTGCCGATCACGGTGGCGGCCGGGTCGGCCATCGCCATTGCCGCTGTCGCGGCCCTGGCCGTTCTGGCGGTGCCGTCATTGCGTGACAGCCTGCGGGTGGTGGTGCTGATCGGCGGTCTGGTGATGTTCGCCATCGCCATGCGTTGGGACAGCCAGGACCGGGCGCGCAATACCCGCCGTTCCGACGTGGCCTTCTGGCTGCACCTGTCGGCCTCGCCCATGATCATCCATCCGGTCTTCTCCTGGGTGGGCGCTAATGGGGCGGTACAGATGGTCAGCCCCGGTCTGGCGCTGGCCACCTGCATCGGCACCTATCTGGTGATCGCCCTGGTGTCGCTGGCCATCGACCGCCGGGCCATGCTGGTCTCGGCCCTGGCCTATGTGCTGTATGCGATGGGGCAACTGTTCGCCATGGCGGGCACGGCCAAGGAGATGAACATGGCCCTGGCGGCCCTGGTCATCGGGTCGGGTCTGCTGCTGCTGTCCACACAATGGGAAGCCGCCCGCCGCCTGCTGGTCCCGCACCTGCCGGGCGGCATGCGGGAGATGCTGCCCGTCGCGCGGTGATTGCAACCGACCCCGGCGGCCATGATCTGGCCGCCGGGCGTCGCCATCCGGCGTTTGAGGGGGCTGTAAAGTTCTCAACCCCTTCCATGCGTAACTTCCTTGCCTCACTGCCATGGCGCTATGCTACGCACGGTCCCTTGACCTGACGCAGCAACGCCCGGTCCGGGGTCCCACCCCCCGCCAGGGCAGAGGATTGAAGTGATGAGCAAGCGACGCGACGGCGGCCATGCCGCCAAGGGACCCAGCCAGCGCCAGTTGCGCGTGGGCGAGGAAATCCGCCACATCCTGGCCGATATTTTCCGCCGCGGGGAATTCCGCGATCCCGAACTGATGGACCTGAACGTCACCGTGTCGGAAGTGCGCATCAGCCCCGACCTGAAGAACGCCACCGCCTTCGTCATGCCGCTGGGCGGGTCCAAGCCGGAACTGGTGGCCGCGCTCAACCGCGCATCCGCCTTCCTGCGCACCCAGGTGGCGCATGAAATGCGCCTGCCCTATGCCCCGCGCCTGTCCTTCCAGCTGGATACCAGCTTCGATTACGCGGAAAAGATCGACCGTATCCTGCACGACCCGCATGTCGCGCGCGACATGACGGGCATCGTCAATACCGGCGATGATGCCGAAGAGGACAAGGAAGAGGACGGGGACCAGAACCATGGCGCGTAAGCGCAAGGGCGTTCCCCGTCACGGCTGGCTGGTGCTGGACAAGCCCGGCACCATGACCAGCACCCAGGCGATGGCGAAGGTGCGGTGGATGATGAATGCGGAAAAGGCGGGCCATGGCGGCACGCTGGACCCCATCGCCACCGGCATCCTGCCCATCGCCTTCGGGGAGGCGACCAAGACCGTCCAGTACGCCATGGATGGTCACAAGACCTACCGTTTCGTGATGAAATTCGGGGAGGCGACGGACACCGACGACCGCGCCGGCCAGGTCATCGCCACCAGCGATGTGCGCCCCACGGATGAACAGATCGAAAAGGCGCTGGAGGCGTTCCAGGGCCTGATCAGCCAGGTGCCGCCGCAATATTCCGCCATCAAGGTGGATGGCGAACGCGCCTATGATCTGGCCCGTGAGGGGGAGGCGGTGGAACTGGCCGCCCGTACCGTCCGTATCGACGGTTTCCACCTGACGGGCCGGCCCGACAATGACCATGCCGAATTCGAGGTGGAATGCGGCAAGGGCACCTATATGCGCTCACTGGCCCGTGATCTGGCCCTGGCGGTGGGTACCGTCGGCCATATCACGGTGCTGCGCCGCCTGTCGGTGGGGCCATTCACGCTGGCCAATGCGGTGACCCTGGAACAGCTGGAACAGATCGTGGCGGAGGGGGAGCCGGATCGGCTGCTGATGCCCGTCGCGGCCCCGCTGGACCGGCTGCCCGCCATCGACCTGACCCCGGTGGAGGCTGACCGCCTGCGCCATGGTCAGGGCGTGTCGCTGCTGCGCCGGGCCGACCTGGACCGGCTGGAGGCGCTGCGCGGCGCCGGTGGGGAGGAGGGCACGGCACTGGCCCTCACCGAAGGCCGGCCCGTGGCCCTGGTCCGACTGGAGGGGGGCGAGCTTAAGCCCGCCAGGGTGCTGAACCTGTAAGCCAGCCCTTATGCCGGCTTCGGTTCGGCGTCCAGATCGGTGGGCGGGGGTTCAGGCGGGGCGATGGGGGCCTTTGGCGTCAGGGCCACCAGACCCTCCGCGATCATGCCGCGCGCCGTTTCCCGTTCACCCATTACCACGGTGCTGGCGCCGTTCTGGGTCAGGTAGACCACTTCCTCGTCGGCATGGGCGCGGGCGATGATGGACAGGCCGGGATTGGCCACCCGTGTCTGGCGGATGATCTGTCCCGCCTCGAACGAGCCGGGGATGGCAATGAACATCAGGCGGGCGGCGGACAGGTTCAGGGCCGACAGTACCTCTGGCACCACGGCATTGCCCACCACCACCTCCACCCCCTGCTCCCGCAGGCTGTCGATGCGCTTCTGATTATCCTCCACCACCAGGAAGGGCACGCCCTCTTCCTTCAGCTTGGCGGAAATCAGGCTACCGACCCGTCCATGGCCGATGATGATGGCATGGTCGGTCAGGCTGGTGGACGGGATCGGCTCGCGCGTCGGCTCCACCACGGCGGCGGGGACGACGGCGTCGCCGCCGCCGGGTTCCAGCCGGTGGCCGAACTTGTCGATCAGGGTGAACATCACGGGGTTCATCAGGATCGACAGAATGGCGCCGACCAGCACCAGATCCTGACCTTCCTGCGGCAGCAGGCCCAGATTGACGCCCAGCGCCGCCAGGATGAAGGAGAATTCACCGATCTGCGCCAGCGAGGCGGAGATGGTCAGCGCGGTACTGCGCGGGTGACCAAAGGCCAGCACAATCAGGTAGGCGGCAATCGACTTGCCGAACACGATGATCAGGACGGTGGCCAGAACCGGCAGCGGCCGTTCGATCAGGATGGCCGGATCGAACATCATGCCGACCGACACGAAGAACAACACCGCGAACGCGTCACGCAGCGGCAGCGATTCCTCCGCCGCGCGGTGCGACAGGGGCGACCCTGACAGGACCATGCCCGCGAAGAAGGCGCCCAGCGCAAAGGACACGCCGAACAGGGTGGCCGCCCCATAGGCCACGCCCAGCGCAATGGCCAGAACCGCCAGCCGGAACAGCTCCCGCGAACCGCTATGCGCGACCTCGTGCAGGACCCAGGGAATGACGCGCTTGCCCACCACCAGCATCAGGGCGACGAAGGCCGCCACCTTGCCCAGGGTGATGGCGATGACCGTGATCAGGTCGGACCCGCTGAGTGCGGGGGTGGCGGCTGCTGCCCCCTCCGCCCCAGCCTTGTCGCCCAGCAGCCCGGCCAGGGCCGGCAGCAGCACCAGGGCCAGGACCATGGCCAGGTCCTCAACGATCAGCCAGCCGATGGCGATGCGGCCCCGCTTGCTTTCCACCAGCCGCCGTTCCTGTAGGGCGCGCAGCAGAACCACGGTGGAGGCAACCGACAGGGCCAGACCGAAGACCAGACCAGCCCCGATGCTCCACCCCAGTGCCCAGGAAAGGCCCATGCCCATCAGGGTGGCAAGGCCGATCTGGCCGATAGCGCCGGGAATGGCGATGGCCTTCACCGACATCAGATCCTTGACGGAGAAATGCAGCCCCACCCCGAACATCAGCAGGATGACACCGATTTCCGCCAGCTGCGGTGCCAGGTTCATGTCGGCGACATAGCCCGGCGTCCCCGGCCCGATGATCACGCCAGCCAGCAGATAGCCGACCAGGGGAGAGATTTTAAGCTTCTGCGCGATAGCCCCGAAAATGAACGCCAGCGCCAGGGCCGCGACAATCATTGTAATCAGGGGCACATCATGCATGAGAAGCCTGCCTTTCATCCGGGCCAATGACCGGGCAGGGCCTTGACCTCTCAACCATTTGATCCAATATCACCCAATATGGTTGAGACACTGCGGATTGCAACCCGTGCCACATGAACTTTCTTCACTGACGCTTTCGCCCGCGCAATGCCGCGCCGCGCGCGGCCTGCTCGACTGGAGCCAGGAACAATTGGCCCAGGCATCAGGCCTGTCGCGCAGCACCGTCCGCGACTTCGAAAGCGGCCGGCATGAACCGCACCGGGGCAGCCTCGCCCTGCTGCTGCAGACGCTGGCTGAACAGGGTGTGGAACTGGTCGCAGCGGTGGATGGCGCAGGCGAGGGGGTGCGGTTCAGGGTGTGAGGTGTGGCAAGTTTGGCCCGGTGCCGCTAATGTCGTGTTACTCGAAATTCCGTGATGGGCACGATGATCATCACCCGGCTGATCCTTACCAACTGGCGTAACTTCAAGTCAGCCGATATCCGGCTGCGCGACCGGGTGTATGTGCTGGGTCCCAACGCCTCGGGTAAATCAAATCTGCTGGATGTATTCCGGTTCCTGCGGGACATCGCCAAGCCGGAAGGCGGCGGGTTGCAGAAGGCCGTGGCGGATCGGGGCGGCATCTCGAAGATTCGCTGCCTGCACGCGCGTAACAAGCCGACCGATGTGCGGATCGAAATTGAGCTGAGTGATAATGCCGACGCAGTGGAGCCACGCTGGCGCTACATCCTGGCGTTCAATTCGGACGGCAAGGTTGGACAGCGACCCATGGTCGTGACCGAACAGGTTTATGACGGGTCCAGGCGAGTGATTGACCGGCCCAACGATCCCGACCGGGGCGACCGGTTGCGACTGACACAGACTGCGTTGGAAAATGTTCAGGAAAATCGCGACTTCCGGGCCATCGCCGACGTTTTGATGTCGGTCCAATATCTACATCTGGTCCCGCAATTGTTGAAATTCGGGGACCAGATCGGCGGCAACCGGCTGGAAGATGACCCGTTCGGACAGGGGTTTCTGGAGCGTGTAGCGCGGACACCGGAGAAGACCCGAACATCACGCCTGACCCGCATTCAGCAAGCATTGAAGGGCGCCATCCCGCAGTTTGACGAAATCCGATTTGCCAAGGATGAAGTCACGGGCCGCCCGCATCTGGAAATGCGCTATGCCCACCATCGCCCCAATGCGGGCTGGCAGCGCGAAGACCAGTTTTCTGATGGGACGCTGCGGCTGCTGGCTTTGCTCTGGTCGCTGATGGATGGCAGCGGACCCTTGTTGCTGGAAGAACCGGAACTGTCATTGAATGACGCCATCGTCAAGCAGATCCCTTTGTTGCTGAAGCGGGCGCGGGGAAACAGCAAGGACGGGCGTCAGATCATCATCAGCACCCATTCCGAAGCCATCACCAGCAACCCCGGTATTGATGGACGCAGTGTAATTATTCTGGAGCCACAGAAAGAAGGCACCGCCGTCCGCCCCATCTCTGACGAAGAGCGAGAAAGTCTGGAGGATGGCTTCACTGTTGCGGAAGTGGTCTTGCCAAAGACGCGGCCAGCCACTGTCGAACAGCTTGTGATGCCGTGGCGGTAACCGGATGCCGCATTTCGTGACGGTTGCGACGGAGGATGTTGTCAGTGAGGCGGTTGCTCTGCGGCTGCTTGCGGAGCATCCCACCGCCTTGTACCCACATAAAGGTCCTTTAGGACGAGAGGGCTTCGGCTATCTGAAAGCCAATTTGGACAAGTTCCGCGCAATGGCCCGGCGGCATCCGGTTCTGCTGCTGACCGACCTGGACCGTAGGACTTGCGCGCCGGGGCTTATCACCGATTGGAAGGGTGGCAAATTATTGCCACCGCATTTGCTGTTCCGGGTGGTAGTGCGGGAAGTAGAGGCTTGGCTTATGGCTGACGCCGAGGCGTTGCGGGGCTTTCTGTCTCTGGCATCCGGTCGCATCCCCAGCCGGCCTGAAGAACGGCTCGATCCCAAAGCCGATCTGATTCAAATATGCCAGATGGTAAAGCCGAAGAGCTTTCGGGAAGAATTGGTTCCCGAAAAAGGCAGCACCGCAAAGGTGGGTGTGGGTTATAACCTGCATATGGTCCGTTTTGTTCGCGACCACTGGGACCCCGCTCGTGCAGCGGAGATCGCCCCCAGTCTGGCGCGGGCGCGGCGGCGGCTGGCGGAACTGGCCGCCACCGCCCCCTGACCCTCAATCCAGTGCGAACACCATCGCCTTCAGATACTGCGTTTCCGGCAGCAGCGGGTGGACCGGGTGGTCGCTGCCGGCACCGGCGAAGCGCAGGATGCGACCCTGGCGGCCAGCCTCGCCCAGGCCGCGCGCGACCTCCGTATGGAACAAGGGCGGCTCCATATTGTGCGAACAGGACGCCACCAGCAGCATACCGCCGGGCGCCACCAGACGGGCGGCGGCCTTGGTCATGCGGCGATAGGCGCGGCTGCCGACGGCCAGGTCCTTCTTGGACTTCACGAAGGCCGGCGGATCGGCGATCACCACCTCGAACGTCCGGCCTTCGGCCACCCACTGGTCCATCAGGTTGAAGGCGTCGCCCTTTTCCGCCGTAACGCGGTCGGCCACGCCGTTGGCCTCTGCTGCCTTCATGGCGATGGAAAGCGACAGGGCCGAACGGTCGACCAGGGTGACATGGGATGCGCCACGCTTGGCCGCCAGCACGCCGAAACCGCCGGCATAGGTGTAGAAATCCACCACGCTGCGGCCCTGGCACAGATTGGCGATGAAGGAACGGTTGTCACGTTGATCGAAGAACCAGCCCGTCTTCTGCCCTTCCGACAGGTCGGCAAAGAAGGTGGCACCGTTTTCTTCCAGCGGGATCAGGCCCTGGACAGAGCCCTTCACCACCTTCACCTCCTCTGCCAGCCCTTCATAGGACCGGGCGGTGCTGTCATTACGCAGCACGATGGCAGACGGATTCAGCACCTCGTCCAAGGCGGCCAGGATCATGGGCAGGCGGCGATCCATGGCAACATTGTTGGCCTGCACCACCACGATATCGCCATAACGGTCGATGATCAGGGCCGGTAACCCGTCGCTTTCGGCATGGATCAGGCGATAGAAGGGCCGGTCATAGAGCCGTTCGCGGATTTCCAGGGCGCGGCGGATGCGGCGCACGAAAAACGCCGTGTCGATGGCTTCCGCCGGATCGCGGGTCAGGAAGCGCGCGCAGATCAGGCTGTGCGGATTGAAGGCCGCCAGACCCAGGGTAGCGCCGCCCGCGTCGGTGACGCGGACAATGGACCCCGCCGGCAGCGCCTTGGCCGCCTTGTCCATGTCCACCTCGTTGGAATAAACCCAGGGATGGCCATGCTGCGCGCGCTTATGCCGGCCCGCCTGGATGCGGATCACGGGCAGGGATGCGGGCTTGGGGGCCTGGGTCGGGGTATCGGTGGTCATGGCGGGGGCCGTCGCGGCGGGGATGTCGGTCATGGCGCGGAAAATACCGCCGCCATGCCCTGATCAGCAAGCGCCGTGCCCGCCGATCAGGCCAGCGGTCGGCACAGGCGCAAATCTTCCCGGTAATGGCCATGTTCCAGGGCACGGGCCAGAGCCACCGACACGCTGGTCCCGATGCCTTCCCGCTGCGGCAGGTGCAGATGCACCGCGTTACAGCCCAGATCGCGGGCCACCACATCCATATCGTTCAGCAGGACATCGATGGCGGCTTCCGGCTCGATCAGGTCCAAGGCCAGGAACATGTCGACCTGGAAGACCTTGCCATGCCGGGGGCTGGGCAGGACCTGATAGGCATAGATGCCATGGATATAGCCATGGTCGCCCTCCACGGTCCGGATGCCGCCCTCTGCGGTACCCAGCAGCAGGCCCGCATAAGTACGCCACGCCTCGCGGTCATCGGCGGCGCGGCCCGTCTGCACCAGGGGCCAGGCCTGATCGATGCGGCGGCGGTCCAGCGGCTTGACGGAAAAACGGTCGGACATGGTCACCCGTTCCGGCGAGATAAGCACGGCGAAGTCTCTGTCTGTCTGAACAAGGCTGCCGTGCGTTTGCACGGACGGTCCCCTATCGTTAACCGATATGCCGATGGTCGCGCTTTGATCTGGATCAAGGCGCGTTCAAGCGGTTGGGCCTAGACCTCTGGATATGTGTTCATCGGCCAACCATTATGAAATCCTTCAATTGGCTGGCGGACATGACTGGAAGTGCTCCACCGGCCTTGTTGCGCGTTGTGGATCGTTTCCAAAAGGCGCATTCTTCCTTCCGGTGGAAAACCGGGGGCGATGCTTATATCGGGGGGCCTCACATGGCGTTGGCTGAACATGCTTGCACACGGGAAAGCGCCGTGGCGGCCCGTATCGATGTTGCGCCGTGCAATGCCTGCCCGGTGCGCAGCATGTCGGTCTGCTCCGCCCTGGAAGCGGACGAGCTGAAGCGGCTGGCCGATATCCTGGTGTCGGTGAAGGTCGATGCCGGTCATACCCTGTTTGCCGAGGGGGACGGGGCCGACACCCTGTTCAATGTCACCGCCGGTACCATGAAGCTGTACAAGCTGCTGCCCGACGGGCGGCGGCAGATCACGGGCTTCCTGCTGCCCGGAGATTTCCTGGGCCTGTCGATCAACGACACCTATGCCTATTCAGCCGAGTCGGTGACGCCGGCCACGCTCTGCCGCTTCCCCCGCCGCCGCCTGGAAGGGCTGCTGGAGGATTATCCCAAGATGCAGCGCCGGCTGTTCGCCATGGCGTCCAGCGAACTGGCGGCGGCGCAGGATCAGATGCTGCTGCTGGGCCGCAAGAACGCCAAGGAGCGTATTGCGTCCTTCCTGCTGATGCTGTCGGAGCGGGCCAAGCGGCGCGGCTATGCTGAGAACCCGGTGCATGTACCGATGAGCCGGTCGGACATCGCCGACTATCTGGGCCTGACCACCGAAACGGTGAGCCGCACCTTCACGCAGCTGAAGACCAGCCGCGCCATCTCCCTTCTGGAAGGCGGCAAGGTCCGCCTGAACGATATGGAGACCTTGCAGGAACTTGCCGAAGGGGCGTGAGCCTTCAGGCCGCCGCACCGCGCCGGGCCGCCATGGCGGCTTCCGCCTGCGACAGAAGGTCGGCGAGGATCTCGGCCACGGGCTGTTCCTTGGTGACCATGCCCACCGACTGACCGGCCATCAGCGACCCGTTCTCGACATCGCCATCAATGACCGCGCGCCGCAGGGCGCCGGCCCAGTAATGCTCGATCTCCAGCTGGGCTTCCTTCTGGTCCAGCTCGCCTGCATCGAAGCGCGCGATCACCTCGCGCTGCTTGTCCATGAAGCGCTTGGTACCTTCATTCTGCAGGGCCCGGACGGGGATGACCGGGAAGCGGCTGTCCAGCGCCACGCTGGCCACCGCGTCGCGGGCATTGCCCCGGATGAAGGCCTGCTTGAACTTCGGATGCGCGCGGCATTCGCTGGCGCAGACGAAACGGGTGCCCAACTGCACGCCGGCGGCCCCCATCTCCAGATAGGAGACAATGGCCTCCCCCCGCCCGATGCCGCCCGCCACGAAGACGGGCACATCGCGGATTTCCGGCAGGATTTCCTGCGCCAGAACGGAGGTGGAGACAGGGCCGATATGGCCGCCGGCCTCGCTGCCCTCGATCACGATGGCGTCGGCACCGCTGCGGATCAGCTTCTTGGCGATGACCAGGGCGGGAGCAAAGCACATGACCTTGGCCCCGCCATCGCGCGCCGCCTTGATGGCGGTGGCGGGCGGCAGACCGCCGGCCAGCACGATATGGCCCACCTTCTCTTCCAGGCAAACCTGCACCAGTTGATCCAGCTGCGGATGCAGGGTGATCAGGTTGACGCCGAAGGGCTTGGTGGTCAGGGCCTGGGTGCACCGGATTTCATCGCGCAGCAAATCAGGGGACATGGAACCCGACGCGATCACGCCAAAGCCGCCAGCATTCGAAATGGCCGCCACCAGCCCCCGGTCCGACACCCAGGTCATGGCCCCGCCCATGATGGCAAGGTCAGTGCCCAGATAATCACGGCCCCGCGACCAGAGCTGATCCAGATGATGGCGAGCGGTCATGGTGACGGACCCTTCAATATTTGACTGCCGAATGGTCGGCGTTCACTACCGCCGGTGCTGTGCCCGGTCAAGGGGTGCGCGCCAAATGAAAAGGCCCGGCACCGCTTCCGGAGCCGGGCCTTTACTATGGAAAGAGTAAGAGCTTACGCCTTATCGAGACCATAGGCTGTGTGCAGGGAGCGCAGGGCCAGTTCGGTATATTCCTCGGCGATCAGGACGGAGACCTTGATCTCGCTGGTGCTGATGACCTGGATATTGATGCCACGGTCGGCCAGCGCCTTGAACATGCGCTGGGCGACGCCAGCGTGGGAGCGCATGCCGACGCCGATCACCGACACCTTCACGACGTTCGCGTCCGACACGAGGCGGCGGTAGTTCAGCGTGTCCTTGGACTTTTCCAGCACCTGCACCGCGCGGTCGATATCGGCCTTGCCGACCGTGAAGGTCATGTCGGTGGTGCGGCCATCTTCGGACACGTTCTGCACGATCATGTCGACATTGATGGCGGCATCCGTCAGGGGCCCGAAGATGCGGGCGGCCACGCCCGGCTGGTCCTCCACGCCAATCAGGGTGATCTTCGCCTCGTCCCGGCTATAGGCGATGCCGCTGACCAGTTCCTGTTCCACGATCTCATCCTCGTCCACGACCAGGGTGCCGGGCAGTTCGGAGCCAGCCGCCTGTTCAAAAGTTGACAATACCTGCACCCGCACATGGTGCTTCATGGCCATCTCGACCGACCGCGTCTGCAAGACCTTGGCGCCCAGCGACGCCATTTCCAGCATTTCCTCATACGTGACGCGGTGCAGCTTGCGCGCCGACTTCACGATGCGGGGATCGGTCGTATAGACGCCGTCGACATCGGTATAAATGTCGCAGCGGTCGGCTTTCAAGGCCGCAGCCAGCGCCACCGCCGAGGTATCGGAACCGCCACGGCCCAGCGTGGCGATCCGGCCCGCCTCGGTCACGCCCTGGAAGCCGGCCACGACGCCGACCACGCCCGTGGACATGTTGTCCGACAGGTTCGCGGTGTCGATCCGCTCGATGCGGGACTTGCCATGCGTGTCGTCGGCGATCAGCGGGATCTGCCAGCCCTGCCAGGAGCGGGCGGGAATGCCGATTTCCTGCAGCGCGATGGCCAGCAGGCCCGACGTCACCTGTTCGCCCGAAGCGACGACGGCGTCATATTCAGCCTGGTCATGAACCTTGGCGATCTGCTTGCAGTAATCGACCAGCTGGTTGGTCACGCCCGACATGGCGGAGACGACGACGGCCACCTCGTGCCCGGCATCGACCTCCTGTTTCACCTTTTTAGCGACATTCTTGATCCGCTCGATATCGCCGACCGAGGTGCCACCGAATTTCAGGACAAGCCGCGCCATAACGCCATTCCATCAAGGGTCAGGGTAATTTTCGCAAAGGCTCCGGTGCCGGAGCGGGCTATCCATAACCCGACGCACCATGGGCCGCAAGGCGCGCCCATCGCACTGCACCCATGAAGCGGCGTGGTGCGCGCCCGCGCGTCCTATTGACCCCGCGACAGGCCGTCCCAGCTTTGCTATGCCGTTTGCCGAAGTCCGGGAGAGATGAACCATGAACGCCGCAGCCAACGCCCAGGTCCAGCCCCGCACCACCGTCGATCCGGCAGAGATCGAGCGGTTCAGCCGCATCGCCGCCGAATGGTGGGACCCGGCGGGCAAGTTCCGGCCGCTGCACAAGTTCAATCCCGTGCGTCTGGCCTGGCTGCGCGATGTGATCTGCAAGGCGCATGACCGCGATCCCCATGCCCCCCGTCCCCTGGACGGTATCCGCATCCTGGATGTGGGCTGCGGCGGCGGGCTGCTGTCGGAACCGCTGGCACGGCTGGGCGCGACGGTCACGGGCATCGATGCGGCGGAAAAGAATGTGAAGACGGCGGCAGCGCACGCCGCCGGAACCCGCGTGACCGTCGATTACCGCGCCACGACGGCGGAGGATCTGGCGGCAAGTGGGGAACAGTTCGACGTGGTCCTGGCCATGGAGATTGTCGAGCATGTGGCCGATGTCGACCTGTTCGTGCGCACCGTCGCGGGGCTGGCCCGGCCCGGCGGGCTGGTCTTCATGGCTACCTTGAACCGCACCGCCAAGAGTTTTCTGTTCGGCATCGTGGCGGCGGAATATGTGCTGCGCTGGCTGCCGCGCGGTACCCATGACTGGAAACGTTTCCTGAAGCCGTCGGAACTGACCGGCACGCTGCGCCGGGCAGGCGTGGAGGTACGGGAGGTCACGGGCGTCGCCTATAACCCCATCTCCGACCGGTTCAGTCTGGCCGCCAAGGATCTGGACGTGAACTACATGCTGTGGGGTACGCGCGGATAAGGGAGGGCGGCAATCGTCCGTCACCACGTCGGGTATCACCGGAAACAGGCATAATCCTTTCGGTCAGGTTCCAAGCCTTTCCAGTAGGCACGCCGCGCGGCATAGTGGCGCCGTCATTGCGGTATCGAATTGACAGATGTGTCACCGTCCCTTGTCACGTGCCAGGCTGGTCCTGGCCGGTCTGTTGTTCGCGTGCCTGGCCGGGATATTGCCCGCCGCCGGGGCGGATGCCGACCCATGGGGTGATTTCCCGTCGATGGGGTTCACCGATCTGACGGTGGCCGACGGGCTTCCCAACGATACAATCAGTGCAGTGGCCCAGGACAAGGCCGGCCTGATCTGGATCGGGACCTTCGCGGGCCTGGCCCGATATGACGGTTATCGCCTGCATCAATGGGACAGCGACCCGGACGATCCCGACCGTCTGCCGGAGATTTATGTGCGATCGCTGCTGCCCCTGTCGGATGGGGGCATGCTGATCGGCACGGGGGCCGCCGGCCTGGTCCGGTATGATGCCGCCACCAACCATTTCCAGCGGATCAGCGCACAGGACGGGCCCGGCGCCCGCATTTATGCGATGACGGCGGCCCGCGACGGGGCGGACGATGCCGCCTGGATCGTGGCCGATGACGGGCTTTTCCTGTGGCGGGCCGCCGACAATGTCCTGCGCCCGGTACCGTTGCGGGATGCCGCGGGGCAGCCATTGAACCCCAAACTGTTCGCCGTGCTGGAAGAACCCAATGGCGACCTGTGGGTGGGGGGTATGGGTGGCCTGCTGCGCCGGCGCGCGGGCGAGGCGCATTTCACAACCATCAAGGCGACAGGTTCCGCCGCCGACACCGTGAATGCAGAGATCTGGGTCATTCACCGCGACCGGGAGGGCCGGTTATGGCTGGGATCCGGGGATGCCGGTGTCGCCTATCTGATGCCGGACGGCAGCGCCCACGCCGTGGCGGGCCTGACCGGACCTGACGGGCTGGCCGGGCGGCGGACAATCCGGTCGATGGTGGAGGTACCGGGCAAGGGACTGTGGATCGCCACCGACGGTGCCGGCCTGATCATCCTGGACCCCATGACAGGGCGGTTGCGGCAGGTGCGCCATGACCCCGTCCTGACAGGCAGCCTGAATGGCGACCGGCTGCGCCATGCGATGCTGGACCGCACGGGCAATGTCTGGCTGTCCACGGACCAGGGGGTGGAGCGGTATGATCCGCATGCCAACCGGCTGCGGGTGGTGCCGGCCACGCCGCTTTCGCCCATGGCCCTGTCCAATCCCGAAGTCTACACCGCGCATACCGACACGCGCTCCCGGGTCTGGCTGGGTCTGGCCAATGGCGATGTCGATGTGCTGGATCTGGCCGCCGGCCGTATCGACCGGTTGCGCCTGCCGCCGCCCAACAATGGTCGCGATGTCCGCGCCCTGGTACCGCTGCCCGATGGTCGTCTGCTGGCCGCCGCGCGCGGTGTGGCCGCCATCGATCCGGTCACCATGACCATCACCCCGTCGACCATACCCTGTCTGGAAGGACAGATCATCAATGTGATGATCGCGAAGGGGCAGGAGATAATAGCCGGCAGCTTCGACGGGCTGAGCCGTTTCAACATCGGTACGGGCGAGTGCCGGCGCTTCCGCCATGATGCCGCCGACCCCAAAAGCCTGCCCAACGACAATGTCCGCTCCCTGACCATGCTGGGTGACGGAAGACTGGTGGTGGGTACAGCCGGTGGTCTGGCCGTCACCGACGGGCAGGGCGGCTTCCGCAACCATCGGCCCGATGCCGGTGATCCCAACAGCCTGTCGCATGCCTATGTCACCGGCATCGCGGAGGACAGGCATGGACGGCTGTGGCTGTCCACGGCAGGCGGCGGGCTGGTCGTAACGGATGTGGAGGATCTGGGGGGCAAGCCCCGCTTCCGTTCCATCCGCCGCCGCAACGGCCTGCCCCATGACAATATCGGCGGCCTGGGTATTGATGAGAAGGGGCGCGTCTGGTTCACCACCCCGTCGCGCGTCGGCATGCTGGACCCGCAATCGGGCCGTTTCACCCTGCTGGGCGAACGTGACGGCGCCAACCTGAAATTCTACGTGATCCGTGATATCGCCAAGGGGCCGGGCGGACAGATTCTGCTGGGCGGGCTGGGCGGGCTGACTATCCTGGATCCCGATGATGATACCGCTACGCCGCCCGCCGCCGTCCTGCGCGTCACCGGGATGGAGATCAACCATCGGGAGCTGCCGCCGGCCCTGTTGCCGGAAACGGGGCGCCGCCTGTCGCTGGATGCCGCCCAGCGCAACCTGACCCTGGCATTCTCCCTGCTGGATTACCGGGCGCCGGGGGATCTGCGCTACCGCCACCGGCTGGACGGTTTCGACCAGGGCTGGCTGGACAGCGGCACCCGCGCACCGGGCGCCAGCTATACCAACCTGCCCGCCGGTGACTATACCTTGCGGGTGGAGGCATCGCAGGCGGGACAGGACGCGCCGCTGGCCACCTTGTCCCTACCGATCTCCATCGCGCCGCATTGGTATGAAACGCTGTGGGCGCGGCTGGGGATGGGGGTGCTGACCATCCTGGCGGTGTTCGGCATCGTGCAGGCCCGTACCGGGGCCCTGCACCGGCAGCGCAGCCGGCTGGAGGCGGAGATCGCGGACCGCACCCGTGATCTGGTGGCGGCTAATGCGCGGCTGGACATGCTGGCCAGCACCGATCCGCTGACCGGCCTTCTGAACCGCCGTCGTTTCATGGAACTGGCCGCCGCCGAACAGCTGCGCGCCGGGCGGCATCAGCGCCCCCTGTCACTGCTGTTGATCGACCTGGATCATTTCAAGCGGGTGAATGACCAGCATGGGCATCGCATGGGCGATGCCGTTCTGCGCACCGCCGCCGCGATCCTGTCCGGCGCCATCCGGGGGTCCGACCTTGCCGGCCGTTTCGGGGGGGAGGAACTGGTGCTGTTGCTGCCGGAAACCGATCTGGCAGGCGCAGCGGGCATGGCAGAGCGCCTGCGCCAGGCCTTTGCCGCCACCACCACCAGCCTGGATGGCAAGGATGTTCGGGTGACGGCCAGCCTGGGTGTGGCGGCCTGGCGCGGCGCGGGGGAAAGCCTGGATGCCCTGCTGCACCGCGCCGATCAAGCGCTCTATGCCGCCAAGCATGCAGGCCGTGACAAGGTGATGGTCGCCGCAGGGGTGCAGCCGGACTGAATTCGCCACTGTTACCGGCACCACCGCAGCCCCCCCATGACATGGAAGCGTCATACTGGTCTGGACAGCGACCTTCCGTACCGTCATGTTGCGGGTGCACAGTCCGGTCTACCAACCTTCCGTAAATGCGGGGCGCACCATGCTGAAGGACCTGATCGAAGGGTTCCGGGAATTCCGGCGCACGAACTTCAAACAGCAGCGTGGCCTGTTCCGCACACTGGCCTGGGCCGGCCAGAAGCCAAAGGCCGCCCTGATCACCTGCTGTGACAGCCGCGTCGATCCGACCCTGATCTTCGCGGCCCAGCCGGGCGACCTTTTCGTTGTTCGAAACGTCGCCAATCTGGTTCCGCCCTATAAGCCCAACCAGGATTATCACGGCACGTCGGCAGCGCTGGAATTCGCGGTGCGCGAACTGGGCGTGCAGCTGCTGGTGGTCATGGGCCACAGCCAGTGCGGCGGTGTTGCAGCATTGCCCAAGGATCGCAGCGACCAGAAGTCTGACTTCGTCGATCACTGGATGTCGATTGCTGAACCGGCCCTGACCAAGCTGCGCGAAGGGTTGCCGGCTGACGCCGAAACCGACCTGCCGGAACTGGAACGTGCCGTGGTCCGGTTGTCGCTGGACAATCTGCGCACCTTCCCCTGGATCGCGGAAGCAGAGCGTGAAGGCCGCCTGTTGCTCTGCGGCATGCTGTTTGACGTGGCCGACGCCGAACTACATGTGCTGGACAATGCCACCGGGCAGTTCCAGCCCGTATCCCCGCCGCGCCCGCGATTCCATTCCACCCATTCGGCCCTGTCCGCCACCGCTGCCGCCGCTGTTGAAGGCTCAGCGGAAGAGACGGCAGCCCATACATAATCCGGCCATGATCGGCGGCTAGAACATGTCCATGCGCAAGATCATCCTGGGCCTTCTGGCCGTCGCCGCCCTGTCGCTTCCCGCCGCTGCCGCCCCTGCCAAGGGCAAGGCCCCGCCGCCGCCCGCCCTGTCGGTGGAGGAACAGGCCCGTCTACCGGCGGTTGAGGCCTATCTCAACGATATCCGCAGCCTGAAATCGCAGTTCATCCAGTCCAGCGACGATGGCGCCGCTATGGCGACCGGCACGTTCCAGCTGCTGCGCCCCGGGCGCATGCGCATCGATTACGTTGAGAACGGCAATTACATCGTCGCCGATGGCCGCTTCGTCTATTTCTGGGATGCGGAGGTCAAGGAGCAGCAGAACGCCCCCATCGGCAGCACGCTGGCCGATTTCCTGCTGCGCGACAATATCCGCCTGTCTGGCGACGTCACCGTCACCCGCATGGGCCAGGATGACGGCGTGCTGGAGGTCACCCTGGTCCAGACCAAGGAACCCGGCCAGGGCAGCCTGACCCTGGTGTTCGAGGAAAAGCCCTTCGGCCTTCGCAAATGGCGGGTACTGGATGCGCAGGGCCGGACCACCGAAGTGGCCTTGCAGAACCCGCAATTCGGCGTCAGCCTGGACAGGGACCAGTTCTATTTCCGCGAGGCCGGCCGCCGCCGGGAACGTGATTAAGCTACGGAGCTTGCCCGATGACCCGTTCCGCCAAACCGCTGGTCGGTCTGCCCTGCGACGCGCGTGAACTGGGTCCGCATCCGTTCCATGTCGTGGGCGATAAATATATCCGCGCCGTCAGCCATGGGGCGGGATGCCAGCCGATGCTGATCCCGGCCTTGGGCGACTGGTGGGAGGTAGAGGGGCTACTGGATCGGCTTGACGGGCTGTTCCTGACGGGCAGCCCCAGCAACCTGCACACCGCCCATTATGGCCTGCCCGATGCAATGCTGACCCCACCGCTGGACCCCGCCCGCGATGCCACCACCCTGCCGCTGCTGAAAGGCGCCCTGGCGCGCGGCATCCCGGTCTTCGCGGTCTGCCGCGGGTTTCAGGAACTGAACGTGGCGCTGGGCGGCACACTTCACCCGCGTATCCAGGAGGTGCCGGGCCGCATGGACCACCGGGAGCCGAAGGAGGCACCGGTGGAGGTGCAATATGCACCCGTCCATCCCGTGATCCTGACACAAGGCGGTGAATTCGCCCGCATCACGGGACAGGCGGAAATGATGGTGAATTCCCTGCATCAGCAGGGGATCGACCGCATTGCCGACGATCTGGCCATCGAGGCGGTGGCGCCAGACGGGCAGATCGAGGGCGTGCGCTATACGGGCGGTCCAGGCTTTGCCATGGGCGTGCAATGGCACCCGGAATGGCGCTTCTGGGAGAATCCGCCCTACGCGGCCCTGCTGACCGCGTTCGGGGATGCCGTCAGGGCATACTCGACACGGTGATCATACCGCGCCCACGCTGACATAGCTCGACACGCCCCTGATATGCTCATCAACCGCCAGACGGTGGGACAGTGGCGGGAAGGCACGCTGGGTGCAATCCAGGCGCGGGCAGACGCGGCAATTGACCCCGATGGGCGTGGCCGCGTCCATGTTGGACAGGTCCAGACCCTCTGCATAGACCAACTGTGCCGCATGGGCCAGGTCGCAGCCGATAGCCACCGCAAACTGCCGCGCCGGCTGTTTCCAGCCGCCGCCCGGCTTCTCCACCGTCCGCACGATGGAAAAGAAGGTGGTGCCGTCCGGCATGCGGGCCAGCTGCGTCTGGATTTCCCCTGGCCGGCGAAAGGCATCATGCACATGCCAACGCGGGCAGGCGCCGCCGAAACGCGCGAAATGAAAGCCGGGTGCCGCACTGAACCGTTTCGACATGTTGCCGGCGGGATCGACGCGGGCGAAGAAGAAGGGCACCCCCTTGGCCCCTGGCCGTTGCAGCGCCGTCAACCGGTGGCAGACCTGTTCAAAGCTGGCGACGAAGCGGCGGGACAGGATTTCGATGTCATACCGCACCTCCTTCGCCGCCGTCAGGAACCGTCCATAGGGCATCATGAGGGCCGATGCGAAGTAATTGGCCAGCCCCACCCGGGCCAGCCGGCGTGATTCCTCATGGCTGAACGACCAGCGTGAGACAGCAGCATTCAGCAATGCCGCCTGCCCCAGCAGGGCCGCCTGGCTGGCCAGTTGGAAGGTGCGGCCCGCCGGGTCCAGCATTTCGGAGATCAGCACACGCTTGGAATGCCGGTCATAGCGGCAGATGGCACCGCCCATCACATCGATGGGCATCAGGCGCACCCGCACCCCATGCTTCTTCTGCAAATGCGCCGACAGGGTGCCATAGAGATTGCCGCTGTCCAGATCGCCATCGATCCACAGGCTTTCCGCCGCGATCTCCAGATCGGGGAAATGGTTCTGTTCAGCCTGGAAGAATTCCGACACTTCCTCCTGCGGGAAGGCCTGGGCGCCCATGACCTGCAACTTGTCGCGGTCGGCCACCTTCTCCGCCAGGGCACCCAGATCCTCCCGCGCCTCGCGATAGGCGCGGTACATCGACACGATGGCATGACCCAGATTGGGCGCGGCGGCGGCCACCTCCTTCATGTCCTGGGCCTTGATGTCGCCGGCCTCGAACAGGGGATCGGCGAAGACCTCACGCAAGGATGCCACCAGCCGCGTCTCGTCATCCTCGGCGAAACTGGCCATGTCGATGCCGTAGACGGATGCGATTTTCAGCAGCAGCGGCACCGTCAGCGGGCGCTGATTGGCCTCGATCAGGTTCAGATAGGAGGGGGAAACCCCGATCTCCTCTGCCATCTGCGCCTGGGTCATTTTCAAGTCACGGCGCAGGCGGCGGACCTTATGGCCCAACATAGCCTTCTTGTCGGACATGGGCTTAGCCTTCCTTACGCGTAATCAGTTTCACCTCGTCCCGATAGCGAAACCGCAGGGCGGACCAGTCATCATCGAGCGCGATCTGGGTGACCGGGATCATGCCTTCGCGGGTCAGGCGGTCCCATCCCGCATCGCGGGAGAGATCGCTCCTAATCGACCCGCTTTTCTTGGGATGCGCCACCCAGAAGGCCCCGCCACGTTTGTAAATCGGCAGCATGTGGTCGGCCAGGGCACCAAGGGCCGCGACATCCACGGCAAAGCCCAGCAGCAGGTCGACCTCGCCATCAGGCCGTTCGGTCGGCAAACCGATGATTTCCCGAAGATTTCCAGGGACATCCAGCATCCAGGACCGCTTGCCCGGCTTGCACCCCAGCTTGTCCGCGATACTCTTCATGGCACCGACCTCCGCCGCTTCACCCTGTCAATTTACAGACTTTACAACATGACAGCAATTGGCATTACAGACTGTGACAGCAATACTATTTTACGAAATTCACTCTATTGATCATTTTATGTCCGGGGTCCATGTTCATCTCAACGGCGCTGCACTGCACACCAAACCCGGTATCGGGAATAAGGTGGCGGAAACAAAAAGCACCCCGCACGAGACACCAGAGAGCCCCACCAGGCCAGGAGTTGAGACATGTCCCCGTTGGACCAGACCCAGAGCATCGATCTCGCCGCCATCCACGCCAAGCGCTATGACGGTATCAAGCGCGACTTCACCGCTGAGGATGTGCGCCGCCTGTCCGGGTCGGTGAAGATCGAGTACACGCTGGCCGAAATGGGCGCGCGCCGCCTGTGGGAACTGCTGCACACCCGCCCCTATGTCCACACGCTGGGCGCGTTTACGGGCAATCAGGCCCTCCAGCACGTCAAGGCCGGCCTGGAAGCCATTTATCTGTCGGGCTGGCAGGTTGCGGCGGATGCCAATCTGGCGGGGCAAATGTATCCCGACCAGTCGCTCTACCCCGCCAACTCCGTTCCCGCTGTCGTGAAGCGCATCAACAATGCCTTCCAGCGCGCCGACCAGATCCAGACAGCAGAGGGCAAGGGCGACACCTACTGGTTCGCACCGATCATCGCCGATGCCGAGGCCGGTTTCGGTGGCCCGCTGAACGCGTTTGAACTGATGAAGGGCATGATCGAGGCGGGCGCCGCTGCCGTTCACTTCGAAGACCAGTTGGCGTCGGAAAAGAAGTGCGGCCATCTGGGCGGCAAGGTGCTGATCCCGATCCAGCAATTCATCCGTACCCTCAATGCCGGTCGTCTGGCCGCCGATGTCTGCGGCACCTCCACCCTGGTTGTGGCCCGCACCGACGCCGAGTCGGCCCAGCTGATCACCAGCGACGTGGATGAGCGCGATCACCCCTTCATCGACCGCAATGACCGCACGCCGGAAGGCTTCTTCCGCATCAAGAAGGGGGTCGGCGTCGATTACTGCATCGCCCGTGCCCTGGAATATGCTCCCTATTCCGACCTGATGTGGTGGGAAACCTCCAAGCCGAACCTGGACGAGGCGCGCCGCTTCGCCGAGGCCGTGCACAAGAAGTTCCCCGGCAAGATGCTGGCCTATAACTGCTCGCCCTCCTTCAACTGGAAGGCCAACCTGGACGACGCGACCATCGCCAAGTATCAGGCCGAGCTGGGCGCCATGGGCTACAAGTATCAGTTCGTGACCCTGGCCGGCTTCCACAGCCTGAACCTGGCCACCTTCGAACTGGCCAAGGGCTACAAGGAACGCGGCATGGCCGCCTATTCCGAGATGCAGCAGCGTGAATTCGCTGCCGTCGAGCAGGGCTTCACCGCCGTGAAGCACCAGCGCGAAGTGGGCACCGGTTATTTCGACGCTGTGGCGGTTGCCATCTCGGGCGGTACGTCTTCGACCACCGCCATGAAGGACAGCACCGAGACCGATCAGTTCCATTGACCGGCTCAGAGGTTCCCCCCGAGTGATCCCGGCCTTGGCCGGGGCACTCCGGCGGCGCCCGGCGATTGAGGGAACATTAACAGCTTCGATCCGTCCTTCTTCCTGAACGGAAGGGCGGGTCCGCCGGGGGAA
Source organism: alpha proteobacterium AAP38 (assembly GCA_001296005.1). Lineage (GTDB taxonomy): Bacteria > Pseudomonadota > Alphaproteobacteria > Azospirillales > Azospirillaceae > Niveispirillum. The sequence continues at coordinate 207,647 of LJHR01000015.1, read as the reverse complement.
GGGGCTGCATCCGTCCCCCTGGCTCTTGGCCCCCCAGGCTGGAACCTTTCTGCCCCCCTCCGCGCTGGATGGGAGGGGGCGGCGGAAAGCCGGTGGACGGCGCGATGGATCGCCGACCCCGCCGGATCGTACCAGACCCGGGGCCCTTTCAGACAAAGGGTACCAGGCGATGGTGGGCGCTCTCTCCCATCGCCTTCGGGTGTGATTGACGGTTCAGAGGCTTTCATCTGGACCGTCAATCACACACCCCAATAAAGGCTGGGTCCGGCCCGCACCCGGATCTTGGTCTTCGATCCCAGGATAACAACGCACCGTTCCGCCTCCGCGACAGGGGTGGGCGGTGCGTTGTCGTTCCGGGTCCTGCTCACCCCTTTTAAATCAGGAGATGCTCATGGACGGATATACACCCCTTGTCCTGAACGATGAACCGATGGTGACACCGGCCATTACAGAGACAAAAGCCGAGTGGGTTGCCGTCCGTGTGGGCGACAGCGTGATGTTCGTCTGGTTTGGGAGAGAAGGGTGAGGGGAGGCTGATCGCCTCCCCTTTTTGGTACGATCTTACTTCCGCCGGGTCAGCTGCCCGACGTCACGCACAGCACCCTTGGCGGCGGATGTGGTCAGGGCGGCATAGGCCTTCAGCGCCTGCGACACGACGCGTTCGCGCGGGGCGGCAGGCTGCCAGGCGTTGACGCCTTTGGCCTCTTCGGCGGCGCGGCGACGGGCCAGTTCCTCATCCGACACGGCCAGATGGATGCGGCGGTTGGGAATGTCGATCTCGATCCGGTCGCCTTCCTCCACCAGACCGATGGTGCCACCCTCGGCGGCTTCGGGGCTGGCATGGCCGATGGACAGGCCCGAGGTACCACCGGAGAAGCGGCCATCGGTGATCAGGGCACAGACCTTGCCCAGACCCTTCGACTTCAGATAGCTGGTCGGGTACAGCATTTCCTGCATGCCCGGCCCACCCTTCGGCCCCTCATAACGGATCAGGACGACATCGCCGGCCTGGATACGGTTGCCCAGAATGGCGCTGACGGCGGCATCCTGGCTTTCGAACACGCGGGCCGGACCGGCGAAGACCAGGGCGGAGGCATCCACGCCCGCCGTCTTCACGATACAGCCTTCTTCCGCCAGATTGCCGAACAGCACCGCCAGACCGCCATCTTTGGAGAAGGCGTTCTCGACAGAGCGGATGACGCCATTGGCGCGGTCCAGGTCCAGTTCCTGGTAACGGCTGGCCTGGCTGAAGGCGACGGTGGTGCGCACGCCACCGGGTGCCGCCTTGAAGAAATGCGCCACCTCGGGGTTGTTGGTCTGCGCCACGTCCCAGCGGGCCAGTGCCTCGGCCAGGCTGTCAGCATCCACGCGCTTCACATCGGTATGCAGCAGGCCGCCGCGCGCCAGCTCGCCCAGGATCGACATGATGCCGCCGGCACGGTGCACATCCTCGATATGCACATCGGCCACGGCGGGGGCCACCTTGCAGATGTTGGGGACGCGGCGCGACAGGCGGTCGATATCCGCCATGGTGAAATTCACCTCGCCCTCATGCGCGGCGGCCAGCAGGTGCAACACGGTATTGGTGGACCCGCCCATGGCGATGTCCAGCGCGATGGCATTCTCAAACGCCTCGAACGTCGCGATGGAGCGCGGCAGCACGCCGTCATCATCCTGCTCGTAATAGCGCTTGGCCAGACCGACGATGCGGCGACCGGCCTCTTCGAACAGGCCGCGGCGGTCGGCATGGGTGGCCAGAGTGGTGCCGTTGCCGGGCAGCGACAGGCCCAGCGCCTCCGTCAGGCAGTTCATGGAATTGGCCGTGAACATGCCGGAGCAGGAACCGCAGGTCGGGCAGGCCGACCGTTCAATGACCTTCACTTCCTCGTCGCTGTACTTGTCATCGGCCGCAGCAACCATGGCATCGATCAGGTCGATGGCGATTTCCTTGCCCTTCACCTGTGCCTTGCCGGCCTCCATCGGGCCACCCGACACGAAGATGGTGGGGATGTTCAGGCGCAGGGCCGCCATCAGCATGCCCGGCGTGATCTTGTCGCAATTGGAGATACAGACCAGGGCGTCGGCGCAGTGGGCATTGACCATATATTCCACCGCATCGGCGATCACCTCGCGCGAGGGCAGGGAATAGAGCATGCCGTCATGGCCCATGGCGATGCCATCATCCACCGCGATGGTGTTGAATTCCTTGGCGACGCCGCCCACCGACTCCACTTCGCGCGCAACCAGCTGGCCCAGGTCTTTCAGATGCACATGGCCGGGCACGAACTGCGTGAAGGAATTGGCGATGGCCACGATGGGCTTGCCGAAATCCTCGTCCTTCATGCCTGTGGCGCGCCACAGGCCACGGGCGCCGGCCATGTTGCGGCCATGGGTGCTTTTGCGGGAACGAAGCTGCGGCACGGGGGTATTCCTTCAGGCTTGTTCGAAGATTTCAAAAAATGATCGCTGATGGACAGAATAATATGAATGCGGTCGCCAAACCGCATCCAACATTCCTGCAACCCGTATATGCCCCCGCTGGGGAGCGCTTCAAGCCGCTCGGGCCAGGGCGGCGCGGCGGCGGACCAGCCGTTCGGCGAATTCCGACAGGCCGATCAGCAGCACCATGCCCAACAGCAGCCAGACCGGCAGCACCACCAGCCCCAGATGCTGTGCCAGCCAGCCCAGCGCCCCCGGAATCAGGGTGGCCCCGGCGCCCGCCGCCGTCATCTGGAACCCCACCGCATGCGGGGCGATGGCATCACCGACACGAAGAGGCGTGAGGGAAACGAGCGTGGGGAAGGTGGGGGCAAGGCCAAAGCCCAGCCCCAGTGCTGCCGCCATGCCCACGGCGGGCGTGGGGAACCAGGCGAACAGCAGGGCCGACACCAGGGCAATGGCAAGGCCGGCCCGCAAGGCATTGAAGGGGCGCACCCGCGCCGTCACCTGCCCGAACACCAGCCGCCCGAAGGTCAGCGCGCCCCAGTACAGGCCCGCGATAGTACCGGCAGTACCGACATCGATCCCGTGCTGGCGCGTCAGCAGCGTGAACAGCCACTGACCCGCCGCCATCTCCACCCCGCAATAGACCATGAACAGGGCGACATTCAGCCAGATCACCGGATGGCGCAGGGCATCGGTGAAGGGGGCAATGGCCGTCGCCTCGCCATTGCTATCGCCCCCTGTATCCTTGCCTTCCTCCCACCGCCGCATGGTCACCAGGAACATCACGGCCATACCGGCCAGGATCAGGGCGATCAGGGCATAACCCCAGCGCCAGCCGGCGCCCATGGTGATGGAAGCCGTCATCAGCAGCGGCCCGGCGGTGGCACCCAGGCCCCAGGACCCATGCAGCCAGTTCATGACGCGGGGGGAGAAACGGCGGGCGCCATAGAGATTGATGCCCGTATCAATGGCCCCGCTGGCCAGCCCGCCCAGGATGGCGGCAGGGATCAGCAGATAGAAGGATGGGGTGAGGGCATAGGTAGCCAGACTGACGACCATGGCAGCGCTGCTGACCGTCAGCACGACACCCAGGCCCATGCGGCGCACGATGCTGCCGCCCGCCAGACCAGAGAACAGGTAACCACCGGTGCCGCAGATCAGCAAAATGCCAAGATTGCCCAACGGCCGGTCAAAGGTTTCACGGATGAAAGGCCATGTCACGCCGGGCAGCCCATCCGGCAGGCCGAGGCTGATGAAGGCCAGGAACGCCATGGCGATCAGGGCGGCAGGCAAACTGGAACGGGGGCGGGAAGGGGTCATGATCCGCGGGGCAGGGGGCGATGCCGGCCATGCGCAACGGGTCAGGCCGAACCGGGAGGAGGCCGGTGATGGAATCGATATCATGCCCGTGAAGCCTGCGGCAAGACGGGGGCCGGTATGGCTGAACCCCGCTCAGCCCCTTCGCCAGTCTGGACAGGCACGCCCGGCCCGCCTAATCCTGTTGCCTTCCGTCACCGACGCTCCGAGGCCCTCCCCGTGCGTATTGCCACCTGGAACATCAACTCCGTCCGTCTGCGCATCGACATTGTCGGCAAGCTGCTGGACGAACAGCAACCCGACGTCCTGTGCCTGCAGGAAACCAAGGTGGTGGACGACGCCTTTCCGCGCGGGGAGTTCAAGGCGCGCGGGTATGAGCATATCCATATCCATGGGATGAAGAGCTATAACGGCGTCGCCATCCTGTCGCGCATCCCCTTCACGTCGCGCGACATCCGCCATTCCTGCGGCAAGGAGGATTGCCGCCACGTCCTGGCCACGCTGGAAAACGGGGTGGAGATCCACAATCTCTATATCCCCGCCGGGGGTGACATCCCCGACCCTGCGCTTAACGACAAGTTCGCCCACAAGCTTCAGTTCCTGGACGAGATGCAGGCTTGGTTTCAGGAGAAGCGGTCACCCGATCAGCCCATGATCCTGGTGGGTGACCTGAACATCGCGCCCCTGGAACATGATGTCTGGTCGCACAAGCAGCTGCTGGACGTTGTCTCCCACACCCCGATTGAGGTGGAGAAGCTGACAGCGCTGCAGAACAGCCTGAACTGGGTCGATGCGGTCCGCCATTTCGTGCCGGCGGATCAGAAGCTGTATAGCTGGTGGTCCTACCGTGCGGCGGACTGGAACCTGTCCAACAAGGGCCGCCGCCTGGACCATATCTGGGTCACCCCGCCGCTGGCACCCTCCCTGAAGGGCCAGACTATCCTACGCGAGGCGCGGGGATGGGAGCCGAAGCCCAGCGACCATGTCCCGGTCATTGTGGACCTGGATATCTGATCGTCTCGCCCTCACCCTCCCAAACGCTGACGCGTTCGGGTCCCTCCCTCTCCCACGTTCGTGGGCGAGGGAGGGACCCATTGGTGCCAGCCAATGGGAGAGGGTGAGGGCGACAAGGCCCTCAGTCACACGTGCAGGCGTGTCGGCAGCCGGATGCTGACCGTCGTGCCCTGGCCGGGCTCGCTGTCGATGGACAGCGAGCCGCCATGCAGTTCCACCAGGGACTTGGCGACCGGCAGGCCCAGGCCCGTGCCCTCGCCAGCGCGGGCCAGATGGCTGTTGATCTGCCGGAACGGTTCCAGCGCCAGGGCCACCTCTGTCGGTGTCATGCCACAGCCGGTATCGGCCACCCGCATCACCATGTAATCGTCGGGCCAGAGCGGGTCACGTTCCACCGCGACCGTGATGGTGCCGCCGGACGGCGTATATTTCACGGCATTGTTGATCAGGTTCAGCAGCACCTGCCTGATTTTCATGGCGTCGGCGCGCAGGTGTGGTGCCTTTTCCCCGGTGGAGACGACACGCAGGTCCAGCGCCGCCGCCTCCACCCGCCCGCGCATCAGGCGCACGCATTCCGCCGCCAGCGTAGGCAGGTCCACGACCTCCAGCCGCAAATCCATCTTGCCGGCCTCGATCTTCGACAAATCCAGGATGTCATTGATCAGGGCCAGAAGATGCAGGCCGGAACCCCTGATATCCTCGGCATATTCGGCATATTTCGGGTTGCCCATGGGCCCGTGGATGCGGTGAACCATCACCTCAGCAAAGCCGATGATGGCGTTCAAGGGCGTGCGCAGTTCATGACTGGCCACCGCCAGGAACTGTGATTTTGCCGCCGTCGCCTGTTCCGCCTCGGCCCGTGCCAGCCGTGCCGCCGTCTCGCTGGCTTCCAGCTTGGCGACATAGCGGCGGACCAGAACCACCAGGGCCAGCACCAGGAGGGTGCCGAACACGCCCTGCAGCAGGATTTGGTTGCGGAACTGACGGTAGGGCTGCAGGACATGGTCCATGTCTTGGCCCACCGACACCAGCAGACGGGTGCCGGGCAGCAATTCGTAACTGGCGATACGGTCCTCGCCATCAATGGGGCTGACGGCGCGGATGATGCCATGGCCGTCGCCTTCGCGGGCCGCCCCGACATCGGGCAGGTCGGGATAGGACTGACCCACGATACCGGGGGTAGAGGCACCGCGCGCATAGACGGTGCCGTCCAGGTCCATCAGGGTGGCGATGGCGCCCAGGTCCAGATCGACCGCGCTGAAAAAGCCCGCGAAATATTCCGACAGAACATCGCCCACCACAACGGCGATCAGGCTGCCATCGGGCGCCTCCACCCGCACCCAGAAGGGGATGGAGGACATCAGCGGTGTGCGCCCGATGATGGGCTTGCCAAAGCCCAGGCGCGGCGATCCCGGTTCCGTCGCCTGCCGGAAATAATCGCTGTCGGACATGTCCAGGCCGACCGCACCGGGCCGCGTCGCGTCCACCACGATGCCGCGCGCATCCATGATGCCCAGGAATTTCGACACCCGGTCCAGACCCGCCACACGCCGGCGCATCACCTCCAGATCGGCGGGATATCCCGCCTCCACCCGGTCGGACACTTCCTGGAGAAGCTGCTGCACCTGGCTGACGGTACGGCTGACATGCTGGCCGAAGGCGCGGGTCAGGTTGGCCGTGTCGCGTTCGGCATCGGCCAGGGCATCGAGATAGGAGGAATGGATCTGCCAGCCGACAAGCAGCCACAACCCGCCCAGCACCATGGCCGAAAGCAGGTTGATGCCGGTACGGCCCAGCAGGGCCATCGAGCGGCCGGAGCGGCCACCCCTGTCTCGGGTTTGCTGTCCCATCAAGGGGTTCTATAGCATGCCGCAAAGACAACGTCACGCCACCGCCAGTTCGCCCGTCAGTTGCAGCATCAGAGCCAGGTCCGCGTCGCGCGACAGGCGGTGGTCACCATCCTTGACCAGGGTGACGCACACATCGTCACTCTCCAATGCTGCCGCCAGATCCAGGCTGGTCTGCCAGGGAATGTCAGGATCGCGCTGCCCATGCAGCAGGCGGACAGGGCAGCGGATGGGGATAGGGTTGCTCCCCTTGGCCAGCAGCAGATGCGACTGCGCCTCATCCAGCAGATGCTGCGTGATCGGGTAACCGGCGGGGTCATAGGCCGATGGCGCGATGAACCTGCCATGCCGTTCCAACGCTTCCAGCTCCACCAGCCCCAGGCGCGGGCGGATCATGCGTTCGGTAAAGTCGGGGGCCGGGGCAATGCCCAGCAGCCCCACCACCCGATCAGGCCGGGCCAAGGCCAGCAGCAGCGCGATCCAGCCGCCCATGGAGGACCCGACCAGGATCTGCGGCCCCTGCGCCACCCGGTCCAGCACGGCCAGGGCATCATCGCGCCAGCGGCCGATGGACCCGTCCTCCCACTTGCCGCCGCTGGCGCCATGGGCATGGTAATCGAAGCGGATGAAGGCCCTTCCATGGGCGCGTGCCCAGCGTTCCAGCGCCACCGCCTTGGCGCCGCCCATGTCGGACCGGAAGCCGGTCAGGAAGATGATGCCCGGCCCTGCACCCGGGCTCTGGCGATAGGCTATGGCGGTTCCGGCCCGATCCAGGCTATGTATCGGCACCTCGCCTTCCATGGCTGCCCCGTTCATTCGTTCGAAATTCCGCCCATGCCGCCCCAAGCTGACGCCGGCACCGTAGCCGGCACCCTAGACGGCGATGTGACGCCGGACAATCCCGGCCTTGATGCCGCCAGCCTGTTCGGCGGTGGCAAGCCCGTTATCCTGCAGGTGATCCCCACCCTGGTCACGGGTGGTGCGGAGCGTGGCTGCATTGATATGGCAGCCGCTATTCAGCGCGCGGGCGGCACGGCCATCGTGGTTTCCGCCGGCGGACAGATGGCGCGTGAGCTGGACCGGTATGGGGCCAAGCATATCCAACTGCCGGTGCAGTCCAAGAACCCGCTGACCATGCGGCGCAACGCGGCCAGGCTGACGGACATCATCAAGCAGCATGGCGTCGATCTGATCCATGCCCGGTCCCGCGCGCCTGCCTGGAGCGCCTATTGGGCGGCCAAGCGCACGGACATCCCCTTCGTCACCACCTTCCACGCGCCCTACAATTTCAAGGGCCGGGTTAAGAAATGGTACAACAGCGTCATGGCCAAGGCCGACCGCATCATCGCCGTGTCGGGCTTCGTCTATGAGCATGTGGCCACTGAATATGGCGTCGGGGCCGACCGCCTACGCCTGATCCATCGCGGTGTCGATGTCGATATCATGTCGCCCGACAAGGTGACCCAGGCCCGCATGGCGCAGCTGATCCAGCAATGGCGCCTGCCGGAGGATCAGCGCATCGTGCTGTTGCCCGGTCGCCTGACCCGCTGGAAAGGGCAGGGAGTGCTTATCGAGGCCATATCCCGCCTGGGGCGCAGCGATGTGCGCGCCGTTCTGGTCGGTGATGAACAGGGCCGCGACCATTATCGCCAGGAACTGGAAGACCATATCCGCCGCCTGAACCTGGGCGGGCAGGTCACCATCGCCGGCCACTGCAACGACATGGCGGCGGCCTATATGCTGTCCGACGTGGTGGTGAATGCGTCGGTCGAACCCGAAGCCTTTGGCCGCGTCATTGCCGAGGCCCAGGCGATGGGCCGCCCAGTGATCGTGTCAGACCTGGGGGCGGTGAAGGAAACCGTAATCAACGGCGAAACCGGCCTGGTGGTGCCCCCCAACGATCCCGACGCCCTGGCCGGCGCCATCCGCGCCGCCCTGGACCTGGACCCGTTGCAGCGTCAGGCGGTCGGCCTGGACGGCATGCGCCATGTGCGGACCAACTTCACCAAGGCGGGCATGTGCGCCGCCACGCTGGCGGTCTATGCGGAGCTGCTGGGGTGAGTTGCCTGTCAGGAGGGCCGTTCAGACCACGATCAGCAATTGGAACTCCTGCATTTATGGCCTGCATCTGATACAATCTGTCTATTCTCACCAGATCCACATCCACCGCCCGGCAATGCCGCTGCCATGCGGAGCGGGTGGGGCAATGGCCGTGAAACACAGCCTCATTTTGTGTTGCATGATGTTTCACCTGGGTGTCGCGAAACCCGCCTTTTGCATTTTTCTCCGCCTGAATCCCGCCTTGATTGCCGTGTAAGCAGCGACGCTGTCCGAGGGGCGATCCGCCCGGCCTTGCCTAGTGCCGGCTTTTTTGCTCTAAGGATGGCTTAAACTTTCCGCTGGCGTTATCCGGGTGGTCTTCCCATGTCCTTGCGTGCCCTGTCCGTGATTGGTCGTTCCGCCCTGTTGGGCGCCCTGGCGCTGGGTCTTTCCGGCTGCGGCGCGCTGGACAGCCTGGGTTTCGGCGGGGAGCCTGAGGCCCCCAACACCCAGATCCTGCGCCAGAACAATGGCGGGGCTGCAGGCATGAACGCTGCTGCCCGCCCCGCCGGCACCGTGACGGTCAACGCCTTCCTGTGGCGCGCCGCCCTGGATACCGTAACTTTCATGCCGCTGGTTCAGGCCGACCCCTATGGCGGCGTCATCCTGACCGACTGGTACAGCCCGCCGGCCACGCCGAGCGAGCGGTTCAAGGTCAATCTCTACATCCTGGACGCGGCGCTCCGCGCCGATGGCGTGCGCGCCACCGTGTTCCGCCAGGAACTGAAGGGTGGTGTCTGGATCGACGCGCCGGTGACGGCGGAAACCGGCACGCAGCTGGAAGACACGATCCTGACCCGCGCCCGTCAGCTACGTCAGCAGTCGGCTGCGCCCAGCAACTGACCCCGTTTCCGGCAGTTTGCGGTTCAGCCATGCCAAGGCCGGCCTTCGCCGGCCTTCGGCGTTTATGATAGTGATCGCAGAGCGATATTCCGAGCCGCCGGGCATCGGCCCCTGTCACGGGTGACGCCCGGCGAAGCGACACCCGTTCGACAGGTTCCGACCCATGTCCCGCTATAATGTCCGCGAAACCGAAGCCAAGTGGCAGTCCGTCTGGGAAGAGCGCCGCAGCTTCGCCGTCACCGCCGATCCGTCCAAGCCCAAGACCTATGTGCTGGAGATGTTCCCCTATCCGTCGGGGCGCATCCATATGGGCCATGTGCGCAACTACACGATCGGCGATGTGATCGCCCGCTATAAGCGCTCCAAGGGTTTCAACGTCCTGCACCCGATGGGCTGGGACGCGTTCGGCCTGCCGGCGGAAAACGCAGCGCTGGAGCGTAATACCCACCCCGGCACCTGGACGTACGAGAATATCAAGGCCATGCGGGGCCAGTTGAAGACCATGGGTCTGGCCATCGACTGGGACCGCGAGATTGCCACCTGCCGACCGGAATATTACCGGTTCGAGCAGAAGATGTTCCTGGATTTCCTGAAGGCCGGCTTGGCCTATCGCAAGGAAAGCTGGGTCAACTGGGACCCCGTGGACAACACCGTTCTGGCCAATGAACAGGTGATTGACGGGCGCGGTTGGCGCACGGGTGCCTTGGTGGAAAAGCGCAAGCTAAGCCAGTGGTTCCTGAAGATCACGCATTTCGCGGACGAACTGCTGTCGGCCATCACCACGCTGGACCGCTGGCCCGAAAAAGTCCGCATCATGCAGGAGAACTGGATCGGCAAGTCCACGGGCTGCCGCTTCTTCTTCCAGCTTTCCGATGGGCATGCCGATCTGGAGGTGTTCACCACCCGTCCGGACACGCTGTTCGGTGCATCCTTCGTGGCAATCAGCCCCAACCATCCGCTGGCCAGCAAGCTGGCCGAGAGCGATGCAGGTCTGGCCGAGTTCATCGCCGAATGCAACCGCATGGGCACCAGCGAAGCCACGCTGGAACAGGCGGAAAAGAAGGGCTGGCGCACGCCGGTGACGGCGGAGCACCCCTTCGTGAAGGGCTGGAACCTGCCCGTCTATGTCGCCAATTTCGTGCTGATGGAATATGGAACCGGCGCCATCTTCGGCTGCCCCGCCCATGATCAGCGCGACCTGGATTTCGCCCGCAAGTATGACTTGCCGGTGAAGCCAGTGGTGGTGCCCGACGGTGAGGACCCTGCCGCTTTCGCCGTGGGGATTGAGGCCTATACCGGCCCCGGCAGCATCCGTAATTCCGACTTCCTGGACGGTCTGTCTGTGGAAGAGGGAAAGAAGGCCGCCGTCGCCAAGATCGAAAGCCTGGGCCGCGGGCAGGGGACGACCATGTTCCGCCTGCGGGACTGGGGTGTTTCCCGTCAGCGTTACTGGGGCTGCCCCATCCCCATCATCCATTGCGCCGATTGCGGCGTGGTGCCGGTGCCGGAAGAGCAGTTGCCCGTCACCCTGCCCCCCGACGTGACCTTTGACGCCGCTGGCAACCCGCTGGCCCGCCACGCAACCTGGAAGCACGTAAAGTGCCCCTGCTGTGGCAAGGATGCGGAGCGGGAGACGGACACGTTCGACACGTTCATCGAGTCGAGCTGGTATTTCCTGCGCTTTGCCGACCCCCGCAACGAGCAGGTGGCGTTTGATAAGGAGCTGGTGAAGTACTGGCTGCCCGTCGATAATTATATCGGCGGTATCGAGCATGCGGTGCTGCACCTGCTCTATTCCCGCTTCTGGACCCGCGCCCTGTCGCATTGCGGCTACCTGGATCTGCCGGAGCCGTTTGGCGGCCTGTTCACCCAGGGCATGGTGACGCACGCGACCTTCCAGGATACCGATGGCAAGTGGGTCTTCCCGGTGGATGTGGATATCCAGGGAACCAAGGCCACCAAGATCGCCGACGGTTCCCCCGTCACGGTCGGCCCCGTCATCAAGATGTCGAAGTCCAAGAAGAATGTCGTGGACCCGGAAGGCATCATCGGCAGCTATGGCGCCGATGCCGCCCGCCTGTTCATGATGTCCGACAGCCCGCCTGATCGCGATCTGGAATGGACCGAGGCCGGGATTGACGGTGCCTGGCGTTATATCAACCGCCTGTGGCGTCTGGTGACGGAACCGGGCTTTGCCCTGCCCGCCGCTGGTACCGCTGCGCCGGGAAGCTTTGGGACCGAAGCCACGGCCCTGCGCCGCGCCGCGCACAAGGCGGCGGCGGTCGTGGGGGAGGATATCGAGGGCTATCGCTTCAACAGCTCCGTCGCCAAGCTGCGCACCTTCACCAACGCGCTGGGTGACGCCCTGTCCAAGATGGCGGCCAAGGGTGAGGTGCCGGCGGACGAGGCCTGGGCCGCGCGTGAGGCGCTGGAGTTTATGGCGCAGATCGTACAGCCCGTGATGCCGCACCTGGCACAGCAGATGTGGGAAGAGCTGGGCCATGGCGACCTGCTGGTCGACCGTACCTGGCCTGTCTCCGATCCCGCCCTGCTGGTGGATGACAGCGCCACCGTCGCCGTACAGGTCAATGGTAAGCTGCGCGCCACCCTGACGCTCGCCCGTGACTGTGCGGAAGCCGTGGCGCGCGACGCTGCCCTGGCCGATGTGAATGTGCAGCGGGCCATGGATGGCAAGGAGCCACGCAAGATCATCGTGGTTCCGAACCGCATCGTGAATATTGTTGTGTGAGTTTATGGGTCGGAAGGTTGAGGCTTGGTTCAACCTTCCGGCCTGTTTCCCGCAGGTTCTTGGCTAAAGAACCGCAAATTTCTTGAACCAAGCCTCAACGAGGCGTGCCATGGCCCAGCATTTCCCCCGTCTTGCCACCGCCCTGCTGCTGGCCCTCATGCCGGCGGTGCTGGGAGCCTGCGGTTTCAAGCCGGTCTATGGCACAGCGTCCCATGACAGCGCCGTGGGCGCGGCGCTGGCCAATGTACAGATCGACCCGATCGTGGACCGCAACGGTCAGGTCCTGCGCAACAACCTGATTGACCGGTTCTACACCGATGGCCGGCCCGCCAATGCCCGCTACCGTCTGGCTGTCGCCCTGTCGGCGACTGAAGAGGAACTGGGCATTCAGAAGGATGCGACCGCCACCCGTGCGCGGCTGCGCCTGCAGGCCAGTTACGAGTTGATCGAGATCAGCACGGGCCAGGTGGTCTATCGCACCTTCTCCCGCTCCATCGTCAGCTTCAACCTGCTGGACAGCCAGTTTGCCGTGCTGGCCACGCGTCAGGACGCCTATGATCGCGGCCTGACCGAGTTGGCCGATGACATCCGCACACGCCTGTCGCTTTATTTCGCGCGCGATAAGCAGTAAGGGGAGGGGGCGTTGAAGGTTCAGCCGAAGAACGCCGACGCCTTTGCCAAGCGCCCGCCGCCGGCCACGCGGCTGGTCCTGCTCTATGGTCCCGATGCCGGTCTGGTGCGGGAACGCGCCAAGACCGCCGCGCAATCGGCCTGTCCCGACCTGTCCGACCCGTTCCGCGTGACTGAAATGAAGGCCGATCAGGTGACCGCCGACCCGGCCCGCTTAGGCGATGAGCTGTCTTCCATGGCCCTGACGGGTGGGCGGCGCGTGGTGCGCGTCCGCGACGCCGATGACAAGCTGGCAGTAATCGTCACCAATCTGCTGAAGGCCTTTCCCGGCGGCGACACGCTGCTGGTCATCGAAGCCGGCGAGTTGGATGCCCGCTCCAAGCTGCGCAAGGCCGTGGAGGATGCCGGTGACATCGCCGGCGCCATCGCCTGCTATGTGGAGGGCGAGGAGGAACTGGCCGGCACCATCGGGCGCATGATGGCCGACCATGGGCTGCAGATTGATCCGGACGCGCGCGACTGGCTGGCCGGCAATCTGGTCGGTGACCGGTCGATGGCGCGGGGAGAGATCGACAAGCTGGCGCTCTACATGCTGGGGCAGAAGCGGGTGACGTTGGAGGATGCCCGCGCGGTCATCGGCGACAGCGCCGCGCTCGACATGGATGAACCGGCCCAGGCGGCGGCGGGTGGCGACATGGCGGAGGTGGACCGATCCTTACGCCGCCTTTATGCCGATGGCACCGCCACCGTGGCTATCCTGCGGGCCGCCCAGCGCTATTTCCAGCGACTGCACATGGCCGTGGCCCATGTCGCCAAGGGGCAGACGCCACAGGCCGCCGTAAAGGCCCTGCGCCCGCCCGTGTTCTTCAAGCTGGAACCCATCCTGACAGCCCAGATCCGTAACTGGACCTTGCCCAAGCTGCATCAGGCCCTGGACCGGCTGCAGGAGGCGGAGGCGGAGTGCAAACGCACCCATATGCCGGATGAGACCATCTGTTCGCGCGCCTTCTTCCAACTCGCCCAGCTGGCGCGGCGACCTAACTGAACCGCCGGTCACGGCGATGGAGAGCCCCTCATGAACATCGTCATGCTGCTCTATCCCCGCCTGACCCAACTGGACCTGACCGGCCCGTTTGAGGTGTTTGCCCGCCTGCCGGATGTGACGATCATCCTGGCCGGCAAGAGCCTCGACCCCGTTACCGACAGCGGCGGCCTGCGCCTGCTGCCCACCCATACACTGGCCGACGCACCGCAGGCCGATATCCTGTTCGTGCCCGGCGGGCCGGGGCAGCTGGACCTGATGGATGATGCCGAGGTCCTGGATTTCCTGCGCGCGCAGGCGGCGGGGGCGCGGTACGTCACCTCGGTCTGCACCGGCTCCCTGGTCCTGGCCGCCGCCGGCCTGCTGACCGGCTACCGCGCCACCTGTCACTGGATGTCCCTGGAACAGCTATCCCTGTTCGGCTGTACGCCATCGGAAGACCGCGTGGTCGTGGACCGCAACCGCGTCACAGGCGGCGGCGTCACGTCGGGCATCGACTTCGCCCTGCACCTGACGGCCCTGCTGTTTGACCAAGACCGCGCCGAACGCACCCAACTCTCCATGGAATACAACCCCGCCCCGCCCTTCAACACCGGCCATCCAAACAGCGCCGATCCCGCGATGGTGGAGGCGATGCGGACACGGGCGGCGGGCCTGCAGGAAAAGCGCTGGGTGGCCGCAAGGGCTGCGGCGGCTAGGTTGGGATTGACGGCGCCGCCAGACAAAAACTCGTGAGCTGGTACTGTTCTGGATAGGTTTTCGAGAAGTCCGATTAAAATTTCGGGGAACACCCCCGGTTCAGACAAATTCTCGTGAAGCTCAACAAGAATTTGTGGCACGCTGTCGCCACAGACAAATTCTCATCGGCTTCGCCCCATGCCACACCGCCTGACCGGGAATGAACGCTACGCCGGCCAAATGGGCCTGCGCCACCGCTTTGGCTTGCGCGTGCCGGAGCCGTTCACAATCTCTATCGTGGGAGCAGGGCAGCGTCGCAGCCATACTCAGCCAATCCATCAGATAGAACGCTACCCAGTCAGTTACGACAAGGGCGACGACGCCATCAGCGACCTGAAATTCGCCATCCGCTATGAGCCGTTGGAACTGGGCCTGCTGAAAGCCGCCTTCAGGGCGATGGGGCCAGAACCATTGGAAGATTGGGTCCGGCGGGAACCATCCGGGCAGTTCGCACGGCGTGCTTGGTTTTTGTATGAGTGGTTACTAGGCGAAAGGCTCAACTTGCCTGATGCGACAATCGGCAAACATGTCGGGGTGCTGGACCCCGCGCTACAGATCGGGCTTTATGGAAAACCCTCTCGGCGCCATCGGATTGAGAATAACCTGATTGGGACGCCTGCGCTGTGCCCAACCGTCCGGGTAACGGCAAACTTGAAGGAACTGCAGGCCCTCAACCTCTCAGCACAGGCTAAGAAGCTCCTGGCTGATGCTGATCCACTCATGGTTCTGCGGGCCGTGAACTATATCTACAGCAAGGAGACAAAAAGCACCTTCGCCTTGGAGCGAGAGGACGTGCAGGGATCAAAGGCTGACCGGTTTGTCGCGGCGCTGCAGAACCGGGATAATGCCGACATCGCCTCTGAAGCCGGTCAGACCGCCCTCAACAACCTGATTATCGGCGATTCCCGATATACCGTCACAGGTTGGCGGGAAGAACAGAACTTTGTTGGCGAAAATAGACTAGACAGTCATAACAAAGTTCACTTCATTCCGCCAAGGGCCGAAGACGTTAAATCCTTGATGCTGGGGCTAAAGGACCTTCTTAGGTGTCACCAAATTTCTAAAGACCTACTTTATTGGACTGCAGAACGAAAATTATCACCCGATGAGAGGGAATGGTTAGCTCCAGGACCGTCTCCACATGTTTCGCCCACAGTAGTGTGCGCATTGGCCAGCTTTGCCTTCGTTTTCATCCATCCCTTCATGGATGGCAACGGCCGGCTCCACCGTTTCATTATCCACGATATGCTGGAGCGGTTTGGCTTCACCCCGCCCGGCATTGTCATCCCGGTATCAGCCGTGATGCTGCGGGACCGCCGCGCCTATGATGAAGCGCTTGAACGCTTCTCCGCGTCCATCATGCCCTATATCGACTGGCATTGGCGCGATGATGGCAAGGGCGGGTTTGAGGTGGTGGTGGAGAATGACACCGCCGATCTCTATCGCTATTTCGACGCCACGCCGCAGGTTGAGTATCTCTATCGCTGTATCAAAGAAGCCATCGAGGTCGATCTGCGCAACGAGCTGACCTATGTCGCGCAGTTCGACCGGGGGCTGCGCGCGCTCAACGATCTGAGTGCGATGCCCGACCGCAAGGCGCAGTTGTTCGTCAATCTGGTCATCAGCAATGGCCGCATCGGCGCCGATAAGCGGCAGCGGCATTTTCCGGAACTGACGGATGAAGAGATAGAGCGGTTCGAGGAGGCCGTCAGGGCCGCCAAGGAGGCCGCTACACCGCCACCCGATGACCCGCCGCCGTCAGGGCATTGATCGCTGCGTCCAGCGCCTCTGCCCGGACCAGCACATAATCCGTGTCGTAGGTGGCGATGGCGAACAGGCTGATGCCGGCATGGGCCAGCGGGGCCGTCAGGGCGGCCAGGATGCCGGTCAGGGCGAAATCCAGGGGTCCCTGCACCTTCAGCGCCCGCCACGGCCCCACGGCCACCACATCGCCCGGAACACGGTCCTGGCGGACCACGATGGACAATTCCTCGTCCGTGCGCGTGATGCTGACAAAGCCCGGACCCGCCGCCCAGGCGGGCAGGGCGGCATTAAGGGCCAGGCGGCAGACGGCCAGATGGTCGGGCAGCAGCGTAAGGGGCAGGGACGGCATCAGGCCCCAGCCGGCAGCTTCACCGGCTCTTCATAGGAGATGACAACGGCGACGCGCCAGCCGGCATCATCATCGCGGCGCAGGACGTAGGAGGTGGAAAACCGCATGATCTCCGCCCGGTCGGCGGAACGCAGCAGCCACAGCACCTCCGCCCGCGCCAGATTCTCACCGCACGGCCAGGCCCAGACCGCCGCCGGCACGGGCCAGGCCAGACCGATATGGCGATAGGTATCCAGCATGCCATCGACATAGGCGCGCATGGCGTCCGGGTCGCCATGCACGATGGGCTTGGCCGCCGTCAGGACCGTCAGGGGTTGATCGAACAGGGCCGACACGCGGTCTGTGTCATAGGCGGCGAAGGCAGCGCTGTAGCCGTTGAAATAGGCGGCGGCTTCGGCGCCGATCTGGCTGCTGTCGGTCATTCTTCTCCCCGGGATTGTTTTCGATGTCGCATGCGCTTCGCTTATGCGACCTACGTGAAGATTGTAGGTCGCATAAGCGAAGCGCATGCGACACCCCCACTCACCGCTTCAAAATGCGGTTCAGCACACTGTCCAGCTGATCCAGCGTGCGATAATGGATCTGGAGGCTACCCTTCTTGCCGGTGCCACTCAGTGTAACCTTAAGGCCCAGGGCCAGGGACATTTCCCGTTCCAGCGCCACCGTATCGGGCGCCTTGTCCTTCACGGCCTTGGTCAGGACCAGCGGTTCCGCCGACATCTGCTTCACCAGCGCTTCGGTCTGGCGGACATTCAGTTCGCGCTTGATGACTTCCTGCGCCGCCGCCATCGGGTCGGGCGCAGTCAGCAGGGCGCGGGCATGACCCATGGACAGGCTGCCATCCTGGACCAGGGCCTTCACATCGTCCGGAAGGGCCAGAAGGCGCAGCATATTGGCGACATGCGACCGGCTTTTGCCGACCGACCGCGCCAGATCCTCCTGCGTGTGGTCGAACTCATCCATCAGGCGCTTATAGCCTTCCGCCTCCTCGAGCGGCGTCAGGTCGGAGCGCTGGATATTCTCGATCAGCGCGATTTCCAGCGCTTCACGGTCGGTCAGGGTGCGGACCAGGACCGGCACTTCGTGCAAACCGGCCAGCTGTGCCGCACGCCAGCGGCGTTCGCCGGCGATGATCTCATAGCTGGCATTGCCCGGCGTAGCGGCGGGGTCTTTGCGCACCAGCAGCGGCTGCAGGATGCCGCGCTCGCGTACACTTTCGACGAGTGCGGTCAACGCCTCCTCGTCAAAGCGGCGGCGCGGCTGGAACTTGCCGGGATGAACCTGATCAATGGGCAGCAACCGGGTCAGGCGGACACGGTCCACCTGCTGCTCTTCCTCCGTCGCCGCCACCTCCCCGAACAGGGCGGACAGGCCACGGCCCAGGCCGGTGCGGGAGTTATTCTTTCTCGGTTCATCCATAGGCCAACTGCCGCTTCCGCTCGCGCTTCAACATCTCGCCCGCCAGATGGATATAGGCCTGTGCGCCCGCCGACTTGTGGTCGTAGAGCAGCACCGGCTTGCCATGGCTGGGCGCCTCGGACACCCGCACATTGCGGGGGATCACCGTCTCATAGACCTTTTCCCCGAAGAAGCCACGCACATCGGCGGCCACCATGTCGGACAGGTTATTGCGACGGTCGAACATCGTCAGGACCACGCCGTTAATATCCAGCGTGGGGTTGAAGGCGCGCTTCACGCGCTCAATGGTACGGATCAGGTGCGACAGCCCTTCCAGGGCGTAGAATTCGCACTGCAGGGGCACCAGCACGGCATCCGCCGCCGCCAGCGCATTAAGCGTCAGCAGGCCCAGGGCCGGCGGGCAATCGATCAGGATATAGTCGAACCCGCCCGACGATTTCTCCAGGCTGTCCTTCAGCCGGAATTCGCGGCGCTCGACATTGACCAGCTCAACCTCCGCCCCCGACAGGTCGACATTGGCCGTCACCACCCACAGGCCGGGGACGCTGGTAGCCACCGCGACCTCTTCCACCGTCAGGTCGGCGAACAGCAGGTCATAGATACCGAATTCACGGTTGCTCTGCGGGATACCCAGACCGGTGGAGGCATTGCCCTGCGGATCATTATCGATGATCAGCACGCGCTTGCCACAGGCGGCCAAGGCCGTCGCCAGATTGATGGTGGTCGTGGTCTTGCCCACACCGCCCTTCTGGTTGGCAAGGGCGATGATACGGGCACGATGGGCGGGGAGGGTGGTCTGGGCGGCGCTCGGCACTGTCGTTCAACCTCTGTCGTTCGGCTTGTGGCGAGACCGCTTAGCGCGGTGCAAGGTCACTGATACGCAGAACGGTGCCGGCCGGGTCGGTCTGGCTGGGGAACCGCTCAACCCGCATATTCCAGGAATCCTGCACCGCGGTCAATTCATCCTCGGCTGTCCTGCCCTTCGGAAATAGGCAGGTGCCACCCGGTTTCAGCATTCCGTGCGCCCAGGGCAGCAACAGGGTCAGTTCCGCCAGGGCACGGGCCGAAACGACATCGGCGGGGGGCGTGTCCGCCACCTCGATCCGCACGGGATGCACGGTGGCCGGCGTACCCGTTACCCGGGCCACTTCGCGCAGGAAGGCAGCCTTGCGTACATCTGATTCGACCAGATGTACCTCCGGCACGCCCAGGATCGCCAGGACAAGACCGGGGAATCCGGCGCCGGAACCGAGATCGACCAGCACCTTCGTGCCCTCTGGGATCAGGCTGAAAACCTGCGCGCTGTCGGCCAGATGACGCGACCAGAGATCATCCAAAGTGGTCTTGGAGACCAGATTGATGGCCGGGTTCCATTTATGCAGATGGGCCGCATAGACCTCCAGCTTCCCCAATGTTTCACGTGAAACACCGAAGCGGGACTGGAACTGCTGCGGGCTCATCGGCGGCGGCCCCGGCGGGCGGGGCATGGGCGGCAGCTTGAGCGGTTTGGATGGTTTACGCGGCGCCACGGTCGCCCCCACGCTTCTTGACATGTCGCAACAGGGAGGTGAGGGCAGCCGGCGTCATACCCGGAATACGGGCAGCCGCCCCCAGCGTGGCGGGACGCGTGGCCTTCAGCTTCTGGCGGATTTCCGTCGAAAGGGAGGCGATGCTGTCGGGGTTCAGATCGGCAGGCAGTTCCAGCGCCTCATCCTTGCGGAAGGCGCGGATATCCGCCTCCTGCCGGTCCAGATATCCCGCATACTTGCCATCAATCTCCACCTGCTCCGCAATGTCGGGCGACAGGGATGAGAGTTCTGGCCAGACCTGACACAGACGCGGGAAGTCGATCTCGGGATAGCGCAGCAGGTCCAGCGCGTTACGCCTCACGCCATCCTTGTTGATATGCAGCCCGTGCTTTTCCAGCTCGTTCGGCGTAGCCGACAGGCCTGTGACCAGATCGCGGGCATGCGCCAGGGCCTGCTTCTTCTCCGCCCAATGCGCCTGCCGCCGGCTGCCCACCAGACCGATGGCCAGGCCACGGTCGGTGAGACGCTGGTCGGCATTGTCGGCACGCAGCAGCAGGCGGTATTCAGCCCGGCTGGTGAACATCCGGTAAGGCTCAGACGTGCCGCGCGTGATCAGATCATCAATCAGCACACCGATATAAGCCTCCGCCCGGTCAAGGACGAAGGGTGCCGAACCAGTCACGGCCAACGCCGCATTGACGCCCGCAATCAGCCCCTGTGCGGCTGCTTCCTCATACCCCGTGGTGCCATTGATCTGCCCGGCCAGAAACAGGCGGGGCAGGCGGCGGGTTTCCAACGTCCGGGTCAGTTCACGCGGATCAACATAATCATACTCAATGGCATAGCCGGGCCGGATCATGCGCACATGTTCCAGGCCGGGGATGTTCTTCAGAATATCCAACTGCACATCGCGCGGCAGGGAGGTGGAGATGCCATTGGGATAGACCGTGTCATCATCCAGACCCTCTGGCTCCAGGAAAATCTGGTGCCGTTCCTTATCGGCAAAGCGAACGACCTTATCCTCCACGCTGGGGCAGTAGCGGGGACCCACCCCCTCAATCTGACCCGAATACATGGGCGCGCGGTGGATATTGTCGCGGATGATCCGATGGACCTCCAGCGTGGTGTAGGTGATGGCGCAGTCGATCTGCGGCGTCGTGATGCGGTCGGTCAGGGTGGAGAAGGGCGGGGGCGGATTATCGCCCGGCTGCATCTCCAGCCCTGCCCAATCAATGGTCTTGCCATCCAGGCGCGGAGGCGTGCCCGTCTTCAGCCGGCCCAGGTTAAAGCCCAACTTCTCCAGCGTCAGGGACAGGCCGATGGCGGGTTCTTCACCCACACGGCCCGCGGGGATCTTCTCCTCCCCGATATGGATCAGACCACGCAGGAAGGTGCCGGTGGTCAGGACCACGGCGCCGGAGCGAATTTCACGCCCGTCACCGGTCACGATGCCGGCGCAGGCGCCAGAGGCATCGATGATCAGATCCTCGGCGGCGGCGGCAATGATGTCCAGGTTGGGCTGTTCAGCCAGCGCCTTCTGCATGGCCTGACGGTACAGATTGCGGTCGGCCTGGGCGCGCGGCCCCCGCACGGCCGGTCCCTTGGACCGGTTCAGGATGCGGAACTGAATACCGCCCTGGTCCGTCACCCGGCCCATGACACCATCCAGCGCATCAATCTCGCGCACGAGATGCCCCTTGCCCAGGCCACCGATGGCCGGGTTGCACGACATCTCGCCAATGGTTTCCGTCTTGTGGGTCACCAGCGCCGTACGGGCCCCCGCACGCGCCGCCGCGGCCGCCGCCTCGCATCCCGCATGGCCGCCGCCAACCACGATCACATCATAGTGCTGCATGGGGCGGGAAGATAAGCGCGCGCGGCGCTCTAGTCAAAGGGCAGGGGCGCATGGGGCACCGTCACTTCCCGATGCAGAAATCGCGGAAGATCACGTCCAGCAGATCCTCCACATCCACCCGACCCGTGATGCGTCCCAGGGCGCGGACGGCCAGACGCACATCCTCCGCCGCCAGTTCCGGCAACGGGGCCTGCAGCGCCCGATGCAAATTCTCCCGACATTCCTCCAGCGCCGACCGATGGCGGGCACGGGTCAGGGCAGGGGCGCCGGAGGGGGCGTAGCGGGCGGCAACAGCCTGTTCCAGGGCCGCCAGCAGGGCAGGCACACCCTCTCCGGTGCGGGCCGAGATCGGCAGGATGGGGCGACCAACCAGCGGTGCGACAGCGCCGGGCAGGTCGGCCTTGTTCATCACCAGGATGGCGTCATCATCGGCCAGGGCCAGGGTGGCCGGGTCAGGCAATTCACCGCCATCAAAGACCAGCAGTTTCAGATCGGCCTTGGCCGCCCGGTCCAGGGCGCGGCGAATGCCCTCTGTTTCCACCAAATCGGCGGCATCGCGCAGGCCCGCCGTATCGGCCAGCAGGACGGGGTAGCCACCCAAATCCAACTGCACCTCAATCACATCACGCGTCGTGCCGGCCTGGTTCGACACAATGGCGACATCGCGTCGGGCAATTGCATTCAGCAGGCTGGATTTGCCGGCATTGGGCGCGCCCAGGATGGCAATTGAGATACCGTCGCGCAGCCGCTCCCCACGGCCCTGATCGGCCAGATGCGCCGACAATTCGGCCACCAGCCCCACCACTACCGGCCGCACGGCATCGGACAGGCCCCCGGGCAGATCCTCATCCGGGAAGTCGATATCGGCCTCCAGATGCGCCAGCGCGCGGGTCAGGCGGTGACGCCAACCGTCATAGAGCTGACCCAGCGCGCCTTCCATCTGGCGCAGCGCCTGACGCCGCTGCGCCGCCGTTTCGGCATCTACCAGATCGGCGATGGCCTCCGCCTCCGTCAGGTCCAGCTTGCCATGCTCGAAGGCACGGCGGCTGAATTCCCCCGGTTCGGCCACGCGCAGGCCTAGACCCGTCAAGGCTTGCGTCGCCGCCGACAGGACGGCACGGCCACCATGCAGATGCAGCTCCACCACATCCTCACCCGTGAAGCTGCCGGGGGTGGGAAAGGACAGGACCAGGGCCTTGTCGAACAGTTCGCCCGTGACCGGGTCACGCAAGCCCACCAATGCCGCCTGTCGCGGCGGGGGTAGGGGCCGGCCCGTCAGCCGCGACAGCACCGCACCGGCATCAGGGCCGGAAATGCGGATTACCTGCACGCCGGCGCGACCGGGGGCAGAGGCCAGGGCGAAGATCGTATCGGCGCGCATCAAGCGTGTTTCACGTGAAACATCAATCAGCCGCCGCCCGGCGGGCGACGATATCGGCGGGCAGCTTGTCGGTGGGCTGCAGCATCAGCCGGTCAACGCGCTTACCCTCCACCAGATGGGTTTGCAGCACCTCATCCACATCCGCCTTGCTGGTCACGGCGTACCAGACACCCTCGGGATAGATGACAAGGACGGGGCCCAGCTCGCAGCGATCCAGGCAGCCGGCATTATTGATGCGTACCGCCTTGCCGAGGCCCAGGCCGGTGGCCTTCTTCTTCATATAGTCGCGCAGCTCATCCCCGCCCTTCTCGCGGCAGCAGCCACGGGGGTGTCCAGCCTCCCGCTCATTGGTGCAGACAAAAACATGGGCGCGGTAATAGGGCGCGGGATCGGCCTTCACGTCGTCACTCACTTCTTACCATCCTTTGTCGGTGCGCCACCCATGGCGCTGGACATCTGTGACCACATCATTTTCTGAAACTGCTCGATGCCCTGCAGCCCCACGGGCAGCCAGGTCTTCATCATGGTTTCCGGGTCCATGGCCTTCATATTAGCCGACATCTGATCCTGCAATTGCTGCATCAGGGCCGTCTGCATGGGCTGCACATCCGGCAGGCCCAGGAAGGTCCGCGCCTCTTCCGGTGTGCAATCGATATTGATGGTCACCTTCATGGCTTCCGGCCTCCCTCTGATCTGGCGCGATTTTTCCCGTACCCTGGGTTTGACACAAGGATAAACTATCTGTTCTTCACAGGCCCGTCATGGATTGGCGTCATGATGGGCGGACCCGGCAAAGGATGAGACATGGCCACGCCCCCGAACAGCGCCCATCGCGGTGCTGGCAATCTGCTGCACCGGGAAACCAGCCCCTATCTGCGCCAGCACATGGACAATCCCGTGGACTGGATGGCATGGGGTGCGCAAGCGCTGAACAAGGCGAAGGCGGAGGGGAAGCCCATCCTGCTGTCGGTCGGCTATGCCGCCTGTCACTGGTGCCATGTCATGGCCCATGAAAGCTTTGAGAACCCCGCCATTGCCAGCCTGATGAACAAGCTGTTCATCAATATCAAGGTCGATCGGGAGGAACGTCCCGACCTGGACCATATTTATCAGCAGGCCTTGAGCTTGTTGGGTCAGCAGGGCGGCTGGCCGCTGACCATGTTCCTGACGCCCGATGGGCACCCGTTCTGGGGTGGTACCTATTTCCCGCCGGAGCGGCGTTGGGGCCGACCGGGCTTTCCAGAAGTGTTGCAGATTGTTGCACAGACCTTTGCGGAAGAACCGGCGAAGGTGGAGCGCAATGTCCAAGCCCTGACCAGTGCCATGGATAATCTGGCCGCCGGACGACCGGGGGATGCTATCACCCCTGACACCCTGATCCAGGTGGCTGACAGGCTGGTGCGTGAGGTAGATCCCGTCTGGGGCGGGATCGGCGATGCACCGAAATTCCCGCAGCCGGGCATTTTCGACCTGCTGTGGCGTGCGTTCCGTCATACGGGGCGGCAGCAATTCGCCACCGCAACGATCCAGACAGTGACGCGCATGGCCCAGGGCGGCATCTATGACCATCTGGGTGGCGGCTTCGCCCGTTACTCCGTGGATGCGGAATGGCTGGTCCCGCATTTCGAAAAGATGCTTTACGACAATGCCCAGCTGATCGACCTGATGCTGACCGTGTGGCAGGAAACGCGCGATCCGCTGCTGCAGGCCCGGATTACCGAAACGGCCGATTGGGTCCTGGCTGAGATGGTGGCAGAGGATGGAGGCTTCGCCGCCTCCCTGGATGCCGACAGCGAGGGGGAGGAGGGCAAGTTTTATGTCTGGACCGACGGAGAAATCCGCCGCCTGCTGCCCGCCGATGATGCCGACCTGTTCTGCCGCATCTATGACGTGATGGTGGAGGGCAACTGGGAAGGCCACACGATCCTGAACCGCATGCATGAGAACGGTCTGGCGGATGCAGGCACCGAGGCCATTCTCGCCCGCTGTCGCACCATCCTTCTATCGGCCCGTGCGGGGCGGGTGCGACCCGGCTGGGACGACAAGGTTCTGGCCGATTGGAATGGCCTGATGATTGCGGCTCTGGCACGGGCCGGGGCCGTTCTGGACCGGGCAGATTGGCTTTCGGCGGCCACCCGTGCCTTCGGTTTTGTCGTCGACCGCATGTCCACCGCTGATGGACGCCTGCTGCATTCATTCCGCGATGGGCAGGCACGCCATCGCGGCACCCTGGAGGACCATGTCAACATGGCACGGTCCGCCATCACCCTTTATGAGGTGACGGGGCAGGGTGCTTATCTAACCCAGGCCATCAGCTGGCTGGAGAAGGTGGAACGACATTTCCATGATGATGGCGACGGCGGCTATTTCATCACGGCGGATGATGCCGATGATCTGATCCGCCGCCCGCGACATGCCCATGACAATGCCGTTCCCGCCGGCAATGGCACCCTGGTCGGGCTGTTCAGCCGTCTATGGCTGCTGACGGGGGAGGATATCTGGCGGCAGCGGGCCGATGCCCTGATCACCGCGTTCGCCGGCGAAGTAGGGCGGAACTTCTTCCCGCTTGCCGGGTTCTTGAACGGCGTGGATCTGCGTCTGCATGGCCAGATGCTGGTGATTGTCGGTGACCCGGACGATGCCGGGACCGCCGCCCTGCGCCGCGTGGCGCTGGAGAAATGGCATCCAAATCTCGTCCTGCTCTGTCGCGGAGCGAATGATCCGATACTGCCCCCGCATCATCCCGCCGCAGGCAAAAGCATGGTTAAAGGCCATGCGACCGCTTATCTTTGTCAGGAACAGCATTGTTCGGCCCCCGTGACGGCGGCCACAGACCTTGCCGCCCTGCTGGGCGGATGATCCCGCTCCATTTCATCTGTCGATTACAAGGAAGGATATCCCGATGCCCGACGTTTCGATCCAGTCGTCCGATGGCAGCTTTGGCGCCTATCTGGCCGCCCCGGCCAGCGGCAAGGGCCCGGCCATGATCATCATCCAGGAAATTTTTGGCGTTAACGCCAACCTGCGCGCCATTGCGGACAAATATGCCGCCGCCGGCTATTTCGCTATCGCACCCGACCTGTTCTGGCGGCAGGAACCGGGCGTGCAGATCACCGATCAGAGCGAAGCCGAATGGCAAAAGGCGTTTCAGCTCTATCAGGGTTTCAACGAGGTGAAGGGGGTGGAGGATCTGGCCACCACCCTGTCCTTCATCCGTCAGTATCCCGGCGTCACGGGCAAGGTCGGCTGCGTCGGTTTCTGCCTGGGTGGCAAGCTGGCTTATCTGATGGCAACGCGCACCGATATCGATGCCTCCGTCTCCTATTACGGGGTCGGCATCGACAAGGATATCGGGGAAGTGTCAGCCATCACCAAGCCGCTGCTGCTGCACATCGCGGGTCAAGACGGGTTCGTACCACCGGAGGCGCAGAACGCCATCAAGGAGGCTGTGGCCGGCAATTTCCTGGTGGAGGTCCATGTCTATCCCGAACGCGACCACGCCTTCACGCGCATCGGCGGCAAGCATTACCATGATGGCGATGCGCAACTGGCCCATGGCCGCTCTGCCGAGTTCCTGAAGAAGCATCTGGGCTGATTGCCCATCGCCGGGATGCGCCACATCGCATCCCGGCCCCCCATTTCCAAGGTCCTATCATGACGAACGCCATCCTTGTCGAACAGACGGGCGGGCCAGAGGTTTTGCGCTGGCAGAAGGTGCAGATCGGCAAGCCAGGGCTGGGCCAGGCACTGATCCGGCACACCGCCATCGGCCTGAACTTCATCGACGTCTATTTCCGTACCGGCCTTTATCCCGCCCCCCTACCGTTCACGCCGGGCATGGAGGGGGCGGGGATTGTGGAAGCGGTGGGCGAGGGGGTGACCGGCCTCGCACCCGGCGACCGGGTCGGTTATGGCCAATCGCCGCTGGGTGCCTATGCCCAGCATCGGCTGATCCCGGCGGACAAGCTGATCCTTCTGCCCGACTGGCTCAGTGATGAGGTTGCAGCCTCCATGCTGCTGCAGGGCTTGACGGCGCAGTATCTTCTGCGTCAGACGTTCCACGTGAAACAGGGCGATATTGTCCTGATCCATGCCGCCGCCGGCGGGGTGGGTTCCATTGCCTGCCAATGGGCAAACGCCTTGGGTGCCATCGTCATCGGCACGGTGGGATCGGCGGAGAAGGCGGCGTTGGCAACCGCCAATGGCTGCCACCATGTCATCCTTTATCGCGACGAGGATGTGGTCGCCCGCGTACGGGAGGTCACGGGCGGGCAGGGCGTTGACGTCGTCTATGACGGTGTCGGCAAGGATACGTTCGACCGCTCTCTGGATTGTCTGCGCCGACGCGGCCTGATGGTCAGCTATGGCAACGCCTCCGGTGCGGTACCGCCCTTTGATATCGGCCTGTTGAACCGCAAGGGCGGCCTGTTCCTAACCCGGCCATCGGTACAGCATTATGCCGGCACACGGGACGAATTGGTGTCCATGGCGGACGATCTGCTCGCCGTGGTGAAGGCAGGACAAGTGAAGGTGCAGGTCAATCAGCGTTTCGCCCTGCGCGACGTGGCCAACGCCCACCGCGCACTGGAAGCACGGGCAACCACCGGCGCGACGGTCCTGATCCCGTGATCACACGCTCCTGATCCAGCCTTCCACCACCTGCTCCAGTACAGTCAGAGGTACCGACCCATTGCCCAGGACGGTATCGTGGAAGTGTTTGATATCGAAGCGGCTGCCCAGCCGCTTCTTCGCCCGCTCCCGCAGTTCCAGTATCTTCTGCATGCCAACATAATAGGCGCAGGCCTGGCCGGGATAGACGATGTAGCGGTCAACCTCCCGCTCCGCCACCTCCCGCGTGAAGGCGGAATTGGCCACGAAATAGTCGATGGCCTGTGCCCGCGTCCAATGCTTGGCATGGATGCCCGTATCCATGACCAGACGCAGCGCCCGCCACAGGGAGAAGGTCAGGCGCCCGAAATCGGAATAGGGATCGGCATAGAAACCCAGCTCCTTGGGCAGCCGTTCCGAATAAAGGCCCCATCCTTCGACATAGGCGGTGTGGAAATCATGCCGGCGGAAGTCCGGCAGGCCCGTCACCTCCTGCGCCAGGGCGATCTGCATATGGTGGCCGGGAATACCTTCATGGAAGGCCAGAACCTCCATCTGCCAGATCGGCATCTCCTTCATATTGGACAGGTTGACATAATAGATGCCGGGGCGGGACCCGTCGGTCGCCGGCTGGCTGTAGCGAGCGATAGTGGAACTGGCTTCGCGGTAGCGCTCAAACCGCTGCACCACCAGCGGGGCCTTGGGCTTCAGGTTGAACTGCCCGTCCAGCACGTCCTTGACCCGATCCAGGATCAGATTGGCCCCCTTGATATAGGCCTCACGGCCCGCATCATCCTCTGCGAAATAGAACTGGCGGTCGGTGCGCAGGAACTGGTTGAAGGCTTGAAGATCACCCTTGAAGCCGACCTTGTCCTTGATCGTTTCCATCTCTGCATGGATGCGCTTCACCTCCGCTAGACCCAGCACATGAACATCTGAGGCCTTCAGGGGCAGGGTGGTATGGCGGGACAAGCAATGCTGATAATAGGCGTTGCCATCGGGCAGCTTCCACACCCCGTCGCGATCATCGGCCTTGGCCAGTAAGCCTTCCATGGCGCTGGCCAGACGGGCCCAGGCGGGCGCAAAGCGGGCGGAGAGCAGGTTCTCCGCCTCTGCCACCAGTGCCGCCTTGTCGGCGGCCGGCAGGTCCAGTGCCTCCACCTTGCGCCGGAAGCCGGCCAGCAGCGCCGTCTCCTGCCCCTCACCCGACACAAAGGGCCGGCCCGTCAGCACGGCGCGGGTAGCCGCCAGCGCCTTCTCCATGGAAAAGCGCGGGGCGATCACGCCCTTGTCAGCACGTTCCTGCAGCGCCTGGATCAACTGATCAACGGGCTGATCGATGCGGGTCACGCGCGCCAGCCAGGCCTGCGCCCCCACCTTGTCCCGGATCGGGTGATAGGTGGTCAGGGTGTCGATGATCTCACTGTGGCGGCCATTGAAATGGTCGGCGGGGTAGTCATTCCCGCGCCAGCGCGCAGCCGCCAGCTTCGCCTCTGCCTGATATTCCCACAGCGCCTTGTTCAGCCGCCCATTGGCGGACAGTTTCGCATCGGGGAAGTCACGGCGCAGGGTGGCAAGATTGGCCCGCAGGGCCGCGTCATCGGCGGCCAGGGCAGCATCAGACAGATCGTCCCAGGCCCCCTGATCACCCGGAAGCCCCAGGGAGGTACGCAGTTCCGGAGATTTTGCGGCCTGGCGGGCAAAGCATTCGGCAAAGAATGCGTCCAGGGCCGGGTCGGTCCCGGTGGCCTGCGCCGGCCCGCTCAACATACCGCCGGCTATGCTCCAGGCGGCCAGACCGCAGCAGGAACAGAAAAAGCCACGGCGACCGATGACCGGTTGATTGCCGCTTCCACCCATTACCCACCCCCTTGTTCTTCAGGCAAGGAAGAGTGGCGCAAGCGATGTGGGACGGCAAGGGGGCGCAGGCCATTGCCCGCGCCCCTAAGCGCTTCACCGTGTGGCGGCGAAGCGTATTTCCATCGCATCCCAGAGGGTGGCTTCCAGGGCCGAACCGTCCAGGCGGTTGATCTCCTGAATACCGGTCGGGCTGGTGACATTGATCTCCGTCAGATAGTCACCAATCACATCGATCCCGACGAACAACAGGCCCTGCTGACGTAGGGTTGGGCCGATGGCCTCGCAAATTTCCTGCTCGCGCTTGGTCAGCACGGTCTTGCCCGCACTGCCGCCAGCATGGAAATTGGCCCGCGCCTCTCCATCTTGCGGGATGCGCGATACGGCCCCGGCGGGTTTGCCATCGATCAGGATGATGCGCTTATCGCCCTTGCGGATTTCCGGCAGGTATTTCTGCACGATGATCGGCTCGCGATAGAGCTGGGTGAAGGTTTCCAGCAGCGCGCCCAGGTTCTCATCATCCGGTTTCACGTGAAACACACCGGAACCACCGTTGCCGAACAAGGGCTTAACGATAATGTCCTTCCATTCCGCACGCGCGGCCAACACCTCATCGCGCGACGAGGTGATGACGGTCGGGGGCATCAGGTCGGGGAAATGCGTGACGAACAGCTTTTCCGGCGCATTGCGGACGGCAGCCGGGTCATTCACCACCAGCGTCTTTGGATGGATATGTTCCAGCAGGTGGGTGGCGGTGATATAGGCCATGTCGAAGGGCGGGTCCTGGCGCATCAGCACCAGATCCATGGTCGACAGGTCGATCACCTCTGCGGCACCCATACTGTGATGATTACCGCGTTCGCGCCGCACCTGCATGGGCCGCACCTTGGCAAACAACTTGTTGCCACGCAGGGCCAGGTCGCGCGGATGGTAATGCCACAGGGCATGGCCACGGCGCTGCGCCTCCAGCGCCATCATGAAGGAACTGTCAGTATCGATATTGATGGACTCGATCGGGTCCATCTGGATGGCGACCTTCAGGGTCATGTCGGGTTGTCTCCGGCCAGCGGAAAGGAAGATGGCGGCAGGAAAGCATAAGCGCCGCGCCGACGCCATGCGCCGCATCACAGGGCAGGGGTTTAATTCAGACGGCCCCGAAGCTGCTTCAGCAGGCTGCGCGTATGGTCCAGCAGTTGGGGAGAGGCACCGCGTGCCTCACCAATACGCAGGAAATTCTCAAAGGCCTGGATGCCGGCCGTCAGCTTGCCCAGATGGGCATTCAACAGGCCGGATTCACGCCACAGGCCAATATGCTGGGGCGCGAACAGCAGCATATCCTCAATGACCGCCAGCGCCTTGTCGGGCTGATCCGTCGACAGGTGGCGGAGCTTCAGATTGTTCTGCAGGCGCAGAAGAACCTCACGGTTCGAGACCGGGGCGTAATGATCGGGTGTCAATTCGGATTCCAGACCCGCCGTCTGCTTCAGCATATCACGCAGTTCGCGCGGACCACGCGGAGAAGCGCCGTCGAACGGATCGATGATCTGACGCCCGCCACCATGGTCCAGCCGCAGCAGGAAATGGCCCGGAAAGTTCAGGCCCAGCATGTCCCAACCCTGAGCCCGCGCCGCCGACATCAGCAGGATGCCAAGCGAGACCGGCAGGCCCCGGCGCCGGTCAATGACGCGAATCAGGTTGGCATTCTGCAAGTCTTCATAGGTTTCGCTGTCGCCGGCATAGCCATGCTGCGCCAGCAGCCGGCCCAGAGCCGTGACACGGTCGGGCAGTCCATCAGGCACATTCCGCATCAGGGCGCCCAGATCGGCGCCCAAGGCGGCCAGATGGGCGCGATAGGGGGTAAGATCGGTGGGGTGGTCCAGAACAGCCAGCGCCAGGGCCGCTTCCGCCACGTCAATATCACTGTCATCCGCCTCACCGAGGCGGCGCAGATAGTCCAGGGCCTGTTGGCGCGGCGTCACGGGCGGGAGGCTCGCTTGCTGGGGTCAACCGCGCTTCCCATAGCGCAGCCAGGGGCGGGGTGTCGAGCGGGAAGGAACGCCTGTCCGATTTGTTCTTCGTCCCTCTCGGGTCAGACCGGCGCATTGCCATGTTGCGCAGGTAAGGGCATTCGCCGTAGATAAACGCTCGTCCCGATATAAGGTTAAGGGGCGTTAACCAATAACCATGGTTTCTGGAACAGAGACGATGTCGATGACGACAACGGTCGCCAAGAATTTGGACAGCGAAGCCGCAGGCTCCCGCGTAAGGCAAACGCCCAAAAGCATTGCCACGCATCAGCGGATAATTGAGGCGGCCATCCGTTGCTTTCTGGATATCGGGTACCATCGCACCACCACGTCAGAGATCGCCAAGCAGGCGCGGGTGACGCGGGGCGCGGTGCAGTATTACTTCCCCACGACCCCGGAAGTGCTGCGCGCCACCGTCGATCACATCATCCAGCATTTCACGGCGGAATATCTGGCCGCCACGGCCAATGTCGCGCATGAGGGGCGGGAAGGGCTGGATCAGGGCATCGACGCGCTATGGCATGCCGCGCACAGCCCGCTCTGGACTGCGTGGAAGGAGTTGGAGGCCGCCGCCCGCACCGATGCGGAACTGGCCTCCATCATGGGTCCGGCCAAGGCCGCCTTTGCCGCACGCTGGGAACAAACGGCAAAGGACCTTTACGGCTCCTTCCTGGTGGCCGATCCGGTGAAGTTCGAGATGGGGCGACACCTAGCCTGGCAGTTCCTGCAGGCACTCGCCAGCAGCCGTTTTGCGCCCAGCGCCGAGGATAATGACGTTAAGGTCCGGCTGTTGACGGAGTTCAAGGTACTGATGCGGCAGTATTGGGGTCTGACAGGCTGAAGTCCGGGCTATTTTTCCAGGATTTTCAGCCCTGCCACACCGGCCAGGATCAGCAGAACACAGAAGATGCGGCCAGGATCGAACCCTTCGCGGGCCATGGTCATGCCGGCCAGCACAGCACCGGCACTGCCGATCCCGGTCCAGACGGCATAGGCGGTACCCAGGGGCAGGCCGCGCATGGCCAGCGACAGCAGCCACAGGCTGATACCCAGACAGATAAGGGTCACAAGGGTGGGAAGGGGACGGGAGAAACCGTCGCTGGCCTTTAAACCGACGGCAAAGCCGATTTCGAACAGGCCGGCGAACAACAGATAAACCCAAGCCATGGAGCATTCTCCATCGCGGAAGGGTCGTCCCCACCATCATCTAAAATCCGGCCAGGGTCGTCCCCGGCGGCCAGTATCGTGATGATACCGATATCTCTGCTGATATTGGGCAGGCGATCCCGCCCTGCAACCCGGCTTTGGGGCATGGCTTCTATGCCACTTCTGCCCAAAGTCGTAGGGAATCTCCAAGAAAACTGTTTGCGCAGAAAGACTTACCCTTGCGCGGGCGGCCCGGCTGGGGCAATCTTCCCTTGGTAAACAAGGTGGCCACAGGCCCTGACCTTCGGCTTGGCCGCCTGTCGGTGGCGGAAGGTCGGGTCCCGGAAGGCTCCACGTCCCAGGGGGGATTGACAGGCATGACCAAGTCGGAACTGATCCAGCGACTGGCCGAACGTAATCCGCATCTCTATCAGCGCGACGTGGAGAAGATCGTCACCACGATCTTTGATGAGATCACAGAGGCACTTGCCCGCGGCGACCGGGTCGAGCTGCGCGGCTTCGGTGCCTTTTCCGTAAAGCGCCGCGATGCCCGCACGGGCCGCAACCCGCGCACGGGCGAAAGCGTTGACGTCGATGAGAAGGTGATCCCTTTCTTCAAGACCGGCAAGCAGCTGCGTGAGCGTCTGAACACCGACGAATGATCGGACCCGATATCCGGGCATGAAAAACCCCGTCAGCCATTCAGGCTGACGGGGTTTTTCGTTTTTGCACCGGGTATAGCCGGTTCACAGAACCTGGCAGACATCCTCGAAATCGAACCGCGGGCTGCGGTCAAACAGGGTTCCAGGATCACCGTAACCCAGATTGCAGATGAAATTGACCTTGAAGCGGCCATCGGCAAAGAACTCGGCATTGACCTTACCCTGGTCGAAACCGGACATCGGGCCGCAATCCAGGCCCACGGCACGGGCCGCCAGCATGAAATAGGCACCCTGCAGGCTGCTGTTCCGGAACGCAGTCTCGAACGCCAGTTCGGGATTGGCGAACCAGGGACGTGCATCAACATGCGGGAACAGACGCGGCAGGTGCTCAGCAAACTGCGTGTCATAGGCCAGGATGGCCGTCACCGGCGCCGACATGGTCTTGGCCAGATTGCCGGCAGACAGGGCCGGGCGCAGACGTTCCTTTGCTTCTGCCGTCGTCAGGAAAACAATGCGCAGCGGGCAGCAATTGGCGCTGGTCGGACCCCAGCGCAGCAGATCATGGATCTGGCGCAGCGTATCATTGCTGACCAGCTTGTCGGTGAAGCTGTTGAAGGTACGGGCCGTGCGGAACAGCTGATCCAGCGCGGTATCGGAAAGCGGGTTGCTCATTCGTCACAATCCTTTGGCATGCGGGCCACTCATGTCCGTGATATCGGCCATCACAGCATGAGTGGCAAGCCACAAGACGCTATAGGACGGGACGAAAGGCGATTACCGGCGAAGACTGGCCGGAACGACCCCGTGATCGCGGGCCATTTCGGCACGCGTGCGGGGGCCCAGCACCTCTTCCATCTGATCCGCGCTCAACACCGCCCGGTCAAAATCGGCCAGGGAATTGACACGGATCAGGGAACGGATGGTACGGACATAATCCTCCCCCCGCTCCGAATAGGCACCCAGCGCATTGACCAGCATCAAGCCGTCAATGGGCTTGTCCTGCGTGCGCAGACTGGCGCGCATCTGACGGAACTGGGCATAGGCACGGTGGGTGTTCAGGTTATGGATATAGCTTTCCACGCTTCCCTTCGGATCATCGAAGGATTTGAAGCGGTGGGTTTCGCCCTGCCGGCGGTTACGGGGTACGATCCCCTCATCCTCCGCCTTGAAGGTCAGCTGCCCATAAAGCGCATTGCCCTTCTGGGCAAAGCGCGAGGTACCCCAGCCGCTCTCCTCCGCCGCCTGGGCCAGCGCCAGGGAGACGGGCACCACATCCACCCGCTGCAACAGGGCCTTGGTGTTGATCTCGCCATCGGCATTCAAGCCATAGCGCACAGCCACCTCCGCCAGCCAGCGTCGGTCCTGCGGTGCCAGAGCCTGGCCACCCTGCTTCACGGCATGCAGCCGGCGCAGCCGCTCGCGGTCCTGTTCAATACGCTCATTGGCCATCAGGATCAGCGGCAGCAGGGTCTTAACGAACAGCGCCTTGCGGTCGTCGCTGCTTTCCAACGAGGTCATACCCGTCGGAAGGTCGGTCAGAACCAGACGCGGCACCGCCGTTTCCCCGCTGCGTACCGCTTCGATCCGGTATTCGCGGGAATGAAACAGGTCAAGCGTGGCCTTGGCGTCCAGTTTGAAGGACGGGTCGTGGCGCGTCGTGGCGGATGCCATCTCCACCGTGAAGCCCGGATCCGGGCGCAGCACAGGCAGCAGGAATTCCCGCGCCGTCCGGTCCATGGACCGGCTGGAAGCGCTGATGAACACGGTGGAAGGCAGAATAACGGTGAGCAGCAGAAACAGGGCGGACATGCCCCATATGCGGGCAGCCGTAGCGCGGGGGCTATCAAAGCCCTCGTTCGCGTCTGTCAGCATGTTTTTTCAATCCCTTACAGTCCAAGCCGAAAGGACGGGTATCGCCGCCACATCATCATGGCGTGCGTCCGTCATTTTGCCGGAGCAAACTCCGCACTTTGGCCGTTGGCCCTGAATAAGGCCGGCCTAACAGTGTCAGAGGCAATCCCTGCGGCGGCCCCTTCCTGGGTTGCACCGCCGCCAGGGCATCATGCCGGTGGGGTCTAATTCCCCCGCAAAGGGGCCCCAACCCCCCGGCACGCCATCTGTACACGCATCATATCCCAACCCATTGCGACCGAATTGAGGCGCAATTCCGAGGTTGGAGAAGGAACCTTATCGGATTTGCTGCACCTCGACAACCTCGGGAATGTAATACCGAAGCATATTCTCGATGCCCGACTTCAGGGTCGCCGTGCTGCTGGGGCAACCGGCGCAGGCCCCCTTCATGGCCAGATAGACGACCCCGTTCTCAAAACCATGGAACGTTATGTCGCCGCCATCCTGGGCCACCGCCGGGCGCACCTTGGCGTCCAGCAGCTCCTTGATCTGGGCGACGATCTCATCGTCATCCTCGTTCACCTGATTGTCGTCCGCCTTGACCTGGGTCAAGACGGGCTTGCCGGTGGCGAAATGTTCCATGATGGCGCCCAGGATACCGGGCTTCATCACATACCAGTCGCGGCTGTCATCCTTGGTCACAGTGACAAAATCACCGGCCAGGAAAACCCGCGTCACGCCATCAACCTGGAAAAGCCTGTCAGCCAGGGGCGACCGAGCCGCGGCATCGGTCGCGTCGGTGAAATCGGCGGTACCGGTGCCCAGAACATCGCGGCCAGGCAGAAACTTCAGCGTGGCCGGGTTCGGGGTGTCTTCGGTCTGAATGAACATCGGTGATAATCCTGATCATGCCTCAGGGGCTTACCCCGAACTTGGGGCCAAAGCCCGGCATAATCAAGCCATGGTCTGCCCATGCATGGCAGCCACCGCCATGCGCTTGTGAGGGCAATGACCATGAGTATCGGGGCAAAGCCGCCGTCCAAAACCTGAACAGACACCGGCACGGCCCGCCAGGGCCTGACGCACCAGCGGCGCCAGATCAGCCCCTTCGGCCAGGGCCGGGCGGGCCAAGGTCAGCGACAGGATACCCGATGCCGCGGCCAGATCCCGCCATTCATCCAGATAATCGCCCCAGCCGGCGCGGACCAGCGGCCAGGGCGACAGAGGCAGGATGGACAGGGCCGGGCAGCGTGTCCGCCGGATGGCCTGTTCCACTGTCGGCAGGCCCGCATCATCAAAGCCCGTCACATCCAGCCGTGCCACATCAACCCGGCCTGCAGGCAGTTCCAGTAACCGCGACAGCTCCGCCGCCAGGCGGTCCATCTGCCAGCCCAGCGGATCACCCCCGGACCAGCCCAGCCCCGGCATGACCAGCAGCAGCGATCCTGCCCCGCCCGGCACCATGACCTCCCGCGCACGGGTCACCAGAGTTCGCAAAAGGGCAGGGTCGGTGGGATGGCAGCATAGGGTACTGGCCACGACATCCAGCCCTGCCGCCTTGGCGGCACGGTCCCAGGCCTGCAGCGCGATGCCATTCAGACCGCCGGAAAACAGCGGCGATGGCGGCAGCAAGACCAGACGGTCAGGCCGGAAGGCGGCAACATCATGGGCGATGGCGATGGGTGATGGCGGCGCGAACAGACTGGCGGTGAAGACCCGCACAACCCCGTCACCCCACAGGGCATTCTCCAACTCCGTACCCATCGGATCTTCCGCCGGGCTGGTCAGGTCATCCAGGAGGAAATGCCGGGCCATCCGCCGCGCACGCAGGCCCAGCAATGGCCGCATGGGCAGAGAGGGCGGGTCCTGTCGCTGCGCGGCCAGCAAGGCCTGCAGGTAAGGCAAAACCAGCCCATCTGCCGCCGGCTGGCCCGGCTGCATAAGAACGACGGCGATACGGTCCCGAAAGGAAGCTGTCACCACCGGCACACAAATTGTGGGATCGCGGAATCAATCCCTTGTGACAGGCTTCCAGTCCCGGATCAACCCAGCCAAACGAGATACGTTTTCCGGCGGTGTTTCCTTGATAATCCCGTGACCCAAGTTGAAAATGAAGGGTCCGTTGCCAAGAGTTTCCAGCAGATCAAGGACGGCGCGGTCCATCTCCTCCCCACCGGCGATCAGCAGGACAGGGTCCAGATTGCCCTGCACAGCGACCTTGCCCTGCAGGTGCTGGGCGGCCCAGGCAGCCGGCACACCAGGGTCCAGCGACACGGCGTCGACGCCCGCCTGCTCGACAAAGCTTTCCAGGTTCAGGCCGGCCATACGGGGGAAGCCGATGATGGGCGTACCCGGATGCCGTTCCTTCAGCGCCGCCGTGATCCGCCGCGTCGGGGCCACGACAAAGCGCTGGAAATCGGCGGCGGACAGGGCACCGGCCCAGCTGTCAAACAGCTGCACCAGTTCAGCGCCGGCCTTGATCTGCATCGACAGATATTCAACCGTCGCTTCGACCAGGATGTCGATCAGCCGGTTAAAGCCGACAGGGTCAGTATAGGCGAAGCGCTTCACATGCGCATATTCCTTCGATCCACCCCCTTCAACCATGTAGCAGGCGACGGTCCAGGGCGAGCCGGCGAACCCGATCAGGGCCGTCCGTTCATCCAGGGAGGCCCGAATGCGTGACACCGTCTCGTACACGGGTGCCGCTTTCCGGTGAAGCCCGTCCAGATCCAGCTTCAGCAGGCCCTGCTGGTCCCGGATGGCGTCCAGCACCGGGCCTTCGCCTTCCGCGAACCGCAGACCCTGTCCCAGAGCGTGCGGGATGATCAGGATGTCGGAGAACAGAATGGCCGCATCCATGCCATAACGGCGCAGCGGCTGCAGCGTCACTTCACAAGCCAGCTCTGGGTTCATGCACAGGTCCAGGAAGCCGCCGGCCTGTGTCCGCACCTGCCTATATTCGGGCAGATACCGCCCCGCCTGCCGCATCAGCCAGAAGGGCGGCGGCGTCTGGGGCACGCCGGCCAACGCGGCCAGCATCTTCTTTTGCGGAACGGCGGAGGTAGCGGTCATGTATCCAACCCAGGTCACGAATGCAGAGCGTGCCAAACCTTATCCCAACCCCTCTCTTAAAACTTAACTTTTTTATAGAAAGGATTGAGGAGGTAGTGGGTCCTGTGGATAACGGGAATTCATATTTGTCCGCATTTTTGTCCACAATCCGAGTGCATCGCGCAGGGTGTGGAAAAAAATTGTGGAAAACTTTATGGAGTTTGCTGCAAGAGGCGCGGAAATGCTGGTTTCCCAGGGATCATTGCGATATGGGGACAATCCATCTGGCCCACCCGATTCGTCCTTGATTCTCAGGCAAACAAGCAGAGTTAATCCCAGATCGGGCAGCAGGGCAGATAAGTACGGGCTTGCCAGGGATGGAAAAGCCCGGCTACGCCTTTTGTGCCCGTTCACGCACATCCGTCCCCGACATATCCCCAGGAGCGGTCCACAGGATGCACCCCGGCGATCATCATGGTGGCCATATCAAGCCACCGTCCGTACCCAGGAACTTCCACCTGCATCTGGTTTCCGATGCGACGGGGGAGACGATTAATTCCGTTGCCCGCGCCTGCGTCAGCCAGTTCGATCAGGTGCACCCGGTCGAGCATTTCTGGAATCTGGTTCGCACCGAACGGCAGCTGGACATGGTGCTGGAAGGTATCCGGGAGCATCCGGGTCTGGTGATGTTCACCCTGGTGAATGAGAAACTGCGCCATAAGCTGCAGGATACCTGCCGGGAACTGGGCATCCCCAGCATCTCCGTCCTGGACCCGCTGATCAATGCGCTGGGTAATTATCTGGGCCTGCAGAGCCAGTCGAAGCCGGGGCGCCAGCATGCCCTGACCGCCGAATATTTTGGCCGCATCGACGCCATGGATTTTGCCCTCAATCATGATGATGGGCAAAGCGCCTGGGGCCTGCATGATGCTGACGTGATCCTGGTGGGTGTCAGCCGGACATCGAAGACGCCGACCTGCATCTATCTGGCCAATCGCGGCATCAAGGCCGCCAATATCCCCTATGTGCCCGGCTGCCCCCTGCCGCCGGAGCTGGATCAACTGACCCGACCCCTGATCGTGGGTCTGACCAAGGACCCTGAACGGCTGGTACAGATCCGGCGCAACCGTCTGAAACTGCTGAACCAGGGCGACGACACCTCCTACACCGATCCCGAACGCGTGCGGGAGGAGTTGCTGGAGGCCCGGCGCCTGTTCACGCGCAAGGGCTGGGCTGTCATCGATGTCTCCCGCCGGTCGATCGAAGAAACGGCGGCGGAGGTGATGATGCTGTTCGCCCGCCGCCGGCCACAGGCGGCTGCGGCCATCGACAGTATCAAGGGTGATGAATGAGGCCGGCCTCTTTGACGACTGAACCTATCATTCTGGCCTCTGCCAGCGCCTCACGCCGCCGCATGCTGGAAGCAGCGGGGGTAGAGGTGCATGCCGAAGCGGCCCGTGTGGATGAGGAAGAGATCAAGCTGTCCGGAAAGGCCGCCGGCATGAAGCCGCCGGAGGTGGCGGAAGCGCTGGCTGATCTGAAAGCCTCCAAGCTGGCGCGCAAATATGTTGGCGCCTATGTCGTAGGCGGCGACCAGATGCTGGAATGCGACGGTCGCTGGTTCGACAAGCCGGTGGACCGGGCCGACGCCGCCAGCCATCTGCGCCTGCTGTCGGGGCGCACACACACGCTCTATTCCGCTGTGGTCGTGTTCCATAATGGCACCCGCGTCTGGCACCATATCGACCATGCCACCCTGACCATGCGCGCCCTGTCTGACGCCTTCATCGACCGTTACCTGGATGCCGCCGGTGATGCCGTTCTGTCCTGTGCCGGCTCATATCAGGTGGAAGGGCTGGGCGCGCAGTTGTTCAACAAGGTGAAGGGTGATCATTTCACCATTCAGGGTCTGCCACTGCTGCCGCTGCTGGATTTCCTGCGCGTGCGCAAGCTGTTGCCGGCCTGACAGGAGAGTATCTGAATGTTGACGGGGAAGGGGCTGATCGCCGGGGTCATGGGCTGGCCCATCGGTCATTCGCGCAGCCCGCTGCTGCATGGGTTCTGGCTGCGCCATTATGGGATCGACGGTGCCTATGTGCCGCTGGCCGTACCGCCGGATCGGGCCGAACAGGCCATCCGTGCCTTGCCCGCCATGGGATTTCGCGGCTGCAACGTCACCATCCCGCACAAGGAAGTGGCGTTCCGCATCGTTGACCGGCTGGACAGCAGCGCGCGGCGCATCGGCGCCGTCAACACCATCATCGTGGCTGATGATGCAACCTTGGAAGGCCGCAATACCGATGGGTTCGGCTTCTGGGAAAATCTGGTTGCCACCGCACCGGCCACTTGGTCCGTGACACGTGGCCCGTCGGTGGTGCTGGGGGCCGGTGGTGCGGCGCGGGCCGTCGTGGTGGCGCTGCTGGATGCGGGTGCGCCGGAAATCCGGCTGCTGAACCGTACCCAGGCACGGGCCGCCGAAATCGCCGCCGATCTGGGCGATCCGCGCATCAAGGTCGGGGCCTGGGATGGGCGCGATGGGGCGCTGGATGGCGCCGTGCTGCTGGTCAATTCCACCAGCCAGGGCATGAATGGCTATCCACCCCTGGAAATTGACCTGTCGGCCCTGCCGACCGATGCCATCGTCACCGATATCGTCTATGTCCCGCTGGTGACGCCGTTGCTGGCCGCCGCTGCCGCACGCGGCAATCCTGTCGTGGATGGGCTGGGCATGCTGCTGCATCAGGCCCGACCCGGCTTTCACGCCTGGTTTGGCACCGATCCGCAGGTGACAGACGATCTGCGCCGCTTCGTTCTGGACCCGCGATGATCATTCTGGGCCTGACCGGTTCCATCGGCATGGGAAAATCCACGGCGGCCAGCATGTTGCGCCGCCTGGGCTGTCCCGTCCATGATGCCGATGCCAGCGTCCACCGGCTTTATGCAAGGGGCGGCAAGGCGGTCCCGGCCATCCAGGCTCTGTTTCCCGATGCTGTGAAGAATGGGGCCGTCGACCGTGCCGCCCTGGCCGCCGCCGTTCTAGGCAAACCGGAAGCCCTGAAACGGCTGGAGGCGGCGGTGCATCCGCTGACCCGTGCGGATGCCGATGACTTCCTGAAACGCTGTGCCCGGCGTGGTGTGCGGGTGGCCGCCATGGACATCCCGCTTCTCTATGAAACGAAGGGGCAGCGGCGGGTGGATGCCGTGATCGTGGTGACGGCACCCGCCTGGCTGCAGCGTCAGCGCGTGCTGGCCCGGCCCGGCATGAATGCCGCGAAACTGGCCAATATCCTGGCCAGGCAGGTGCCGGACGCGGAAAAACGCCGGCGGGGGGATTTTGTCGTGCCTACAGGTTTGGGCCGGCGCTTGACGCTGCTGCACCTGCGCCGCATCGTGGCGGCCGTGAAACAGCGTCAGGGCCGCGTCTGGTCGCCCGTTCGAAAGGTTTGATGGCAATGCGCGAGATCGTGCTGGATACCGAAACCACCGGCATCGACCCGTTGAACGGCGACCGCATCGTCGAAATCGGCTGTGTGGAACTGTTCAACCATATCGCCACGGGACAGCACTACCACACCTACCTGAACCCCGAACGCGACATGCCGGCAGAAGCCGAAGCGGTACATGGCCTGTCAGCTACTTTCCTGTCTGACAAGCCGGTCTTTCCCGCCGTGGTCGGGGATTTTCTGGATTTCATCGGCGATGCGCAGCTGGTGATCCATAATGCCACGTTCGATATCGGCTTCCTGAACATGGAACTGGTGCGGATCGGCATGCCGAAGCTGACCAATCCCGTCGTCGATACCGTGAAGATCGCGCGCAAGCGCTTCCCCGGCGCGCCGGCCAGTCTGGATGCGCTTTGCCGCCGGTTTGAAATCGACAATTCCAACCGCACCCTGCACGGCGCCTTGCTGGACAGCCAACTGCTGGCCGAGGTCTATCTGGAACTGATGGGTGGGCGTCAGCCGGATCTGGTGCTGGCCGGCGGCCCGGTCGCCACCCAGCAGGGTCTGGATACGGGGTCCGTCCGTGTTACCCGCACCGCCCGCCCGCCGCGCCCGCACGCGCCCCTGCCCGACGAACTGGCCGCACACGAGGCCTTTGTGAAAGGGCTGAAGAACGCCGCCTGGCTGGCTTGACGGCCCCTCAATCGCCGGGCGGGCGCATCCGCGCCCTTGGCTACGCCGCATGGGCGGCGCGGCGGTCGTCACCGCCGTACCAACAGTCAGAAGGTCTGACCGTTGGTATATTCCCGGATTGGACCCCGATGTTTCATGTGAAACACGGGTATGGTTGTAGCGTCCCACGATAACAAGAATGGAACAGCGATCCATGCGTCACCGCCTTTCCCGTCGTCAGTTGCTGGCCGGTTCGGCCGGTCTGGCGCTTGCTGCTGCCACCCCGCTGCCCGCCTTTACGCAGGGTCTGCCCGGCCCCCTGTCGCTGAGCGATGCGGCCAAGCCGAAGAACAAGGGGGACGCTGCCGCCCTTCACGCCTTCTTCGCAGAAGTGTATGAGGCCGACCTGTCCCTGTCGCCCGAAACCCAGACGCAGCGCGGTCGCAAGACCGGTTATGACCGCTGGGATGATGGCAGCGACGCCTTTGCCGAGGCATCCGTTGCCCGCACCCGTCAGGCGCTGGACATGCTGCGCCAGGGTTGGGATGCCGGGCAGCTTGGCGCCACCGACCGGCTGAATTTCCGCCTGTTCGAGGCGCAGTGCGAGGCGGAGATCGAGGCGCATCGCTGGCGCAATCACCGCTATCCGATCAACCATCTCTATGGCCGGCACACCGGCATCCCCAGCTTCCTGGCCAATCAGCACCGGATTGATGATGTCTCCGACGCGCGGGCCTATCTGGCGCGTCTGAACGGCGTGTCCGCCGTCATCCAGAATGTCATCCGGCGCGGGGAGGATGCGGCCGCGCGCGGCGTGGTGCCGCCCAAATTCTCGCTCGCCAAGATGCGGCCCGATATCCGCTCCGTCATCACCGGCGCCCCGTTCGACCAGGGCCCGGATAGCGCGCTTTATGCCGATTTCAAGAAGAAGGTCGGCGCCCTGTCCATCGCGCAGGGTGAGAAGGACAAGCTGGTGGCCGAGGCCGCCCGTATCCTGACCACCAAGGTCAAGCCCGCCTATGAGGCGCTGGACACCGCCGTAGCCAAGCTGGAGGCGGCGGCCACTCATGATGATGGTGTCTGGAAGCTGCCGGATGGCGATGCCTATTACCGGTTCTGCGTGAAGAACAGCACCACCACCGACATGAGCCCGGATCAGATCCACGAACTGGGCCTGAAGCATGTGGCGCTTCTGCAGAAGGATATGCAGGGCATCATGCGGCAGGTGGAATTCCATGGCACCCTGCAGGAATTCTTCGAACATCTGCGCAATGATCCGAAATTCTATTTCAATGGCGATGAGGAAGGCCGTGCCGCCTATCTGGCCCATTGCGAGAAACTGATCGCGGATTATTCCAAGCGTCTGGACGAATGGTTCATCACCAAGCCCAAGGCGCCCGTCATCGTGAAGCGGGTCGAACCCTATCGTGAGAAATCGGCCCCGCCGGCCTTCTATAACCCGCCCTCGCCCGATGGATCGCGGCCCGGCATCTTCTACGCCAACCTCGCCAATATGCGGGAAATGGCGAAATGGCAGGCCGATGCCATCGTCTATCACGAGGCGATCCCCGGCCATCACATGCAGATCGCCATTTCCCAGGAACTGGGCGATGTGCCGGATTTCCGGCGCTACAGCTTCTTCGGCGCCTATATCGAGGGCTGGGGCCTGTATGCCGAACGCTTGCCCAAGGAATATGGCTTCTACCAGGACCCCTACGCCGATTTCGGTCGCCTGACGACACAGGTCTGGCGGGCCGTGCGGCTGGTCGTGGATAGCGGCATCCATGCCAAGCGCTGGACCCGTGAACAGGCCATCGATTATTTCGTGGCCAACACACCGCTGAACCGGGAGCAGGTGATCCGCGAGATCGACCGCTACATCGTCAATCCCGGTCAGGCCACCAGCTATTATGTCGGCATGCTGAAGATCCTGGACCTGCGCGATCGGGCGAAACAGGCGCTGGGGGCGAAGTTCGACCTGCGCGCCTTCCATGATCTGGTGCTGCGCACCGGGGCGGTACCGTTGGATGTGCTGGGTGAACAGGTTGAGGCTTGGATCAAGAAAGCCTGATCCGGATGGTGGCGGTTGACGATCCCGTCGTCTGCCGCCACCATGCCCATCTCGCACTGCAACATGGATGGCGTCCCCATGACCCGGCTGATCCCCGCCCTTCTGGCTTTCCTGCTGCTGCTGGCGCCGGCGCGGGCGGAATTGCTGGATGCCACACCGCGCACCGCCGTGATGTCGGCCTTCGCGCCCGAACTGGTCACCCTGCTGGCCAGCACCAAGGATAAGAGGGTGATTTCCGTGCATGGCGTGGATTTCACGCTGGGCACATTGGCGGGCCGCCCGGTGGTTCTGGTCCTGTCAGGCGTCAGCATGGTGAATGCCGCCATGACGACGCAGATGCTGCTGGACCGGTTCAAGGTCGACGCCCTGCTGTTCAGCGGCATTGCCGGCGGTCTTGACCCGCATCTGCATATTGGTGACGTGGCCGTGCCCCGCCGCTG
Source organism: alpha proteobacterium AAP38 (assembly GCA_001296005.1). Lineage (GTDB taxonomy): Bacteria > Pseudomonadota > Alphaproteobacteria > Azospirillales > Azospirillaceae > Niveispirillum. The sequence continues at coordinate 162,794 of LJHR01000015.1, read as the reverse complement.
GGGCCAGTATCTGGAAAGCCATTTCGTGCGCGAAGGCGCGGATGGAACCCTGAAGCCCGTGCCCTGGGCCAGCCTGCCCTATCCCGCCTATGGCGTGATCCAGCCGTCGAACGCCTATGTCCGCGTACCCGGCAAGGCCGAACCAATCCGTAAATTCTGGTTCGAGGCGGATGCAGGCCTGCTGGCCCTGGCCGAGAAGGCGGTGGCCGGGGTGAAGCTGGATAAATGCGCTGCAAACAAGACCTGTCTTGAGACAAGCCCCAAGATTGTCATGGGCGGCGACGGGGTGTCGGGCCCCGCCTTCATGGATAATGCCGGCTGGCGCGCCTATCTGAACGGCACTATCGGGGCCAAGGTGGTGGATATGGAAAGTGCCGCCGTGGCGCTGGTCGCCGAACAGAATGGCGTGCCCTACATCATCTTCCGGTCCGTCTCCGATCTAGCCGGTGCCGACCCGGATGAAAACCGCATTCCCACCTTCATGGCGCTGGCCTCCAGCAACGCCGCCAAGCTGGTGACGGCGATGCTGGAGGCGATGCGGTTCAGCGCGCCGCCTGCTCCATGAAGGTCGCCATTTCGATGTCCAGTCGGCTGATGCCGCCGACATCGTGGGTGTTCAGCGTGACGTCGACGCGGTTATAGACATTGAACCATTCGGGATGGTGGTCGATCTTGTCGGCCAGAATGGCGACGCGCGTCATGAAGCCGAACGCCTCGTTGAAGTCCTTGAAACGGAAGGTCTTCACAATGGCGGCCTGATCGGCGCGCAGGGTCCAGCCGGGCAGGGTGCCCAGGGACGCCGTCACGGCATCATTATCCAGTTTCGGCGGGCGGCCTGTTTGGGCTTGCGTCATCTCTTCCTCCTGATCAGGATTTGTTGGCCTGTAGGTGGACCGGGGCGGCGGCGGCGTCAAGCCGCCATCGCCCATCCAACCCCTTTGCCCTGACCGGTATCCCATGACCTCGCTTCGCCGCTTCACCACCGCTCCCACCCTGGCCGAGATGGAAATCATCGCCGCCCGCGCGGCGGAGGCCATTCCCGACGCCCTGCGCAGCCATGTTCGCAATGTCCTGATCCGGGTGGAGGATTTCCCCGACGAGGAGACGGAGCGCGAAATGGGCCTGGAAAGCCCGTTTGATCTGCTAGGTCTCTACCATGGTGTGGGCATGCCCTGGCAGAGCGTGACGCAGCCGCGCCTAGAACCGGACCTGATCTTCCTCTATCGCCGGCCCATCCTGGATTATTGGTGCGAGACGGGAGAGGACCTGGATCATCTGGTTCGCCATGTCCTGATCCATGAGATCGGGCATCATTTCGGCTTCAGCGATGCCGATATGGAGGCTTTGGAGGCGGAGGTTGAGTAATCAACGCTCGCAGCATGCCCTCCGCATTTCTGAAGTACGGGCCGACTATTCATAAGGCCTGACGCTGACTTCCCATAAATCGGGCCGGGAATGCTGGAATCCCGGGGAAACCCAGATGCGTGCCAGCCGTTGTTTGGCGGCCATCAGAAATGATCCAAAGGCCGCGCACCGGCAGAGATGCGCCCCTGGCCGGTCTCGCCTGCGTACCGTCCGCTGGTCACCGACCACTGCAACTTACCCATGATTGATTTTGATTGATCTGGTCATATGACGTGACATATAGGTTTATGTGTCTGCATATTGATTTATGCCGACATGTCCCGTTCATGTCCAGTGGGGAGGCACCCGTGCCGCCGCGTTCAAAGCGTTTCTCCGGTGAAGACCTGCCCGATGGCAGCAGCACCCTGGTCATCCGCAACGTCGTCGTTCTGGGCAAGCGCACCAGCCTGCGCATGGAACCGGAAATGTGGGACGCGCTGTCGGATGTCGCGGTGCGTGAAGGACATAACGTCCACGACATCTGCACTCGCATCGTGGAGAAGAAGCCCGCCGCCGCGTCCCTGACGGCGGCGATCCGGGTTTTCCTGGTGAACTATTACCGGCTTGCCGCGACGGAAGAGGGTCATGCCAGGGCAGGGCACGGGCAGGGCAATGCCGACATCATCGTCGCCGCCCTGTCTATGTATAACCCGCCGGCTGCCCCGGTGGGATGACTACTAGAAGATGAATAAATAATAGTGTAGGCGGTCTATTTTCCGGCTTGGACGAAGCAGGTGCAGGTGCCGTGGGCATAAAGCTTGCCATCGTCGCGGCCCACCACCCGGCCCTCGGCCAGCATCAGGGTACGACCGGCATTGATCACCTTGCCTTCCACCCGCACCATGCCGGCATCACGCAGGATGGGGCGCAGGAAGCTGACTTTCAGGTCCACGGTGCCGTAGCCGGCCCCGGCGGGCAGCATGGTATGGACCGCACAGCCCATGGCACTGTCCAGCAGCGTGGCCGCGAACCCGCCATGGACGGTGCCCAGCGGGTTCAGCACATGGTCGCCCGGCTCCCCTTCAAACACCACGCGGCCTTCCTCCACCTCGCCCAGCAGCAGGCCCATGCCCAGGGTCGCGGCCATGCTGGGCGCCGGCAGGTCGCCGCGCGCGATCATCCGGATGATCTCGATCCCCGGCAGGCGGGTCAGCAGGGCAGGGTCCAGGGGGCGGGCGTCCCAGTCATAGGTGCGGCTGCGGCGGGTCATGTCGGCATCCATCAGGGTTAAGCATAAAAAGAACGAACGGTCGTATTATACGTGACGAACAGGTTGGGTCAACCATTCCCGGAACACATCGCTTCGCCGCATTGTGGAGCGGTATTCTCTAGCGTAGGGTGCAGATAACAAAATCACCAATGCCGGTTTTCGGGGCCAACGACCAATGACCAACACGAGCACGCCCGCCCGCGATGTGGAGTTCCTGCGCAAGGAATTCCAGCTTCACCGTCAATGGCTTGACGGCAAGGGCGGTCGGCGCGCTGAACTGGCCTTCCAGGACCTGTCGGGCCTGACGCTGAAGGGCGCGCGTCTGGCGGAGGCCAAGCTGGCCGGGGCCAACCTGTCGGGTTGCAACCTGGAAGGTGCGGATCTGGCCCGTGCCGATCTGTTCGGCGCCGATCTGGAAGGGGCGGAACTGACCAGCGCCAACCTGTCGGGTGCCGACCTGCGCGGCGCAAATCTGCACCGCGCCACCCTGAACGACGTCATTCTGCGTGGCGCCGATTTCCGGTCGGGCACGCTGTCCGATAGCAGCGGGGCCACCAAGCGTGATGGCGCCGCCGTCCTGACGGAGGCGCGGCTGGAACGTGCCATCCTGTGTTCGGCGAAGCTGACGGGATGCGACCTGACGGGTGCGGACCTGATGGATGCTGATCTGGCCGGGGCCGACCTGTCGAAATGCGTGATGCTGGGCGTCGATTTGACGGGCGCCAATCTGATGGGCGCGCAGCTGGCGGGTACCATGGTGGACAGTGAGATGCTGTCGCGCGGCAAGCATCTGCCCGAAGGTGTGACCACCATGATCGCCTCACCCAGCCGGCGGCGCATTCCGTCGGCGGAGCTGTCGGCCATGATCGACGCCCATGAACAATGGATCGAAACTGGCGGGGCCAAGGGCGCACGCCTGGATCTGGACATGGCGGAACTGGACCCGCTGGTCCTGCATGGCCGCAACCTGGCCGGTGCCCGCCTGCGCCGCTGCCGTCTGGTTGCCGCCGATTGGGCCGATAACCGGCTGGAAATGGCCGATCTGTCCTATAGCGACCTGACGGAGGCTGTGCTGGACGGGTCTGTTCTGTCGGGCGCCACCTTGCGCCGGGCCAACCTGTCGGGTGCGCATCTGGCCGGCGTGGACCTGACGGCCAAGACCTTGTCGGGAGGGCGCAGCTGGCCCGCCAATCTGGACGGCGCCATCCTGCGCGGTGCCGACCTGACCAATGCCATCCTGTCCGGGGCTATCCTGCGCAAGGCCGATCTGGCGGGCGCCATCGTCACCGGCGTCAATATGCGTGGCGCCGATCTGGCGGGCGCCACCCGCGCCGGCGATGGCGATGCCAAGCAGCGCCGCCGCCTGCGCCGTTTCGTGCAGCCGCCCCTGGCCGTGGGCAGCCGCAAGGGAACGGCCCGCACCCGCAACTGGTCCTTCGGCGGGATGGCCATCGATGCCGATCCCGCCCTTTATCAGGAAGGTGAACTGGTCACGCTGCTGGTGGCCGCCCCGGGGGCGGGTGACCCGGTTCCGGTGCAGGCGCGGGTCATGGCGCTGGACGCCGCCACCCGTTCCGTGTCAGTGAAATTCGAGCCGCTGACGCCCGAGCTGAAGACCTATCTCAACGGGCTGGTGGCGCCGCGTTATCGCTTGGCCTGAGGGTTTGCCATGCCGCCGCTGTTTTCGTCCCTGACGTTGCTTGATGGGGTGGCGTTCATCTGGTTCGTGCTGCTTTGGTGGGGCTATGGCTGGCTGACCGACCGCCGCCAGGGGTCACCCACCAGCCTGAACCAGCATATGCTGCGCATCCGCATCCGCTGGATGACCAACATGCTGTACCGGGACAACCGGGTGATGGACAGCATGCTGATGGGCCACCTGATCCACAGCGTCTCCTTCTTCGCCTCCACCACGGTCCTGGTGCTGGCGGGTCTGCTGGGCGTGCTGGCCTCGTCCGACAGTGCCTATAAGGTGGTGATGGAACTGGGTTTCACGAACCCCACCGACCGGACGGTGTTCGAGGCCAAGCTGCTGCTGCTGCTGGCCATCTTCGTCTACAGCTTCTTTTCCTTCACCTGGGCCGTGCGGCAGTTCAACTACACGATCGCGCTGATCGGCGGTGCGCCGCTGGATCCGGGGGAAGAGGCGCTGACGACTGCCAAGGCGGCGGCCAAGATGATGACGCTCGCCATCACCAGCTTCAATCGCGGCCTGCGTGGCTATTACTACGCTTTCGCCAGCCTGGGCTGGATGATCCACCCCTATGCCTTCATCGCGCTGGTGGCGCTTGTCACCTACGTCCTATGGCGTCGTCAGTTCCGCTCCGCCGCCTTCGACGCCGTCGCCCGCTATTCCGCGCACGGCATGGGCGAGCGGCCGGTGGGCGGAAAAAGCCAGGGTGGGATGTAGGGGCGGCGGCGGGGGTCAGCCGTACCGCCGCCCAGCCTCAATGGTCAGGCCCAGGCCGACGGCGCCGAACTTGTCGCCTTCAACGATCCGGGCCTCGGGCACGGCACCCGTGATGGCGCTGCGCACGGCGGGCAGCAGGGTGGAACCGCCGGTCAGGAAGATGGCATCCACCTGATCCCCGCGTAAGCCCGCCTGACGCAGGCAGTCTTTGGTCATGGCCGCCAGCCTTTCCACCGGATCGGCCACCGCATTCCCCAGACGCCCGCGGGTGGACGGCGCCTCCAGACCCTTTTCGACCAGTGACAGGTCGATGTCGTGGGTGTTCGATCCCGACAGGGCGATCTTTGCCTCTTCGACCTTCATGGCCAGCGCATGGCCCAGATGCTCCTCCAGCACTGTGACCAGCCGGCGGATCAATTGCGGGTGCTTTGCCTCCTTCACCAGCCGTTCTACATCGGTCAGAACAGCGGGGCTGTAGAGGAAGTTGATCTTGGCCCAGGTGGCCAGATCGACATAAAGATGGTTGGGCGTCAGCAGCCCCTGGCGCAGCAGGGGGGAGCGGTAGCCCAGATGCGGCATCACCGCCTCCAGGCTCAACAGCCGGTCGAAATCGGTACCGCCGATGCGTAGACCGTCATTGGCCAGGATGTCATCGGCGCGTTCCGCCCGCCGAGCCCTATCCGGCCCGATGCGTACGATGGAAAAGTCCGATGTACCGCCGCCGATATCGGCGATCAGGGCGATCTGTTCGGCATTGATCTGTGCCTCATAGGCCAGCGCCGCCGCGATTGGTTCATATTGAAAACTGACATCAGCAAAGCCGCTGGCCCGTGCAATGTCGGCCAGGGCGTTTTCCGCCCGCTGATCGGCGGCGTCATCGCCATCCACGAAATGCACAGGGCGGCCATGGACCACATGGGTCAGTTCCCGGCCGCAACGCCGCTCACCCTCTTCCTTGATATGGCGAATGACCAGGCCGATGACCTCGCGGAAGCCCACGCGGCGGCGGCCCAGCAATGTTTCTTCATCAATCAGGCTGGTGCCCAGCACGGATTTGATGGATCGCATCAGGCGCCCATCGCCACCCGCTACATAGGCATTGATGGCCGCGCGGCCAAAGGCGGGGCGGTGGGTCTCGAAATCGAAGAAAATGGCACTGGGCAGCGTTTCATGGTCGCCTTCCAGCGCCAGCATGCGGCTGCCCGCCTCATCCGCCACGCCCAGCGTGGAATTGGAAGTGCCGAAATCCAGCCCGCACGCCACCATGATCCTGAACCCTTCAATCCGGCAAAAGGGGCGAGGTTGTAAGAGGCGGGGCCGGTCGCGTCAAGCACCTATCGACTCGGAATAAGGAAAGATGCGTAAAAGGAAGCAGGAAAGCCGGGGCTTTGCGCCCACCCCTTCGACCATTATGCTACGGCTCCCTGATCCCGTCGTTCCGTTCGGTGCCCATGACCCCGTTTGGCAACCGTGTCCGCCAGCTCCGTGCGGAAAAAGGCGTCAGCCTGAAGCAGATGGCGGATGAGCTTGAAATCTCCTCGGCCTACCTGTCGGCGCTGGAACATGGGCATAAGGGCCTGCCGTCACCCATGCTGCTGCGTCAGATCTGCACCTATTTCGGGTTGATCTGGGACGCGGCGGAGGAGGTGGAGCGGCTGGCGGCTTTGTCCGATCCGCGCATTACCGTGGATACGGCGGGCCTGACACCTGACCATACGCTGGTCGCCAACCTTCTGGCGCGCGATATTGCGCGGCTGACCCCGGCACAGCTATCGGCGCTGCTACGGCTGCTGGGCCGAGAACAGGCGGCCTTGACGCAGGTATAAGGCGCATTTATCGAATGAGTATGTCCATCCCCCTCGCCTTGGCGCGCGGGATGGTCCATATGTTGGCGGATCATTCGCCATGAGAACCGGATCGGAGACGACGGACATGCCATCCCGCCTCGAACAGCTTTGCGTCCAGAAGGGCCTGAAGATGACTGAACAGCGCCGCGTCATCAGCCGCGTGCTGTCGGACAGCCAAGACCATCCGGATGTCGAGCAGGTTTACCGGCGGGCCGTGGAGATTGATCCGCATATCTCCATCGCCACCGTCTATCGCACCATGCGCCTGTTCGAGGAAGCCAATGTCATCGAACGGCTGGATTTTGGCGATGGCCGCGCCCGCTATGAAGAGGCGCGCGAGGAACATCACCACCATCTGATCGATGTGCAGACGGGCGACGTGGTGGAGTTTTCCAGCGAGGAGCTGGAGAAGATCAAGGAGAAGATCGCCGATGAGCTGGGCTATCGCCTGATAGGTCACCGCCTGGAACTGTATGGGGTGCGCAAGGACCGTCCCATCGTGGAGCGAACCTATGTTCCCGGTGGCCACGGCTCCAAGGTCTGACCCGATGGGCCGGGACATTCCCAAGGAATTTCTGGGCCAGCCCTGTGCGGACCATCCGGGGGCGGGCAGTGGCGATTGCTGCCGTTCCGCCGTCACCCGCGCCTATCGCGAAATGCGGTCGCGTGGTGTGCCGGATACGCATTGCCTGGACGTCGCCATGGCAGTCTATCAGTGGCACCACCCGGAAGCGGAGGCCGTATCAAGTGCGGCCATCGTCGGATCCTGGGTTCTGGGCCAGACCCGGCACTGAGGCTGGGTCACATTTCAATGAATTATCGATCCTGAACCGCGTATCAAAGCAGCGTATTCAGGACCATGGCGATGAAGGCGGCGACGGACAGGACCGTGGCGGCTTCGATCGCGCTGACACCGTCCTTCAGGAAGGCACCGAAACCGGACAGGACTTCATCAGCGTCATGGGCGGCGGCGTTGATATAGGCGGACATGGGGTTTCTCCTTGATCTCGATAATGTCGGGGGGAAGGTGTCGTTGGCTTACAGCATCACATGCAGGCTGAGCGTCATCAGGGCGCCGATGGCCAGAACGGCGACCGCTTCGATCATGTCGGCGGCGGTCGGCAGCGAGGCGAAGAAGCTTTCCACGATGTTGTCATCGGCGGCTTCGATCTGGTTCGTCAGGCTGGTCATCTTCATCTCCGTGGGTTCATGTCTTTCGATGACCCTGTATCAGCAAAGACTGTGCCAACCGGTATTTTTGCATATTCTGGAAAATATACGGGCACATTGAGAGCAAATTTGGCTATAAAGTGACAGAAGAAGCCAAATGATGGCGGATCGGTGACGGGGCCATCGCGATGATTGTTCGAAAATGAACAGGGACGGGTGCCGGACTGTCCGCCAATGGACGTTTGCCCCAACAGTGCCGCCCAATCCCCCGAATGGCGTGATGCAATCCTGACATGCATTGGCATGGGGCTTCCGGCCGCTGCCTTTCGCCCCAGAGGCCATTCAGGAAATTCGAAGGGGTGGCATGAAGCGCCCTCAGAATCTGGACAAACCCTGCCGTTCATAGCAGCCTGAACCCAAGAAAAAGGCCCCCGCACTGCTGTCGTGCGGGGGCCTCAATCTTACAGAAGTGTCAGGCCGCCGGCATGTCTGCCGTCGGCGCTTCCGGTCACTCGCCAAACACGCGGCGGAAGATCGTGTCCACATGCTTGGTGTGGTAGCCCAGGTCGAAGGCGTCGTCGATGGCAGCCTCCGTCAGGTGCTTCATCACCTCGGCGTCGGATTTCAGCATGGTGCGGAAATCCTTGCCCTCCAGCCAGACCGGCATGGCATTGCGCTGTACGGCGCGATAGGCGTCTTCGCGGCTCATCCCCGCCTGGGTCAGAGCCAGCAGCATGCGCTGCGAATTATGCAGGCCGCCCAGCATGTCCAGGTTCTTCTGGAGGTTTTCCGGGTACACGACCAGCTTTTCGATCAGGCCCGTGGCGCGGACCAGGGCGAAATCCAAGGTCACGGTGGCGTCGGGGCCGATCATGCGCTCGACGGAGGAGTGCGAGATATCGCGCTCATGCCACAGGGTGACATTCTCCAGCGCCGGGGTGACATAGCCGCGTACGATACGGCTCAGGCCCGACAGGTTTTCCGACAGCACCGGGTTGCGCTTGTGCGGCATGGCGCTGCTGCCCTTCTGGCCGGGCGAGAAATACTCTTCCGCCTCGCGCACTTCGGACCGCTGCAGATGGCGGACTTCGGTCGCCAGATTGTCCAGGCTGGCGGCGATCACGCCCATGGTCGCGAAGAACATGGCATGGCGGTCGCGAGGGATCACCTGGGTGGAATGCGGCTCCACGGTCAGGCCCAGCTTTTCAGCCACATATTCTTCCACGAACGGGTCGATATTGGCGAAGGTGCCGACGGCACCCGAAATAGCGCAGGTGGCAATCTCGGCCCGGGCGGCCAACAGGCGCGTCTTGTTACGGGCAAAGGCTGCGTAGTGGCCGGCCAGCTTCACGCCGAACGTCGTCGGTTCGGCATGGATGCCGTGGCTGCGGCCAATGGTGGCCGTGTACTTATGTTCCAGCGCGCGGCGCTTCAGAGCGTCCAGCAGCTTGTCCAGGTCAGCCAGCAGCAGGTCGGCAGCTTGAGTCATCTGCACCGCCAGACACGTATCCAGCACGTCAGAGCTGGTCATGCCCTGGTGGACGAAGCGTGCCTCCGGCCCGACATGTTCGGCCAGGTTGGTCAGGAAGGCGATGACGTCATGTTTGGTCTCGCGCTCGATCTCGTCAATGCGGTCGATCTCCCAGGCGCCGCGGTCCCACACGGCCTTGGCGGCGTCCGCCGGGATCACGCCCAGCTTGGCCTGCGCGTCGCAGGCATGGGCTTCAATCTCGAACCAGATGCGGAACCGGTTCTCCGGGTCCCAGATGCGGGTCATTTCGGGGCGGGAGTAGCGGGGGATCATGTCGGTCGGCCCTGGCGCGTGGAAAGGTGGCGGGAAAGGCGAGGCGGACCATAAGGGCAAGTCGCGACCCTGACCAATGCCGCGCCTGACAGGGTGCCATGCCCGCCACCTGTGGCAGCCGCGCCACGCCATTTCAGGGATCGCCACCCCCACCCAAAGGTCGGGGTTACAGTTTTGTGACAAACCCCGCCACTCTGTGCCTGTATTGATGTGCTGGCCAATATTGATCGGGTCGATCCCATCATCGACCTAAATCATTCGCATGGCACATCATTGATGACCTTGCCGTGTACCTGCCCGGATTGGTGAAGTACCCGACATCTTTGCCCGTGCCGGGAGCTCTCCGTCATGAATACGTCATCCAAATGCAATGAACGAGTGCCCCGCCACGGGGCCGCCCATGGGAGGATTTGCTGATGAGAGTGTCACCCCGGATATCCGCCGCCCTTCTGGCCGGTGCCGCCCTGTTCGCCGTTTCCGCGTCCTCCGCCATAGCCCAGCAGGCGCCGGCCCAGGCCAGCGAAGTCGAGGCGTTGCGCGCGCAGGTCCAGGCCCTGATGGCACGGATTGATAAGCTGGAAAAGGCACCGAGCACGCCCGCCGGCCCGCCGGCTAGCAAGGATGCGCCGCTGGTATCCGCCGATGCCTTCAAGGCACCGCAGGTGACGCAGTCGGGTAACGGCAAAGTGAAGCTGATGCTGTCCGGTCAGATTGGCCGGGCTGTGCAGTTCGCCGATGACGGTTACGACAATGACACCATGTTCGTCGACAATTCCCAGGCCTCCACCCGCATCCGCGTGGCCGGCACGGCCAAGCTGGATGATAATTGGACAGCCGGTTCCGATATCGAGTTCGAGACCAGTTCCGGTTCATCGCGCACCACGGGCTTTGGCACCGATGCCGGCGCCTTCTCCGTGAACGAGCGCAAGGCCGAATTCTGGGTTCAGCACAAGAATTTCGGTCGCATCTGGGTGGGGCAGGGCGATACGGCCACCAATGTGACGTCAGAGGTGGATCTGTCCGGCACTGCGACACTGGTCAGCCACACCGATATCGGTTCCCTGTTCGGCGGCGTGTTGTTCCGCAACAAGGCGAACCGGGCCGCCGGCCCCAATATCAACAGCGTCTTCAATAATTTCGACGGGTTGAGCCGTGACGACCGTGTCCGCTACGACACCCCCACCTTTGGTGGCTTCATGCTGTCCACCAGCTTCATCGAAGGCGGGGCCACCGATTTCGCCGGTCGCTACACGGGCAAGATCGGCACCACGGAAGTGTCGGGCGCCATTGGCCATGTCAATAATGACAGCCGTACCGGCTTCGATACCCAGACCAACGGTTCCATCTCCGTCAAGCTGGCCAATGGCTTCAACGTGACGGCCGCTGGCGGTACCCGCGATATCGGTCCGCGCGACAGCGACTTTTGGTATGGCAAGCTGGGCTATCTGGCCAATGTCACGGGCCTCGGCAACAGCTCCTTCGTCATCGACTATCTGGTCCAGGAAGATTTGGCCATCGCCGGTGGCGATGCCAAAGCTTGGTCGGTCGGCTATGTGCAGACGATCGATGCTTTCGCCACCGACTTTTATATAAGCTATCGCAACCATTCCTATGACACGCGGACCGTCAAATATAAGGACATCAATGGTGTGATATCGGGCGCGCGCGTCCGCTTCTGATCCCTTCTGCTGACGTCACCGCATCCCGGTCGGTCGCGGTTTGGCCCGGTTTCCGCATGATCTGTGCGGGGACCGGGCCTTATCGTTGGCCCGATCCGTTGTTGACCCTTGTTCCAATCATGCTATGTCCCCTGTCTGTGTCTGTTGAAGGTTGGATCGATGGAAGCGGGTGAGGCGGGATTGGGCGGCTGGAAACTGGCCTTGGTGGTGCATGCGGCCCTGACCCTGGCGGCCCTCTGGCCGGCCCGCCGCCTGATGCAGCGGGCGGGCTTGCCCATGGCCTGGATCGTCTGGCTGGCGCTGCCTTTATTCGGATGGGCCGTGTTCGCCAGCCTTCTTGCCTTCAGGACATGGCCCAACCTGCCGCCGCGCCCGGAAAAGCTGCATCCGCGCGAACGACTGAAGCGGCAACGGGCCAAGGAACAGGCCGCGAAGGGGGAGGGCTGAACCATGCCGCGCTATGGCGATCTGGTGGATATGCTGTTCTTCCTGCCGGGCTGGGCTTCCATCCTTGTGGTCGTGCTGACCATTACCTGGACCGTCTGCATGGTAGGCATCGCCCTGGGCAAGACGGGGCGCAACCCGCTTTGGGCTATGGCGGTCTTCCTGTTCTTCCCGCTTCTGACCGTGGGGCTGTGGATTGTGGCGCTGTCGCGCTGGCCCCGGCTTGACCAGAAGCCATGAGGGCAAGGTCCCTTCATCCCTATCTGGATCATCCCGGTCCTATCCCCTTCGCCCATCGCGGTGGCGGCCTTGAAGCGCCGGAAAACAGTCTGGCGGCCTTCGCACGCGCCATCGACCTTGGTTATCGCTATATCGAAACCGATGTACAGGTGACGGGGGACGGGCAACTGGTCGTCTTCCATGATCCCGTGCTGGAGCGCCTGACCGATGGTCAGGGCCGTATCGGCGATCTGCACTGGTCCGCCATATCACAGGCGCGGGTGGCGGGTCGGGAACCGATCCCGCTGCTGGATCAGGTCCTGGAGACCTGGCCGGACCTGCGCCTCAATATCGATCCCAAATCCGATGCAGCGGCGCATGCGCTGGTCACGGCATTGCGCCGGCATAACGCGTTGGATCGCGTGTGTGTCGGTTCCTTCTCCGGTGCCCGGCTGGCACGGTTGCGGTCGGACCTTGGGGCCGATCTTTGTTCTTCTGCCGGTCCGTGGGAAGTGGCGCGGGTCTGGGCCGCTGGCCATGGCCTGCCGCTGCCGGCCCCAGCGGGCCCGCACTGCCTGCAGGTGCCCGTACGGCACAAGGGGCTGACCGTAGTCACCCCCGGCCTGATCCGCGCGGCCCACGCACGCGGGCTTTGCGTCCATGTCTGGACAGTGGACGAGGCGGCGGAGATGGAACGCCTGCTGGATATGGGTGTGGACGGCATCATCACTGACCGCCCGACACTGCTGCGCGACGTCATGTCCCGCCGGGGCCAGTGGCCTCAGGGGTTTACACGCTGAACAGCAGTCGTGCCTCGGCACCGGTACCCGTGTCCTTCATCCGGAAATCACCGCCAAGCTGCTGCGTCAGCAGCCGCACCAGCCGCAGGCCCAGGCTAGGCACGGTTGCCGCGTCGAAACCGGGCGGCAGACCTTTGCCATCATCGGTGACGGACAGCTCCACCCGGTTGCCGTCCGCCATCCGGGCCGCAACCCTAACCGATCCTTTCTGACGGTCCACGAACGCATGTTCCAGGCTGTTGCTGACCAGCTCGGCCACCACCAGGGCGGCGGGGATGATCTTTTCTGACGGCAGGGGCAGGGCGGTCGCATCCACCGCCACTTTGATGCCGGCCGGCGCACCCGCCCGGGCCACATCCTCTACCAACTCCGACAAGAAGCCGGCGAAATTGCCGTGGCTGTTTTCCGGATCGTGCAGGCGGCGCTGGATCTTGCCGATGGTGGCCAACCGCGTGGCTGCATCGGTCAGGGCGCGGCGCGCCTTCTCATCCGTGACGTCGGCCTTTTGCAGGGCCAGCAGGGCAGAGACGATCTGAATATTGTTGGAGACGCGGTGCTGAAGCTCAGCGAAAAGGACGGCGCGGTGGGCGGCCAGTTCGCTGGCCTCCTGCTCCGCCTTCTTGGCGCGGGCCCGCTCCTGCCGCACCCTGGCCAGCGCGATGTTCATCACATGGATGATGGCGATATCGATGGCGACGATCAGGACAAAGAAGCCCAGGGCCAGCGCGCTGGGCCTGTCCAGCCCGAACCCGTCGGGCGGGATGAAGAAATACCACGCGGCGAGCGCCGACAGAACGGCCACCAGGATGCCGGGCCACAGGCCCGCAAAGAAGGCGGTCAGGATGACGGCAGGAAAGAAGGTCAGGAACGGAAAACCCGGCGGCAAGGCCGCCTCCGCCGTCCAGCGCACCACCAGGGCAAGGCCGAAGGCCAGCAACGCGAAACCATAGGCGAAGAGCGGTGAGCGTCTGCCGGTTTCAATCGCGAGAAGGAGCGCCATCAGGACCGGCCTTGGCCAAGCGGTGATTTTCTCGCGGAACCATAACAACATTCCGGGGTGCCGTCGTGGTGGTAATCATAGCGGCGAGACCCTGGTACCAGCGCGAGCGGTATCAATGTTGTCCCCCATCGGGCGGCATGCGTTCCGTCACTTCCCTATGCACCGTCTCATCATGGCCGCTGCGGCTGGAGAAGAAGACCAGCGCCATCAACCCGCCACCCACCACCAAGGAGCCCAGAATCCCAAGGCCCAGCGCGATAAACCCATGCAGGCTGATCCCCTGTTCCGGTCCGCCGCCGCCCATCGCGTTCCACGCCATGACGCCGCCGACCGCCGCCGCCAGCAGCATGGCCAGTAGGCAGACGATCATCAAAAGGCCTCCGCGGCTCATCTTGCACCCTCTTCATTTGTCACAGGTGACGTCGTGCGATATGGGGCTTGTCGCTGTTGCCGGCCAGCCCCCATGCGGATGCGGGCCTCATGGTCTGGACAGGTGCCATCGCCCCCGATAACTTCCGTGCCCGGTTCAACCTGTTAGCGCAACGGATATTACCCATGAAGAGCGGCGTGAAGAAAGTCGTGCTGGCCTATTCGGGCGGCCTCGACACCTCGGTGATCCTGAAATGGCTGCAGGAGACCTACGCGTGTGAGGTCGTGACCTTCACCGCCGATCTCGGCCAGGGTGAGGAGCTGGAGCCTGCGCGCAAGAAGGCCGAGCTGCTGGGCGTGAAGCCGGAAAACATCTTCATCGACGATCTGCGTGAAGAATTCGTGCGCGACTTCGTGTTCCCGATGTTCCGCGCCAACACGCTGTATGAAGGCACCTATCTGCTGGGCACCTCCATCGCCCGGCCGCTGATCGCCAAGCGCCAGATTGAGATCGCCCGTCAGGTCGGTGCCGATGCCGTGGCCCATGGCGCCACCGGCAAGGGCAATGATCAGGTCCGGTTCGAATTGGGCTATTACGCGCTGAAGCCCGACGTGACGGTGATCGCACCGTGGCGCGAATGGGACCTGAACAGCCGCACCCAACTGCTGGAATTCGCCGAGAAGCACCAGATCCCCATCGCCAAGGACAAGCGTGGCGAGGCCCCCTACAGCACGGACGCCAACCTTCTGCACATCTCCTACGAAGGCAAGGCCCTGGAAGATCCCTGGGTGGAAGCCGACGAGGACATGTACACCCGCTCCGTCGCCCCGGAAAAGGCGCCGGACGAGGCCGAATATGTCGAGATCGAGTATGAGAAGGGTGATGCCGTCGCCGTGAACGGCGTGCGCCTGACCCCGGCGGCCCTGCTGACGGAACTGAACCGTCTGGCTGGCAAGCATGGCATCGGTCGTCTGGATTTGGTGGAAAACCGCTATGTCGGCATGAAGAGCCGCGGCGTTTATGAGACGCCGGGCGGCACCCTGCTGTCGGTGGCCCATCGCGGCATCGAGAGCATCACGCTGGACCGTGAGGCGCTGCACCTCAAGGACGAGCTGATGCCGCGCTATGCCAAGCTGATCTATAACGGCTTCTGGTTCAGCCCGGAGCGTGAGGCGCTGCAGGCCCTGATCGACAGCACCCAGCAGCGGGTGAATGGTGTCGTTCGCCTGAAGCTGTTCAAGGGGTCGGCCCGCGTGGTGGGCCGCAAGAGCCCGAACAGCCTGTACCGCCTGGATTATGTGACGTTCGAGGCTGACAGCGTCTATAACCAGAAGGACGCCGAAGGCTTCATCAAGCTGAACGCGCTCCGCCTGCGCCTGAACAGCATCGCCAAGGGTCTGTAAGAAATTTGTGTCGCATGCGGGCTGACGCCCTTATGCGACCTACGTTTTTCGTAGGTCGCATAAGCCCGGAAGGGCGCATGCGACATTTTCATTTTAAGGGTTGATCCCTTCCACCGGTTTCAGGACCGCTTCCTCGGACAGGTCGATCAGGAAACGGTCGGCCAGGATGTGGCGGAACGCCGCCTCGTCCGTGATCTGCATCTCCTCCACCAGTTCACCCTGCAGCCGTCGGCGGTAGAGGCCGTTCAGCAATGTATGGCGCTCCGTCAGGGTGGTGCGGGCGGCCACACGGTTCTGCACGAAACGGGAGGCGGGATGGGTGGACGTATAATGGTTGCCGAAGATCAGGTCGTATTCCACGACCTCTTCCTCCCCGAACCAGTAAAGCCCGAACCAGCCGCCATCGCGCCAGACCTCCAGTTCCCATCCCGGTGACCAGTCGGAAGCACGCAGGCGCCAGCGATCCCCGGCGCTGTCATACTCCCCCGCAACCAGGGGCAGGGGTTCGGCCAGACACGATCCGCCAAACCCGACATCGCAGACATGGCCCTGCCCGGCGATAGTGACCAGCAGCATCAGATGGCTGCGCCCGCCAGGATCACCCCCCATCCGCACCCGCGCCACGCGCCGCGTGACAGCGAACCCGATGGCTGTCAGCGCCATGGCAAGCAGGCTGTTCTGCTCAAAGCAGTAACCGCCCCGCCGCCGCCCCACCAGCTTGGCCAGGATGGCATCGGGTTCCAGCCGGATGGGCAGGCCCATCTGGATATCCAGGTTTTCGAACGGAATCGCGCCGGCATGGGCGATATGGATGGCGCGCAACGTTGCCAGATCGGCAAAAGTCTGGCCGTCATGGCCGATACGGGCCAGATAGGATTCAAGGTCGAACGGATCGGAATGATTGTCGGACATGGTGGCCGGCATCCTGGCAAATCGGGAAAGCATCCATCCCTTAAGCCAGGGTGGGTCGACCCCACCAGCCCGAAAGCGTCCTCATGACATGAAGCGGCAGGGTCAGCAGGAACCTGCAACGCGGCGGTTGGCCAGATCGTTCGGTGCCGCTGCGGCGCTCGTTGCGGCGGCCTTGCGCCGAGCCTTGGCGGCGTCATCGGCAGCCAGGGCTGCAAGGGCCAGGAATTCGGCCAGATCGTCCATCTGGCTGCGGCGGGCATCGCGCACCAGACTTTCCAGGCAGCGCTTGATGGCCATCGCCACTTCCGGCGCCGGTTCGTCCCCAACCAAATCCTGATTGTTCATTGAACAGTCCATCGGTTCCGCCCCCCTGTCGACGGCTTCGGGCCCTGTTACAGAGCCATCCTTATCCAATGGAATCGATGCTAAAGCGTTTCCATAAAGAAATATAGATATAAACGTATTAATTTTTAGCGGTAATAAGTATAACTTAGAAAGTTGCTTGGCCGCCCAAGCAAAAATGGTTGCCTCATGTCGGGCGCAACCATAGAGATGTATGCGTTACTTAAACGTCATATGAACATGTTTACTCCCAGGGAAGGGATCGCGATGTCTGCACACGCATTGCTCTGGACCCTCCCGTGACGCCGCTGACACCGCGCGGTTCCGGCATCGCTGCCTTGACGAAATTGTCAATGCCGTTACGAAGGCAGGACAGTTGCGGACTTCGGCGCTCCTGCCTATATCTGCTGTGCGCCAGGACGGTGGCCCGTCCCGGAGATCAACAATGGGGACCATATCGCGGTGCTTAGGGCTGCGGGCGGTCTGCCGAACAAGAGAGGTCGTCATGAGCAAGGTTATCGGTATCGATCTGGGCACCACGAATTCCTGCGTGGCCGTCATGGAAGGCACACAGGCCAAGGTTATCGAGAATGCCGAAGGCGCGCGCACCACGCCGTCCATGGTCGCCTTCACCCCCGGTGGTGAACGGCTGACGGGACAGCCCGCGAAGCGCCAGGCCGTCACGAACCCCGACAACACCCTGTTCGCCATCAAGCGCCTGATCGGCCGCCGCTTCGATGATCCGGTGACCAAGAAGGACGCCAATCTGGTCCCGTACAAGATCGTGTCAGGCGGCAATGGCGACGCCTGGGTTGAAGCCCAGGGCGACAAGTACAGCCCCAGCCAGGTTAGCGCCTTCATCCTGCAGAAGATGAAGGAGACCGCCGAGGCTTATCTGGGTGAAAAGGTCACCCAGGCCGTCATCACGGTTCCCGCCTATTTCAATGACAGTCAGCGTCAGGCCACCAAAGATGCCGGCAAGATCGCCGGCCTGGAAGTGCTGCGCATCATCAACGAGCCGACGGCCGCCGCCCTTGCCTATGGCATGGAGCGCAAGGGTGCGGGCACCATCGCCGTGTACGACCTTGGCGGCGGTACCTTCGACGTGTCGATCCTGGAGATCGGTGACGGCGTGTTCGAGGTGAAGTCCACCAACGGCGACACCTTCCTGGGCGGTGAGGATTTCGACGGCAAGATCATCGATTACCTGGCCGAAGAGTTCCAGAAGGAGCAGGGCATCGACCTTCGCAAAGACCGTCTTGCCCTGCAGCGCCTGAAGGAAGCGGCTGAAAAGGCCAAGATCGAGCTGTCCAGCTCCGTCCAGACGGAAGTCAACCTGCCCTTCATCACGGCCGACGCGTCCGGTCCGAAGCACCTGAACATCAAGCTGACCCGCGCCAAGCTGGAAGCCCTGGTGGAAGATCTGGTCCGCCGCACCGTCGGCCCCTGCCAGGCCGCGCTGAAGGATGCCGGCCTGAAGGCGTCGGAAGTGGATGAGGTGATCCTGGTCGGCGGTATGACCCGCATGCCCAAGATCATCGAGACCGTGAAGCAGATTTTTGGCAAGGAGCCGAACCGTGGCGTGAACCCCGACGAGGTGGTGGCCATCGGTGCGGCCATCCAGGGCGGCGTCCTGAAGGGCGACGTCAAGGACGTGCTGCTGCTGGACGTTACCCCGCTGTCGCTGGGTATCGAAACGCTGGGTGGCGTGTTCACCCGTCTGATCGACCGCAACACGACAATCCCGACCAAGAAGTCCCAGGTCTTCTCCACGGCGGAAGACAACCAGTCTGCGGTGACCATCCGCGTGTTCCAGGGTGAGCGCGAAATGGCCGCCGATAACAAGATGCTGGGCCAGTTTGACCTGATGGGCATTCCGTCCGCCCCGCGCGGCGTGCCGCAGATCGAGGTGACCTTCGACATCGACGCCAATGGCATCGTCAATGTCGGCGCAAAGGACAAGGCCACCGGCAAGGAGCAGGTGATCCGCATCCAGGCGTCGGGTGGTCTGTCGGACAGCGACATCCAAAAGATGGTGAAGGACGCCGAGGAGCATGCGGCGGACGACAAGAAGCGCAAGGAACTGGTGGAAGCCAAGAACCACGCTGACGGTCTGATCCACTCCACCGAGCGGACCCTCAAGGAGAATGAGGACAAGATCGCCGCCGCTGACAAGTCCGCCGTCGAAGCCGCCATCGCCGATCTGAAGTCGGCCATGGGTGGTGACGATCCGGCGGCCATCAAGGCCAAGACCGATGCCCTGGCTCAGGCCAGCATGAAGATCGGCGAGGCCCTGTACAAGGCTGGTCAGGAAGGTGGCGCCGCCGACGGCGCTTCTGCCTCCGCCTCCAACGCCGGCGATGATGACAATGCCGGTGGTGAGAAGGTGGTGGACGCCGACTTCGAGGAAGTCGACGACCGCAAGAAGAACTGACGCCGTTTGACCCCCATTTCGGGGGCGGGACAGCCGTTCCAAGTCTGGCGCTGGCCCGCCCGGTTTACCCGGGCGGGCCTGTTGCTTGACAGGAATGTTGATGATTTGGCTTCCAATCCGGGTACGGCGCCACTGACAGGCCGGCCGGACCGGATGCGAAGGGACAGAGGCCACCATGTCGAAGCGCGATTATTACGAAGTTCTCGGCGCCCCGAAAAACGCCAGCGCCGACGACCTGAAAAAGGCCTATCGCAAGCTGGCCATGCAGTATCACCCCGACCGCAATCAGGGTGACAAGACGGCCGAGCAGAAGTTCAAGGAAATCAACGAAGCCTATGATTGTCTGAAGGACGAGCAGAAGCGAGCCGCCTATGACCGGTTCGGCCATGCCGCCTTTGAAGGTGGTGGTGGGCGCCCAGGTGCGGGCGGGGCTGCCGGTGGCTTTGATTTCGGTGGCGGCTTCGCTGACATCTTTGACGAGATGTTCGGGGAGTTCATGGGCCGCGGCGGGCGCGGCGGCCAGACCAACAATCGCGGCAACGATCTGCGCTACAACCTGGAAATCAGCCTGGAGGATGCCTTCAAGGGCTCCGCCACCCAGGTGCGCGTACCGACCAGTGTGATGTGCGATCCCTGCGGCGGGTCGGGTGCGGAGGCGGGCAGCAGCCCCACCACCTGCGGCACCTGTAACGGGGCCGGCAAGGTGCGGGCCCAGCAGGGCTTCTTCACCATCGAACGTTCCTGCCCCACCTGTAACGGGGCCGGCCGCGTTATCAAGGACCCGTGCCGCCATTGCGGTGGCCAGGGTCGCGTGCGCAAGGAAAAGACCCTTCAGGTCTCGATCCCGGCGGGCGTGGAGGATGGTACCCGTATCCGTCTGGCGGGCGAAGGCGAGGCGGGATTGCGTGGCGGCACGCCAGGGGATCTCTATATCTTCCTGTCGATCGCGGCTCACCGCTTCTTCCAGCGTGACGGAGCCAATCTGCATTGCCGGGTGCCCATTCCCATGACCACGGCGGCGCTGGGCGGAACCATTGAGGTACCGACCATCGATGGCAGCCGGGCCAAGGTGAATGTCCCCGCCGGCACCCAGACGGGCCATCAGTTCCGCCTGAAGGGCAAGGGCATGAGCGTCCTGCGCAGCCCGCAGCGCGGCGACATGTACATCAATGTCATGGTCGAAACGCCCGTGAACCTGACGAAGCGCCAGCAGGAATTGCTGCGCGAATTCGAAAAGGACGCCTCGGAGAACGGCCAGAATCCCGAGTCGGAGGGCTTTTTCGCCAAGGTGAAAGAGTTCTTTGCGGATTTGAAGGATTGATCCGTCATCGTAGAGCGGATTAGGCGGCAGCCGTAATCCGCGGTACACCGTCACCGTTGCTCCGCGGATTACCCTGTCGCTAATCCGCTCTACGAATTACCGGACCCCTTCATGAGCTTCGCCCGCGCCATCGCCACTGTCGGCGGCATCACCATGGTCAGCCGCGTGCTGGGCTTTGTGCGCGACATGCTGCAGGCCCGGTTTCTGGGTGCGGGCATGGAGGCGGATGCCTTCTTCGTGGCCTTCCGCCTGCCCAACCTGTTCCGCTCGCTGTTTGCCGAAGGCGCCTTTACGGCGGCCTTCCTGCCGCTCTTTGCCGGAGCGATGGAGAAGGAAGGCAAGGATGCGGCCAAGGGGCTGGCCGAAGAGGCTTTGTCCGTCATGGTCGCCATCTTGATGATTTTCTCAATCATCATGGCGCTTGCCATGCCCTGGGTGGTGGCGGTCCTAGCCACCGGGTTCCATGATAATCCGGCGCAGTTCAAGCTCGCTATCTCGCTTTCCCACATCACCTTTCCTTATCTGACGCTGATTTCTATCACGGCTCTGTTTGGGTCTATCCTCAATGCCGTGGGCCGGTTCGGGCCGTTTGCAGCGGCACCGGTGCTGCTGAATATCGTGCAGATCACGGGTCTGCTGCTGTCGGGGCCGCTGGGCATCGGGGCGCATTGGATGCTGGCCTATGGCGTGCCTGTGGCGGGTCTGGCGCAGATGGTCTGGATGATCCTGGCTGCCAAACGGGCCGGCATGGGGCTGTCCCTGCGTCGTCCGCGCCTGACGCCGCGCGTGAAGAAGCTGTTCGCCCTGCTGGCGCCCGGCATCCTGGGGGCGGGCGTCTATCAGTTCAATTTGCTGGTTGGCACCAACCTTGCCTCCTGGCTGCCCACGGGGGCGGTGTCGCATCTGCAATATGCCGACCGCCTGAACCAGCTGCCCATGTCGGTGATCGGGGTGGCGGTGGGCACGGCCCTGCTGCCGCTGCTGTCGCGGCAGATGGTTGCCGGCGACCATGACGGGGTGAAGGCCAGCCTGTGCCGGGGCCTGGAATTCGCGGCCCTGTTCGGCCTGCCGGCGACCGTGGCCCTGCTGACCATTCCCGCCCCGCTGGTGCATGTGCTGTTCAAGGGCGGGGCCTTCACGGCGGCGGATGCGACCGCCACGTCGGCGGCGCTGCAGGCCTTTGCCATCGGTATACCGGCCTTCATTGTGGCCAAGATCCTGTCCTCGGCCTATTTCGCCAAACAGGACACGAAGGGGCCGGTGCGTATCGCCATCGTGGTGCTGATTGGCAATGTCCTGGTCTCGCTGGCTTTGATCGAACCGTTGGGCCATGTCGGGCTGGCCCTGGCGCCGGGTCTGACGGCCTGGCTGAATGTAGTGCTGCTGGCCATCGGCCTGCGCCGCCGGGGTCTGCTGACGCTGGATGCACGGCTGAAAAGCCGGCTGTGGCGCATGGCGCTTGCGGCCCTGGGCCTGGCGCTGGCCGGTATCGGGTTGACAGAACTGCTGGCGAAATCGCTGTTCGTGGGTGCAGCACTGGAACGGATCAGCGCCCTGGTGGCCGTGATTACCGGTGCATCACTGACCTATTTCGCGCTTTGCTTCCTGTTGGGCGCCACCCGCCTTTCGGAGATCAAGGGGCTGCTGCGCCGGGGTGGGAACACGCCCGCCGCTTGACCCGGGCTGTCCGCCCGCGCGATACAGACGGCCCGGCATTTCGCCTTCCACAAGCGACCGATAGAGACCTCAAGCGATGAGCCTTATCTTTTCCGGCATGCAGCCGACCCGCCAGCTCCACCTCGGCAATTATCTCGGCGCGCTGAAGAACTGGGTGAAGCTGCAGAACGACATGGACGCCATCTTCTGCGTCGTCGATCTGCACGCCATGACCATCGATCATGACCCCGAAACCCTGCGGAACAATATCCGCGAGGTGGCGGCTGCCTACATCGCGGCGGGGATCGATCCGGACAAGAACATCCTGTTCAACCAGTCGTCGGTGTCCGGCCATGCCGAACTGAACTGGATCCTGACCTGCCACACGCCGCTGGGCTGGCTGAACCGCATGACCCAGTTCAAGGAAAAGGCGGGCAAGCAGAAGGATAATGCCGTCCTGGGCCTCTATGCCTACCCCGTGCTGATGGCCGCCGACATCCTGCTGTACAAGGCCACGCATGTGCCGGTGGGCGAGGATCAGAAGCAGCATCTTGAACTGGCCCGCGACATTGCTGGCGCCTTCAACCGCTATTACAAGGCCGACGGCTTCTTCCCCCTGCCGGAACCGCAGATCCTGGGCGAGGCGACGCGGGTGATGAGCCTGCGCGACGGCACCAAGAAAATGTCGAAGTCGGATGAGAGCGAGTATAGCCGCATCAACCTGACCGATGATGCCGACACCATCGCGCTCAAGATCCGCAAGGCCAAGACCGACCCGGAACCCCTGCCCGAGACGGTGGAGGACCTGGAAAAGCGGCCAGAAGCCAACAATCTGGTCACCATCTATGCCGCGCTCTCCGACACGACACGCGCCGCCGTGCTGGCCCAGTTCGGCGGGCAGCAGTTCAGCGCCTTCAAGGGTGCGCTCGCCGACCTATCGGTCGCCAAGCTGGCCCCCATCGCGGGTGAGATGAACCGGCTGCTGGGCGACAAGGCCGAGTTGGACCGGCTTTTGAAGAAGGGTGCCGACCGCGCCGGTGAAATCGCAGCGCGGACGGTGAA
This sequence comes from alpha proteobacterium AAP38, assembly GCA_001296005.1. Taxonomy (GTDB): domain Bacteria; phylum Pseudomonadota; class Alphaproteobacteria; order Azospirillales; family Azospirillaceae; genus Niveispirillum. The sequence continues at coordinate 139,307 of LJHR01000015.1, read as the reverse complement.
TGAGGTGAAGGATCTGGTGGGTCTGGTGCGGTTCTGATCCTCAAAACCCATCGGCGATGAAAGGGGATGGACGGGCGACCGTCCATCCCCTTTTTGTTACGCCGCCTTCTTCTTCACCTTCGTCGCCTTTGCCGGTTCCGGCTCTCCCTCCGGTTCGGTCAGGGCGTTCAGAAGCGCATGGCGGATTTCGGCCAGCTTGCGTTCATGCGTGACCTTCAGGCCGAAAACATCCTTCACATAGAACACGTCGATGGCGACGTTGCCATAGGTGGAGATTTTGGCCGACGCGATCTGCAAATTCGCCTGGGTCAGGGTGCGGGTCAGCAGATAGAGCAGGCCGGGACGGTCGCGGCCATTCACCTCGATCACGGTGTGATTGCCGGTCACCGTATTGTCGACCAGAACGCGCGGTGGCACCTTGAAGGCGCGGGAGCGGGCGGTCTGCGGCGGGCGGCGACGGTCCAGCTCGTCGGCCAGCCGCAATTCACCGGCCAGAACCTTGTCCACCATCACCGACAGCCGGGCCAGTTTGTCCCCGCTGTCGAACGATCCGCCGCCGGCGGCCTGCACCGTGAACACGTCCAGCGCCATGCCATTGGTCATGGTGAAGATGCGGGCATCCATGATGTCGGCCCCTGCCAGCGCCAGGGCACCGGCAAGGCGGGAGAACAGGCCCGGATGGTCGGCGGTATAGACCGTCACCTCCGTCACCACGCGCCCCCGGTCGATACGGGTATCCAGGGTCAGCGGGGCCTTTGTGCGCTCCGCCTCCCGGATCAGGCGGGCATGGTGGGCCAGCGTCGGAATGTTCAGCGACAGCCAATAGCCCGGATAGGCGCGCGCCATATGGGCATCGATATCGGCGGCGGGCCAGTCGGCCAGTTGCGCGCGCAGGGCTGCCTGGGCTGCGGTTACGCGGCTGTCGCGGCCCTCCGTTCCCACGACGCCGGACATCCGCTCCTCGCTGCGGCGGTAAAGCTGACGCAGCAAAGTGGCCTTCCAGCCATTCCAGCGGCCCGGTCCCACGGCCCGGATATCGGCCACCGTCAGGCAGAGCAGCAGCTTCAACCGTTCCGGTGACTTCACCAGATCGACGAACTTCGTGATGGTATTCTCATCATCCAGGTCGCGCTTGAAGGCGGTGTCGGACATGGCCAGGTGCCAGCGCACCAGCCAGACCACGGTTTCCGTCTCTTCCTCCGTCATGCCCAGGCGGGGACAGAGTTTTTCGGCGACCTTCGCGCCCAGGATGGAATGGTCACCCCCGCGCCCTTTGGCGATGTCATGCACCAGCATGGCGACATAGAGCGCGCGGCGCGACGAGACGGTATGGATGACCTCCGACGCCAGCGGCACCTCTTCGGTCAAGGCGCCTTTCTCCACCTGATGAAGGATGCCGACCGCGAACAGCGTATGCTCGTCCACCGTGAAATGGTGGTACATGTCGAACTGCATCATGCCCACGATGCGCCCGAAATCCGGCACGAACCGGCCCAGCACGCCCGCCTCGTTCATGCGGCGCAGCGCGACCTCCGGGTCCTTCTTCGATGACAGCACTTCCAGGAACAGGCGGTTGGCCTCCGCGTCCTCGCGCAGTTTCGGCCCGATGCTGGACAGGGCGCGGGTAATGGCGCGCAGGGCGTTGGGATGGATATCCAGATCATTTTCCTGCGCCACATGGAACAGGCGGATCATGTCGATGGGCTGATCCTTGAAATGCCGTTCGGACTTCACGTTCAGACGGCCGGCATCCAGGGTGAAGCCGTTGAAATCCGCCCCGCGCTGGAACCGCTTGCGCAGGAAGGCGAAGCGCGGGGCGCGCTTGCTTTCCTGTTCCAGCGTGGCGCAGAAGATGCGGGTCAGGTCGCCCACATCCTTGGCGATCATGAAATAATGCTTCATGAAGCGCTCAACCGCGTTCTTGCCGGCATGTTCGGTATAGCCCAGACGCCGCGACATCTCCGTCTGCAGATCGAAGGTCAGCCGGTCTTCCTGGCGGCCTGTCAGGTAATGCAGCTGGCAGCGGGCGGCCCACAGAAAACTCTCAGCCTTGGCGAAGCGCTGCGCCTCCTCCGGCGTCAGCACGCCCTTGGCAACCAGCCCCTCCACCTCGTCCACCTGATAGGCGTATTTGGCGATCCAGAACAGGGTCTGCAGGTCGCGAAGCCCGCCCTTGCCCTCCTTGATATTGGGTTCCAGCATGTAGCGGCTGTCGCCGACCTTGCGGTGGCGCTCGTTCCGCTCCCCCATCTTGGCTTCGATGAAGGCGGTGACACTGCCGCTCGCGGCCACTACATCCTTGGTGAACCGCCGGCGCAGCTCATCGAACAGGGTCTTTTCGCCCCACAGGAAGCGGGCTTCCAGCAGGCTGGTGCGGATGGTCATGTCGTCCAGCGACAGGCGGATACATTCATCCACCGACCGCACCGCATGCCCCACCTTCCAGCCCAGATCCCAGAGCAGGTAGAGCATATATTCCACCACCTGCTCCACGCGCGGCGTGCGCTTATAGGGCAGCAGGAACAGCAGATCGACGTCGGAGAAGGGGGCCATCTCGGCGCGGCCATAGCCGCCGATGGCGACGATGGCCAACCGTTCGCCCTTAGTCAGTTCCGCCGTCGGGTAGACATGGTCCAGTGTGAAATCGGCCAGCGCCTGCACGATGCCGTCGGTCAACTTCGCCGTCTGGTGGACGCAGTCATCACCACGGTGCGACGCCTCGAACCGGCTGCGGATAGCCGCGCGGCCTTCGGCCAATATCTCTTTCAGCAGGGACAGCAGCGGCCCACGCAGCCGGTCGATGCTGCCATCATGCGCCTCGGCCAGGGCATTCAGCCGTTTGGCGATGCTGGTCCGACCGGGTATGGGGGGCTGACGCGTGCCATCTGACCGGCGGGAGGTGCCTTCGGTCGGGGCGGTGCTGTTGCTGCGGGGCGGGGCGGGGGGAATAGTATCTGGCATCACACGGGTTCCGGGACTGTCCCTGCGCGACAGTATGGCACGAAACATCCGTCCAGGCTTGGGCCTTCCGTATACGAACAGCCCCATAACCCCCTCCCGATGATGATTTTATCGCGTCAGGTGCGGTCAGCCCTCTCCGGCAGCACTCAGCAGCCGGCGGGCATTCTCATTGGTGGCGCGGTGATAGGGGGCCAGGCCGCGTCCGCCCAGCCGCGAGGCTTCCAGCGCCATGCGGCCACAGGCGATTTCCGCGGCATTCAGGCTGGTCTCGACATAATCGCTGGCCGCACCGCCATAACGGATGGGGTCGGGCGGGGCCGCCATCTCCATCCCGGCCTGGGCGGTGGCCGTCACCTGCTGCGCCAGCCATTCCATCCAGACATCGGAAAAGGCCCACAGGCCGGATGCCAGGGCGCGCTGGGCCTCCAGAGCGGCATCCAGCTTTTCCCACACCATGGTGGTGAATTCGGGGTCCCGAAGGCGGGCCGGATCGAACCCGGCAGCGGCCAGCCGGACGGCGCGCAGACCGATTGTTTGCTGCGCTGCCCACAAGGTCTCGCCCAGGACCATGGCCGTCGCCGTCAGTTCGGCCGCGACCTCCGCCCCACGGGCGGCCAAGGGTGTCGGGGTTTCCCGCATCATCATCCGTCCCCTTCTTCAGGCAGGGGAGGTACCCCCGCCATGACAGGGTACAGAGTGTCATGTTGCGATGCAACATACCCTGCGGCGGGTGGTCGCGCTGCGGTAACCGCCGCCTTGCCGACCATCACCCGCCATCATCGTCGGCATTACGTCCTGGCGTCCTCATCCGGCGTCAGGGCCTGGATCGACAAGGCGTGTACCCGCTCGGCCAGTTCCGCCGACACGGCGCCATACACCAGACGCTGGCGTGCCACGCGCCCCAGCCCCTCGAACCGGTCCGAGACGATGACCACATCGAAATGCGTTTCGCCGCCCGGCTGGTCGGCGCCCGCATGGCCGGCATGATGGTGCGAGACATCCTTGATGCTCAGGCTTTGCGGGTTTAGAGCCTCTGTCAGCTTGTCCCGCATGCGGGTCGCATAGATTGCCATTCTCATATCCGGGGCCGGTTCGGCCCGTGCCAGGGGTGGGACATGGCCAACAGGTAGTGGATCATCATGCCGGATACCAGCCCGCCGACGCCGGCGGCGACGAAGAAAGCCCAACTGGTGACGCGGCCCATGGCCGTCACCCTGCTGGTGCTGGTCATCCTGCTCTGGGGTGTGAACTGGCCTGTCATGAAGCAGGTGGTGGGCCATATGCCGCCCATCAGCTTCGTCGCCTCGCGACTGCTGCTGGGTGCTGTCTCACTGCTGATCTTTACTGCCGCCCTGCGGCAACTGCGCCTGCCGCCCAGGGCCGATCTGCCCGTCATCCTGTCGGTAGGTGGGTTGCAGATGGGGGTGTTCACCTTGCTGGTCACCATCGCGGTCCAGTATGTGCCGGCGGGCCGGGCCGGTATCCTGGCCTATACCACCCCGCTCTGGGTGGTACCGCTGGCCCTGATCTTCCTGAAGGAAAAGGTGGGCTGGGCCAAGGCCGGCGGGCTGCTGGTCGGCCTGTCCGGGGTGGCGGTGCTGTTCAATCCGGCGGCTTTCGACTGGACACAGCGGCCCGTGCTGCTGGGCAACGGGCTGCTGATGCTGGCGGCCCTGATCTGGGCCTGCAACATCGTGCATGTGCGCCGCCACCGCTGGGTGGGCACGCCGCTGCAATTGGCACCCTGGCAGATGATGCTGGCGGCGTCGCTGGCCACCATCGCGGCCCTGTTGACGGAGGATCAGTCGCATATCGACTGGTCGGGACAGCTGGTGGTTCTGCTGATCTATAATGGTCCCATCGCCACCGCCTTCTGTTTCTGGGCTATGGTCACGGTCAACCGGGCGCTGCCGGCCATCACCACCTCGCTGTCAGTCCTGGGTGTGCCGGTGGTGGGGCTGCTCTCCTCGGCCCTGTGGCTGCGGGAACCCCTGACCATGACCAATCTGGTGGGGTTGGGCCTGATTGGTGGTGGGCTTGTGCTGGTAGCCCTGTCTGAGCGGCGGACATAGGCTTTTCGCCTCGTCAAGTCCGGTGCGACTGCATGGCAGGCAGACGCGCAACCGGGAACGCGCATTATCGGCGTCCTTGTCAGCGTCAAGCTTGCCACCCATACTCTGCCGGCTATGCAGAAGAACCGGCCCAATCTTTCCTTTGACTACCGGGAGGCACCGCGCACCCATCTGCGCGCGTGCGATCATCCCGGCTGCCGGGAAGCGGGGGAACATCGGGCACCTAAGGGCCGGGACAAGCTGAACGAATATTACTGGTTCTGCCTGGACCATGTCCGCGACTACAACAAGTCGTGGGACTTCTACGCCGGCATGACCCAGGACGAGATTGAGCGTCATGTGCGCCAGGACACGACCTGGCAGCGCCCCTCCTGGCCCATGGGCGACTGGCGCACGCATGAACGGCGCACCCGCGACAAGGTGTTCAATGGCGGCTTCGCCTTTGGCGCCGACTGGTCGGGAGAGGAAGGCGAAACCCGCCGGAACGCCCCGCGCCCCAAGCCCCGCACGGCGGAGGAAGAGGCGCTGACGGTACTGGAGCTTCCGCCCGACGCCGATTTCGCCACCATCAAAGCCCGCTACCGCCAGCTTGCCAAACAATATCACCCCGACGCCAATGGCGGGGCGAAAGAGGCGGAGGAGCGGTTGAAATCCATCAACCAGGCTTACACAACCCTGAAGGCCGCCTTTGGCGGACAACAGCCCGACCAGGCCTGACAGACCCCTGGCATCAGAGATCAGAAGCAGCGCAAGAATGGCACCCGACATGGTTTCCAACAGCACGGCCACCCATCCCGAACTGCCCGACATCACCGTGTCCGTGCGCGAGGTTTTCGGCATCGACAGCGACATGCGTGTCCCGGCCTTTTCCGTTGCCACGGAACATGTGCCGGAGCGGGACAAGGCCTATCGCTTCGACCGCGAGACGACGATGGCCATCCTGGCCGGCTTCGCCTACAACCGCCGCGTCATGATCCAGGGCTATCACGGCACCGGCAAGTCGACCCATATCGAACAGGTCGCGGCCCGACTGAACTGGCCCTGCATCCGCGTCAACCTGGACAGCCATATCAGCCGTATCGACCTGATCGGCAAGGACGCCATCGTCCTGCGCGACGGCAAGCAGGTGACGGAATATCGCGAAGGCATTCTGCCCTGGGCGCTTCAGCACGCCTGTGCCGTTGTCTTCGACGAATATGATGCCGGTCGCCCCGACGTGATGTTCGTGATCCAGCGTGTGCTGGAGCTGGAAGGCAAGCTGACCCTGCTGGACCAGAACAAGGTTATCCGCCCGCACCCGGCCTTCCGCCTGTTCGCCACGGCCAACACGGTCGGCCTGGGCGATACGACGGGCCTTTATCATGGTACCCAGCAGATCAACCAGGGCCAGATGGACCGCTGGAACATCGTGGCGACCCTGAATTACCTGCCGCATGCCGACGAGGTGCGGATCATCCTGTCCAAGGTGCCGGATTACGACACGGATGAACGGCGCGGCACCGTGGCCGCCATGGTCCGTCTGGCCGAAATGACCCGCAGCGGCTTCATCGCCGGTGACATTTCGACGGTGATGAGCCCGCGTACCGTGATCACCTGGGCCCAGAACGCGGCGATTTTCGGCGGCGATGTTGGTTTTGCCTTCCGTGTTTCCTTCCTGAACAAGTGTGACGAGGTCGAGCGCGCCACCGTTGCGGAATATTATCAGCGCTGCTTCGGCCAGGAATTGCCGACGGGTGCATTCAAGGGCACACTCGTCTAAGCATAAACCTCTGAAGATTTACAAGGCGGCTGCATCAACGATGTGGCCGCCTTTTTCATTCAGCTATTTATTTGCAAAACTGCAATGAATTAACATGTTTAACATTCAATCTGTCTAGAAGGCTTTTCGACTCTGCCTTTCGTATTATCGATTGGTTGCGGCGCGGCAATTGCCCGCGCATCAAATATCCGTTATTGTATGTCTTGGGGCATGTATTGTTACTTTGGAGAATGCGACGATGAAGAAGTTTGGATTGGGGGTGGCCGCACTGATGTTGGCCGCTCAGCCGTTCGTGGCCGGTATTGCCATGGCCCAAGCTGCACCGGCGGGTGATGCGCAGGCTGGTGCGGCGACGGCGACTGCCGATGATGCCAATAAGGAAATCTGCAAGGGCGAAAAGCCGACGGGCACCCGTCTGGCCAAGAAGAAGGTTTGCCGCACCAAGGCGGAGTGGGACGAGTTCTACCGTCTGCAGCGCGCCGAGACGGAGCAGATGCAGCGTAACGATATGGCGATCAAGACGCCCAAGGGCTGATCGCATGTCGCGCGATGGCGGGCCGCGATGGGGCGGCCCGTATCGACGGCAGGGGCGGTACGCCGCTCCCGTCGTTGTCCATCGGGCATGACATGACCGGGCCTGGGCAAACCCATCAACAGGGGAGGAAGCACATGCGCGGTTCTGTATCCTTTGTTCTGGCCTTGGCCCTTACGGCTGCAACGGCCTTTGTCGCCCAGGCCCAGTCGGGCAGCGGGCAGGCGCCAGCGGCAACGACCGCATCGGAAGCCGACAAGCAAATCTGTAAGAAGGAAAAGGAGACGGGAAGCCGTCTCGCCGCCAAGAAGGTGTGCCGCACCAAGGCGGAATGGGATGAGTTCTACCGCCAGCAGCGGGCGGAGACCGAGCAGATGCAGCGCAACGACGCCGCCTCAAAGACGCCTAAATAACCCGTTTCTCCCGCCCGTCATGATCGGGACGGATAGGCGACCCTGGCAAAATGGTTGGGTATGATCACACCCATCCGTTATTGTTGCTGTGCGCCCTGTCGATGCGGGCGGATGGAACAGTGACGGATCATGACCCAGGAAAGCCCCCTTGAGACCTTCAAGCGCGCCACCACCGCCACCGTGCGGGCCCTGGCGGACCGCAAGGATCTGGTGGTGGGCTTCTCCTCTGAACCTGCCGGTGTGGCGGGAACACGGGTACGGGTACCGCTGCCGCCCCGCGACCTGAACCCACGGGAACTGGCGCATGTGCGCGGGTCGGCGGATGCTGCGGCCCTGCGCCTGCGCCACCACAACGCCGCCATCCATGCCAACCGCATGCCGGTCAGCGAGCAGGCCCGCCTGTCGTATGAGGCGCTGGAACAGGCGCGGGTGGAGGCGATCGGCGCCACCCAGATGCGGGGCGTAGCCGGCAATCTGGCCGCCAACCTGGAGGAGAAGTACCGCAAGGCGGGTTTCGACCGGCTGAACGATCCTGAACAGGTGCCGGTACCGGATGTGCTGCGGCTGCTGGCGCGCGAAGCCATGACGGGGGCGCCACCCCCGGAAAGTGCGCGCGCCGCTGTCGATCTCTGGCGGCAGAAGGTGGCTGACAAGCTGGGGACCGGTTTGGACAAGCTGTCGGGCGTCATGGAGGACCAGGACGCTTATGCCAAGGCTGTCCGTCGTCTGCTGTCCGACATGGATATGGAAGTGGGGGCCGAGCCGGAAAGCGACGAGGGCGAGCAGGACAATGCGCCTGAAAGCCCCGATGCCGGCGACAGCGACAAGGAGATGGACAGCCAGGGCGGCCAGCAGCAATCCGGCGAAGATCAGTCGCAGGAAATGCAGGAGCAGCAGCAACAGCAGCGCCGCTCCGAAGAGGCCGCTGAGGGCGAGGATGGCGAGAAGGCCGAAGGCGAACTGAGCGAGGGCGAAGGCTCCGAAGAGCCGGGCAATCCCGGACAGCAGCCGCGCCCCGAACGGTCCCGCAACGAACCCGATGCCGGCACCTACAAGCCTTACACCACCGCCTTTGATGAGGTGGTGGACGCCGCTGACCTGTGTGACCCCGATGAGCTGACCCGCCTGCGTCTGATGCTGGATCAGCAGCTTCAGCACCTGCAGGGCGTGATCTCCAAGCTGGCCAACCGGTTGCAGCGCCGCCTGCTGGCCAAGCAGACACGGTCGTGGGAATTCGACCTGGAAGAAGGCATGCTGGACGCGGCGCGTCTGGCCCGTGTTGTCATCAACCCGACGGTGCCCCTGTCTTTCAAGCGCGAGAATGAGACGGATTTCCGCGATACCGTCGTCACCCTCCTGATCGACAATTCCGGCTCCATGCGCGGCCGCCCCATCTCCATCGCGGCGATGAGCGCCGACATCCTGTCGCGCACCCTGGAACGCTGTGGCGTAAAGGTGGAAATCCTGGGTTTCACGACGCGCGCCTGGAAGGGTGGGCAGTCACGCGAACGCTGGATCGCGGCTGGTAAGCCGCCGCAGCCGGGCCGCCTGAACGATCTGCGTAATATCATCTACAAGGGGGCCGATGCCCCCTGGCGCCGCGTGCGCCGCAATCTGGGCCTGATGCTGCGCGAAGGCATCCTGAAGGAGAATATCGACGGCGAGGCGTTGATGTGGGCGCATCAGCGACTGCTGGGCCGCCCTGAACAGCGCCGCATCCTGATGGTGATCAGCGATGGCGCGCCCGTGGATGACAGCACCCTGTCGGTCAATAACGGCTCCTACCTGGAAAAGCATCTGCGCGCCGTCATCGACTGGATCGAAACCAAAAGCCCGGTCGAACTGGTGGCTATTGGCATCGGCCATGACGTCACGCGCTATTACCGGCGCGCCGTCACCATCATCGATGCCGAACAGCTGGGCGGCACCATGATGGAAAAGCTGGCGGAACTGTTCGACGAGGATAGCCGTCGTGGCTGGGGCGCTGCCCCACGCCGTGCGGCGGGCGGTCGGCGTTGATTTCAGGCGGGGAAATGTGGCGCGCCCGGCAGGACTCGAACCTGCTGCCTCCAGTTTAGGAAACCGGCGCTCTATCCTGATGAGCTACGGACGCCAACCACGCCCCCCATATAGCGGCAATCGCGCCGCCGGGAAAGCCCCCATGGACCGGTTCCAGGTGGGCTTCCGGCAGGGTCACTTCTTGTAGGCGAGGCGCAGATTGCCCCAGCGGCGGCCGGCGACGATGATGGGGGCGTCAACCTCCTTCATGCGCACAACCTGCCCGCCGCCCATATCGCGCATATAGGCCTGCATCAGGAAGGGGCGGCTATTGCGGCTGGCGGCCATGCCGGCCCGGTCGTCAAAAATGCGGCGGTTGCGGCAATGGCCGATATTCCAGTCACGGTCACCGGGTCGCGGCGCCTCGCTGAATTTGGCGTTATGGGTGGGCAGATAGCCGATGCCTGTCACTGCCGCGCAGAACTGCACCGACGGGTCAAGCTTCAGGACCGGCTCCTGGATGGCGGGGAACAGTTGATCCGTCAGGGCCGTAAAGGGGGCGATGAACTGTTCGGGGTCAGATCCCGGTACCAGATGCAGTTCGGTGGAGAACAGATCATCCTCGCTGATCCTCCCGGCGGCCAAGGCTTCCGACAGGGCAACCCCCAGCTTCGCGGCTGTGTCCTGTGCAGCAGTCACGAACAGCGACTCGGCATTCACGAGTTGCTGAACGAAGCCGTTCAGCGCCTCCTGCTCCTGCGCACGCGGTTCGAAATTCACATGCAGACCCAGCTCGCTGGAACCCACCAGCCGCGTTGACAAGGTGCCCAGACCGGCCAAAGTCAGCTGTGCCCGTGCGCCGGGATCGACCTTCAGCCCCGCCGGCATGGTCAGCAGTGCGCCATCCACCGAAAGGTCCAGCACCCGGATATCCCAGTTGCCACCACCGGATACCAGACGGGCGGGCAGGTCGGTGGGGATACGGTCATTGCCGCGCCGGTCGCCGGCCACCGATTGCCGCAGGGTGGTCAGCAGCCGTGTGCGCAGGGCGGAGACCGACCGCTGGGTATCGCCGACCCGCGCCTGAACCTCCCCCGTCACCTGACTGGCCTCGTCCACATCGCCGCTGATCCTTGCCACACTCTGGCTGACCTGGGCGGCACCGCTGGCCGATTCCTCGGCATTGCGACCGATCTCGGCACTGGCGGCGGACTGCTCCTCCACGGCGGCGGCGGTGGCCGTCGCCGTGTGATTGATCTCCTCCACCACGCGGATCACGGCATTGATGCCATCGACGCTGCCTTCCACGGCGGCATGCACGGCCTCGATCCGCTTGGCGATATCCTCGGTCGCATTTCGGGTCTGGTTGGACAGGCTTTTCACCTCAGATGCAACCACCGCAAAGCCCTTGCCGGCATCACCGGCGCGTGCGGCCTCGATCGTGGCATTCAGGGCCAGAAGGTTGGTCTGCTCCGCGATTTCGGCGATCAGGCCGACAACCGCGCGGATTTCGCCCGTGGCTTCCGACATGCGGGAGACGGCCCCCTGCGCGTCGCGGGCGCTAGCGACGGCGCGTGCCACGACCTGATTGGACAGGCTGGCCTGCCGTGCGATCTCGGTCCCCGAAACCCCCAACTCCTCCGTCGCGGCGGCCACATTCTGGGCATTGGCCGATGTCTGTTCAGCGATCGAGGACAGCAGTACGGCATTTTCTCGCACCGACCCGATGGCATGGCTCAACTGATCCATGCCGCCCACCACGCGCTGACAGCTCTGTTCCACACCCTGCCATGTGGCAATCAGGTCGGTTTCGATAGCGTCGCAGGTCTCCAGCAGACGCTGGCGCGTCTCGGCCCTTGACTTGGCCTCCGCCACTTGTCGCTCCTCCCGCGAGAAGGCCAGTTTGGCGCGGGTGGCGCGCAACTGCCCGAACACGCCCTTGAATTCCCGCGCTTCGGGCATGTCGATGGGCTGGTCCATACGTCCGGCAGCAATGGCGTCGAAGGCGTTGCGCATGGCGGCCATGGGCCGGCGGATGGTCAGCAGCAGCCACAGACCGGCAGCGATGGTGACAGCCAGACCCAGGGGACCGATGATCCATTGCACCAGCAGCAGGGTGGCATGCTCCCTTTCGCTCTCCGCCAGGGCTTCCGGCCCGTGCGCCAGCTGGATTTCGGCCAGCTGGCTGATGATGTCGGAGACGGGGTCGATGGTCTGGTACAGTTTCTCCTTCACCAGCTGGTCCAGGGCGGCGCGGTCCTGCGCCTTCATGGCGGCTTGCAGGGCATCGACGGTGCGGTCAGCGGTCCCCAGCAGGGGTGTCACCCTGGCGATCAGGGCCCGTTCATCATCATCCATGTCCGACCCGGTGAAATCCGCCCATTCACGGCGGATATCGGCATGGGCCTTGTCAATGGATTTGATGCCTTCCTCCCAGGTGAAGTTGCCGTTGCGGACCTTGTGCGAGGCGTCGACGATGAAGACGGCATAGGCATCCGACACGATCTTCAGCCGGCGCATATGCACGACGGCCTCCTCGTTCAGATGCGCGATACGTTCGTGCCCATCATCGGCGGCCTTCATGCCCATGCCGCCGATCACCAGCTGCAGCAACAGCATCAGCGTGAAGACCACGACCAGCCGTCCGCGCACGGAATTGAGCCAGTGCCCGGCCATGGCCAGCAGGCCCGTCCCCTGTACACTGCCGCCCCGCACCTGACGGTTTCCGGCGTTGCCGCTGCGCATCGCGCCATAAAGACTTTCCGCCATGGCGACATCGGCCCGCGACGGCTTCGACCGGATGGAGATGTAGCCCGTGACCTGCCCATCCTCCAGCATCGGGGTGACATTGGCCCGGACCCAGTAATGATCCCCGTTCTTGCAACGGTTCTTGACCAGCCCTTCCCAAGGGCGGCCCGCCTTCACGGTGGCCCAAAGGTCGGCGAACGCCTCCTTCGGCATGTCGGGATGGCGGATGACATTGTGCGGCGCGCCCAGCAGTTCCTGTTCGGAAAAGCCGCTGATGGCGATGAAGGCATCATTGACGAAGATGATACGGCCGCCGGTATCGGTCTTCGACACCAACAGGTCGCCATCCGTCATCTCCACTTCCCGGTTCGTGACGGGACCATTGCTGCGCATGCCGGCTCCATAAGGCAAATTTCCGGATGGGCGACAGCTTGGTTCCAAGTGGATACGAAGAAAAATGGTTTGGATACAAAATCAAACCGCTTCAGCTTCGATATCACCAAACCAAATGACCGCATCTCGGGGTATGATTTTGGATATCAGGCCATCTTCTGGCCATCGTGGTTTCCACAATGACTGTCGATGACATGCTTATGCGGAAATTTACGGCATTTTATTAAACAGGCTACGCAGTCACTCCTATCCAGTTGGATAGTTCATAAGTACTAATCACCCCAGCAACCGGGCCAGTACGGCGTTCAACCGCTCCCGCCCGTCGATTGTGGCGGCCAGAATGGGGCCGCGCTGTTCCAGCATGCCATGGCGGACCAGGCCGTCCAGACGGGAGGCATTGATCCAGTCCGTCAGCGGCTTGCCCGTTTCCGCCGCCAGCCGTTCCAGCGACACACCCTCCGACAGGCGTAGCCCCATCATCAGCATCTCGGTCAACCGGTCGGCATCGGCCACGGCTTCGAACGGTTTGGCGCCGGTGCCATTGGCCAGCGTCCGCTCCAGCCAGATCTCCGGCGCGCGGTGGGTGCGGGTGGCGACCTTGCCCTGGCCGGGCAGGGTCAGGCGGCCATGCGCCCCCGGCCCGATGCCGACATAATCGCCATAGCGCCAGTAGGTCAGGTTATGGCGGCTTTCCTCGCCGGGTCGCGCATGGTTCGACACTTCATAGGCGGGCAGGCCGGCGGCGTTCAGCACCTCCTGCGTCGCCGCATAAAGCTCTCCCTGTACCTCCTCCTCCGGCAGGACCAGCTCGCCACGGGCGTGCAGCATGTGGAACTGCGTACCTTCCTCAATGGTCAACTGGTAAAGCGACAGATGCCCGACGGCATGGTCCAGGGCACGCGACAGTTCCTCCCGCCAGGCCGCCACGGTCTGGTCCGGCCGGGCATAGATCAGGTCGAAGCTGTATCGGGGGAAGATGGCGCGGGCCAGACCGATGGCGGTCAACGCCTCATCCGCCGAATGCCGCCGGCCCAGGGCCTTCAGGTCCGCCTCATTCAGGGCCTGGATGCCCAGGCTGACGCGGTTGACCCCGGCGGCGCGGAAGGCACGGAACTTGTCGGCCTCCACGCTGGTCGGGTTTGCCTCCAGCGTCACTTCCGTCCCGGCGGGCAGGCCCCAGCGTTCATCCGCGCGCTTCAGAATGGCTTCCACGGTGGAGGGCGGCATCAGCGACGGGGTGCCGCCGCCGAAAAAGACGGAAGTCAGGGTGCGGCCCGGCGTCAGATCAGCGAAATGATCCAGTTCGCGCAGCATGGCCTCGGCCCAGCGCGGCTGATCCACCCTTTCCCGGACATGGGAATTGAAGTCGCAATAAGGGCATTTGGACGCGCAGAACGGCCAATGCACATAAAGCGCGAAACCCGGATGGGGCGGGGTACGCATCAACATACTTCCTATTCCAGCACTTTGGCCTCGAACCCGCAAAGATCACGGACGATGCAGGTGGGGCAATCCGGCTTGCGCGCCTTGCAGACATAACGCCCGTGCAGGATCAGCCAATGGTGCGCGTTCAAGCGCCAGGTCTTGGGCACGCGCTTCAGGAGGGCCTGCTCCACCGCATCGACATCCTTGCCGGGCGCCAGACCGGTTCGGTTGGAGACGCGGAAAATATGGGTATCGACGGCGATGGTCGGCTCCCCAAAGGCGGTGTTCAGGACAACGTTAGCCGTCTTGCGCCCCACGCCCGGCAGTTCCTCCAGATCCTCCCGCAGCCTCGGCACCTCGCCGCCATGCTTGGCCAGCAGGATCTCGGACAGCTTGATGGTGTTGGCGGCCTTGTTCTTATAAAGGCCGATGGTCTTGATATGGTCGCGCACCACCGCCTCGCCCAGGGCCACCATGGCCGTCGGATTGTCGGCCTTTTCGAACAGCGCCCGGGTCGCCTTGTTCACGCCGACATCGGTGGCCTGGGCCGACAGAACGACGGCCACCAGCAATGTATAGGGGTTGGAATATTCCAGCTCCGTCTTCGGTTCCGGATTGGCCTCCGACAGGCGGCGGAAGAATTCGTCGATGGCGGCGCGCTTCAATTGGGGGCATCCGGGCGGGGGCAGGGGTGGGCTTAACATAGTCGGCGGGACAGCCTGTCGCAATCGCCCCACCTTGCCGGGCTGCTGTCGGCGTCCTATCGTCTGTGTCATGAATGATGCGGTCGCCCCATCAACCGATGGCACGGTCCTGTTCCGGGCTGTGATCCATCCCCATCGCAGCCTGAGCCCCGTGGGGTTCCGGCGCCTGATGTGGTGCGTCGGCGGGTTGAGCCTGGGGGCTGGCGTCGCCTTCTACCTGTCGGGGGCCTGGCCCGTCATCGGCTTCATGGGGCTGGATGTCGCCATCCTTTACTGGGCGTTCAAGGCCAGTTACCGGAGCGCCAGTGCTTACGAGACGGTGGAGCTGACCGACAGGGCGCTGACGGTGGAACGCATCGACCCATCGAACCGGCGGCAGGTCTGGACCCTGGCACCCGGCTGGCTGCGCGTGCATCTGGATGAACCGATGCGGCCCGGCAGCCAGATCACCCTGGCCAGCCATGGCAGGCATCTGGTGGTGGGCAGCGACCTGTCACCCGATGAACGCCGGGACTTTGCCGATGCCCTGCGCGATGCGCTGGAACGCTGGCGCGGCCTCAGGTGATGGCGTCCAGCTGTTCATCCGACAGGTAGCCCGGCACGACGGTGACGGGGATGCGCAGGCTGCCCGACATCTGACCCACCACGAAGCTGATCAGCGGGCCCGGCCCGCCACGCCCCGTGCCGGCGGCCAGCACTAGGATGGAGATGCTGGGCTCCTCCTGGATCAGCTTCATCAGCTGCTCGCTGGCCTGCCCGTCGCGGATATAGAGCATGGGCATGGAGCCGGCGATATCCACCACCTCCTTGGCCAGCCGCTGCATCAGCTGCTCCGCCTCTTCCCGCTGCTCCTGCTTCATCAATTCCTCGATGGCGCCCCAATGCTGCAGCTCCGACGGCGGGATGACATGCAGCAGGGCGACGCGGCCCCCCGTGGTGCGGGCGCGGCGGGCGGCGTAATGCAGGGCGACGGTCATTTCCTCCGTCTCGTCCACGACGACCAGGAAGATACGGGTCTTGTCGGTCATGGTTGCCTCTCCCCGAAGGCCATTATGATTTGCGGAAGACGATCCCGGCCAGCCAGCCCGATGTTACGGCCAGCATGATGCCCAGGATGGCGTAGAAGACGGAATTGCGCTGTGCGAATTCAAAGACATTTGCGGAGAAGCCGATCTTGGAGACCAGCAGCGGCGTGGTCTGTGCGCTGACCACATCGCCGTCGCGGATCAGGAAGACCGACGCGGTATAGGTGCCCGTGGCCACATTGGCCGGAAAGAAGATACGGGTGCGGAACAGGCGCTGGCCCAGGAAGGAAACCTCCCCCACCTCCGTGGTGTACAGCCCCGCCCGCTGCTTGTTGCGGATCAGGGCGGCGCGGAATTCGGCCAGTTTTTCGGGCGGCAGCTTGGCCTTTTCCGGCAGCAGCCGGACATAATCCAGCCCGATCTCATGCCGTTGCAGCACAGTCGGCGGCACCACGCCATCCAGCGGGGCCGTCACCGCGACATTGTAATAGGCGGGCACCCGCGCGAAGGCCACATCCTCCACATTCATCCAGATGCCGGCCACGCGATCCTTGCGCCGCACGGTCACCTCACCCTCCGGCCCCTGCACCACGACCGCGACATCGCCATCCCCGTCCACGGCGCCGAACAGCACCACATCGGTGCCGGTAAAGCCCGTGGTGATGGCGATCAGGTGGCTGGACAGGTCGGCGACCAGTGACTGTGCCCAGGCAGGCCGTGCCGCCTGCCACAGGCAGAAACCGGCCAGCAGCGCCAGGGGCAGGGCCAGAAGGCGGCGGTTGCGGCGCGTCATGTCATCACCGGCAGGGTGATGGAGAACAGATCCTCCGGCCGCACGATCAGGTCCACGGCCAGCTTCACGGCCACGGCCAGCACCATCAGGGCCAGAAGTGCACGCGCCTGCTCACCCCGCAGCTTGGCCCCGGCGCGGGTCCCGAACTGTGCCCCGATCACCCCGCCGACCAGCAGCAGCAGGGCCAGCACGATATCGACCGTCTGGTTGCCCACCGCCTGCAGAAAGGCGGCCAGACCCGTGGTGAAGATGATCTGGAACAGTGAGGTTCCGGCCACCAGGGCGGTCGGCATGCCCAGGATATAGATCATGGCCGGGACCAGCAGGAACCCGCCGCCGATACCCATGATCGCCACCAGAACCCCACCGACAAAGCCGATGAAGGCCGGCAGCAAGGCAGAGATGTAGAGGCGCGAGCGGGGGAAGCGCATCTTGAAGGGCAGGCCGTGCAGCCAGGTATGGTGATGCAGCTTGGACCGCACGGGCACGCCGCGCCCCTTCACAATGGCCCGCACGCTTTCCGTCAGCATCAGGGAACTGACGGTGCCCAGGAACAGCACATAGGAAAGCGAGATGACGAGGTCGATATGGCCCAGCTTCTGCAACAGGCCGAACAGCCAGACGCCCAGTCCGGTGCCGATGGCACCGCCGATCAGCATGACGCAGCCCAGCTTCACATCGACATTGTTGCGCCGCCAATGGGCCAGCACACCGGAGACAGAGGCGCCCACCAGTTGATTGGCCTGGGTGCCCACGGCGACGGCGGGTGGCACGCCGATGAAGATCAGCAAGGGCGTCATCAGAAAGCCGCCGCCCACCCCGAACAGACCCGACAGGAACCCCACGCCGCCACCCAGCATCAAGATCAACAGGGCGTTGACCGAGATTTCGGCAATGGGAAGATAAATCTGCATGATCCCGGTTATTCCCTTGGGCGGGGGCGGGTGATGATGGTCAGTGCATGCTACCGGCTTTCACGGGAAGGGGGAAGCAAATGCGTTTCCTGCCAAGGTCATTCAAACCGGCGGCCCGCTAGCCCTAGGCCCCGCGTGCAACAAGATGAAACAAAAAACAAGGGGGTGTTGCATGGCTTTCATCGGACAGGTTTTGGGAAAACAAACCTATCACAATGCCGCGATACGCGCCAGGATGATGCGGGCTGCCTGTTCCAGCCGTTCAGGTTCCATACCGGTGCGGTGGCCGCGATCTCCGGGTTTCAGCCCGTCGGGGAAGGGCGGGACATGGATGAAACCGGCGGGCAGGCCGGGCTGCCAATGGCGCATCCCGAAGAACAGGTGATTGCAGATATAGCCGCCGGCATCGCGGCTGGTTTTCACGGGAAAGCCGCCCGCATCCAGATCATCGATGATGGCGTCCAGCGGCAGGGATGACCAATAGCCCATGGGGCCATCCGCAGCGATGGGCCGGTTGCGGCGGATCACACCGTCATTATCGGGGGCGGTCGCGTCATCCAGGTTCAGGGCCAGCCGTTCCGGGCGGATCAGGTCGGTGTCATAGGCAAGGCCGAACATCACCACGGCATCGGGCCGGTATTCGGCCACGGCGTCCTTCAACGCCGGGACCGCACCGGAAAAGGTGACGGGCAGGCGCACGCCCGTCACATCCGCCCCGGCCACATTGGCCCCGTTCAACCGTTCCGCCAGCCAGGCCGTGGGGTTCACGGCATGGCCCAGAAAGGGCGCGAAGCCCGTGACCAGGATGCGCGGCATGCCGGATCAGAGACCCAGTTCGGTCAATGCCGACAGCAGGTCGCGCGGCTGCGCGAAGCCGGTATGGCCCGACTGGTCCGGCGCGCCGATGACCAGCAGCCGTTCCGCCGCCGCCGCCACACCCAGCTTGCCGGCATGGGCGTTCATGTCGTCGCGCGACGGCAGCTTGTCGATGCTGCCATGGCCATAGACGAGCAGCGGCAGCACCTTGGTGCCCGGCTGCTGCTGTTCGACCAGGGCGGACGCGGCCAACAGGGCACGCCAGCAGGGTGTGCGTGCCGCTGCCGGCTTGTCCCCGTCGGCAGGGGCGGCCATGTCGGCGGCATCCGCACCCAGGGTCCAGGTACGGCCACACAGATCCTCGGTCGCCAGCAGGGCGGTGATCGGGGTGCCGGCGCGGGATGCGGTGGCGACCGCCACGATGCCGGAACCCTTGGCCACCTGCGGCGACCGCACCGTCTGATCGAAGGTGCGCGACAGGGTGGACAGCACCGCCTCCACCGTCTGTGACAGAGCCTTGTCACCGGCGGGCAGCGACAGGCGGTGCCAGGCGCCGAACACCAGGGCGGCCACGTCCGCCTGTGCCGGGGCGGCGGCCACGGGTGCGGTGGGAACAGCGGGGACGGCCGGCGCCGGCGCCTCGGCGGCGGGTTGATCCTCCAGCGCCTTCAGGCGGCGTTCCAGATCGGCCAGGGCCTGACCGCTGGCGGGCGTCGGGCGGTTTTCCAATGCGGCCAGACGGCGCGACAGCTCGGCCAGGGCAGGGCCATGGTCGGGGGCGGCGGGCGTTGCCGCCGCCGGTGCTGCGGCGGGTGCGTCATCGCCGGGCGTGCCCTTGCGGATATCGCTACGGATATCGCGGACATCCAATTGCAGGTCGCGGACGGCACCCACGACGCGCAGGATGCTGTCATGGACCTGACTGATGATGGCTTCAAACTGATCATGGCCGACAAAGCCGCCGGTGGGCATGGGCAGGTTCGGGCCTTCGCCCCCCTGCGCCATGGTCTGGCGTGCCGCCGCGATCCAGCTTTCCAGGCCGGCGACGCGGTTCAGCAGCTCCGACGCCGACTTGGCGACGCGGTCCAGTTCCTCCGGATAGCGGGTCACCTGCTGGCTGACCACACCGGTCAGATGGGCCAGACGTTCGCGCAGCTCCTGGATGCTCTGCCCCAGGGCGTTGATCTTCATCGTTTCCGGCAGCTGCACCACGGCGGAATGCATGGCAGCCAGATCTGAGCGGAAATCACGCAGGCGCGAGCCGACATGGTGGGCCAGATCGCGGACAATGGTTTCCGCGTAATCGAACGGATCGACACTGTCCTGCACTTCCCCGGTCAGGGGTGCGCCTGTGGCCCCCGTCTCCACCGGCTTGCGCGCGTCGGTGGTGTCGCTGGACGGCATGCTCATGGGGCGGCCTCGCTGGAGGAGAAAGTGTCGGTCAAGGATGCCAGCAGACGGGCGCGGCGTGCCTCCGCATCCTGGCGGTCCAGGCGGGGCAGGCCTGCGGGTTCCGGCGGCGGGGCCACCGGTGCCTGGGCAGGACGCGTCGGTTCGGCCTGAACCTTGGCAGGTTCGGGGGCGGGTTCGGGCCGGCGTGGTTCCACCGCTGCCGTTGTCACTGCCGCTGCCGGGGTTGGCGCCGGCGTCTTTGGAGCGGCGGCAACGGGCTCTGGCACCTTTAGGGTCGGAGCGGGGGCGGGTTCTGCCGGCTTCGGCTCCACGGGCTTGACGTCCGGAAGCTTCAACGCGGCGGGTTTGGGTTCCGGGGCCTTCGCCTCGGGAGATTTTACCTCCACCGGCTTGGTTTCCGCCGGTTTCGGTTCCGTCGCCTTTCCGTCCGCCAGGGCAGGCGCGGAAACGACCGTCGCCTTGGGCGGCACGGGCGTGGGCACCAGGGGCTTGGCGGGGGCCGGGGGAATGGGTTTGGATACCAGCGGCGGTGCCGTGGTCAGGCTGGGCGCGCTTGGACCGGGCGGGGCCGGGTTGGCGGAGCCCAGGCTGGGCACCGCCAAGCCGGACACCGACGGCATCGATCCCTCACCGGCGCGCGGCAACAGCGAGGTCAGGGGCGGCAGGATAGGGGCGTTGGGCGGCACCAGCGGCGCACTGCGGCTGGCCGGTTCCGGAATGGCACCACCCGCCAGATCGGTCAGCAGCTTGCGCAGGGCGGCGGCCTTGGCGCCCTTTAATATCTCGCTGCGGGCCTGGGCGCGCTGGATCAGGCCGGGTTCGGCGGACAGCTGCAGGAAATTCACCTGATCCGCCGTCAGGCTTTCCAACCGCCAGGTCAGATCATCCAGCACATCCTGACCGGTCACGAATCGGTTCAGCGACTCGATGGTTCCGGTCACCACGGTCGCGTCCCGCACAGCGCGGGAGGAGAAGACGGGGCTTTTGCCCGGCCCGCCGGGAATAGCATGGGCCTCCAGGCTGGACATCTGCAAATCCGGCTCAGCCGGTTGCTCGGCGGGCGGGGCCGCATCGGTCTGCGTTTCCGCAATTGCCGGCGGGATCGGGGCGGGGCGGGGCGGTTCGGTACGCTGCCCGGTCAGACGACGAAGAAGGGAGCCTAGCATCGCGCACTCCGCCATCCCCGGTCAGGGGACGGACCCATAGCGCCAGCCACCGGCGAAGCGCCCGGCGCATCCGGCAAAGTGGCTGGCACAAAGCATTCGATCCACATGGTCCGGGCAAACTCCGAGCCTGAACATTCTTTTGCCATTATCGTTATCACGTCCCAGGCGCCCGACGCAATTTCGCTGCGGATCAATAAGCTAGGTCCTTTGTCGCTTTTGATCAACGCCGGTGCAAACGCGGTACCTCCGACCCTGAATTCCGCTGTTGCCAGTTCGGATACGTCCACGGCATGCTGTTTCCTGTCCTTGTCTTTTGACTCAACGCAATTACCGGCAAACCTCAACGCAATATTAACCTGTACGCACCTATGTGATCCCTCGCACCGACTGGTGTTACGTCATCTGCTTTTCTCTTTTCCGGCTTTTCCCTTTCCCTGAACATTGGTCCTGATCCTGATGCTGGTCCCTCCCGTCCATGGATGGCACGCCCCACAGTCGCTGATCGCGGCGGGTGGCGACGCATCCGGTGAGCGTCTGGATCTGGTGCAGCCGCATGGCTGGCTGATGGTGCTGGACGCAGGCGACCGCAGGCTGGTGCAGGCTGGTGCCAACCTGCCGGCCTTGCTGGGCATACCGGTAGAACAGGCGCTGGGCCGGACGGTTGCGGATCTGCTGGGTCCCATAGCGGCGCGGGCGCTGGACCGTGCCATCGCCCAGGCCGGTGCCGATGCCATCGGGCCGGTGCCGCTGCGTGTGGATCGCGGCGGGCAGAAACTGCGCCTGATCGCCCATGGCCATTGGGATGCGGGCGGCCTGGTCCTGGAGATGGAGCCTGCAACCCGGCTGGGCGATGCGGGCATGATCAATGCCGGCTTTGGCGCTGCCATCCGCCGGTACCGTCATATTGGGGATATCGGCGATCTGGCCCAATCCGTGGTGCAGGATCTGCGCCGGCTGACCGGTTATGACCGGGCGCTGTTCGTGCGGATGGTGGATCAGGGGCCGGTGCAGGTGCTGGCCACCGCCACGGTACCGGGGGCCGATGCGGGTGCCGATATCGGCTTTGTGCCGCTGCGACCGCTGGAAACCTCGCTGCTGGAACTGAATCGCGCCCGTGTCGTGTTCGACATGCAGGCAGAGCCGGTGCCGCTGGTGCCGCCTGTCAACCCGCAGACAGGCGTGCCCGTCGATCTCAGCCGCGCCAGCCTGCGCCAGCCCACCCGCCTGTTCCAGGGCCACGCCCTGCGCCGCGATGTGCGCGGCGTGCTGGCGGTGACCTTGCTGGTCGGCGGTCGACTGTGGGGCTATCTCTGGTGCGAAAGCAATGATGCCTATGCGGTCAGCCCGTCCATCCGCGCCTTGTGCGAGGCGCTGGGCGAGATCGTGGCGGCGCAGGTCGCCGCCCTGGATGAACGGGCCGCCGTGGCCGCGCGCACGGTGGCCGCACGCGGGCTGACCCGCCTTGGCCGGCTGCTGCGTCAGGGTGTGCAGCTGACCGATGGCCTGATCGCGGCCTATCCCGTGATCCGGGAGGTACTGCCCCATGACGGGGCCGTCGCCGGGATCGAAGGCAGCCATTGGTCCAGCCATGATCTGGCCCCCCTGTCCCACTGGCAGGAACAGCTGGGCCTGGAAGGGGCGTCGCGGCGCGAAGGCATCGTCTGGCGCGGTCCCGTTCTGGGCATCGATGTGCCGGAAGGGATCGTCGTGCTGCTGCGCGGGGCCGGCCAGGGTTGGAGCCATGGCGAGCTGGAGGTGGCGCAGGAACTGCACCACCTGCTGGCCGAACGGCAGGCCGAGATCTATCGCCGCCGGACGGAACAGCAGCTGCACGTCATGGCCAATTTCGACCGGGTGACGGGCCTGCCCAACCGCACGCATCTGCTGCATGCCCTGCAGCAGGCGCTGGGCGTGGAGACGGAGATTGCCGTCACCGTCATCGGTCTGGACCGGTTCCGCGCGCTGAAGGCGACGCTGGGCGAGGCGGATGCCCATGCCCTGCTGGCCGCCGTGGGCCGCCGGCTGCGCGATTGTGTGCCGGCAGATGACCTTCTGGGCCGCATCGACACGGGCGAATTCGCTGTCCTGTCCTTTGATCAGGAGGCGGGGCGTGTCGATGATCTGGCCCATGCCGTGCGTGACGCCCTGCGCGCGCCACTGTCGGTGTCCGGGCGGGAAATGTTCGTGACGGCCAGCCTGGGCGTGGTGCCCAGTGCCGAGGGCGGTGGCGACGCCGCCGCCTTGCTGCGCGATGCGGAGATTGCCAGTGCGGAGGCCGAGGCGGCGGGCGGTGGTGGCCGGCGCGTGTTCGACGCGGCCATGCGCGCGCGCCTGACCGAACGCCACATCATCTATGACAAGCTGCGTCAGGCCATCTATTTCAGCAATGGCGTGCGGCCCGTCTTTCAGCCCATCGTGCGGCTGGCCGATGGTGAACTGGCGGGGTTTGAGGCGCTGGCCCGCTGGACCGATGCCGAACATGGCCCCATTCCGCCCACCACCTTTGTGGCGGTGGCGGAGGAAACGGGCCTGATCGTGCCGCTGGGCAACCATATATTGGTGCAGTCCTGTCGCCAGATTGCGAAATGGAACCGGGGCCGGGCCGATAATCCGCTCTATGTCTCCGTCAACCTGTCGCCCTATCAGCTCGACCCCTCGCGCCTGGATATCGTGCGCTGGGTGACGGGTGTGCTGGAGATGACCGAATGCCGGCCGGAATGGCTGCGCCTGGAAATCACCGAAAG
Organism: alpha proteobacterium AAP38; assembly: GCA_001296005.1. Taxonomy (GTDB): domain Bacteria; phylum Pseudomonadota; class Alphaproteobacteria; order Azospirillales; family Azospirillaceae; genus Niveispirillum. The sequence continues at coordinate 115,431 of LJHR01000015.1, read as the reverse complement.
CGGGCTGATCGGGCAGGGGGGAGACGCCATCGCCATCCTGAAGGGCCTGCGCGATCTGGGCATCGGGCTGGCCATCGATGATTTCGGCACGGGCTATTCCTCGTTGGCCTATCTTCAGAACCTGCCGGTGGACACGATCAAGATCGACCGCAGCTTCGTGACTGCCATGTCGCGCGACGACAAGGGCAAGGCCCTGGTCAGCGCCATCCTGCATATTGCCGGCATCATGGAATTCGGCGTCATCGCCGAAGGGGTGGAGACGGAGGGGCAGGAGGCGCTGCTGCGGCAGATGGGCTGCGACCGGGCGCAGGGATACCTGTTCGCCAAACCGCTGGAGGCCGACATGGCCACGGCGCTGGTTCATCATGCCATCGCCATGCCGGGTCAGGCCGTGGCCGATCTGCGGACATTGCGGGCCGGGCGCTGGGGCTGATCGTTCTGCGCTGGATCAAATCAGCGCAGGAACCGTTGGCAGCGGTGTGAAAACCGCAGGTCCCATGCTACATAGGGACCATCATGCATCGTTTCGCCAATCCCGCCCGTTTCCTGCGTCTGGCTGCCCTGATCCTGCCCTGGGTCTCGGTCCTGTCCGCCATCCTGTTCGCCGCCGGGTTGTATCTGGCGCTGTTCGTCAGTCCGGAGGACTATCAGCAGGGCGACACGGTGCGCATCATGTACGTGCATGTGCCCGCCGCCTGGATGGCCATGTTCACCTACAGTTCGATGGCCGTTGCGGCGGCCTGTGCGCTCGTCTGGCGCCATCCGCTGGCAGAGGTTTACTCCAAGGCCGCGGCCCCGCTGGGCGCGGGCTTCACCCTGCTCTGCCTGGTGACGGGCAGCCTGTGGGGGGAGCCGATGTGGGGCACATGGTGGGTGTGGGATGCACGACTGACCTCTGTCCTGATCCTGTTCTTCCTGTATCTGGGCTATATGGCGCTGGTCGATGCCTTTGATGATCCGCAGCGCGGGCACCGGGCCGGGGCAATCCTGCTGCTGGTGGGCGCCATCAATGTGCCCATCATCAAATTCTCCGTCGACTGGTGGAACACGCTGCATCAGCCGGCATCGGTGCTGCGCATGGACGGGCCTGCCATCCATGGCGACATGCTGTGGCCGCTGCTGATCCTGGCGCTGGCCTTCAAGACCTATTTCGCGGCGACCGTCATTCTGCGCATGCGGGCCGAACTGGCGGAACGCAAGATCCAGACCCTGCGTCTGACCCAGGCCGGGGGGGTGTGACAGGATGGCCGACTTTTTCCACATGGGCGGATACGCCATCTATGTCTGGTCCAGCTATGGTCTGGCGCTGCTGGTCCTGGTGGGCCTGCTGCTGGCCAGCCTGGGCACACTGCGCCGCAAGGAACGCCTGCTGCGCAGCCTGGAACAGACATTGCCGCGCCGCCGCCGCCGGGCCGGTGCCGGTGACGCGGGTGGGGAGGAAAAGCCATGATGACGCGCAAGAAGCGCCGCCTCTATATGCTGCTGCTGGCGCTGGCCGGTCTTGGCACCGCCACGGCCCTGACCCTGACCGCGTTCGAGGAGAATGTGGCCTTCTTCTTCTCACCCTCCGATCTGGCGACCAAGCCGCCGGGCGACAAGCGGGTGCGCGTCGGCGGGCTGGTTGAAGGCGGGTCGGTGGTGAAGGTGGATGACGGTGTCTCCACCCGCTTCACCATCACTGATACGGCCCATTCCGTGACCATCACCACCGACCGCCCCCTGCCCGACCTGTTCCGTGAGGGCCAAGGCGTGCTGGTCGAAGGCCGCATGGGCTCCGACGGCGTCTTCGTGGCGTCGGAGGTGCTGGCCAAGCATGATGAGAAATACATGCCCAAGGAAGTGGCCGACGCCCTGAAAGCATCGGGCCAGTTCAAGCCGGAATTGCCGGGAAAACCGGTCTATGAGGCGGGGAAGTAACTGACCTTTTGTCAGGTTTTTGCGGTCAAGCAGCGAGACGGACATGATCCCCGAGATCGGACATTACGCCCTTGTTCTGGCCCTGCTGCTGGCGGTGGCGCAGTCGGTGATGCCGCTGGTCGGGGCGGCCCGCCGCGATGTCGCCTGGATGGAGACAGGGCGCATGGCGGCCTTTGCGCAGTTGGCCGCCATCACCATCTCCTTTGCGGCCCTGATGCAGGCGCATGTCGTTTCCGACTTCTCCGTCCAGAATGTGGTGAATAACAGCCACAGCCTGAAGCCCATGCTGTACAAGGTGGCGGGCGTGTGGGGGAACCATGAAGGCTCCATGCTGCTCTGGGTCTTCATGCTGGCCCTGTTCGGGGCGGCGGTGGCCGGGTTCGGGCGCAATATTCCGCCGACGCTGAAGGCCCGCGTGCTGGGCGTGCAGGGCCTGATCGGGGTCGGGTTCCTGCTGTTCATCCTGGTGACCAGCAATCCGTTCGCCCGTGTCTATCCGGCGCCGTTCGACGGCAATGACCTGAACCCGCTGTTGCAGGACCCTGGCCTCGCCTTCCACCCGCCCTTCCTCTATCTGGGCTATGTCGGTTTCTCCGTCGCCTTCTCCTTTGCGGTCGGCGCCCTGATCGAGGGGCGGGTTGATCCGGCCTGGGGCCGCTGGGTGCGGCCCTGGACGCTGGTGGCCTGGACCTCGCTGACCATGGGCATCGCCATGGGTTCCTGGTGGGCCTATTACGAGCTGGGCTGGGGCGGCTGGTGGATGTGGGACCCGGTGGAAAACGCCTCCCTGATGCCCTGGCTGGCGGGGACCGCCCTGTTGCATTCCGCCATCGTGGTGGAAAAGCGCGACGCGCTGAAGACCTGGACCATCCTGCTGGCCATCCTCACCTTCTCACTTTCGCTGCTGGGCACCTTCCTGGTGCGCTCAGGCGTGCTGACGTCGGTCCATGCCTTTGCCGTTGATCCGCAGCGCGGGGTGGCGGTGCTGGGCCTGCTGATCCTGGCCACGGGCGGCGGGCTGCTGCTGTTCGCACTGCGGGCGCATGCGCTGAAGATCGGTGGGCTGTTCGCGCCGCTCAGCCGGGAAGGCGCGCTGGTCATGAACAATCTGCTGCTGTCGGTATCGGCGGCGGTGGTGCTGATCGGCACCCTGATGCCGCTGCTGCTGGATGCGTTCGGGCACAAGATTTCGGTGGGTGCGCCCTATTACAATTTCATCACGCCCTTCCTGACCATCCCGCTGATCCTGGTGATGGCGCTGGGCCCGTTCATGCCGTGGAAGCGGGCGGATCTGCCGGGCGTGCTGTCGCGCATGTGGGTGGTGGCGCTGCTGACGCTGGTGTCGGTGATGCTGGCTTTGTGGCTGGCGGGCGTGAAGCCGGTGATGGCGCTGGTCGGCATCGCCATGGCCGCCTGGGCCGGGTTCGGTGCCCTGTGGGAAGTGGCCGAACGCGTGAAGCTGTTCCGGGTGCCGTTGGCCGACAGCCTGTCCCGTGCCAGAGGCCTGCCGCTGGGCGCCTGGGGCACGTCGGTGGCTCATGCCGGCATGGGCATCGCCATTGCCGGCATGGTGGGCACCACCTTCTGGCTGGCCGAGGATGTGCGGGTGATGAAGCTGGGCGACAAGGCCAGCATCGCCGGGTACGAACTGGTGCTGGACAAGGTCGAGGACCTGAATGTCGCCAATTACCGCACGGAAATGGGCCATTTCAGCGTCAGCCGCGATGGCGCCCCCATTGCCCGGATGAAGGCGGAGCGCCGCTGGTATCCGGTGGCCAAGATGCAGACGACGGAAGCCGCCATCTACACCACCTTCTATTCCGATCTGTATGTGGTGCTGGGAGAGGAGAACGGGGCCGGCGGCGGCTGGGTGGTCCGGCTGTATCACCATCCGCTGGTGCCCTGGATCTGGATCGGGTCGCTGATCATGGTGCTGGGCGGCTGTCTCAGCCTGTCTGACCGGCGGTTGCGGGTGGGGGTTCCGTCCCGCCGCGCGGCTCCCGTCTCTCCCGCCCTGCAACCTGCCGAATAAGAGCATCAGCATGAGCGCCGTTACCCGTCACCGCCTGCTGCTGCTGCTGCCGCTGGCCGTCTTCCTGATCCTGGGTGGCTATTTCGCCCTGGGTCTGACCCGCGACCCGTCGATCCTGCCCTCCATGCTGATCGACAAGCCGGCACCGGTTTTCGCCCTGCCGGGCTTGTCGGAGGGGGAGAAGGGCCTGTCCAATGCCGACCTGACGGGCAAGGTGCAGCTGATCAACGTCTTCGCCAGCTGGTGCGCGCCCTGCCGCGTGGAACACCCGCTGCTGATGCGGCTGGCCAATGAGCAGGGCGTGACCATCCACGCCATCAATTACAAGGACAAGCCGGAAGCGGCGAAGGCCTTCCTGGCGCAGATGGGCAACCCCTATACCGCCATCGGTGCCGACAAGGATGGGCGTGTGGCCATCGATTTCGGCGTCTATGGCGTGCCGGAAACCTATGTCATCGACCGACAGGGCCGCGTGCGCTACCGCCATGTCGGGCCGCTGATGCCGTTTGACGTGGACGAAAAGATCCTGCCCATGATCCGGGAGCTGTCGAAATGAGGGGTGGGTCTCTTCATAGACGCTTTCCCCGTCATCCCGGCGAAAGCCGGGACCCAGGGGCCGGGCGCCCGACCTTGCGGCAGCGCGTGTCGGTGCTGCATCATGGTTTTTCGCGTGGCCCCTGGGTTCCGGCTTTCGCCGGGATGATGAAAAGGGGGGCGTGCTGGATGGCTGCCATCGCGCTTGCTGCCACCCTCTCCCTTCCCGCCCTGGCCGTGATGCCGGATGAAAAGTTGGCCGATCCCGTGATGGAGGCCCGCGCGCGGGAGATTTCCAAGGAATTGCGCTGTCTGGTCTGTCAGAACCAGTCCATCGATGATAGCAATGCTGACCTTGCCCGCGACCTGCGCGTGCTGGTGCGCGAACGGCTGGTGGCCGGGGACAGCAATGAACAGGTCCTGGCCTATGTCCATGACCGCTATGGTGATTTCGTGCTGCTGCGCCCGCCGGTAACAGGTTACACGGCCCTGCTTTGGGGCGGGCCGTTCGCCCTGCTGCTGCTGGCCGGTTTCGGCACCGCGCTTTATATGCGCCAGCGCCGCCGGGATGTGGATACCATGCCGGCCCCCGCCCTGACGGCAGAGGAAGAAGCGCGGTTGGCGGCCCTGTTGAATGATGACAAGCCGGGGGTTGGGCGATGATCGGTTTCTGGCTGGTCGCAGCCGCCCTGACGGCGCTGGCCCTGCTGCCCCTGCTGCGCACCCTGCTGCGCCCGCCCCCGCCGCTGGAAGGCGCGGCGGAGTTTGCGCGCGGCGTCTATGCCGCACAGGTGGCGGAGATCGAGCGTGACCTGAAACGCGGCATCCTGTCCGATGATCAGGCCCGCGCGGCACGCGCCGAGGTGGGCCGCCGCCTGCTGTCCGTCGCGGATGAGGCGGCGGGGGTCAAGGTGGAGGCCCTCGCCAAACCGGCACAGCGCACAGCCCTGGTGCTAACCCTGCTGCTGCCCTTGGCGGCGCTGGGCGTCTATCTGCCGCTGGGTCAGCCCAACTTGCCGGCCGTGCCCTTTGCCACCCGGCCGCCGGAGGCACCCGTGCCGCCGCAGGTGATGGAGGCCGTGGCCAAACTGGAAGCGGCATTGAAGGATAATCCCGACGATGTCGGCGCCTGGGGCCTGCTGGCCCAGACCTATGGCGCCATGAGCCGGCCTGCCGATGCCGTCAATGCCTGGCGTCAGGTCCTGCGCCTGTCGCCCGACGATGGCAGTGTGAAGGGCGCGCTGGCCGAGGCTTTGACCGTCGCCGCCGACGGCGTGGTGGGGGAAGAGGCGGTGCGCCTGTTCACCGAGGCGGTGGCCGCCGACCCCATGGATGCGCGCGCCCGGTACTATCTGGGCATGGCGCGTATTCAGGCGGGTGACATTCGTGGCGCGCTGGACCGCTGGACCGCCCTGGTCGCCGACAGCCCTGCTGATGCGCCCTGGCTGCCCACGGTGCGGGCCCGCATCCATGATGCCGCCACCCAGGTTGGCCTGGACCCCATCGCCATTACCCCATCGCCCAAGCCGGCCCGCGCTCCGTCGCCGGCGGCGGCGCCGGGTAGTGGCGGGGCCGCCCCCGCCCTGTCGCCCGAACAGATGCAGGCCATGGCGGGGATGAGCCAGCAGGACCAGCAGGCCACCATCAACAGCATGGTGGACGGGCTGCAGGCCAAGTTGAAGGATAATCCCGGCGATGCCGATGGCTGGATGCGGCTGGCCCGCGCGCGGGAGGTGCAGGGCAATTTGGACGCCGCGCGCGACGCGCTGCGCGGTGCCGTGAAGGCCGATCCCAAGCGGTTGCAGGCCTGGCTGGATCTGTCGCGCCTGACGGCCCCCGACGACGCGCAGACCCAGGGCAGTGCGGAATTCCTGGACGCGATGGCCAAGGTTCTGGACCTGGCGCCGGACAATCCGCAGGCGCTCTATTACCTGGGGCAGCAGGCCGCGAATGAAGGCAAGAATGACCGGGCGCGCGATCTGTGGGGACGGCTGCTGAAACAGCTTCCCGCCGATGCGCCGCAGCGGCCGGAACTGCAACGGCGCATGGACAGCCTGAAATAGGTCTGTTCCCCTATTGTTCTTGAAATGCATCTGGGGCATCCTGCGGTATTGATGCGATCCGCAGGACCCATGATGACCGCGATCACGCTGCCGCAGGCGCTTTCCTTCCGGCTGGACCGTCAGCACCTGACAAGGCCGGCGGCGGACGCCCTGATCGCGGCGCGGACCCTGATCGGGGCGCAGGCGCAGGTCCATTCCGCCGCCATCCTGCAATTGCGGGCGCGCAGCGCGGCGGGGACGGCGGATGGCGATATCGACCGCGCGCTTTATCAGGATCGCAGCCTGGTGAAACTCTGGGCGCAGCGTTCCACCCTGCATCTGACACCTGCCGCCGACCTGCCCATGATCCTGGGCCTGCGCCGGGAATATGTCGCCGGTTACCATAATTGGTATGCCAAGGAAGGGTTGAGCCTGGATCAGGTCGACACGCTGGTCGCGGCGGTGGTGCAGGCGTTGGAACAGGGCGCGCATAGCCGCATGGACCTGTCACGCCGGCTGGTGCCGGAATTGGGCGAATGGGCGCGACCCATGCTGGAACATAGCTGGGGCGGGATCATCAAGCTGGCCTGCGCGCTGGGCCATGTCTGCCACGGGCCGGCGGACAAGGGCGATGGCGAGGGGGCGCGCGAGGCCCTGTTCGTGCATCTGGCGCAATGGCTGGGCCACGCGCCTGTGGTGCCGGACGCGCGCACGGCCATGGCCGATCTGGCCCGCCGCTACCTTGCCGTCTATGGCCCGGCCACACCGGCAGATTTCAAGAAATTCGTGGGCTTCTATGCCGGGCCGGCGCAACAGGCCTTTGCCGATCTGAGCGGTGAGATCGTGCCGGTAACGCTGGCGGGCAAGAAGGCTTATGTGCTGGAACGCGACATGGCCGACCTGCTGGCCGCGGAACCGGCGGAGGGGCAGATCAGCGTGCTGGGCCTGTTCGATCCCTATCTCCTGGCCCATGCCGATACGGGCCAGTATCTGGAGGACCGGTTCCGGCCCGCCGTGTACCGCGTGGCCGGCTGGATCAGCCCCGTGATCCTGCGCCAGGGCCGGGTGGTCGCCACCTGGTCGCATAAACGTGTGGCGGGGCCAAAGGGCAAGGGCGCCTGGGAGGTGCAGGTCACGCCGCTGGAACGGGTCTATAAGAAGGAATTGCCGGCGATTACGCGGGGGTTGAAGCGGCTGTCGGGTGGGCTGACGGTAGCGGTGACGGGGGTTTGAGGGGGGAACGTCTGGCCCTCACCCTCCCATTGGCTGACGCCAATAGGCCCCTCCCTCTCCCACGTTCGTGGGCGAGGGTAGAATTCTGCTCCTCGCCCGCTTGGCGGGAAAGGGAGGGGCCCGAACGCTCCAGCGTTTGGGAGGGTGAGGGAGCCACGCCAGCCGCAAAAAAGGCCGGAGGATCGCGCCCCCGGCCCTGATCGCCCCGCCCCGGTCATCGGCGGGAGGATGGACGGCCTGTTTACGCGGCGGTACGGATACCGGCGCGCACGACCTTTTCGTCCACCTGGTCGGCGAACTGGGTGAAGTTGGCCTCAAACCGGCGCGCCACCTCATGCGCGGTGGCGTCAAAGGCCGACTTGTCGGCCCAGGCGTTGCGCGGCATCAGCACATCTGCCGGAACGCCCTCACACCCTTCCGGCACGGCCAGACCGAAATTCGGTTCCGGCTTGTGGCTGACGGTGGCCAGCTTGCCCGACAGCGCGGCGTTCACCAGGGCGCGGGTATGGCCGATCTTCATGCGGCTGCCGGTGCCATAGGCGCCGCCAGTCCAGCCGGTATTGACCAGCCAGCAATTGGCGCCATGGGTTTTGATCTTCTCGCCCAGCAGCTTGGCATAGACGGTGGGATGACGCGGCATGAACGGGGCACCGAAGCAGGTGCTGAACGTCGCCTGCGGCTCCGTCACGCCCTTTTCCGTGCCGGCCACGCGGGCCGTGTAACCGGACAGGAAATGGTACATGGCCTGTTCGGACGACAGTTTGGAAATGGGCGGCAGCACGCCGAACGCATCCGCCGTCAGCATGATGATGTTCAGCGGCTGACCACCCAAACCTGTCGCCGATGCGTTCGGGATGAAATCGATCGGGTAGGAGGCGCGGGTATTTTCCGTCAGGCTGGCATCATCCAGGTCCAGTTCCCGGCTCTGCGGGTCCATGACGACATTTTCCAGGACCGTGCCGAAGCGGCGGGTGGTTTCGAAAATTTCCGGCTCGGCCTCTGCCGACAGGCGGATGACCTTGGCATAGCAGCCGCCTTCGAAATTGAAGACGCCGCGGTCCGACCAGCCATGTTCATCATCGCCGATCAGGGTGCGCGAACTGTCCGCCGACAAGGTGGTCTTGCCCGTACCCGACAGGCCGAAGAAGATGGCCGTGTCGCCATTGGCGCCGATATTGGCGGAGCAATGCATGGGCAGCACGCCCTGGCCCGGCAGCAGGAAATTCAGGATGGAGAAGATCGACTTCTTGATTTCCCCGGCATAGGAGGTACCGCCGATCAGGACCAGCCGGCGCTTGAAGTTGATCACCACGAACACGTCGGACCTCGTGCCGTCACGTTCCGGCACGGCCCGGAAATCGGGGGCCTGGAGGACGGTGAAGGCCGGCTCAAACGCCATACGGTCCTTCAGGGCCGGGCGGATGAACATGTTCTGGGCGAACAGATTGTGCCAGGCATGCTGGGTCACGATGCGCACCGGCAGGCGGTAGGCGGCGTCGGCCCCGGCATAGAGATCCTGCACAAAGACCTCGCGGTCCTGGAGGAAGGCCGTGACGCGGGCATGCAGCCGGTCGAACGCCTCTTCCGTGAAGGGCTTGTTGGGACCCCACCAGATATCGTCGGCCGTGGTCTCTTCCTTCACCGTGAACTTGTCGTTGGGCGACCGGCCCGTATGCTGGCCCGTGATGGCGACCAGGGCGCCGTCCTTGGACAGCTTTGCCTCGCCACGGCGCAGGGCCTGCTCATACAGCGCACCAGCGCTCAGGTTCCAGTGGGCGGCCTTCAGATTGGTCAGGCCCAGATAATCCAGACCGTAGCTGCTGATAACGGGACCGGTATGTTCCACGTTGGGTTTCTCCCTCTCCAGTGTCGACTTTGGACGCCGTCCCCTTTTGGTGGGGATCGCCCTCGGTAGTGCCGGAAAGGTCGCTACGGGGCATTTTATGTAACGGCGCCGATAGCATTACCGTTCCTGACCCCCACGCGCAAGCCCAAGGCACCCGCGACAGACATGCGCGCGGGGCAGGACGCAGAGGGTGGGATCAGCGCAAACGCGGGCGCTCAACCCCCAGGGCGGGGCAGGCGCGGGAGAGCTTACCCGTTGATTGTGCAGATATTATTGCCTCTGACAGGGCGGCGGCGCTGCGCCGGATGGTGGCACCGCGGCTGGGGTCTGCGCGGTCGATGGCCTTGGCCGCTTCATCCTGGAAATCCGGTAGTGCCCCTGAAGGCGTTTCACCGGCATTCACCCGGTCCAGCAGCCGCGCGATGCTGCCAGCATAGAGATCATTGACTGTATCGGGACCCACCGGGTCCCCGGCCAGGGCCGCCAGTTCCTCGCGCGCGGCGGCGGCATCGCTGATGTAATTGTCGCGGAACCGGTCGCAGGCTTCGACCAGCCGGTCCTTCTCCAGCCGCAGATGGATGGTGGTAGAGGGGGAGCAGGCGTTACAGAGCGGGGGATAGGCCTCAAACCGGGTCAGGAACCCGGTCACGATGATATCGGGCGACGACCCCGTCACCTCGCGCAGGGCAATATCCGGGTTGGGCGGGGTCAGCATCACCAGCTTGGCCCCGGTCAGCAGCAGCGGCACCAGCGTTTCGCACCCCATGCAGGACCCGCCCGTCGCCGCCTCGATCAGCAGCAGCTGACCCCATTGCGTGGCTACGACAGCATCTTCAGACGGGCTGACGAAACGCTGAACGGGCGGCAGGTCCAGGCTGGCGACAGGTTTGGGGGCGGCCTTGCCCGTGCGGTGATAAAGGCTGATGCGGGTGGAAACCCCGCCCTCCGGCTCCGCCGTCGGGTCCAGGCAGGGCCGCCAGCCCACCACCACCCACTCTCCGCCCGTGGTCGTTGCCGACCGCCCGACGCCAGTCAGGGCCAGGGTGGGTTCGGCAATCCCCTCTGCTGCCAGGGCCGCCGCCATCTCCGCCTCCTCCGCCGACTGGCATTCCGCCACGGGGCGGGCAAAGGCGGTGGGGGAGAGAAGGCAGAGGGTCAGGGTGGCCGCGAGCAGGGGGAGGCGCATAGGAAGAACCCGGTTGTGGAGCCTCTTCCTTGTGCACCATCGCGCCCTGCATTGCGAGGGGGTGCCTCAGGCGGGATGGGCGCCGGCCTTGCCCGCCAGTTCCAGCGCCTTGACCAGGGCGTCATCGGCTTGTGTTTCCACATCCGGGGTCACGCCCTGGCCTTCCCAGCCCCAGTCATTGTCGGGGTTGTAGGTGCGGCCTACGGGGATGAAGGCGCCGAAACGCTCACCCACCGGTTCCACCCCGCCATAATGGCCGGCGCCATACGTCTTTTCCCCCACCAGGGTGGCGCGTTTGGTGCGCTTGAAGGCCAGTGCCAGATGTTCGGCGGCGGACGCGCTGCGCCGTGAGGTCAGGTAGTAGACCGGCACGGATTGCAGGCGCATCTCCGTAAGGTCGGGGGTGACCGTATGATCCTGCCGCACGATGCCGCCGGGGGCGACGCGGTTGACCAGCGAGGCGAAGGAGGGCATGCCGCGCGCAAAGGCAGAGGCGCGGGTATCCATGCGGACCAGGGTGGTCGGCTGCTCATAGAGCAGGGGCAGGATGGCATCCATCTCCGCCAACCCACCACCCCGGTGCGGGCGGGCATCGATGATCACGGCCTTGGCCTTGCCGGCATTGTCCAGAAGGAAGCCCCGCGCCCGGGCGATCATCCCCTCATCCCCCATGAAGGCGTTGAAGCGCAGATAGGCGACATCGCCGATCATCTTCACTTCTTCCAGGCCCGGTGGGCCATTGGCCTTGGTGCTGGCCGGGGCGTCGGGGGCGGGTTTGCGCGGGGCGCGGCTGGCGAAAACCTCCTGCGGGGCCAGACGCAGATGGCCATCCTTGGCCACGGCCTGCAGGTCGGCGGTCACCTTTTCCCCAAAGGCGGTGGGGTCGGTCAGGTCGGCATAGGCATCGGCGTCCGCCTTCTGACGCAGCAGGGTCGCGTACCGGGTGCCGATATCGGGAAAGACGAAGTTGTTCTCCAGACTGTCGGCCAGATCGCGCAGCACCGCCTGACGTTCCGTCCTGTCCATGGCTTTCACCGGGGCCGGTGCCGGCGGGCCGTCGGGTGCCGTCTGGGCCAGGGAGGGAAGGGTCAGGGCGCTGGTGGTGGCCAGGGCGAGGGCGAGGAAATGGCGGCGCTGCATCATGGGCTTTCTCCGGTCCGGTGCCTTATGGCATGGGACGGGTCAAAGCATCCGGCGTGCCAGGGCGTAAGCATCTGTAATCGCGTATTTTTCAGGAGAGTAGGCACTGTCCGTTTCCGAACGCATGTCCGAAACCGGACAGTACATGTCCGGTCAGGGCAGCAGGGGCGTGCTGTCGCTGGCTGGGCGCATCAGGTCGACCTGACCGGCGGCGTTCACGCTGAACAGCCAGACCATGGACTGGTGCTGGAACTGAACCCGATAGCGGCGGCGGTCCCCGCCATCGGGCGTGGTGGCCTTTTCCATCAGGCGGATGGACTGGACAGGGCCGGCGGCGGTCAGCAGGGCGCTGCCGAAATCCTGGAAAAACCCCTGCATGCCCTTGCCCGCCTCATCGGTGAAGCCGGTCTTGTCCATGGCACCCCTGGCCGCGCTGTCCAGGGCGCGGCGCAGCCGTTCGGTCATTTCCGGCCGATCATCGGGCAGCATGCGGGCGCGGTCGGGCACATAACGGGCGGCAACCCCATCGGCCAGCATGGGATAGAGCCAGCGCTGATTGGTCAGCACCATAATGGTCAGCCGATCATCGGGCAGGCGCAGGATATCGGCCAGCGCCGGCCCGCCGCTATGTCCCACGGCCCCATGGCCCAGCAGGTCACGTTTCGTCCAGCCGATGGCGAAATCGCCCGGCTTGCCATTGCTGAACGCCGGGGCGGTCCACAGGCGCTGCCACGCGGCGACGGGCAGGGCATCAGCCCTGTCGATGGCCTGGGCGAGATGGACCAGATCATTCAGGCTGACCAGCAGGCCGCCAGCGGCATAACCGGCGGGGGTATAGCCGAAATCATCGCGGGCCTGCCGGCCCTCCCGGAAGACATGGATGCCCACGGCCCGGTCCTTCCAGGTCCCGTTCGTCTCCGTGGGAAAGCCGCTTTCCCCCATGCCCAGCGGGGCCAGCGCCCAGGTGCGCAGGGCGGCGGGGAAGGGCTCACCCGCCAGTTTTTCGATCAAGGCCTGCAGAACCACGAAATCGGTGAAGCCATAGCGTGACCGGCTGCCCGGCTCATAGGCCAGCGGGGTCTTCATCGCCGCCGCCACGATATCGGCGGTGCTGGCATCCCGCCCCAGGCCCAACCGGTCCTCCAGCCCCGAAGAGTGGGTGGCCAGTTGCCGGATGGTGATGCGCGACCAGCTTTCGGGTGCGTCGGGGAAATGGCGGCGCAGATCATCATCCAGCGACAGCCTGCCCGCCTGTTCCAGCCGGCCCAGTGCCACGCCCGTCAGCATCTTGGTGGCCGATGCAATCTGGAACGTGTGCGTGGGTTCCAGGTTGGTGCGGGCAAAGGCGTCGGCGACGCCATAGGTCGCCATCTTTTCCACCTTGCCATCCCGCACCACGGCCAGCGCCACACCCGGCGTGTGGGTGCGCTGCATGAAGCCCAGGATGTAATCATCCACGGCATCGGCCAGGGCGGCGGGAACGATCAGGCTGGCGGCGGTGGCCAGCAGCAGGGCAAGGCGGCGGAAGGGGCGGCGGGCGGGCAGGAACATGGGTCACGACGGGGAACAGGTTGCGCTGTTCCCAGCATGCGGAATGACGCGCCTGTGTGAAAGCTTCCAGGCAGGGGTGACGGGACCAATCCGGTGGCGCGGCGCGGAGCCTGCCGTGATGTCAGCCCTTATTCCGCGCCCGCGCCACCAGTCGCATCAGTTCCGCCCGTGCCATGTCGGCGTCGCGGATGCGGGTGATAAAGGGCAGGCGGGTGGTCAGGGAGCCGGTGGACAGGTCGCAGCCATCGGGATCGATCCCGATCAAGCGCCAATCGCCTGCCGGCTGGTCCAGAAGCCGGGTGGCATAGAGGGCCAATGCGTCGGCATGGTCCTGGTTCATATGGGCCACGATATCGTCATGACGCGGCACCAGATCCTGCCAGTCGGCGGGCGGCAGACGCAGCAGGTCGGGTTCCAGGCTGTGGATGCGCCCGAACCCGGCCACCATATGGCCCCGTTTCGTCGTCACCCGCCACAGGGCGAAATCGCGGAAGCCGGCATAAGCGCGAGATGATGGGTGGCGGGCGATGAACCGTTCCAGCAGCATGGCATCCCCCGTCCGTTCCGCCACGCCCTGCACCGACAGGCGCGGACCGGTCAGGCGGTCGGCATGGCCCGCCGTCGCATCGAACAGCAGGCCGCAGCGGCCATCGGCCTCCAGATTGCGGGTATGTTCGGCCAGACGGGAGATCAGGAGCAGGGGGCTGGCATCCAGGTCAAACGCCACCAGCACCAGCGACGGGCTGGGCCAGCCTTCCATCCCGCCCTCCATGCCGGGCCGCGACAGGGTGGCCAGCGTCGCCTGCACCGCACCCCGCATCAAGGTGCGGGCGGCGAGGCCGATATCGTCGGGCCTCCCCATTGCCTCCTGATCTTCGCCAACCGCCATAAGACATCCCTTTCTGTTCTTGTTCCCTATTCTTGTTCCCTAAGGCGCCGGGCGCCGACCTGACGAATGGTCAGACACGCTCACCATTCGTCTTAAGGCCGTTCTATGTCGTCACGACACTTCCCCGCGCCGCATTGATGACATATTGAAAGGGCAGTTGGATTTGGCAAAGCCGGTCCTTCGGAAGTAATACCGAAGAGAGCGCCCGCAGGCTGGAGAAGAAGCGTGTCCCAAGTGATCGCCCTGGTCGATGACGACCGCAACATCCTGACGTCCGTGTCCATCGCGCTGGAAGCCGAAGGCTATGAGGTTCGCACCTATGGCGACGGTGACGAGGCGCTGCGCGGCATCACCTCCCGCCCCGTTGACATGGCCGTGCTGGACATCAAGATGCCGCGCATGGACGGGATGGAGCTGCTGCAGCGCCTGCGCCAGACCACGCAGATGCCCATCATCTTCCTGACCTCCAAGGATGATGAGACGGACGAGCTGCAGGGCCTGCGCATGGGGGCCGACGACTACATCAAGAAGCCGTTCAGCCAGCGCCTGCTGATCGAGCGCATCAAGACCCTGCTGCGCCGGACTGAGCTGGCGCAGGGCAAGGGCACGGCCCCCGATCCGGGCCAGACCCTGGTGCGCGGCGAGCTGGTGCTGGATGGCGCCCGCCATCTCTGCACCTGGAAGGGCAAGGAGATCGACCTGACGGTCACCGAATTCCTGCTGGTCAAGGCGCTGGCCATCCGTCCCGGCCATGTGAAGAACCGCGATCAGCTGATGGATGCCGCCTATGGCGAGCATATCTATGTCGATGACC
Source organism: alpha proteobacterium AAP38 (assembly GCA_001296005.1). Taxonomy (GTDB): domain Bacteria; phylum Pseudomonadota; class Alphaproteobacteria; order Azospirillales; family Azospirillaceae; genus Niveispirillum. The sequence continues at coordinate 100,247 of LJHR01000015.1, read as the reverse complement.
GCACCATCGACAGCCACATCAAGCGCCTGCGCAAGAAGTTCAAGGTCGTGGACGACGATTTCCAGCAGATCGAGACGCTGTACGGCGTTGGTTATAAGTATAAGGAATAAGGGGTGGAACGCCCGTTCGGCGACAAGGCTGGCGGCGGGAAGGCAGCGGCGGAAACGCCCGCCCGGCGGCGGGTGCGGCATTTCTCGCCCCTGACGCTGCGCATCCTGGCGGTCAATATGCTGGCGCTGGCCATCCTGCTGGGGGGCCTGCTCTACCTGTCCACCTATCAGCAATGGCTGATCGACAAGGAACTGTCGGCCCTGTCGACGGAGGCGAAAATCTTCGCCGGTGCCTTGGGCGAAGGTGCCATGCAGCCTGCGACGGACGAGTTCAACGAGCCGACCAACCAGCTCTCCTATGAACTGGCGCGGCAGATGGTGCGGCGTCTGGTGGAAACCACCGACACCCGTACCCGCCTGTTCGCGCCCAATGGCGAACTGATCGCCGACAGCCGCGTGCTGGGCGGGCCGAAGGGGACGGTGCAGATCGAAGAGTTGCCGCCGATGCGCGACGGCAACCGCCTGACCGAGATCGGCATCGCCATCTATGATTACATCGTCAATGCCGTGCCGGAGCGTGAGCATCTGCCAGCCTATCCCAGCGAGAAGGACCCGACGGCGGAGAGCTATACCGACGTGATGAAGGCCCTGGCGGGCGAGGTCGGCAATAATGTCTGGCGCATCGGCCGGGCCGATGGCCGTTCCGACATGGTGCTGACGGTGGCGGTGCCTGTGCAGCGCTATAAGAAGGTGTTGGGGGCCGTTTATATCTCGCGCTCGGGCAAGGCGGTGGATGTGGCCGTGCGGGAATTCCGCATGGATATCTTGCGCCTGTTCGCCATCACGCTGGGCGTGACGGTGCTGCTGTCCTTCTATCTGGCGGGCACCATCGCCCGGCCCATCCGCCGTCTGGCCCAGGCCGCCGACGAGGTGCGCCATGGCCATGGACGGCAGGTCACCATCCCCGATTTCTCCCGCCGCCGGGACGAGGTGGGGGATCTGTCGGGCAGCCTGCGGGAGATGACGGATGCCATCTGGAACCGCATGGATGCCATCGAGCGCTTTGCCGCCGATGTGGCGCATGAGATCAAGAACCCACTGACCAGCATGCGCAGTGCCGTAGAGACGGTGCAGCGTGTGAAGACCGATGAGCAGCGTCAGCGGCTTCTGTCCATCATCCACCATGATGTGCAGCGTCTGGACCGGCTGATCAGCGATATCTCCAATGCCAGTCGCCTGGATGCCGAACTGTCGCGTGCACGCGCCGAACCGGCGGATGTGGGCCAGATGCTGACCATGCTGGCCAATATCCATGATGCCACCCTGGGCAATGCCGAAGCCCTGCGTGAAGCGGCAGCGGAGGCTGGCGGGGAGGTCAGCGACGCGTCCGCCCCGGTCCGGGTGGAGGTGGAGATGCCCAACACCAAGTCCGGGCTGGTCGTGCCCGGGCTGGAGGGCCGCCTGACCCAGGTGTTCCAGAACCTGCTGTCGAACGCGCTGTCCTTTTCCCCGCCCGGCGGGGTGGTGCGGTTCAAGGTGCGGTCCCTGCCCGACCGGGTGGAGATCACGTGTGAGGATCAGGGGCCGGGCATCCCGGAGGGCAAGCTGGACGCCATCTTCGACCGTTTCTACAGCGAGCGGCCCAAGTCGGAAGCGTTTGGCAAACATTCCGGCCTGGGCCTGTCCATCTCCAAACAGATCATCGACGCCCATCAGGGCCGGATTTTCGCGGGCAATATCAAGGGCGCGGATGGCACGGTCCAGGGCGCGCGGTTTACGGTGGTGCTGCCGCGGTAGAGGCGATCACCCCGCCGCCTGACGCCGATCCCGGGCAATGTCGAGGAAAACCTCCTCCAGATTGTCGCGGCCATAGCGGGACAGAAGATCGGCGGGGGTGCCCCGATCCACGATGCGTCCGCCCTTCATCATCAGCACGCCATCGCATAGCCGCTCCACCTCCGCCATATTGTGGCTGGCCAGCAGGATGGTGGCCTTGGTGCGGGCGCGGTAGCGTTCCAGGAAGCCGCGCACCCAATCGGCAGTATCGGGGTCCAGGCTGGCCGTCGGTTCATCCAGCAGCAGCAGTTCCGGGTCGTTCAGCAAGGCCTTCGCCAGCGCCACGCGCGTCTTCTGCCCCGCCGACAGGTTGCCCGACGGGCGGTTCAGGATGGTGGTTAGGTCCAGTTCGTCGGCGATGCGGGCGATCCGGTCCTTCAGATGCGTCAGGCCATAGAGATGGCCATAGACGGTCAGGTTCTCCCGCACGGTCAGGCGGTGGGGCAGGTCGACATAGGGGCTGGAGAAATTCATGCGCGGCAGCACGCGGTAGCGTTCCGTCAACATGTCATGACCCAGCACCCGCACCGTGCCCGATGTCGGCAGCAACAGCCCCAGCAGGATGGAGATGGTGGTGGTCTTGCCCGCCCCATTGCCACCCAGCAGCGCCACCGTTCCACCCGCCGGCACCTCGAAGCTGATGGCGTCCAGCGCGGTATGTGCGTCGAACCTTTTGGTCAGCAGATCGACCTGGATGGCGGCAATGGCGGTACGGGGGACATCCAACGGCATGGGAACGGCTTATGGTCTTTCTGCTGGGGGGGAACTAGATTGCCCTCTGCTCCTTCCGGGCGGGACGTTCAAGAGCATGGGATATGGGGATGAGCGACGCAATCACCAATAGTGCCACCAGTAGTGTCGGTGTGATTCAGGGTGGACGTTCCGGCCCGGCCCTTGCCGCCGCCGAGGGGCGGGTCAGTGCCCGCACCCTGATCACCATCCGCTGGATCGCGGTGGCCGGGCAGTTCGCGACCCTGACCACCGTCATGGCCCTGTTCGAATTCGAACTGGCGCTGGCCCATGCCCTGGCCGGCGTGGCCGTGTCGGTGCTGGTCAACCTCTACGCCGCGCGGCGGGTGGCGGCCCATCCGTTCCTGGATGACCGGGAGGCCGCACTGTATCTGGCCTATGACATGGTGCAGCTCACGGTACTGCTCTATCTCACGGGCGGCCTGGATAACCCCTTTGCCGTGTTGATGCTGGCGCCGCTGACTGTGGCGGCCAGCACGCTGGGCCGGGCGGCGGTGATCCTGCTGGCGGCCTTGGCCGTCTGCTGCTTCACGGGCCTAGCCCTGGTCGCCATGCCGCTGCCCTGGCCGGGGGTGGAGCCGGCGGGTCTACCGCCACTCTACCGGTTCGGGGTCTGGGCGGCGCTGACCCTGTCGGCGGGCTTCATCGCCGCATATCTTTATCAGGTGGCGGACGGGGCGCGGCGTCTGTCAGGTGCCTTGAATGCCAGCCAGGATGCCCTGGCGCGGGCACAGCGGGCCTCTGCCGTCGGTGCCCTGGCGGCGGCGGCGGCGCATGAGCTGGGCAGTCCGCTGGGCACCATTGCCGTGGTGGCCAAGGAACTGGCCCGCGATATCCCGCCCGACAGCCCGATCGCCGAGGATGTCGCCCTGCTGCAAAGCCAGGTGGCGCGGTGCCGAGACATCCTGGCCGAACTGTCGCGCCGGCCCGGCGACACGGGCGGGGCGGAACCGATCGTGCCCCTGGCCGCCTTGATCGAAACGACGGCGGCGCCTTATGTCCGCCACGGCATCGAGCTGAAGATCGAAACCGTGGCAGAGCCGGAGGATGGTGCGCCACAGGTGCAATCGGTGCCGGAAATGGTGCATGGGCTGGCCAATATCCTTCAGAACGCCATGCAGTTCGCCAGCGAACAGGTGACGGTGACAGCGGACTGGACGGCCCCCGGGCTGACCCTGACGGTGCAGGATGACGGGCCGGGCTATCCCGCCACCGTCGTGGGGCGTTTGGGCGAACCCTATGTCAGCGGGCGCAACCCGGCAGCGCGGGAGGCGGCGGGCAATATGGGCCTGGGCCTGTTCATCGCACAGACCCTGCTGGAACGATCCGGCGCGTCCGTTCGCTATATGAATGGCAGGGCTGGCGGTGCCGTGGTGGTCATTCGCTGGAAACATCCTACATTCACCGTGTAGAAAGTTTTGTGATCTAAAAAGAACGCCCAATCGAAGAAGGGACTCCGGAACCATGACGGACGCGGCGCTGGAAGCCGGCGAACAGCCGAAACTGACCTTCACGGGCGATGCCTCGCGCTCGCTGCTGATCGTGGATGATGATGCGCCCTTCCGCACCCGGCTGGCCCGCGCCATGGAACGGCGCGGCTTCGATGTGGTCGCTGTCGATAGCGTCAATCTGGGGATCGAGGTGGCGCATGAAAGCGCGCCGCGCTTCGCCGTCGTTGATCTGCGCCTGGGCGACGGGTCGGGCCTGGATGTGGTCAAGGCCCTGCGCGATGCGCGGCCGGAGGCCCGCGTGGTTGTGCTGACCGGGTACGGCAATATCGCCACCGCCGTCGCCGCCGTGAAGTTCGGCGCCGTCGATTACCTGCCCAAGCCGGCGGATGCCGATGCCGTGGAAGCAGCGCTGCTGACCGATGGCCCCCTGCCGCCGCCACCGGAAAGCCCGATGTCCGCCGACCGGGTGCGCTGGGAACATATCCAGCGCGTGTTTGAACAGTGCGACCGCAATGTCTCCGAAACCGCCCGCCGGCTGAAGATGCACCGCCGCACTTTGCAGCGCATCCTGAACAAGCACGCGCCCAAGGCCTGACCGGCAAAGGCCGAAGCACTGGCGGCGGTGACGGGTCACGCGCTATCCTGCCGATCTCGTCCCGCCGCCCGATGTGCTTCATGACCGACCTTCACAGCCTGATCGACGCGCTTGCCGGTTCCCGCATCCTGGTGGTGGGGGATATCATGCTGGACCGGTTCACCCGGGGCCGGGTGGAGCGTGTGTCACCGGAAGCGCCCATCCCCGTGCTGCGCGTTCTGAATGAGGCCACGATGCCGGGTGGTGCCGGCAATGTCGCGGCCAATCTGGCCGCCCTGGGGGCCAGGACACAGCTTGTATCGGTGGTCGGGGATGATGCGGCGGGCCGGGAATTGTCGGCCCTGGTCGCCGGTCTGCTGGGTTCTGCCGACGGCATCCTGACCGTGGCGGGCCGCCCCACCACCACCAAGACCCGCTTCATCGCGGGTGGGCAGCAATTGCTGCGCGCCGATGCGGAAACGGATGCGCCGATGGCCGATGCCGATGGTGCCCGCCTGCTGGCCCTGGTGGCCGAACGGCTGCCCGATGCCGGCATCTTGGTCCTGTCCGATTATGGCAAGGGCGTGCTGACGCCCGAACTTACGGCCGCCATGATCGAACTGGCCCATGCCGCCGGTGTGCGGGTGCTGGTCGATCCCAAGGGGCGCGACTATCGCCGCTATCGCGGGGCCTTCTGCATCACCCCCAATGCCGGCGAGTTGGCCGAGGCGACGGGCATGCAGGCGCGCGACGATGCCGGCGTCATCGCGGCCAGCCGCGCCCTGCTGTCCGATTGCGGCATCGGGGCCGTGGTCGCGACCCGCAGCGAGCAGGGGATGAGCGTGGTGCCCGCCGATGGCCCTGTCATCCATCTGCGCGCCCAGGCGCGTGAGGTGTTCGATGTCTCAGGTGCTGGCGATACGGTCGTCGCCGTGCTGGCTGCCGCCATCGCGTCGGGGGCCGGTCTGGCCGATGCCGCCATGCTGGCCAATATTGCCGCCGGCATTGTGGTGGCCAAGGTGGGCACGGCAACGGTGCGGCCATCCGAACTGCGCGATGGGGCCGGCCTGACCCTGGCCACGGGGCAGGGGGGCAAGCGGGTCACGCTGGACCGTGCCGTCGAACAGGCGGAACGCTGGCGCCGGCAGGGCCTGCGCGTCGGTTTCACCAATGGCTGCTTTGACCTGCTGCATCCGGGCCATGTCAGCCTGATCGCCCAGGCGCGTGCCGCCTGTGACCGGCTGGTGCTGGGCCTGAACAGTGATGAAAGCGTGCGCCGTCTGAAGGGCCCAACACGACCCGTGCAGAACGAGGCCTCGCGCGCCACGGTCCTGTCGGCGCTGGGCGATGTCGATCTGGTGGTGGTGTTCGGGGAGGATACGCCGCTGGACCTGATCCGCGCGCTGCGCCCGGATGTGCTGGTCAAGGGGGCCGATTACACCGTGGATACGGTGGTCGGGGCCAAGGAAGTGCAGGGCTGGGGCGGGCGTGTGGTCCTGGCGGAACTGACCGAAGGGCAGAGTACCACCGGCACCATCGCCCGCATGAAATGAGACACCCGCCGATTATTGCAAACTCAGCGGCTCCATATCGTGCTGACGCACGGTGGCGAAGGCCACGTCCTGGCGTTCGACAAAGGTCAGGATCGTGCCGTCGGCGGCATGGATCGCGTAACCGGGCTTGCCCTCATTCTGGGTCGGCTTCACATAGGCCAGGTCGTTGACGCCGAAGGCGGCGAAATCCTTGGGGCTTAACCGGCGCAGATACTGAATGGTCGGATTCATGTCCCCGCAAACTCCACGTCATTTCCCTGCTTGCGTATGGCAGGGCCAAAAGGATGGTCGCCCCCTCATTTAGGCGACCAACCGTTGAAATATGGTTTACGGATTGTGACATCGTCCATTTTCCGCACAGTGGCGGATGGGCGATGTCACCTTGGTCAAAGTGGCCTCAACCCCGGCGGTCGGGAGAGACGTCGATCGTATGCGGGGCGTCGCCATTGCCATTGTCGCCCTTGCCGATCTTGATGGTGCGCACCTTCGGCTCTGGGATGGGGCGGCGCAGATCCACATTCAGCAGGCCGTTATCCATGTTGCAGCCCACGACCTCGATCCCTTCGGCCAGGACGAAACTGCGCTGGAACTGCCGGGCGGCGATGCCGCGATGCAGATAGATACGGTTCTTGTCGTCGGCCTGCTTACCCCGGATGACAAGCTGGTTGTCCTCCATCTGCACCTGCAGATCGTCGGGCGTGAAGCCGGCCACGGCCAGGGTGATGCGCAGCCCGTCAGGGCCGGTCTGTTCGATATTGTAGGGCGGATAGCCTTCGTTCGCGTTCTTGGCGATACGGTCCAGCGTGCGTTCAAACTGGTCAAAACCCAGAAGAAACGGACTGTTGAACAAGGAAAGGCGGGTGGTCAATTCGGGTCCCCTCATGATCGAGCTGGGCCGGGGTCGCTGCCCCGTCACCCCGGCGGCCCAGATAGGCACCGCCGATGGTGTGGTTACGTATAAATGGGTATTGCACCCCAACGGTCAAGACAAGTCCCCACACCGCCCCGGCCAATCCCCAGAATCTGTGGATAAGTCTGTGAACGGGGCCGGAGTCGCCCCCCTGTTTGCGCGCATGGTTCTGGGCATGATTAAAAAATAGGCAGATTCGGGACAAGACTTTTCATGTGCCGGGTGCCATGTCCAGCCATGCCCGGTGAAGGCGCCTAGACCGAAAGGGGCAGGAACGGGTCTGACCCTATCCTTTCGCTCTGCTTTCGCCCCTGTGCCTTTCCCGTCACTATCGTGGCGAATTGGTCATTGTGCTTCGGCGAATGACCTATATTGCCAGGAACCGGTCATGGCGGACCGGAGGCCGGAAAGGAACGGGCGTGGAAGCCATCAATGAGATGATCTTCCTGGCGGGGCTGATGCTGTTGCTGTCCATCCTGGCCGGCCGCGTCTCCTCGCGGCTGGGCGCGCCGCTGCTGCTGGTCTTCTTGGGCCTTGGCATGCTGGCGGGGGAGGATGGGCCGGGGCGCATCCATTTCGGTGATTTCAAGCTGGCCTATCTGATGGGGTCCACGGCCCTGGCCGTCATCTTGTTCGATGGCGGGCTGCGCACCCATGCCGAGACGTTCCGGCTGGCCCGCTGGCCGGCCTTCAGCCTGTCCACGGCGGGCGTGCTGATCACCACCCTGGTGACGGGCGGGCTGGTCTGTCTGGTCATGGGGGTGGGCTGGAAGGAAGGGATGCTGGTGGGAGCCATCATCGCCTCCACCGATGCGGCGGCGGTATTCTTCCTGCTGAACCTGCGCGGTCTGGCGCTGCGCGGGCGTATTTCGGCAACGCTGGAGGTGGAGTCCGGTCTGAACGATCCGATGGCGGTGCTGCTGACCCTGCTTTGCGTGACGGCCCTGACGACGCCGGGGGAACTGGAGCCGGTGCATCTGCTGCTGGAACTGGTCCGGCATATTGTCGGCGGTGTGCTGTTCGGGCTGGGGGCCGGCTTCGCGCTGGTCTGGCTGGTCAACCGGCTGGATCTGGCTGACGGGCTGTACCCGATCCTGGCCTTGTCCTTTGCTCTGTTCGTCTTTGGCGGGGCACAGGCGGCGGGCACATCGGGCTTCATGGCGGTCTATCTGGCGGGCTTCATCCTGGGCAACCGGCCACATAAGGCCGACCGTCTGATCCGCCGCTTCCATGATGGTCTGGCCTGGCTGGCGCAGATCGGGTTGTTCGTGATGCTGGGCCTGCTGGTCACGCCCTCTACGCTGGGCCCCTATATCGTGCCGGGAACGCTGATCGCCTTTGGCCTGATGCTGATCGCCCGACCGCTGGCCGTGTTTGCCTGTCTGGTGCCGTTCCGGTTCACCCTGGCAGAAAGGACCTATATTTCCTGGGTGGGCCTGCGCGGGGCGGTGCCCATCGTGCTGGCCGCCATGCCGATCCTGGCCGGTGTGCCAGGGGCGCAGGCCTATTTTGCGGTGGCCTTTGTCGTTGTGCTGCTGTCGCTGCTGATCCAGGGCTGGACGGTCGGTCCTGCTGCCCGCCTTCTGGGCCTGCTGGCCCCGCCGCAGCCGGAGGCGCCGTCACGCGCCGATGTCGACCTGCCCGATGGGGCGGGACAGTTGGCCGTGTTCACAGTCGCCCGCGACAGCGAGGCGGCGCGGCGCGGCAAGGGCAAGCTGATCATCCCCGAAACGGTACAGCTTCTGGCCCTGATCCAGAATGGCCGCCCCGTGCGGCCCGAAGATGCCAACCGGTTGCAGCCCGGTGATACCGTTCTGGCCATGGGCGACGGATCGGCCCTGGCCGTCATGGACCGGATGTTCGGGCGCCGCATCGAGGCCTTTGATGAGGATCGGCCCGCCGGTGACTTCCAGATCGCGGGCGATATGCCGGCCATGGCGGTGGGCGGCATGTATGGGTTCGATGCCGGGGACGATCCGGCGGTGACCCTGTCCACCCTAATCCGTCGCCGCCTGGGCCATGATCCCTCGCTGGGGGACCGGGTGCGGGTGGGGGAGATGGAGCTGATCGTGGTCAGCCTGCAAGGCGGCGAGGTCGATGTGGTCGGCATCGACCTGACCCCGCCGGCCACGGGCTGGGCCGGCTTGCGCGACCAGCTGCGCGCCGCCGGTCAGCGCATCCGCCGCCGTCTGGCCAATCCTATGCGCCGGCAGGCCGTGGGCGGGGATTGAGCATCCTTTCATTTTCCTCAATCGCTGGCGCTGCGTCCGCAGCTCGGGCTTACGCGGCATGGGCCGCGCGGCGGCAGTCGCCGCCGAAAACAGTGGGAATTGGACCCATGATATTTTGGGGCCAATTTGATCAAGGCCTTGACCTGGAATGCCATGCAGGCACCCTGTTCCCATCGGACATGAATAATAAACGGGTATGTCTCCATGATCTCTCGTCGTCATCTGCTGGCGCTGGGCGGTGGTACCGCCGCGGCGGCCCTGCTGCCGTCTGCTTTCGCCCCGGCGCTCGCCCAGGAAGGGCCGGCGGACAAGGCGCTCTACGCCTTCTTCGCCGAAACATTCGAACGCGACGTGGCGCAAAGCCCGCTGCGCGCCATGCAACTGGGCCGCAAGACCCAGTATGATCAGCTGGATGATGTCAGCGATGCGCGGGCCGCCGCCGATATTGAGCAGAACAGGCAGGATCTGGCGCGTCTGGCCCGTGATTTCCCCGATGACAAGCTGTCGCCACAGGCCCGGCTCTACGCCCGTCTCTTCCGGGAACGGGCTCAGGATGAGATTGATGATTTCCGCTGGCGTCATCACCAGTACCCGCTGACCCTGGTTAGTGGTCCGCATGTGAACCTGCCCGTGCAGATGATCAATCAGCACAAGGTGGAAAGCCGCGCCGACGCCGAGGCCTATATCGCCCGGCTGCGGCAGTTCCCGCGCTATTTCGGGCAGGTGGAGGAAAGGCTGCGCGCGGCGGATGCCGCCGGTGTGCTGCCGCCCCGCTATTTCTTCCCTGATCTGATCCAGACCTGCCGCAACCAGATCAAGGGCCAGCCCGTGGAGCCGCAATCCACGGCGGAGGCCCCGCTTTTCACCGATATCAAGGCCAAGATCGCCAAGCTGGACCTGCCCGAGGCGGACAAGGCCGCCTTGCTGGAACAGGCGGCGGATGCCATGCGCACCGGCGTGGCGCCGGCCTATCTGTCGCTGATCAAGTGGCTGCAGGGGGCGGCACCCCGTTCCAATCCCGACCATGGCGTCTGGCGCCTGCCCGACGGTCAGGCCTTCTACGCCTCCTGCCTGAAGCGCTGGACCTCGCTGCCGCTGACGGCGGATTACATCCATTCCACCGGTCTGGCCGAGGTCAAGCGCATCCATGGCGAGATGCGGGCCATCATGAAGCAGGTCGGCTTCAAGGGCGATCTGGCGGCCTTCTTCCAGTTCACGCGCCAGGATGACCAGTTCTACTATCCCGACAGTGCCGAAGGCCGGGCCGCCTATCTGAAACAGGCCGCCGATTATGTCGATGCCATCCGGCCCAAGCTGGATCTGGTCTTCAACCTGAAGCCCAAGGCACCGATGGAGGTGCGGGCCGTGGAGTCCTTCCGGGAGAAATCCTCCCCCGGCGCCTTCTATAACGGCCCCTCACCCGATGGGTCGCGCCCCGGCATCTATTATGTGAACCTGTCCAACATGCGCGCCCGGTCGCGCATCGGGCTGGAAACTTTGTCCTATCATGAGGGCATTCCCGGCCATCACATGCAGGTGGCCATTTCCCAGGAATTGTCGGGCGTGCCCGATTTCCAGAAGTTCGGCGGCGGTTACTCGGCCTATGGCGAGGGTTGGGCGCTCTATACCGAGTATCTGGCCAAGGAGATGGGCTTCTTCCAGGATCCGTATAATGACTATGGAAGGCTGGAAGCGGAGCTGATGCGGGCCATCCGGTTGGTGGTGGATAGCGGCCTGCATGCCAAGAAATGGACCCGGCAGCAGGCCATCGACTATTTCACCACCAATTCCGCCTTGGACCCGGGTGGGGCCGCGCGGGAGATCGACCGCTATATCGGCTGGCCCGGCCAGGCCACCAGCTACAAGATCGGCATGCTGAAGATCCTTGAACTGCGCGAGGCCGCCAGGAAGCGGATGGGGGCGAGGTTTGACATCAAGGGTTTCCATGACACGATCCTGAAGAATGGCCGCATGCCCCTGACCCTGCTGGCTGAACAGGTTGAGGCTTGGTCCAAGGCGTGAAGGCCTGAAACCGGGCGGGACAGGTCATAACCCGCCCGGATTTGGACCTTTCCCATTGAGGCTTGTCTCAATTGGCAGCCTGCAAAGGTCCGATAACCGCCAGCGCACCTTGGGGCGGCGTGATAGGGGTAGGCCTCGTTTGTGACGGAGCCTGCCCCCATGCGCCTGACCCTTTCCACGCTTGCCACTCCCATCGGCACTGCCCTGATCGTGACGGATGGGGCGGGCGCGTTGCGGGCCTTGGATTTCGAGGATTACCGGCCCCGCATGGACCGGCTGCTGCGCCGGCATTATGGGGTGGTGGAACTGGGCGATGGGCCGGTGCCGGATGCGGTCGCCCAGGCGCTGACCGCCTATTTCGATGGTGACCTGACGGCGCCGGACCGGCTGCCTACGGCCACCAACGGGACCGATTTTCAGCGGCTGGTCTGGACGGAACTGCGCCGGCTGCGGCCTGGCGAGACCGTGAGTTATGGCACAATGTCAGCCCGGATCGGCCGGCCTGCCGCCGTGCGGGCCATGGGGTTGGCCAATGGTGCCAACCCCATCGCCATTGTCGTGCCTTGCCACCGCGTCATCGGGGCCGATGGCTCACTGACCGGCTATGGCGGTGGGCTGCACCGCAAGGAATGGCTGCTGCGGCATGAGGGTGTCATGATCAGGCCTTAACCCCATCGCGCAGGATGGCGGCCAGCAGGTCAAACTCAATCTTCTCTGCCTTGCGGAAGCGGACGCAGCCCTTGCCATGGTCCAGCTTTGACCAAGCCTCCTCATGCTGCGGCGGGATCGTCACGCCGGTCAGGTAGATGGACACGTACTGCTTCTGGCTGGCGAAGGCGATGATGGCTTTGCCGTCCACGCTATAGACGGGCATGCCCCACTGCATCCCCTCCACATGGCCCGGCAGGTTGGTGCGCACCATCTGGCGCAGCTTTTCCAGCCAGGGACGGCGGGCGGGGTCGGCATCGGCCAGGAAGGTGTCGACGTCAGCGGCCTTTGACTGCACCATGATTGTGGTTCCCCCCTTATCACCCCGTTGATGGAACGGCCAAAGCCGGCCCCCGTCAATGGGCAGCATGGCAGGAAAGCCGGGCCGCCGCTTGACAGGGGCGCCGTGCTTGGCCCCCATAGGGCCATCATGCCCCGCGATCCCGCCCCCCGTCCGAAAACCCTTCGCCATGTCCGCGATCTGGCTGATCATGGCTTGGCGGCCCCTGCCGATCTGCCCCAACTGGAACAGGTGGCGGCGCAGTTCGCGGTGGCCGTGACGCCTTCCATGGTCGATCTGATTGACCCGACGGACCCGAACGATCCCGTGGCCCGTCAGTTCCTGCCCGATCCGCGGGAACTGGATATCCGGGACGAGGAACTGGCCGATCCCATCGGCGATGATCCCTTCACGCCCGTGAAGGGGATCGTCCATCGCTACAAGGATCGGGTGCTGCTGAAACCGGTCCATGCCTGCCCCGTCTATTGCCGCTTCTGCTTCCGCCGGGAAATGGTGGGGCCGGGGTCGGACGCGCTCAACGCGGAAGAACTGGACGCCGCCATCGCCTATATCGCGGGCAATCCGGAGATATGGGAGGTCATCCTGACGGGTGGCGATCCCATGATCCTGTCGCCGCGCCGCATGGCCGAGATCATTGGGCGGCTGAACGATATCCCGCATCTGGGTCTGGTCCGCATCCATACCCGCGTGCCCGTGGTGGACCCGGCGCGGGTGGATGCCGACATGGTGGCCGCGTTGAAGGGGCCGCGCATCCCCACTTGGGTGGTCCTGCACAGCAATCACTGGCGGGAGTTTGGCGAAGAGGGGCGAGCCGCCATCGCCCGGCTGGTCGATGCCGGCATCCCCATGCTGGGGCAAAGCGTGCTGATGCGTGGCGTCAATGACGATGTCGAGACGCTGACCCGTACCTTCCGCACCATGATCAGCAACCGCATCAAGCCCTATCACCTGAACCATGGCGATCTGGCCAAGGGCACCAGCCATTTCCGCACGACGGTGGCAGAGGGCCGCGCCCTGATGAAGGGCCTGCGCGGCGATGTCTCCGGCCTGTGTCAGCCCACCTATATCCTGGATATCCCCGGCGGCCACGGGAAGGTGCCGCTGACCGACAGCTATCTGACGCCGGTGGGTGAAGGCGAATGGATCGTCGAGGACCCGCGCGGGGGCAAGCGACCTTATCGGGGGTAAGACGTTACATCAGCGCTGACAGGTGCGAGTGCATCACCACCACCCTGTTGCCTTGCCGTGTCAGGACCCAGGAAAATTTGATATTGGTGGGGACCGTCTTGCCATTTGGGGCTGTGACGGTGCCGCTGGCTTTGCCCACGACCAAATGGTGGGTCGGTCCCAGCCCCTCATCATGCAGCCGTTCAAAATTCAGGGCGAATTTGAAGCCCTGGTCGCATTGTTTCTGGAAATCATCGACATCCGGCCCCCTGGCCAGACCGCCCCGCATGCCCATCCCTGTCATCTGGTCGCCCATCAGGCCACGCAGAACTTGCACATCGCAGGTCTGGAACGCCTGTTGGTACTGTGTGATGAAGGATGCAACATCGGTCGCACTGATGGTGTTCTGCGCCAGGGCGGCCGGGGCCGTAAGGCCCGACAGGATCAAACCGAACAGAACGCCGCGCAGAAGACGCATAATTCAACCCATTCCCACCCGTATAGGAAGTAGGAATAGTAGCCTATATCCGGTGAATGTCCAGAGATTTGGTGGCCTTTGTCACCCCACCACGAAATCCAGGCCGATATCGAAATTCTTCACCGAATGGGTCAGCCAGCCCAGGCTGATCAGGGTGACGCCCGTCTCCGCGATGGCGCGGATCGTGTCGGGGGTGACGCCGCCCGACGCCTCGGTCACCATGCGGCCCGCCACCATCTCCACGGCGCGGCGCAGGGTGGCGGGGTCCATATTGTCCAGCAGAACGGCATCAACCTTCAGGTCGATCAGATCGGCCAACTGATCCAGATCATCCACCTCCACCTCGATCTTCACCATATGGCCGGCGCGGGCGCGGGCGCGCTCCACGGCGGCGCGCAGGCCGCCGGCGGCGACAAGATGGTTGTCCTTGATCAGGACGGCGTCATCGAGCGCGAAACGGTGATTGCCGCCGCCGCCGACGCGCACGGCGTATTTCTCCAGCGCGCGCAGGCCGGGCGTGGTCTTGCGGGTGCAGACGATCTGCGCGCCGGTGCCGTCGATCCGGTCGGCCAGCCGCCTCGTCTCGCTGGCGATACCGCACAGTCGGCCCAGCAGGTTCAGTGCCGTCCGTTCGCCCGACAGGATGGGGCGGGCCAGCCCCTCCACCGTGGCCAGCGTGGTGCCCGGCGCGATGCGGTCCCCGTCCTTTACGTGCCGGGTGATGGACAGGGTTGGGTCCAGCAGGGTGAAGGCGTAGAGCGCCGCATCCAGGCCGGCGCAGACCCCCTCATGGCGGGCATTGAACAGAGCCTTGGCTGTGGCGTCAGGCGGCACACAGGCATCGGTGGTCAGATCGCCCGCCATGCCCAGATCCTCGGCCAGGGCCGTGCGGATCAGGGCTTCATATTGGATAGGGTAGAGGGGCAGGGTCATCACATCACCGGCAGGGGGGAACGGGGCGGGGCCACGCGGATGCGGGGCTGCGGACCGGACAGGGTCAAACGTTGGCGGTGGCGCCATTCGGCGCGGGCTTCCGGCCAGTCCGACCGCTGATGCGCGCCCCGGCTTTCCTGCCGGTTCAAGGCGGCGCGCGTGATCAGGATGGCGGTCAGCAGACGATTGCGCAGCTCGCCCGACAGGCGGATGGCGGCGTGGTCTTGCACCCCGACCTCCAGGTCAAGGCCGGCCTCCAGCGCCTCCAGCTCTGCCAGGGCGCAGGACAGGCCGATGCCATCGCGCAGCAGGCCCACGCTTTCAGCCATGATATCGGCGGCCTGCACCGATACGGCGGCGGCCTGCACGCTGGGCGTCATGGTGGCGGGCAGGTCGGGCAGGGCGATGGGGCCGGGGCGCGGGGGCGAGGAGGCCAGGATGGCATCCGCCGCGCGTTCGGCAAAGACCAGCGCCTCCAGCAGCGAATTGCTGGCCAGACGGTTGGCCCCATGCACGCCGGTGCAGGCGACCTCACCGGCGGCATAGAGGCCGGGGATGCTGGTCCGCCCATCCTGATCGGTGACCACGCCACCCATGTGATAATGGGCGGCGGGGGCCACGGGGATGGGCAGGCGGGCGGGGTCCAGCTTGGCCGCCGCACAGATGCCGGCCACGGTCGGGAACTTGGCGGCTCCGCCATCGGCCCACAGGGCGCGCAGATCCAGATAGACCGGCAGGCCATTGGCGATGCGCCCGCCAATGGCCTTGGCCACCACATCGCGGGGCGCCAGCTCGGCCAGGGGATGGGCCTTCAGCATGAAGCGCCCGCCATGTTCATCCAGAAGATGGGCCCCGGCCCCGCGCAAGGCCTCTGTCAGCAGCGGCACCTGACCGGTGCGCGTACCGGCGAGCGCGGTGGGGTGGAACTGCACGAATTCCAGATCGGCCAGATCGGCCCCGGCGCGGGCGGCCAGGGCGATGCCGTCGCCCGTCGCCTCCACCGGGTTGGTGGTGTGGCGGTACAGCTGCCCGATGCCGCCGCAGGCCAGCAGCACGGCCCCGGCGCGGTGGAAGACCCAACCTTCTTCGGCATGATGGGCCAGGACACCGGCCACGCCATGGCGGCCCATGACCAGATCCCAGACGAAGGCACCGGTCTGTACCTGAATATGCGATGCCGCCCGGACGCGGGCCGACAGGTCGGCCATCAGGGTCCGGCCCGTGGCATCGCCACCGGCATGCAGGACACGGGCCGCCCCGTGTGCGGCCTCACGGCCCAGACACAGACGCCCGCTGGCCTCCCGGTCGAAGGGCAGGCCCCGGTTGATCCAGCGGGTCAGGCGCTTCGCCCCCTCATCGGTCAACAGGGCCGCCATTTCCGGGTCGGTCAGACCGGCCCCGGCAGCCACCGTGTCGGCGGCATGTTCGGCGGGATCGTCTGCCGGGTCGATGGCCGCCGCAATCCCACCCTGTGCCCAGTTGGACGAACCGCCGGGCAGGTCATCGGTCTTGGTCAGCAGGGCCACACGCAGCGGGGCCAGCGACAGGGCACCCACCAGCCCGGCCATGCCGGACCCGATGACGATCACGTCGCTGTCACGAAGCTGCATTTCTATTTGCTCCCTCAGGCGCCGGGCGCCGCCGTCCGGCGGCTTGGCTTACTTCTTGCCAACTTCCAGCATCCGCTCCACCGCTTGCCGCGCGCGGCCGGCGATGGCGGGGTCGACATGGACCTGGGGCTGCATAGTTTGCAGGCTTTCCAGGATGTTCGACAGGGTGATGCGGCGCATATGCGGGCAGAGGTTGCAGGGGCGGACGAATTCGACCGCCGGGTTGGTGGCCGCCAGATTGTCGGCCATGGAGCATTCGGTGATCAGCAGCACGCGCTTGGGCTGCTGGCCCTCCACATAATCCTGCATCTTGGCGGTGGACCCGACGAAATCCGCCTCCGCCAGCACGTCAGGCGGGCATTCAGGGTGGGCGATGATGGTGATGTCGCCCTTGAATTGGGTCCGGTAGGCGCGCAACTGCTCACCCGTGAAG
Source organism: alpha proteobacterium AAP38 (assembly GCA_001296005.1). Classification (GTDB taxonomy): domain Bacteria; phylum Pseudomonadota; class Alphaproteobacteria; order Azospirillales; family Azospirillaceae; genus Niveispirillum. The sequence continues at coordinate 83,240 of LJHR01000015.1, read as the reverse complement.
CGCTCATGCACCTCGCAATGGCCCTTCCAGGCGATGACCTTCTTGGTCGTCTGGGTCGCCACCCATTTGGCCAGATACTCATCGGGAATGCACAGGACCTCGTCACCGGGCAGGGAATTGATCACCTCCACCGCGTTGCCCGAGGTAATGCAGACATCGCTTTCGGCTTTCACGGCGGCGGATGTGTTGACATAGGTGGCGATGGGCACGCCCGGATAGCGTTCGCGCAGCAGGCGGACATCGGCGGCGGTGATGCTGTCGGCCAGCGAGCAGCCGGCATCCATGGCGGGCATCAGCACGGTCTTTTCCGGCGACAGAATCTTCGCCGTCTCCGCCATGAAATGCACGCCGGCCAGGACGATGACATCGGCATCGGTTTCGGCGGCCTTGCGGGCCAGCAGCAGGCTGTCGCCCACGATGTCGGCCACGGTGTGGAAAATCTCCGGCGCCTGATAGTTATGGGCCAGGATGACGGCGTTGCGCTCTTTCTTCAGCCGGTTGATGGCGGCCACCAACGGGGCATGGAAGGGCCATTCCACCTCCGGGATCACGCCCTTGACCCGGTCATAGATCGGCTTGGTGGCCTCGGCCACTTCAGGGCTGTAGGACAGGTCGAGGGGGGCGGACATGGCGGCGGCTCCGGCAGGGACTTATGCTCGATTTGAGCATTACTCTCCCTTATGCTCGCGCAGAGTATAAGGGGTGTCAAGCCCGTGTCGGCGTGGCGTCACGCATCCGTCACAGTTCGGACCGGTGGGATTCGCATGTGTGCGGCGCAACATCGTTGCGTGGGAGGGGCGCAGCTGCCCCTCAATTCACCGCCATCAGGCCCCGGAACAGGCTGGTGGCGTCGGTACCGTTCAGGGTGACCTGACCTGTGGGCGTGATGGTCAGGGCGTATTGGTGGGTGGTGCCTTCCGGTCCCGGTTCGGGGCGGCCCAGGCCCTGGAGCGCGTAAAGGCCGATGGCCAGCGTGGCGCCGTTGGCGCCCATCGATTGGTTGATGCCGGTGATGATCTTGTCCACGCCGCGCAGCGACAGGGTGGCGTTCCCCGTCACGCCGCTGGCATTTCCGGGGCCGAAGCGGAAATCGCCCTGGCCCAGGATGGTGGAGTTGGGGTTCCAGAGGGTGAGTTTGGACAGTTTGATGGCACTGCCCGCCGCCGCCAGGGCCGGGGTCCAGCCATCCGCCGGCTTGGCCCCGGTCAAGAGCGCCCTGGGCAGGGATGTGCCGGTCAGATTGATGCTGGCGCGGGCGGGCAGCAGGTCAGGGGACAGGCGGGCACCGGTATGGCTTAACCCGGCATGGGTCCAGTCCAGGACCAGGGATGCCTTGGCCGATGACAGGCCGGACAGGGTCAGTTTGCCCTTGGCCGTTTCCAGCGCGCTGCGCGTGCCATCGTCGCGTACCTGACGAAAGCCGGCGATATCGGCGGAAAGGTCGGCATTGCGGGCGATGCGGTCCAGATGGGCGCGGTCGCCGCTGGCCAGCAGATCGCCCATGCGGCGCATGTCCAGACCGTCGGCCCCGCCATCCAGGCGCAGACGCTGTACCGCCAGCCGGTCGATGCCCATCGGGTCCTTCAAGGACAGGGCGTCCAGCGCCAGCGACACACGCCCGCTCCACACCCCATCCTTCATGGATTTGGGCGTCAGGATCAGGCGCAGGGCCGACAGGCTGCCGGTACCGGCCCCCAAGGCGGGCTTGAAGGTCGCATTGCCGATATCGAGATCGGCGGAGAGAAGCGAGCGGCCATCGCCGCTGATGGCCAGCGTCAGGTTCTGCCGGGCGAGTGCGATGTCGCCCAGCCGGAAGCCGTTGCCGCCATAGAGCGTCAGGCCCTGCGGCAGGCGCAGTTTCAGCTGCCACGACCCGTCGGGGCGGGGGGTGGCGTCGCCCTCCACCAGCGGGGCCTCCACCATCCAGCCATCATTGGCGGCCAGCCGCAGGATGGGGATGCGCAGTTGATACAGGCCGGCCTTTTCCGTCACCGCCACATCGGGCACGCGTTCCACATGCAGCCGGTCGTGGCTGCCGGCTGATTCCGACAGGCGGCGGGTCAGCATATCCTTCAGGGACGCCGCCTGTTCCGGGCTGGCCCCGGCGGGGGCGGCGAGGGAGAAGGCGAGGATGGCGAGGAGGAGCAGCGCTTTCTTCATGCCTGATGATCTGACCCGCACAGATGGCTTTTCCATGGCCGGGCTTGCATTATCACAGGCGTCCGCCCATGGATAAAAACCATGAATGCTCATTCATCCTCTGCGGCGGGACTGGCCACGGTTGGGACTGGCCGGGTGCTGGCGGTCCTTGGACCCACCAATACCGGCAAGACCTATCTGGCCATGGAACGCATGGCGGCCCATGCCACGGGCATGATCGGCTTTCCGCTGCGTCTCTTGGCGCGCGAAAACTATGACAAGCTGGTGCGGATGAAGGGGGCCAATCACGTGGCCCTGGTGACGGGGGAAGAGAAGATCATCCCGTCGGCCCCGCGCTACTGGGTCTGTACGGTGGAAAGCATGCCGCTGGAACGCCAGGTGGCGTTCCTGTGTGTGGATGAAATCCAGCTTTGTGCCGATGGGGAACGCGGGCACATCTTCACCGACCGGCTGCTGCATGCGCGCGGTGGGGAGGAGACGATGTTTTTAGGGTCGGACATGATCCGGCCCTTGATCCAAAAGCTGATCCCCAAGGTGGAGATCATCACCCGCCCGCGCTTTTCCAAGTTGAGTTTCGGGGGGCACAAGAAGCTGACCAAGCTGCCACCGCGCAGCGCCGTCACGGCCTTTTCCGTGACGGAAGTCTATCAGCTGGCCGAGATGGTGCGGCGGTCGCGCGGCGGCACGGCGGTGGTGATGGGGGCGCTTAGCCCCCGCACCCGCAATGCCCAGGTGGCCATGTATCAGGCGGGCGATGTCGATTATCTGGTGGCGACAGATGCCATCGGCATGGGCCTGAACATGGATGTCGACCATGTCTGGTTCGCCCGCATGAACAAGTTCGACGGGCAGCGACCCCGCCGCCTGACGGCACCGGAAGTGGCGCAGATCGGCGGGCGCGCGGGCCGGCACCAGACGGATGGTACCTTTGGCACCACCTGGGACTGCTCCCCCCTGGATGATGATATCGTGCAGGCGGTGGAGAACCATACGTTCCCGCCGCTGCAACAGTTGAGCTGGCGCAACAGCGAGTTGGATACGCGGTCGGTGGAGGGCTTGCTGCGCAGCCTGGAGGCGCCATCGCCATCGCCGCTGCTGATCCGTGGCCGGTCTGCCGATGATGTGGAGGCGTTGAAGGCGCTGGCCGGCGACACAGAGGTCATGGGCCTGACGCGCCGTCCGCGCGGTGTGAAGATGCTGTGGGAGGTCTGTCAGGTCCCCGATTTCCGCAAGACCATGACGGACGCGCATACACGCCTGCTGGGCCAGCTCTATCGCCACCTGATGGCGCCGGGCGGGCGGCTGCCCACAGATTTCGTGGCGGCGCAGGTGCAGCGGCTGGACAATCTGAACGGCGATATCGACACGCTGGTGTCGCGCATCGCCCATATCCGCACCTGGACCTATATCAGCCACCGCGCCGATTGGGTGGCCGATCCCAAGCATTGGCAGGGGCTGACGCGGGGGATTGAGGACCGGCTGTCGGACGCGCTGCATGAGCGGCTGACGCAGCGCTTTGTCGATAAACGCTCGGCAGGGCTGGTGAAATCGCTGCGCGACGGGCGCGACCTGACGGGGTTTGTCACCAATGACGGGACGGTAATGGTGGAAGGCCATCCGGTGGGGGCGCTGCGGGGCCTTGGCTTTGAAATGCAGGCCGATGTGGGGGAGGATGACGCCCCCACCCTGATGACCGCCGCACGCCGGGCCCTGCGTGAGGAGATTGCGCGCAGAGTGGCGGCGTTGGAGGCGGCGGGGGACGATGCCTTCGCGCTGGGTCCCGACGGGGTGCTGCGCTGGGACGGGGTGGAGGTCGGGCGGCTGATACCGGGGGAGCGGCTGCTGTCGCCGGGGGTGCGCGTGCTGCGCGATGATCTGCTGGAGGGGGGGCAGCGGGAGCGGGTGAGGGTTCGGCTGCTGGGGTTTGTGGGGACCCGTGTGCGCGCCGATCTGGCCCCGCTGGTCCGGCTGGAAGCAGCGGAGATCAAGGGGGCGGCGCGCGGGGTGGTGTTTCAGTTGTCGGAGGCCGCCGGAATATTACCGCGTGAGGCGGTGGCGGGATTGCTGCCGGGGATCGACAAGGCGGAACGGGCGGCGCTGGAACGGCTGGGCGTGCGGTTCGGGGTGGGGCAGATATTCCTGCCGGGCCTGATTAAGCCGCGAGCCGCCGCCATGCTGGGCCTGCTCTGGGCGGTGCGGCAGGGGCTGCCGCTGCCGGTGTCGTTGCCGCCGCCGGGGCGGATTTCAGTGGCGCGGGAGGGGACGGACGACGGTCTGTTGCGGGCCGCCGGCTATCTGCCGCTGGGGCCGCGGGCCGTGCGGGTGGATATGGCGGACCGGTTGATGCAAGTGATTGCCGACCGGTCAGGCGATGGGCGGTTGATCGACCTGTCGGGCCTGGCCCCGCTGGCCGCCTGTTCGAACGCCGAGGTTCCGGCCATCCTGACGGCGCTGGGCTGGCGCTTGCGGAAAAAGCCGCCATTGGTGGAAGGGCAGGAGCCGGCGCCCGATATCTGGGTCCGGCGCAAGCCGGAGGTACCGGTGGCCCAGGCGGTGGAGAGGGTGCGCGTGGATGCCGATAATCCCTTTGCCGCCCTGGCCGGTCTGAAGGAAAAGATGCTGGCGGTACCGGCCCCGGTGCGGGCCGGACGGCGGCGGCGACGCGGGGGGAAGGGGGCAACGCCATGACCGATCTATTGCCCCTGCTGCGCGATGCTGAACAGCGCCTGATGGCATTGGGCGTGGAGGAGGCGCGGCTGGACCTGCTGTATCTGGCCGAACGGGCCTTTGGCATTCCCGTTTCCCGCCTGCGCCGGCCCGACGGGTTGACGGGCACGGCGGAACAGGTGGCGGCGTTCAACGCGCTGGTCGACCGTCGCGCGGCGCGCGAACCGGTGCAGCGTATCCTGGGCGATTGGGAATTCTGGGGCCTGACCCTGGCGCTGGGTCCCGAAACCCTGATCCCCAGGCCCGATACGGAAACGCTGGTGGAGGGGGTGTTGAAGGCCTGCCCCGACCGGGCGCGGCCCTGGCGCATCCTGGACTTAGGGACAGGCACGGGGGCCATCCTGCTGGCGCTGCTGAGTGAGTATCCGGCGGCGTTCGGGGTGGGGGTGGATCTGTCGCCCGACGCGGCGGCGGTGGCGCAGGCGAACGCGGTGTCGCTGGGCCTGTCGGCGCGGGCTGCGTTTGTGGCGGGGTCGTGGGTGGAGGCGCTGGGCGGCAGGTTCGACATTATTGTCTCCAACCCGCCCTATATCCCCGACGCCGATATTGCGGGGCTGGCACCGGAGGTGGCGCGGTTTGAGCCGTGGCGGGCGTTGGCCGGCGGGGCGGATGGTCTTGACCCCTATCGCCATCTGGTGCGGGTGCTGCCGCCGCTGCTGTCGCCCGGCGGGCTGCTGGGGTTTGAACATGGGGCGGATCAGGGGCCGGCGGTGGCGGACCTGATGCGCGGGGCCGGGTTTAAGGATGTCGTCAGTTTGCGCGACCTGGGTGGACGCGACCGGGTGGCCATGGGCCGGGGTTCTGGCCACGATTGACGGGCCTGCCGTACCCTCCCTATCCTCCCCCTCCCCAGACAGGCCGGCGGATGCGCACGGCGGATCGGTGAAGGAGGGGGAGGAAATGTTCAGCCATGTCATTCTCGGTGCCAATGATATCGAGGCATCGAAGGCCTTCTATGATGCGACCCTGGCGGCGCTGGGCATCGCGCCCGGCACTTACGATCCCAAGGGCCGGGTCTTCTACCGCACGCCCACGGGCGTTCTGGGCCTGACCAAGCCCCTCAATGGCGAGCCGGCCACCGGTGCCAATGGCGGCACCATCGGGTTCGGCGCCAAGTCGCCGGAAGAGGTGGACGCCTGGCACGCCGCCGGCATCGCCAATGGCGGCACCACCTGTGAGGACCCGCCCGGCCTGCGCACCATGGGCGAGATGAAGCTTTATCTGGCCTATCTGCGCGATCCGGCGGGCAACAAGCTGTGTGGTCTGTACCGCGTTCCAGCCTGACCGGCAGGTGGCGGGACGGCAATGCGGCAGGTGGAAGGCGAATTCGTCTTCCACCTGTTACGCATCCGTAAAAAACCCTTGGAATGCAAGGCGACTATCGCTAGGGTCCGGTTCGGACGGCAGCAGCGCGTGGGGCGCCTGCCGTGGCAAAGCCCTCGGACCGGGGCTTATGCGTCCCAGGGCAGGGCGATCAAACGCCGCCCGAACAGGTCAAGGCCGATAAAAACGGATAAGACGGGACGGCATGGTGTCCGGGGGCTTCGATAACCAGGGGCCGAGCATATAGCGAATGAGACAGGGACCCAATAATCAGCAGCAGCGGCGTCGTGGCCGCGGTGGCAATGGCGGTGGTGGTAACGGCGGTGGCAATAATGGTGGCGGTGGCAATCGCCGTCAGAACATGCCGCTGCGTCACCAGAATTTCGACAGCAGCGGCCCGGATGTCCGCATCCGCGGCAACGCCTTCCAGGTCTATGAAAAGTATCAGGCGCTGGCGCGTGATGCCCATACGTCCGGCGACCGGGTGGCGGCGGAGAACTATCTCCAGCATGCCGAACATTATTACCGCATCATCTGCCAGATCAATGAGCAGGAAGGCCGCGCCCGCCAGCATGTGCCGCGCTATGACGGCGATGAAGGCGAAGGCGGCGATGACGGCATGGGCGAAGGCGATCCCGGCGAAAGCGATCAGCCGGCGGCGTGATCCATGGGGGCCGCACTTGGCCCCCACGGCCGCTTCTGTCATCCTGGCGTCCCGTCACCTGAAGGGACGCAACCGGCATGGCGCAGACGCAGTCGGCCTGGGATCAGGCTGTCGATGACTGGCTTTCATCGCTTCCGGGCCTGCTGACGGCACCGGAATCGGTGCTGTGGTGGCCGGGTCTGGTGGTCGGTCTGATCGGGGCCGTCTGGTTTGGGCGTGACCGCGCGCTGTGGGGCCGGGCCGCCGATTACTGGCGCGAACTGCCCATCGATGCCGGATGCTTCATTGCCAATTCGGCCTTGCCGTTCCTGCTGTCGCCCTTGCTGTTCGCCTTGTCGGTGATCGCGGCCAAGGGGGCGGCGGCCTTTGCGGGGGTGTTGATCGGCAGCGGGGCCACGGACATTCCGGGCTGGCCGCTGCTGCTGCTGGCCGCCCTTGCCGCGTTTGTGGCGGGCGATTTCGCGCTTTACTGGACCCACCGCCTGTTCCATGCGGCACCGCTGCTGTGGCGCAGCCACCGGCTGCACCATGCCCCACCCGTCCTGACACCCTTGACCGCCTTCCGCTTCTGGCCGTGGGAGCAGGTGGTGCATCTGTCGGGCAATATGATCGGCCAGGGGTTGGGGTTGGGGCTGGTTGCCGGACTGGCGGGGACGCAGGTGCCGGCCCTGACGGTGTTGGGCGTCAATATCTTCATGCTGGGATGGGGTCTGGCCTTCGCGCATCTGCGCCACAGCCCCGTGCCGATGCCGTTCCCGCGCGCCCTGTCGGGCTGGCTGATCTCCCCCCACATGCATCAGTTGCATCATTCCCTGGCGGAACAGCACCGCGACCGGAATTTCGGGACCGCGCTCGCCATCTGGGATCGGATGTTTGGGACCTATGCCATACCTGAAAAGGGGGAGCGGTTCCGGTTTGGGGTGGAGGGGTAGAAATGGCGTTCCTGAAGATGCTTGTTATTCCGGCTGGCTGCCTCGTCGCCTTCATGGTGACTTTCAGCCTGACACGCGTGGCTGGTCTTTGGGGACATTCCCTGGACTATGCCATGCTGCTGCTTTTCCCCGCCGCCGCCGCGATCCTCATGCGGCCGCCATTCTCCACCGCCGTCAATATTGTCCTCAGGCTCATTGTCCTGTTCATCGTCGCCAAGTGCTGCATGATGACCGCCCTCGTTCTACACCTCATGATCACGGGGGATAGTATCTGACCAACCGCCCCGCCTTGCATAACGGACCCGGCCCCCCCACACATTGACCCTTTCCGGGCTTTTCCATAGGGTTGCCGCCTTGTTTTTCTTTCTTCGGTGACATGTGATGAGCAGCGAACAGGAACTGGCGCTTGGGGCGAAGGCTTGGCCGTTTGAGGAGGCGCGCAAGCTGGTGGCGCGTCTTGGTGGCAAAGCCCCGCCCAAAGGCTATGTCCTGTTCGAAACCGGCTATGGCCCGTCGGGCCTGCCGCATATCGGCACCTTTGGCGAGGTGGCGCGCACCACCATGGTGCGCCGTGCCTTCGAACGGCTGCTGCCGGGCGTGCCCACGCGCCTGTTCGCCTTTTCCGACGATATGGATGGGCTGCGCAAGGTCCCCGACAATGTGCCCAACCGCGAGCTGCTGGCCCAGCATCTGGGCAAGCCGCTGACCAAGGTGCCCGACCCGTTCGGCAAGTTCGAAAGCTTCGGCCATCACAACAACGCCATGCTGCGGGACTTCCTGGATCGTTTCGGTTTCCAGTATGAATTCCAGTCGGCCACCGACTGGTACACATCCGGTCGTTTCGATGCCGCATTGCTGGCTGTCCTGCGCCATTATGATGAGGTGATGGCCGTGATGCTGCCCACGTTGGGCGCGGAACGTCAGGCGACCTACAGCCCGTTCCTGCCCGTCAGCCCGTCCACGGGCCGCGTGCTGCAGGTGCCGCTGCTGGAACGCAATGTCGATGCGGGCACCATTGTCTATGAGGATGAGGACGGGAAGAAGGTCGAGACGCCGGTGACCGGCGGCGCCGTCAAGCTGCAATGGAAGCCCGACTGGGCCATGCGCTGGCTGGCGCTGGGCGTCGATTATGAAATGGCCGGCAAGGATTTGATCCCCTCGGTCGAACTGGCCGGCAAGATCGTGAAGATCCTGGGCGGCACCCCGCCCGACGGCTTTAATTACGAACTGTTCCTGGACGAGAAGGGCCAGAAGATTTCCAAGTCGAAGGGCAATGGCCTGACGATGGAGGAATGGCTGCGCTATGCCCCGCCGGAGAGCCTGGCGCTGTATATGTTCAACAAGCCGCGCGCGGCCAAGAAGCTCTATTTCGACGTGATCCCGCGCGCCGTGGATGAATATCTGACGTTTGTGGAGAAGTTCGACGCGCTGGAACCGGCACAAAAGCTGGAAAACCCCGTCCACCACATCCATGACGGCGTGGTGCCGGACGATGTGCGCGGCACGGCGGGCCTGACCTTCGGCCTGCTGCTGAACCTCGCGGGCGCGGCCAACGCCGAGAGTGCGGATGTGATGTGGGGCTTCATCCGCCGCTATGCGCCCGGCGCCAGCCCGGAGACGGCACCGTTCCTGGACAAGCTGGTCGGCTATGCCGTCACCTATTACCAGGATTTCGTGAAGCCCACGAAACAGTACCGTGCCCCGTCGGAGCAGGAGCGGGCGGCCATTACCGAGCTGCGCGCCGTCCTGGCCGAGATCGCCACCGACACGCCGGCCGACCAGTTGCAAAATCAGGTGTTCGAGGTCGGCAAGAAGCACGGCTTCACCGAACTGCGCGCCTGGTTCCAGGCGCTGTACGAGGTGCTGCTGGGCCAGACCACCGGTCCCCGCATGGGCAGCTTCATCGCGCTGTACGGCGTGAAGGAAACGGTGGCGATGATCGACGCGGCGCTGGCGCGTTGATCTTTGCCTGTTCCCTCAAGCGCCGGGCGCTGCCTCCGGCAGCTTGGCTTCACGCGCACATGGGTGCGCGGGCCAGCGGTCGCTGGCCTCCAAGGGTCACGGAAAGTGACCCTTGGGATACAGTTCTGTGATGCCATTGCCAACAGTGGAACGGGCGGGCCGTCGCAAGCGGCCCGCCCGAATTTTTTGCCAAGCCTGCCGCCAAATGGCCCCAATCCCGTCGCGAACCTGCCCAGAGCGGCTGTTGTTCTGCGGGGGTCGACAGCGCCGGCTTCCCGCCCCGAACCGGTCTGTCGGCTTCCTGATGGAAGGATGACCGCCATGACCAATCGCACCCTGGACCGCACCCTTTCCCGCCTTGACCGTCAGAAACTGTCGGCCATGGGTTTGGTGTTGACCACGGCCCTGCTGTTGGTCATGGCGGGCGTCGCCGCCGGCAATGCCAGCCGGGGGGATCAGACGGCCCGCACCGATACCGGCACCGTCAAGGCCGAGATGCTGGAACGCACCCTTGTCGCGTCGCGGTAAGTGTTCCCTCAAGCGCCGGGCGGACGCATCCGCGCCCTTGGCTTTCTTACCCGGCCAGACCCGGCAAGGGCAGTTCCGTGGTTTCCTTGACGGTGGACACCGCGATCATGCTGTTGATTTCGCGCACGCCCGGCAGCTTTGACAGTTTCTCAAAGAACAGCGCCTCATAGGCCTCGATATCCTTGGTCACGATGCGCAGCATGAAATCGACCTGCCCCATCAGCACGAAACATTCCTGAACCTCGGCAATGCGGCGGATGGCCTCGCGGAAATCGGTCAGCAGGTCGCCGCTATGCGCCTCCAGCTTCACATGGCTGAAGATCAGCACGTTCAGACCGATGGCCTTGCGGTCCAGCAGGGCCACGCGGCGCTTGATGATCCCATCTTCCTCCAGCCGCTGAATGCGGCGCCAGCAGGGGCTCTGGCTCAACCCCACCTTCTCCGCCACCTCCGCCGCTGTGGCGGACCCGTCACGCTGCAACTGATCCAGGATGCGCCAGTCCAGACCGTCCAGCGGCTTTTGCGGTGCGTGCATGATTTATCCTCATGTTTGCCATTTGGCGCATTACATTTGCGCAAACTATGTCATTTGGACGAAACTTGCAAAGAAATGCCCCGGCGCTTGCCCTATGGTTATTGCACCGCACAAGCGGGAACCCATGGATTTTGGAGCCGGAGATGAGCACCCAGGAACACCCCGCCAGCCTGACCGTCTATCGCGATGCCACCACCGGCGCACAGATTGCGCTGGCGGTGCATCGTGCGGCGGGCGGTGTGATTACCCCGGTGCCCTGGCAGAAGCTACCCGGCGTGGGGCTGGACGAGGCGGTGGAGGCGGCGATGCGTGCGGCCCGGTCCACCCGTGCCTTCGCCATGCTGGTGCCCGCCGATGATGGCGGGTCGATGGCCGATCCGGTCGGTGTGTTGTCGCGCTGCTTCCAGCGGGCGGATCTGGACCGGCTGTCGGTCGGCCCCGAAATGCGTGGCGCCAGCAAGCAGACCCCCGCTTCCGTCGCGGCGGAGTGACGGCCATGAACAACGTCGCCGCCGTTATGCCCGTCCTGGCCCCGCCCCCGGCCGAGGCACGCCCCACCGATCCCAACCGCACCGCCTGTTTTGCGGTGCTGGCCGACCCCGATCCGGGGGCCTTGCCCCGCGTGCTGGAATTCTTTGCCAAGCGCGGGCTGGTGCCCGCCTCGGTCCAGGCCCGGCATTTCGAGGCGGATGAATGCCTGCATGTCGATGTGCAGGTCCGCACCCTGACCCGCGATGAAAGCGACTATATCGCCCGCTGCCTGCGCGCCCAGCCGCTGGTCCGGCAGGTGCTGACATCCGAACGCCATCGCGTGATGGAGCCGGATGCCCTGTCGGCGTAAATCCGCGTGGATGAAAGGCCGGCGACTGCCGGCCCGCCGCCCATGCGGCGCAAGCCAAGCCGCCGGACGGCGGCGCCCGACGCCTGAGGGAACAAAGACTAGGACGCGTCGCGCAGGTCGTGGATGAAGCCTTCCAGACGGTCATGCATGTCGCCGGACAGGCGTTCGGCGTCTTCGGCGGTGCTGTTGGTCTTGGCCACGGCATCGGCGATGCCGCCGGCCATGTCGGCCATGCGGGAGACGGTGATGCCCAGCGAGGCGGTGCGGGAGGAGACGGTCTGGATAGACCGGCTGATTTCCAGGACCGTCGCTTCCTGCTGCTGCACCGCGTCGGAAATTTCGCCGGCCCCGCTGTCCAGCGCCGTCACGGCATCGGCCACGCTGGCGATGGCGTCCACGGCGGCGCGGGTGGCGGCCTGGATCTCGGCCACCTGACGGCTGATATCCTCCGTCGCGCGGCCCGTCTGGGTGGCCAGGCTCTTGACCTCCGATGCCACGACGGCAAAGCCCTTGCCGGCCTCTCCGGCGCGTGCCGCCTCGATGGTAGCGTTCAGTGCCAGCAGGTTGGTCTGTCCGGCGATATCGGCGATCAGCTGCACCACGCTGCCGATGCGGGCGGCGGTATCCGACAGTTCGGCCACCCTTTCCCGTACGCGCCCCACCTCATGCGCCGTGCCGCGCGCCTGGGCAGCGGCGCCGCTGGCGGTGCGGGCGACCTCCGCGATGCTGGCGGCCATTTCCTCCACAGCCGCCGCGACGGCGGTAGCGTGGCCCGTGGCCTCATCCGCTTCGGCCCGTGCCTCGCCCGTCATCTCACCAGTGCTGGCCACGGAACGGCCCAGCAGGTCCGCCTCTTCGCGCAGGCCGCGTACGGCGGCGTCCAGGCGGCGGGTCATGCTTTCGACATCGACGACGAAACGGTCGGCCAGCCCCTTGCGCAGGGCCACACGCTCGGCCCGCTGCGTCTCGGCGGCCTGCATCTGCTGTTCGCGCAGCCGTTCGGTTTCAACCACGGCCTCTTCGGCCTTGGCGCGGGCGGCTTCGGAATAGAGGAAGGATTTCTCCAGGTTCCAGGACAGCCAGAGCAGCACGCCCGTTTCAACCACCACCACGATGGCATGCACGATGACGCGCAGCAGGCTGCCCTGACCGTCGGGGAAGACCAGCGACGGCAGCAGGAAGGACAGCGTCAGGTGATGCACCGCCGTCACCCCCGCCGCGACCAGGATGACGCGCCAGTTGCAGAAGGCGGTCAGCATGGCCAGGACCGCGAAATAGAGGAAATGCGCATCGATCTGCCACGGCCCCGCCGATGCCGCGACCACCACCGACACCTGCCCGATGGCCAGCATCGCGATCAGGTAATCGACAGCGGGCCGCGCCATGCGTGTGACATAGGCACCCGTGCCGATGCCGGCGATCAGGGCCGACAGGACCAGCGGCGTCAGCCAGCTCACCTCCCCCCGGATCAGAGTGACCAGCGTCAGGGGCACACACACCCAGAGAAAGACCACGAACAGGGTCAATGCTGCGGAACGGATACGGTCGATGGGGGACATCGGGTGGTGAACTCCCTGTTACGTGATCGTTGTTTTCAGGTGCCGCAATTGACCAGCGCGCCCGACAGCAGCAAGGCCGGCAGGCGTGACAGGCGCGCCGCACTGTCCGGGTCCGGCACCTGCACCAGCCAGACCTGTGGCCCCAGGCCGGCCAGCGGCCCGCCATCCCGCAAGGTCACACCGGTATCCGCCAAACGGGCCAACTGCGCGTCCGTCCCCTGCCACGGGGGCAGCAGGACGGCCAGGGTGCGGCCAGTGGCCGGCACGGCGGAGGCTGCGACCAAAAGCGGTGCAGCAAGCAGAAGGGTCGCGGCAAGTGATGCCGGAATGATGTGGCGGGGGAACATTTGTATGGAAACCTGAAATGGAACCTGGAAACAGCTCATGGCCATAGCATGGCCGAAGATGGAGCAATTTTCACCTTTGTCCAGCTGACCCTGCGCATAGGGTAACGACATCGGTGCTATTGTTTCTAAGAGGAATTTATTTAAAGGCGCCTAAAAACAAAGGGTGTGTGTTCTTACAAAAAGGGCATAGGCCATTCGTCGGGGCTTGGTCGGGTTATGGGCCTGCTTGCGTCCCCTGCAAGCCACCCCCGGCGGCAAGCCCCCTTGCCAGCGGGGCCGGCTTGCGTCATCTACAGCCGATCATGGGCATCGAAAATCACAGCAGCAATTTCGCGCCGGCGGCCCGCACCGACGGTCGGATCAACCTTGTCGGCCTTTCCCGCGAAGAGCTGGAAAGCACGCTGGTCGACGCCGGATTCGAGAAGTTCCGGGCGCGCCAGGTCTGGCACTGGATCTATCATCGCGGCGTCACCGATTTCGCGCTGATGTCGACGCTGGCCAAGCCGGCGCGCGAGAAGATGGCCGAGCATTTCGTGGTCGACCGTCCGACGCCCGTGAAGGACCTGAAATCCGTCGATGGCACGCGCAAATGGCTGTGCCGGTTCCATGACGGGCAGGAGGTGGAGGCCGTCCACATCCCGGAGGAAGATCGCGGCACGCTGTGCGTCTCCTCCCAGGTGGGCTGCACGCTTACCTGCCGCTTCTGCCACACGGGCACGCAGCGTCTGGTGCGCAACCTGACGGCGGATGAGATTGTGGGGCAGGTGATGCTGGCCCGCGACCATCTGGAAGAATGGCCCAGCCCGCCCGATGGCCGCATGCTGTCCAACATCGTCATGATGGGCATGGGCGAGCCGCTTTATAACTACGATAACGTCGCCAAGGCGTTGAAGATCATCATGGATGGGGAAGGCATCTCCATCTCCAAGCGCCGCATCACCCTGTCGACCAGCGGTGTCGTGCCCATGATGAAGAAGGCGGGCGAGGAGCTGGGCGTGAATCTGGCCGTCAGCCTGCATGCTGTGAATGACGAGCTGCGCGACCGGATCGTGCCCATCAACCGCAAATACCCGATCAAGGAATTGATGGATGCGGTGCGCAATTATCCGGGCCTGAACAATGCCCGGCGCTGCACCTGGGAATATGTCATGCTGAAGGGCGTCAATGACAGCATGGCGGATGCCCGCGAGCTGGTCCGCCTGATCCGGGACATCCCGTCCAAGATCAACCTGATACCGTTCAATCCCTGGCCCGGCTCGCCGTTCGAGCGCAGCGATTGGGACCAGATCGAGAAATTCAGCGATTATGTGAACGCGGCCGGCTATGCCAGCCCCATCCGCCGCCCGCGTGGCGACGACATCCTGGCCGCCTGTGGCCAGCTGAAAAGCGAAAGCCAGCGGCCCAGCGCCGCCCAGCGTGCGGGGCAACTGGAGCAGAGCAAGCTGCTTGCTGCCGAATACGCTGCCCAGATCGCGGCGAAGGAAGCGGCGCTGGCGCTTTAGCATCACGTTCCCTCAAGCGCCGGGCGGCGGCATCCGCCGCCTTGGCTTGCGCGGGCATGGGCCCGCGGGCCAGCGGTCGCTGGCCTCCAAGGGGCATGGTGCCCCTTGGTCGGTGGGTCAGTGGCCCAAAAATACAAAAGGGACGGACCAACCCCCGCTGGTCCGTCCCTTTCGCATTCCATCCGGGGGTCGGCGCGCAATACCGCCGGCCCCCGGATGCGCGTCACCCCCGCGACGCGCCGGCCATGGCGGTGGCCGGTCCTGTGGCGCCGGTGATCAGGTGGCGGGCCTGGGATACGGCATCCGCCGTTCCCATCTCTCCCTTCGCCACCTTGCCGGCGAGTTCCATGAGCTGCTTGCCCGTGCTGGAGCCGTTTTCCGCCTCCTGCACCAGATGGATGCCGCCATGGCGGGCGGCGATGTCGTCCCAGTGTTTGCGCACGGCGGCCCAGAAGGTGGCGGTCTTCGCCATGTAATCGTCTGCCGCCTGGAACTCGAACTCGGTGGAGGGGACGTAGCTGTTCAGCACCACCTCATGCACGATGGTGGTCAGCGCGCCGTCGCGCATCCCGGCCTTGGCATTGTCCTGTTCATGCACCCAGCCCTGATGCGTCAGGGCATGGCGGTTGGTGCCATAGTAACGGTCATAGACCGGCTTGCGCACGGCATCGCGCCGCGCCAGGGGGCGGCCCGTCTCCCCGCTGATCCAGCGATGTTCGCCGCGATCATGCTTCCACTGGCCCACCCCGCCATAGCGCGGGCTGTCATCGGTCTGCCAGACGGTCTGGGCCCAGGCGTCGGTGCGCTGTGCGGCGGGCACGGGCGTCAGCTTCCACTGGTCGGGGCCTTCATAGGTCAGGACGGTTTCCGGCTCATAAGTCCAGTCCTGGCGCCAATGCTTGATGACGAAGGGTTTATCCTCCTCATCCTTGACGACCAGCAGATGCTGCAAGCGGATGGTGCGGCCCGTATCCTCGATCACGCGCACCGCCTCAAACCCGCCGCTGCGCTTGGGCTCGATCGGTTCATAACCGGGGGCGATGGCCACCGTCTCCTTGAAGTCGAACTTCACGCGATAGGTGCCGGCCATGGCCAGGATGGCGGCGCGGTCGGCATTGAAGGCGGTGCAGTCGGGCTTGCCGCAATCGACCTGGGCCGTGGCGGGCAGGGCGGCCAGCAGAGCCAGAGCCGTCAGACCGGCTTTCAGGGATATGTTCATCGGGGGTTCCTTAGAAGCTGACGGTGAGCGAGGCGCTGAGATTGCGGCCGGGCTGGGTATAGCTGTCGCGGATGGCGGAGCCGGCGGACAGGCCGCGCACATCGCTCCACCACCAGTATTTCCGGTCGGTGATGTTGAAGAGGCCGGCGCGCAGGGTCGCGAAATCCGTCACGCGCCAGCGGGCGGTCGCGTCCAGCACGATGAAATCGCCGGGCGCGAAACAGCCGCCGGTGCAGGTGCTGCCGATGCGGCCCGTGGATTTCTTCGCGGAATAGATGGCGCTGATATCGCCACCGAAACGCCCCTCGGTCGGTTCCTCCCAGCTGACGCCCAATGTCAGTTTGACGGGGTCGATACTGTCCAGCGGGCGCTTAACGCCGGCGGTTTCCTGATCACCCTTGGCATAGGCGGCACCGCCGATCAGGCCGAAACCCTGGCCGATATCCCAGTTGGCCTTGGCCTCCAGCCCCCGGATCGTCACCTTGTTCAGGTTCACATATTGGTAGGTGGCGGGGCTGGCGGCCGTGAAATTGCCCGACACCAGCACCTGTTCGATGAAATCATCATACCAGCCCTTGAACCCGGTCAGGGCCGCCTGCCAGTCATCCCCGCGCAGACGCAGGCCCAGTTCCACGGTGCGGCTGCTTTCCGGTTTCAGATCGGGGTTGGAGATGGAGCGGTAATTCTGCAACGGGTTGGCGAAGCCGTTATTCACCTGCGCCGGGGCGGGGGCCTTGAACCCCTCCGCATAGTTCGCGAACAGGCCGGCATGGTCGTTCAGCCAATAGAGGGCCGCGAATTTGGGGGAGAAATGATCATCGCTCTGCCCGGTGGCCGTGCCCACGAACAGCGGATCGGTCTTGGGATCGATCTTGTAATAATCATAGCGGATGGCGGGGTAGAGCGACAGCGACCCGCCCAGCAACGTTACCTCATCCTGGATGAACAGGCCGGCCAGCGTATGGTCGGTGCTGGGGAAGGCGCGGGTGGGATAGGTCTCCCCCGCCGGGGGCACGGTGCCGTCGCGCGTGCCCAGCTGTCTGGTCAGGGAGAAATCACCGCCATAGACCAGCAGATGGTCGATGCCATCGCCCTTGATCTGCGTGCTGGCATCGACATTCAGGCCCGTGACCTTGTTGTCGAAGGTGTTGATGCGCAGACGGTCGGCGGCGGTATTGCGGTCTTCGGCGGAATATTGGCGCGTGTCGCTGTCCTGGCGGTACAGCGTCCAGTGCAGGCTGTCGATGACGCCGCCATCGGCGGGATCATAGCGGTGATCCAGGCTGACCCGGTCGCGGCGCACCGTGTCATGGGCCTTCAGACCGATGACGCTGGTCGATGCCAGGGGCGGTACGGCGATGGCCGTCAGGACATCGGCCTCCATATCATGGTCGAACAGCTCATAGGTCAGGCGCAGTGTATGTTCGGATGTCGGCTGCCAGACCAGCTTGGCCAGGGCCGAGTTATCGGCAATGTCCTGCGGATTGGGCGCGGTGCGGGTGCTGTTGGCGGTCTTGATCGCGCCCTTATTCTCCGTCTCGTGCGTGTCGCGGCGGTTATAGGCCAGCATGGCCGACCAGTCGCCCGCCTTGCCGGCCAGGACCACGCCCTTGCCCCAGCCGCGATCTGCCTCGCTGTAACCGGCCTTCACCTCTCCGCCATAGGCCTTGTCGCCCTGGATGAAATCGACCGGGTCCTTGGTGACGAAGCTGACGGCACCGGCAAGACCGTCGGAGCCATACAGGGCCGATGCGGGGCCGCGCAGGATTTCGACCGATTTCAGCAGGTCCAGATCGACATAATCGCCGCGCCCCACCGATTGCCCGCCAAAGGCAAAGGCGTCGGGCGCGCGGATGCCATCGGTCTGGATCAGGACGCGGTTGCCCTCCAGCCCCCGGATATTGAACCCGCTGTTGCCATCGCGGCCCGTATTGGCGCCGGCGGCGGTGAAACGGGTGGGGGAGGATCGGACAGAGACGCCGGGTTCATGCCGGATCAGGTCCTTGATATCGGTGACCAGCCGGTCCCTCACCTTCTCGGCGCCGATCACGCTGACAGTGGCCGGAGCCTCCACCGTTTCCTTGGGCGTGCGGGTGGCGATCACCGTGATCTCACTGACCTGCATATCCGCAGCGTCAGCCACCTGCACATCCTGCGCGCCCACAGGGGCGGCCAGGGCCAACAGAACCAGAGGCAAGGCCGTCATATTCCGGCAAGTCACAATCCCACACTCCCAACTGCAATTGCGAACCACTCGCAATATCCATATTTAGAATGCGGGTGAGAATCAATATCAATTTATCCAGGGGGAAAGGGTTCGTGACCGGATCGTGGCGCGGGCTGCCGGATTATGGCGGGACCGCGCCCGAGATGACGCGGAAATGTCCTGGAAATTCCCGTACTCCGCCCCTTGTCGGTCCAGCATCCGCCATGCGGACGCGGTTTTATGAGGATGTCGGGGGACGATGGAGCCGACGGTGACAGCCCCCAACGGAATGAAACGCGGAGGATAGAATGCGTAGCAAGGTGATGCTGATGACCGGTCTGACCGTGGCCCTGCTGACCGGCGCCGCGCAGGCACAGCTGGTGGGTGGCGGCAATGGTGCTGCTGGTCTGGGCGGAACCGTGGGCGGCGTGGCCGGTGCCACGCTGGGCGGCACCGCCGGGGGCCAGGGCGGCCTCAACGGCGCCTCCACGCTGGACAGCGTCCGCGGCACCGGCAGCCATCTGCACCAGACCGCCACGACCCGCGCCGAACGCGCCGCCGCCAAGGCCAAGGAAACCGGCACCGCCACCACGGGCAAGGCCACGACGGAGGTGGGCACCGCCAAGGATGCTGCCACCGGCACCGTGACCAGCACCGCCAGCCAGGCCGCCGCCACCGGCAGCGCCGTGAAGGACAGCGTGGCGGGTACGGCCACCCAGGCCAAGGATGGCGTCACCAGCGCCGCACAGACCGGCGCGGCGCAGGCCACGGCCACCCCCGTCGCCCTGGCCGGCAAGGCCGATGCGGCCAAGGACGCGGCCATCGCCAAGACCGACACCAAGCCGGAGACCAAGTCCACGCAAGGCCAGCCGGCCCCCGCCGTGACGCCGGAACCGGCGGTGAAGGCCGCCGTTCAGGCCGATGCCAAGGCCAGCGCCGACGTGAAGACCACCAAGACCCCGTAAAGGCGGGCAGGGCGTTGGGAAAATGCGCCCCACCCCGACGTCCCGAACGCACGAAGGCCCCGGCGGATCACCGCCGGGGCTTTTGTGTGTGATGTTTTCCCTCAGGCGCCGGGCGCCGCCATCCGGCGGCTTGGCTCACGCGGCATGGGCCGCGCGGCGGCAGTCGCCGCCGAACCAAATCCCGATGAGTTCTACTCATCGGGATTTGGTATCAATCCTCCTGGAAGATCGCCTCAATGGGCTGTTCAAACAGGCGGGCGATGGCGAAGGCCAGGGGCAGGCTGGGGTCATAGCGGCCATTTTCCAGGGCGTTCACCGTCTGGCGCGATACGGCCAGCTTGTCCGCCAGATCCCCCTGGGACCAGCCGCGTTCGGCGCGCAGATCCTTCAATCGGTTCTTCATGTCCGGCCCCCTTCAGCGATAGCGGCGGCAGGCCAGGACATAGCCCAGAACCCACATCACATGCATCAGCGGCAGCACCGTGAACATCGACAGTTTCGGCCAGCCCTGACCCTCCAGGAAGCCGTAGGAGAAGGTGATCAGCGCCGTCATGGCAAAGCCGAAGGCCAGTCCCTCGAACTGCATGCGGCGCTGCATCTCATCCAGGCGGCGGATATAGCGCATGATCACCCAGACCGTTGCCACCCCCGGCAGCATGGGCAGCAAGGCGACGGGAACCGACAATGCGTCCGGCACCCAGCCCCATTGCGCCGCCTTGTTCACCCCGATCAGAACGATGGCATAGGCCGTGATGCTGGCCAGCAATTCAAACACATAGCGTCGTGCGTTGGTCATGATTCCCTCCGTCATATGTAAAGCGTGCTTTCCATATGACGGAGGGAAATTGGCCTGTCAAGGGTGCTTTACATGGAAAGTGAACTTTCCATCATGCGCCCGGCTGCAGGGTCAGGACCCAGCGTGCGGCACCCGGCAGAAACGGGGTCGGCTTGCCCTCCGCCCAGTCCTGATGACCGGTCAGGTAATAGGGCGACAGCGGGTGGCCGCTCTGGCTGCCGGGCATGTGGAAATAGCCTTCGCCCTCGCGCCCCGGCGACACGGCGAAGCGCTGGCTGGCGCCAAAGCCCGGCCCCTGCACGCGCGGCATCATGCTGTCGCCCGGCAGGCCTTGCTCGGGCGGATCGGTCAGCCAGCCGACGGGCGGCAGGATGCGGGTGAGGGGGTGGCGCACCTCCGCGACATTGCGGGCACCCCAGGTGAAGGCGGAAACCCCCTCTGCCTTGTCCACCTGATCGGCGACCTCGGCCAGGGCGGCATCGATCAGCGCCTCCCAATCCTTGTATCCGGGCGGTACCAGGGCTTCGGGCTTTTCGGTCAGCAGGCGGCGCAGGGGGCCTTCCTGCTGGGCGGTGGTGCGGTTGCGCGGTGGCGTGCCGTCGAGCCCCAGATAGGCGCTGTACAGTTTTTGAGAGAAGGCGAGGCGGAAGGCGCGGACCAGACGGTAGCCGACAGAGTCCACCGCCGCCCGTGCACCCCAGTCGCGCACCGGTCCCGTCAGGGAGGCCAGCCGCGCGTCACCCTGTCGGGCATTCAGGGCGGCCAGCATCTGCTCCTGCCAGAAGGACAGAACCAGGGCGCGGTCATCCAGCTGGATGGACAGCATGTCGGCGGGGGTGAAACGGTCGCGCGCGAACAGACCGTCACGAATCTGCCCCTGGCGTCCGCCCATATCGTAGCCGCCATCGCCCAGCCTGGCATAGGCCTCGCCGCCCACGATGCGGGCATTGGCGGTCCAGATGCGGTGATGGTCGGGATTGCGGATGGTCGGCACCTGATCGGGCGGCAGCATGCCGTTCCAGCCGCGCGTGCCATCGGCCCAGCTGGCGGGAAGGCTGCCATCCATGCCGAACCGTGCCGGCACCGACCCGATGATGGTCCAGGCGATATTGCCGGCGGTATCGCCCACGACAAGGTTCTGCTGCGGCTGGCGCGCGGCATGGGCAATGGCGATAGCGGCATCCACGCTGTCGGCGCGTTCCAGGCCCAGCAGGCCTGTCAGGTTGATGCCGTCGGCCTCATGCGCGGTCCAGCGGACGGCGATCTTCGTGCCGTCCGGCAGGGTTTCCACCACCGGACCCCAGATGCTTTCCTCCACCACCAGATCCTGGCAGTCGCCCCAGGCCGGGCAGATCTTCTCGGTGGTGCGGATCAGGTCCTTGGGCCCGTCGGGCGTCTGATACCGGCCCGGTGTACCGGGCACGGGGTCCAGAATCACGGCATCGGCGGTATCGATATAGGAATTGGTATAGCCCCAGGCGACCTTGCCATTGCTGCCGGCCACGAGGGCCGGCGTGCCCGGCAGGGTGACGCCGGTCGCGTCCATGGCCTCAGGGCCGGCGGTGATGCGCAGGCGGGCGCGGTACCAGGTGCCGGGAACGGCGATGCCCAGGTGCATGTCGTCAGCCACCAGGGCCGCGCCGCTCGCCGTCAGCGCGCCGCCCACGCCCCAGGCATTGCTGCCGATGGTGGGGCCGGGATCGGGATCGACCAGAGCCGCCTTGCGCCCCTGCATGGGGATGGCGCTGGGCAGGGCCGGTTCCGGTATGACGGAACCGTCGATGGCCGCGTCGAGCGGGGTGCCGCGCGGATAGAGGAAATCCATCATTTCCGGCCCCAGCCTTTGCAGGTTCTGGGCGCGGATACGGTCGGTCAGCGCGTCCTCATCCTGCAAATCCAGATACATGGCATAGGCGGCCAGGATCGTATCCTCCGCCACCCAGGGCCGGGGGGATGCGAACAGCAGGCTATATTCGAAGGGGCGGCCCGTCAGGCCGGCCAGACCCTGGTTCACCCCGTCAGTATAGGCGGCGATCATCGCCTTCTGATCGGCGGGCAGGTTGGTCACCACCTGTTCGGCCCGGTGGCGCAGACGATGGATGCGCCGCGCCCGGTCGATCTCCAGCACCGGCCCGATGGGACCCAGCAGGCCCGACAATTCCCCCGACGCCGACCGGCGGATCAGGTCCATCTGGAAATAGCGTTCCTGGGCATGCAAAAAGCCCAGCGCGCGGGCCAGATCGGCCCGGCTTGCCCCCTCCAGGGTCGGCACGCCGCCGGCATCACGCGTAATGGCGACAGGCGCCGTCAGCCCCTTCAGCGGCAGCGATCCCTCCAGCGTGGGTTTGGAGACCGCCAGATTGACCGCAAAGGCCCCGGCGGCCAGCACCAGCACCCCGCCGATCCCCGCCACCCCATAGCCCAGCACCCGGCCAATCCCGAACCCCGACCGCCGTCCATTACGCCTGCGTGCCAAGATACCCCCCGCTTGTCCTTATGATCGCGGGGCAGTTTCCCTTTCGGGAAGGGCGGGCGCAAGGGGATTGGGGGGGCTACCCTTGGGCTTCTGTTCTGCATGGAATTTAAGGGGATAATGCCATTGGATTGACAACCAATTCATGGATCAAGCTATCATTGCCTGTTATCGTCCCGTTCCTGTTTGGGCCGGCACGGTGGTGTGGGAGACGATGTGGGACAATCCTGACCTGATGCTATTTCACGGAACCGATCTTTTGTCGGCGAACAGCATCCTGGTACCTAGCGGTGGCCGGTCACATTCGGTGATGGCCAATGTCCACGCACCGGCGGCAAAACGGTATCTGGATTTTGGAGCCGGCTTTTACCTGACCTCCCGGCTGGATCAGGCCGTTGCCTGGGCGAACATCCGGCAGATAAGAAAGACCGTGAAGGCGACGCCGCGCGATGGCGGGGCGATCGCGGCGGTACTCCGGTTCACCGTGGCGCGCAATGATTTGGCCGCTTTGGCCGACCTTGTTTTCACCGACCCGGACGGGGGTGAGGACTATCTGCGCTTTACGGATCATTGCCGAAACGGCGCCGACCCGGCCAATGGCCGCTCCGACCCTTATGATGTCGTGCAAGGGCCTGTGCGGGCGTGGCCGAAACTGCTGACCAAGCCGAGCATGGATCAGATCAGTCTGCATACCGGGCGAGCGTTGAACATTCTGACAAACGCGACCATAGTTTCTCGTGGATCGCCTTTGATCGAGGCATGACATGATGCGACAGCCGAAAGTGACCTGGACCGATCCGCACGAGGCGCATTATTGGCGCGCAGTAAGAGAAACCGTGCGCGATGTCTTTCATCGCGACCCGTCGCTTGCCGCTCCGCTTGAGCGGGCTGTCCACGACCGCCCGGAGATCGAACGTCAGGCATTCTACAACACCGAACCGCTGGATGTTGTCGCCGACTTCCTTGAAGAGGAACCGACTGGCGAGCAGAGAGAGGCGTATGGGCATCTGTTGGCAACGTTAACCAAAACACCTGATAGCCAAACCTCGGAGACTCAGGTCGAACGAGCAAATGATATCGCCTCCAGTAGAGTCGAGTCGCGGCACGCACGGCTTAAGCAGCTTGCCAGCAAACCTTTTCGCATGTACTCGAAAACAAAAACTACAAAAGACAATATTAAATCGGCGCTTCCAAAAAAAAATAAAGCATATGGGCCTGCTGTTCCAATCAGCGAATCCGTCACCCCAGAATATATTATTTGCCTGGAGGACGGAGAGAAACTCAAAATGCTCAAGAGACATCTGTGGAATACTTATGGCATGTCTCCAGAAGAATACAGAAAAAAGTGGGGTCTGCCCAAGGATTATCCTATGATTGCGCCTAATTATGCAAGTACGCCTAGGACCATTAGTCCTCGGCCTCGATCCAAGAGTGGCTAATTGAAAATTTGCGTCTGATATTCAGCGTCATAACGAAGCATTTGCCGAAACGACAAAGGCCCCGCCGTTTCCGGCAGGGCCTTTGATTTTGGTGGAGCCAAGCGGGATCGAACCGCTGACCTCTACAATGCCATTGTAGCGCTCTCCCAGCTGAGCTATGGCCCCGAAACTTTTGGCGCTGTCTGGGTCGTCAGCGCCGTGCGCGGGTTTATCTAGAAACTCGCGCAGGGATGCAAGCAGAAAATTCGGGCCGGTGACGGATTTCTGACATCGCCGGCCCAAATGGCGGAGGATCAGACCTCCTCCTCACCCTCGACATCGACCACTTCGCCCATGTCGTCGCCGTCATCCAGCTCGTCGGCATCTTCCAACAGGACGTCCTCGTCCTCGACCACGCCGTCATCGACCTCGTCGGCTTCCAGTTCGTCGGCGACATCGACATCGTCATCGGCGATATCGGCGGCCTCGTCCAGTTCCTCCTCGACCTCCGTATCCAACGCTTCCTCATCGTCACGCGGGGCGACCACCTTCTTGGTGTCCTCCACCGGCATGGGACGGGCGCGGCGCGACTTCAGCAGCGCTTCGGGATCGAACACGGTACCGCACGACGGGCAGGTCGGCGGGTCCTTCTTCATGTCATAATAACGCCCGCCGCAATTCGGGCAGATGCGCTTGATACCCCACTCGGCCTTGGCCACGGCAATACCTCCGTCAATCACGCGCGCCAGGACATGCGCCGCGGTTCAGGCCGCATCTGCCATGGCTTCGCGCCCCTGTCAAACGGAACTGTCACGGTTCGCGCGTGGTGCGGCCATGCGGGGCCTTTGAAACGGGGCCGGCATGCTTTGCGGTGCCGTCCGTCCATGCTATGCCCGGTCCCCATAAATCCTCCACCGAAGGCCGGATCATGTCTGCGATCGACCTGCCCTCCCTGGCCCTGATCCTGGCCGCCCTGGCGCGGGGCGGCGCGCATGTGCATGTCCGTGACACGGACGGGCTGGACGCGCTGGCGCATGCTCTGACGGCCCTTGGTGCCATGGTTGAGAGGGCGGAGGCCTGGCGGATACAGGGAAGGGGGATGGGTGGATGGCGCGAACCGGGCCGGGTCCTGGATCTGGGGCCGCGACCGGGGGCGGTGCCGCTGCTGGCCGGCGCGCTGGCTGCGCATGATGTCACAGCCGTTCTGGCCGCCGAGTCGGTGTCGCTGGCGGGGCTGCGCCCGGCGCTGGAACGGGTGGGCGCGCGACTGACCCTGCGCCGGGCTGACCTGCTGCCGGGTGCCATCACCGGCACGCCATGGCCGCTGCCGGCCCTGCATGAAGGGCTGGGTGCGGCGGAAGGGATGGGCCTGCTGCTGGCCGGGCTGAACAGTCCGGGGCGGACGGGTGTTACAATGCTGCCGGAGATGGAACCGGCGCTGGACCTGCTGCGCCGGTTCGGGGCCGGGGTCCATGTGGAGGACGGGAATGCCTGGGTGACGGGTTACCCGGACCTGACGGGGCCGGATGATCCGATCCATGCGTAATTACAGCATCACGGCCCCGCCGCAGGGGCTGATGCACTGGCCGATCATGTGGTGGGCATCGTCGGACGCCAGGAACAGATAGGCGGGCGTGACATCATCGACGCTGCCCAGGCGCTGGCTGGGCAGGGCGCGGCGCAGGGCGTCCACCCCGGCCTGGGCCACGGCGGACCCCGCCTTGGGATCGATAGCGCCGGGGGCCACGCAGTTGGCGGTGACGTTGCGTGGGCCGATATCATGGACCAGGCTGCGCGTGAAGCCCAGCAGCGCACCGGCGGCGGCGCCATAGAGCGTGTAGCCGGGGGCGCCGTGATAGGCGACATCCGATACGGTGGTAACGATCCGCCCGTAATTCTGCGCGAACATCAGCGGCAGGATCATGCGCGTCATCATGAAGGCCGAGCGCACATTGGCCGCCATCACCATGTCGAACTGTTCTGCCGTGGTGTCGATGAAGGAGATGGCGGGCCGCAGCCCGGCATTGTTGACCAGGATATCGACGCGGCCCAGGCCCGTGACGGCGGTTTCCACCAGCCCATAGGCGCCGTCGGCATTGGTCACGTCGGTGCGCAGCGCCAGCACGCGGCGACCGTGGCGCTCCACCTCCCGCGACAGTTCGCTGACGGCATTGGACTGGGTGTCATCCTCATATTGCAGGATCAGGTCGGCCCCTTCGCGGGCAAAGGCCAGGGCCACGGCCCGACCGATATTGTTGCCCGCCCCCGTGATCAGGGCCACGCGATCCGTCAGCCGTGCCATCTCCCACTCCCCCAAACACTGGTATCCACTGGGCCGCATCCTGACCAGATGCGCCCTTTGCGTCAACCTGTACGGGCGGCAGTGGGTTTGGCCTACAATATCTTGCCAAAACAGGCGGATTCCGACCGTCCCTGATAGGAACCGTAGTTAGGGACAAGCCGGTAGCCATGGCGGCGGTAGAAGGAGACGGCCCGGTCATTGGCCCAGCGTGTTTCCAGCACCAGCCGGCGATAGCCCAGCCGCCGCGCCCCATCCTCCAGAAAGGACAGAACCGCTGCGCCGACGCCGGCGCTGCCCGGCACGGCATACATGCGCTTAATCTCCGCCACCTCCCCCTCCAACGGTCGCACGGCACCACAGCCCATGGGCACCCCGTCCAGACGCGCCAAGGCGAACAGGGATCGGTCTGCCACCGCGTCCCATCCGGCCAGCCCGCCGCGCCCGTCGCTGCCGAAACGGGCGGCCAGATCGGCGGACAGGGCGTCGATCAGGGGGATGGCGTCTTGGGCATCGGGGCTGGCCGGTTCGATGGTCAGGCCGGCGGGCGCTACGGGCAGTTGCCGATACATGACATGGGTCGTGTGGCTGCTGCCGTCGCCATTCAGGGCATAATCCGGGATGGTGCCGCAGCTTTGCCAGCCCAGGCGGGCATAAAGCCGTTCGGCATCATCGCCTTCCCGCGTGTCCAGCACCAGAAGCCGGCGGCCCTTGGACCGTGCCACCTCCTCCGCGCGTTTCAGCAGGCTGGCCGCCACCCCCTGACGCCGCGCATCGGGATGCACCAGCATCTTGGCAATCTCCGCCCGGTGCGTGCCGTTGACCTGTGGTGCCAGCGCCAGGGTGACGGTGCCGATGATGTGGCCCGTTTGCGTCACGGCCAGCAATATCTGCTTCTCCCCCGACCGCACGGCCCCTTCCTGCCCGCGCCAGAAGGCGGCGGCGCTGTCCAGGTCCAGGGGCGGGATGAAGCCGACGGCGGCCCCGTTGGCGACGCACGCAGCCAGGACACGGGCAAGATCGGGTATCGCCGCCGCGAAATCCGCCGCGCCAGCCGTGACGATGTCGTAACGCATGAATGAACCTTCAGGGTCGGGTGATGGCGATGATGTAGCGGCTGGGCGTGTCACCCAGCGCGTGGAAGCGCGAGGCGCCATAAAGCCGGAAGCGCAGGACATCGCCCGGCTCCAGCACATGCGCGACCCCGTCCAGCCGATATTCCAGCCGGCCTTCCAGCAGCCAGATATGCTGTTCCAGGCCCGGCACGGGCGGGGCGTCATAATCGATGATGGTACCGGGCGGCAGGGTGCCGTGGATCATCTCCGTCTCCAGCCCGGATGCGGGCGGCGACAGGGAGCGGCGCACGAAGCCGTTGGTCGGATCGGTCCAGACGGGCTGGTCGCCTGCGCGGATCAGCATGGCGGGTTCGGCCTCCACCTCCGCCAGAAGGCGGGACATGGGGCGGCCATGGGCGGCGCAGAGCTTGCCCAGCAGGCTGGCCGTGGGGCTGCTCTCTCCCCGTTCCAGCCGGGACAAGGTAGCCTTGGGCACACCGCTGCGCGCCGCCAGATCGTCCAGTGACCAGCCGGCATCACGGCGCAACTGGGCCAGACGCGCGGCCAGACGTGTATCAATGTCGTGTTCCATAAACGAGATAAAATCTCATTTATGGAACACGGTCAAGGGGGTATATGGATGGAAGCAGACAGGAAGTGCTTACTTCACCCGGCGGACCTTGATGATGCCGGTGACGCCGTCGATGGTCATGGTGAAGCTGCCGAACATGCCCTTTTCGATCTTCACTTCCTTGCCCGGCTTGGCATTGGCGATGGAGCGGGCGACGACCTGGGACCAGACCTGACCATTGTCGAGGGTGAAGGTGTAGCGGTCCACGGTCTGCTGGCTGACGCTGGTCAGCGTGGCCGTGATGCTTTCGGCTTCCTGCGCCACCGTGCCGGCGGGGGCATCCTTGCGGTCGATGCGTTCGGCGCCGAAGGCCTGTTCCTTGTTCACGGGTGCGGCGACGGCGGGTGCTGCCGGTGCCACAGGGGCCGACGGGGCGGCGGGCGGCTGCGGCGTGTGGCGCAGGGCCGGAACCGTACGGTCGTAACAGGCCAGACGGGCGCCATTATCGACGATGCCCAGGCATTTCAGTACATCATCCTGACCCGCAGCCGATGCCGGCAGGGTCAGCGATGCGGGGGCCGCCAGGATCAGGGCGGCGGCAAGCAGGCGGGGCAGGGGGCGTTCGCGCATCGGGTCAGGTTCCCAAGATAGGATGTTTTTTGGAACCCTGGCCGCAAACATCCCCTGCCGACAAGCAAAAAGGGACGTCCGAAGACGTCCCTTTCCATTCGCATCACTGCCGGTGCCCGCCTTGGCGGCGAACCCGCGTGATCAGGCCACCAGTTCGATCGAGTAATTCTCGATCACGGTGTTGGCCAGCAGCTTGCGGCACATTTCCTCGATCTGGGCCTTGGCCTTGGCCGGGTCGGTCTCGGCGACCTCCAGTTCGATCAGCTTGCCCTGACGGACTTCGCCGACGCCATCGAAACCCAGATTGGTCAGGGCATGGCCGATGGCCTTGCCCTGCGGGTCCAGCACGCCGTTCTTCAGCGTCACAACGACCTTGGCCTTCATGGGAGAACCCTTTTCAGCAATGGAAGATCAAAACTTACTGCACCAGCTTGGGCGCGGTATGGTCGCCGGGGCCGGCCTCGGGCAGGATGCCCAGGCGGCGGGCCACTTCCTGATAGGCCTCGGCGACATTGCCCAGGTCCTGGCGGAAACGGTCCTTGTCCAGCTTCTCGTTGGTCTTGGCGTCCCACAGACGGCAATTATCCGGGCTGATCTCGTCGGCCAGGATGATGCGCATCTCTTCATTTTCATAAAGCCGGCCGAACTCCACCTTGAAGTCCACCAGCTTCAGGCCGATGCCCAGGAACAGACCATTCAGATAGTCGTTGATGCGCAGCGCCAGCGACAGCATGTCGTCCAGATCCTGCGGAGCCGCCCAGCCAAAGGCCGTGATATGCTCTTCGGAGACCATCGGGTCGCCCAGTTCGTCGTTCTTGAAATAATATTCGACGATGGAGCGCGGCAGGGGCGTGCCCTCGGGGATGCCGAAACGCTTGGTCAAGGACCCGGCGGCGATATTGCGGACCACCACCTCAATGGGGATGATCTCCACCTCGCGCACCAACTGCTCACGCATGTTGAGGCGGCGCACGAAATGGTTGGGGATGCCAATCTCGCCCAGCTTCGTCATCAGATATTCACTGATGCGGTTGTTCAGGACGCCCTTGCCCGTAATCGTGCCCTTCTTCTGGGCATTGAAGGCGGTCGCGTCGTCCTTGAAGTACTGGACCAGGGTGCCAGGCTCAGGGCCTTCATACAGAATCTTGGCCTTGCCTTCGTAGATGCGCCGGCGTCGCGTCATGGGTCTGGTGTCCAGCAATCGTTCCAGCCAAAGGGAGACGGACCCGCATGGCAAAACCAGCGGGTCCGGTGCTCAACCCTATAGCAAGCAACGCGCCCCCGCACAATGAAACCAGCGATGCGGGCGGGTCAGTGCTGGGTGGCGGTGATCAGAGGGCGACGGGCGCGAACGCCACCTGATCGGGCCGTCCGGGCGCGAACAGGAAGCGTGGCTTCATGCCCAGACGGTCGATGGAGGGCAGGGCGACCAGGGCGGAACTGCCCGTTTCGAACCCGCTGGGCGTCACGATGCACATGGCCCCCCGCGGGCCGGCATCCCCATCCCAGATACGGCAGCCCAGCAGTGGGGTCCAGCCGGACCAGTCATCCTGTGCGGGATCGGGTGCCAGTGCCGCCTGGAACAGGGGCCGGAAGAAGCGCAGGCGGGGATGGTCCGGGTCATTCAGATCGGATGCCGCGACCATGGACAGGCCCACCGGGACCGTCTCTACCCGCACGCGCCGGCTTTCCCCGGTCAGGGACAGGCAGAAAGCGTCGCGATTGTCGGCCACCACAAGGTTGAAGGGCCGATAGGCGCGGCCATCCAGATGGGCCAGGGCCTCGGCGGCACTGGCGGCATCGGCATGGTCCAGCGCGTCCAGTACCAGTTCGCCCCGCGACCGCTTGCCCGCCATTGGCCCCAGCGTGCCTTCACGGTTCAGCACGGTAGCCACGACGCCATGGTCGTTCAGACCCAGCCAGGACCCGCCCGCAATCTCATCGATGCCGGCCATCACCTCTGGCCGGTCGGGCCAGTGGCGGGCCGGCGGCTTCCAGGGCCGCCCCTTCATCTCGTCCCTGTTGCCAGCCAGCAGCAGGGGCCAGTCATGGCCGGGGCGGCGCAGGATCACAAGTGTACACATGGCGGCATTGACCTTCAAAAATTCCCCATGGCTCACCATCCTAAAGGTGAGGACGATGCGTCAGGTGATGGCTTATGTCACATCTGCCGTATATAAGGGCCAAGGCTCTATCGTTCGACCTGCCTGCAGAGGATTAAAAATGACGACGTTCGACGAACGCGAACAGGCCTTCGAAAACAAGTTCAAGCATGACGAAGAACTGCTGTTCCGTATCAATGCCCGCCGCGCCAAGCTGGCCGGCCTGTGGGCCGCCGGCCTGCTGGGTCTGAGCGGCGACGATGCCGCCGCCTATGCCAAGCAGATCGTGACCGTTGATTTCGAGGAGCCGGGGCACAAGGACATTGTCCGCCGCATCCTGGCCGATTTCCGGGCCAAGGGCGTGGACGTGTCCGAGCATCGGATCGAAAAGGAACTGAACGACCTGCTGGAAACGGCGCGTCAGCAGATCCAGAGCGAGTAGTCAGGCTAGAGCGCGCTCTAGCCTTTCGTTCTCCTCAAGCGCCGGCGCGGCATCCGCCGCTTGGCTTTCGCGGCACGTGCCGCGCTGCGGCAGTCGCCGCCGGAGCTGTTTTCGGTTAACCAAAAACAGCTCTTGTGTGGGGGAGGGCTATTCCTCCCCCTCCTTGTCGATCACCCGCCGCGCGGTTTCCAGGTCGAACCCGGCCCGCGCCATGGCGGCGATATCCTTGTCGCGCCGGGCCCGCGCTTCTTCCTCCGACAGGCCCCGGTCGGGACGGAAGCCGCCCAGCCGGCGGCGGCGGGCATAGGCAAGCGCCGCGTTCCATTCCGCCTCCCCCTCCTCGGCCCCTTCCAGGCTGCCCAGCGCCTTTTCCACCTGATCGCCGTCCAGACCCTTGGCCATCAGCTTCTGGCGGATGACCCGTGTGGACCCGCCGCGCCGTTGCAGGCCCGACGCCTTCATTTCCGCATAAAGCCCGTCATTCAGCAGACCAGAGCGGACATAGCGCGCGATCAGTGCGTCGACCCATTCCCGCCCCTCCTGCGGGTCGGTGTCGTGCGCCTTGGCCGAGGCATCGACGCGACGCAGCAGCAGCCGGCGCAGATTGGCCGACGAACTGGCGAACCGTTCCAGATAATGCAGGGCCGCCCGGTCCAGATAGGCCGCCGTCACCTTCTTCACCACCTTGCGCCCGTTTCCTGCCCGCCCCGTGTCGTCCGTCACTGCCAATCCCCTGCCTTCGCGCCATCATTGCCGCCGACCGGATGCCCGTATAGTGTCGGGCACCTCATTTCCGCTGCCCCGGAAGATCCCGAAAGCCATGTCGCAACCGACCCTCCCCATGCCCCGCGCCGTCGGCGCCGTCAACTGGATCGGGCTTGCCACCCTGATCCGCAAGGAAGTTCACCGGTTCCTGAAGGTCTGGGTCCAGACCATCGCCGCCCCCGTCGTCACCACGCTTTTGTTCTACGCCGTCTTTGCGCTGGCGCTGGGCGGGGTGGTGCGGATGGTGGGGGATGTGCCTTTCCTGCTGTTCCTGGCGCCCGGCCTGATCATGATGGCCATTGCCCAGAACGCCTTTGCCAATTCCTCCTCCTCGGTCCTGGTGGCCAAGGTGCAAGGCAATATCGTCGATGTGCTGATGCCGCCGATTTCCGCCCTGGAACTGACCGCGGCCTATGTCATCGGCGGTGTGGTGCGCGGGGCCATTGTCGGGCTGGTCACGGCCCTGGCCATCGCCTTGTTCATCCCGTTGCAGCTGCATTCGGTGGGTTTCATCCTGTTCCACGGGGTGGCGGCGGCCTCGCTTCTGGCGCTGCTGGGGCTGATCGGGGGCATCTGGGCCGACAAGTTCGACCATATGGCCGTCGTCACGAACTTCATCGTGACGCCGCTCTCCTTCCTGTCGGGCACCTTCTATTCCATCGACAGCGTGCCGCCGGCCTTCCGCTTCATCGCGCATCTGAACCCGTTCTTCTATTTCATCGACGGTTTCCGCTATGGCTTCATCGGCCAGACGGACGGGACCCTTGTAACGGGCATCCTGGTGATGCTGGGCATCAATCTGGTCCTGGGCTTTGTGGCCTGGCGGATGATCGACAAGGGTTACAAGCTGAAGGCGTGAGGGTGTGGTTGATGTCGCATGCGCTGCGCTTATGCGACCTACGGCCCGTTTCGCAGGTCGCATAAGGCCGGTGAGGCCGCATGCGACAACTGAAAAGGAAAGCTGGGAATGAGCTTGGAACAGACGCGCGGCCCCGCCGGCGCCTTCAATCCCGCGATCAGCCGGCAGGTGCCCGGTTTCCACTGGGTGGCGTTCCTGACGCTGTGCCGGCGCGAGCTGCGGCGCATGGTGAAGATGGCGGCGGCCTTCCTGATCGCGCCGGCCCTGATGGCGGGCATCTATTTCGTCTGTTTCCTGTTCGGGCTGGGGCCGCAGCGGGGCACGCCAGAGGGCGACGCGGTGCTTTCCTATCTGGTGCCGGGCCTGATCATGCTGTCGATCCTGCTACGCTCGGCGGAAAATGGCGGCTTTATGCTGCTGTACAGCAAGATCGAGGGCCATATCATCGATGAGCTGATGGCCCCCATCGGCGCGCGGGAGGCGGTGCCCGCCTATCTTCTGGCGGGCGTCGTGGCCGGTATGGGCAGCGGCATCGTGGTCTGGATCGCGTCCTTGTTCTTCTGGCCGCTGCCGGTGGCCAACCCGCTGGCGGCGCTTGGCTTTGCGCTGGCCGGGTCGCTGTTCATGGCGCTTTGCGGTCTGCTCTGCGGTATGGCCAGCACCAAGTGGGACCATATCTCCGCCTATTTCACGTTTCTGTTCACGCCGCTCTCCTTCCTGTCGGGCCTGTTCGCGCCGGTCGAGTCGATGCCGGAAACGCTGGGGACCATCGTGCGGCTGAACCCGATCTTCCATGCCATGGAGGGGTTCCGCCACGGCATCCTGGGCGGGGCCATGCCCTGGGGATCGGCGCTGTTCCTGCTGGTGGCCATCGTCCTGCTCTATGCGCTGGCAGCAAGGCTTTATTCGGCGGGATGGCGGATGAAGAGTTAAGCGTTCGTAACAATCCGTTATCATCGGTTACCAAGGCCGGATATTTGTAAACCCCCTGCAAATGCGGCGGACAGGGGGCCGGGCCAGCCGCATTATCCAAGGCGAGACACGGGTAACCGATGAAGTACAGGAACCGACCCATGGATGGCGCCCTTTCCAGCACCCCGCCCAGCAGCCTTTCCAACCGCCCGCGCCTGACCCCCGGCGTGCCTGCCGGTGGCATCGCTGCCATCCTGGTGGCGATGGGCGTCATCGGCTGGGGCCTGGCCGCCGGTGACATTGATGGCCCGCAGGAACGTCATGGGTCGCATTTCGACATCAACATCCCCGAACCGCCGGAGCCACCGGAACCCCCAGAGCCGCCCGATGTGCGCGTGAATGTCGATGTAAACCCGCAGATGGTGGAACGCGCCGTGCGCGATGCCATGCGCGGGGTGGATGTCGATGCCGCCCGGATGCAGGGTCTGCGAGAGGCGCAGGCAGGGCTTGCCGATGCCCAGCGCGAGCTGGCCGCCGCCCGCGAGCAGTTGCAGCGTGAAGGCAAGGACGTGCCCGCCATCGCCGAGGGTGCCCTGCGTATGGCGGAACTGGGTGTGGCCGCCGCCGCCGGTGCCGCCAAGGGCGCGCAGGCCCAGACCCAGCAGGGCGAAGGCAGCATCATGCAGTCCTTCGATGCGCCCAAGGGCGTGCAACTGGTCAATATCGGCGGCGACATCACCATCGAACGTTCAAGCCGCGCCGACAAGGTGCGGGTGGAGATCGACAGCGGCGCCAGCACCATGGATCTGGACGTCAAGGATGGCGTGCTGACTGTCCGGGGCCGGAACGATCCCCATATCGGCAGGACCGACATGCGCCTGACCATGCCCACCGATACCGATTTGACGGTGGCGGGCCTAGCCGGCGACCTGTCCATCGGTGGCCGGTCCGATGCCAAGCTGTCGGTGCAGTTGCTGCGTGGCGACGTGTCGGCGGAACGGGTGGGTGCGCTGTCGGTCGATATCCTGGAATCGGGTACCGTGTCCGTCGAACGTGTGGAGGGGCCGCTGAATTTCCGGGTACAGGGGGCAGGCGAACTGTCGGTGGAGCGGGCGGAAACGGCCAAGCTGGATGTGAATGGCCATGCCAATGTCTCGCTGGGTCGCGTGGAAAACGGGCTGGCCATCTCCATCGCCGGCCATTCGGAAATGGATATCGGTCGCGTCAATGGTCCCGTCCGCGTCGATTTCCCCGGCGCCGGTCGCGTCAGCATCGGCGAGGGCGAGGCGGAGCTGGAGGCACGGGTGACGGGTGCCGGCTCGCTGGAATTCAACGGCACCGCCATCAACCCCACGGTGGTGGCGTCAGGCGCCGGCAATGTCCGCATCGCCAGGCATGAGGGCAAAGCCAATGTCCGCAATACCGGTGTCGGCAATACCTATGTCGGTGATTGAGGCGTGAGGTGAAGCGTCCCCCGCCGAAAGCGCACCCAATCAGCACCGCCCCCCAGGCGGGGGAGTTGGATGGGCGCATCCGGCAGGGGGAGATTGAAAGGCTACGCCGTCAGGCCAGCGACAAGGGTTTCAAGGAACAGGTGCAGCGGGCGGCCAAGGCCAAGGGGGAGGACCCCTATCAGCTTCTGGCAGACGCGATCCGCAAGATGCTGCGCGGGGAATAGAGGCGTCCATCGCCCCTCACTTCATGCCGCTGGCCGCGTTTTCGATGGCCAGGATATGGTCCAGGCCCGGCAGGATTTCCGAGCGGATGAATTCCACGCGCTTGTTGGGCCCGGCCCCGCCCTGCGGGAAACGTGCCTTCCACAGCGCCATCTTGACCGCCAGACCGCACAGCACGCCACCGATGGTGACGTGGTGGCTTTCGATCTGATGGCGCACCGACCGGAAGCTCTCGGCGCTGATATCGTTCCAGAAATCCTTGGACCGGCGGTCGAACGCCTCGAACCGGCCCGTGATGGAGGTGGTTATGGAGGTTAGTTTCGACTGCACATCCGACAGCATCTTCATGATGTTGCGGTCGCGCGCGATCAGTTCGGATGCCTTCGGTTCCATCGCCCATTTCATGAACCGCTGCACCTCCGGCACGATGCCGTCCAGGCAGGACCGGAAATAGGCCAGCGACAGGAAGACGTCGCCATAATCCTCCAGAAAGTCCGGGATCTCGTTCAGCTTCACCTTCAGCTTTTCCGACAGAAGCCGCAGGTTGGACAGCGCCTCCTCCCGGTCGGGATTGGCCAGCATGGCCAGGATGTCCGACACGTCGCTGATTTGCCGCTGTTCGCCGCCATAGACCTGCTGCAGCAGGGGGCGCGTGAAATCCTTCATATAGCCGGTCAGTTCGGCACGCTTGCTGTCCGACAATTGCAACGCCTTGGCATCATTCACGGCGATGCCGACACGCCGCAGCTCCTTGCGCAGCGTATAGACGTCAAAGCTGTTGATGCGGACCAGCTTGCTGATCTGCACCATATCGACGCGCAGAGTCTTGCTGTGGCTGGGAAACAGGCTGCCCAGATGGTCGGGGCTGATCTGGCCGCTGCCGGTGGACCGGTCCTGGAAGATTTCCACGACGGTTTCCAGCCGCGCATTCTTGATCAGCTTGGCACGGCGCAGGCCCGGCGTTTCCAATGGCAGCATGGCCATGGGAAGGATATGCAGCGAATCGCGCGACGCGTCATCGAACTGGATGACCTCGGCTTCCCCTTGTTCGGGGGCGTCGGTCTGGGCGGTATCGGCCATATCGGTTCCCGGGGGCCTGGATGGCCGGAGGTTTTGTTAGCGGCAACCTAGCACGCATCCGCGTGTATGCAAGGCGTTCCCTTGTCGCGGACGCGGCATGGTGCTTGGTGAAGAGGTGGTCCGATGCTATTTAGCCGGGGTAACAACCGGTGGGCAAATGTCCATCGGGATATCAAGGACGAAACGGGGAAGGTGCGGCGTGGGTGACTATTATCTGTGGATCAAGGCCCTGCATGTCATCAGCATCATTGCCTGGATGGCGGGCATGCTCTATCTGCCGCGCCTGTTCGTCTATCATTGCGCGGCCGAGCGCGGGTCTGTGCAGTCGGAAACCTTCAAGGTGATGGAACGCCGCCTGTTGAAGGCCATCATCAACCCGGCCATGGGCGGGACCTGGATTTTCGGTATCGCCATGATCGCCCTGAACCCCGACCTGATGAAGGGCCAGGGCTGGCTGCATGCCAAGCTGGCGCTGGTCCTGCTGATGTCGGGCGTGCATGGGGTGCTGGGCAAGCATGTGCGGTTGTTCGCCAATGATGCCAACACCAAGCCGGCCAAGTTCTTCCGCATCCTGAACGAGGTGCCGACCGTCCTGATGATCGGCATCGTCATCCTGGTGATTGTGCGGCCGTTTTAAGTGGTGCCTGCATTTCCCTGACGGCAGTGTTGAGGCGTTACCCGCAGGCCTCCACCCAGGCGCGGACCTGTTCAAGGGCGCGGTTGCCCTTGCCCAGGCGCTTTTCCTCGGCCACCAGGATTGTGTGGAAGGCGCGCAGTTTCAGGCCGTTGATGCGGGCCTCCGACAGGGCGATGCCGCCGGCATCCACCACCAGATCGATGACACGCTCGGCGGCGTGCAGGCGGCCCAGCAGGTAATCATGTTCGCGGTCATGGCGGCTGAAAAAGCCGCCAAAGGCGTTCATGCGGGCACTGCGCAGGTCGGTGGGGGCGCCGGACCGGCGCAGCAGGCGGGCATCGGGCGGGGCGATGCGGTCCACGCGGATGGCGTGGAATTCATCCAGCTCCACCCAGCCGCTGGTCGAAAAGGTCAGCACGTCCCAGAAGGCGAAGCCCAGATAGGCCTCAAATATCTGCCGCCGCGCGGCGGGCCCCAGATAGTTCAGGCCCATCAGGGCGAAGATCTCGTCAATCTCCGCTGACTGGTCCTCCAGCTTCCAGACGGCGGCCAGTTGCGGCAGCACGCGGTCCAGGGTCTCTGCGGATGGTACCGGCCCGTCGGCGCGCATCAGGTTGTTCAGCGCGATCCGTTCCCCGGCATTGAACAGGCCCAACCCGTCGGTGGCCAGACCGGGCAGCCGCTCCAGCGCGCTGTAGAGGCTGGCCTTCATCTCATCCAGGTCCGGGGCGCGGGTGTCGGCATGTTCGCCTTCGCCCACCATCGGATAGATGGCGTTCAGTTCCCGGATCAGGAAACGCAGGCGCCGTCCCCGGAAGGCGATGTCGAAATCGCGCAGGAACCGAACCCAGGCCGGTTTTTCCCCGTCGGCGGGGAAATCCAGCCGGTCGGGCAGAACCCCGCGCGCCCGCGCCCAACCGTTCAATGCCGCCAGCAGGGCCGGTCTGGCCCCGGCATCGGCGCGGCCCAGGCAGGGCGACAGCAGCGTGGCCAGATGTTCCAGCGCCCCTTCGATCTTCAGCCGCAGATAGGCCTCGAACGCGAAACCCGCCTGTTGGGCGGCGACCGCACTGGCCTGATCGCGCCAATGGCGGATCTGTTCGATAGTGGGGGCCGGCGGCAGCGGCCCGCCCAGCACGCGCGCCACCTGTTCGGCCACGCGCGGGCGGGCAGCATCCAGCAGGCCTCTAAGCCGCTCAATGCGGGCATTGCGGCCGGCAATGGCGAGCAGTTCATCGCGCACCGGCTCATTGCGGGGAATGTCGGACAGGGCACCGCGGATGGTGCGGAAAAAGCCCGGCGCCTCTGGCCGGCCACCCAGACCGACGCGGCCCGCCGGTTTGGGGTCGATATAAACGATGCGGCGATCCACCTCGCGATAGGCGGGGCGGCCCGCGATGGCCGACAGGGCGGCGGCGAACGGCTTGTTGTTCAGGACGGACCCGTCGATGAAGCTGGCCTGTTCGGGGTCCGCCCCCTGGCGGCGATATTCGGCGAAGTTGCGTTCGAAGAACCGTGCCCGCCCCTCCCAGCGTTCATCCCGCTCATTCAGCAGCCGGTCCATCTGCCGCACCTGGGCCGGTGGAAAGGCACCGGGATAGGAGGCGGATGCGCGGGCGGCGAACACCAGGCCCGGCACGTCCCCATCCTTGAAATCGCTGTCCAGATCGCCCTCGGTGCGGCGATACCGGAAGGTGAAGCGGTGGCGATGTTCACGCTCCAGAATCTCCGGCGGGTCATGGGCCGGGATGCGGGTGGTGTAGCCGTGGAAATCCGTCACCGTCACATGCAGCGACAAGGGCAGGCCGCGCGGCAGCAGGCTGGCCAGCGGCTTTTTCGTGCTGTCGCCCATGGCGTGGGCGGCATCCAGCAGGAATTCCATCAGCCGCTTGCCGTCAAAGGGCGGGCGGAACCAACGGGACCGCACGAACAGCGACAGTTTCTCCGCCACCTCCGCATCCGGTGCCAGCCGTTCCAGACGCTGGGTCATGGCCCAGACCACGGGCCGCATGAACCATTTCGACCATTTGCCGGCCCGGCTATCGGGTGTCAGCAGTTGCGTGACGTCGGCATTTTCCAGCCACAGGCTGGTCAGCGGCTCCAAATCCAGATCATGGGCCAGCGCGCGGGCCAGCAGCACGCCATTGATGCCGCCGGCACTGGCGCCCGCCACCACGTCGATCAGCACGCGCAAGGACAGGTCGGGCAGCAGATCGCGCAGCAGGTCGAAATAGATGGATTCGGTATCGAAGGGCCGGGGATCGCCGGCAAGGGCCGTCTGGAAACTGCCAGCATGGCCGTTGCCATGGGCGTTGCGGCCCGCATGCAGAGCCTGGCTGGCCCGCACCAGCTTCCATAGTTCCTTGGTCACGCCGTGCATATAGACGGCCAAGCTGACCCCGCCATAACAGACCAGCGCGATGCGAAGCTCCTTCTCCTTCACCGGCTGCTCTCCCTTTAGTGGCACGGGGCATGGTGGGGCCTGAGCGATGGTGGCGTCAACCGGACAGCAGGGGCGGACTATGGACGACCGCAATATTCGGGTGGGGCGGGACCAGCGCTTGCGTCATTTTCTGGTTCAGGAACCGGAAAGGAACGATCATGCTGACCGCTACGCACCCCGCCTTCACCCCGTTGCGCGCCCTGACCGCCATGAATGACCAGACCGCCCCGGCCCCCGATGATCCCCGCGACCCGGTGCTGGCCGATGGCGGGGCGCGGCTGGTGGCGGGTGCCCTGCACCGGTTGGCCCGCGACTGGCAGGAGCCGCCCTCGCTGGAGGAACTGGCGGCTGACGCGGGGCTGACGCAATGGCATTTCCAGCGGCTGTTCAAGCGCTGGGCCGGGATCAGCCCGAAACGCTTTGCCCAGTTCGCGACACTGGGCCATGCCCGCGCCCTGCTGCGCGGGGAGGGGGGGAATGATCTGCTGGGCGCCAGCCTGGATCTGGGCCTGTCCGGCCCGTCCCGCCTGCATGATCTGTTCGTAGTGGCCGAAGGCGTAACACCCGGTGAATACAAGGCCGCCGGCAAGGGTATGGTCATCCGCTGGGCTGTGCATCAGACGGCGCTGGGGACGGCCCTGCTGGCCGCGACCGACCGTGGGGTCTGCTGGTTCGGCTTTATTGGGGCCGATGGCGACCCGGCGGGGCAGATGGCGGAACTGCGCAACGACTGGCCGATGGCGACATTTGTGGAAGACCCGGAGCCGACGCGGGCGGCGGCGGCGTCCCTTGATCCCGTTTCATCGGGGCAGGGGCCGGTGACGCTGCATCTGAAAGGTACCAACTTCCAGATGCGGGTCTGGCGGGCCTTGCTGGACATTCCCTATGGCGGGGTGACCACCTATGCCGGCATCGCCGACCGTATCGGGCAGCCTAGTGCCGCCCGCGCCGTGGGCAATGCCGTGGGGGCCAACAAGCTCGCCTGGCTGATCCCCTGCCACCGTGTCATCCGGGGTACGGGCGTGCTGGATAATTACCGCTGGGGCCCCGTGCAGAAGCGCACGCTTCTGGCCTGGGAAGGGGCGCGGCTGGCGGGGGAGTGAGAGGGGCGGGTATCGCATGCGCGATGCTTATGCGACCTACGACACGGGAGCGTAGGTCGCATAAGGGCAGCGCCCGCATGCGACAAACCCACATCAATGGCCCAGAATGCCGCTTTCGATGACGCCATCGATGATGAACTGACATGCAAGGGCTGTCAGCAGGATGCCCAGGACGCGGTTGATCACGTTGATGCCGGTAACGCCCAGCAGCTTCGACACCTCGCCTGCGAAGACCAGCACGAACAGGGTGGCCAGCAGCACGCCCGACAGCACGGCCAGGACGGTCGCCTGCATCATCAGGTCGCCATCGGCGCGGCCCATCAGCAGCACGACCGAGGTCATGGCGCCTGGCCCCGCGATCAGCGGGATGGCCAGGGGGAAGACGGAGATGTCTTCCTTGTGCGTCGCCTCTTCCTTTTCCTCTGCCGTGGCCGTGCGCAGGCCGCTTTCGCGGGCAAACACCATGTCGATGGCGACCAGCAGCAGCAGAATGCCGCCCGCGATGCGGAAGGCCCCGACGCCGATGCCCAGCGAGGTCAGCAGCAATTCGCCGATGAAGGCGAAGCCGAACAGCAGGCCCGTGCCGATCAGCACGCCCTTCACGGCGGTGCGGCGGCGGTGACGCGCATCCATGCCCGCCGTCAGCCCCGCAAACATGGGGCCAAGGCCGATGGGATCGATGGTCACGAAAAAGGCGATGAAAGTGGAAAGGACCAGGTCGGTCATCTAGGGCCACCGGGCGGGAACAGGGGATGTCGGGAATGGACATGCTCTACCCCAACCGGCGGTTACTGTAAAATGCCGGGCTGGCAGGGCTGCCTTTACACCGTGATCTCGATCAGGTTGCCGTCCGGGTCCTTCACCACGGCCTCGTAATAGCCATCGCCGGTCCAGCGCGGGCCGCTGTCCAGCAGGCCCAGGGTAGACAGGCGGGTGGCGAGGTCGTTGACCGCTGCCTCTGAGCCCAGCGACAGGGCGATATGGGCCCAGCCATAGCGTTCCCAGCCCTGTTCGCCCTCTCCCGACAGCCAGGGCGCGCTCATCAGTTCGATGACGGCCCCTTGCTTCAGCCGCAGGAAGCGGGAGGTGAAGCCCGGTCGGCGGCGGCTTTCGTAAAGATCCCCCACATCGGCCCCGAAATGCGTTGCCCAGAAGGATGCAGCCGCATCCAGATCAGCGGTCCACAGGGCGACATGGGCGATCTTCACGAAGGTTCTCCGTCATTTGCCCGGTATGGTCAGGGCGAAATAGGGCAGGGTCGGCTTTTCCGAAGGCCCGAAGGGACCGGGCACGGTGCCCGATACCGGCGTCAGCGAGCGCAGATAGGCGATGATGGCGCCGGCATCGGTGTCGGTCATCCGGCTATACCCCATATATGGCATAACGGGGGCCAATTGCCGCCCATCGGGGCGGACGCCGGTGCGTAGCGCCTTCACGATCTCCGCATCGGTCCAGGCCCCCAGGCCGGTATCGCGGTCGGGCGTCAGGTTGGGGCCGACAAAGGTGCCCAGCCCTGGCACCTGCCAGCCGACATCACTGCCGCCCAGCAGGCGCGCCGTATCGGGCCGCCCGGCCATGGCGCCCGCCGTGTGGCAGTCGCCACAGCCCAGGATGCCGACCAGATAGGCGCCGCGCGCCACCTTGTCCGGGTTGGGCCGGTCCTGCGCCAGGGCGGCGCCGGTGGTGGACAGCAGGATGCAGGAAAGCAGGACGGGGCGCAGGGCCCGCCCGATCATAGAAGACATGGACATGATCTGACCTTGAGATTCCTTGGAAGATACGGGCCCGCCCCCAGGCCCCCGAACAACCCATCGCGATGATCATGCCGCGACCGATGCCCGCGCGCCACAGGTGTAACATTCGTAACATGGCGGCCGATTGGTCGCCTGTCGGACACATCAAACATGAAAATTGAATCATGTTTCATATTGTGTGGGATGGCGCATTGACACCCATGCTGCACCGCCGTACACCTCAAGAGAAAAGCCCACATAATGGAGGAGGCCGCGGGCACGCTCATGAGCAAGAAAGTCTATACCGACGCCGTATCGGCCCTGGCGGGGCTGCTGCGCGATGACATGACCGTGATGGCCGGCGGGTTCGGCCTCTGCGGCATTCCCGAAAATCTGATCGCTGCGATCAAGCTGTCGGGCGTGAAGGGCCTGACGGTCATCTCCAACAATGCGGGCGTGGATGGCTTCGGCCTGGGCCAGCTTTTGGAGACCAAGCAGATCAAGAAGATGATCAGTTCCTATGTGGGTGAGAACAAGCTGTTCGCGCAGCAGTTTCTGTCAGGCGAGCTGGAGCTTGAATTCAACCCGCAGGGCACGCTGGCCGAGCGTATCCGCGCCGGCGGTGCGGGCATCCCCGCCTTCTTCACCAAGACGGGCGTGGGCACGCTGGTGGCCGAAGGCAAGGAACTGCGCGAGTTCGACGGCGAGACCTATGTCATGGAGCGGGGCCTGCGCGCCGATCTGGCCATCGTCAAGGCCTGGAAGGGCGATACCGAAGGCAACCTGATCTATCGCAAGACGGCCCGGAACTTTAATCCCATGATGGCCATGGCAGGCCTGGTCACGGTGGCCGAGGTGGAGCAGCTGGTAAATATCGGCACGATCGACCCCGATCATGTCCACACGCCCGGCATTTTCGTGCAGCGCATCATCATGGGCGAGCACGAGAAGCGCATCGAACAGCGCACCACCCGCAAGCGTGATTAAGGGCGAGGGGAACAAAAATGGCTTGGACCCGTGAGGAAATGGCCGCCCGCGCCGCCAAGGAGTTGCGCGACGGTTTCTATGTGAATTTGGGCATCGGCATTCCGACCCTGGTGGCGAACTTCATCCCCGAGGGCATGCATGTCACGCTCCAGTCGGAAAACGGCATGCTGGGCATGGGCCCCTTCCCGTTTGAAGGGGAAGAGGATGCCGACCTGATCAATGCCGGCAAGCAGACCATCACCGAGCTGCCTTACAGCAGCTATTTCAGCAGCGCCGACAGCTTTGCCATGATCCGTGGCGGGCATATCGACCTGTCGGTGCTGGGCGCCATGCAGGTGGCCGCCAATGGCGATCTGGCCAACTGGATGATCCCCGGCAAGATGGTCAAGGGCATGGGCGGGGCCATGGACCTTGTCGCCGGCGTCAAGAAGGTCGTGGTGGTGATGGAGCATTGCGCCGTCGACAAGAAGACGGGCGCCATCGAGCCGAAGCTGCTGAAGGCTTGCACCCTGCCGCTGACCGGCACGCGCGTCGTCGATCTGGTTGTCACCGACCTGGGCGTGTTCCAGGTGGACAAGCATGGCACCGGCCCGCTGACCCTGATCGAACTGGCTCCCGGCGTGACGCTTGAGGAGATCAAGGAGAAGACGGAAGCGGCGTTCGAGGTGGCGCTTTAGTTAAGTGGGGGATGGGTGGGGGCGTTGAACCCTCACCCTCCCAAGCCTTGGCAGGCTTGGGGCCCCTCCCTCTCCCACTTTCGTGAGCGAGGGGCGTAAATTCTTCACCCCTCGCCCGTCAGCATCAACGGGTGGGAGGGGGTGACGTTGTCAGCGCCGGAACGGTGGGCCGCCCGGACGGCGCGGCGGGCCGCCGGCACCGGCGGGGCGCTCGTCCTTGTGACGATAGGTGATGCGGCCCTTGCTCAGGTCATAAGGCGTCA
The DNA here is from genome assembly GCA_001296005.1 of alpha proteobacterium AAP38. GTDB lineage: Bacteria > Pseudomonadota > Alphaproteobacteria > Azospirillales > Azospirillaceae > Niveispirillum. The sequence goes on along the minus strand of LJHR01000015.1, from coordinate 38,849 downwards.
TTTCCACCGTCACGCGGTCGCCGGCCAGGGAGCGGATGCGGCTTTTGCGCATGCGACCGGCGGTATAGGCGATAATCTCGTGCCCGTTCTCCAGCTTTACCCGGAAGCGGCCATCGGGCAGCGCCTCGGCGATGATGCCGTCGAACTCGATAAATTCTTCTTTGGTCATTCTGTACCCCTGAAACAGAAAGGGCGGCGGCATGAAACCATGCCGCCGCCCCTTCAAAGCCGTTTACTGAACGTGGATTTAGGCCACGCGCAGGTTTTCAGCCGCCGTCTTGCCCTTGCGCGGATCGCGCACGGCGTCGAAGGTGACCTTCTGGCCTTCGTTCAGGCTGGACAGGCCAGCACGCTCAACGGCGGAGATATGGACGAACACGTCAGCCGAGCCATCCTCGGGCTGGATGAAGCCAAAACCCTTGGTGCCATTGAACCACTTGACGGTACCGACAGACATAAAAGCCTCCTGGGATAGTTCCCGTTCGGAGCTGCCCGGCGCGAGAGTGCGGCACGGGCATCAAAGTCACGACAGGGAAGAACCAGCGGTAGCCGGAAGATAGCCCAGTAGCAAAGTCGACTTGGCAAACATGGGCGTCTTTGCGTTCCATAACAAGAACTATCGTCGTCGGACGTACACATGGCTGTCGCGCGCGGCCCCGTTCGGCCCTCTTTCACAGGCCTGCCCTTTGCGTCATGCTGGACCCTAAAGCCAGGGAGGGTGCGGGCATGAGTGATGCCGCCGACTATCCGCGCACGGCGCGCGGCACGAATTTTTTCGAGACGGACACCAACCTGATCCGCCTGCTGGAGCGCCGGGCCCCGCATGTGTTGGAGGCACATGAGGGGCGGCTGTCGGAATTCGGGGCCTGGGCCGGTAATGAGTTGGACACCCAGGCCGAATATACCGACCGGTTCGCGCCCCCGCGCCTGGACCCCTATGACAGTGACGGCAACCGTACGGGCCGCGTGGTCTTCAATCCCGATTATCTGGCCTGTCATGCCGAGGCGTACCGGCGCGGGGCCGTGGGCCTGGCCTATCTGCCAGAAGGGCAGGGGCCGACGGGGGCGCCCAGCCATGCCGCCTGTTTCACCATGGGCTATATGCTGTCGCAGGCCGACATCTCCATCCATTGCCCCGTCACCATGACGGGGGCGGTGGCGCATGTGCTGGACATGGCGGCCCCCGCCGCTGTGCGTGGCCGCTATCTGCCGGACATGATCCGCATGGATGGCAAGGCCCTGTCGGGCGGCACCTGGGCCACCGAACTGCATGGCGGGTCGGATGTGGGGGCGACCACGACGCGGGCCGAACAGCGCAATGACGGCTATCGCCTGCACGGGCTGAAATGGTTCACCAGCAATGCCGGCGCGGGTCTGGCCATGGCGACGGCAAGGCCGGATGGCGCAGAGCCGGGGGGCAAGGGGCTGGGCTGCTATCTTGTCCCCTCCCATCTGGAGGATGGCACGCCCAACCATCAGCGTGCCCGGCGGCTGAAGGAAAAGGCGGGGACCCGGGGGCTGGCGACCGCGGAACTGGACCTGAACGGGTGCTTTGCCGTGGAGCTGGCGCTGCCGCCGGACGGGCTGAAGGTGATGATGGCGGCGCTGGAGTACAGCCGCATCCACAATGCCGTGGGATCGGCGGGCCTGCTGCGCCGGGCGTTTTTGGAAAGTGCGGGATGGGCCACGCACCGGGTGGCCTTCGGCAAGCCCATCCGCAAATACCCGATGGTGCAGGATCAGCTGCTGGATATGCAGATGGAGTTGGAGGCGTCGACGGCGCTGGCGTTCGAGTCGGTGCTGGCCTTCGATGCGCAGCTGGCCGACCCTGATATGGGCGGCGACTGGCTGCGTCTTGCCACCGCGCTGGCCAAATACCGGACCGCAGAGCAGGCCGTCACCGGCTGCCGGCAGGCGGTGGAGATGGTGGGTGGCAATGGCTATACCGACGAGATGGCGACCAGCCGCTTCTACCGCGACTGTCTGGTCGTGTCGGTCTGGGAAGGGCCGGCCAATATCCAGGCGCTGGAATTGCTGCGGCTGGTGACGGGCAAGCGGCCCGGAGACCAGATGTTCCTGGCCCGTGTCGGCACCATCCTGTCGGACCTGCCCACGCGTCTGCAGGAGCCGGTGGTTGATGATGTGTCGGCCATTCTGGAAGGCGCGCTGGAGGAATGCCGCGCGGCCCTGTCCTTCCTGCGCCGCAACCCGGAACAGGGGCCGCGCCATGGACGGCGCCTCTTGACCCTGATGGCCGATACGCTGGCGGCGGCCCTGCTGTGCGAGGAGGCGGTGGCGGAGCTGAAATGGGGCGACCGGCGCAAATGGCTGGTGGCCAGCCGTTTTGTGCTGAAGGTTCTGGGCAAGGCCGACCCGATTACCGCCGACATCGATCCGGCCAATGCCGCGTTTGACGCGGTTCTGGCCTATGAGCCAGTGGAATGGTGAGGGGGTAGTACCCCTCAATGCACCGTGTCGGTGTTGGTGCCGCCGGTGCGGGGGCGGCTGTCATACTTGTCCATGGCGCGGCTCATCATGTCGGCGATCAGTTCCTTGGGCAGGGGGGCCGCACCGCCGGGGGGCCAGGATGCCGGCTGTTGTGACTGGACCTGTGCCGGGCTGTTGATCGGGGCCGGGGCGGCCTGCGGCTGCTGCGTGGCAACGGGTTGGGCATTGGTGACCGTCGGGGCCTGCGGCTGCGTGGTCTGCTTCGGCATGGCGGGGACGGCGGCCCCCGGCATGTTGCCGCCGACATTGCGGGCCATCTGGTTGGCGCGGGACGCCACGATCGGCTTCACCCCCATGGAGCCGGCGGAGATGGCGGCGGCGCGGTATTCGGCCAGACCCTTGCCGGCGCGGGCCGGGGCGGCCTGTTCCTGGCTCATCGCCGTCAGCAGATTGTCGCCCGACCCGGCAGCACCGGGGGCCGGCAGGCTGGCCACCACGGCGGCGGTGCCCATGCCGCGCGCGGCGGTCAGGGCGGCGGACGCGCCGGGCGTGCTTTCCAGGTCCTTCAACTGCTGGGCCGTGGCGATGCCACCGGCGGCAGGCGCATGCGCGCTGATGGAGGTGGGGACGGTGGCGGGTGCCTTCGTGGTCAGGGCGGCCATGGGCAGGGAAGCGGGGGCCGCGACCGTGGCGGGCGCAGTGGCGGCAAGGGCTGCCGTGGTGCCGGGCGCGCTGGGCAGGGATTGCCCACCACCCATCAGGCTTTCCAGCAATGCTGCCTGACCGCTGGACAGTTCCACGGGGCCGCCGGGTGTGGGTGCGGCGGTTGCGACGCTTGCGGTGGGGGCAGCAGCCTGCAGGGCCGGGGTGGCGTCGGCGGTCTGGGCGGGGCGGGGGGCGGTGACGGTGAAGGGATCATCCTCCGCCGGTGCGGCGTCTTTCTCCAGGCCCAGGGCGCTGGCCACATGGTCCATGGCGTCCTTGCCCGTTTCCTTCTCCAGGATGGCGTCGGCGCTGGCCACGGCCAGACCCACGGGGCCGAAGAACAGGGCCGCACCCGCCACCTTGGCCGGGGTGCGGATCGTGTCGCCGGTGACAGCCTGATAGATCTTGTTGACGACGGGGATGTGCTGCAACGGGTTCACCACATCCAGCACATCCCAGAAGGACATGCCCTCGCTGTTCTCCGCCGGCCTGTCCGCCGCCTTGGCATTGTCCATCGACGCGGCCTGGATGTGCTGCGTCTTGGCGCGGACATGGTCCATATGGATGCTGCTTGGCGGCATGGTGATCCTCCCGGTTCGGAAAGATCAATGCAGGCCGCGTGCCAAGTGCGGGGCGGCGGAATTTGCCGGGTGGGGAGCTTTTTGTTATCCTCAAGCGTCGGCGCTGCGTCCGCAGCTTGGCTTACCCCGCACGTGCGGCGCGGCGGCAGTCACCGCCGGAACGGTTTGCGATAAACCGGAAACCGTTCAGAACAAATGCCCCGACTTTTCCGCCTTGGTGCGCAGATAGGCCTCGTTATGGCCGTTGGCGGGGAAGATGTGGGGGACGCGTTCCACCACCTCCACGCCGCTGGCGGCCAGCTGCGCCATCTTGTCGGGATTGTTGGTCATCAGCCGGACCTGGGTGAAGCCTAACTGGCGCAGCATGCTGGACGCCGGCAGATAGACGCGTTCGTCGGCGTCGAAGCCCAGGACGGTATTGGCATCGACCGTGTCCAGCCCGCCATCCTGAAGCCGGTAGGCGCGCAGCTTGTTCATCAGGCCGATGCCGCGCCCTTCCTGTGCCAGATACAGCACGATGCCCTGTCCGGCCTGCGCGATTTCCCGGATGGCCCCGCGCAATTGCGGACCGCAATCACAGCGGAGAGAGCCCAGGAGGTCGCCCGTGAAACATTCCGAATGCAGGCGGGCCAGGACCGGCTTTCCGGGTGCGGGATCGCCAATGACGATGGCCAGATGCTCGGGCCCGCCATCGCTTGGCCGGAAGGCCACGATGCGGGTACGCTCAGCGTCTTCCAGCGGCACCGCAGCCTCTGCCACGCGGGCCAGGCTGCGGGCGGAGCGGCGGCGGTAATCGACAATGTCGGCGGCACGGACCAGCAGCAGGTCGTGGCGGCGGGCAAAGCCGGCGGCGTCCACCATGCCGCCGCGCCCGGCGGGCAGGTCGGCCACGATGGCGGCGGGCAGCAGGCGGGCGATCTTGGCCAGGATGGTGGCCGCCCCTTCCGCCCCGCCCTCCAGGCTGACGGCACCGGTGGGCGTGGCCGCGCGGGCGGGCCGGGTCGGGTCGGACAGGTCGCGCACCAGATCGGCGGTCAGGCCGGCGGGCGGGGACAGGCGCACCGGTCGGTCCAGTGGCACATCCAGGCCCAGGGCGGCGGCGCGCTGTCCCGTCAGGACCAGGGACGGGGCCGTGCCTGCCAGTTGGGCCAGATGGTTCAGGGTCTGCGTCGTCACCGCTTCGGCGGCAAAGGCCAGCAGGGCCGTCCCCGCCTCTGTCGTGATCACCACCGCCTCGCCCCGCCGCAATTCGGACAGGGCGCGGTCTACCGCGCGCTGGGCCGCATGGTCCGGCGGGGTGGCGTGATCGGCGGAGGCGTATTCCAGAACCATGCTATCCATTATTCGTCCCACCACCGTCATGACGGTGGCTGTGCAGCCAAACCGTATCGACGGTAAAAGAGAAAAGCAAAAGCGCAAGGGCTGCGCCAACCGCAAAGCCGGTCAGCGGCGGCCCCAGCAGCGGTGTGGCACACAGCGCCAGTACGCCCACCTGCACCATGCAGATCAGGCGCCGCCGCTGGCTGAAGGGCAGGGGATTGTCCAGCCAGGGCCAGACCCGTCCCGCCACCACGAACAGGGGCCGCAGCAGCCCCGCCAGCAGCACCCATTCCCCCACCTCGCCCGACAGCCAGAGCAGCAGGCAGAGATAGAGGATGGCGACCGTATCCATTTCCATGTCGAACCGGGCGCCATAGGGGCTGCAAAGGCCCTGCCGGCGCGCCAGCCAACCATCCACCCCGTCCAGCACCAGCGCCGTGACGGCAATCACCGACAGGACCCAGGCCGGCATTGCGTCCAGATCATGGACGAAGGGCAGGCTGCCCCCGACCAGGGCCAGCAGGACCGACCGCAACAGCGTGACCCGGTTGGCGTGCCCCCATTCCGGGGCCCGGTGCAGATCCAGCCGCGTCAGCGCGAACCAGGCGGCTGGCAGAAAGGCCAACAGGCAGAAGGCCGCATAGGTTCCCGGCAAATCCAGCGCCGGCCCCAGCCCCACCGCCACCGCCAGCAGCGCGCAAACAGCCGCCAGCAGATGCGTCAGCACGGGCCGGCGCAGATGCCAGGGGGAGGGAGGGGGAGAGGCGGCGGTCAATTCCATGCAAGATAGTTTGGCGGAAAGACCGGATTGGCAAGGGGCGGATGTTTATTCCGCATCCTTGCGATGCCGGAACAGGTCCAGCAACCGGCGGGCCGCCGCCCCCGGCGTGACGCTGCTGTCGGCGGCGGCGCGTTCCAGGCCCGACAGTTCGGCGCGTACCGCCGGGTCGGCCTGGAAGGCGGTGATCAGGCTTTCGCGGATTTCGTTCCACATCCAGGCCTGTGCCTGTTCGGCCCGCCGCCGGCCGATGGACCCGTCATCGCCCAGGATGCGGCGATAGTCGCCGATCCCGTCCCAGACCTTATCGATGCCCAGATTGTTCAGCGCCGAACAGGACAGGATCGGTACGCGCCAATTGGCATTGGCGGGCCGCAGAAGCGACAAGGCGTGGCGATATTCGGCCACGGCATGGCGGGCGGCATTGGCCAGATCGCCATCGGCCTTGTTGACCACGATCATGTCGGCCAGTTCGACAATGCCCTTCTTGATGCCCTGCAATTCATCCCCGCCCGCCGGCGGCAGCAGCAGCAAGAACAGGTCGACCATGTCGGCCACCGCCGTTTCCGACTGTCCCACCCCCACCGTCTCCACGATCACCACCTCGAAGCCCGCAGCCTCCACCAGCAGCATGGCCTCCCGCGTACGCCGTGCCACCCCGCCCAGGGTGGTGCCGGCGGGTGAGGGGCGGATGAAGGCGCTGATATCGCGGGACAGCAACTCCATGCGGGTCTTGTCACCCAGGATGGAACCGCCGGTGCGCTGGCTGGTCGGGTCGATGGCCAGCACCGCGACCTTGTGCCCCTGGCCGATGACATGCAGGCCGAACGCCTCAATGAAGGTGGATTTGCCCACACCGGGTACGCCGGAAATGCCGATGCGCACACCCCGACCGGTATGGGGCAGCAGGGCTGCCAGCAGGGCCTCGGCCTGTTCGCGGTGGTCGGGCCGGGTGCTTTCCACCAGCGTGATGGCCTGTGCCAGGGCACGCCGGTCACCGCCGCGGATACGCTCGGCAAGGTCGGCGATGGGCATGGGCGTGGCTCCAGGCGGCAACGGGGGCCGCACTTTGGAACAGGCGCGCGGCCTAGTCAAATCGCCAGGGGTGCGGGCCTGCCCCTATTTCTTTGGTGTGTGACCATCGGCAGTGCTTTGCAAGCGGCGGGAATCCATGTGATTCTGGATTTATCCACCGATCCGCCCACAACTTGCCCACAGCCAGCCCACATGAAATCCCCCTGGCCATCCCCAGGCTTATCCCCAGGACCGCGCCCATGACCGCCAGCGTCCAGACCAGCCACAGCCCGGCCCGCCCCATTGCGGCATTGCCGCCACTGCGCCGCTGGCTGACCCGGCTGTTCCGCCGCCGCCCGCAAACCTATCCGCCGCTGGCCGGTGTGTCGGCCTTGGTGAATGAACAGGTGCTGGCCGTGACGGAGGTGAATGGTGCGGGCATGTGCGTCGTGGGCTATCGCGGCCTTCTGAACCCGCAGGACCGGTTCAGCTTCGTCCTGACCTTGGGCGATTTCGACATTGCCGGTGACGCGGTCGTTGCGTGGCGCCGACATGGCGGGCTGGGCGTGGCGTTTTACGATCTGTCGGGGGTGGAGCGGGAACGGTTGGGCGGGTGGTTGGTGGGACGGGGGGATTAAACTGCCACCCCCTCCTGCTGCTTCGCCCACAGGGCCGCATAGGCCCCGTCCTGGGCCAGCAGGGCCGCGTGGCTGCCGCGCTCCGCAATACGCCCGGCTTCCAGCACGATGATCTCGTCGGCGTCCACGACCGTGGACAGGCGGTGGGCGATGACCAGGGTGGTGCGGCCGCGGGCGGCCAGACCCAAGGCCGCCTGGATTTCGCGTTCGGTATGGGTGTCCAGGGCCGATGTCGCCTCGTCCAGGATCAGGATGGGCGGGTTTTTCAGCAGGGTGCGGGCGATGGCCACGCGCTGCTTTTCCCCGCCTGACAGTTTCAGGCCGCGCTCGCCCACCATCGTGTCCCAGCCATCGGGCAGGGCCTTGATGAAATCGCCGATCTGGGCGGCGTCTGCCACGCGGTCCAGGTCATCCTGGGTGGCGCCGGGGCGGCCATAGGCGATGTTGTAGCGGATGGTGTCGTTGAACAGCACCGTGTCCTGCGGGACGATGCCGATGGCGGTGCGCAGACTGTCCTGCGTCACGGCCCGCACATCCTGCCCGTCGACCCGCACGGCCCCGCCTGTGACGTCGTAGAACCGATAGAGCAGGCGGGACAGGGTGGATTTCCCCGCGCCCGTCGGCCCGACCACGGCCACCGTGTGCCCCGCCGGGACGGTGAATTCCAGGTCCTTCAGGATGGGACGGCGGGCATCATAGGCGAAATCCACACCCTCGAACCGGATTTCGCCGCCTTTGGCCGTCAGCGGCTGGGCATTGGGTGCATCCTCCACCTCCCGGTTCACGGCCAGCAGTTCGAACATCCGCTCCATCTCGTTCAGCGATTCCTTGATGCCGCGATAGACGAAGCCGAAAATGTTCAGCGGCTGGTAGAGCTGCAAAAGGTAGGTGTTCACCAGCACGAAATCGCCGATGGTCAGCTCGCCGCTGATGATGCCGCCCGCCGCCATCCACATGACGCTGACCACGCCGGCGGCGATGATGATCCCCTGGCCGACATTGAGCAGCGACAGCGAGGATTGGGTGCGTACCGCCGCATCCTCATAGGCGCGCAGGGCCTTGTCGTAGCGGCTGGCCTCGAACCCTTCATTGCCGAAATATTTGACCGTCTCGTAATTCAGCAGACTGTCGATGGCCTTGGCGCTGGCGCGGGTATCGGCATCCAGCATGTCGCGGCGGATGCGGGTGCGCCAGTTGGTGACAGTGATCGTGTACCAGATATATCCCGCGACCGTGGCAAAGGTGACGGCGGCAAAACGGATATCGAACAGGTGCCAGAGGATGCCCGTTACCAGCAGGATTTCCAGCAGGGTGGGCAGCACGTTGAACAAGGACGTGCCCAGCAGGCTGTCGATGGCCTTGGTCCCGCGTTCCACCACCCGGCTCAATCCGCCCGTCTGCCGTTCCAGATGGAAGCGCAGGGACAAGGCATGCAGATGCCGGAAGACGTTCAGCGCCGCCACCCGCATGGCCCGCTGGCTGACCCGTTCAAAGATAGCGTCGCGCAATTCCCCGAACGCCAGACTGAGCACGCGGGCAAGCCCATAGGCCAGGATGAAACCGACCGGGATCGCCACCGCCGGGCTGGCGGCCAGATTGCCGCCCGCTGTCAGGGCATCAACCGCGCCTTTGTACCAGATGGGAACGGAGACATTGGCCGCCTTGGCCGCCGCCAGGAACAAGAGCGCCACCACCACCCGCACCTTGATCCCCGTTTGCCCCGCCGGCCAGAGATAGGGCAACAGCTGGCGCAGCACCTGCCCGTCGGTCAGGCGCTTTGGCCGCTGTGACGGGTCGTGGTTGCCGGTGGGGCGGTCGTGACGGCGCATGATGGTCCGGGAATGATGGGGGCAAGGCGGGAAGCGATCATATGGACGCAAGGCGGCAAATGACAGTGCGGGGCTTCGGCATGGCTGGTATTTGCCGGCTTGCCTTGGCTATTCTCCCCCCAACCCGATCCCAGACCTGGACACCGCCATGCGCAGCGATTTTCCCAACCTGTTTGTCTTCGATCACCCGCTGATCCAGCACAAGCTATCCTGCATGCGGGACAAGACGCGGTCGACCATGGGGTTCCGGCAGCTGCTGCGGGAGATTGCCCTGTTGATGGGGTATGAGATCACGCGCGACCTGCCGCTGACCACGCAGACCATCGACACCCCGCTCTGCCCCATGGATGCGCCCGTGATCGAGGGCAAGAAGCTGGCGGTCGTGCCCATCCTGCGCGCCGGTCTGGTCATGGCCGAAGGGCTGATGGAACTGGTTCCCGCGGCGCGCGAGGGGCATATCGGCCTTTACCGCGATCATGAAACCAAGCGCCCTGTGGAATATCTGGTGAAGCTGCCGGACGCGGAGGGACGCCTGTTCATCCTGGTCGATCCCATGCTGGCCACGGGCCATTCGGCGGTGCATGCCGTCGATGTCCTGAACCGCCATGGCGTGAAGGACAGCCAGATCCGTTTCATGGCGCTGGTATCGGCACCGGAAGGCGTGCGCACCTTCCACGCGGCCCATCCCGATGTACCGGTCTATACGGCTGCGCTGGACAGCCACCTGAACGAGAACGCCTATATCGTGCCCGGCCTGGGCGATGCCGGTGACCGGTTGTTCGGGACGAAGTAGTTTTCCCTCAGGCGCCGGGCGGCGGCATCCGCCGCCTTGGCTTACGCGACCACGCGGTCGCGGGCCGGCAGTCGCCGGCCTTAGTTTTCCCTCACGCGCCCGGCGGGCGCCACTTGCTGTCGGGCGGGGGCAGGTCGCCCGCCTGATCGCCGCTGCCGGGCCGCGACACATCCTCATACTCGACATCGATCACGGGATTGCCGCCGCGCGGCGACGGGCGCGAGCGGACCGTCTGGCCGTTCACCTGCATGAAGATGGTCATGCGGGCCAGGAGCGCATTGCGCACCGGGGGCAGGAACAGGATCAGGGCCAGGATGTCGGTGATGAAGCCGGGGATCAGGAACAGGATGGCGGAAAAGGCCGTGCACAGCCCGCCGAACATCTGCCGCATCGGCTCCGTCTCGCCCGTGCGCAGGCCCACCTGGGCGCGGCGCACGCTCTCCAGGCCCGTGCGTTGCAGCAGCAGAACGCCGATCACGCCCGACAGGACCACCAGCAACACGGTGGTAATTGCCCCCAATTGGGACCCGACCCAGGCGAAACCGGCAATTTCCAGCAGCGGAAGCAGCAGCAACGGAAGGAGGAAACGCATGGCTGTCCTTGCTCTTTGTCGATTGAGAGCCTATCTAACGGACAGGCTTTCATAAATTAACGCCCCGGCGGGCGGATGGCGAGAGGGTGCCACCCGCATCAAATGGTGTTCATACCCGGTCGGGCGCAAGGGCAGAAATGGGTGATGCGATGGGCGGCGGCTCCGTCTGGCTGGAAATTCTGATTTTCGCGATGGTGGCGGCGTTCTTCATCTATCGCCTTCGCAACGTGCTTGGCCGCAAGCATGGGGAGGAGCGTGAACGCCCCAACCCCTTCACCCCGCGCGACAATAATGGCGCCACCGGCCCGACGGTGGAGGGTGACAATGTCATCCAGCTGCCCGGTCGCGGCCCCGCCGCCGATATGCCCGACCTGCCGGACCCGTCCGGTCCCGTCTCGCTGGAAGATGGGCTGCGCCTGATCCGCGCCGCCGATCCCAATTTCAACGAGCGCACCTTCCTGCAGGGTGCCAAGGCCGCGTTCGAGATGATCGTCAAGGCCTATGCCGAGGGTGACACGCCCACGCTGCGCCCGCTGCTGGCCGATGATGTCTATGACCGCTTTGCCGCCGCCATTCGCGACCGGCAGGCGGCGGGTGAGACGCTGGACAGCCGTATCCATTCGTTCGAGGCGGTGGACCTGTCGGCGGCGCGTCTGGATGGTCGCACGGCCCATTGCACCATCACCTTCACCACCCGCCAGACCCATGTCACGCGCGACGCCGATGGCAATATCGTCGACGGGGATGAGGCGCGGCCCGAGGAAGTGGTCGATATCTGGACCTTCAGCCGCAATACCCGTGCCAGCGACCCGAACTGGCACCTGTCTGAAACCCGCAGCGGCGGTTGATGCCGTTCCGCCGCCCGTCCTTCCGGGGCGCCCCTTGTCGGGCGCCCTTTCCATGTCCGCCCCATGGATTGCCAATGCGCCTTCGCTCCCTTGCCGCCCTTTTCGCCATCGGCCTGCTGGCCGGCTGTGCCTCGCAACCGGCCAAGGTGCCCGGCGCCCCGGTGGCCCCGGCAGAGGCGGAGAAACCTGCCGCCCGCCTGACCCTGCGTCCCGCCAGTTTCAGCGATCTGTCCGGCTGGTCCGTGGACCGCACGGCCGACGCGCTGCCCGCCCTGCTGAAAAGCTGTGACCGGCTGGTGAAGCAGCCGGGTGATCGCGCGCTGGGCCCCGATGGCATGATGGGCCGGATCAGCGACTGGATCGGCCCCTGCGCGGCCATCGCCAAACTGCCGGCGGGCGACCATGTGGCCCTGCGCCGTGCCGTCGAAAGCCTGTTTCAGCCCTGGGCCGCGACCGACAATGGCGAGGCAGAGGGCCTATTCACGGGCTATTACGAAAGCTCGCTGCGCGGTTCGTTCAAGCGCCAGGGCAAGTACCAGACCCCGCTTTACAAGCGCCCCGCCGATCTGGTGATGGTGGAACTGGGCGAATTCCGGCCCAACCTGAAGGGCGAGCGCATTGCAGGCCGGGTGGTCGATGGGCAACTGAAGCCCTATGCCGACCGCAAGGCGATCGAGGCAGGCGCCCTGAACGGCAAGGGGCTGGAACTGCTCTATGTCGATGATCCGGTTGATGCCTTCTTCCTGCAGATACAGGGGTCGGGCCGCGTGACCCTGCCCGATGGCAGCCAGGTCCGCATCGGCTATGACGGGCAGAACGGCCAGCCCTATTTCGCCATCGGGCGCGAGCTGGTGGCGCGCGGCGCCCTGGTCAAGGAAGACGTGTCGATGCAGTCGATCCGCGCCTGGCTGGAGGCGAACCCGGCCCAGGCGGCGGCCGTGATGAACACCAACCCGTCCTATGTCTTCTTCCGCCGGCTGGAGGGGGAGGGGCCGCTGGGCGCGCAAGGCGTGGCCCTGACGCCGGGCCGTTCCCTGGCTGTGGACCGGACCTTCATCGCCTATGGCGTGCCGCTCTGGCTGGACGCGCAGGACCCGCTGGACGCCAAGACCCGCATCCGTCGCCTGATGGTGGCGCAGGATACGGGCGGGGCCATCCGGGGGCCTGTGCGCGGCGATGTGTTCTGGGGCCATGGGGCCGAGGCCGAACAGCGCGCGGGCCTGATGAAAAGCCCTGGGCGTTACTGGCTGCTGCTGCCCAAGGGCGTGACGCCGGCGGTCTCGTAACGGTCTCTATGGGCTGACCGCACCGGGCAGGTCGCTGATCTCGATCCGGATATCGACCCGGTCGGCGATGAACAGGCTGGCAAGGCCAGGGCGCATGCCGAAATCGCTGCGTTTGATGCTGGTGGTGGCTGTGGCGCGATGATCGGCCAGGGTGACATCCAGGTCGACAGGTTTTGTCACCCCGCGCAATGTCAGTTCACCGGATACGCGGCCCGAATGCGGGCCGGTGCGGACGGCGTGATGGCCGATGAAGCGCATGGTGGGATACTGCGCGGTCGCGAAGAAATCCTCGCCCCGCAGATCGCGGTCGCGCCCCGCACTGCCGGTATCGACGCTGCCGGTGGTGATGGTGACATCAATGCCGCCCAGCTCATCCGTGTCGGGATCAAAGCTGAAACTGCCGGCAATATCGGTGAAGCGGCCCGTGGCTTTGGCCAGCAGAAGATAGCGGATGGAAAAACTGACCTGGGTATTGGCGGTATTGACCGTCTGCGTCTGCGGTGCCGCCAGGGCGGGAGGGGTCAGGAACAGGGCGGCGGCCAGCAGCAGGCGGCGGATCATGGGGATACTCCGGTTGGGTCCGAAGTGATGACGTCGCCGGGGTGGCGTGACCGCAGGTGGGGGCTTCTTCGTGGTTCCCTCACCCTCCCGTCGGCTGGCGCCGACGGGCCCCTCCCTCTCCCACTTTCGTGGGCGAGGGGCTAAAATTTCTTCCCTCGCCCACGAAAGTGGGAGAGGGAGGGGCCCAAGCCGGAAGGCTTGGGAGGGTGAGGGCAATGCCTTCTCCAAGCCGGAAGGCTTAGGAGGGTGAGGGCAGCTCCGCCCCTTATCCCGCCCGCACCTTCGCCACGAACTGCGCCACCTGACGGTTCAGGGCGGCACTTTCGCCGACCAGATCGTTGGCGGCGTTCAGGACATCGCCGGCCATGCTTCCGGTTTCGGCGGCGGCGCGCGTGACCTCGCCAATGGTGGAGCTGACATTCTGCGTGCCGGTGGCGGCCTGGGCCACGGAGCTGGCGATCTCGCGGGTGGCGGCGCCCTGTTCCTCCACGGCGGTGGCGATGGTGGAGACGATATCGCTGATCTTATCGATGGTGCCACCGACACCCCGGATGGCATTGGCGGCATTGCCGGCGGCGGACTGCATGGTGGCGATCTGGCTGCCGATTTCCTCTGTCGCCCTGGCGGTCTGGGTGGCCAGCGCCTTCACCTCCGACGCAACGACGGCGAAGCCCTTGCCGGCCTCTCCGGCACGGGCCGCCTCAATGGTGGCGTTGAGTGCCAGCAGGTTGGTCTGACTTGCAATATCGCCAATCAGGCGCACGATCTCCCCGATGCGCTGGGCGGCATCGACCAGACCGGTGACGGTGCTGTTCGACCGTTCGGCCTCCGCCACGGCGTCATGGGCGATGGTGGCGCTTTCGGCCACGCGGCGGGAGATTTCATTGATCGACGCGGTCAGCTGTTCGGCGGCGGCGGCCACGGTATTCACATTCTCCGCCGCCTGTTCGGCGGCACTGGCCACGGCCTCGGACTGCCGATTGGTTTCATCGGCCACGCTGTTCAGGCCCTGTGCGGTGCCGCGCATGCGGTCGGCGGCACCGCCAACGGCGCTGACGACCGCCTGCATGCTGCCTTCGAAATCATCGGCCAGACGGACCAGGGCCTGACGCTTCTCCGTCTCCACCCGTCCCTCCATGGCCGCCTGTTCGTCGCGCATCCGCTCCGCCTCACGCATGCCCTTCTGGAATACGGCCAGGGCGCGGGCCGTGGATCCGATCTCGTCCCGGCGGTCGCCGCCCGACACCTTCACCGACAGGTCGCCGTCGGCCAGCTTGGTCATGGTGGTCACAATGCGGCGCAGGGGGCGGGAAATGCCGACCATGCCCAGCGCGATACCCAGGGCCAGCACGATGGCCGTGCCCGACAGGCCCACGATCAGGGTGACGGCCAGCGCGCGGTCAAACCGGCTCTGCGCGGCTTCCTTGCCGGCATCCAGCTTGGCCTGCACATCGCCCGTCGTCACTTCCAGCTTGTCCAGAACGTCGGTCAGCTTGATGTCGAACCGGTCGACCAGGATGGCGGCGGCCTGCGAGCCTTTGCCGTCCAGCGCCAGCTTGCGCGCCTGTTCGACGATTTCCAGCATGCGGCGCGTATCCTCGCGAATGGCGTCGATATCGGCCTTCCGCTCTGGCAGGATCTTCTCCACGCGGTCCAGATGGCCCGTCAGCTCATCCCGCTTCAGGGCGATCTCGTCCTGCATGCTGTCCAGGATGAAGCTGTCCGTCTCCGCCACCATCGTGTAGCCCAGGCGGCCCAGGTCGGTCGCGGTTTCCCGCGCGTTCAGGATGGCCTTGGCATTTTCCGACCGGTCCAGCATGCCGCGATATTCATCGCCCACCGCCTCCATCTGAGACAGGGCGTAAAGCGACGTGCCGATGGTCAAGACGCCCATCAGCAGCAATGGCAGAACCAGCTTCCACACGATGGGAAGATTTTTAAGCGCACGCATGTTCCCTCCCGATACTTTTTTCGGCTTGCCCGCCCTGAACTGGCTTGGGGCGCCATTTTTGTTTTCTTGCACTGTAACGGTGTTTCGACAGTCAAGCCAAGAGGGCAACAGATGGGAAGTGGCACTTTTCCTGTGTTTGCCAAGGGATGTGACAGAGGTGTGACGGTGTTTTGTTGGTGGTGACTTGGGAAAAGTGCAATGTGTATTTGAATGGAATTTTATCTATGGTGATTATTTATTGTGCACATGCAAGTGAAATGGGGGTGCGTGCAGGGTGAAGTCATCTGTTGTCTAAGAAATTCGTTTCCTGCCTGTAATGAAGTCATGAAATTCCGGATAGGAAAGGCGGCTTTTACCCTACCTTCCGTAAACGTTATGTAAGGCTGTCATCTGCGTAAGCCGGCGCGTTTGACATGCGGTCGCGGCATAATAGCCATGAAAAAAGGGGCGCCACTGCGTGGTACCCCTTTCTCGATCAAGCCGGTTGCAACCGAACGTCGGTCAGCCGCGCAAGCTGGCGCCCGTGGCCTTGGCGACAGCGGCCACCACCTTGGCGGCCACATCCTCAATCTCCTTGTCGGTCAGGGTCTTGTCGACCGGCTGCAAGGTGACCGAGAGGGCCACCGACTTGAAGCCCGGCTCCACACCCTTGCCTTCATAGATATCGAAGATGGTGACATCGCTGATCAGCAGCTTGTCGGCGCCCTTTGCCGCCTTCAGCAGCTTGTCGCTGTCGGTGCTGTTGGCGACCAGGAAGGCGAAGTCACGGTCCACGGGCTGGAACGGCGACAGGGCCAGCAGCGGCTTGGCAGTGCCAGCCTTCTTCTTAGGCGCCGGCACGGCATCCAGGAACAGCTCGAACGCCACCACGGGGCCGGTCACGTCCAGCGCCTCCAGCAGGGCGGGATGCAGCTCACCGAAGCGGCCCAGGACCGTGGGGCCCAGGCGCAGCACACCCGAACGGCCCGGATGGTACCAGCCGGGCGCATCACGCGTGACCTGCAGGTTGGCGACGGGGGCGCCGGCAGCCTCCAGAATGGCCAAGGCATCGCCCTTGGCATCAAAGGCATCGACGGGGCGTTCACCCTTGGACCAGTTGCGCGGGACGGCAGCACCGGCGCGCACGCCGGCCACCACCAGATCCTGGCCCTTTTCGGACCCGTCGCGGAAGGCGGGGCCAACCTCGAACAGGCCGACATCCTTGAAGCCCTTGGCGGCGTTGCGGCCAGCGGCAGGGACCAGCGTGCCCAGGATGGAGGGACGCATGACAGCCAGATCGGCGCTGATCGGGTTCAGCAGGCGCAGCTCATCCTTGTCGCCATCGAACAGGGCCGCGACCTTGGGATCGACGAAGGACCATGTCACCGACTCGAGCAAGCCGCGCTCGGCGGCGGCCCGGCGGGCGTTGAAGCGGCGGCGCTGATCGGCGGTGAGCGCCGGGGCGGGGGTGCCTACCTCACGCGGCAGTGGCGTGGCCGGGATCTTGTCGAAGCCGTTGACGCGCAACACCTCCTCCACCAGATCGGCCTCGCCCTCCACATCGCGGCGCCAGGACGGGACGTCTGCCACCAACACGCCATCATCCCGGCGGGTGACGGTGAAGCCCAGGACGGACAGGATACGGACCTGTTCATCGACCGGCACATCCACCCCGCCCAATGCGGCCACACGGGCCGGGCGCAGGGTCAGGGTGCGCTGCCAGGCGGGTTCGGTGCCGGTCAGGCTGACGGCGCCGGCGGAACCGCCGCACAAATCCAGGATCATCGCCGTGGCCAACTCGACCTTTTCCAGGATGTTGGCCGGGTCCACGCCACGCTCGAACCGATAGCGGGCGTCGCTGTCCAGTTGCAGGGCGCGGCCCGCCTCGGCAATGCGCACCGGCTCAAACGTCGCCACTTCCAGCACGACATCGGTCGTGTCGGCGGTGACGCCCGTCGTCTCCCCGCCCATGACACCGGCCATGGAGATCATCTTGGCATCGTCATAGATGCCGATCAGGCCGGCGGGCGGGGCATATTCCTTGCCGTTCAGGGCCAGCAGTTTGTCGCCGTCTGCCGTGGCGCGCAGGGTGATGCCGCCGGTCAGCTTGGCCGCGTCGAAGACGTGCAGCGGGCGGCACAGGTCCAGGCTGAAATAATTGGTGATATCGACGAGCGCGCTGATCGGGCGCAGGCCCACGGCCAGCAACCGGTCGGCCAGCCATTTCGGGCTGGGGCCGTTCTTCACGCCACGGATCAGGCGGAAGGCGATCTGCGGGCAGCCGGGATGGTCCAGCGTGACCTTCAACGGATTGTCGAAAGCGGGCGTCACGGGCGCGGCGGCCAGCGGCTTCAGCGTGCCAAGGCCGGCGGCGGCGAGGTCACGGGCCACGCCGCGCACGCCGGCGCAATCGACGCGGTCGGGCGTCAGGGCGATCTCGATCACCGGATCGGACAGGCCGCGCCAATCGGCGAAGGAGCCACCCACGGGCGCATCCTCCGGCAGCTCAATGATGCCATTATGTTCGTCGGACAGCAGCAGCTCCCGCTCCGAACACATCATGCCCCGGCTTTCCACGCCCCGGATGGTGCCGATGGACAGGGTGTCGCCAGAGACGGGGATCTTGGTGCCGGGAGAGGCGAAGACCACCT
The DNA here is from genome assembly GCA_001296005.1 of alpha proteobacterium AAP38. Taxonomy (GTDB): domain Bacteria; phylum Pseudomonadota; class Alphaproteobacteria; order Azospirillales; family Azospirillaceae; genus Niveispirillum. The sequence goes on along the minus strand of LJHR01000015.1, from coordinate 20,875 downwards.
TGATGCCGGCCCGCGCATTGGGCGCGCCGCAAACCACCTGCACCGGGTCGCCCGCACCGGTATCGACCATGCACAGGCGCAGCTTGTCAGCGTTCGGGTGCTTTTCGGCGGAGACGACATGGGCGATGCGGAAGGCCGACAGGGCGGCACCCCGATCCTCAACCCCCTCCACCTCCAGGCCTAAGGCCGTCAGCGCGTCGGTGATCTGATCCAGCGTGGCGTCGGTGTCGAGATGCGTCTTCAGCCAGGAAAGCGTGAACTTCATGGGAATGGTCCTGATGCAAACTTCCCTGCCGCCGGGCGGGCCGGCGGGCAGCGGGGGGCGATATCGTCCACGGGTGTAACACGGGCCACGGGCCGCAGGTAAGACCGTCCTGCCGCCGGGCAGGCAGTCAGCGCCGGCAACCCTGATCCGCCGCTGCTGCGGGGATGCGGATGGGGACGGGGTCAGCCGCCCAGGCAACGCAGCAGCCAGCCCCTGATATATTGCGCCAGACGCGGCGTCAGGGGGCCGGTGACGGAGCGATGTTCGGGGGCCATATGGGCCATCGGGTCGCCATTGCGGTGGAAGACGTAATGGTCGAAGACATCGCGCCACACCTCCCGCCGCTCCGCCGGCATCTCCCCCATGGCCATGATGGAATGGACCAGGGCCTGGAACGGGTTGCCGGCCCAGGGCTTGGCATCGTTCCACCAGTAATTCACCAGCACATTGAACGGGCCGGTGGAGACGACATTGTGCCACCACATGGAGGGGATATAGATCGCGTCGCCGGGTTCCAGATCGACGGTAATGGCGGCATCCAGCGCCGCGCGGAACCGGGGATAGCGGGCGAAATCCGGATTGGCCAGATCGACCATGCTGCTGGGCTGCCCCGCCATCGTATAATCCAGCGGCCCGACATAGAGGTTGGGCAACTGTTCGGGCGGGAAAAGGGTGAAGCGGCGATGGCCGGCCACCACGCAGGCGATATTGTCCGACTGATCGTAATGGGTGGAGATGGTGGCGGAATTGCCGATCCAGATGCGCGCGCCGGTGGAGCGGGGGATCAGGTCCATCGCATTGTCCCGCCCGAAATCCGGCAGGTTCACATCCGTGGGCACGGAACCGGTATAGAAGGCGGGCGGGGCGGGATGGTCCAGATGGGCCAGCAGCCGGTCGATGGCGGCGGTCAGCGTTTCCTGCCGCCGTTCGAAATTGAAGCCGCGCATGTCATCGCGATAGAAGAACCGGCCCTTGATGGCGGGCGGCCCCAGCATGCTTTCGGTCAGTTCGCCACGGTCGAAGCTTTTCAGATACTGCGCCAGCGCCTGGGGCGAGGTCCGCCCCTCCTTCACCACGGGCCAATGGGTGACCAGACCACGTAGCACGGCGGGGCGATAATGCGGCTGGATTTCCATCTGGAACCGCGCGGCGTCAACACCGTGATATTCATCCACGCCCGTTTGCATCGCTTGCTCCCGCTACACCGGCCCCGGCAGGTGGAGGATGGCGCATGGATTGGCAAGGCCACGCCCCCCCGCAAACCGGTGGCCGGCGGCACAATGAAGCGCGCGGACCTTCCTGGCAAGGTCCGCCACTTATTTTCTGGCGTCGGTGATGGTTTCCTTTATGTCACTCCGCCGCCACCGGCTGGTTGAAAGGATTGTCGGCGGGGAAGGCATCGAACCACAGGGCATCGGCGTCCATGTCGACGTCGCCGGGCCAGACCAGGGATCGACCGCGCGGTCCGACGCTCACGCCCGCCAATGCCTCGGGATCGGCCAGCGCCGCAAACACGCCGCCCTGCGCGATGACCGGAGCCATGTCGAAGCGGGTGGTCTGTCCATTTTCCCAGGTCAGGGTCAGGCAAGACGTGCCGCTGGCAACCCGTACATCAACAATCCGATTCCGCAGCAATCCAGGCATGGGACAAGCCTCACAAGCGGTCAGGAACGGCATGGCTGCGGCACTTCACCCAGTTCAGTGCCAGGGCCGCCTGTCGCGGCTGCGCCCAGCCGACCACCTGGCGCAACACGCGGGCCGGCAATTGCCCGGCAATAACCTGCATATCCGCGATTCGCAGCAATGCCTCCTCCTCCCCATACTCCACATGGAAATGGGGAGGATCATGGTCCCGATAATACATCAGAACCTTGATCCCGTCGAACTCCGCGATCAGCGGCATATCAGCGGGAAAGGCCCTGCGCCAGGTTCGGCTGATCCAGCGGTACGAAGCCGTAATGGCGCAGCCAGCGCAGGTCGGCGTCAAAGAAGGAGCGCAGGTCGGGGATGCCGTATTTCAGCATCGCCACGCGCTCGATCCCCATGCCGAAGGCGAAGCCCTGGTACTTGGTGCTGTCGATGCCGCAATTCTCCAGCACCTTGGGATGCACCATGCCCGACCCCATGATTTCCAGCCAGTCGCCATGGTTGCCCAGCTTCAGCTCCCCGCCCTTGCGCGAGCAGCCGATATCCACCTCTGCCGAGGGTTCGGTGAAGGGGAAGAAGCTGGGGCGGAAGCGGATGGGCAGATCGTCGATTTGGAAGAAGGCGCGGCAAAATTCCAGGATGCAGCCCTTCAGATGGCCCATATGGATATCCTCGCCGATCACCAGACCTTCAATCTGGTGGAAGACGGGCGTGTGCGTCTGGTCATAGTCGGAGCGATAGGTGCGGCCCGGCGCGATGATGCGGATGGGCGGCTTGTTCTTCAGCATGGTGCGGATCTGCACCGGGCTGGTATGGGTGCGCAGCACGCGGGCCGCACCCTCTGCCGAGGGCGGCAGATAGAAGGTGTCGTGCATCTGACGGGCCGGATGCTCCGGCGGGATGTTGAGCGCCGTGAAATTGTTAAAGTCCGTCTCGATATCCGGACCTTCGGCGACGGTGAAGCCCATGGCGGCGAAGATGGCGACCATCTCATCCACCGTCTGGCTGATCGGGTGGATGCGGCCCTGGGTTTCGGGGCGGGGGGCCAGGGTGACGTCGATCCGTTCCGACGCCAGACGGCGCTCCAGCTCGATACCTTTCAGCTCGCCCCGGCGGCCCTCGATCGCGGCCTCCACGGCGGTCTTGACGGCGTTCAGCGCCGCACCCCTTGCCTTGCGCTCCTCCGGGGTCAGGGACCGCATGTCGCCCATCAGAGAGGTGATGGAGCCCTTCTTGCCCAACACGGCAACCCGCACCTCTTCCAGGGCGGCGCTGTCATTGGCAGAGGCGATGGTGGCCAGGGTTTCGGCCTTGAGCGTATCGAGCGTGTCCATGATGGGTCCGGATCAGGAAAGGGAGGGGGCGGAAGCGCCCGGTTGGAATTCGGTAAGAGCAATGACGCGGCACGCGGGATTTCGATCCCCTGTGCCGGACCGCAATCGCTGCACCAGTTTCAAGTCGGCTGTGATCAAGGGCAGGTCTAAAAGCCGAGCCAGCGCGACATAGAACATATCGTAGGCGGGGTGATCCAGCCTCAATGCCAGATCAAGCGCATCATCAGCCAAGCTCTGACAAGGGATCGACTTGATCGGTGCCTGCTGGAACAGGTCCGCCGCCATCGCCAGCATCTCGGCGGTCAAATCGCCCCGCCGCACCTTTTTCCAAAGGATATTGGTAATCTCCGCAAACATCAGATCGGGTGCAAAAAGATCATGCTCACGCAGGGGTAAAACCTGTTCCGATCCGGGTTCGTCGATCACCAGTTTGATCACGACGCTGGCGTCCACTACATAGCTCATCTGTCGTCGCGGTCGCGATCTTCGCGCAGCAAGACCTCCGACGGGACAGTACACCTGCCAGCCGTCAATGCCCGGAAAGCATCCATGCGCGCAAACAGCTCGGCACGGTCAACAGGGGGGGGCCTTACGCCATCCTTAAGGATCAGCGCCACCTCCTGGTCCAAGGTCCGACCCGACCGCAGCGCCTGATCCTCCAGCCCCTTGATCAAGCTGTCATCAAGGTTGCGGATCATCAATGAGCCCATGGAAACCTCCCGTCACGCATGACCGGATCAGACTAGCACAAAAAACCGTTTGCCTGTCGCGCACAAGCAAAAGGGGGAGCGGGCCCGCCGGGCCTGCTCCCCCTTTCAACTTGCAACCGTTCTGAGATCCGTTACCGGAAATCAGGCGGCCTTGAGAGCAGCCTCAGCCTGTGCGCACAGGCTCTTAAAGCTCTCCGGCTCGCGGGCGGCGATGTCGGACAGGACCTTACGGTCCAGTTCGATGCCAGCGCGCTTCAGGCCGTGGATCAGGGTGCTGTACTTCAGCCCGTGCAGACGCGCACCGGCGTTGATACGCTGAATCCACAGGCCGCGGAAATCGCGCTTCTTGTTGCGACGGTCGCGATAGGCGTAACGAAGCGCCTTTTCGACCTTTTCAATCGCAACGCGATAGCACTTGGAACCGCGACCACGATAGCCCTTGGCGAGCTTCAGGATCTTCTTGTGACGGGCGTGAGTGGTGACGCCCCGCTTAACGCGTGCCATAGGTCAGTCCTCTCACTTAACCCGCAGGAAATTCTCAGCGATCTTCTCGCCGTCGGCCTTGAACATAACGAACGTACCACGCGCGTTACGCTTCATCTTCAGGGGGCGCTTGCTCATGCCGTGGCGCTTGCCGGCGGCCTGGGCCTTCACCTTGCCCGAAGCGGTGAACTTAAACCGCTTCTTGGCGCCCGAATGGTTCTTCAACTTGGGCATTTTCGGTCCTTCTTCACATGTGGACGGTGGGCATGCCCCGGGCTTCTCGCCCGGCCGCACCGTCCGATGGAGCGGGTGTGTATAGAGGAGGTGCCGAGACTTGGCAAGAAGCCTAGGTAAGCGGACTCCACATAGGCACCCGGCGAGTCTGTGGGCAGGCCAAATGTTCTATCCCGTCATCCCGGCGAAAGCCGGGATGACGGGGGGAGTGACCGACCTTCCCCCTCAATCCTCAAACGGATCGCGCATCAGGATGGTGTCGTCGCGTTCGGGGCTGGTGGAGAGCAAGGTCACCGGGGCCTCGATCAGTTCCTCGATGCGGCGTACATATTTGATGGCGGCGGCGGGAAGCTGGGCCCAGGAGCGGGCACCCTGGGTGCTTTCGCTCCAGCCTTCGAACACTTCATAGATCGGTTCCACCTGCGCCTGGGCCGTCTGGCCGGCGGGCAGGTGCTGGATCACCTCGCCATTCAGCTTGTAACCCGTGCAGACCTTCAGCTCGTCAAACCCGTCCAGCACGTCCAGCTTGGTCAGCGCGATACCGGTGATGCCGCCGGTCTTGATGGCCTGGCGGACCATGACGGCGTCGAACCAGCCGCAGCGGCGCTTGCGGCCCGTGACGGTGCCAAACTCATGCCCGCGCTGGCCGATCTTGTCCCCGATCTCGTCATGCAGTTCGGTGGGGAAGGGGCCGGAACCGACGCGCGTCGTATAGGCCTTGGTGATGCCCAGCACATAACCGACCGTGCCCGGACCCATGCCCGACCCGGCGGCGGCATTGCCGGCCACCGTGTTGGAGGAGGTGACGAACGGGTAGGTGCCGTGATCCACGTCCAGCATGGCGCCCTGGGCCCCTTCGAACAGGATGCGCTTGCCCTGGCGGCGGGCCTCGTCCAGACGCTTCCAGACCACGGCGCTATAGGGCAGCAGCTTGGGCGCCACCTCGCGCAGCTGGGCCAGGACCTCATCCTTGCTCAGCTCCTCGGCGCCCAGGCCGCGCAGCAGGGCATTGTGGTGGAACAGCAGCTGTTCGACCTTGTGCTCCAGCACCGCCTCGTCGGCCAGATCGCAGACGCGGATCGCGCGGCGGGCGACCTTGTCCTCGTAAGCCGGGCCAATGCCACGGCCCGTGGTGCCGATCTTGTTGACGCCGCGCGCTTCCTCACGCGCCTTGTCCACGGCGCTGTGCAGCGGCAGGATCAGGGCGCAGTTTTCGGCCACCAGCAGGGTTTCGGGCGTGATCGTCACGCCCTTTTCCTGAATGGCGGCAATTTCCTTCAGCAGGGCCCAGGGATCGACGACGACGCCATTGCCGATCACCGACAGCTTGCCGGGGCGGACCACGCCGCTGGGCAGCAGCGACAGCTTATAGACCACGCCGTTGATCACCAGCGTATGGCCGGCATTGTGACCGCCCTGGAAGCGGACCACGACATCGGCCCGGCTGGACAGCCAGTCGACGATCTTGCCCTTGCCTTCGTCGCCCCATTGGGACCCGACGACCGCCACATTGGCCATGATATTCCTCGCTTGCGTGAGACGTCCGGGTCCGTGGCCCGGTTGGGCCCTTACCCTTGGTTGGTTTCGGTCAGGATGGTCAGACGGGCGTGGGCCCGTCCGCCGTCAGAAGATGTGAACAGGACAGGCGCTTGGCCTCCGCGACCAGATCAGTGATCGCTTCCATGCCGGCAACCGTGTGCCAGCCCTGGGCGCGCAGGGCCTGCGCCTCGGCATAATCGGTACCCAGCGGCAGCAGAACCCGTTTGACTGGCGAAGGGCCAGGCAGGGCGCGCAGGACAGTGTCGGTATAGAGCGTGAAGCCCGTGGCGGGTTCGCCCACCGGGTCGGCCCCGCCGGTGCGATAGCGGCCACCGCGACCCAGCTCGCCCCGCACACCGCGTGCGAAAATCGTGAAGCTGACGCCCGTCTGATATTCGAAACCGCGCATTTCCACGGGATCGATGGTGACGGACAGGCCCGGTGCCGCCGCCGCGATCAGGCGCACGACATCGGCCAGTTCCTGACGCGCGGCCTTGGCCACATCGGGCAGGTCCACGGCGGACAGCCGTTCCACCGCCGCCGGGGCCGGGCCGCTGGCATTCAGGATAGACAGGAAAAGGGGGGCATGCGGGCCGGCGGCATCGGCCACGGCGGCGGCATCGCGGTGATCCAATGCTGCACGCAGGCGGGCATAATCATCATCGGACAGGGACAGGGCGCGGGCCACGGCGGGCACCAGCGTCGGTACCGTCAGGTCGATGGAAATGCCCTTGACCCCCACCGATGACAGGGCGCTGGCGGCCAGCAGGATGATCTCTGCATCCGCCTCGGCCCGGTCGGGGCCGATCAGTTCCACACCGACCTGCCCGAACTGCCGTTCCTGGCGCAGGCTGCTGCCCTTCACGCGCAATACCTGGCCCGCATAGGATAGGCGCAGCGGACGCGGCGCCTTGCGCAGGCGGGTGGTCGCGATGCGGGCGACCTGCGGCGTCATGTCGGAACGCACACCCATCATCCGCTGCGACACGGGGTCCATGATGCGGAAGGTCTGGTTGGCAAGGCTGGCGGCGGAGCCGGACAGCAGCCCCTCCTCGAATTCCACCAGCGGCGGTTTCACCCGCTCATAGCCGTGGCGATGGAATTCCTTCAGCAGACGGCCTGTCACCTGCGCCTCATGCTCCGCATCCGGGGGCAGCAGGTCACGCAGTCCGGTGGGCAACAGCGCCTTGGCCGCCAGGGCCTTGGTGGGCGTATCGGTCATGTCTTGAGCTTACCGATGGTGAGTGCCGTCAAGCGAAGGGAGGAACCCCAACACCGGTAACCGGTCTTAGCCCAGGGACCGGTTTCACGCAAATGCAAACACCCCGCACGGGCGGGCGGGCAGCCTTGCGTGACGGCTCAACCCTTCGCCGCGGCCTGCGCCAGTTGCAGCGGCAGGCTGTTGGTGGCCAGCACCGTCAGGATTTCCAGCACGACCAGACCGGCGGCGACGGCACCGGGGCAGCCGACGGCGGCCCGAACGCTGAACCAGCTATAGGCCAGGCTCCACAGGACCAGACCAATGCCGATGCCATTGGCGACAGGCAGGGTGGATTCCAGGGCCACGGCCAGGGCCAGCAGACCAGCCGCCGTGCTGACGATGCTGCACCAAAGGTAGGTGGAGACGAACAGGGGGAAGCGGTCACCGCGCCCCGTGCCAGCCAGGATCTGCGACACGGCCAGCATATAGCCCGTCATCTGCACCGCCGACACCGAGGCCGACAGCAGCAGATATGTCGTGACCTCCACCCCGTCGGGCAGGGCCATCAGGTCGGACACGGCCTGGGCCAGCAGCAGCGGCACCAGCAGCACCAGATTGCGCCAGGCCGCCGCCGGTGACGGATCGAAAAAGCTGATGCCGCGCCCATCGAGAGCGGCCAGCCGGATGGCCCCGACCAGGGGGATCATGCCGCCGCCTTGCCGAAGAAATCGGCCAGGACACGGTCATAGATGGCTGCCAGCGTGCGGATATCGGCGACATCCACATGTTCATCGACCTTGTGCATGGTCTGACCGACCAGCCCGAATTCCACCACGGGGCAAAAATTCTTGATGAATCGCGCGTCGGACGTGCCGCCCGAGGTGGACAGTTCCGGCGTCTTGCCCGTCACGGCGGTCACGGCCCCGGCGACGGTCGCGACCAGGGCGCCGGGCGGGGTCAGGAACGCCTCTCCCGATACTGCCATCTTCAGGTCCCAGGTGCCGCCCACTTCCTCCAGCACGTCACGGATATGGGCTTCCAGGCTTTTGGGCGTGTGCAGGTCGTTGAAGCGGATATTGAACTTGGCCGTGCCCTTGGCGGGGATCACGTTGCTGGCCGGGTTGCCGACATCGATGGTGGTGATGGCCAGCGTGCTGGGCTGGAAATGCGGGGTGCCTTCGTCCAGCGGGCTGTCGGCCAGCATGGACAGGGCCTTGGTCAGGCGCGGCAGGGGATTGTCGGCCAGATGCGGATAGGCGACATGGCCCTGCGCACCATAGGCGGTCAAGGTGGCCGTCACTGACCCGCGCCGCCCGATCTTCATCATGTCGCCCATGACGCGCGGGTTGGTGGGTTCGCCCACCAGACAGGCGTCGATCACCTCTCCGTTCGCCTGCATCCAGTCCAGCACCTTGCGGGTGCCATTGATGCTGGGCCCTTCCTCATCCCCTGTGATCAGCAGGGAGATGGAACCATCCGGCGCACCATTCCGGTTCAGAAATGATTTTACCGCCGAGGTGAAGGCGGCAATCGCACCCTTCATATCGGACGTACCGCGACCGTAAAGTTTGCTGTTGATGATTTCGGCTGCGAAAGGATCAACGGTCCATGCCGCTGCATCACCTACTGGCACCACGTCTGTGTGCCCGGCGAAGCAGAAATTCGGGCTGCCGGTCCCCAATCGGGCATAGAGATTATCGACCGGGTCGGTTCCCGCCTCTTCAAACACCAGCCGCGTGCAGGTGAAGCCCATCTGTTCCAGCACCCGCTGCAACACACCCAGCGCGCCGGCATCGGCGGGGGTGACGCTGGGGCAACGGATCAGGTCCTGGGTCAGGGCGACGGGGTCGATGGTCATGGCCACATGCTCAAAGGAAAGATGTGAACTTGTAGAGTTAGTCGGGGCTAGAGGAAAGAGCCGTAGGTCAGGTCGAGCCGCAGGCGAGCCCTGACATTTCCCGGAAGCGGAGATTTGTCAGGGCTCGGGGCGCATGGCGCCCCTCGACCTGACCTACGGCATCAGCAGGTCAATAGCCCGCCGCGTGGCCGTCGACGCGCATTTCGGTGCCGGCGCGGTAGACGCCGTTCACATGGTCACGGACGATGGCTTCATAGCTGCCATAATGCAGGCCGGGCTTCACCTCCACCTTGTGGCCGCGCTTGCGCAGCTCCTCGATCACGGCGGGCGACACGCCCTGTTCGACATAGACGATCCCCACGCCCTCGCCGGCCTCACCGGTCGGTTCAGGCGAGCCTTCATGCTGCCAACGCGCGGCGTCGCCGGCTTCCTGCACATTCATGCCGAAATCGATCATGTTGACCAGGACCTGGGTATGGCCCTGCGGCTGCATGCCGCCGCCCATCACGCCATAGGCGGCAAAGGGCTGGTTATCCTTGGTCACGAAACCGGGGATGATGGTGTGGAAGGGGCGCTTGCCCGGCGCATAGACGTTGGGGTGCTTGGGGTCGAGGGCGAATTGTTCGCCACGATCCTGCAGCATGAAGCCCAAACCGTCAGGCACCAGACCGGAACCCATGCCGCGATAGTTGGACTGGATCAGCGCCACCATCAGACCGTCCTTGTCGGCGGTGGACAGGAAGATCGTGTCATGGCTTTCCGGCATGATGCCGGTTTCGGGCGCGCCGGCCTTCTTCATGTCGATCTGAGCGCGGCGCTTGGCGGCATAGTCCTTGGAGATCAGGGTGCTGATGGGCAGCTTCACGAATTCCTGATCGGCATACCAGCGCGAGCGGTCGGCAAAGGCCAGCTTCTTGGCTTCCACCGAGACATGAATGAAATCGGCGCTGTTATGGCCCATGGCCTTCAGATCGTAACCTTCCAGGATGTTCAGCATCTGGAGCGTGGCCAGCCCCTGGCCGTTGGGCGGGATCTGCCAGACATCATAGCCGCGATAATTGGTGGAGATGGGTTCCACCCACTGCGCCTTGAAATCTGCGAAATCCTCATACCGCAGGGGGCCGCCGATCCGCTTCATATAGGTGTCGATGGTCTTGGCGATGGGACCCTTGTAATAGGCGTCATGACCGCCCTTGGCCACCAGCGACAGCGACTTGGCGAGGTCGGGATTGTGGAAGATCTGACCGGCCACCGGGGCCTTGCCGTCGATCAGGAAGGTCTTCTTGGCATTGTCCAGTTCCTCAATCACGCTTCCCATCTGCTCGAAGCGGCGGAAATTGGCGGCCCAGCCCTTGGCGATGAAGGGCGATAGGGGGAAACCGTCATTGGCATAGGCAATAGCCGGGGCCAGTACCTTGTCCAGCGGCAGCTTGCCGTATTTCTTGTGCAGTTCCACCCAGCCGGCGACGGCACCGGGGACGGTCACCGACAGGGAGCCATGGGAGGGGATCATCTTGCCCGGACCCAGCCGCTTGACCAGATCGTCCAGCGTCTGCCCCTTGGGCGCGCGGCCCGACGCGTTCAGGCCCACGACCTTCTGTGCTTTGGGGTCCCAGATCAGGGCGAACAGGTCGCCGCCCATGCCACTGCCCGTCGGTTCCACCAGACCTAAGGTGGCGTTGGCGGCGATGGCGGCGTCAACGGCACTGCCGCCCTGTTGCAGGATGGAGATGGCGACCTGGGTCGCCAGCGGCTGCGACGTTGCGGCAGCACCATTCTTAGCGATGATCTCCGACCGGCCCGCGAAATTGGCACCGACCAGACGGTCACCGCGACCGGCCTGCGCGCCGTCTACATAATCGGCAGCGACGGCGGTGTCCGTGATGATCGGCATGACACACAGCGCCCCCAGAAGCAGCGTGGCCAGCCCACGCTTTGTCCCTTGATGCATAGTCCGATTGCCTTCCTGTGCCTGGATTGCGGGCCTTCGCCCTGTCCCATTGTCCGCCGGTTTCCCAGCGCCTTTGCTTGTACGTCCGCTGCCCCTTGGCGGCAACCCTTGCAGCCGGCCTATACCCCGTGCCAGCTTGCGTGAAATCCGTTCTGCCGGGAGATGTGATCGTGCGGGTAATGGTCAATGGTGCGCCGCTTTATTTCGATGTCGAAGGCGCGGAACTGGTGCCCGACGGGGGCAGTCTGCGCAAGAAGCCGACCTTGCTGCTGCTGCATGGCGGGCCGGGCTTCGATCATGCCAGCTTCAAGCCGGCCTTCAGCGTCCTGTCGGCGGATGCGCAGGTGATCTATTTGGACCATCGCGGCCAGGGGCGCAGCGGTGGCAGCGATCCCGCCACCTGGACGCTGGCGCAATGGGCCGATGATGTGAAGGGCTTTTGCGACGCGCTGGAGATCGATAAGCCGTTCGTGCTGGGCAACAGTTTCGGCGGCTTCGTCGCCATGGAATATATGCGCCGCCATCCCGGCCATGCGGCGGGTGTCATCCTGTCCTCCACGGCGGCGCGCATGCAGATGGACCTTATCGTCAAGGCCTTTGCCCGGCGCGGCGGCCCCGCCATCGGGCAGGCGGCGGATGATTTCTGGTCCGACATCCGCGCCGACAAGGTCCTGCCCTATGCGGCCCAGGTCATGCCCTATTACACGGTGAAGGCGCCGATGGACGGGCCGGGCCGGGCACGGTCGATCATGCGACCAGAGGTTCTGGAACATTTCTCCGGCAAGGGTGGGGAAATGTGGGGCATGGACTTCCGCGACAGCCTGCCGCGCGTCACCGATCCGGTTTTGGTGCTGTGCGGGGATCAGGACCCGATCACGCCCTGGGAATGTTCGGAGGAGATTATCGGCCTGCTGCCCCAGGCGACCAGCCGGCTGCACCGGTTCCCGCATTGCGGGCACGGCACCTTCCGCGACGATCCCGATGGCACCTTCGCCCTGATCCGGCAGTTCATGGGTGTCGGCCATACGGTCGAATCCGGGCAGGGGGCACCCATTAACGCACCGGTGTGAGGGGCGTCACTGCGGTGCGGGTGCGGGTGGTCCATTCCCGTTAACCAAACTTGAACAACGCTCACCTGATCATGTCACGCGCCCGCACCCTTTTCCTGTCGCTGCTGGCCGGCCTGGCCCTGACCGGGCCGGTGCGGGCGGAGATTACCGGGCCGACGGCAGGCGCGGAGACGGGCACCCTGACCCTGATCCTAGAGAACGACCTGTTCTATAATTTGGATCGCCATTACACTAACGGGGTGCAGGCGGTCTGGACCACGGCGCGGGACGAGGTGCCGGACTGGACCCGGCGCTGGGCGCGGTGGGTGCCGTTCTTTGCCCAGGATGGGCATGTGCGGGCCGTGTTCGCGGCGGGTCAGAACATGTACACGCCCAGCGACATTGAAACCCGCACCCCGCCCTTGAACGAGCGGCCCTATGCCGGCTGGCTGCACGGGTCCGCCGGGTTGATCAATGAGACGAACCGCCGGATGGACCAGCTGCAGCTGACGCTGGGCGTTGTGGGGCCGGCCTCATTAGCTGAACCGGCGCAGAAGATCGTCCACCGCCTGACCGATGCGCCCAAGCCGATGGGATGGGACACGCAGCTGCATAATGAACCGGGCGTGGTCATCACCTATCAGCGCAGCTGGCGCTATGATCTGGTGGAAACCACCGGTTTCGGCATCGACATCATGCCCCATGTCGGCGGTGCAGTCGGCAATGTCTCCACCTATGCCGATGCCGGCTTCATGCTGCGTGCCGGATGGCAATTGCCCGCCGATTTCGGGCCGGCCCGCATCCAGCCGTCACTGCCCGGCAGCGGCTTTTTCGAGCCCGATGCCCGCCATCCCGTAGGCTTCTATTGGTTCCTGGGCTTCTCCGGCCGGGCGGTGGCCCGCAACATCTTCCTGGACGGCAATACGTTCCGTGACAGCCGGTCGGTGGACCGCAAGGTCTGGGTCGCGGATGTGCAGGCGGGTATGGCGATCAATATCTATGATGCCCGCATCACCTATACCCATGTCTTCCGAACCCGCGAGTTCAGCGGGCAGCAGGAAGGGGATGAGTATGGGGCCGTGGCGGTGACGTGGCAGTTTTGAGGGACCATTCGCAATATCCCCAATGACGGGAAATTGCATGGACTTGTAATCGGATTTTCGCTGAATATGAAAACGGCGGACCGCAATCCCGCGGCCCGCCGTCTATGGAGGTACGACATGCATAAGCTGTCGTGTCTCCTGGTGCTCCGTATCCCCATCTGGCGGCGGCGTGTTTTGCACGTCACCATCATGCTGGGGTAAGGGCCTAGGAGAGGGTGGGGTGGAGCTCGAACCTCCGTCCCACCTTCCTCTTCAATATAGGTGAAACCCGCGCACAAGTCTATCGGTGCGAGAGTAATTGTGCAGGTCAGCCCAGGCCCTTCTGGCCCATGTCCAGGAACTTCTGGCGGCGGTTCTGGCGTAGGGTGGCGCCGTCCTGACCGCGCAGACCTTCCAGCGCATCTTCAATGGCATTGCCCAGCGCGCTGATCGTTTCCTCGCGCCGGCGATGGGCGCCGCCGATCGGCTCCATCACGACGCGGTCAATGACGGCCAGTTCCTTCAAGTCCTGGGCCGTCAGGCGCAGGGCCTGGGCCGCGTCGGCGGCATTGGCGGCGGACCGCCACAGGATGGACGCGCAGCCTTCGGGCGAGATCACCGAATAGATCGAATGTTCCAGCATCAGCACGCGGTCGGCGGCGGCGATGGCGATGGCGCCACCGGACCCGCCCTCACCGATGATGGTGGACACCATCGGCACGTTGAGGCGCAGGCAGCTTTCGATGGACTTGGCGATGGCTTCGGCCTGGCCGCGTTCTTCCGCCGACACGCCTGGGAAGGCGCCAGCCGTATCGACCAGCGAAATGACGGGCAGGTTGAAACGGTTGGCCATGGCCATCAGGCGCTGGGCCTTGCGGTAACCTTCGGGCTTGGCCATGCCGAAATTGTGCTTCACGCGGGTTTCGGTGTCGTTGCCCTTTTCCTGGCCGATCACGACCACGGAGCGGCCCCGGAAACGGCCAAGGCCCCCGATGACAGCGCGATCTTCCCCGAACAGCCGGTCGCCGGCGAGCGGCGTGAAATCGGTGATCAGCGCCTGCACATAGTCAAGGCAGTGCGGCCGGTTCGGGTGGCGGGCCACCTGTACCTTCTGCGCCGGGGTCAGCTTGGCATAGGTGGCGCGCAGCAGCTTATCCACCTTGTCCTGAAGCTTCTTCACCTCGTCGGCGATGTTCAGATCACCGCCATCGGCAAGGTGGCGCAGCTCCTCGATCTTGGATTCCAGCTCCGCGATCGGCTTTTCGAATTCCAGGAAATGCATCGACGTGACTGTTCCGCCCTTGGCATGGAGCGGGCTGATTAGCATGAGATGGGGCGGAGGGCCATAGTGTGTGTGCGCAGAGGTGGATTAATCCAAAACCTGCACCGCATCGCCCGGCTTGATCTCCCCGCCCTGTTCGACACGGGCATAGACGCCGCAGACCACATGGTCGAAGCCGCTTTTCAGCGCCTTCAGCAGAGCCATGTCGCGTTCGCCCGTGGCGGGGTTCACCTCCACCGCCGCACAGCGGGTGGTGGTCTTGAACACCGACAGCACCGTATCGCCAATGGCGATGCGCTTGTCCACCCAGGCCATCTCCGCCCAGGGTTCCAGGCCTGCCAAGTGCAAATTGGCGCGGAACCGCAGGGGATCGACGGGCCGCTGTGTCACCCGCCCGATATCCTTTACCGAGGCGAGGTTCAGAAGCGATACGGCCTTGTCCGGTATATCGGTGAAGTTATGGCCGGGGCTTTCCACGATCTTGTACGGACCAGGGACGGCCGCATCCTTCATATAGGCGGACAGGAACTGATCAATCAGCAGACGGCCAGTGGCCGTATCGATGCGCCCGCCGGCCACCCGCTTGCCATTGCGGCTCAAGACCAGCATGCAGGTGGTGGGGTCGAACGCTGCCTGCAGGGTCGCCAGCTTCTCATCCCGCAGCAGGACCAGGAAGTTGGTCTTCGGCTTCCAGGCGGGTTCCAGCGGGTCGAACTGCGTCGCCCGGTGCAGAATGGCAAAACGCCGGTCATGCGGCAGGCAGCCGCCCGGCGTCAGGGTGACATGGTCCAGCGTCTGGGCGGTCAGGCCCTTCACGGGATAATAGTGAATAGTGTCAAGTTTGATGGACATGATGACGACAGGATAATCTGCCCTGCGGTCACGGCGCAACCCGGACAATACCCAAAAACCGGTAATTTAGTTTCCTAGTTCCCGGGCCGCCTCCTGTAACGTCAGAACAGGCCCAATTGCTGTGCCGGCAATACCGCCCCCTCGATCCGCAGCAGGGTCAGCTTGGTATCCACCCCGCCGGGGGCGGAGAAGCCACCGGTCCCACCCGCCGCCATCACCCGGTGACAGGGCACCAATATGGGCCAGGGGTTGCGGCCCAGCGACTGCCCCACCGCGCGCGGCACGATGGAGGGCGGCATGCCGGTCAACACATCCGGCGGCAGCCGCTTGGCCACCTGCCCATAGGTCAGGGTCTGTCCCGGCGGGATGGCGCGGGCAATGGCATAGACGGCACGGTCAAAGGGACCGGTCGCCGCCATATCCAGGCGGATTTCCAGCAGATCGCGCTTTTCCCCCGACAGCAGGGCGCGGATGCCGGCGATGGCCGACGCGGCTTCCAAATCTGGTTCGCCCGGCACTGACCCCGGTACTGCCCGGCCCATCTTCTCCGCCAGATCGTCGCCCTCCACCGCCGGCAGGCGCACGGCCAGCAGCCCCTGCGGCCCCCAGGCAATGCCACAGGTGCCGACGGATGTGTCGAACAGGTGGAAATATCGGTCGCTCATGCGGGGTAACATAACCGTCCGGTCAGATGCCGTCACGGACCCTTGCGGGCTTGGGTCCTGCTTCCCACATCAGATACGATCCTCCCGGATCGCACATGACGTGGATCATCGCATTCATCGGGCCCAGCGGGGACGATGGGGCAAAATCGGGGAGTTAGTGGGTTATGGATTTCAAGAACTATACCGAACGCGCCCAGGGTTTCATTCAGGCGGCGCAGGGGGCGGCGGCGCGGGCTGGACATCAGCAGCTGACGCCCGAACATCTGTTGAAGGCGCTGCTGGAAGACCAGGAGGGCATGGCCGCCAACCTGATCACCAGTGCCGGCGGCAATGCCCGCGCCGCAGAAGCCGGTATCGACGCGGCCCTGCGCAAGCTGCCCAAGGTGGAAGGCGGCGGCACCCAGCTGTTCGCGACGCGCGAACTGGTCCGCACCTTTGAACAGGCGACAGAGCTGGCCAAGAAGGCCGGTGACAGTTTTGTCACCGTCGAACGGCTGCTGCTCGCGCTGGCCCTGTCCGCCGGTACCGATGCGGCCAAGGCCCTTTCCGATGCCGGCGTGACGCCGCAGAAGCTCAACGAAGCCATCAACAGCCTGCGCAAGGGCCGCACCGCCGACAGCGCGTCAGCAGAGCAGGGTTATGATGCCCTGAAGAAGTATGCCCGTGACCTGACGCAGGCGGCCCGCGATGGCAAGCTGGACCCCGTGATCGGGCGTGACGAGGAAATCCGCCGCACCATTCAAGTGCTGGCACGGCGCACCAAAAACAACCCCGTCCTGATCGGTGAGCCCGGCGTGGGCAAGACCGCCATCGTGGAAGGGCTGGCGCTTCGCATCATCAATGGCGACGTGCCAGAAGGGCTGAAGACCAAGCGTCTTCTGTC
This sequence comes from alpha proteobacterium AAP38, assembly GCA_001296005.1. GTDB lineage: Bacteria > Pseudomonadota > Alphaproteobacteria > Azospirillales > Azospirillaceae > Niveispirillum. The sequence goes on along the minus strand of LJHR01000015.1, from coordinate 3,840 downwards.
GCTGGACCTCGGCGCCCTGGTGGCCGGTGCCAAGTTCCGGGGCGAGTTCGAGGAGCGGTTGAAGGCCGTGCTGTCGGAGATCCAGTCGGCGGCGGGTGAGATCATCGTCTTCATCGATGAGCTGCACACCCTGGTCGGGGCCGGCAAGGCCGATGGCGCCATGGATGCGTCCAACATGCTGAAGCCGGCCCTGTCGCGGGGTGAACTTCACTGCGTGGGCGCCACGACGCTGGATGAGTATCGAAAATATATCGAGAAGGACCCGGCCCTGGCCCGGCGGTTCCAGCCCGTGTTCGTGGCGGAGCCGACGGTGGCCGACACCATCTCCATCCTGCGCGGACTGAAGGAGAAATATGAGCTGCACCATGGCGTGCGCATCACCGACAGCGCCATCGTCTCGGCCGCCACCCTATCCAACCGCTACATCACCGACCGGTTCCTGCCCGACAAGGCCATCGACCTGATCGATGAGGCAGGCTCCCGCCTGCGCATGGTGGTGGACAGCAAGCCGGAAGCCATTGACGAGCTGGACCGCCGCATCATCCAGCTGAAGATCGAGCGAGAGGCCCTGAAGCGTGAAACCGACCAGGCCTCCCGCGACCGGCTGGAGAAGCTGGAAACGGAACTAGCGGAGCTGGAGCAGAAATCCGGCACCCTGACGGCGCAGTGGCAGGCGGAGAAGGACACGCTGACCGGTGCGCAGAAGCTGAAGGAAGAGCTGGAGCGGGCGCGGGCCGAGCTGGAACAGGCGCAGCGGGCGGGCGATTGGGCGCGCGCCGGCGAGATCACCTATGGCCGCATCCCCGACCTGGAAAGGCGCCTGACCGAGGCCGAAGCCGCCAGCCAGAACCGCATGCTGAACGAGGCCGTGCGCGAACAGGATATCGCCGCCGTCGTCAGCCGCTGGACCGGTATCCCCATGGACAAGATGCTGACCGGCGAGCGGGAGAAGCTGTTGCAGATGGAAACCCATCTGGGCAGCCGCGTGATCGGACAGCAGGAGGCGGTGATCGCCGTCGCCAATGCTGTCCGCCGCTCACGCGCCGGCTTGCAGGACCCCAACCGCCCTATGGGCAGTTTCCTATTCCTCGGCCCCACGGGCGTGGGCAAGACGGAGCTGACCAAGGCGTTGGCAGAGTTCCTGTTCGATGACGAGACGGCGATGGTTCGGCTCGACATGTCCGAATATATGGAAAAGCATGCGGTCAGCCGCATGATCGGTGCGCCTCCGGGCTATGTCGGTTATGACGAGGGCGGGGCCCTGACGGAGGCGGTGCGCCGTCGCCCTTATCAGGTGGTGCTGTTTGATGAGGTGGAAAAGGCGCATCCCGATGTCTTCAACATCCTTCTGCAGGTGCTGGATGACGGCCGCCTGACCGATGGCCAGGGGCGCACGGTGGATTTCCGCAACACCCTGATCATCATGACCTCCAATCTCGGCTCCGAATTCCTGGCCAACCTGCCCGATGGGGAGGACAGCTCGGCGGCGCGGGACCAGGTGATGGAAGTGGTGCGCGGCTCCTTCCGGCCGGAGTTCCTGAACCGGCTGGATGAGATTCTGATCTTCCACCGTCTGTCGCGTGGCAATATGTCGGGCATTGTGGAGGTGCAGCTGGGGCGCCTGACCAAGATGCTGGCGGAACGGGAACTGACCTTGGAACTGACGGGGGCTGCCAAGGAATGGCTGGCCGATAAGGGTTATGACCCTGTCTATGGCGCGCGGCCTTTGAAGCGCGTGATCCAGCGGGAATTGCAGAACCCGCTGGCCACCCGCATCCTGGAGGGCAAGGTCGCCCCCGGCACACCGGTGCGGGTGGATGCCAATGAGGACGGGCTGCTGATCCAGGGTGAACCCGCCCATGGCCCGCTGCCGCCCGCCGGCGAGTCGGCCTGGGGGCAGGCGCGCACCCTGCACTGAGCGTCACGGCAGCAAAAAGCCCGACCGAAGCGATTCGGTCGGGCTTTTCTTTGCCTTTGCGTGGCCTGAAAGGCGATCAGCAGCCGCGCTTGCGGTCGCAGCTCGCCTTGGACGGCTTGGTGGCCTTGGGCGTGGCGGCGACAAGGCCGATGCCATCTGCGGCCTGATCGCCCCCGGCCTCGAAGCGTTCCTGAAGGCTGGCCATCACGCCCTTGAAACGGGCCAGTTCCTTGCCTTCCAAGTTGCGGCCCGTGGGCACCGCCACCGACAGCGGATTGACCTGCTGTCCGTTCTTCACGATCTCATAATGCAGATGCGCACCGGTCGAACGGCCCGTGGTGCCGACATAGCCGATGACATCGCCCTGGGCCACGCGTGCGCCCTTGCGCATGCCGGCACCGAATCGCGACATGTGGGCATAGGCGGTGGAAATCTCACCATTGTGCCGGATGCGGATATAGTTGCCGTAGGACCCGTTGGGCCCGATCTCATCCACGACACCGGCACCGGCGGAATAGATCGGCGTGCCCGTGGGGGCCGCGAAATCCACGCCCTTATGCATCTTGGAATAACCCAGCACCGGATGGCGGCGCATGCCGAAACCCGAAGACAGGCGGGCGCCGTCAATGGGGGTCTTCAGCAGGGCCTTGCGAATCGAGGAACCCTGGGCATTGAAGAATTCCGCGATGCCCTGGCTGTCCTCATAGCGGTAGATGGCCTGTTCCTTGCCCGACAGGGTCAGCGAGGCATAGAGGATATTGCCATTGCCGCCGGCAACCACCTCTCCATCCTCGGTCACCACCTGCTCATACAGTACCTCGAACCGGTCACCCGGCTGGATGTCGCGCTGAAAGTCGACATCATAGGAGTAGTTGCGGATCAGCTCGGTCAGCACATTCATCGGCACGCCGGCGGCGCGGCCCGATTCGAACAGGGACGAACGGATTTCACCCTGTGCGGCGACGGCACGGCGCCCCAGCTTCTTGGCCGTTTCGGCGGCCTGGAAGCGCACGCCATTGAAACTGACAGAGACGGAGCGTTCCACGGCGGGCTGGAACTCAAACCCGACGAATCGATCTTCATCGCCCGTGCGATCGAACATCACCTCGACGGGCTGTCCCTGCTTCATGCGGCGAGGGTCGTAAACAGCCTTCAGGGCGGTAATGGCTTCCTGCGCATGCGGCTGCGGCACGTCGGCCTCCAGCAGCACCTGCATCAGCGTATCGCCACGGCCCAGATTGACCAGGCGACGCTCCACGGGATCGGCGGCCTTCTCGACATCGCCCCAGGCATCGGGGGCAGCGGAGGCGCCTTGCTGTGCATCCAGGGAGGCGAGGGCAGGTGCGGCTTCCAACGCCGCAGGCGACGTGGACAGGCTGGTGGAGTGAAGGAAGGCGGCGGTCCCGGCGCCCCCAAGGGCGGCAAGGGCAATGGTCGCAATCGCAAAACGCTTCATCAGCACTGACGAACCTCCATCCCCACGCTCCTCCTGGCTTTTTTTGACCGATTGGCTGCCGGGTTACGGACCCGGCGGATGTTCGCGGAAGTGACGGCCCCGACACTGTCAACGACGCTCTTCATTCAAAGAATGCGTTTGCCGCAGCGGACCCGTGCTTCCCGCACCGATGTGCCTGGCATAATCCCCATCCGGGGGGTGGAATGCGAGCAAAAAGACATAGGCCGCCGGAAAAAACTTCGCTCCCAACTCATCTTTAGGGGCTTGACGCCCGTACAGGGACGGATGGGACCCATGCCATCCGGCATAGATGATTGCGCTTATATTATTAAGATCGCGCGCGCGTGACGCGCGCTAGGGCGAATGTTTCACTTTCTTTGAAAATAACGCTTGCCAGCCCGGTACTGCCTGTCCTATACCCCGGCTCCCGCTTGGGACGGCGCTTTTCGGTGCTGAGACGAGCGGG
>LJHR01000014.1 GCA_001296005.1 alpha proteobacterium AAP38 | reverse complement strand
TAAAGCCGTGGCCGCGTAACTATTGAATTCAAGCCACCGCCAAACTCGGCGCGGTTCAAACAAACTGACCGAATCTCCTGCCAGATAGCGCTCGCTCGCGATGGTCAGGCTGCTGGTATCCGCGAACGCGGGCACGGCCAGAATCCCGCGGGCGAGGGTGAGGGCGAGGGCGAGGGTGAGGGTGGACAACAGCAGGAGGACTGTCATCGGCATGGTACGCTCCCTTGTGAAAAGGATTGCGATAGCCAGGGAATGGTGGCGTGGTTCACGGCCGGCACGGAATAGACCCTGGCGAACCTGCGACAGGATGCGGCGATGCCGGGCGAGCCGTGCTACCCCAGATCAGTGGGTCGCCTGTTTTCCGGGCGGCAGAGCCAAAGCCGCCGCCTTGCCGCGCTGAACCGCCCAGCGCCAGATGGGCTTGATCAACTCCAGCACGACAAGAACCGTCAGGCCCGCCAGCGGCGGCACAGCCAGATGCATCGGATCGAGTGCGGCAAAGCCGAACAGCTCGCGTGCGGTCGGCCAGAACAGGGTGACGGTCAGCAAGCCGACCACAATGGGCAGCACCACAGCCAAGGCCCGGTTCGGGCGTGTGATCGCCGTCAGAATCGAGGTGGACTGCGACCGATCCACCAGGATCAGCGCCACTATGGCGAAGACAAGGGCAGCAAAGGTCATTCCCCGCACCTGATCGGTCGTCAGCCCATAGTCCGGGGCGAGGACAAAGATCGTCGCTGTCACGGCCAGGGCCAGCAGACCTTGTACCAGGCTCCAGACGATGGTGGGGCCGGAGAACAGCGGTTCGGCGGGCGGACGCGGGGGCCGAGCCATGATACCCTTCTCCTCCGTCTCGGCCTCGAAGACGAGGGAGCAGACGGGGTCGATCACCATCTCCAGGAAGGCGATGTGCATGGGCCCGAACAGGATCGGCAGGCCGAACAGCAGCGGCATCAATGCCAACCCCGCGATAGGGACGTGAACGGCCAGAATGAAGCTCATCGCCTTGCGCAGGTTGTCGTAGATACGGCGACCGAGGCGCACCGTGGTGACGATGGACCCGAAATCGTCGTCGAGAAGCACGATGGAGGCGGCTTCTCGCGCTACGTCCGTCCCCCGCCCACCCATGGCGATGCCGATATGAGCAGCTTTGAGCGACGGCGCGTCATTCACGCCGTCGCCGGTCATCGCCACCACGCAGCCGGCGGATTTCAGTGCCGTCACGATGCGCAACTTCTGTTCCGGCAGGATGCGGGCGAAGATCATGATGTCCTTCACCGCGATTGCCAGTTCAGCATCCGTCATGGCGGCAAGGTCCGGCCCTGTAATCACGCGGTCGCCTTGCAACCCCGCCTGGGTTGCGATGGCCTGAGCGGTGGCAGGGTAGTCGCCGGTGATCATGATGACCCGGATGCCCGCGCTGCGGCACTGGGCGACAGCGTCGGGGACCGAGGCGCGCAGGGGGTCGGCCAGGCCCACAAGTCCAAGAAACCGAAAGCGGAAATCGCGGTGATCGTCGGGCAGGGTGCCTTGATGCGTCGCCGAGGCGACGCCCAGCACGCGCAGGCCCGATCGGGCCATCTGATCAACCTGCGCTGTCAGTCTTGCGACGGTCGCATCGTCCGACCGGCACAGCACCGCCATCGCTTCGGGTGCGCCTTTGGCTGCGATCTGCCAGCCTGTACCCGCCGCCCATGCCTGCGACATGGCCAGCAGCCCGGGCGACAGGGGATAACTGCGAACGAGCTGCCGCGCCGCACCGGGCAGGGCTTCGCCGGGGCGAAGGTCGGCCTTGGCCAAGGCGTGAAAGGCTTTTTCCATCGGGTCATAAGGTTCGGGGGCGGACGCCATCACCCCCGCTGCCGCCAGTTCGCGGAACGCATCGGGCAAGGCCGTGCCGACCTTGGCCACCGTGCCATCGGGCAAGCGCAATTCGGCAATCGTCATGCGGTTCTCAGTCAGGGTGCCGGTCTTGTCGGTACACAGGACCGAGGCCGCGCCCAGCGTCTCGATGGCTGATGCCCGCCGCGTCAGCACCCGCACCTTGGAAATCCGCCAAGCCCCCATCGCCATGAAGACAGCCAGCACCATCGGAAACTCTTCGGGCAGCATCGACATGCCGACGGCAATCCCGGCGAGTATCCCATCCAGCCACCCACCACGCAAAAGACCATAAAGCGCCACAACAGCCATGCTGACAGCCGCCCCCACGGCGGCAAAGACAACGACCAGCTTGCGCATCTGGAGTTGCAGGTGCGGCGTCTCCGTCTCCAGCAAGCCGAGTGAGGTGCCGATACGGCCGATCTCGCTGGCGGCGCCCGTTGCGGTCACGCAAGCGATCCCGGTGCCCCGCACGATCAGGCTACCGGAATAGACCATCGGCTGATCCTCGCCCCCTGGTCTGGCCTCCGTCGCTGTGCCTGCCAGTTTGCGCACCGGCACAGCCTCGCCCGTCAGCAGGGATTCGTCCGCCGAAAGGTCCTGCGCCTCGATCAGCGCCGCATCGGCGGGCACCCGGTCGCCCTCCGCCAGCACGATCACATCACCGCGTGCCACGTCGCGTCCCGCGATCCGCTGGCGTTGGCCGTCGCGTATGACCAAAGCGCGCGGACTGGTAAGGTCCCGCAAGGCTTCCAGCACACGCTCGGTCCGGGCCTCCTGCACCACGGTGATGCTGACCGACAGGCAGGCAAAGGCCAGCAGGATCAGCGCCTCCTCCCGGCTGCCCAGCAAGAGATAGACCACACCCCCGGCCAGCAGCAGCGCCAGCATCGGCTCGCGCAGCACATCGAAAACGATCCGCAAGGGCGACCGCCGTCTCGCCCTTGGCAGCTCGTTGGGTCCCTCGGCGGTAATCCGGGCCGTCGCCTCCTCTTTGGTCAGGCCGACGGGAAAGGACGTGGCAGAGTGTGTCATGCTTACCTTCACCTGGTTGGCGTGGTCTGCCGCGCTCATCATGCTCGCATGTCCCGGGCCTGACCCGCACTGACCTGCATCAACGCCGACTGTCCTGTTCAGGCTGGACGTTGCGCCGGCAAAACCGACCAGAGGAACGCGATGATGGCCCCGCCGAGGCTCCGCTTCCCCTCCGTCTTTACGGGCCTGTCATGGCGGTGAGCACCTGGACAGCGGAGGGGCTGCCACCGGGTCCCGTCATCAACGGACCGTCATGATCAAGGTACTGCCGGTCGAACTCGGAAAACGCCACCATGCCGTCAAAATCCCCGAAGGTGACCTTGCCTTGCTGAAATGTGACCAGCCCATCCTCGCGCAGTTCGCGTAGAACTCGGTTGACGTGAACCGCGCTGAGGCCAAGGGCGTCGGCCAGCAGGTATTGCGTCAATTGACAATTGTAGCCATCGTTTGACGCAAGCCTCACAAGTTTCAGCCGCGCGCCGAGTTCCAGCAGGAAATGCGCCATCCGCTGCTTGGCATCGCGCCGCCCGATGCCAACGAGGTGTTCCACAACCATCGCTTCATCGCGAGAGGCAGCCCATAGCAACGTCGCGGCCAGCCGGGGTGCCGTTTGGAAGGCCTCCAGCAGATCACGAACCTGAACCTCTGAGGCCTGCACCCGGCTGATCGGCTCGATATTGTGGCCGGCTGTGCGGAAAAGAACTGAGCGCAAACCCAGAAAATCGCCCGGAATCTGGACGTCGACGACCTGGCGCGTGCCACCCGGAAGGAGCTTGTAGGAGCACACCCAGCCCGAGGCGAGGATATGATATAGGCTGACCGTTCGACCTGGCCCTCATGGATCATGTCCCGCCGCGCCTGGAAGGACCGGCTACGGCTGTGCAACTGGTCAAGTACAAGTAGCTGCAATTCCATGTCAGAGAGGGCGACAAAGGCTCCCAGCTTGCGCGCGAAGGGCGTGTGCGGGGCAATCACCCGAGGCCAATCCTTTCATGGTGCGCTATACGCGCCGTTAGAACGGACCATGCCGCCCCTGACCCTTAACCCCTGGGCCGGCAGCAGAGCGTTTACGCTGATCCAGGCCAGTTAAACCTAACAAAGGTCTGTGAACAGTTCCGCCATTGGTGCGCTGGTCGAGCGAACAACACGGTTTACGATGCTGTTGCATCTGCCGGCGATGCCGGGTCACATCAGTGCCTTCCGCCCGAGTTGCAGCAGCTCCGCCGTCGTCATATGCGAAAGGTCCGCTACCAGCGTGGTGGCAATCCGCGCATAGGCGTCCTTATTGTGCGCTTGAAGGTAATTGCACAGATGGTGCGCCTCGTTGCTCTGACCCTTGCCGTGGCCGATCAGCACGATACGCCCCTGGTGACCGATGGCGTCGGCCACGCGCGAGAAGAACTCCGTGTCGCCGGGAAAGGTCTCCTCGCGGTCGCGGTCTGATCCGATACGTTTGATATGATGAACGAAATGGTGAAGTTCTTCACCCTGGGCCGATGTTGAGGGCAGATCATCCTCTGACCCGGCAAGCGTCAGCACCTTGGCATCGACATGATCAATGACGATGATCGTGGCGGGTGAAGGATGTGCCGGATGAAGGGGTGGCGCATCGGGTGCCCAGCCCGTTCGGGTCAGCAGATGCCGCAACTTGATGAGATTGTCGGTCGTCACGTCCTTGTCATGTTGACGGTCGATCCGAATATGCTCTCCACCGGCATGCAGTGAATATTCGCCGCTGTGCCGGTGATCAATGTCACCGATCCCGGTCAACAAGGCGACAACATCCCTCCAGGCCAGATTATGCGCAACCGGATGCCGGAAAATGGCTTCGAGGGTCCGTCGGTTCTGCCCCGTGGTGGCGGCATAGGCATTGGTCAATGGCGGGGATGCGGGGGCTGGAGAATGGTGGGACATGATGTCGACTTTCAAAAGCGAACGGGCAGTTAAGGCTATGTCGTCATAACAACGTCCGGCAGGGGCGGAATCTACGCATGGTGATCGGTTGGGTCCTCCCCCTCACAGGACCGTCAAACCGCATGACCGACGACATCGCCAATAGTGGCCGTGATCCCCATCGCCACCGCACCCCAGAACACCACACGGATGCCCGCGCGCCACGGGCTGGCACCGCCCACACGCGCTGCCAGAACGCCCAGCATTAGCAGGGCGGACAGGCAAGCACCCCAGAGGGCAGGAACCAGGACCGCATGCGGGGTGACCGCCACCACGATGATCGGTGCGGCGGCACCGGCAATGAACGCGGCGGCGGAAGCCAGAGCTGCCTGGATCGGTCGCGCCCGGACTGTTGGCGACAGACCAAGCTCGTCGCGGGCATGCGTTGCCAGCGCATCCTCTGTCATCAGCTGTTCGGCAACCTCCGCTGCCGTCTCACGGCGCAGGCCCCATGATTCATAAATGGAGGCAAGCTCCGCATGTTCGCCGACCGGGTCTTCGCGCAGTTCTCTTTCCTCCCGCGCCAGATCGGCCTGTTCGGCATCCGCCTGGGAACTGACGGAAACATATTCACCCGCCGCCATTGACAGGGCCCCGGCGACCAGGGCGGCGACGGCGGCGATCAGGACGGATTGATGGTCTGCCGCCGCCGCCGCCACGCCCAGGACAAGACTGGCGGTGGAGATCAGCCCGTCATTGGCACCCAGTACCGCTGCCCGCAGCCATCCTGTGCCATCGCTTTTATGTCTTTCCCGATGCAGCCGCAGCCTGCTCATCGCGGGGACGCCGATGCCAGGGCGGCCAGTATGGCGGCTGGTCGGATCGGCAGATGGCGGACCCGCGCGCCGGTGGCGGCGAAAATGGCATTGCCGATGGCGGGGCCGACCACGGTGGTGGCGGGTTCGCCAAGGCCCGTCGGCACCTCTTCACTGGGAATGAAGGCGATGTCCAGGTCAGGAACATCACCCATGCGCAGCGGCGTATAGCTGTTGAGATTGGTATCGCGGATCTGGCCGTTGCTGAATTCGCTCCCCTCATGCAGGGCCAGACTCAATCCCCACAAAGCGGCTCCTTCCATTTGGGCCAGGGCCCCATCGGGGTGGACGACCGTGCCAGCATCGGCGACCAGGGTCAGCCGCTCCACAACCACGTCGCCGGTGGTGCGATTGACTCTGACCCGCGCTACGCAGGCAACCCATGTCGGCATGTCACGTTCCTGGCCGAAGGTGGTGGCGATGCCGAGGCCCGACCCCGCTGGTAAGGCCGTCTCCCATCCGGCGCGTTGGGCCACGGCTGCCAGGACTGCGGCCTGCCGCTTTGCGCCGCCAACCGCATTTGGGGGTGACCCGGCGTTCCGGCCGGTCCCGTCCAGCATGCGAAGACGGAAAACCAGGGGATCGACACCCACGGCCAACGCCGCCTCGTCCATGAAGCTCTCAACCGCCCAGTTGGTCCATCCAGGCCCGACGGATCGCAGCCAGCCCGGTCGGAACGAGCGGTTGGCCAAATCGTTCGACAAGGCCCGAACCCGCTGCGCCCCCACATTGTACCAATGGTCGGCACCGGAAATGGCGAAGGGATCGTAGGCGACGCCATTGCTGGCCTTGGGCATGAAACCTGGAACCATGACCTCCGTTGGCCAGCCTGCCGCCGCATGATGGTCCATCGCCGTCACCAGACCTCCCCCATCGAACGCCATGCGCAGGGTCTGGACTGATGGCGACCGGAATGAATCAAAGCGCATATCATCAGCGCGGGTCAGCACCATCTTCACCGGCTGGCCAATGGTTTGGGCCGCCAGGGCTGCCGGTACCGCATAATCGCCGTTCAGCCGCCGCCCGAACCCGCCGCCCAGCAGATAGGTGCGCAGGATGATCGTCGCCTCCGGCCGCCCCAGAGCCTTGGCCAGGGTCGGCAGGATCAGGGATTGCCATTGGTTGCCGGTGTGAATTTCGAACAGCCCGTCCTTCTCGAACGCCAGCGCATTGACCGGCTCCATCTGGAAATGCATCGCGCTGCTGGTGGTATAGGTGCGCTCCAGCGTCGATCCGGCGGCCTGGAAAGCGGCATCCAGGCCAGGATCATCGACGACCAGCGCGCCCCCTTTGGGATCGGCGATCAGTCTGGCCGCATGGTCCTGGATATCTTTTTCCGACACCTTGGCCGACGGACCGACGGTCCACACGACCTTGACCAGATCGGTGGCGCGCTCGGCGGCGGTTACGCTGTCGGCAAAAACCATCACCCAGCCGGGAACGGTGCCGGAGGGATCCTCCAGCGCCACGCTGCGGATATAGCCAGGCACTGCCCTGGCCGCATTATCGTCGATGGACACGACCTTGCTGTCATTGCGTGTCGGCGGCAGCTTGGGGCGGGCATGGACCAAGCCAGGGACCGTGGCGTCGATGCCATAAACGGCGGTGCCATCGGTCTTCGATGGGATATCCAACGCCGCCACATCCTGGCCGATCAGCCGGCGGTCGGCTGCTGGTTTGATGGGCATGGCCTGAAGCTGTTCCACCGAAAAGGTCCGGCGCAGGTCGCCACGGGTGACGATCTCGCCATAGGTTATCGCCCTTGTACCGGCATGGACGGCCCCGGATCGCGCTATGCAGGTCGCCGGATCGACATCCAGAAGCTTGGCCCCTTCCGCCACCAGGGCCAGACGCCCCGCCGCCCCAGCCCTGCTCATCGCCGGGAAATTTTGCCAGACCGACCAACTGCCGCCGGTGACCATCAGCCCCCATTTCGGATCGCTGTCCACATGGTTGATGGTTACTTGGTCCCAGTCGACCTCCAACTCCTCAGCGATTATCCGCGCCAGGGCGGTACCGACATGCTGGCCCATTTCCGCACGGATGATGTTGACGGCGACCCGGCCCTGGCGATCAATGGCGTACCAGATGGTCGGCTCGAACAGGGCTTGGGGTTCGGAAAGGGGACGTTCCGCGCCGACTGCCAAACGCGCGGGGATGAAGCCCAGCATGATCCCGACGCCGGATGCGGCAATCAGGAACCCGCGCCGGGAAGGGCCCGCGCTGCGTTCCGACCGTTCCGGCCCAAATCTTTTCATCAGCGTTCCCCCCGGCGCAACATGTCGGCTGCCAGCAGGATCGCTGCGCGGATGCGGATGTAGGCCATGCAGCGGCACAGGTTGCCATTCATCACGGCCGTGATGTCGTCTGGTGTGGGATCGGGGAAATCCTGGAGCAGGGTGGCCGCCTGCATGATCTGCCCTGACTGGCAATAGCCGCATTGCGGGACCTGGCGATCAATCCAGGCCGTCTGCAAAGGGTGTTTTCCGTCCGGATCAAGCCCCTCGATGGTGATCACGGCCGCGCCGGACACCGATCCGACGGAGACGATGCAGGAACGCACGGCCCGGCCCTGGACATGCACGGTGCAGGCACCACACAGGCCGATGCCGCAGCCGAACTTCGTCCCCGTCAGGCCGATCTCATCGCGGATCACCCAGAGCAGGGGCGTGTCCGGCTGCGCGCTCACATTGACCGGGCGGCCATTCAGTTGGAAAGACACCATGTTGGCGGTTCCTGTCGGCAGGTCATGGGGCTTGCGTGCGGGCCTTACGGATCATTGCCACCTGCGGTTCAACATCGGCCCAGGGCGGAAGGCCAGTTCGTGTGCGACGCAGATAGGCGATCAGCCGTGTGATATCCGCGTCGCTGAGCGCGCCTGCGAAGCCGGGCATCATCACAAGGGGGTCGCCTTCGGCCGCGCCTACGCCATGCAGGACGACCTGTATAAGGTTGGTGGGCTGGTCGAGGCGGAGAGCCGAATTCAACGCCAGGTCAGGACGCTGAGCGGTTGGGTCTGGACCGCTGCTGTAATGGCAGGCGGCGCAGGCAGCGACGTAGAGCCGTGCATCGACATCGTTGACCTGACCGACGCCCACGTCAGATGTCTTTATGCTGCGGTCGATGCCCGCTGAGTTGCCGACGTGGCGTGCCGTCCCCTGGCTCAGATCGGCATAGTAGGCCGCAATAGCATGGATATCCCCGTCGGGCAGTGCGGACAGTCCCTCATGGACGACGGATGACATGGGTCCCACCGCTGATCCATGCGCGTCGGTGACCCCGCTGCGCAGATAAGCGAACAGCTCCTGTTCGCTCCATATCTGGGAAGAGGGGTTGGCGTCGGTCAGGGCAGGCGCGATCCAGCCATCGACAACGGCGCCTCCATACGCCTGCCGGGGGTCTTCGGCTCCAAGCGCATTGCGTGGGCTGTGGCAGGCTGCGCAATGTGCCAGACCCTCACCAAGATAGGCACCGCGGTTCCAGCTTGGTGACCTGGCGGAATCTGGCACGTAGCGGCCTGGCCTGAAGTACAAAAGCTTCCAGCCGGCCTGCAGCGCACGGATATTGAGCGGAAACGGAAGGTCATTCTTCCTGTCTGTTGCGACGACCGGCGTCTGTGTCATCAGGAAGGCATAGAGCGCTTCCAGATCACCGTTCGAGACTTTGGTGAAATGATCATAAGGAAAGGCGGGGAACAGATGGCTGCCGTCGCGGGCCACGCCTTCATGCATGGCCCGCGTGAACGCAGCCTGCGACCAGCGACCAATACCGGTCGCCGCATCTGGCGTGATGTTGGTGGAATAGATCGTGCCGAACGATGATGCGAAACCGACACCACCGGCATAGGGATGGCCCGGATCAGATGTATGGCAGACAGCGCAGTTTCCGGCAGCGGCCAAGACCTGCCCCCGCGCAACCTCAGCGGGGGCGAAGCTGGCGGCAGTTGGTGGAGGGACTGGCTCGATGCCCGGTCGCCATACCAGCGCCACACATCCCCCCAGGATCAGGAGCCCCGCCATTGACAGGCCGGCCAGCAGGCGCTTGTCCAAGGTTTTCGCCTTTCGACATCCAGAGGACAAATCTGACGCCTCAGCCATTGCTGATGGTGAGCACGCACGCCTTCATTCTGAGCGTGGCAGACCGCAGCATCATAGGATCGGAAACTACCCAGCTCGGGCGGTGTCAGGCGCGGCCCATGGTGGCGACAGCGTTTCGAAGCGGACCCATGCCGCCTTCAGCCTGTCGGAATGCGTGCGGTGCAGATGCGCCAATCCAACCGTCGGCATAGGGGATTTAAGCCTGCGTTCCAGCCTGTCGCCGACGGCCTCATCGTTGATGTTGCCCAACAGGGTATGCAGGTCATCTATTGCGGCGACATAGGCACCGCCAATCGCCCAGCCCCTCGACCATGATGGTCGAGGGGCTGGGCGTAGCGTTGCGCGACAGCCGCTGCGACGGCGCGCATACCAGGCGGCATCGTCCAGGTTCGCCTTATCGATGCTGGCGGGACCAGCTCTCTGATTGAGTCTGGACCCTAGGACCTGTTTCCGGATGACCGCAAAACAGGCTCACCCCGGCTTTGCGGCTGGCATCCATCATAATGTTATTGTGATGTTTCTATTAGGTGTTTGTTGATTAAAAGATTAATCAAAAGATGACTTATTTGCAGTCAAATCACAATTTACGGATATAAACAAAGAAAAATTCTCCATAATGGAGAGATAAAATTGTTCGCAAATTGGCTACTTCTTGCAATCCTCGGGCGCCTATTGTTTTGGGAAGGCGCCCATGTCCGATATGAACGCCGAAGTTTACGCCATCACCCTGGCGGCAGGTGATCTGGAGGTTTCCGTCCACAGATCGCTGGAGCCGTTAGAGATGGTGTGCGGCTTCGCCGCCCGCCGCAACCCGAAGCGTGGCTTCCTGTTCGTCTCCAAGGTGCTCGGTCGCCATATCCCGGTGAAACCGTCGGTGATGCGCCAGACCTATCGCGATCTCGCTGCCGCGATCGCCGACGACCTGCTGGGTCCGGTGCTGTTCATCGGCATGGCGGAAACGGCCATCTGCATCGGTACGGGGGTCTTCGACGAATGGGTGCGCCGGAGCGGTCGTGGGGATGCGCTGTTCGTGCACACCACGCGCTATGCGCTCAATGCCGCCCCCGCCTTCATGTTCCGGGAAGAGCACAGCCATGCCACGGGTCACAATGTCCATGTCCCGGTCGATCCTACCGATGCCAGCCTGATGCGCGCGGCCCGCACGCTGGTGCTGGTGGATGACGAGGCCAGCACGGGCAGGACCTTCGCCAACTTCATCCGCGCCGCACGTGGATTCTGCACCGGGGTCGAGCGTCTGGTCTGTGTTGTCCTGACGGACTGGAGCGGCGGTCGGGCAAAGGCGATCCTGGAGGATGAGGCCGGCATGCGCACCGATTTCGTATCCATCCTGGAGGGGGAGTACCGTTTCAAGCCCAACCCCGACGCTCCCGCCATCCCCATGCCGGACCTGGAGGGCGACGGGCGTTCCCGTTCCGATATGTTGCTTCCCAATCACGGTCGTCTCGGCGTTCGCCGCGACCCGTGCGCTCCGGCGGAACTGGCCGACCGGCTTGGCCTGCGGGCCGGGCAGAACGCGCTGATCCTCGGCAGCGGCGAGTTCGTCTGGGCACCGTTCCGGCTTGCCGAGGAATTGGAGGCACGGGGCATGGATGCATGGTGCCAGGCCACCACACGGTCCCCCATCATGCTCGGCCACGCCATCGGCAGCGTCCTGACCTTCCGGGACAATTACGGCGATGGCATCCCGAACTATCTCTACAACGTACGTGACCGCAGGTACGAGCGGGTTGTGCTGTGTCTGGAGACCCCGGCCCATTCCGCCGATCCCGAACTGGTGGCGGCGCTTGGTGCCGACATCGTCTGCTACTGAGGGCGCGATGACCGTCTATGTTTTCGTCGACCTCGACGACACGCTGTTCAACAGTGACCGCAAGGCTGGACCGGACCGCTCACGGGTGGCGGCCGTGGACCGCCAGGGAGCGCCGCTCTCCTTTCAGAGCGCGCGGCAGGAGCGGTTCATGTCGCAGGTGCTGGGCAGCGGCGCCGTGACTGTGCCGACCACGGGCCGCAACGAGGCCGCTTTCCGGCGGGTCAGCCTCGGCTTGGCGTACAAGCATGCCATCTGTTCCTTTGGCGGCCTGCTGATCGGCCCCGACGGGCGGCCCGAACCGCGCTGGCATTCTGTCATTTCGGACGGCGTCCGGCGCGAGCGTTCCTCGCTGGAGGGGATCGTCGCCGAGGTGGCCCGCATCGCGGCAGCTCTTGGAGCGGACGTCCGTCATTCCGTCGTGTCCGATGCGGGCCTTGGCCTCTATGTTTCCGTCAAGCATAACGCCCATGAGCATGACAGCCTCGCCGGCGTGGCGGATGAACTCGGGCGCGGTCTGCCGGACGGCTGGTACCTGCACCTGAACGGCAACAACCTTGCCGTCATGCCGGGTTTCCTGGGTAAGGCCAATGCCGTGCGCTGGTACCTAGAGAATGTGGGCATGGATGCGACCCTGACGCTGGGCGTCGGGGACAGCTTCACCGACCTGCCCTTCATGGCGTTGTGCGACTATGCGATCACGCCGACCGCCCATTCGCAGGTTTTCGATGCGGTGAAGGGGCACGCCCGATGAATTTCTCCGGCAGCTACCTTCCCGCGGACGTGATCTTCCTGCTGAAGGCGGTTGATATGCAACCGACGGAGACCGAAGCCAGGGAACGCCTGATCCAGTCGGGCCGGCGCCATTATTCGGAGATGCTTGGTGTGGAGAAGACCCCGGACCCGTCCTATATGGGGCTGTTCTGGGCCGCGTTCCAGCGCAACCGGGACCGTTTCGCCCGCGATGTCGCGGCACTGGCCAAGGAGATTTCGGCCCGTAGGGGTGGCGTCATCGCCTTGGCCAGCCTGGCCCGTGCTGGGACGCCCGTGGGTGTGTTGCTGCGGCGCGCCCTGCGGGCATTGGGTCGCGAGGTCTTCCATTATTCCGTCTCCATTATCCGTGATCGCGGCATCGACGAGGTCGCCCTGGACCATATCGTGGCCGCGCATGGCGACCGATCCGTGGTGTTCGTGGATGGCTGGACGGGGAAGGGGGCCATCACTGCGGAATTGAACCGCCGCGTCGGGGATTACAACGCCGCGCGCGGGTCGGACGTGGACGCGTCGCTGGCGGTCGTCGCTGATCTGGCCGGGGTCGCGGGCCTGGCGGCCACCTCCGAGGATTACCTGATCCCCTCTTCCGTGCTGAACGCCATCGTCTCGGGCCTTGTCAGCCGCACGGTGCTGAACGCCTCGCATGTCGGTCCCGGCGACTTCCATGCCTGCGTCTACCATGGCGAACTGGCACCGCACGACATCTCCCGCCGGTTCGTGGACGAGGTGACGGTACCGATGCTGGACGCGCTTACCGATGCCACGTGCCTTCCGGCCGCTCTTGACCCCGCCGGGCTGGCTGAACGACGGGCCGGCTGCGCCTTGTTCATGACCTCTTGCATGGAACGCCACCGTGTGACGGACCGTAATCGCGTCAAACCAGGTATTGGCGAGGCCACGCGGTCGCTGCTGCGCCGTGTACCGGAGGCCCTGATCGTCCGGGACCCCGGTCATCACGACGTGGCGCACCTGATGCAGCTTGCGTGCAGCCGCGGTGTGCCCGTGGTCGTGGACCCAACATTGGCGCCCCCTTATCGGGCCGCCGCAGTCATCAAGACCATGGGTGAGGGCTAGTTCCCGCGCCGAGCGACAATTGACAGGCCCCGAAGGCCGCAGGAACAGGAGCAAGCCAATCGTGGAAGCCCAGGACAATCGCCACCTCCGCCTTGGCGCATCCCTGTATGTCCCCGCGACCCGCGACGATCTTCTCCAGATCGCCAATCGCGAGAAGCTGGAAACCGTGCGCTCGGTCATCTTCTGCACCGAGGATGCGGTGCGGACCGACGATGTGGGCCAGGCACTGGCCAACCTCGAAAATGCCCTGCCAGGAATGCAGACCTCGCCCGGGCTGCTCCGCTTCGTTCGGGTGCGTAACCCGCATGTCATGGGCCGCGTGATCCAGATGCGCGGTATCAGCCGGATCGACGGCTTTGTCCTGCCCAAGATCACGGCGGCCAATCTGGGCGGCTATCTTGCCCTGATCTCCGGCCATGACGGCCCGTTCGTCATCATGCCGACGCTGGAGACGGCTGAGGCATTCGACGCGACAGAGATGCGCCGCCTGCGCGACTGCATGTCGGACAGCGCCGTGCGGTCGCGTATCCTGGCGCTGCGCATCGGTGGCAACGATCTTTTCAACCTGCTGGGTGTTCGCCGCTCGCCAAGCCGGACCATCTATGAGACGGGGATCGGCCATACCATAGCCATGTTGGCTTCGACCTTCAAACCGCACGGCTTCAACCTGACCGCCCCGGTTTGCGAGGTGATCGACCATCCCGAGGTGCTGAGGCGCGAGGTCCGGCAGGACCTGGATCATGGGCTGTTCGGCAAGACGGCGATCCACCCCTCCCAGGTCGGCGTCATCGAGGACCAGTATGCGGTTGAACCCGAGGAGGTGGAAATGGCCGCCCGGATATTACGGCCGGATGCGCCGGCGGTTTTCAGGATGTATGGCGCGATGTGCGAACCGGCCACGCATCGCAAGGTCGCGCAGGCAATTCTGGAACGCGCCAGCCTCTACGGCATCGTCGCCGGATTGCCGCGATGCGAGGACGGGCTTCGGGCCATACCTGGGTCACCCTTGCGTCAGCCCATCCGGACAACGCCCTGGATGGGAGCGACCACGCCATTGGAGGGTTGGG
Source organism: alpha proteobacterium AAP38 (assembly GCA_001296005.1). Taxonomy (GTDB): domain Bacteria; phylum Pseudomonadota; class Alphaproteobacteria; order Azospirillales; family Azospirillaceae; genus Niveispirillum. Next base: position 46,292 of record LJHR01000014.1, on the reverse strand, counting down.
GCACATCCTCTGGCGATGCATTGCCAAGCGCCAGCATCATGGCCCAATAGGGAAGATGGAGGCCAGTCTGGCAACTATAGATCATTCCACCCGACATGCGCGGATTCACTTCCAGGATGTATGTCCGGCCCTCGTGGTCCTTGGTTTGCACATTGATGACGCCATTGAGTGCGTAGCGCTCCACGAGCGCACGTGCGATCGCGATGGCCGGGTGGTCCGTCTCGATATGTTGGGTCCGGCCACGTTTCACGCGGGAGACCGCGGCGACGAGGCGGCCGTTATGTGCGATGCAATCCACACTCCGCTCTTCGCCCTCCAGCGTACGCATGAGTATGAAGGCGCGGGGCTTCTGCACGCCACACAGGATGCGCCGGAACTCATTGAGGCCGATCCTATATTGATCGTTGGAGACGAAGCGGCCCCATTCGTCATCATCTTCCACGATCCTGCGGAAGCCCAGCGCGAAGATGGAAACGGTCGGCTTGATGCACAGGGAGGGAACGCAGGGCCGCATCGCCGACCATGCATCGTCGAACGCCGCCAGCGTGGAAAACTCCATCCACTCCGGAACTGGCAGACCAGTGCCCTCCAGGTCGCGGTAGATGGCCGCCTTGTCGTCCAGCAGCTTGCAGGTGTCCGCATCGCCGGCAAGCAGCGTACGGATGCCCGCGGCTTCGAATGCCGACCGTCTCGCCATTACCTGCGGCGCACCCTTTCCGGGCCAGAGCAGGCGCACATCCATCTCCTGGCACCTGAGCAGGGCGTAGTCGGCGAACATGTCCTCCCGCCCGTACAGCCCTTCCGGTTCGACCCAGTGGCGGTCGGCGAAGGAAAAACCGGGAAAGTCCGGCTCGGTATGACTGACCAGAATCTCGAAGCGGCCAGCCCGGTCTGTGGTGCGGGCGACATCGGTCACATTCGACAGGCCGCGACTGAGCCAGACGCGGTGAGTTTCCGGGATCATGTTCATCACCATTCATTGAAGGGGGCGGTACACATCCATGGCGCTTCATTGCTGCAGAGCTGCTTCAAATAATTATTTTGTTTATTAGTGTATTAGTAAATTTGTTATCACTATATGTCATAGAATTAAATATCGTCAATTTAATGTGATTCTGATTGAAGGGAGAGTTTTGATATCATAAACTCCATATAAAGAGATAAATTATACTAATATGCACCCTCGAGATGGTGTTGACTGGAGAGGTTATGGTTTCGTTAGCAAAGGGTGATAAGGTATCCCTTGAAAAGCAGGCCGGCGGCTCGCTGGCGCTTGTGGCGATGGGGCTGGGATGGGATGCCGTGAAGAAGAAGGGCTTCTTCGGCTTTGGTGGCGGCGCCAATTCCATCGACCTGGATGCGTCCTGTGTGCTGTTCGATGCTTCGGGCTCCAGGCTGGACGTGGTCTGGTTTCGGCAGCTTCAGTCGCGTGACGGGTCAGTCGTCCATTCCGGCGACAATCTGACCGGTGACGGCGATGGCGATGACGAGGTCATCGCCGTCGACCTCACCAGACTGCCCGCGAACGTGCAGACGCTGGTCTTCATCGTGAACTCGTTTCGCGGCCAGACCTTCGCCGAGGTTGCCAACGCCTTCTGCCGCATGGTCGACCGCAGGACTGGCAAGGAACTGGCCCGGTACAATCTGTCCGGTGGGCAGAACGCCACCGGGATCATCATGGCAAAGGTCTATCGGGACGGTTCCGGCTGGTCGATGATCGCCATCGGCGAGCCGGGGCAGGGCCGCACTTTCGATGACATGATGGACGGTATCCGCCGTCACGTCTGATCGTCATTCCGCATCCGGCGAGAGATCAAGCAGCACATGAAGGCCCTGACCCAAGGCGGCAATGTCGCCATTCCGGCGCCGCAGGCGTATGTCAGCATTGGCTGGGCGCCGACGCGCATCGGCAATCTGGACGTCGACGCTTCGGCCTTCCTATTGGGTCCGAGCGGCAGGGTCCGGTCCGACGACGACATGATCTTCTACAACCAGCCCGCTTCCGGCGATGGCTGCGTGAAGCTGGTTGATGGCCGGTTCATGATCGACCTCGCCCGCATGCCCGCCGGTGTGGAGCGGGTCGCCTTCGCTATCACGATTAACGAGGCGGAGGGGACGGGCCATAATTTTGGAAAGGCAACAGCAGCCTTCATGGAGGTGGCGGGCGTTGCCCGATACGATGCGGCGACCGCCGGCATGTCGGAGACGGCGCTGATCATCGGTGAACTCTACCGTCGCCACGGCGAATGGAAGATGAAGGCTGTCGGCCAGGGCTTCGCGGGCGGCCTTGCCCCGCTGGCCCGGCATTTCGGCATCGTCGTGGATGATGCCCCGGCCCGGACCCCGCCGCCGGACCCCGGCGACACGCACCGATCCAAGACCGAGGCCGGGCGTGTGGAACTTGAGAAGAAGCTGGTCAGCCTTGAGAAGAAGGACCCCCAACTCGTCAGCTTGGTAAAGAAGGTACAAGTCAGCCTTGAGAAGAAGCGGCTGGTCACCGACCGGGCCAAGGTTGCGCTGGTGCTGGACATTTCCGGTTCGATGCAGAGCCTTTACCGTTCCGGGAAGGTCCAGCATTTCGTCGAGCGCGCCATGGCGGTCGCCTACCGTTTCGATGATGACGGGGAGATCGACGTCTTCCTGTTCGGCGAAGGCGACCATCACTACGGCTCTCTGAATGTGGGAAGCTATCGCGGATTCGTCCAGAACATGCTGCGGCAGTACGGGTTGGAAGGCGGCACCCGGTACGGTCGGGTCATGCGCCGGATCCGTGAATTCTATTCCCGCCAGCCCGACTGGGGACAGCTTCCGATCTATGTGATGTTCGTCACGGATGGCGGCACCGAGGACCGTGCCCTGTCGGAGAAGATGATCCTGGAAGCATCGCGCGAGCCGATCCACTGGAACTTCATGGCCATCGGCGAGCGGTCCTCCGGCGGTCTGTTCGGTGGCGGGAAGAAGACGGGCCGCCTGCCAAGGGGCTTCGATTTCCTGGCTTATCTGGACGATATGCCGGGTCGATTGGTGGACAACGCCAACTTCTTCGCGGTTGATGATCCGTCCGGTCCAAGCGACGAGCAAATGTTTGATCTTCTGATGGAGGAGTTCCCTTCATGGCAGAAAGATGCACACGACGCCGGTCTTTTCAGGTCTTGAGAATGTTTTATGGAATTTCTACAGCCCATCATGGGTATTCATGGAATTTCCGATCTCTGTATTTGGGAGTTTAGGATGAATTTCTGGGATCGTCTGAAAGTCAATGCTGCTTCCCTTCAGAAGGGCCTGGCCGATGAGGTTGTGAAGTTCAAGAATGACGCCTTCATGCGCGCCGTCACAGCGGGTTGCGCGATGATGGCGTCTGCCGACGGTGATATCTCGGCGGCGGAGAAACAGAAGATGATCGGCTTCATCCAGAATTCCGACGTTTTGCGGGTGTTCGACCTGCAGAAGGTCATCGATAGCTTCAATGCCATCGTCGGCAAGTTCGAGTTCGACCGGACCATCGGTGAGGGAGAGGCGCTGGCGCTGGTTTCCAGGACCAGGGACAAGCCCGAGGCTCGGGTGGTGGTTGGCGTGGTATTGGCGGTCGCCAACGCCGACGGGGTCTTTGATCCGAAGGAACGCGAGGTTGCGCGCAAGATCGCGGCCGCGGCCGGGGTGGATCCTGCCGAATTCGGCATTTGATGCCTGGGTCCGGCTGGGTTCGCCTTGCCGGACCTTGCTATGACGCGATGGCCAGGACACGGATCCGGCCGATCTCCAGTTACTTGCGGGAAACCCAATGTCGTCCAGATCGACCCTCAGCTATTTCCATTGGTCCTTCGCCTTCACGGCCATCGGCCTGCTCGCGGGTGGCTATATCGGTTACACCGCCACCGGAACCGTTCTGGGCGCGCTGGGCACCGCCTTCATCGTGGGTGTCCTTTGCGTCCTGGAGATTTCTCTGTCATTCGACAATGCCGTCGTGAACGCGACCATCCTCAAGGACATGGACGCGGTCTGGCGGCGGCGGTTCCTGACATGGGGCATCCTCATCGCGGTGTTCGGCATGCGGATCGTGTTCCCGTTGCTAATCGTAGCCATCGCGGCCAGTCTGGGCCCTGTCGAGGCTGTGACCTTGGCCATGAGGGAACCGGAACGGTACGCTCAGATTTTGACCGACGCCCATGTCGGCATTGCTGCGTTCGGTGGCACGTTCCTGCTCATGGTCGGTCTGAAGTTCTTTTTCGACGCCGAAAAGGACACCCATTGGTTCCATCTCATCGAAAGCAGATTCTCCAAGGCCGCGAGCATCGAGGCGATCGAGATCGTCATCGTCCTGCTAGCCATCTATGGCCTGAGCCTGGCGCTTGGTGACCAGGCGCATGAGTTCATGGTGGCGGGCACCCTGGGCCTGGTGAGCTTCCTGGCCGTGAAGGGTGTCGGCACCTACATGGAGGCAAGCCAGGAAGCGATGGAGGGTGCATACAAGTCGGGCGCTGCTTCTTTCATGTATCTGGAGCTTCTTGACGCCAGCTTCTCTTTCGACGGTGTGATCGGCGCTTTTGCGCTCTCAAACAACCTGTTCATCATCGCCATCGGCCTGGGTGTCGGTGCCTTCTATGTCCGCTCCATGACCATCATGCTGGTCGATAAGGGAACCCTGGCCGAATACCGCTACCTGGAGCATGGAGCGTTCTGGGCCATTCTGGCGCTTGCGGTCATTATGTATGCGCAGACCCTGACCCATATTCCGGAAGTGCTGACAGGCCTGATCGGCGCCACCTTCATCGGCTTTTCAGTGTGGTCCTCCGTTCGTCACAACCGTGCCGAGGCGGCGGTGGAGGCCGGCGAGGGGAAGGAAGCCGGCACGGCCGCTGCTGAATAGCCGTCGATCCGGGATCGGATGTCGCTCCGGCTGGCTCCGGTGCAACTTGTTTCCCCTCCCGATGAAAACACCAAAGAAAGCGCAAGGAGTGGAAAATGGCGATCAATCTCTCCAAGGGCGGCAACATCTCCCTCAGCAAGGAGGAGCCGGGTCTCAGGAAGATTCTCGTCGGTCTCGGCTGGGACGAGCGTTCGACAGACGGCGCGGGCTTCGACCTCGATGCTTCCGCATTTCTTTTGGCTGGGAGCGGCAAAGTCCGCTCCGACGCGGATTTCATCTTCTATAACCAGTTGAAAAGCCCCTGCGGTGCGGTCGAGCATACTGGCGACAACAAGACGGGCGCCGGCGAAGGCGACGACGAGTCCCTCCGGGTCGATCTGGCGCGTGTTCCTGAATCCGTGGTGAAGATCCCGGTTGCCGTCACCATCCATGATGCGCAGGCCCGACGGCAGAATTTTGGCATGATCCAATCGGCCTTCATTCGGGTCGTCAATGAGGAGACCGGGCGTGAGATCGCTCGTTATGACCTGACTGAGGACATGTCCACCGAGACCGCGATGATTTTCGGCGAACTCTATCGCCATGGCGGCGATTGGAAGTTCCGCGCCGTGGGCCAGGGTTTCGCCGGTGGCTTGGGGCCCCTTGCAACCAGCTATGGCGTGATTATCGGCTGATGCCAAGCCTGGAACATGTGTTTTGAAACTCAGCCGACGCCGATCAACAGCGGTCGACGGCCTGCAACGGAAAGGTTCTGCGAAGATGCCCGTCTCTCTCTCCAAAGGTGGCAATGTTTCCCTGAGCAAGGAGGCCCCAGGCCTGGCGGCAATTCTGGTCGGCCTGGGCTGGGATGCCCGGGCGACGGATGGTGCTGCTTTCGACCTGGATGCTTCTGTATTCCTGCTCAATGAAACGGGGAAAGTCCGTTCGGACGCCGATTTCGTTTTTTATAACAACAAGATCGGTGGCAATGGCTCGGTCGAGCATACCGGTGACAACCGGACCGGTGCCGGTGATGGCGACGATGAGTCCGTGAAGATCGACCTGACCAAGGTTCCGGTAGACGTGACCAAGGTCGCCTTCTCCGTCACCATCCACGAGGCGGATACCCGCCGGCAGAATTTCGGCATGGTCAGCAAAGCCTATATCCGTGTGGTCAACCAGGCAGGCGGCACCGAGATTGCCCGCTATGACCTGTCCGAGGATTCATCGACCGAAACGGCGATGATCTTCGGTGAACTCTATCGCCACAACAGCGAATGGAAATTCAAGGCCATCGGCCAGGGCTTCGCCGGCGGCCTGGGTCCCCTCGCCGTCAATTACGGCGTGAATATCGGCTGATACTGGCAGGCCGTGGCTCACCCGCCAGGGCCTTGTACTGAATGAGAGCATGGATGGTCCGGCGGTGTTCAAGGATGGCAGCAAGGAGCCTCCTTCCGCCGGTTCCTTGCTCAGCAAGCTGTTCGGGGACGGCAAGTCTGCCCAGGCGACACGTACGCGAACGTCTGACACGCCTTCGGACCGTCGTGAATTGTACCAGTTTCGGTATCCACAACATGGCTCCGCTGATCCGGAGCGTTGCGAGGGAGAAGCCAATGCGTCGCCTGCCCGTCTATTTGCTGATAGACGTGTCGGGTTCCCTGACCGGGGAACCGATAGAGGCCATCAAGAATGGCCTTCATGTCCTTTTATCCACGCTCCGCCAGGATCCACAAGCGCTGGAGACGGCCTATCTCAGTGTCATCACCTATGGCCGGGAAGTGCGGCAGGTGGTGCCGCTTACGGAAATCTCGGCCATCAACCTGCCGCAGATCGCCGCCGATGGCATAACGCCGATGGGTGCCGCCCTGGGCTTGCTGGCTGAACGCATCGAAGCCGAGGTCGAGAAGACCACGCCGACCTCCAAGGGCGACTGGAAGCCCATCGTCTTCATTATGACCGATGGCAAGCCCACCGACGATTGGCGGGCCGGATTGGCACGGTTCCGCACGGTCAAGGTGGGCAATGTCATCGCCTGTGCGGCGGGCGCGGATGCCGACACCTCGGTGTTGCGCGAGATTACGGAGTCCGTCATCTCGCTGGAGACGGCGGACAAGGGCACCATTTCGGCATTCTTCAAATGGGTGTCGGCCTCCATCTCCGTCTCCAGCCAGCGCATCGAGACAGGTGGAGGCGAAGGGAGCAGCCTGAAGGACCTGCCGCCGCCGCCGCCCGAAATCAATACCGTCTTCTGATCCGGCTGGCATGGCTTGAACAGTACCGCCGGTTACCGGCTTCCGGAGAGCGGCAAGGACGGCATCGATCAGGACAGATCCAATGCCGTCCTGGTGCTTTGCGCCGGTCGGATGATGCGACGCTGGGGAGGTGGGAATGAGAAGGTTGCCGGTCTACCTGCTGCTTGACACGTCGGGCTCGATGCGGGGAGAGCCGATCCAGGCCGTGAATGTGGGCCTGCGCGCGATGATCAGCGCCCTGCGCCAGGACCCGCACGCACTGGAGTCCGTTTGGGTCTCCATCATCACCTTCAACCGGAGCGCGGACGTGCTGATGCCGTTGACGCCCGTTGATCTGCTCCAGTTGCCGGATATCGTCGCACCGGAAAGCGGGGTGACCCACATGGGCTTGGGCATGGAGACGCTGATCGAGCAGGTGCGACATGAGGTGACCCGCAACAGCGCGGACAGGAAGGGCGACTGGGCGCCGTTGCTGTTCGTCATGACCGATGGCAGTCCCTCCGACATTGCCGCGTACCAGGACGCCATCCCTGTCGTGAAGGGGCTTGGGTTCGGCAATATCGTCGGGTGCGCGGCGGGACCGAAGGCGAAATTGTCCTATCTGCTGGAGCTGACGCCCACGGTGGTGTCGTTGGACACCATGGACAGCGCCTCCTTCGGCCAGTTCTTCAGCTGGGTTTCAGCCGCCGTGGCCAGGGGCAACCGCAGCCAGGGTCTGTCAGCCGCCGTGGACCTGCCGCCCCCGCCGCCTGAACTTCAGGTTGTTACCTGATCCAGTTACAGCCAGGAGAAATGAGATGAGGCGCCTTCCAATCTTCTTCCTGCTCGATGTCTCAGAATCCATGGTGGGCGAAAAGCTTGCCAAGCTCGAAGAAGGACTGTCCCTGGTGGTGCGTGAGCTTCGCTCCGATCCGCATGCCCTTGAAACCGTGTATCTGAGCGTCGTCGCCTTTGCCGGCGCGGCGCGCACCGTGACCCAGTTGACCGAGCTTGGCGAGTTCAACGCGCCGGAGCTGCCGCTGGGCGGCGGGACGGCGCTGGGGAGGGCGCTGGACCATCTGATGCGCGAGATGGACCGCACCGTCGCCAGGTCGACGCCGGACCGCAAGGGCGATTGGCAGCCGCTGGTCTTCCTGATGACGGATGGCAAACCCACAGACGATCCCGGTCAAGCCATCCTGCGCTGGAACGCGGGATGGGGGCGCAAGGCCTCCATGGTTGCCATCTCCATCGGTGCCGACGCGGATCTAGCGGCGCTGGTCCGGCTGACCGGGAACGTGCTGGCCTTCGAATCCGCGCAGGCCGCCGACATCACCAAGGTGGTGAAATGGATATCGCAATCCATCCAGAGCCGTAGCAGGTCTGTCGGGACCGAAGGGCCACCTCCGATGGAGGGCATCACCGATGCGGGCATGCGGCGCGTCAGCCTGGCCAAGGATGGGGAGGTACCGGCGCCGAAGGTGGATGATCGCCATGCCGTCATTATCGGCCAATGTGCCACACGCAAGTTGCCCTACCTGATGAAGTTCGACCGCGGCGCGCATGACATCGGCATTCGCGACCACGAGCTGGGCCAACTGTTCCATGCTGACCGCTACATGCTGGCCGACGTCTATCCGCTGCGCAAATCGTTCTTCGAGATGTCCGGTCCGGATGGCGGCACGCCGACCATCGATGCAAACCTGCTGGTCGGTTCGCCACCGTGCCCGCACTGCGTCGCGAAGATCGGCTTTGCGATCTGCTCTTGCGGTGGTGCGCATTGCATCGAAGGGCCGGGAGAGCGGACCTGTCCCTGGTGCGGCAAGTTGGGAAGCTATGCCATCGCCCAGGCGGATGATGAGATCACGGTGAACCGGGGCAAGGGTTGACGTCCAAATGACGCACGCGAACGAAAAACTGGAGATGCTGCGGAGGTTGCTCCATCGCCTGGCCACCGACGGCAGTGTGCAGGCTGAGGTGGATGAACAACTTCTTCGTTTGGTGGCCGAAGGGGCGAAAGGCGAAGAACTTGCCCGGACGCTCATCATTGCTCAGGCGGCAGTGATCGCGATGGCGGCGGATTCGGGTGGGGCGGTGCTTCCGGCCGCCGACCGCGAGGCCTCGCCTCCCGTGGACGGCGATCCGCCTCCGGAGGATGCCGGCGCGGACGGGGACCAGGACGGGCACGATCCCAGGCCGACGCCCCTGGCCGTAGTGCCGCGCCCGGTGCAGCCCGTTTCGGCGAACGCGGCCCCAAGGGTTTCGAAGACATCCTTCATCGATGCCCTGCCCGAATTCTCGACCGATGGCCCGTCGCCACGCTCTGCCCGATCACCGGAGTCCGTGCCACCGGCGTCCGGCATCCGGTACCAGCCTGCTGCTCCCCAGGGGGCGGCCCCTCCGCCGCCCGCACCACCCGTCCCTCCACCCCCGTCATCCTCCATGGCCCCATCGCCAGGATTGCCCGCCCTGGCGCAAAGATCGCCGGTATCACCGCCAATGCCCGCCTTCCGCATGTCGCTTCCCGTGGCGAAGGCGGGCGAGCCATACAAGGCGAAGGTTCCCCTGCCGCCATCCGTGCCAGAGCCTGCGCGCAGCTTCATGCTTTCAGGGGTGGAAGCGATCGGACTGTCGTTCGATGCGGCCAGCCGTACGCTGAGTGGCACGCCGACGGTGGCCGGAGACCATGAGTTTCCGGCCGGCGCCGTTGAAGACAGGATACCGTCCAGGCGGCATAACTGGATCTGCTCGCTCACCGTCATCGCGGACCCGAAATCGCTGTGGAAGGACCTTCCCAGCGACAGGGCGGCCTTGCATTGGAAGGATGACGAGGCCGTGCTTCTGGAGCAGGCCGGCGATCACCGCATCATCGGTGCCAGCAAGCGCGGGCGAAGCCATGCCAATGTGGGCAGTTTCCGCGACGATGATCTGCTGGCCGAATACACCGCTTCCGGTTGGAGCATCCTGGCAGTGGCCGATGGCGCGGGCAGCGCCCCCCTGTCCAGACGCGGTTCCCAGATCGTCTGCCGGACCGCGTGTGAGAGGCTGCGCGTCCTCATCGACGAACATCTCGCTGCCGGGGTGGAGACCCTGATCTGTGCCTGGCATGCCGGCGGGGAAGGGGAGGCCGCCCTCAGGAGCAGGCTTTATCACTGCCTGATCGGGGCCGCCTTCGAGGCTTGGCATGGTATCAGGAAGGAAGCGGAGGAAGCGGGCCGCCCGGCGCGCGAATATGCGACCACCCTGATCCTCGCCTTGCACCGCAAGACGGAAGCGGGGCATTTCGCGGCCTGCTTCGCCATCGGCGATGGCGGCGCCGGGATGCTCGACCTTGCGAACGGTCGCCTTGTGCCGCTGACCACGCCGGACAGTGGCGAGTATGCGGGGCAGACACGTTTCCTGGACGGGTCTGAATTCCTCACTGTCGACGCGGCCAAGAACAACATGGCCCGCATCCACATGGGCCTGGTGAACGAGCTCACGGGTCTGGTGCTGATGACCGATGGCGTCACCGATCCGATGTTCGAGACAGATGAACGCCTGGCCGCTTTCGAAGTCTGGAAAGGCTTCTGGGAAGGGCAAGTCGCCCCGGCGATCTCCGGTGGGAATCCGGACGGGGGCCTGCTGGCGTGGCTGGATTTCTGGTCCCGCGGCAACCATGACGACCGCACCATCCTGGTGCTGCGCTAAGGAAACGACCATGACGGTCATCAAGCTCACCTCACAGGACGGCAAGCCGGTTGAATTCGTCCCGACCTTGATCGGCCAAGGCGGCATGAAGGACGTGTATTTCAGTCCCGACCATACCTATGTCGTCGCCTTCTACCGCGACAAGCTGGACCATGCCTCCAACGAGCGCCTGCAGGCCATCGTCGGTTCGTTTCGCGACGGCATCTTCAACCGGGCCGGTGGCGACTACTGGCAGAACCTGTTCCGGTGGCCCACCGGTATCGTTGAATGGGGGGGGAGAACAGGCATCACCGTCCCGACCTACCAGTCGCACTTCTTCTTCGAGCATGGCTCGAAGAACGATGACATGCTGAAGATCAAGGGCAGGGAGAAGGAGGGAAAGTGGTTCTCCTCGGCGTCGAACCGCAACTCGTTCCTGGATCCGCGTGAACTGGGCACGTGGCTCTCGTATTTCCGCATCTGCATCTTGATCAGCCGGGCAGTCAGGCGGCTGCATGCCGCGGGCCTCGCGCATTCCGACCTCAGCTACAAGAACGTTTTGGTGGATCCGGCGGGCCGCAATGCCTGCATCATCGATATCGATGGCTTGGTCGTGCCTGGCAAATATCCGCCGGATGTGGTGGGCACGCCCGATTTCATCGCACCAGAAGTGATGGCGACCTCACGCCTGGCGAAGGCCGATCCGAAGCGTTTCCTGCCATCCATCACTACCGACCGGCATGCGCTGGCCGTCCTGATCTACATGTACCTGCTCTACCGTCATCCCTTGCGCGGCGGCAAGGTTCACGATCAGGATCCCGCCCGCGACGAGGAACTCGGCATGGGTGAGCGCGCCCTGTTCGTGGAGCATCCGACCGATGCTTCCAACCGGATCCGCCTCGATCAGGTGAAGAAGTCGGCGCTGCCCTGGGCGGATGCGGCGCGATTGCCGTTTACCCTGACCGGTCCACTGCTGGCGCCCTTGTTCAAACGCGCCTTCATCGACGGCCTGCATACCCCATCCGCCCGGCCGACCGCCGATGACTGGGAATTTGCCCTGGTCCGTACCGTCGATCTGATGCAGCCCTGCCAAAATCACACCTGCCAGGCCAAATGGTACGTATTCGACAACACGGTGAAGCCGACCTGTCCATTCTGCGGTACGGCCTACAGGGGGCTTCTTCCCGTCCTCAATCTCTATTCCTCGCGCAAGGCGGGCACCTATACGCCCGACAATCACAGGGTCATGGTCTATGACGGCCAAAGCCTGTTCCCGTGGCACGTCAACCGGAACGTCTTTCCGAACGAGAAACTGTCGGGCGATCAGACGCGGCGCGTCGGCTATTTCCGGCTTCATCAAGGCATCTGGTACCTGGTGAACGAACGGCTGCCGGACATGAAGGATCTGACGACCGGCAAGGCCGTCCCGCCCAACAGCCATGTGGACCTTGTCGAGGGTAAGCGGCTTCTGCTCTCGACGGAGGAAGGCGGCCGCGTCATCCAGGTCCAAATGGTCGTCGGCTGATGCGGCTCTGCGATGGAGTGGCTAGCCTGACGGCTTCGTCCAAGGCACTGGATTTCGTGCAGGGGAAAAGCTGGTGGCTGGGCGCGCGAGGGCTACCGCATATTCTTTTTCTTCACCGTCCATTTCGGATCTTTGCAGAGCGTGCAGTCGGTGCCGGTAAAGGTGGCGCTGGCCTTGTCGATATTTTTCAGGTGCCAGTTCAGCCAGTCGATGACGGCTGAACCCATCGCGCCGCCGCCTGCCTCTCGCCAGGTGCCGCCATGCCCGACATCCAGGTTGCCATTGAAGACGGGCAGGCCTTGAATGGCGTCGAAATCGGTCTCCGCGCTTTTATAAGCCTGATCCTTCGGGCCGCCGATCAGGTAAAGCACCGGGGTGTGGAGCTTGAGCAGGTCGGGTTCGGTGGCGGGCACGACACCGGCGGGCTGCCGGATCGTACCATCGGGGTTGGGGATACCCCCCCGGATAATGCCACTGTTCAGGACGACCACGGTTGACACCCGTTTGTCCCCGCCCGCCGCAATGGCCTGAAGCCCCCCGCAGCTCTGTCCCATCACGGCGATCTTCCTTGTATCGAGACGACCAAAATAGGGGCTGCCTTTCCGGTCATTCTCGGCAATCGCCCAGTCGATCGAACGGAACATCTGGTCGGTATTGTTCTGTGTGCGCGGAAGGTCCCGCATGCTGGCACCGGATTCCAGCGCCTGATTGATGGGACCGCCCGCCAGCACCAGATAGCCCTGCGCGGCAAGCTCGGTCAGGAATGTCTTGAAGGCGTTGCCGATATCGGCACAGCCGCCATTGCCCCAGGCGATGATGGGCAACTTGCCTTTCACTGCCGACAGATTTGCGGGGCGATACAATGTGTGTGCCGGCAGGCCGACATCCGCCTCCATCACTGCTGCGGGATTGGGGGGAGCCGCCGGCACCGGCGCCGTCTGCGCCATGGCTGTCAGCGGCAGCGACAATGCGAAGAAAGCCGCAGTAAGGGACATACGCTTTGTCATGATCGGTGCTCCCGTCAGAAGGACTTGCTGAGCTGGAAGCTCACGATCCGGCCAAAGACATTGGCGCCCTGCGGGTCAAAGGCATTGCCGTTGGCCGACAGGACGATGGGTGGATTGCGGTCCATCAGATTGCGGACATTGAAGGAGGCGCGCAGACCATCCCCCCAGCTGCCAAGTTCCGAGAACTCATAGCCCATCATCAGGTCAAACGTGACCCAGGCGGGCACCTTCTCGACCGGCAGGGTGACGCCGTTCACCGTAATGGGAATGTTGTTGGTATAGGAGCCGACATAATTGAGGGCCGGGGCCACCGTGTACGGGCCCATATTCCAGGTAATGCCCGCCCGCCCGCGCTCGCTGATCGGTTGGTTCATCACGTCCAGGGCGTTGGTATAGCTGCCGGTGCTGGTCAGCTGCAGGTCATTGTTCAGGATCTTGGTGCCGCTCAGGCTGAGCATCCAGTTGCTGTCGCCCGTCTCGAACCGGTAGTTAAGCGTGATATCAATCCCGTCCTGCTTCACCGCTGCCGCATTGGCATTGCGCGTGTCGGTGATCGCCTGGGCGGAACAGAAATTGCTCTGATCGATGGTAGCCACCGAGGGCCGGCTGAGCGCGACAAGATAGGCGGAATTGTAAGTGGCGGGATTGCCATTGACGCAGGTCGATGGCTGCGGTGCCACCGTGATATAGGGTGCGAACAGGGCCCGGTTGGTCGCGCTGGCCAGGAAGGTCGCGCCGAAGCCCTGCAAACCGATGATCTGATTGGAGTATTTGACGTTGTAATAGGTGGCCGACGCCCGCAGGCCGCGCAGCCATTCCGGCTCGTAATCGAAGCCGAGGGAATAGCTGGTGGCCTTCTCCGGCGTCAGGTTGTTGTTGCTGCCAGTGACATTCACGACATTGCTGGTGCCTGCGGCTGTGTTTCCGGGCGGAAGGGCGCTGTCGCGTGCGGCATTCGCGATAGTTTCCAACCTTACGCGGCTGAATACTTCAGGATTGCTTTCGATCAGGTTGGGCGCGCGGAACGACCGGCCCCAGACACCACGCAGCTTGACCCCGTCCGCGACACCCCAATTGACGCCGAATTTCGGGTTCGTGGTGGTGCCGACGTCAGAATAGCGTTCCGTCCGGACGGCCACGTTGAAATCCAGGCTCTGCATAAGCGGAACGCCGGCCTCCGACCCGACCAGCGGCAGGTAGACCTCGGCATAGGCGGCGCGGATATTGCGGTCGGCATCGGCCAGGGGCACGTCGGAGGATGCCTGAACACCGATCGCGCTGCGCCACTGGGTCAGTTCCAGGTAGCTGGCGCCAACGGCGGCCTTCACGGTGCCGGCCGGCAACTCGAACAGGGGGCCGTCGAACCGCAGCGTGTATTCCTTCAATGTCGATTTATTGCGGTCGAATGCGGATGGCAGGATGGTGCGCAGCACATCCTGCGATGCCGGGGCGGAACTGAACGGATTGTAGGTGCCATTGTCCAATGCGCGCTGCAGCGCTGTGGCGCTGACATTGTTGTTCAGCTCATCAATACAGTTGGCGCAGTTCTTGTTGCGCGAATAGTTGGCGATGAACTGGGCGGCCCAGTCATGAGTCAGGTCGGCGCGCAGATTGCCGCTGAACTGGGTCTGCTCATCGGTGATGCTGGTCTCACCAACCCCGATATCCTTGTAAAGCGAGAAGACCACCGTCTGCCGCGCGCCCGGTGCCACGCCCGGTACGCCTTGAACATAGTATGGGCTGGTGGCGGGCAGGGTGCGTACGCCGGATTGCGGATAGCTGTACAGCGTGCTGTCGCGCTTATTGTAGAAGGCCAGCACATTGGCCGTCAGCCAGGGTGTGATCTCCTGCCGGGCCGTCATGGAGACCTGGTTCTTCACGGTCTTCGGCAGGTAGGATGTGTAATCCGCCTGATCGGCCAGGTTGGGCTGGTTCAGCAGAAGCTGGCCCGCCGTGATGCCCGTACCGCTGGACCCGACGGGAATGCCGTAATAGTCGAAGCGGCCCGCTGTCGGCAGGGTGGGATTGTTGGTGCTTCTGGGAACCACGATGTTGCCCGGTGTGCCGGCGGTGGCATTGTTGGTGCGGATGCGGGTATCCGGTCCGCCCAGCGGCCGCAGATCCTGGCGCAGATAGGGGCTTTCGCCCTGCATCATCATGCCCCGCACATCATGGTCGAAGGCGACCACGATGTTGCCGCTGTCCCAGGCATGGCCGCCGATGATGCTGCCGCCCGATTGCTCATAACCATCGGTGAAGGTATGGCGGCCCGTAACCTCGACACCTTTGAAGTTCTTGCGCGTCACATAATTGATGACGCCCGCCACCGCATCGGAACCATAAATGGCAGAGGCGCCATCGGTCATGACATCGATCCGCTCAATGGCGGCGACGGGCAACTGATCGGCCTCGGTAAAGGAGAAGACGTTGCCAGACGGGGCGACACGGTTACCATCGATCAGCAGCAAGGTGGCGTTGCTGCCCAGGCCACGGATATTCACCGAACGGCCACGTTGGATATTGCCCCCGGCATTCTGGCCCACCCGCGGCGCGTCATCAAAGCCCAGGCCCTGAAGCTGTGGCAGTTCGCGCACGACATCGACGGGTGAGTTGCGACCGGTTGCGGCTAGGTCTTCACGCGAAACAGTGACGGTGGAGGCGCCGACGGCTGCAATCCCACGGATGCTGGTGCCGATGACGACGACTTCTTCGATTTCCTGGGCGCTTTCGATGGGTGTGCTGGCCGGGGCCTGATCTGCCTTGGTGGCGGGCTGCTGCTGACGGGCAGGGGTTTTGACCACCTCCTGCGCCATGGTGGGCGCCCCGGCCATCGCGATCAAGGCCAGGCTGATCGCACTTCCGGCAAGCAGACGCACTTCACCCTTGGTTGTTGGCTTACGCATCGTCACCTCCCTGGGATTGGCCCGGATACTGCGTCATACGGGCTTATTTTGTTATAAGACATACCATAGTTGTCAGGTCATGCAAGCGCTTTCATTTCCAAATTGCCATGGTCTGAAGGCACCAAAACGGCCCTGGATCAGACGGCTGACGGTCGCTTTGACAGCAGCAGGAACAACGTGCCGCCCATCAGTACGCTGACCGCACTTCCAATGAGGAAAGGCACGAAACTGGGCGACACGCCCAGCAGAAGCGACAGGATCGGTCCGCCGGCGGCACCCGCCGCCACGATGCCCGCGGTGATCAGGCCGAAGACCGTGCTGTAGACATCGCGGGGGAACCAGCCGGCCGCCAGATAGGCCCCGATATCCTGTTCCGCACCTTGGCTAAGGCCCATCAGTCCCACGGCCAGGATGAAGGGCCAGAGGCCGTCGGGCTGCAACGCGATCAGGGCAAAGCCCAGACCCGGCAACCCCATGCCAAGGGCGGCCACGATATGTGTGGGGAACCGGTCAAGGGCCAGACCACAGGCGAACCGTCCCGCAATCACACCGATGGCGTAGAGCGAGATCAACCATGCCGCCTCGGCGGAGCCGATGCCGAGGCTGACCAGCATGGGCTTGAACTGATAGCCTGTGACAATGGACGGCAGGTTGCACAGGAACATGCCGCCCAGGATTGCCCAGGCAGCGGGTGACCGCAGCACGAGACCGTAAGCCTTGGCCGTTCCCGTGCGGGCGGCACGGCTGGTGACATTGCCGGCCCCTTCCGAGGGCAGCAGGACAAGCGCCAGCAGACCCAGCAGGGCAGTGACGGCGGCCAGGGCCAAGTAGCCGCTACGCCAGCCATGGTCGGCGATGATGCGCGTCAGGATCGGCGACAGCACGGCCCCGACAACCGGCGCCCCCGATGCGGCAATGGCCAGTGCCAGACCGCGCGCGGCAGAGAAACGCGCCACCACCACGCGGGTATACACGGTGGCCGATGTCGTGGCGCCGACGAACATCACAACCCCGAATATTGCGTAATATTCCAGGATGTTGCCACCCATCCGGCTGAACGCGGCATAGCATAGGGGCAGGAGGATGACCCCCGCCGTCGCCACCCGCCGTGCGCCGAAAGTGTCGGCCAGCCGCCCCGCGATCAGCACCCCGACCATGGCCAGCACAAGGCCAAGGCTGGTCAGGGCGAACTGGGCGCCCGTCCATCCGAACTCCTGTCCCAGGGCCGGAACAAACAGGCTGGCCACAAAGCTGGTGAGGCTGATCCCGGCGCCTAGGCCGAAGGCAGCGGCGGTGACCGGGCGCCAGTTCAGGCGGAATTCGCCAAGATAGGCCATCGTTTCTTCTCCCAGAACCGGTAACCCCGGCCTTCGATTATTGTTTTTATGATATGTTGCATAACTTACCCGACTGCCCGTTCAGGTCATCACCCGAATAAGGGGTCACACAAAACGCAGCGGCACCTTCAAGGCCCCGATCTCGGGAAAGCGCGTCGGTACAATGGGGCCGTCTACGGTGAAGCCCTTTGTCCGGGCCAGCAACTCATCCAGGGCGATGGACAGTTCCAGCCGGCCCAGGGCGGCCCCGACGCAGCTATGCGTGCCGCGCCCGAATGCCAGCGACTCCTTTATGTTTGGTCGGTCCAGCCGGAATGTCTCCGGCTCTGCAAACACGTCGGCGTCGCGGTTGGCCGAGGCATAGACCAGGGCGATCGGTTCCCCGGCGGGGATGGTCCGTCCCCGGATCGTCACGTCCTGGGTGGCGGTCCGGGCAAAGCCACGATAAGGCGTATAAAGACGCAGGAACTCATCGGTCGCTGCCGGCACCTTGTCCCGGTTGGCCCGCAGATAGGATTGCAGATCAGGGTGGCGGGACAGATGCACCGCCATGGAACCGACCATCACCGTCGGCGCGATGATGCCGACGACAAGAACCTGCCGGATGCAGCCCACAATCATCTCTTCCGGCAAGGGTTCCCCATCCACCCGAACGGCCAGAAGGGCGCTTGTCGCATCCTCTGTCGGGTCCTGGGGATTGGCCTTGCGGTCGGCGACAATTGCGCATGCCATATCATAGAGCAGCAGGCTTGTTTCCTTGGTTTCGTCCATGTCGGCGGACTGGACCGCGACATTGTAGCGGCGGCCCAGGTCGGCCAACTCATCCACCTGATCGGGTGGAAGGTTCATCCAGTTCGCAAAGACCAGAACCGGCATCCGGGACGAAAACTCGGCACAGATGTCGCCATGCCCTTTGGCAATCAGCGGGTCCAGCAATTCCCCGCAGATGCGGCGGATCATCGGCTCCAGCTTCTGGAGGCGCCGTTCGGTGAGCAGCGGCGCCAGGGCACGGCGATAGGGCGTGTGTTCCGGTGGGTCCAGGTGCAGGGGCGGGCGGCGTCCCGTGAACGCCACCTTGGGCACCACGTTCTGCTTGGATGTGATGAAGGTTGCGCTGTCCGCCGCCGCCGCCGCGACATCGGCATGTTTCATCAGGGCCCAGAAACCGCCCCAGGCGTCACTATGCGCGACGGGGCACTGTTCACGGAGCCGGCGATAATCCGCGTGCGGACTGTCGAAATCCTCCGGCAGGAGGGGGTCGAAATCGGAAGGCACGGACTTTGTCCCCTTGATTTAACAGCAATGCAAGCGCTTACAAAGAATAGCGGCAGACTTCCGCGGACGCTAGGGTCATCGCATGAGCATGAATGAAAAAAAGATCGCGCGGCTTGATGATGTGGCCCGGCTTGCCGGTGTCTCTACCGCCACCGTCTCCCGGTACATCAACGCGCCCGACGTGGTGGCGGAGGCAACCGCGGAGCGTATCCGGCAGGCGATTGAGCGTACCGGCTATATTCCGAACCTGCTGGCGGGCGGTCTGGCGTCGCGCCGCAGCCGGCTTGTCGCCTTGCTGGTGCCGGACATTACCCATTCGATTTATAATCTCACCATCGAGGCAATGTCCGACGCCCTGTCCGATGACGGCTATGTCGTCATGTTGGGCCTGACGGGCGCTGACGATGCCCGCGCGCCTGCCCTGATTGAGGCGGCGCTGGCCCGGCGTGCCGATGGCATCATCCTGACGGGCAGCGTGGCCGATCCGCGCTTGCGGGCCCGGCTTGAACGGGATGACGCAACGGTGATCGAAACCTGGAACCTGCCTAACCGTTCCATCGACGCGGCGGTGGGCTTTTCCCATACGGAGGTGGGCCAGGCTGTGGCAAGGTTTGTACGGCAGCGTGGATATCGGTACCCGTTCCTGCTGACGGCTGACAGTCCCCGGGCAAAGGCGCGGCGAAATGGGTTCATTGCCGACTGGATTGCTGCAACGGGAGCATCGCCGGGTGATGCCGTGTTGGCCAGCCCTACACGTTTCGGCATGGGCCGCACTGCCTTCGCGCAGCTTCGCGCCAATACCCCGGCGCCGGACGTCGTGATTTGCAGCTCGGACTGGTTGGCCCATGGGCTGATCGCGGAAGCACAGTCGGCAGGCCTTCGGGTGCCCGACGATCTGGCTGTCGTCGGCTTCGGAAACCTGCCCTTCGCGGCGGAGATGCAGCCTGCCCTGACCACGGTCAGGATTGATGGCGCCCGTATCGGTCGGGAAGCGGTGGCGATCCTGCGCCGCCGCGCAACAGGTGCGGCCCGCAAGCCAGAGGATGCCGTGCGGGTCGATGTCGGTTTCGAAATCGTCGTCGGCGCCAGCGCTTGATCCGAACGGCCCCTACACGATCTTGAAAACCCGGATGATGACGGCATCGTTCCGTCCCGGAACGGGTGCCAGGGTGCCGGTGAATATGGCTTCGTTCAGCCACTGGTGCGGGCCGTTCGGGGCCTCGAACCAGGGGGTCGTGCGGGCATAATCCTTGCCAGCCACGCCCTTGTTCACGATGTGGATGATGGCCCCATCGTCTGCCTGCAACCAGTAACTGGCCTCCACGACGGTGAACCCGTCCGGGCGCTGCAACTGCCAATCCTCGCCCGATGGCAGGATGGTTCCCCGGATACGCGGCCCGGCAAAGGTGCCGCCCGTGATGGGGATGCGGACACGCCGGCCATACGGGCTATCGCCGACCTCCTGAACCGGCCCCAGTGTCACCAGTGACTCATAGACAAATTCGGTCTTCGGCAGGTCGGCTGGCCCGGGCCTTGTTTGCGCCTGTGCCACACCCGCAACGGCCAGGGCCGGCAGGACGGTCAGCAGGGCACGGCGATCATGGTGCATGTTCGTCCCTATCTTCATCGTCTCGTGGAAAAAGAAGCCCCGCCACGCCGGTTGTCCGGATGGCGGGGCCAAGGGAGAGATCAGAAGCTGGCCCCGACCCGCACGCCCATCGTGCGACCGGGATTGTAGGTGGCGGTGGTCGAACTCCAGACGACGCCGACGGCGTTGGCTACGCGCTCATCCTCCAGATTGTTCACGAAGGCGTTGATGTAGAAGCGCTGATCCGGGCTGTCCCAGCGCAGATTGACGTCCGTCTTGGTATAGCCGTCGCTGATGCCCTGGATATAGTTGGCGCTGTCGGCATAGGTCTTGGACTGCACATAGAAATCGATGGTGGGGGTCAGGGTGCTGCCGCCGGCCAGATCGAAAATATGCTCATAGCCCACCCGCGCGCTCCAGCGCGGGGCGTTGGCCAACCGGTTGCCCGAGAAATCCGCCACGGCGCTGGGGATCGTGGCATATCCCAGGATGGGGGCGAAGATATTGTACATGACGTCGGCACTGTTCATGTTGTCCGACGCGTTGGGGAAGGATGTGTACTTGCCATCCAGGAAGGAAACATAGGCCGACAGCCGGTCATTGCGGGTCGGCCTGAACAGCGTCTCAAGTTCCACCCCCTTGATCTTGGCCTTGGCGGCATTGGTGGTGACGGCTGTCGGCCCGCTGGCCGTACCGATAATGCTTGAGACCTGCAGGTCCTTGTAATCCATGTTGAAAAGGGTGGCTGACACAAACAGCTTGCGATCCAGCAGGTTGCCGCGCAGCCCCGCTTCGTAGTTCGTCACCGTTTCCGGCTTGTAGCCCGTATAGGGGGCGGGGTTGGTGCTGGCTTGCAGGCCACCGGCGCGATAGCCGGTGCTGACCGTGGCATAGCCCATCACCTCCTCGGTGATGTCATAGTCCAGGCCGGCCTTCCAACTGATCTTGCTGAACTTTTCCGATGCGCGGTTGCGGTCGTCGGAATAGCCGAGGCCGCCGGCGGGGCAGGTGGCGTTATTGATGTTCTGGCGTGTGACGGTGCCACCGAAGCAGACCAGTTCCTCCTGCCCACCATGGACCGTGTCCCAGGTGGATCGGATACCCGCCAGCAGCCGAAACCGGTCGGTCAGCCGCAATGTCCCCTGGGCGAAGATGGCCGTCGATTCACTGCCCCAGTCGCTGTAGGTGTTCACGACATCGACGGCATTGATGGTGGAGATCTGCTTGCCGGTGCCCGCGAACAGGGGGCCGAAGGCGTTAAAGACGCTACCGAACGGGGCAGGGGCCGTATTGCCCGCGTGCAGCAGGCGCTGTCCCGACGGCTTGTCATCCCAATAATAATAGGCGCCACCGACCAGCGAGAGTTTGTCACTCTCATAGTTGATGTCGATCTCGTGCGAGCTGGATTCCTGGCGGAGGTCCAGATACTCCATGGAGAAGACGCCGGTGCTTGCTTCCAGGCCGTCATTCTTCAGGACGGAGAAACCGCCGATATAGGTTGCCGTGACGGCGTCCGACATTTCCCAGGTCAGGCGTGTGCGGGCGGCGTAGTCCTGGATATCCTTCCGGTTTTCCTTGACGTTCCAGATGCCGGGATTGGGCTCGTGGGTCTTGATGATTTCCACGGGGCCGAAGCTGCCTGTCCGCAGGTTGGCACTGGGGTAGTAATTGTAGCTGGACAGGAACAGGAAGGGGGTCGTCCCCTCATCCTCGCCATAGTTCAGCGACAGGCGCCAGGTGACGGTGTCGCTGAGGTTCCACAGCGATGTGAGGCGCAGCGCCGTCTGGTCCGTCTTGTCGAACCGCTCCGGCGCCGCCAGCCGGGCATAGCGCCCGTCATTGACGCGGCGAAAGCCGGAAACGCGGATGGCCAGATCATCATTGACAGGCAGATCGGCGTTCAGACGGACCTGCAGGTCCTGGTGCGTGCCATATTGCACGTCACCCGCGACAGCCATGTCGCGTCCCGGATCGGCTGTGTTGATATTGACCACGCCGGCGGTCGCGTTGCGGCCATGGACGGTGCCCTGCGGACCGCGCAGCACCTCGATGGCGGCGATATCGAACATGCCCAGCGTCAGGGTGGTGGGGAAGGGGGCGTAAATGCCATCGATCTGCGTCGCGACCGTTGAATAGCCGCTGAAGCCGTTATTACTGCCGATGCCACGCATGGCAAAGCCGTTCTGGCTGAATTGCAGGTTGGGCACAGTGGTGATCAGGTCATCGGCGGCGGTGATGTTCTGCCGGTCCAGCGCATCGGCACCCAGGACCGAAATGGCGACCGGCGCCTTGGCCAGGGTTTCCTTGACCTTCTGTGCCGTCACGATGATTTCGGCCAGCACATCGTCACCGGATTCGGCGGCCATCGCCGCGGGTGCCACCAGCAGGGCGCTGGTGGACAGCAGCAAGGCGGCCCTTGCGGCATTCCATGATCGTTTCATGTTCCCTTCCCCTCTTCATTGTTTATGGCCTGTCGGCCCGTTGTTCTGCGTTAGGTGAAATCAAGGCCAGAAGCCCCCGTTCCCGCACCAGGGGGTGCGGGTTGATACTGACGGGGTGCTTTCGCGGTGAGCTATTTCAACAGGATGGCGGCGGCGGCTTCGGCCATGGCGCGGTAGCCCGCGTCGGACGGGTGCAGCTTGTCGCCGCTGTCGAAAACGGCTTTGATCGTTTGTGGATTGGCCGGATCGCGCAGCGCGGCATCGAAATCGATGACGCTGTCAAACTCCCCGCTTTCGCGTATCCAGCGGTTCAGTTCCTGCCGCACCACCTCTTTCACGGGCGTGGCATAGCCGGGAAATGTTGAGCCCAGGAACGGCGTCAGGGTGGCGCCATGGATCTTCACGCCCCGCACCTTGGCCCGCGCGATCAGTTGCCGGTACCCGGCGATAAGATCGGCTGCCGTGACCTCCGGATGGGCGCCGGGGCCGCGCGGGTTGGGCAATCCGCTGAGCCCCAGATCGTTGATCCCTTCCAGCAGCACGACATCCGTGACGCCCGGTACCGACAGGGCATCACGGTCGAACCGCGCCAGGGCCGCTTCACCAACCTCGTTGCGCAGGACACGGTTGCCGCCGATACCGGCATTGGCGACAGCCACCTGTGTCAGGCCGCGCTGGCGCAAAATCGTGGCGAACTGATCGGGCCAGCCCCGCATCATCGGGTCCTGGGCACCGGCCCCATCGGTGATGGAATCCCCGAAGGTGACGATGGTGCGCGCATCCTTTGCCGACCGGACAAGGATGGCCGACACGATTTCCCGCCCTGTCACCACCTGCGCACCGTTCAGCGTGCCGGCACCCGTCCGGTCGGCGCCGGTCAGCACCTCCGCGACATGCAGGGGATCGGCTTGTGGCACGGCCACGCCATCGGGCAGGTACAAGGTGACGTAAAGGATGGCCCCGGCCTTGACCGGCACGGTGACGGGGTCGCTCAACAGCGGTGTACCCGCCGGCATGCGGACCGATGCGGCCCCGCCAAAGGCCAGCGGCTTCATCGACGCCGCGTCGATCCGCCCCGATGCATCGGCCAGCGCAATTGTGGCGGCGCCGATCCGCACATCCCAGCCCAGCGTCTCAGCAGACAGGCGGACGCGCACGGCGTCCCCTTCTGCGCTGACCCGCATCTTGTAACGAACCGTCCCCTGGATTTCTGCGGGCGGGCGCCAGAAATCAAAGGGCAGCTTCTCAACCGCCAGGGAGGGGCTGGACGCCCAGCTTTGTACCCAGTTTCCATCGGGTGCCGCCATGGCGGCCATGGCCGGCAGCAGCGCAAGCGCGGACGCGGCCAGCCATCGTTTGAGATTACGAGATTCCATGCTCTTTCACTCCCTGAAGCTGGAAGCTCTCATTGGCTTCCTTGGGTTCCGTGCATCCATGTCGTGCATGGATCGGGCTGGCTCTGCCGCTTTGCTGGTCCGGGGGGCTGTGCCAGATGGTCCGCAGCTATCCAGTTTCGTTCTTGGATATGATCATAATCACGCATTACAAACGATTGCAAATGCATTTTTCGCAGCAGGCTATGGGGGCGGAAATGCCCTTCGCCGACAAGTCACCGCCTGCCTCGCGATTGCCAGAACCTGAAAAGCTCGCCCACCTCCAAAATACATTTGCAATCGGTTGTAGGATGTGAATATGGTTGGAAACAACAACAATCATGAAAAAGAACGGGATCGCTGCTTCAGGGAGCGGTCATGGATCAATATCGTAACAAAGTCAGCATCTTGTCGTAGGGCAGCCAGCCTTGGTCGCCTGTGCCCCGGCTCTGTTTGATGCCTGGAACAAGGTGTTCTGAACCCCGCTCGGGTTCGCTGCGGATTTTCCGCTGCGGACAGGGGAAAGGGCTGCTCTGGCCGTCGATGTGGGCGGTGGTACGCCATTGCCTGCTCGCAGGTTCATGAGGTTTCCACCGCAATTCCCGCCCCTGCGATCAAACGAAGGGGCGTTTTCAGCTCGCAAATACAATCGTTTTCAATCAACGCCATGTACTGGCGCCAAAAACGGGGAATGGGAGGTTCCGATGAAAACACGGATTCACACGGCGTGTCTGCTGGCCACCTGTGCCATGCCGGCGATGGCCTTCGCACAGACGACCGAAAGCGAGCCTTTGGCAGAGATCGTCGTAACGGCGGAACGGCGCAGCCAGGATATCCAGAAGACCCCGATCTCCATCGTCGTTCTGACCGGCGAGGATCTGAAGGAACGCGGCGTCACCGATATCAATACGCTGGCTGCGCAAACACCGTCACTGTCCTACACGGACAATGGCAACACCAAATACTTCAATATCCGCGGCATCGGTATTTCCGAATCCGCGCCAAATCAGACGGTCGGTGTTGCCGTTCATTGGGACGGCACCTATGTCGCCCGTGAATTTGTCTTCGGTGACTCATTCTTTGACATTGCCAGCGTCGAGGTACTGCGCGGTCCCCAGGGAACCTATACCGGCCAGAATGCCAGCGGCGGAGCGCTTTATGTCAACTCCGTCCGTCCGGACTTCGATGGGACCAGCGGCTTCGCAGAGGCGACCATCGGCAATCTCGGGCACCGGCAGCTTGGCTCCGGCGTCACTTTCCAGCTGTCGGATACCGTCGCCGCCCGCATCTCGGGCCAGCTGGAGCGCCGCGACTCTGCCTATACCAATCTGGGTCCCGCCGGAAAGAAGGGCCAGGTCTCGGCCTTGTCGCAACCCGGCAACCTGTCGCGTTTTCTGGGCCGGGCGCAGGTGCGTTTCCGCCCCAGCGAGGATATCGACCTGCTGGTCATGCATCAGGTCAGCGACAATAACTCCGACGGTTTGCCGAACCAGCGTTTCGATGTGGGGCCGCCGCCCAACCGCACCATCGCCTATGACGCGGAAACGCGCCTCGACGTCTCCTATCACCGCACCACGGCGATCCTGGATTACAAGGGTTTCGACGCTTTCGATGTGCGGGTTTCCGGGGCCTACCAGGAAACGAAGCAGAACTTGCGCAGTGACGACGACCTGACGACCGCCACCCTCTACCCCGCGCTGGCCGCCGGCAGCACCAGCATCCGGCTGCGCGATCATTACTATACCGGAGAGGTCAACCTGATCTCTCCCGATGACCAGAGCGTGCGCTGGACGGCGGGCGCCACCTTCCTGGACTATACCCAGCCGGGTGTCATTCAGACGGGTGGCGGTGCCTATATCTATGTGAATGCGCGGCGCAAGAATGAGGCGGTGTTCGGTGAGGCCGCCATGGACCTTATGGATGGCGTGGAACTGCGCCTGGGCGGGCGGTACAATTGGGACCATGCCGGCTTCACCAATGATGGCTATCTGGCCATTGGCGGCATGGATGGTTTCCGCGCCATCAATTTCACACCCGGTATCATCGATTTCAAGGAACCGACCGGTCGTGCCGTCCTGAACTGGGAAATCACCCCGGATCATTTCCTCTATGCCACGGTCAGCAAGGGCTACAAGCCGGGAGGCACCACACCGATGAGCCTGCGCTATGGCTCGGAAACCGTGCTGAACTATGAGGCAGGCTGGAAGGCGTCTTTTCTGGATAACCGCCTGACCACCTCGGTCAGCGTGTTCCATATGAATTATGACGGGTACCAGACGACCTACACGCCCGACGTCAACAATCCCACCAGCGCCATCACCCGCAATGTCGATGGCACCAAGATCAAGGGCGTCGAAGGGCAGTTCGCACTGCGCCAGAATGGCTTCACCCTGGATGGCAACTTCTCGATCCTGGATGCCACCTATGGGGACCTGACGATTGTTGAGCCGGTGGGCCTCTATGGCAATGGCCGGCCAACGGTCGCCACCACGGCGAACCTCAAGGGCCGGACCATTCCCTATGCGCCGAAATTCTCCGGCGGTCTGGGACTGGCCTATGAGGCGGCGATGGAGGGCGGCAGCCTGACACCCAGCATCCGCGTCAGCCATGTGGGCGCGCAATGGGTGACGTTCTTCCAGGCCCCCTATCACCAGATACCGGAACGGACGCTGGTGAATGCCCGCATCGCCTATCAGTCCGATGAGGGGTGGAGCCTGGCCGCCTATGCCAACAACCTGCTTGATGATGATTACATTTCCAACGTCTTCCAGACGCCCAACGGCGTCGGCGGCTACACGCTGGGCAACCCCGCCGAATATGGCGTGACCTTGAACTATCGGTTCTGAACGACCTGACACGGGCGGGCGCCAAGGCAGCGCCCGCCTCATAACAATGATGATCCGGGAGGACGGACATGAAGCGCGCTGCAGCAGCCCTGCTGGCCTTGGCCATCGGTGCGGGGACCCCGTTATGGGCATCAGCGGCGGGGCAGGGGACGGCGGATGCCGGTTCCCAGACGGCCCCATTGGAACGGCGGGTCTTGTTCCTGGGTGACCGGGAACTGGCGAACTGGCGAAAGGCGGACCCAGGCTTCTTCACGGCCCCCCTGTTCAGGAATTCGGGCGGTTTCGATCTTGGCGGGCGCAAACAGTTTGATCTGACCACGCTGGTCGCCGGCCACCGCCCGCATGTCATCTATTTCCTGGCCGACCGCCTTTCCAATGTCGGCGATGCGGTGGACCGTGCCAAGGAACAGGTGACGCTTCTGCTGCAAACGGCGCGTGCCCAGGGCGCGGTCGTGATCCTGGCCCGCGCGGTTGCTTATGGCGGTGCATCGGCGGCGGCGGATGATGCGCTGGCGGCCTGGATGCAGCAACTGGCGCAGGATGGTCAGGCGATCTACAGCGATCCCAACCGGATTGATTTCCATCCCGATCTGCGGCTGAAAAAGCCGGCGGATCTGGCCATGTCGACCAATGGCATCCGTGGCGCCCTGGACAATGCCTTCCGCTTCACGCCCGGTATTCCCGCCGAACAGCAGTTCGGGCGCTTGATGCAGGCTTTCGAAGCCACCCCCTATGATGAAGGAAGCGGCCCGTTCCGTGCCATTGCCGGTATTGATCCCGCCCTGCCGACCCACAGCTTCTATCGCCCCGCCAATCTGCCCTTGTTTGAAAAGCAGCGCCTTCCGGTTCTGATCTTCGGCAATGGTGGCTGCGCTGATGATGCCGCAAATGCCCGCCCGCTTCTGACGGAGATTGCATCGCATGGCTATCTCGTCATCACGCTGGGTCAGCTCAAATCCGGTCCGGGGGGCCTCGCCGCCTATCCCGACCTGCTGAAACTGGACAATCCGCCCCCCGGTCGCGGCACCAGTGCCGCCGACATGAAGGCCGCGATCGACTGGGTGGAGAAGGTGGCGGCCAGCAAGGAGGGCTGGGGACGCTATGTCGATGCCGGGCGGATCGCCGTTTCGGGCTGGTCCTGCGGGGGCTTGCAGGCCTTGGCCAATTCCCCCGATCCACGGGTCAAGGCCACCATCATCTTCAACAGCGGCCTGTTCGGCGCCGACAGTCCCGGTATGCCGGGCATGGATGTCTCGAAATCGACCCTTGATCAGCTTCACGCTCCCGTTCTCTATTTGCTGGGCGGGCCGACCGACGTTGCCTATGGCAATGGTACCGACGATTTCGGTCGGATCAGCAAGGTGCCCGCCTATCTCCTGAGCCGGGAGGTCGGGCATAGCGGCACCTTCTGGCAACCGCATGGCGGGGTGTGGGCGCAGGCCGCCCGGCTTTGGCTGGATTGGCGGTTGAAGGGCGATGCCAGGGCGGCTGCGGCCTTCGATGGCAAGGAGTGCGGCCTGTGCGCCGATCCTTCCTGGACCATACAGCGGCGGGGGCCGGTCGATGCGCACTGATCTGCGTCGTTGGGCCGTGGCTGCCGCCCTGTGCAGCGGTCTGGCTGCGGGTGGGAGTGCTGACGCCGAGCTTCCCCTGACTAGCAATGAGGCCAGAATTATAGAGGGGACCCTGGCCGGCGGTGCCCGCTGGCGGTCGGAGGTGCCGGCCAATTGGAACGGCACGCTGCTGCTCTGGAGCCATGGCTACTCCCCGCGCATCCTTCCGCCCGATGTTGCGCCGGGCCCCATCCGGGATAAGCTGCTGGCGCGTGGCTATGCCCTGTTGGCATCCGACTTCGGGGCTGCCGGCTGGTCCATCGAACAGGCGGTGCCCAGCCAGCGGCAGGCCATGATCGCCTTTACTGAACAGATCGGAAAACCATCCCGCACCCTGGCCTGGGGCACATCGATGGGGGGCCTGATCACCACGGCCCTGGCTGAACAGGCCGATCCGGTGATCGATGCCGGTCTGGCCCTCTGTCCTTCCATAGGCGGCAGCATCGGCATGATGAACATGGCGCTTGATGGGGCCTTTGCCTTTCAGACATTGCTGGCTCCGCAGGCGGGGTTGGAACTGGTTCGTGTGACGGACGATTTCGCCAATTCCGCCCGTGCGCGTGCGGCCCTTGATGTGGCCATGCAGACGGCGCCGGGACGTGCCCGTGTGGCCCTGGCGGGGATACTGGCCGGTCTTCCCGGCTGGACACGCCCCGACCATCCGCAACCACACCCGGACGACCTGGACGGGCAGGTCGCGGAAATGGCCGCCAGCTTCGTGATGGGTGTCTTCCTGCCGCGGGTGGATCAGGAACGGCGCGCTGGCGGTGTTTTCTCCTGGAACGACAAGGTGGATTACCGTCGTCAGCTTGAACGGTCCGGGCGCGGTGCCATGGTCCGGGCGTTGTATCAGCGCGCGGGCTTGGATATCGAGGCTGACCTTGACCGGCTGGCATCCGCGCCACGGATCACGGCGGACCCGAAGGCCGTCCAGTATATGATGCGGCACTACACCCCGACCGCGAAGCCTCGGGTTCCCCTGATCTCCTTGCAGGCGGTGGGCGATGGCCTGACCTCCCCATCCTTGCAGCGTTTCTATGTTGAGCAGGCGCCCGCCACCCTGGCACAGGCGATCTGGCTGGATGCCGCCGGCCACTGCACCTTCAGTGACGATCAGGCAATGGCGGCACTCGACCGGCTGGCGGGACGGGTTGTTGAGGGGCGATGGCCCGATATTCGGGTACAGGGCGCCATCCAGGCCGCTATCGCCCCCATGTTGCGCCCCTGCCTGCAGGATGGGCGGTGCGAATGATCGGCCTGGGCAACCAAATCAGGACTTTTACGGAGATGCATCCATGATGCAGCAATGGCAGCCCGATTTCAGCGGGGTGGACAATGCCCGCATGGCCGCACCACTGATCGTTGAGGGCGATATCCGCCGCGTCTCACCAGACATCGATATCTGGGACGCCTGGCCGGTTCAGCATCCTGACGGCAGCGTGCTCGGCTTTGCCGGTTGTGACAGCCTGTGGATGGCCCTTGGCGCTCCCCGCTTTGATGATCCCGATGAACGCCATAGCCATGCCCGTATCCATCTTCTGCGGGAATGCCGGGGGCAATGGCAGGTCCTGGGGCCGGCCATGCCGGATGGTTTCTCCCCCGGCAGCCGGGAATGGTCCGGTTCTGCGGTGCTGTGGCCGGATGAGCAGCGGCTGACGCTGTATTTCACGGCGGCGGGCCGACGGGGGGAGGCGGAGACGACATTCGAACAGCGCCTCTTCTCCGCTGACGCCGATCTTTCGATGATGGGGGAGCAGGCCCGGCTGATCAATTGGCGCGACCTGCGGGAATTCGTGTTGCGCGACCCGGCGCATTATATGGCCAGTAATTCCGGATCGGGGCGGGTCAACACGATCAAGGCCTTCCGCGACCCGGCCTACTTCCACGATCCGGCCACGGGTTTGCATCATGTGTTCTTTGCCGGCTCACAGGCGGGCGCCACTTCTGCCTTCAATGGTGTGGTGGGGCGGGCGGTGTCGGCGGACCTTGTCACCTGGACCACATGTCCGCCCGTCATCACGGCGACCGGTGTGAACAATGAACTGGAGCGGCCCCATATCGTGCATCAGGACGGGGTCTATTACCTGTTCTGGTCAACGCAGCGCCATGTCTTCAATCCGGAAGGACCGGTTGGCCCGACCGGTCTGTACGGCATGGCTGGTACCAGCATAGATGGTCCCTGGACCCCGTTGAATGGCAACGGGCTGGTCATGATGAACCCGCCCGAAGCCCCCCGTCAGGCCTATAGCTGGCTGGTCATGCCGGGCCTTCAGGTCACCAGTTTCGTGGATGATTGGGGCCGTGGGGCCGACCAGGGCGGGGCACGGCGGTTCGGTGCCACCTTCGCGCCGATGCTTCGCCTGCAACCGGACGGGTTCGCCCGCCTGCATGTCTGCCGATAGGGGGC
The DNA here is from genome assembly GCA_001296005.1 of alpha proteobacterium AAP38. Classification (GTDB taxonomy): domain Bacteria; phylum Pseudomonadota; class Alphaproteobacteria; order Azospirillales; family Azospirillaceae; genus Niveispirillum. The sequence continues at coordinate 15,231 of LJHR01000014.1, read as the reverse complement.
GCTGGGCATCGCCTGCTGCTCATGCGGCGCGGGGCCCGCGATGGTGATGAACCGTCACCAGTTTGGGGGCCAGATACGGGGCCAGCCCCTCCATGCCGCCTTCACGCCCGAAACCGCTGTCCCGCACGCCGCCAAACGGCGTTTCGGGCAGCGCGATGGGGGCGGCATTGATGGACAGCATGCCGCAATCGACCCGGTCCGCGTAATAGGCCTGGCGCCGTGCATCGTCGGTGAACAGGTAGGTGGCCAGACCGAAGGGCAGGGCATTGGCAATTTCCAGCGCTTCCTGGTCACTGTCGATGCGCTGGAGGGTGGCAACAGGGCCGAACGGTTCTTCGCGCAGGATGGCCGCGTCGGCGGGCACATCGGCAAGGAAGGTGGCGGGATACCGGCACCGTTCCGGCGGGCCGCCCCCCAGCAGCAGCCGTGCCCCCCGGTCCACCGCCTCATCAACCAGGGCCGACACCGCTGCTGCCCGGCGCGGGTTGATCAGCGGCGGCAGGTTCAGCGTCGCCGCCCCGTCCAGCAGGGCGGCAACAAAGGCGTCATACAGGCTGTGATGGATCAGGAACCGCGTGGGCGCGATACAGGCCTGCCCGGCATTGCGGAACTTCATGGGCAGCAGTGCCCTGGCGGCGGCCACCGGGTCTGCGTCCGCCGCCACGATGACGGCCGCATGCCCGCCCAGTTCCATGGTGCAGGGCTTCATAGCGGCCCCCGCCAGGGCCGCAATATGTTTGCCCACCGGCACCGATCCCGTGAAGGAAACCTTCCGCACCACCGGATCGGCGATCAGGGTGCGGGAGATGCTGGCCGGGTCACCCAGGACAAGCGACAGCACCTCGCCCGGCAGTCCCGCCTCGATCAACAGGTCGGCCAGAACCACACAGGCACCCGGTGCCTCCTCCGACGGTTTCAGAATGATGGCACAACCGGCGGCCAGGGCCGGGGCGATCTTGCGAACGGCCTGCGACAAGGGAAAATTCCAGGGGGTGAAGGCGGCGACCGGACCGACCGGCACCTGCCTTACCTCCAGATGCTGATCGGGGTGACGGCCCGGTATCACGCGCCCATAGGTACGCCGCCCTTCCTCCGCGAACCACTCGATCACATCGGCACAGGCGGCAACCTCCGTCCGCGCCTCCAACGGGGGCTTGCCCTGTTCTGTCACGATCAGGGCTGCGATTTCCTCTGTCCGGATGCGCAACCCGTCCGCCGCCCGGCGCAGGATGCGGCTGCGATCCAGGGGGGAAGTCCGCGACCATTGGGCAAATCCCCGCGCGGCGGCGGCTGTGGCATCCGCCAGATCCTGTATGCCGGCATGTCTGATGCGCCCGACCACATCCCCGCTTGCTGGCGACAGGACATCCGTCTCCCCAGGGCCGGCGCCATCGCGCCAGACGCCGCCGATGAACTGCTGATACTGACGCATCACATCCTCCCCAGATTGCGGGCGGCCCAGTTCAGGGAGGATTCCAGCCTGTCCAGCAGCAGGGTCAGGTCATGTTCGCCGATGATCAGGGGCGGGGCGATGGCGATGCTGTCATTGGACAGGACCCGCAGGATGACGCCATTTTCCTGCAAGTGCGTGGCCACAGCCTTGGCCACGCACTGGGCCGGATCAAAGAAGCGGCGGGCGGATTTGTCATCCACCAATTGTACCGCCGCGACCAGACCATCGCCCCGCACCTCCCCCACCAGCGGGTGATCTGCCAAGGCGGCCAGACGGTCATGCAGGACCCGGCCCATGCGCCGGACATGGGAAAGGATGTCGCGTTCCTGATAGATGTCCAGCACCTCCATCGCGACCGCGGCCCCCACCGGGTGTCCGGCATAGGTATAGCCATGGCCAAAGGTGCCGCGCCGGCCGCTTTCCGCCGCGATCACGTCGAATACGCGGTCGGTCATCAGGATGGCGGACAGGGGGAAGGCGGCGGATGTGATCTGCTTGCCCAGCGTCATGATGTCCGGCGTGACGCCAAAATACGTCGATCCGAACATGGTGCCTAGCCGGCCAAACCCACAGATCACCTCATCCGCGATCAGCAGGATATCGTATTTGCGCAAGACCGCCTGGACCTTGGGGAAATAGGTTTCGGGCGGGAACAGCACGCCGCCCACGCCCATCATGGGTTCCGCGATCATGGCGGCAATGGTGTCCGGCCCTTCTGCCAGGATCAGCCGTTCCAGGCTGTCGGCCAGCCGTGTGGCGTAATCCACCTCGCTCTCCCCCGGTTCGGCAAAGCGCCAGAAATGCGGGCAGTCGGTATGGATGAAGCGGTCGATGGGCAGATCAAAACCGCCATTGATGGCCGCCAGTTGGGTCATGCTGCCACTGGCCACCGTGACGCCGTGATAGGCCTGACGCCGCGCGATGATCTTCTTCTTCGCCGGCTGACCCAGGGCATTGTGATAATACCAGGCCAGTTTCACGGCGGTGTCATTCGCCTCTGACCCCGACGTGGCGAACATCACCCGGTTGAGGTCGCCCGGCGCCATTTCCGCCAGCCGTTCGGCGAGCGCCACGGGCACATCGGCACTTTTGGCTGCGAAATTATGATAGTAGGACAGGCGTCGCATCTGCCGGGCCGCCGCATCGGCCAGGCGCGGTTCGTTGAAGCCCAGGCCCGCGCACCACAGGGCGGCCACCCCTTCGATATAGGAACGCCCCTGCGCATCCTTCACGCGCACGCCGTCGCCTTCCACCATCAGCATCGATCCGGTCTGCCGGTGCTTTTCCAGATCGGTGTTGGAATGGACATAATGGTCAAGGGCGGCCTGGGACAGGGCCTGCGGGTTGAGAAACATGCTACACCTCGGATCATACGATCTTTGTTATGATAAAGTACATTAAGGGTCGCGCCAACAGCCCGGCACGACCAGGGATCAAGGGGCGGCGCAGCGCACGCGGTGCCCGCCTTGCAGAAGGGTCAGGACACCGCCCTGTTCCACCGGCGTCAGGCCGGGCAGGGGAACGGGGGCGGGAAGCGGGCGATGGCCGGCACGGAACCCATCGCCATCGGGCAGGATTTCCGGCACAGCCGCCATCAGGCGGCGGGTATAGGGATGGGTGGGGCGGTCGAACAGGTCGTCACGTGCCCCTTCCTCCACCACATGCCCGCGATAGAGCACCATGACCCGGTCGGCCACCTGTTCCACCACCCCCAGATGGTGGGAGATGAACAGGTAGGAAAAGCCGTGGCGGCGCTGCAAATCCTTCAGCAGCGACAAGATCTGGGCCTGCACCGTGACATCCAGGGCGGAGACCGGTTCATCGGCCACGATCAGATCGGGCTTCATGATGATGGCGCGCGCGATGGCCACACGCTGACGCTGCCCGCCCGACAATTCATGGGGGAAACGGTCGGCGAAACCATCGCCCAGCCCTACATCGGACAGGGCGGCGGCCACACGGGTTGCCCGTTCCGCCGCCGTGACGCCGGTCAGCCCTTCCCCCACGATGCGGGCGATGCGCCAGCGCGGGTCAAGGGAGGAGAAGGGGTCCTGAAACACCATCTGCACCCGCCGGGCCAGGGCGCGGCGTTCAGGTGCCGACAGGGTGGCGATATCCTGCCCATCCAGGCTGACACGGCCCCCCGCCACCGGCGCCAGACCCAGCAGGGCGCGGCCCAGCGTGGTCTTGCCCGACCCGCTTTCCCCGACCAGGGCCAGGGTTTCGCCACGCGCCAGGGACAGGTCGATCCCGTGCAGCACGGGCCGGGCCGGCGGTCGTCGGAACAGGCCGCGCCGGCGGGCGGGATAGGCAACGCGCAGGTCCTTGATGGACAGAAGCGGCGGGGCGGGTGCCGCCGGTGCGGTTTCCACCCCCTGCCGGCGGGGCAGGCTGTGCAGCAATTGCCGCGTATAGGGATCGCTGGGGCGCAGCAGCACGGGGTCAACCGGCCCCTGTGTCACCGGATCGCCATGGCGCATGACCAGCACCCGTTCACAGCAATCGGCCACCACGCCCAGATCATGGGTGATCAGCAGCAGGGCGGTGCCCAGATCGCGGCAGGCGGCCAGGGTCAGGTCCAGCACCTGTTTCTGCACGATCACGTCCAGCGCCGTGGTCGGCTCATCGGCGATCAGCAGGGCAGGGCGCAGCAGCAGGGCGGATGCGATCATGATCCGCTGCCGCATGCCGCCGGAAAATTCATGCGGATACTTGTCGAGGCAATTGGCGGCATCGACCATCCGAAAGGCGTCCAGCATCTCCACCGACCGGCGGCGTACCTCTGCAGCCGACAGGCCTTCATGCAGGATCAGCCCCTCGCCCAATTGCCGCCCGATGGTCAGCGCCGGATTCAAGGAGACCATGGGTTCTTGAAACACCATGCCGATGCGCCGGCCGCGCACATGGCGCAGGGTGGCGGGGGACAGGTCGGTCAGGTCCTGTCCGTCGAACAGGATGCGGCCTGCCCGACGCTGCGCCCCCGGTGGCAGCAGCCCCAGGATGGCGCGGGCCAGCAGGGTCTTGCCTGACCCGCTTTCCCCAACCACGCCCAGCCGTTCGCCGGGTGCCATGGCTAGGTCGATGCCCTTGACGGCCAGCCGTTCGCTGCCGGCAAAACCGATGCGCAGGTCCTCAATCGACAGAAGTGATCTGGTCATGGCGGCCCCCTTCACAGCTTGTTCATGCGGGGGTCGAGCAGATCGCGCAGCGCGTCGCCCAGCAGGTTGATGCCCAGCAACGCCATGGAAATGGCCAGCCCCGGAAAGATGCAGAGCCAGGGGGCCGCCTGCACATGCTGCCGCCCCTCCGCCAGCATGCCGCCCCAGGTGGGGGCGGGCGGGGGTACGCCGGCGCCCAGGAAGCTGAGCGCGCTTTCCGATAGCAGGGCATTGCCGAACATGGCGGTGGCCAGCACGGTCAGCGGCGTCAGGCAATTGGGGATGACATGGGTCAGCAGGGTGCGCAGGGGGCCGTGGCCCAGCACGCGGGCCGCATCGATGAATTCCCGTTCCTTCAGCGACAGGACGGACCCGCGCACCACCCGCACCACCGACGGCGTATAGGCCAGACCCAGGGCCAGGACCACGCCGCCCGGCGACGGGCCGATGGCGGCCAGGATGCCCAGCGCCAGCAGGATGGCGGGAAAGGACATCAGCGCATCCATCAGCACCGTCACCCCATCATCCACCCGCCCGCCCAGATAACCCGCGACGGCGCCGATGGCGGTGCCCAGCGTTACGGAAAGGGCGACGGTAGCCATGCTGACGCCGGCACTGACCCAGGCGGCGACCAGCAGGCGGCTGAACACATCGCGGCCAAACCCGTCGGTGCCCAGCCAGTGCAGTGCCGACGGTGCCTGCAATCGTGCCCAGACATCCGGGCGCAGCGGGTCATACGGCGTGGCCAGCAGGCCCCAGGCGGCGGCCAGCAGCATGAAGGAGAAGAAGATCAGCCCGAGGGCGGCGTTGGGCCGCGACAGGAACCGGGTCATGGCGGAATTCCTCATAGCTGCACCCGCGGGTCCAGCAGCGGATAGGCCAGATCGACGGCCAGATTGACCAGGATGCGGATCATCGCCACCAGCAGAAGGCAGCCCTGGATCACCGGGTAATCCCGCGCCTCGATCGCATCGACCAGAAAGCGGCCCAGGCCGGGCAGGGTGAAGACCGTTTCGATCACCACCGCCCCGCCCAGCAGCGACCCCAGCAGCAGGCCGATGAAGGTCAGCGTGGGGGCAAAGGCATTGGGGAAGGCGTGGCGCCACAGCACTGGCCCTTCGGCCAGGCCTTTGGCGCGGGCGTGGGTGATATAGTCCAGGCGCAGCACATCGATCATGCCCGACCGCATCATGCGCGCCACAACGCCCATTTCCACCAGCACCAGGGAGGCGCAGGGCAGGATCAGGTACAAAAGCCCCCGCAGCGGATCATCGGTGATGGCGACATAGCCGACCGTGGGCAGCCAGCCCAGCTCTACCCCGAACAGCAGGATCAGCAGCAGGCCGACCCAGAAGCTGGGCACCGAAATGAACAGGACCAGCAGGCCCGTGATCACCATATCGGTCCCCTTGTTCTGTCGCCACGCGGCCAGCATGCCGGCGGGCACCGCGATCAGCATGGCCAGCGTCATGGAGATCAGCACGATCTGCGCTGTCACGCCCAGCCGGTGCAGCATGGCGGGCAGCACCGCCTCCCCCGTCGTGATGGAGGTGCCGAAATCCCCGGTCAGGATATTGCCCAGCCAGTGCAGGAACTGTACCGGCAAAGGCTGATCCAGGCCCAGATTGCGGGTGATGGCGGCAATGGTGGCCGGATCGGCCATGTCGCCCACCATCACCGACACGGGATCACCGGGGACCAGCCGCATCAGCAGGAACACGATCACCGCCACGATCAACAGGGTGGGCAGCGTCATCAGGCAGCGGCGCAGGAGATAGGCACCCATGGCGGTTACTCCCCCTCCTTCGCGACGCCCCAGAGAACGGGCAGATTGGCGGCCCAATTGTGAAAGCCAGTGACATTGGCCCGCGTGGCCGCAACGGCGACGCCGTTATAAAGCCCGATGATCGGCACATCGGCCGCCATCTGATGGTGCAAGGCATCAAAGGCGGCCTGACGCTCGACCTCATCCGCGCTGCGGTTGGCGCGGTCCAGCAGGGCGGCGGCCTGTGCGCTGTACCATTGCGCCGTGGCGCGTTTGGCCCGGTCACCGATCAGCGCGTCATAGGTCAGGGCCGGATCAAAGCGGGCGGAATAGGAGAAGGAGGAGAGCTGATAGCGCCCCTTCTGATAGTTCGACAGCTGGCTGGCCCAGTCCAGTACCGCCAGATCGGCATTGAAGCCGGCATCGCGCAGATAGGCATGGATCAGGACGGCATTGTCGAACATGTTGGGAAAGCGCCGGTTGGTCTGCACCACGATGCGCTGCCCGGCATAGCCCGCCTCCCGCAGCAGGGCGCGGGCCTTTTCCGGGTCATAGGTGGGCCATTCATCATGCGCCGGCCCATGCTGTGGCGCCACGCGCGGCACGGCGGACGGGTTGGGCGTCACCAGACGGTTGGTCGCCACCATGGCGATGCCGTCGCGGTCGATGGCGTGCGCAACGGCGCGGCGGATGCGCACATCCGACAGGACGGGATCATCGCTTTGCAGCAGCAGGACGGTCCAACTGAGCAGTTCCTGTTCATGAACCCGCACACCGCTGAAGCGTTTCAGATCCTGTCCGGCGGCGGCGGGCAGGGCCGGGATGATATCCACCCCGCCCGACAGCAGTGCTGTCTGCGACGTCGTGACGTCGGGCACGATCAGGAACTTCACCTGTCCGACCAATGCCTGTTTGGCACCGGCCAGACCGCTGGCTTCATCGCTGCGCGTGCTGTAGCCGTCGAACCGGTCCAGCATGACATATTGCCCGCGCCGCCATTCGCCCAGCCGGAACGGGCCGGTGCCGATGGGGGCGATCCAGTGGCCATCGGCACCGACACTGGACGGGGACAGGATAGCCAGCGGGCATTGCGTGCTGGCCATCTGCGCCAGGAAGACGGCGGAAGGCCGGTCGAGGGTGAAGCGCACGGTCAAATCATCGGGCGTGTCCACGGACAGGACCTTCACCCCCCGGCCCGTGCCGTCATAAAAGCTGCGGCAGGTCCAGTTGCGGGCCGGGTCCATCCAATGGTCCCAGGACCAGCGCACATCACCCGCCCGCAGCACCCTTCCATCATGGAAGCGCACGCCGTCGCGCAGGTGGAAGATATAGGTGCGGCCCTCATCGGCCATGTCCACCCGGTCGGCCAGCATGGGCGCCACCGACAGGTCGGCGCGGGTCGCCACCAGTCCCTCCACCACTTGGGCCAGGACCATGTCGCTGTTGGTGTCACGGTTCACGCCCGGTTCGGTGGAACGGATATCGGCATTAAGCGCAACTGTCAGGGTGCCGGACGCCGCCGCCACCGGGACCATGCCCGCCAGCGCCGCCAATGCCCAGGCACCCCTTGTCCAGCCGCGCGACATGCCCTGTACCCCCGTGTTGTTCGCTAGAGGTACTTTGTACTATGTATTTATGAAATGCAATATGATTTGTGGGGGATGCTCACCCGAACTCCGGCCGTTCCTTGGACGAGACGGTCAGATGGCGGCGCATCAGGGCGGCGGCCCATTCCTGATCCCCGCGTTCCAGGGCGTGCAGGATTTCCAGATGTTCGCGGCAACTGTCCACCACCCGATCCTCGCCATAAGACCAGTTATAGGACAGCAGGCGGCGCAGGCGGTTCTGGTTCTGCACCGACTGGTGGATGAAGCGGTTGCCGGAACAGGCGGCCACGAAATCATGGAATTCGGCGTTGATGTCGAAGAACTCCATGGCGGTGGGCTTCACCTCCCCCGACAACACCTTTTCATGTGCCTCACGCACCTGCCTTGCCCAGGCGCGGTCCAGAGTGAAGCTGGGTTCCAGCAGGCCCGCCGGTTCCACCAGCAGGCGGAAACGGTAGCTTTCGTCATGCGCCTCATCGCTGTTCAGCGTGGGCATGAACTGCCAGCCATGGCCCATCTTGCGTTCGACGATGCCGTCCTGTGCCATGCGGTTCAGCGCCCGGATCAGGGTGCCGCGCGGCACCCCGTAGCGGCGCATCAGGTCGGCCTCCGACACCTCGCCATCCACATGGCCCTTCATGCGGTCGGCGGCGATGGCCAGATACAGATCCTCTAACTCATCCGCGCGACCGCCGCCGCCCTGCCATTCAATGGCGTCCGACGGCACCTTCAGGAAAAAGCCACGGCGCGGCTGTGTTTCCAGGATGCCCAGATCGGCCAGATGACGCAGGGCCGCGCGCACCGGCGTGCGGGAGACCTTGAATTCCTCCACCAGACCCAGTTCGGTGAAATGATGGCCGACGGGCAGGCGGTGACGGCGGATATGATCGACAATTTGCCCGGCCAGGTCGGCCTGCAGCTTTGACGGGCCGCTGGTTTCCTGTTCATCCTGATCGTCAATGTCGGTGGTCATACGGGGCATCCGGTGCTTGTTCCCCGTCAGTCTAGTATCTTGTCGTGATAAAATCCAATTTGATTGGCGCTGGCGGATTGACTTGCACTGTGTTTCATCATAATACAATTCGATCCTTTTCACCTCCGTCGGGCATGCGCCATGGAACCCTTGCCGCCACAGGCAGAAACCGTCCCCTTTCCCCTGATCACGCTGGAAGGCCCCGCGATGGAGCGTGGCCGCCAATATGGGGTGCAGGCGGGGGAACGGATCGCGGTCTGTCTTGCCATCTATCGCGCTGCCATCGACGCCAAGGGCGTTGAATGGGAAAAGGCCCGCACCGTGGCGCGGCGTATCCAGGAACGGCTGGAAAAATCCCATCCCGAGCAGATGGCGGAGATGCGCGGCATCGCCGAGGGGGTGGGGGAGCCGGTGGAGGATATTGTCGCCATCAATGCCCGCACCGAACTGTTATACGGTTTGTCGAAGGCGGCAGTGGCGCGGTCGGAACCCGATGGCTGCACCGGGGCCATCGCCCTGCCATCGGTGACGGCGGACGGGCATCTTTTGCATGGGCAGAACTGGGACTGGCGCGATGAATGCGCCGATTGCGGTGTGGTCCTGCGCATCATCCCGGAAGCGGGGCCGCGCATCCTGACCTTTGTGGAAGCGGGCATGATGGCGCGGGCCGGCCTGAACAGTGCGGGCGTGGCCATCACCGGCAATTTCCTGGAATGCGAAAAGGATGGCAGCCGCGACGGTGTGCCCATCCCCCTGATCCGCCGCGCCGTGCTGTCGCAGACGCATCTGTCGGACGCGCTGTTGACCGTGCTGCAAAGCCCGCGCGCTTTTTCCAACAACCTGATGGTCAGCCACGCCGATGGCGATGCCATCGATCTGGAAACCACGCCGGACGAGGCATTCTGGATCGCGCCCGAGGGCGGGCTGCTGGTCCATGCCAACCATTTCGTCAGCGCGCCGGCCCGTGCCAAGCTTCAGGACCGCAGCCTGCTGGTCAATGCCGACAGCCTGTACCGCGACCGACGGGTGGAGGCGCACCTGCGCGCCGCCGCCGGGTCCATCACGCTGGAGACGCTGAAGGAAGCGTTCCAGGATCGCTGGGGCGCGCCGCGCGCCGTCTGCCGCTCCGTTGTCTCAGGCCCGGGGGGGCGGACCTCCTCCACCGTTGCCACCATCCTGATGGATGTCACGGCACGGCGCATGTGGGTGGCGCCACGTCCCTACGGTCCACATTCCTACACGCGGTATGATCTGGATTAAGGGGGCCTCGGCCCCCTTTTTCATCCCACTGCGATGTCGCCGATGCCGCGGGAGCAGCAGGGGGTGATCAGGGTCTGGCGTTCCTTTTGCGACAGGCACTGATCCTTGTGCAGGGCGTGGCCCGACCGCAGGGGCAGGGTGCAGGTACCGCACACACCCTGGCCGCAGGAAACGGCAACGGGCAGACCGGCGGCGGTCAGGGCCTGGGCAAGGGTCTGATCCGCGGGGACCTGGATGATGCGGCCATCGGGCAGCCGGGCGCGGAACGGCTGTGCATCGGCACCCGGCCCCGTCGGGGCAAACCCCTCCAGATGCACCCGCGCGCCGTCCCAGCCCAGATCATCGGCGGCCTGTCTTATGTCGGCCAGGAAACGGGCGGGGCCGCAGGCCTGCACATGGGTGCCGGGTGGGACCGATGCCATCACGGCCCGGATATCCAGGCGTTGGCGGGGCACGGCATCGGCGGGATACAGATGCACCCGGTTCCCCAGGCGGCAAAGCCGGTCGGCGAACAGCACACCGGCGGCATCGCGCGTTGCGTAATGAAGGCTGAAGGATGCGCCATTCCCGGCCATGGCATCGGCCATGGCGATGATCGGCGTGATGCCGATGCCGGCGGCCAGCAGCAGATGGTGCGGCGCACTGCGGTCCAGCGGGAAACTATTGCGCGGGGGGCCTACACGCACCAGATCACCGACGCGCAGCGCATGCATGGCCCGCGACCCGCCCCGCCCGGCGGGTTCCAGCTGCACCGCGATGGCATAGGCGGACCGGTCGCCCGGCGCGTTGGTCAGGCTGTATTGCCGGATCAGACCACCAGCCAGATGCAGGTCGATATGGGCGCCAGGTTCGGCGCGCACGGGCAGGCCGAAGGGCCGGCGTAGGCGCAGCCCCATGACGCCCGGCGACAGCGGATCGGCGGCGGCCACGCGCAAAGTGCGGGGTGATCCGTCGCGTCGCGCCAGCCAGCCCCAGGCGCCCGTGACCAGCAGACCCGCCAGCCCCAGGGCCGACAGGCACCAGAACAGGCGCAGGGCCAGACCCCCGGCGGATCCGGTATGGATGGGCAGCATCCATTCCATGAAACGGCTGCCCGCCGGCATCGTCGCGTCGCTGTAGCGGGCAAGGATGGTGGCGTCATAGGCGTTCAGCCAGACCTGCCAGGTGGCGTCAGGCCGGGTGACGGTTTCATCCTCCAGAAAGACCAGCACCACCCGACCGCTGCCGCCGGGAAAGCGGACATTGCGGATGGGGGCGCCGGGCCGGTCGGCCCGCGCGGCGGCGATGATCCGGTCCAGGGGCAGCAATGGTTGGTCGGCACGGGCAACGACAAGGGGCGCCGGCTTGCCCGAAACAGGCGCGATGACACCGACCAGGACGGAGGTCCAGATCTTCAGCGCCACCATCACCCCGGTGAAGGACAGGATGGTCAGGGGCAATGCGGCCAGAATGCCGGTCAGGCGGTGCAGGTCGCGCAGAAACCGCGCCTGCCCGCCATCGCCGGCAACCGCGAACAGGCCCCGCCCGCGCGGCCGCCCCCGCCACCAGAGGACAGGCCCCGTGATGGACAGGATTAGCAGGCCCAGACCGCTGAGCCCCGCAATGGTCTGCCCATCCTTGCCCAGCAGCAGTGTGTAATGCAGATCGAAAAGCCACTCGATGGGCCAGCCGGTGACGGTGGCCTCCCGCTTCACCCGTCCCGTGCCGGGATCGACCGACAGGCGCCATTCGGTGCCGCCCCGGTCCAGGCGCAGGATATAGGTGCCGTCCGGTGTCTCCGGGTAGTCAATCCGCAGCAGCCTTGCATCGGGCCGGTCGCGCAGCACCCCGCCGACCAGGGTTTGCAGCGGCAAAGGCGGGGCACCGTCGGCGGTCAGGGCCGCGTGGTGCAGAAGATCATTCGCCTCATGCTTGAACAGGACGATGGCACCCGTCAGCGCCTGCACCAGTAGCAACAGCGATAAGGGAAGACCCAGCCAGCGGTGCGCCCATGCCAGCAGCCTCATGGCACCCCCGAAGACATGCAGAATGTAGCATGAATAAAATAGTCTGCTGTCACTGGGCACCCGAAGGCGGCCCCGTGACAGCAGACTATGCCGGACCGGCTGGTCAGAACCGGGTCGTGACCGCGAACTTCACCGTCATGGGCAGGGCCGGGCTCAACAGATTGGCCCCGGTTGCCGCCCAGTATTTCTTGCCCGTCAGGTTCTCCCCGTTCAGGCGGAAGGTGACGGGATGGTCGGCAATATCGGTGCTGTAGCGGATGCCGGCATTATAGGTGGTGTAGCCGTCGATGAAGGCCGTGTTCTGATTATTGATGGCGCGGTTGCCGACATAGAACAGGCCGGCGGAGACGCCCAGACCTTCCACCGCCTCCGGCTTATACTCCGCAAACAGTGACGCCGTGTATTTGGCCGTGTTTTCCGGACGCTTGCCGATGACGGCGGTGCTGGCGGCCTTTTCCTGGGCCGCATCCAGATACATGGCTGTGGCAAAGACTGACAGGCGTTCGCTCACCTCACCCGTGGCGCTGGCTTCCCAGCCCTTGTAGATGGTGCGGCCATCCTGAACAAAACGGTTGGCGCTGTTGAGGAAGGAAGAGGCGCGGTCAATGTCGAAATAGGTCAAAGAGACCATCAGGCCCTTCTGCGGCTCGATCTTGACGCCGGCTTCCTTCTGTTTGGAGATGGCGGGGGGCAGAACCTCACCGCCATTTGCGGCGGTCAGCGGGGCGACGCCGCCTTCCTCCAGCCCCTCGATATAGGTGGCGTAAAGGCTGATCCAGTCCTGCGGCTTTACCACCAGGCCATAGGAGGGCGAGGTCTTGGTGGTGTTGTAGGGCGTGCCCGTCTTCGACTTGTTCTGATAGTCGGTGTAGCGGGCGCCGACCAGCAGGTCGATCCAGCTTTCATAGGAAATGCGGTCGAAAATATAGGCACCCTGGTCCGTGATCTTGGACGGGTTGGGCACCACGCGGGCCGGCAGCGGCGTTTCGGCCACGCGCACGGGGTTATAGTAATTCTGGGCGTAATTGACGGTAGGGTTGCTAGGCGTTTCCGCCGTGCGGGTGTTGATGGTGCCACCCACGGACAGTTGATGGGTCAGCGGCCCCGTTTCAAAGGCGCCGGCCAGTTCGCTGCGGTAATTCTCGTTCACATAATCATTGCCGTTGGACAGCAGCACCTGCAACGTGCCGGCCCCGGTGGTCAGGTTATAGTTGCGGAAGGTGTTGTAATGCCGGTCGCGCGACAGGTCGGACCGCCCAGCCTGACCCGTGATCGACCAGTTTTCGGCAAAACGCCATTCGACATGAGCCATCAGGTTCAGTTCGTTGGCATCCGAATACATCCATTCCGATGACAGGCTTTTCTTCGGGTCCCACATCGGGGGCAGGATGGTCACGCCATTGACGGCGGCGGGCAGGGTGATGGTCGCCGTCTCCGTGATCTTCTTCTCAATATATTCGGCATCCAGGCGGATTTTCACCGTTTCAACCGGGTCCCAGTCAAAGGCGACGGCACCCACGCTGCGGTGCCCCTCCACCGCGTCCACCCCGGTTTCCAGCCAGCCCTGCACGGCATTCACGCGCAGGCCGAATTCATCCTCTTCCCCAAAACGACGGGACATGTCGGCATGGACGCCGACGCCACCGAACTGATTGCCGCTGAGCGTGATTTCATTCAGCGCTTCTGCCGTTGGCCGTTTCATGGTCAGGTTCACGATGCCGGCAGGGGTGGTGAACCCGTAATAGAGCGAGGCGACGCCCTTCAGCACCTCCATCCGCTCCTTATCCTCCATCGGCAGGTCGATCTGGTTCACGATCGGCAGCGAACCGTTCATGCGGTAATTGCTGCGGTTTTCAACGGGAATGCCGCGGATGGCCAGATTGGCGTAAACGGCGGGGCTGACCTGGGAAAAGGTGACACCGGCGGTGTTGCGCACGGCGTCGCCCATGCTGGTCACCTGCTGCGCGTCCAGCAGGTCGCGCGGCATGATGTTCACCGTCAGCGGCGTGTCCATCATGCGCGCGCCCCGGAAGGTGCCGGCCTGCACATAATCGGCGCCGAAGCTGTTCTTGCGGTCGGCGGTCACAATGATCTCTTCCAGCAGCGGGCCGCTGCTATCCGCCTTTTCTTGAGCATTTGAATTGTTAAAATACAGCATCGGGCCTGTCAGTGCCAATCCCAGCGCCACCCCAGCCTTCATCGTCCTCATGTCAGAATCCCCGTATTTGTGTCTGTGCCTACCTGTCGGCCGCTCCCCTTGCCGGGTTGCGATGTTCTGAAGGCAAGATAGCATTATGTACTTATAGAATACAATATGCTTTGGAGGGGCGAAAGCAGGGGCCGGCAGCCGCCGGCGCAGTCTCATTGCCGGACCGGGGATATTTGCCTGTTGGTTGTGTACCTGTTTGGTGGTCAGCCCACGGTATCCGACGGATCGCCATAAACCTGGGCACTGATCGTCATTGCCGCGGCGGTCAGCGGGGCGATCAGGTCCGACCGCCCCGGCGTTTCGCCTTCTGTCACCCGATATGAGGCGGAAATGGCGGCCAGGACCTTGCCGTCGGGCCGTTTGATGGGCACCGCCACGCAATGCAGATCGGGCACGATCTCCCCCTCATCCTGGGCGACATCCGTCATGGCGATCTGCCGCAGGGTGCTGCGCAGGTGATCGGGGTCGGTGATGGTGGCGGGTGTCAGGGGAACGAAGGGGCCAAGGGCCAGGTATTTTTCCCGCTCATCCTCCGGCAGGTTGGCCAGCAGCACCTTACCCATGCCCGAACAATAGGCCTCCAACTGCTGCCCGACCTTGGTGAACAAGGCATCGGCGCTGCGCCCGGCCTTCAACCGGTAGGTCACCATGTCATTTTCCAGCGTGCCAAGCTGAACGATGCAGCCGATCTGCCGGGCCAGACCCGGCAGGACCGGTGCCGCCTTGCTGACGATGACCTGTTTCTCATCAATCCGGGCATTCAGCAGCAGCAGCCGGCTGCCCGCCATATACCCCCCCCC
>LJHR01000013.1 GCA_001296005.1 alpha proteobacterium AAP38 | reverse complement strand
TCCCATGGCAGCCTCCATTGCTAACCATCTGATTATAAAAGAGAGTCGCACTTCAAAATAAAATCCACCTTGGGCGAGTTCCGCGAGTGATAATTATAATTATGGAAATTATACAGTTTTCATCAGCTGTGCATTTTTCTGGAAAGGCTTTGTATAAAAATATATCATTTAAAAAACACATAATGAGAGTTTAATTTGGGAGGAAGAATGACCCCGTGCATAAGGAGGGGGCTGCCTATGGCTGCCCTTTGGTTGGCGCTGGCCCTTCCGGCCCTGGCGGCGCCGCCGGGTGGGGAGACGGTGAAGTCCGTGGATCAGTTCCAGGCGGGGCGTGATGCCTTTGCCGATCCGGAAAAGATGCCCGGTGCGCCGCTTTATCAGGAGAACTGCGCTGGCTGTCATCAGGGCGGGGTCTATAAGGCGCCGCACCGCACCTGGCTGGAAATGATGACGGCGTCCATGCTGTTCAGCGCCATGAATGATGGCATGATGCAGGCCCAGGCGGCCCATCTGTCGCGCGAACAGCGGCAGCAGATTGCCGAGTACCTGTCGCGGCAGAAGCTGGACAGCGCCGCCGCGGACCCGGTGCCGCCGCGCTGTGAAGGGGCTGCTGCCCGTTTCGACATGGACCGCCCGCCGGCGCCCGTTGGCTGGGGACATGATACCAGCCGGTTTGTGCCGGCAAAGACGGCGGGGCTGACGGCGGCGGATGTGCCGAAGCTGCGCCTGAAATGGGCTTTCGCCTTCCCCAATGCCATGCGCGCCCGCTCACAGCCGGCGATCGGCCTGGGGGCCGTTTTCGTGGGCAGCAAGGATGGCACCGTCTATGCCTTCGACCTGGACACCGGCTGTGTGCGCTGGACCTATCAGGCCAAGGCAGAGGTGCGGACGGCCATCATCCTGGACAGTTGGGCCCAGGGGCAGGCCCCTGCCCGGCCCCTGCTCTATTTCGGGGATGTGCTGGCGCGGGCCTATGCGTTGGATATGCGGACGGGCGCAGAGGTCTGGGTCACCAAGGTCGATGACCATTCCAGCGCCACCATCACCGGCAGCCCGGCCCTGCATGGGGGCCGGCTCTATGTGCCCGTCTCCTCGCTGGAGGTGACGGCCCCGGCGGACCCCTCATACCCCTGCTGCACCTTCCGGGGGGCGGTGGCCGCGCTGGATGCCGCAACGGGCCAGCCCGTCTGGAAAAGCCACACGATCCCGGAGGAGCCGACCGAACAGGGCAGGACCAGCGTCGGCACGCCCATCCTGGGACCGTCGGGTGCGCCCGTCTGGAACAGCCCCGCCGTGGACGCGGCGCGCGGCCTGCTCTATGTCGGGTCGGGGGAGAATTATGCCAGCCCGGCGGACGGCAACAGCGATGCCCTGATGGCCTTCGACCTGAAGACCGGGCAGCGCCGCTGGCTGCGCCAGACGGTGGCGAACGATGCCTGGAACGTGGCCTGCATGATGGGCGACCACCCCTCCTGTCCCAAGGAGCGGGGGCCGGATCTGGACTATGCCGCCTCCCCCATCCTGGCTGCCCTGCCCGGCGGTGGGCAGGTGCTGCTGGGCGGGCAGAAAAGCGGCGTGGTCCATGGCGTGGACCCCGATACCGGCGCCCTGCGCTGGAGCACGCGGGTCGGGCGCGGCGGGGTGCAGGGCGGCGTGCATTTCGGCATGGCGGCAGAGGGGGCGCGGCTTTACGTCCCCATCTATGACATGGCCAATGCGCGGGACGGCAGCAAGCCGACCGATCCGCCGCGCCCCGGCCTGTATGCCATCGATGCCGCCAGTGGCAAGCTTCTGTGGGGCCACCCGGCAGAGGATGTCTGCGGCGGCCGGGAATTCTGCGATCCCGGCATTACGGCGGCCATTACGGCCATGCCGGGCGTGGTCTTTGCCGGCCATTCCGACGGCTGGGTCCGCGCCTATGACGGGGCGACCGGCAAGATCGTCTGGCGGTTCGACACGACACAGCCCGTGAAGGCCGTGAACGGGGTGGAGGCGCGCGGCGGATCGATGAGCGGCCCCGGCCCCGCCATCGGCGACGGCCATGTCGTGCTGAATTCCGGCTATGGCCTGTATTTCAAGATGCCGGGCAATGCCCTGCTGGTCTTCGCCCCCGAAAAGGGGCGTTGAGCGGGGGCAGCGGTTTGGTTATGGGTGGGGGGTCGCTGACTGTTGCCGGCCCTTCGCCTATGACCGACCAACCCGCCCCCGGATTGCTGGACAAGGCGCTGTCGCTGCTGCCGCTGGTGGCGCGGGCGGGGACCTGTTCGTTGACCCAGGTGGCGGGGGAGCTTGCCTTGCCGCTGTCCACCATCCACCGGCTGGCCCAGGATCTGACGCGGCATGGCTATCTGATCCGGCTGGGCCGGGGGCGTTACCGGCTGGGCCCGGCGCTGCTGTCGCTGTCGGCGGGGCTGCGGCTGGAGGATATGCTGATCGATGTTGCCCGGCCGCTGGTCCAGGACCTGGCCCGCGACTGCCGGGCCTGCGTGCATCTGGGCAGCTTTGACGGGGAGATGGTGACCTACCTGCTGAAGCGTGGCTTCGGGCGGGAGAAGATATTCTCCGCCGAGGGCATGCAGCTGGAAGCCTATTGCTCCGGCATTGGCAAGGTGCTGCTGGCGCATCTGCCGGCGACCGACCGGGCGCGCTATCTGGCGGGCGGCCCCTTCGTGGCCCTGACCCCGCGCACCATCACCGACCCGGCCCGGTTGGGTGCCGAGCTGGACAGGGTCCAGGCCCAGGGCTGGGCGTTGGATGATGAGGAGATTTTGACGGGCCTGCGCTGTGCCGCCGTGCCGGTGCGCGATCGCGCCGGCACGGTCATCGCCGCCCTGTCGGCCAGCGCCAGCCTGACCGCCCTGCCGATGGAGCGGGTGGCGGACCTGCTGCCCCGGCTGCACCGGACGGCGGATGCCATCCGGCGGCAGTTGTTTGGCACCCCTTAGCGTCCGTCGAACCGCACCGGCTGGCGCGCGAAGAAGGCGGCGCGGGCGGTGCTGTGGTCCTGGGTGGCCATCAGCATGGCCTGGCCCGCCTCCTCCGCCCGCAACACGTCGTCCAGCCCCTGCGGCCAGGCGGCGAGGGCCGATTTGACGGCGGTGACGGCGCCGGGTGCGGCCTCGGCCAGAAGGGCGGCGCGGGCAAGGGCCGTGGACAGCACCTCGCCTTCCGGGGCCAGGATATCGGCCATCCGTTCGGCCACGGCGTCGGCCCCGCTGATCGTGGGGCAGAGCATCAGGATTTCACGCACCCTTCCCATGGGTACCCGCTGCGGCAGGGACCAGAGCAGGCCCAGATCGGGCATCAGCCCGACCTTGCCGAAGGCGGCGCAGAAACGGCTGCCCGGCCCCACCACCACCACATCGCAGGCCAGCGCGATGGAGAAACCGGCGCCGAACGCCGCCCCCTCCACCGCTGCAACCACCGGCAGGGGCAGGGACACCAGCCGCCGCACGATCCCCTGACAGGCCCGCATCATGGCGGTGACGCCCAGCGGATCGGCCCCGTCCATGGCGCCCAGGTCGCCGCCGGCACAAAAGGCCCCGCCATCCCCGGTCAGCACCAGGGCCCGCACCGACCGGTCGGCGGCCAGCCCGTCCAGCGCCGCCGTCAGATCGGCCACCAGTTCCGGCACCAGGGCATTGCGCTTGGCCGGCAGCATCATCCGCAGGATGGCAACCGCCCCTTCCCGCTCCACCCCAACCAACCCGGCCATTACACCCTCCCCATTTCCCATTGCTGTCTGTCGCGGATTTATTATACGCATAGTGATATTTGTGTATACTTAAAACCGGATCAGAAAACATGAACAGGGCACCGGCGTGCCCGGAGGGGGCGGGAATGGTGACGCGGGCGGACCTGCTGGCCGATGGCTGGACGATGGAGGAATGGGCCGATTATGCCGGTCTGGTCGGCCCCTTCTGGTGGCGGGGCGAGGGCACGGCCCGCACCTATGGCCTGCTGTGCGAGGGCAAGCACCGCAATGAACGCGGCACCATCCATGGCGGCCTGATCGCCACGCTGGCGGACCATGCGATCGGCCTGATCGTCTGGGACAGCGTCAACCGCCGCCCCTGCGCCACCATCCAGATGAACCTGCACTTCATCGGCGCCTGCCAGACCGGCGACTTCATTGAAGCCAGCGGCGAAATCCTGCGCTCCGGCCGCAGCATCATTTATGCCCGCGGCCTGCTGTCCGTCGCCGGCAAACCCGTGGCCGGGGTGGACGGCGTCTGGAAACTGCTGGACGCCTGAACCGGCACAACGACCGTCCGTGCAACCAAGTGAAACATAAAATGCAGGTGCGTTACAGGGGGCGTTGCCCTGAACCCCGCCGCCAGCCACGCTCCGCGCGCCCCGTGCAACATATGCGACAAAAAATTGAGGGTGTTTCAGAGCGGGCGGTTTGGCCGCTCTGAATGGGTGTGGATACAGGGGTGGTGTTGATGGGGGGGAGTATAGCAGGGGGCGGTGGGGTTGTCAGCGGTTGAGGCGGATTTGAGCCGATGGAAATATGACAACTTTCATGTCATAGCAAACATAAGCCATACGTCCTTCATAAGAAGAACACTTATGCTTTAAAAATACACCTATAGCTATTAAAGTAGATTGATTTATATGCAGAAAACACATAGATTGTCTCTATGGGCACAGACCTTTCAACCCATTTTTGATCTGGAGAATAAAATTAAATGAATTCAAACGCCTCGCGTCTCCATAATGTCCACTCACTGAGTAACATCCTCCCTAGCGGGACGGAAGGCGGCAAGGAGTTTGCTCGCATAGTTGGATTATTGTTGTTTCAAGATGCAAGGCGCCAAGGGCGTGAGTTCAATCTGTTTGATGATTCATCGGGTGATTACGAAGGCCTCGACGGCTTCTCTCGAGCAGCCAAAGGCGATAAGATTATCGGCTACCAATACAAATTTTTTCCGTCCCCACTTTCTGACCAGCATCGCGCCGAGATAAGAGGGGCAGTTGCGGGCGCCGCAGCGAGGAAAAGAAGTCTCACTTTAGAGAAGTACGTTGTTGTAACTCCAGATGATTTGAAGAATTCTGCAAGGCGTGCCAAAAGTGGTGACGTGACATGGTTTGAGAACTTACATCGAGAGTTCAAGTATTATTTTGAGTTGGAGCATGTTGGTCATAGCAAAATCCAGGACATGTTTTTACAAGCACCGCATCTCTGTTTGTACTACTATCCATCACTTGTTTCTTCTGGCCTCTCGAGGCGTAAGACTATTCAAGAATTGCGAAATCTCTATGATATAAGCCTTAAATCTCGCTATGGACGAATCGAGTTCGTCGGTATGTCGGTTTACAAGGAGGAAGCCTCAAGGCGTATTCCTCTAGAAAATATTTACATTCCGCTCTCCGTTGTTCCAGAGCGCGCTCCAGACGAGACAGAAGAGACGCCGAGGGCAAACCCGATTTCGTTTCTAACCCCGGGCGCACGAACTGTTATTTTAGGCGATCCGGGGTCTGGTAAGTCGACGCTGATGGCATTTCTTGCTCTGAGAGGCATAAGCGATTTACTGCAAAAGCGGTGTCACACCGCGGAAGATAACAGGTTAACAATAGTAGTTACGCTTCGTCGGTATGCCGATGAGCTGAAAGAAAGAAGAAATTT
This sequence comes from alpha proteobacterium AAP38, assembly GCA_001296005.1. Taxonomy (GTDB): domain Bacteria; phylum Pseudomonadota; class Alphaproteobacteria; order Azospirillales; family Azospirillaceae; genus Niveispirillum. The sequence goes on along the minus strand of LJHR01000013.1, from coordinate 37,267 downwards.
ATCTATTCTGGATTATATGGTGGAGGTCACGAAAGCAGATTTTAATATTGATGCTATAGACAAGGGATTTTTTGAATTCTATTTAGAGAGCGGTCGCGCCATATTGCTTTTTGATGGTTTGGACGAGTTGCCGGGTTCAAATTTCAAGTCACTAGTACGAAAGCGTATTGAGTCTTACAGTCATACATATCCAGGGAATACCATAATTATAACTTCTCGTATAGTTGGATATGAAGCCGAAGTGAGATTCGATGAATCGTATGCTCATTTTCGTGTAGCCAAACTTAGGATTCCTGAAATCAAACGTTTCATAATTGACTGGTATGCAGCTCGCATAGAAGAGCAGGCAGACAGAGACAGAAATGCGTCTGATCTAGTTAATGTCATAACTACTCCCGACAATGATGCGATACGCGATCTAGCAAGGAATCCACTCCTGCTAACAATCGTCACATTAGTCCATCGAATCGATGCCGTACTTCCAGATCAACGCGTGATTCTATATCAAAAGTGTACAGAAACTCTGCTTAATACATGGCATAAAGCCAAAAAAAGAGATGAAGAACTCGCAAAAGGACGCATTGAACGTCGTAATAGACTTAGAGTAGAAGCGCTTGCATACTGGATGCATCGTCGCAGCCTTCAAGAATCTGGTCGAGCGGTCGTTCCGTATTCTGAAATGCTATCGTTTCTGACGAAATTTATACAGGATAACGAGCCATTTAATGCTGCTTCAGAACCTGCAGAAGATCAAGCAGAAATCTTTCTTGATTTTATAAAGAGTGGTGCCGGCCTCATTATCGAGGCAGGTGATGGGCAATATAGCTTCATTCATCTGACTTTTCAGGAGTACCTTTCTGCAACACATTTGACTAGCAACGGGGAGATTGGTGGTACTGTAGCGATCTGGAACGAGCTGGGAGGGGATCTTGATAATCCGAGATGGCGAGAGGTTGTACGCTTACTTGTTGCCAGCCTTCGGTCCACCCAGGGCCAAAAGTTCTTCATAGAGAGGCTTCTGCTCTCTGCTCAAGAAACGGATTCTCGCGACAGCATATTACTACTTCTTGGTTTATTGCGCGACGGAATTGAACCTGCGGAGGAAGCCGCCTCCGTGATTGTAATGCATGCGCTTCGGGCTAGTCTGAAGTTTTCTGATATTAATGACCTAAGAACTGTCTGTAACGCACTCAAAGCATGGATTGATAAGACCAATGATAATGTTTTGATTGTAGAAAGTGTTATGGAAAAAATAGATTGTAATTACTTTGTAAATGATGTTTTGGCTTTGGCCCTCACCAGGGTAATATTAGGATTACCGCCATTAATCAGCGAAAATCTTATTTTTTCTTGTTCAGACTCCTTGCCTCAGGATCTTTGCGCGACCTATTGTAGGTTGATTTTGAGGGATATAAGTGTAGGAACTGCTCCAAATTGGCGTATTCCTGTTCAAGTTTATGATTTTTGGGCAACCGAAAATCCAGAAGGAAATGTCGCAGCAGTTGCGGGTCTAGGTATTTCAATACTAATAGACAGTAAAGACGCGCCCACAAGATTACTGCATCGGGAGCTCATTATGACTGCAACTGTGGGGTATGGCCCCCACAGGGATCACTTCATGAATTTGCTCGCAGTCGCACTCCCGAAAGTCAAACTACCGGCTTCGATAATGAAAGCGCTGCGTCAGGCTTTATCAGGAGATGTGAGATCAAAAAAGGTTGGGACTGTCTTTTCACGTTTGTTGCCTAACATGAATGGCATGTTTATCAGCGATGATAATAATGAGAATGAAGCCTTACCAGGAATGACTAGTCGTGTTAGAGATAATATAGGAGAAAAAATTGACCGCGACCCAACTCTAAAAGATCTGTCGCGACGAAACGCAAGGCGCATACGAGAGGTCAATGAAACAAGGGAGTTGAAGCTCATAAGAGAATCATTTGCCCTGAAGATGGAGATAGAGCCATCCAGTTACTGGAGAATGGTGCTTGAATCGGAGTTGTATGAACAGCTTATATTCCCGTCGATTCTTTCCTATGTGAATCTTGAACCAAAGGTGCATTGGCAGCAGGCACTCCTTACAGCGTTGGAAACAAGAGTCCCCTTTGCTTTCGCTGAATATCTTGCCCCAGAAGCTTGGGAGAATCTTGAACACCGCTTGCGTGAGGGTTCAAACGATAGCAGTGACTTGGATTTTGCTGCTTGGCTCATTTTGTTGGACGTTTGGACATGGGAGCATGATGGATACTCTAGACCGCAGGACTCGCCGTTTCACACCTTGGCAGAGGTAGCTAGGGGAATATCATACGCACCTATAGAATTAGCCGTTTGTGTGCGCGGTATCTGCTTGGGTGATCCCACCTCAGAGATTAAGCTAAAGCTGCTAACAACAGAGCAGAACTCACCACTAGCTAAGTTACTTTATGAGCTTGGCTGGCCTCGTCCTGGAACTAAATTTGCGTCGGTATCAAGGGTACGACGCTCCCAGTTGATTAGATCCAAGCCAGCTAAAGACTAGAACCGAAAATGATGGACATCCAATACAACAGCTGAACTATGACTGAATTTCTTCATTTGCACGCCTTCGTTTCAGGGGTTGACTGTTTTTGGGATTCAGCGGCTAGGAGAACCGCTAGAAGCTCCCCCATCCCCCACAATATCCCCCGCCGCAGCAGCTCATAATAGACCGGGTGTGACCAGGCGCCGCGTTCGACGAAGGGGTAGAAGTCGGCCAGCGGGCGGAGGTCGAAGCGGCCTCGGCAGTGGCCCAGCGTCAGGTAGAGGACTTCGCCGCCATGGCTGGGGCGGGTGTACATCACCAGATGTTCGGCGTCGGGCCAGTCGCTGTGGGTGAATTCGGGGGTCTGGCCGGCGAAGCGGGTGGTCAGCAGGGGGTGGTTGCCGGGGTGGAAGGTGCAGAGATACTGCTCATCCTCCACAAAGAAATCGCGCAGGCCGCGCGTCAGGGCGTGGTCGTGATCGGCCACCTTCACCTTGAACCGGCCGATGGGGGGATGGGCCTGGAACTGGCTGCCCAGCATTTCCATGAAGCCGGGGGCGCAATCGGGGCAGTCGACCTTGCCATCGGCCAGGAAATTCAGGATGGAGTTGGTGCCGTGCAGGGCGAACCAGCGCCGCCCCTTGCCCAGGAAATCGCGCAGGGCCGCCAGCCCGTGATCGTCCGGGACGATGTCGCAGGTATAGGTGATCAACAGGTCGGCGCGGCGGATGGCGTCGGCATTGCTGTAATCATTCAGGATGGTGACGCGCACGGTTTCATGCTCGGCCAGCAGCTTCAACAGCTCCAGCCGCGCGAAATCGATATCGTGGTACTTGCCGCCGGCGATCAGGCAGACATCGAAACGGGTGGACATGCAAGCGGCCTCAGGCACGGGGAACGGGGCGGCGGATCGGGTCGTGGCCGTCCCAGTCACGGCTGGCGGCCTGAACCTTCGCGAAGAATTTCATCAGGGCGGGGGTGGCCTCGAACAGCTCCACCATGGTGCCGGGGAAGGCGCCCTCATTATCGAAATAGGCAAAGCCGGTGTCGGCCTGGGTGCGGCCCCCCTGGGCGATGGTCAGGCCGTGGGCGGTGGCGCGGGCCAGATCGGCGGCGTAATCGGCACTGGCCACGCCGACATGGTGCAGGCCCTGGCGGCCCGCGTCCAGAAAGGCGCGGTAGACGCTGGGGGCGCTGTTCAACTGCTGCACCAGCTCGATCTGCAAATCGCCGCTATAGGCGGTGGCGACGGCCATTTCGATATCGACGCTCTGCCCGCGATATGTGGTCTCGGCAAAGGCGACGCGGGGCAGCACGTAGAAGGGGCCGACGCCCAGCACCTCCACCCAATGGCGCATCGCCGCGTCCAGATCGCGGACGACGAAGCCGTTCTGCATGATGGGGCCGAAAATGCGGCTCATGATCCGGTGCCTTCCGTGGGCAGGATGCGCGACGGGGACGGGATGGGGTCGGGCGCCGGGCTGCCCGTGGCGCGCAGGCGCACGAAGGAGGTGCTGTCGAAGCGGATCACCACCTCGCCCCGCTGGTTCACCAACTGATGATGCAGGGTGACGATGCCGGCATCGGTGCGCTTGCCCGACGGACGCTTTGACAGGGCGACGGAGGTGGCGTGGACAATGTCGCCGGGGCGCAGGGGGGCCGCCCAGCGGACATTATCCCAGGCGATGCCGCAGACCCAGGCGATGTCGCCATTTTCCTCATGATCCAACACGCGCCAGAGCGCGCAGTTGTAAAGCCCGCTGGCGATCAGTTCGCCAAACGGCGACTGCGCGGCCAGGGTGGCGTCGGTGTGGAAATATTGCGGGTCGTAGCGGACGGCGAATTCCGTCATGTCCGCCTCGGTCACGGCATGGTCGCGGCTGCGCGTGCGCTCCCCCACCATGATGTCTTCCCAGAAGCGCCAGCCTGTCATGGTCGCGCCCTCTCCCCCGTCTGTGGTTTGGTGCGGCCCTTGTTCCGGGCCTGTTGTATCAGTATGGGCAAAATCCTGTATGCATGTCGATGGAAAATGTATATTTTAATCAGCAAAGCAGAAATTCATGCGGGAGGAACCATGCCCACCATCATTGCCACCGACCGGGAGGGCCGCGAACATGCGTTTGCCGCCGATCCCGATGCCTCGCTGATGCAGAATCTGAAGGATAACGATCTGGATGTGGCGGCCATCTGTGGGGGCTGCTGCTCCTGTGCCACCTGTCATGTCTATGTGGACGGGGAATGGGTTTCGGTGCTGCCGCCGCAGGCCCCGGATGAACGTGAACTGGTGCAGGACAGCCCGCATTTCCGCGACGGCACCTCCCGCCTGTCCTGCCAGATCCGGGTGACGGATGCGCTGGACGGGCTGCGCGTGACGCTGGCGCCGGAGGATTGAGGCGGGCGGCGGTGGGGTTGCCCTCACCCTCCCAAGCCTTGACAGGCTTGGGCCCCACCCTCTCCCACCTTCGTGGGCGAGGGGCGGAAATTTAACCTCTCGCCCGCCTAGCGGGAGGGTGAGGGGACAACGCATTGAAAAAGATGAACATTGGGAGGGTTTTATGGGTCGCGTAAGCGGGAAAGTGTGCCTGGTGACGGGTGCGTCGATGGGGCTGGGCCGGGCGGATGCGCTGGCCCTGGCGCGCGAAGGGGCGGCGGTGGTCATGGCCGATGTGGCGGACGCGGCGGGGGAGCAGGCCGCCGCCGAGATCCGGGCCGAAACCGGGGCCGATGTGGTCTTCATGCGCCATGACGTGACCAGCGAGGAAAGCTGGGCCGGGGTCATGGCCGCAATCCAGGCGCGGTTCGGGCGGCTGAATGTGCTGGTCAATAATGCCGGGACGGTAGTGATCGAAACGGTGGAGACCACGACGCTGGAACAGTTCCGCAAGGTGAATTCCGTCAGTTCGGAAGGTACCTTCCTGGGCTGCAAGCATGCTATCGGTCTGATGAAGCAGGGTGGTGGCGGCAGCATCATCAATATGTGCTCCGTCGCCACGCATCTGGGCTATCCGGTGTTCTTCGCCTATTCGGCGGCCAAGGGCGCGGTGCGGGGCATGAGCAAGTCCATCGCCATCCATTGCCAGATGCAGGGCTATAACATTCGCGTCAACACCATCCATCCCGGTGCCATGGACACGCCCATGGTCCGCGCCGCCAATACCGCCCTGTTCGGTAGCGAGGAGGAGGCCAAGAAGCACCTGCCCCCCATCGGCAGCCCCGAGGATGTGGCCGCCATGGTCCTCTATCTGGCCAGTGATGAAAGCCGGTTCGTGAATGGGGCGGAGCTGGTGATTGATAATGCGGTGGTGATTTCTTGAAGGGGCTGGGGTGGGGCCTTCGCCCTACCCCTCCACCGTCACGAAAACCCGGCCATCGGCCACCCGTACCGGGAACAGGGTCAGGGGGCGGTAACCGGCACCGCCCAGGCAGCGGCCGCCATCGGTCAGGTCGAAGCGTGCGCCATGCAGGGGGCAGGACAGGATGCCGTTGCGCAGCCTGCCATCCTCCAGCGTGCTGGCGGCGTGCGTACACATGTTGCGCACAGCGCGTATATCGTCCCCGCTGCGGCAGAGCAGGATATCCTCTCCGCCGGCATCAACGCGCAGCTTGGCGCCATCGCCCAGATCGGTGATGGCGCAGACGTCATGGTCCATGTCCGTCGCCCCCGTCACGACCGCCGCTGATCAAACCGGCGGCCCACCATGGCGGACGCGATGTTGATCTTCTGAATATCGACGGCGCCGCCGGCAATGCCCCAGCCCCAGCTGTCGCGCAACCGGCGTTCCATGCCATATTCGTGGGAATAGCCGTAGCCGCCCATCAGCTGCACCGCCGACCCTGTCACCTCACGGCTGATTTCGTTGGCGAAACATTTGGCGACGGAGCTTTCCAGCAGGGACGGCATGCCGTCCTGGGCGTTGCTGGCCGCGCGGTGGATCAGCAGGCGGGCGGCCTCCACCTTCATCTTCATTTCGGCCAGCTTGATCTGCACCGCCTGAAACTCCACGATGGCGCGACCGAACTGTTTGCGTTCCTGAACATAGTCGGTGACTTCCTCCAAGGCGCCCGACGCCTGGGCCAGCGACATGGTGGCATTGCCGCAGCGTTCCAGATCGAACGCTTCCATCATCTTTTTGAAGCCACCGGCGCCGACGATCACATTCTCGCGCGGGATTTCGACATCATCGAAATAGATGTCGGAACTGGGGATGCCACGAAAGCCCATCAACTGTTCATTGGCGCCGAAGGTCAGGCCCTTCATACCCTTTTCGACAAAGACGGCGCCGATACCCTTGGCACCCGCCTCTTCCGACATGCGGACATAGACGACATAGCCATCGGCATGGCCGCCGCCCGAACACCAGCGCTTGGTGCCGTTCAGGTACAGCTTGCCGTCGCGTTCGGTGACCTTGCTGGTCAGATCGGTCAGGGCCGATCCCGCTTCCGGTTCCGACATGGCGATAGCCACGATCATGTCACCGCGACAGACGGCGGGCACTACCCGGTCGCGCAGTTCCTTGGTGCCGAAATGTTCGATGGCGCGGACGGGGCCGACGCAGCTTTCAAACACTGGGAAGGCGACAGCGGAGGAGATCTTGGCCAGTTCCTCCAGGACGATCAGCGCCTCCAGATTGCCCAGCCCCATGCCGCCATAGGCGGTGGGTATATTTATACCGAGAAATCCCATATCCGCATACTTGGCGATCCACTCTCTGGGGCAGGCCTCCCCCGTCAGGTCCAGATGTTTGGCCAGCGGGCGCAGCTGTTCCTGGGCGAAACGGCGCGCGGCCTCTTGCAGCTCCCGCTGCTCCTCGGTCAGTCGGAAATCCATGGACCTCTGTCCTCCCCATCCTGCCGGGCCGCCTTGTTCTTATGGTCGAAGGGCGCCGGCCTGCTGATTTCGTGGGCCTGCCGCGCGGCGTTGCGCGCTGGCCTCTCCTCATATCTATACGCAGAGACAGTTTTTTGTATACAGAAAAACGCCGATGCTGATATAAAGCCCGCAGAGCATGAAAATCAGCACATGCGCAGGCTTGCGCGTTCCCGCGTTCCGACGGAGCATGGGGACAGAGGCGACAAAGCCCGCGACGCATATGGGGAGGAAGAGCGCGATGGATCTGGGTCTGAAGGGCAAGAAGGCCGTTGTCACGGGTGCGACCAAGGGCATTGGGCGCAGGATCGTGGAGACGCTGGCCGATGAGGGCGTGGATATCGCCATCTGTTCGCGCACCGCCGAAGAGGTGGAGGAGACGCTGGCCGTGCTGCGTGCCAAGGGTATCAATGCAGTGGGCGAGGCCGTGAATGTCCGCGATGGCGAGGCCTATAAGGCCTGGATATCCCGCGCGGGTGAACAGCTGGGCGGCATCGACATCCTGATCCCCAACGTGTCCGGCGGGGCCGGCATGGACAGCGAAAAGAACTGGCAGCGTAATTTCGAGGTGGATGTGATGGGGTCGGTGCGCGCGGTTGAAACCGCCGTGCCCTTCCTGAAGAAATCCGGCGAGGGGTCGGTGGTGTTCATCGTGTCCACCAACGCCATCGAAACATTCGCGGCCCCCATGGCGTATAATGCGCTGAAGGCCAGCCTGATCACCTATTCCAAGCAGCTGGGCCAGTTCCATGGCAAGAGGCGCATCCGTTTCAACGCCCTGTCGCCCGGCCCGATCTTTGTCGAAGGCGGCGCCTGGGACATGATCAAGACCTCGCAGCCCGATTTCTATAACGCCACCATCGCTGCCCATCCGTTCGGGCGCATGGGCAGTGCGGAGGAAGTGGCCAAGGCCGTCGCCTTCCTGGCCAGCCCGGCGGCCAGCTGGATCAACGGCACCCACCTGATCGTCGATGGTGGATATACAAAGGGCGTCCATTTCTGATCCGGGAGTGCGCGTCATGCCGATCAAACGGGTCAAGCCGGGTGATTTCACCCGCACCCCCATCGAAAAGGCCCCGGACCCGCAGCTGGGTCACGCCATCATCGCCAAGGAGCGCTACACCAGCCCCGATTTCATGAAACTGGAATGGGAGCGGATGTGGAAACGCAGCTGGCTGATGGGCTGCCGCGAGGATGACATCCCGGAGCCGGGCGATTACGTGTGTACGGAGATCGGGCGCGAGGCGATCCTGATCGTGCGTCAGGCCGATATGTCCATCCGCGCCTTCTATAATGTCTGTCAGCATCGCGGTAACCGGCTGGTCCCGCCGGGCATCGGTAAGCTGAAGAGTTTCAAATGCGCCTACCATCATTGGGAATATGGCCTGGATGGTGACTTTGTCCGCATCCCGGACAAGGAGACCTTCCCGCAGGGCACCCCGTGCCAAGGCCTGCCGGAGGTGCCGTGCGATACCTGGGGCAGCTTCGTCTGGTATAATCTGAACAAGGATGCCGAGCCGCTGCGGGAATTCCTGGGCGTCATTCCGGAGCATCTGGACCCGTATCATTTCGACCGTATGGCGATGACGCGGGATTGGACCATTGAATGGGACTGCAACTGGAAAGCATCCGTTGATGCGTTCAACGAAAGCTACCATGTGCAGGGCATCCATCCGCAGCTGCTCTATTACCTGGATGATCTGGATATCCAGATCGACTGTTACGACCGGCACAGCCGCTATCTGGTGCCGTTCGCCACCACCAGCCCGCGCGTGAAGGAAACGTCGGATATCCCGCCGCTGATCCGCCTGATCATGAAGCAGGCGGGCATGGACCCCGCCGATTTCGATGGCAAGACGCGGGAAGTGCGGCTGGCGGTGCAGAAATGGAAGCGGGAGAATGGGGCATCACAGGGGTACGATTATTCGGACCTGAATGATGATCAGCTGACCGATGATTATCATTACCTGATCTTCCCCAACATCACGCTGAACGTGCATGCCGACGACCTGATGCTGTTCCGGCAGCGGCCGCACCCGACCGATCCCAACAAGATGTTCTACGACCTGCAGAATTTCCGCCTGCTGAAACAGGGGGAGAAGAAGCCGGAACGGCCCGAACACCGCTTCTACCGCCATGGGGAAAAGTCGTTGGGCCAGGTGCTGGACCAGGATGCGTACAATCTGCCCGGCGTGCAGTTGGGCATGCAGTCGGAAGGGTTCCCCGGCCTGTGGCTGGGCGACCAGGAACTGCGCATCCGGCACTTTCACAAGGTCATTGATGATTATGTTTATGGGGCCGGCAGTTCCAGCGTGAACGCAGAGTAACGCCCTCTCCCGCCAAGCGGGCGAGGGGCGAACCAGATGCCCCGATCTTTTCAAGGAACCAACCCATGCAGCTAAACCGTGACGCCCTGCTTCAGGCCTATCGGCGCATGCGCACCATTCGTGAGTTCGAGGAGCGGCTTCATATCGAGAACCGCACCGGGGAGATCGCGGGCTTCACCCATCTCTATGCCGGTCAGGAGGCCGTGGCGGTGGGGGTGTGCGAGCATCTGACGGACAAGGACTGGATCGCGTCCACCCATCGCGGCCATGGCCATTGCATCGCCAAGGGATGCGATGTCGGCGGCATGATGAAGGAGATTTATGGACGCGCCGACGGGTTGTGCAAGGGCAAGGGCGGGTCCATGCATATCGCCGATCTGGACAAGGGCATGCTGGGCGCCAATGCCATTGTCGGTGGCGGCCCGCCTATCGCCGTGGGCGCCGCCATCGCGGCCAAGCTGGCCGGTGAGGGCCATGTCGCCGTGTCCTTCACGGGTGATGGCGGGTCGAACCAGGGCACGGTTCTGGAAGCGCTGAACATGGCCGCCGTGTTGAAGGTGCCGAAGATTTTCGTGTTCGAGAATAATGGCTATTCCGAACATACCGGTGCCGCCTATGCGCTGGCGGGCCAAGATCTGGGCCGTCGGGTGGAAGGGTTCGGCATCCCCGTCTTTCGCGCCGATGGGTTTGATTTCTTTTCGGTCTATGAGGCGATGCGCCAGGCGCTGGAAGTGTCGCGCACGGGCGGTGGGCCGGCGGCGGTCTATGCCACCTGCACCCGCTATTTCGGGCATTTCGAGGGCGATCCCCAGAATTACCGCGCCAAGGGCGAGGTGGAGAAGTTCCGGGAAGAGAGCGACTGCCTGAAGGGCTTCCGCGCGCGGGTGACCGAGGCGGGCCTGATCGATGCGGCTACGCTAGACGCCATCGATGCGGAGGTTCTGGGCGAGATCGATGCCGCCACGGTCGCCGCGAAGTCAGCCGCCCCGCCGGTGCCGGCGGATGTGCTGACCGACGTCTATATCAGCTATTGAGCGGGAGAGGTTCGATGCCCGTCATCACCCTTCGCGAGGCCCTGAACGAGGCCCTGCATCTTGAAATGGCCCGCGATCCCCGCGTCATCGTCCTGGGCGAGGATGTGTCCGGCGGGGCCGGCGGCACATCGGGTCAGCGCGACGCCGCCGGCGGCATTTTCGGCGTGACCAAGGGCCTGATCCACAAATTTGGCGATGGCCGCGTGATCGACACGCCCATTTCGGAAAGCTGCATCATCGGGGCCGCCAATGGTGCGGCGCTGGCGGGCCTGCGCCCCGTGGCCGAACTGATGTTCGCCGACTTTGTCGGCGTGGCCATGGACCAGATTTTCAATCAGGCCGCCAAATTCCGTTACATGTTCGGGGGCAAGGCGCGCACGCCGCTGGTCATCCGCATGTCGTTCGGGGCCGGCATGAACTGCGCCGCCCAGCATTCGCAGACCATCTACCCCTTCATGACGGCGGTGCCGGGCCTGAAGGTGGTGGTGCCGTCCAATCCCTATGACGCCAAGGGCCTGCTGCTGACCGCCATCCGCGATGATGATCCGGTGGTGTTTTTCGAACATAAGGCGCTGTACAGCCGCAAGGGCGAGGTTCCCGAAGGTGACTACGCGATCCCGTTCGGGGAGGCGGCGCTGGTGCGCGAGGGCGAGCATGCCACCATCGTGGCGCTCGGTCGCATGGTGCCTTTTGCTGAAAAGGCGCTGGAAAAGCTGAATGCCGATGGCATCACCTGCGACCTGATCGACCCGCGCACCACCAGCCCGCTGGACGAGGAAACGATCCTGGAAAGCGTGTCGAACACGGGTCGTCTGGTGGTGGTGGATGAAAGCCCGCCGCGCTGTTCGGTGGCGTCCGACATTGCCGCCATCGTGGCGCAGAAGGGCTTCCGCGACCTGAAGGCGCCGATCCAGATCGTCACCGCCCCCCACACGCCCGTTCCGTTCGCCCGCGAGCTGGAACGCGCCTATGTCCCCGGCCCCGCGCAGATCGAGGCCGCTGTTCGCAAGGTGCTGGCCGATGGCTGAAATCCACCCGATCACCCTGCCCAAATGGGGCATCGAAATGTCGGAAGGCACCGTCGCTGCCTGGCATCTGGCCGTGGGTGCGACGGCGGAGAAGGGCGCGGAGCTGGTCGATATCGAGACGGAAAAGATCGTCAATACCCTGGACCTGGAGGTCGGCGGCACGCTGCGCCGGCAACTGGCCCAGGCGGGCGATGTGCTGCCGGTCGGCGCGCTGATCGCCGTGTTGGCCGACGCATCGGTGCCGGAAAGTGCGATTGACGCGTTTGTGGCTGGGTACAAGGCCATTGATGTGTCGTTTGAGCCGAAGGAGGAAGGGGCAGGCTCGCTTGCTCCTTCCTCTCCCCGTCATCCCGGCGAAGGCCGGGACCCAGAGGCCACCAGCCCGACCTCTCCTCCTGCCCCCGCCCCGGAAAGCGCAGCGCCTGTGGCTCTGGGTTCCGGCCTTCGCCGGGATGGTGGTGGTGAGACGGCACCCGTGCCCCCCCTCGATCCCGCTATCCTGGCCGCCCGTAACGAGGCGGCGCATGCCAGCCCGTTGGCGCGGCGGTTGGCCAACAAGCTGGGGATTGATCTGTCCACCCTGACCGGGACGGGACAGAAGGGGCGGATCAGTCAGGAGGATGTGGAGAAGGCAGCAGCATCGCGCGGTACCGTCGCCCCGGCCCCCGCCGCGGAGCCTGCGCCGGAACCGCAGCCCACTGGCCCCGAACCCCATGCCAGCCCCATCGCGCAGAAGATCGCGCGCAAGCTGGGCATGACCTTGCATGGCATCAAGGGCACCGGTGCCAGGGGACGCGTATCGCTGGCCGATGTACAGGCGGCGGCCAAGGTGCGGGGTTTGATCGCCGCACCCGCCCCCGTTGCCTCCCCTGCCCCCGCCGCCGGGCCGGCGGCGCGCAAGCTAGCCGGTGATCTGGGTGTGGACCTGTCGACCGTGACGCCCACGGGGCCGAAGGGGCACGCCACGAAGCAGGATGTGCGCGACGCCGCCGACCGGGCCACGGCCCCACCGGCAGCGGCTCCCGCCTATGATCTGCTGCCCGTGACGGGCATGCGCCGGGCCATTGCCACGGCCCTGGTCAATGCCAAGCAGACGATCCCGCATTTCTATCTGACATCCGACGTCACCGTCGATGCGCTGCTGTCCTTCCGCGAACAGCTGAACGCACGCGCCAGCAGCCCGCGCAAACTGTCGGTCAATGACCTGCTGATCAAGGCGGCGGCATTGGCCCTGATGGAAGTGCCCGATGTGAATGTGCATTGGGCCGAGGATGGGATCAGGCGGTTCCGTGCCGCCGATATTTCCGTCGCCGTCGCTGTGGATGGCGGGCTGCTGACGCCGGTGGTGCGCGGGGCCGATACGCTTGACCCCTGGGCCATCGGCGCCAGGGCAGCCGATCTGGCCGACCGGGCGCGCAAACGCACGCTGGCCAAGGAGGATATCAGCGGTGGCAGCTTCACCATCTCCAACCTGGGCATGTTCGGCATCCGCCAGTTCCAGGCCATCATCAACCCGCCCCAGGGCGCGATCCTGGCCGTCGGCACGACAAGGCGGGAAGCGCGGGAAACGGCGGATGGCGGGGTGCGCTTTGCCTCGGTGATGAGCCTGACACTGTCCTGTGATCACCGCGCCGTGGATGGCGCGCTGGGGGCGAAGTTCCTGGCGGCACTGGGGCGGCGGCTGGAAGACCCGATCGGGTTGGTGCTGTAGGGGGTGGGGTTGCCCTCACCCTCCCGTTGGCTGGGGCCAACGGGCCCCTCCCTCTCCCACGTTCGTGGGCGAGGGGTGAAGTTTTAGCCCCTCGCCCGCTATGCGGGAGAGGGAGGGGCCCGCCCGTGTTAACGGGTGGGAGGGTGAGGGAACGACGTCGCTACTTGCCCACCCGCGCCCTTCCCAGCCGTGCTATCGCAACCGGTGCTGCCGGAACGACGCCCTCGACCCCGCGCATATACTCGGCATAGCGACCGATGCGTCGCGCCAGTTCGCGCAGCACGCCTTCGCGGTTGGTCAATATATAGTGATTGTCGAAACGGATGACCGTAAAGCCGGCGCGTTCCAGCACACTGGTGCGCGTGGCATCGATAGTGGGGCCATGTTGGCTGCCATCGATCTCCACGATCAGGTTCAGTTCGGGGCAGATGAAGTCCGCTATGTAGCGGTCCACCGGTTCCTGCCGCCGGAATTTCAGCCCCATGAACCGCCGGCCGCGTACCCAGCCCCAGAAGTGCCGCTCAGCATCCGTGGCGCTCCGACGCAGGTGCCGGGCGCGCGCATCGCCGGACATGGCGGGTTTCCGGTTGTGGTTTATCGGTGATTTATAGTGATTCGGTTGTGCGCGCGGGTCAAGGGCTTTTGGGCGGGATTACCCTCACCCTCCCGTTGGCTGGGGCCAACGGGCCCCTCCCTCTCCCACCTTCGTGGGCGAGGGGTTAAAAATTCCGCCCCTCGCCCGCTTGCGGGAGAGGGAGGGGCCCGCCCGTGTTAACGGGTGGGAGGGTGAGGTAGACACGCCCCTCACAGATCGTCAAATTCCTCCAGCACCATCGGTTCCGCCAGACACGGCATCACGAGGGGCACCAGTTCCTGGAACCAGGGCGTGGTGCAATGGACCTGGCGGAAATAATCCTGGGACGGGTGCTGTTCGATGGCGGCGTAGGCATGGGCGCGGCCACGGATTTTCTTGAATAGATAGACGCTGACATCCGGCTGGTGGGCCAGGACCTTGGTCGTGAGGGCCGTCATGGCGGCGACGAATTCCGCCTCCATTTCCGGCTTCACGAACAGCTTGGCGACGATGGTGTACATGAACCAAACTCCCGTCAGGCGGCGGCACCCGCCGCCAGTTCCGCTTCAAGCTGCTGACGCAGCTTGTATTTCTGGATCTTGCTGGTGGACATGGGCCATTGCGTCACGAACCGCACATGGCGCGGCACCTTGAAGCTGGAGATTTTGCCACGGCAGTAATCCAGCACTTCCTGCGCCGTCAGCGACGTGCCGGGATGCAGTTCGATGAAGGCGGCGGGCACCTCCACCAGGCGCGGATCGGGCGCGCCCACCACCTGACACATTTTCACCGCCGGGTGTGTGCCGATATAGGCCTCGATCTCGGCGGCGGCGACATTCTCCCCGCCGACCTTCAGCATGTCCTTGGTGCGGCCATGGAACATGATGTTGCCATATCCGTCCAGCGACCCGACATCGCCCGTATGCAGCCAGCCGCCCTGCAGCGCCTCTGCGGTTTTCACCGGGTCCTTGTAGTAGCCATCCAGCAGGCCGGGGCTGCGTACCAGGATCTCGCCCTTTTCGCCCGCCGGCAGCGGGTCGCCAAAGGCATCGACGATCTTCACCTCGATCCCCGGCAGGGGACGGCCCAGCCGTGTCGTCCGCACCTCGTAACTGTCGGAAAGGCTGCTGGTGCAGACGGTGCCCGCCGCTTCCGACAGGCCATAGGTGCCGACCTGGATGCAGTTGGGCATGGCCTTGGCCAGCATCTCCTTCATCGCGCCGGTCTGTACCGCCAGCGACGAATTCATCAGCCGCATGGAGGACAGGTCCGTGGTCGCGAAATCCGGGTGGTGGATCAGGTCGACCATGATGGGCGCAAAGCACGGGTATGTGGCCGTCACCTTGTGCGTTTCCAGCATTTTCAGGGCCACGCCGGCATCGAAATGCTGCATCGACAGGTAGGTGCCGCCCTTGGCATAGATGGCGACCAGCGGCAGGATGGCCGCGATATGGAACAAGGGCAGCGGCGACCAGAACCGGTCACGGTCGGTCAGCTCATACCGTTCCGCCAATGCCTGGGACGTGCGGACAATGGCCTCATGGCTGATCAAACAGCCCTTGGGGTTCGACGTGGTGCCGGATGTGTAGAGGATGATGCCGGGCGCGCGGACTCGCGCAAAGGCCCGGCGTTCATGCACCGCTTCATCCGTCACAGTGTCGGCCATGGCATCGAACCGGTCCGCCGTGACGGTAAAGGGCCGTCCGCCATCGCCCAGCAGGATGATGGAGCGCAGGCGCGGGCAGCCCTTCAACGACAGGGCCATCGGGTCCGTCTGTTCGGCCAGCCCCGCCAGCCCCTCACACAGGCGATCCACGAAATTCAGCTGATCGGCCACCTGTTCGGTGGTGATGATGGTGACCAGATCGGCATTGTCGGTGACATAGGCCAGTTCATGCGCGCGGTAACGGGCATTGATCGGCACCGTCACGCCGCCGGCCAGGGCCACGCCGAACAGGATATCGACAAATTCGATGCAGGACGGCAGCAGCACCCCGACATGGTCGCCCGGCTTGATCCCCATCGCCATCAGCCCCTTGGCATGGCGCATGGCGCGGGCGGCCAGATCCCGGTAGGTCAGGCTTTCATCGGGAAAGATCAGCGCGTCCGTATCGGGCCAGGAATGGGCAGCCGACAGCAGCAGGTCGCCAAGCGTGGTGGCATGGATGAACTGTTCGGCCTTGCTCATGCCGTCGAACCTTTCACGGATGCGTTCAGCGGATGGAAATATTCCCGCACATAGGGCCCGTCGAAACACGGGATCATCTGCGGCACGATCTGTGTGAACCAGGGCGTGGATTGATGTTCATGCTCCGCCGCCTCGTCGGGGAAGCTTTCCACCACCACGAAGCGACCCGGCCCATCGGCCCGGTAGAAGGCGTAGTAGAGGGTCTTGGGCTCATGCGCGCGGACCTTCTCCGTCAGAGCGGTGGCGAGGCGGATGAATTCCGCCTCGCATTCCGGCTTGACCGTGAAGCGGCTGATGAAAAAGATCATCGCGGCGCCCCCGCCATGTAGCGGTTCAGTTCGACATGGAAATGGCGCAGGCGCTGTTCCTGTTCGCCGAACAGCATGCCGTTGAACCCGCGTGAGCGCAGGCCCTTCTGCACCACGGGCAACAGCTCGCTATCCTGATCCAGCACCAGACCCAGATTGGCCGGTTCGCCCAGCGGCACATGCACGCAATCGGGGCGGATACGGCCGGAAATGTCGGTGCCTTCCGGCAGACCCATCCAGGCCGGCACATCATAATTGCCCGCCGCCTCTGCCACGGCACCCACGGGCCGGAACAGGATGGTGATGTCATAGAAGAATCGTTCGGGGTCCTCCGGGTGCGGGATGAAGCGCATCAGGAACACGCCCTCCGGATGGCAGCCGATCTGCACATTCGGGAACAGGCCATAGGCGAAACTGTCGGTCAGTTGCGCATCGGTCAGCTTTTCATAGCCCAGGCCCAGCCGTTCGGCGCGTTCACGCTTGGCCTTCTGCGCCGCCGCGCGCACCTCCTGTGCCGTACCGGTGAAACCGGTCGGGTCCAGGGCCGCGTCGGGCATCATCATTTTCAGCCCCTCATTCACGCCCAACTGATCGGGCACGCGCGGGCTGGGCCGGTAGAAGGGAATGCACATCCGGCTCATCCCGTTGGGGAACAGGTCGTACTGGACGAAATAATCCTCCATCACGCCCTGGGTTTCCGGATGCACCGCATGCAGGTGATAGACCTCGTAAAAGGCATCGACCCCGACCTTCCAGTTGGCGGCCCATTCGCTGCGCACCTGCCGGACCACATGCATCTTGTCGATCTGGTAGCTCTCCAGATGGTCCGCCACCGGCCCCAGCCAGCCGCGCAGGTCGGGTGCGTCCGGGTTCATGGAGATGAAGACCAGACCGGCCAGTTCCTCGCACCGAACCCCACTCATCCCCGGATTATGGCACACCACCTCGGGACGGAACGTCTCCCGGTCGGTGATGTTCTTCAGGCTGCCATCCAGGTTGAATTTCCAGCTATGGAAGGAACAGGCAAAGCCGTTCGCCAGACTGCCGAGTGCTGTATGCACCAACCGGTTACCCCGGTGCGGACAGACATTATAGAAGGCGCGGACCTTGCCATCATCGCCCCGGACCACGACGATATTCTCGGCACCGATCTCGAACGTCGCGAAATCCCCCTCCTCGCGGACATCGCTGGACGGGCAGGCGATCAGCCAGGACTTGGTCCACAGCTTCTCCCATTCCTGCGCCATCCAGCCCTTGTCGTAATATTGGGCGGGGTCGAACTTCTCCGTGCCATTGTCGATGAAGGGTGCCTTGGCGTCGACATCGCCCGGCTTGGCCGCCGGATTGATCGACCAGCCCTTGCGATAGTCGAAAGACGAACTGATCCCGTCCATGGATGATCCTCCCAGATCGCTGGTTCCCTGGAACTTCTTGTCGGGGCGGTGGGGCGCGCAGATTGCGACGAGCCATGCAAAGGGGCGCGGCCCATACCGATCCCGTTTGGTTTCGAAAAATATACACACAATGCCGTTTCTGTGTAAAATTAAAAAGTCGGAACCGCCGATTTTTGCTGCGGTGCGGCATACGATATAATGCAGTGGCGTCCATAAGCCGCAGAAATCCTAATTTTATGCGCGCTTGAATATTTACGTAAAATGGCTATATCCTGTATGCAAAGCAACAGACCGGGAAGGCCCGGCGAGGAGGGTGGGACGTGTCACAGGTTCTGAGCGGGGTACGGGTGCTGGATTTCGGGCGCTATGTCGCCGGACCCTATTGCGCCACCCTGCTGGGCTATTTCGGGGCCGAAATTATCCGCGTCGAACGGCTGGGCGGGGGTGAGGATCGGTTCATCACGCCGGTGACCGACGGTGGCGAGGGCGCGGGATGGCTGCAGATGGGCGTCAATAAGCGCTCCCTGACCCTGAACCCAACCAAGCCGGAAGGGCGGGAGGTGGTGCGCCGTCTGGTCGCCACCGCCGATGTCGTGGTTGCCAACCTGCCGCCGCCGGCCCTGTCCGCCATGGGGCTGGATGAGGACAGCCTGCGTGCCATCAAGCCCGACATCATCCCCGTCCTGATCTCCAGCTTCGGTGCTACCGGCCCCTGGGCGGCGCGCGGCGGGTTCGACGGGGTGGGACAGGCCATGTCGGGCGCCATGTATTTTTCCGGCACGCCCGAACAGCCGATGAAGGCCGGCGCGCCCTATGTGGATTTCGGGACCGGCATGTTCGCGGCCCTGGGCGCCATGGCGGCCCTGATGGAGAAACGCGCCACGGGGCGGGGGCAGTCCGTGCAGGCCAGCCTTCTGGCCACTGGCGTCACCCTGTTCAATGCTTTTCTGGTGGAACAGGCGGTGACGGGCATCAACCGGGTCGGCACCGGCAACCGGGTACAGACATCGGCCCCGTCGGACGTGTTCGCCACCCTGGACGGCCATGTCCTGATCCATACGGTGGGCGATGGCCTGTTCGCGCGCTGGTGCGACATGGTGGGGGAACCCGGCTGGAAGGCCGATCCCCGCTTTGGCAGTGATCAGGCGCGCGGCGATAATAATGGGGTACTCTGCGCCCGCATGGCCGAATGGTGCCGCACCCGCACCACCGATCAGGCGGTGGAGGCGCTGGCGGTGGCCGGTATTCCCGGCGGTCCCGTCCTGTCACCGCAGCAGGTTCTGGACCATGCCCAGGTGCAGGCAACGGGTCTGTTGCAGCCGGTGGATTATCCGGGCTTGCCACGCCCTGCCCCGGTTGCCGGGCCGCCCGTGACCCTGTCCGCCACCCCCGGCAGCATTCGTTCACGCCCGCCCACCGTGGGCGAACATGCCGACGCGATCCTGACCGAACTGGGCTATGACGCCGCCGCCATTTCGGCGCTGCGTTCGGCCAGGATCGTTTGAAGTACACAAAATACGTGCTTTCTGTATGCACGATGATCTGCTATGTATGCGGAAAATGCACAAGCGCTTATTCCGTCCTCCCGGTGGCGGATCAGGGGCGCAGACAGAGAAGGAAAGGGAAGGACCATGGACGCCCTGGAGATCGACCGTATCAAGGCCGGCATGCAGTATGAGTCCACGCGGCAAGGCCCGCCGGATGACTTCCCGGAACTGCCGGAAATCCCCGCCGGCCGCTATGTCGACCCGGAATTCTATGAGCTGGAGCGTCAGGCCCTGTGGCGGCGCACCTGGGTCTATGCGATCCATGCGGACGAGGTGCCGGAGATCGGGTCGTACCTGAAATGGGACCGGCTGGGTGATCCGCTGTTCTTCGTGCGCGGCGACGACAACAAGATCCGCTGTTTTTATAATACCTGCCGCCACCGTGGCGCGCCGGTGGTGACGGAGGAAAAGGGCAAGGGCCGTGGCATGGTCTGCGGTTACCATGGCTGGACCTATAATCTGAAGGGCGACCTGATCAATCTGCGTGACAAGCGGGACTTTGTCGGGCTGGACCTGAAATGCAAATCGCTGATCGAGGTGCGGTGCGAGAATTTCGGCAATTGGCACTTCATCAATATGGATGCCGATGCCGGGCCGTTGATGGATTATCTGGCCCCCGTCGTGCCCGACCTGTCGGAATTTCAGCCGCAGAATCTGCGCCTGGCCGACCGGCATGGGGTGGTGGTGGAATGCAATGTGAAGGTCTTGCTGGATGCATTCCTGGAGGTCTATCACCTGAAATCCATCCACCAGAATACGGTGGACCGGTTCCTGGACCATCGCGGATCGTTCATGACGCTGTGGCCCGGCGGCCATTCGCGCATGGTCACGCCCAACCGCCGTCCCGGCTGGCAGGACCCCGGCACCAAGGGTCTGCCCGACATTCCGACCGTGGGCGAAATCCCGCGTACGGCCAATGTGTCGATCAATGTCTATCCCAATATCGTGGTGCCGCCGGCGCCCACGGGCATGCCCTTCATCGTGTTCTGGCCCATCGATATCCGCCGCATGTATATTGAGGTCTGCTGGTTCTCCCCCGACTGGGGCGATGGTCCGCGCCCCGAAATCTGGGAAACCCGGATTTCAAACTTCGACCGTATCCTGGAAGAGGATACGCAGTTCGCGGACAGCATCCAGAAATCGGTTGAAAGCGGCGGCTTTACGGGCATTTCCCTGAACTATCAGGAACGCCGGATCTACCATTGGCATGAAGAACTGGACCGCCGCATCGGTGATGCGGTGCCAGAGCATCTGCGGGTGGCGCAGGTGCTGGGCAAGTTTATTGAGGCTGTGAAGGCGGCTTAGTTTTTCTGAGGCGTTGGGCCCTCACCCTCCCATCGCTTGGCAGCGATGGGCCCCTCCCTCTCCCACCTTCGTGGGCGAGGGGTGAAATTCAAGCCCCTCGCCCGCTTCGCGGGAGAGGGAGGGGCCTGGGCCGTAAGGCCCGGGAGGGTGAGGGAGCACCGCTTGTCATTTCAGAAAGGTCCATCCAAGTGACCCAATCCCCCACCGGCATCACCGGCTTCGGCGCCTACATCCCCCGGCTGCGACTGTCGCGCAAGGCGATGGCGGCGGCCCTTGACTGGCTGGACCCCAATTTGGCGGCCCAGGGCAAGGGCGAACGCGCCGTCGCCAATTGGGATGAGGACAGCCTGACCATGGCGGTGGAGGCGGCGCGCGATCTGCTGGCCGCCCGTGCGTTGTCGCCCGACCGGCTGGTCTTTGCCTCCACTACCCTGCCCTTTCAGGACAGGTCGAATGCGGGCCTGATCATCGACGCGTTGGGTCTTGATGGGGGCACGCGCCCTGCGGATGCCACGGGCAGTTTGCGGGCCGGGACCAGCGCGCTTCTGTCCGCACTGGAACAGACGGGCACCAGTTTGCTGACCGCCGCCGACCGGCGGCTGGCGCGGCCGGGTTCGGTGCAGGATTTTACCTATGGCCATGGTGCCGCCGCCGTGACCGTCGGGTCCGGGCCGGGGGTCATCGCCGAATTCCTGGGCGGGCACAGCATCTTCCGCGATCTGGTGGACCATTACCGGGCCGCGGGGGAAGCCGCCGATTACGTTCTGGAGGAACGGTGGGCGCGCGATGAGGGCTATCTGAAGATCGTGCCCGTTGCCGTGAAAGGCGCACTATCCAAGGCGGGGATTAGCGCCGATCAGGTGGACCATTTCATCCTGCCCGGCACCATGGCCAAGATACAGGCGACCCTTGCCGCCAAGCTGGGAATGCGGCCCGACAGCGTGGTTGATCCGCTGGCCGGCACCGTGGGCGATACGGGTGCGGCGCATGCGCTGTTGATGCTGGCCGATATCCTGGGCCGCACGCAGCCGGGGCGGGTCATCCTGCTGGTCGGGTATGGGCAGGGGGCGGATGCCATCCTTCTGCGCACCACCAAGGCGCTGGCCGATTTCATCCCTGCCACGGGGGTTGCGGGTTGGCTGTCGCGGCGGCAGGCGGAGGATCGGTATCTGAAGCACATGTCGTTCTCTGGCATGGTCGA
Source organism: alpha proteobacterium AAP38 (assembly GCA_001296005.1). Lineage (GTDB taxonomy): Bacteria > Pseudomonadota > Alphaproteobacteria > Azospirillales > Azospirillaceae > Niveispirillum. The sequence continues at coordinate 15,283 of LJHR01000013.1, read as the reverse complement.
TATCCATTTCGGCATGCGGGCCGAACATGACAAGCGCACGGCCCATACCGTGGCCTATCGCAAGCGCGACATGGTCAATGGATTAACGGGCGGGCGCTGTGGTTCGTGCGGCTGTGTGCAGTTCCCGCGTACCCGCGCCTGTGTGAACCCGGCCTGTGGGGCCATCGATACGCAGACACCCGTCCGGCTGGCCGATGAAGCGGCGGTGGTGAAGACATTTACCGAGGATTGGCTGGGCTTCACCCCCTGCCCGCCGCTGGCCTATGGCAATGTGCAGTTCGCCAATGGCGCCAATGTCATGATGGAATTCACCGATATCCAGGCGGGACAGCTGTCGGTCGGCCTGCCCGTCCGCCTTGTCTTCCGCCTGAAGGATGATGACGAGAAGCGCGGCTTCCGCCGGTATTTCTGGAAAGCCACACCGCAGGGAGGGGCCTGATCATGGCCAAGGGTATCCGCGACAAGGTGGCGATCATCGGCATGGGCTGTTCGCGGTTCGGCGAACGCTGGGATGCCGGGCCCGACGATCTGATGCTGGAGGCGTTCCAGGAATGTATCAAGGATGCCGGCATCGACAAATCCGACATCCAGGCCGGATGGATGGGCGTGTTCTTTGATGAACAGAGCGTGGGCAAATCGGCCCTGCCTTTGTCCATGGCTTTGCGCCTGCCCAACATCCCTGTGACACGGGTGGAGAATTTGTGCGCGACGGGCACGGAGGCGCTGCGCGGCGCCGTCTATGCGGTGGCGGCAGGGGCGTGCGATATCGCCATCGCCATGGGCGTGGAAAAGCTGAAGGATACCGGCTTTGGCGGCCTGCCGGAACGCACCAAGGGCACGTTTGAGGATCTGTGGCTGCCGCAGAATACGGCGCCCGGCGGCTTTGCCCAGTTGGGGGCCGCCTATGCGGCGCGCACGCGGACGGACATGGCCGACCTGAAACGCGCCATGGCCCATATCTCGGTGAAAAGCCACGCCAACGGCGCCCTGAACCCCAAGGCGCATCTGCGCAATCCCATCACCGAGCAACAGGTGCTGGATGCCCGCATGGTGGCCTATCCGCTGGGCCTGTTTGACTGTGCCGGCGTGTCGGACGGGGCGGCCTGTGCCATCGTCACCACGCCAGAGATTGCCCGGTCGCTGGGCAAGCATAATCCGGTGACGGTGAAGGCGCTGCAGCTGGCGCCCAGCAACGGGGTGGAACTGGCGCACGGGTCCTGGGACGGGTCCTATACCCTGACCACCCGCATCGCGGCCAAGCGCGCCTATGAGGAGGCGGGGATCCAGGACCCCCGGGCAGAGTTGTCGCTGATCGAGGTGCATGATTGTTTCTCCGTCACCGAACTGGTGGTGATGGAGGATCTGGGCCTGTCGCCCGAAGGCGGGGCCGTGCGCGACGTGATGGACGGGTTCTTTGACCGCGATGGCAAGATCCCCTGTCAGATCGATGGCGGCCTGAAATGTTTCGGCCACCCGATCGGGGCCACGGGCCTGCGCATGGTTTACGAGATTTACTTGCAGCTTCAAGGGCGCGCGGGCGAACGGCAACTACCGGACCCGCGCCTGGGCCTGACCCACAATCTGGGCGGCCTTCCCAACCGCAACATCACATCGGTCGCCATCATCGGGCGGCTGGAGGGGTAAGCCATGACCGAAACCAGACAATGGGGCTTCAGCGACGAGCAGCTTGCCGCCCTGCCCACCGTCTATCGCAGCGATCTTTTGCAGGATCAGGTGGTGGTGCTGTCGGGTGGCGGCAGCGGCATGGGCCGGGCCATGGCCTATCTGTTCACCCGCTTAGGGGCCAAGGTCATGATCTGTGGCCGGCGGGAGGAGAAGCTGGCCGAGACGCGTGACGGCATCCGCCGGCATCTGGGCCGCGACATCGCCATCATGCCCATGACCATCCGCGACCCCGAACAGGTGGATGCGCTGATGGACCGGACCATCGCCGAATTTGGGCGTATCGACCATGTTGTGAATAATGGCGGCGGGCAGTTCCCGCAGGCGGCCATCGACTTTTCCAAGAAGGGCTGGAACGCCGTCATCGACACCAACCTGAACGGCACCTGGCACATGATGCAGGCCGCCGCAAAGCGTTGGCGCGACCGGGGCGAGGCGGGGTCCATCGTCAATATTGTGGCCTATGTCGAACGCGGCATGCCGCAGGCGGCCCATACCTGTGCGGCACGCGCCGGCGTGATCTATCTGTCGAAGACGGTGGCCACCGAATGGGCGCCGCTGAATATCCGGGTCAATTGCGTGGCGCCGGGCACGGTGGCCACCGAAGGCTTCAACGTCTATCCGCCAGAAGCCACGGCGCGCTTTGCCGATACCAACCCGATGCGCCGCATGGGCAATGCCTGGGACGTGGCCGAGGGTGTCGTTTATCTGGTCGCCCCGTCGGGCAAGTTCATTACCGGCGAGATGCTGACCATTGATGGCGGCATGCAGATGTGGGGCACCGTCTGGCCCGGCGGCGTGCCGGAGCATTTCAACGTGGTGTGAGGTCAGCGGCGGCTATAGCTGTTCCGTAAGCTATCTGAATCGGCGGCCCGCGACCAATAAACTGCCTCCCCGGCGCAGGCCGGGGCCCAAGGGCCAAAGGTTCGACGGTGGTACTGCCGAAAAAGAGGCAGGTGGAAGGGGCGCAGCTTGTGGCCCCTGGGCCCCGGCCTGCGCCGGGGAGGCGAATATTCTCAAACTGAGATTATTCTCGACAGCACCCAGCGGCAACATTGGTGCTTGCGAAAAATCGTTCTACCTACTTCAAAAAATGATTTCACGCGCTGGCCCTGGTTGGCGTGACGGCAGGTCGTCGGCATCTATCGAACAGGACATCAACATCCGCGCAAATGAGGGGGTATGGTCGCGCTGATCCGCGTCAACCAACGCCGACAGCCCAGCCTTGGCGTCGCGCAGCTGTACCTCCCGCATGGCCCCCTCCATCATGACTACATTGGTCATTATGGGTCATCCATGCCAAAAGAAAAAGGGGGCCGGTTTGCACCGGCCCCCAGGTCGCCTCTCGGGAGTTCACGCTTCGAGGGGGGAAACCTTAGAACTTCGCCCCCAGGGTCAGGCCGTAATAGCGGGGCGGGCCGTAGGTGGAGAAGGTCCAGAGCGAGCCTACCACGTTGGTGGCGGTGTTGTAGCGCTTGTCGGTCAGGTTGCGGCCCACGGCCTGGACCGTGTAGCGGCCGTCGGCATCGTGCCAGGTGATGGCGGCATTCAGCAGGGTCTTCTTGACCAGCTTGCTGTCAAATTCCGGGCTGACATCGGAATAGACATAGCCGTTTTCATCCTCGAACTGGATGGCGCCGTTGAACAGGATTTCGCCCTTGTCGGCCAGATCCATCGTGTAGGTAGCGTCCAGCGTCCATTGCCATTTCGGCGCACGGTTCAGGGGGCGGTTGGAGAAGTCGATATCGATGTCGCCGTCGAAATCGGTATCGGCTTCGAACTTGTCATACTTGGCGTCCAGGTAGCCCAGAACACCGCGGATTTCCAAGCCTTCGGTCGGCAGGATGCTGCCTTCCAGTTCCAGCCCCTTCACGGTCGCCTCACCGGCGTTGAAGAAGCGGGTTTCCTGCACCTGCTGACCAAAGGAGTTGGTCAGGGTGGCGACCAGGCCGCGCTGCATGTCCTTATAATTCACGTAGAACGCCGTGGCGTTCAGGCGGGCGCGGTTGTCCAGGAAGTCGGTCTTGATACCGGCTTCATAGCTGTCTGCCAGTTCCGGATTGGTCGGGCGGGCGGCCAGGGCCGGGATAGCCACGCCGGTGGTGCCGGTCTGGTCATTATAGGCGCCCGAGCGGAAGCCGCGCGAATAGGTGGCATAGGCCATCAGATCGTCGGTGACCTTGTAGGACGCGCTGGCCCGCCAGGTGGGTTCCGACCAGGTCTCGCTGTCGCGCACCACGCCGGTCGGATACTTGTTGAAATCACCGGCGTTCAGAAGCTTGCCCAGCTTATTCCAGGTGAAATTCGGGTCGAAGGTGCCGGACAGGGCCTGCACGAACACCTGATTGCGCCCGGCCCAGGCCTTCTTCTCCTTGGTCCAGCGGGCACCACCGATCAAGGTCAGCTTGTCATTGACCGCCCAGGTGACGTCGCCATAGGCGGCATAGGCCTTCTGACGTTCCTGGTTGCACAGGACCTGCGGGTTGTTGTTGAAGGTGCCGAAGGGCAATGTGGTCCCGAACAGATCCAGGAAGCCCAGGATCTGCGCCACGCAGAAATTCACATCATTCTTTTGATAGAAGCCACCGGCCACCATCTGCACCGGGCCGTCCCAGTTGGACGCCATGCGGAATTCCTGCTGGAAGGTCTTGCGCAGGTCGGTGCGGTTGGCATCGAACAGAGAGATGGGGCCGACCTCACCCGTATAGGTGCTGGGCAACTGGGAATATTGCTTGCGCCAACCGGTGACGGAGGTCAGCGTGACCTTGTCGGCATCCCAGTTGATGGTGCTGTAATAGCCGTCGACATCCACCTGATGCCCGTCCGACATGTTCAGCAGGCTGTCATCGCGGTTGGTGATGCCGGCATGGTCCAGCGGGTCGCCGGCATCCTGGCTGAAGCCCAGATTATAGAAGGCCCAGCGGCTGTCCGAGGGCGTGGTGTTGACAACGGGCACGCTGTCGGAATTGTCGCGCACGCGTTCCACCTGGAACAAGGCCTCGACATTTTCCGCCGGCTTCCACAGTACCTTGGCGCGGCCATTGAAAATATCTTCGCCACCCAGCTTTGACCCATCGCCGCAGCCGCGCGCATTGCTGCCGGGCACGGGGCCGTAGCAGGCGCCGTTCTTGTAATAGCCGTCGGACTTGTTATAGGCGGCGACCAGACGCACGCCCAGCTTGTCCTCCACCAGCGGCAGGTTCACGGATGCCTTGGCCGCCCGCGTGCCGAAGCTGCCGGCGGTGAACTGTACTTCGCCGGCCTGATCAGTCAGGGATGGCTTCTTCGTGTATACGGTGACGACACCGCCGGTCGTGTTCTTGCCGAACAGCGTGCCCTGGGGCCCGCGCAGCACTTCCACCCGCTCCACGTCGAACGTGTCCAGAAGCTGGCTCTGCACACTGGGCATCACGAAATCGTCCAGCATCACGCCTACGGGCGCCTCCGAATAGACGATGATGTCCACCTGCCCCACGCCGCGCATGGCGAAGGAGGCAGCGTTGAAGCCGGTGACGCGCGCGGCGGAGAAGTTGGGCACATAGGCCGCGATATCGCCCAGATCCTTGGGCGGGGCCGCGTCGAACATGGCCGGGGTGAAGGCCGAAACGGCCACCGGCGTTTCCTGCAGGTTGCTCTGCCGGCGGTTGGCCGTCACCACGATCTCATCCAGACCGATGGCCTGCGCCGGGGCGGCCTGTGCCACCTCAGTGCTGGAAGCGGGGGCCTGCTGCGCGATAGCGGCGGGCATGGTTGCAAGCATGGCGAACGCGCTGGCGCACACGCCCAGCCCTGCCACACGGTATCTCCGTGACATCGACTTATCCTCCCTGATCGCCGCGCTTCGGCGGCTCTTTTCCTGTCATCCGCATTCACGGCGGATCATTCTGGGAATTCCGGCGGCATCGCCGGATACAAGGTCCCGCCACAGACGTTCGGGGCGGGCATTTTCTGAATACGGTTCGGACTGTATAATATTTTTTAACGCCGCGCAATGTATACGAAGTGAGAAATTGTGCGACGGTGCAGGAAGTTTGGCGTTCCGCTGACGGCCACGCCGAAGGCCCTGGAAATCCGCCTGTTTTGTCCGCTCCCTCCCGTCGCCCCGCGTTGGTATCCCGCGGTCGGCACGTCGACAAAGTATGCACAGAGTGGCTTATCCGTATTCAAGAACCGCTGCGACGGCTTGACTTGTCGTCGTCCATGACCGATACATGACAGGGATGGCGCCCTGTACGGGTTGCGATGGCGGCGGCATCGGCAGAGGCGGAATGGCCAAGCGCGGGTGCCGCGCGGCGGAGGATGGATGAACAAGCCCACACACGTAACGCATGCCGAACATGTGCGTGTGTCCCTGGAACAGGACATTTTCATGGGACGCCTGCGTCCCGGTTCACGCCTGGACGAGGAAGCCATCGCCACCCGGTTCGGCGTTTCCCGCACGCCTGTGCGCGAGGCGGTGCTGCAACTGGTGGAATCCGGGCTGGTGGAAAAGCGGCCTCGCCAAGGGGCGGTGGTGGCCAGCATGGATATCCGCCGCATGATCCATATGTTTGAGGTCATGTCGGAGCTGGAGGGCCTGTGCGCCAAGCTGTCGGCACGCCGCATGTCGCCGGAAGAGAAGGCCAAGCTGGCTGAGGTGCATAAGCAGTCCGAAGACCATTATAATGCCGGCCGCCAGGACGAGTATTACGCGGCCAGCCGCAAGTTCCATCAGCTGCTGGTCTGGGGCAGCCATAATGACGTGCTGGTGGAAATGACCGACAAGCTGGCCCTGCAGCTTGTTCCCTACCGCCGCTATCAGCTGAACTACCCGGGCCGGGCAGAGGAAAACCTGCGTGACCATGCCGCCATCATGGAGGCGGTGCAGCAGGGCGATCCCGAAATCGCCTATCGCCGTCTGCGTCAGCATACGACGATCCAGGGCGATATCTTCGCTGAATATATCTCCCTGACCGGGCAGCGCGCGGCGGAATAAGGCCCGCGCGCATTCCCTATACCGCTGGCCCCTGATCCCGCCGCCCCTCGTGGTCGGGAACGGGACAGCTGCGCCTTCTTGCAAAGGACCGTTGCCATGGGCCAGACCGACTACGATATCGTCATCGCCGGGGCCGGACAGGCGGCGGCGCAATGCGCGCAGTCGCTGCGCCAGGGTGGCTTTGCCGGGTCCATCGCCCTAATCGGGGATGAGGACGCCGCCCCCTATGAACGCCCGCCCCTGTCCAAGGAATATCTGGCCGGCAAGCGTGACGCGGCACGTCTGGCCCTGCGCAAACCGGAATATTGGCAGGAGAAACAGGTCAGTCTGCTGACCGGTCGGCGCGTTACGGCGGTGGACCGGGCGGCACAATCCCTGAGCTTGGAGGATGGCGCAAACATCGGATATGGCAAGCTGGTCTGGGCCACGGGCGGACGGCCCCGGCGCCTGTCCTGTGCGGGGGCCGATCTGGCCGGCGTGCATGCCATCCGCACCATCGCCGATATCGACGCGCTGAAGGCCGATCTTGTGCCGGGCGCGCGCGTGGTGATCGTGGGCGGCGGCTATATCGGCCTGGAAACGGCGGCGGTGCTGCGCGCGCTCGGCCATGAGGTGACGGTGCTGGAGGCGCAGGAACGGCTGCTGGCCCGTGTCACCTCTCCGCCCGTCTCCGCCTTCTATGCCGGGCTGCATCGCCGTCACGGGGTGGATATCCGCCTGTCGGCCCAGGTATCGGCCCTGCGGGGTGAGGGCCGGGTGACGGCGGTGGAACTGTCCGATGGCACCACGATTCCCGCCGATATCGTGATTGTCGGTATCGGCATCATCCCCAATGTCGAACCGCTGGCGCTGGCCGGCCTGCCCTGCCCCAACGGGGTGGTGGTGGATGCGCTGTGCCGGACGCCAGACCCGCATATCCTTGCCATCGGCGATTGCGCCCTGCATCCCAATGGCTTTGCGGGCCGGGCCATCCGTCTGGAATCGGTGCAGAACGCGGTCGATCAGGGCAAGGTGGCGGCGGACACGCTGCTGGGCCTGGAAAAGCCCTATGCCGCCCTGCCCTGGTTCTGGTCCGACCAGTATGATGTGAAGATGCAGGCCGTGGGTCTGGCCATGGAGTATGATCACGTGCTGGTGCGCGGCGATGCCGCCGCCGCCGGCTTTTCCGTCCTGTATCTGCGCGGCGGGCGGTTGATCGCGATTGACTGCCTGAACAATGCCCGTGATTTCATCCAGGCCAAGGCCCTGATCACCGGCGGCAGGCAGATCGACAGCGCACGCGCCGCCGACCCGGCGGTGGAACTGAAGGCGGTGATTGACGCTGAACAGGCGGCTTAGTAGAGCGGAGAAGTATCCCTACCCGAGGCTGCCGCCCATGTTCCGCCCCCTGCCCTTCCTGCTGCTGTCCCTGCTGCTGGCCGGTTCCGTTCAGGCGGAGGTGACGCCGTCGCAGCAGCAGATGCGACGCGTGCTGTATGGGGAGGGGCTGAACAGCCTGACCTTCCGGCATATGGATGAGATGTTCGAGACGGCCCCCGTGCCGGCAGGGCCCAAGGTCTGGAAACTGCCGGCGGCAGTCCGGCCCCTGGATCTCACCTATAGTTTCGAGGGGCAGCACTATGACACCGCCGCCTTTCTGGAACGCACGCGGACCAATGCCATGCTGGTCATCCGCGACGGGCGGATCGTGCATGAGATCTACCGCAATCACAGTGGGCCGGAGAGCCGGTTCATCTCCTTCTCCATGGCGAAATCCATCACCTCCATCCTGGTCGGCATTGCGATCCGGGATGGGGCCATCGGCAGTATCGATGATCCCCTGACCCGTTATGTCCCGGAACTGGCGGGCAGCGGGTATGAGGGGGTGAGCTTGCGTCAGGCGCTGCTGATGCGGTCGGGGGCGGCCTTTGCCGAAACCTATGGCACCGGCACCAAAAGCCAGATGGCGGAGCTGTATGAAAACAGCTTCGTGACGGAGCGGGAGCGGTTCACCGACCTTGCCACCCGCATCGGCAGCGACCATGCGCCGGGCAGCCATTTCAACTATTCAACGCTGGAAACGGGGGTTGTCGGCTGGGCCCTGGAACGCGCCACGGGCCGGACGCTTGCCGATTACATGGCGGAAAAGCTGTGGCGGCCGGCGGGGATGGAACGGGCGGGGACCTGGCTGCTGGATGGGCCGCCGGGCACGGGCCGCGCCTGGGCTGGCGCGGGTTTCAACGCCACGCTTCGCGATTATGGCCGCCTGGGCCTGATGATGCTGGAGGGCGGTCGGGCCAATGGCCGGCAGGTGGTGCCCGCCGATTGGGTCCGGCAATCCACCGTGCCCGACGGGACAGAGCCGGCAGCGCCGGGCCGGGATCAGGGCTACCAGTATTTCTGGTGGACCCTGCCCGACAGCGACGCCTTCATGGCCAAGGGCGTGCATGGTCAGTATATTTATATCGACCCCGCCAGCCGCACCGTGATCGTGAAGTTGAGCCATTGGCCCACCGCCTGGGTCAAGGCGCTGGAGGCGGAGACGCTGGTGTATTTCAGGGCTTTGGTGGGGGGCTGACGGGTTGTCGCATGCGGGCGTGCGCCCTTATGCGACCTACAACAGGTGCGTAGGTCGCATAAGCAAAGCGCATGCGACAACACCCCCTCACCGCGGCGACCACCCGCCCGGCTTCACCGTCAACTGCGGCAGGGCCGTAACCACGTCGGCCCAGGAGACGTATTTGAAGTTGGTGGCCTCCGGCTCCCCGCTCATGCCGTTCAGATCGTCATTATACCCATCCTGCACCATCAGCAGGCCCGCCGGATATCCGGGCAGGGGCATGGAGATCAGTTCGGCGCCGTCGCATTCCTGGCCGGCATCGATGGCGCCATTGGCCGTCAGCTTGAAGCTGCCCAGATAGCGGTTCTGGCCGCTGCGTTCGAACAGGGCGAAACTGTCATCCAGGCCGGCGGCGTCCGGTGCCTTTTCATCGCCATGGGCGTCGCCCTGGCTGGAGGCGATCAGGTAGCCGGTGCCGTCCGCGCCGCGATAGAGCGCCAGACCTTCGACATCGCGGGCGACTTTGCTGTCGGGGTTGTTGAAGGGGCTTTTCGCCGATCCGCGTGCTTCATAGAAGGGCTGATCGTCGGCCTTGCCGGTCGTCAGGTTGACGCGCCACAGACCCACATCCTCCTGCCCTGCGAACAGGATGCCGACTTCTTCATCTACCACCAGCCCCTCGAACTGCGGCTGCCAGTCGAGTGCCGGGTCATTGTCATTCTCGATGGTGAGGTTCTGGCCCTTATGGGTGGTGGGGAAGTCCCAGTGGCGGGTGCGTTCATGGCCGACCGTGCCGTCGGGGCGCAGCACCAGCCTTTGTTCGGCCAGACGCGCCGCATTGCGCTGCGCCACCACGGCCCGCACCTCCCCCGTCGCCTTGTCCTTCCAAAGGGTCATTCCATAGGCGCTGGCCTGATCGGCCACGGGGTTCGCCATCTCTGCGGTGCCGTCAGGCGACAGGCGGGTGGGGAAGACCTGACCCTGGTTGGGGTCGGTAATGTCGGTCAGGGGGGAAGCCGGGTTGGCCGGGTCAATGGCCCAGACCATCAGACGGTCACGCCCCCGGTCGCTGGCCACCGCAATGTCGATGGTCGATCCATCGGGGCGTTTGATCCCATAGGCGACATCGACATTGTTGTAGCGGCCATCCGTAACGGCATCGATGCGCTGCACCAGCTTGCCCTGGAGGTCGTAGACCCGCAAACCCGCCCCCTTGGCCGCCGTGATCACCAGACTGCGGGCGGGGTCGTCCGGGTGCAGCCAGAAGGACGGATCATCGGCATCGCCCTTCACCCCACCATCGGGCAGGCCGGGGCTGGTTTCTGCCACAGGTTTGACCAGGGGAAGGGAGGCCGCTACGGGGGCGGCAGGCTCTTTGCCACAGGCGGCAAGCGTCAGGATCAGGGCGAGCGGGATCAGGGGGCGCATGGGGGTCCTTTCATGGGGCGTGGTTCCCTCACCCTCCCAGACCCTGGCAGGCCTGGGCCCCTCCCTCTCCCGCAAGCGGGCGAGGGGCTTAATTTCCACCCCTCGCCCACGAAAGTGGGAGAGGGAGGGGCCCATTGGCGTCAGCCGATGGGAGGGTGAGGGAACGACAGATCAAACAACTCAGAACGTGGCACGCAGGGTGACCTGGAACAGGCGGCCGGACTGTTCGCTTTCGCGCTCGCTTTCCTCCACCTCACCGGCGCGGTGGGCGTCGATGATGTCGGCCACGCTGTCGCCATCGAAGGTGACGAACCCTTCCTTCTTCTTGCGGTTCAGCAGGTTGGAGGCAGACAGACGCAGGACGAACCGGTCGGCAAAGCGCTTTTCGACAAACGCTTCCAGGTCCTTGCCGTAGGAGAGATCGACCTCCTCATCCAAGGACACTTCCTTGGCCTTCGACCGGCCAGAGAGCGAGGCGCCGAGGCTGGCATCCAGGCTCTGGATCGTCTGGATGAAGCCCAGATTGTAGATATGCCGGGGCTGGTTGTTGAAGCGGCGCTTGGTGCCCAGGGTGGGGTCGCGCATCTCGCTGTCCAGCCAGGTATAGTTGGCGAACAGGCCCGTATCGGGCAGGCCGGCAAAGTCCAGCGGGGTGGAGAAGTCGATCTCCATGCCCCAGCTCTGCCCCTTGCCGGCGTTGCGCGCCTCATAGACATTGCCGCCGGCCTCGGCATCCTCGCCGGTGTTGAACAGCTCGATCAGGTTGGTGATGTCGCGGTAGAAGAAATTGGCACCGATGATGCCGCGCCGGCCCAGCTGCCGCTCATAGCCCACATCAACGCCCCAGGCGCGTTCGTTGGCCAGCAGCGGATTGCCGATCAGCTCATCCTCGTCCGCCGGCTCCTCCTCCTGACGATAGGGACTGATCAGGTCATAGTCGGGGCGGCGCACGGTGCGGGCGACGGAAAACAGGAAACGGTCGGCCTCGGTCGCCTGAAAGCGCAGATGGGCGGACGGGTTGAAGGCCTCGCTGTCATAATCGGCCTTGCCATCCTCGCTGCTGACATCGCGGCGGGTGATCTCATAGCGGGCACCGGCATCGAGCGTCAGGCGGTCGGTCAGGTCCAAGGAAAAGCGGACATAGGGGTCGTAGCGCTGTTCCTTGATGGTGAAGATGGCACCGGGGGCCGTCTCCTCCTCCCACTCGCCATCATCCAGCTCAAAGGTGCGGTTGGCCGTGTCGCGCTTCTTGTGCAGAAGGTCGATGCCGGCCTTGGTCTCCACCCGACCTTGGGTGAACTTGTAATAGAACGTGCCCGACAGCTCATCGTCGGTGGTGTCCAGCGTCTCGCGCTCCACCAGTTCGGCCTCTTCGACTGTGTCGCCCTCGTCCACTTCGGTCTTGCTGTCCTCACGATAGCCGGACCAGCCGGCATCCAGGCCCAGTTCGCCGATGGACAGCGGGTGGGTAAAGGCTGCCGACAGGGCGTAGGTCTGCTGACCGATGCGTTCACGCTGCACTTCCACCTCGTCCTGTTCCAGCGCTGCCGGGCTGTCGCCCTCGAACGTGACGGAGGTTTCATCCTCATCGCGGTTGGTATCGACCACCAAGCCGGTCAGGCGCAGCGAGCCTTCGCCCAGCCGCGTGACCAGTTCCCCGTTGGCGGAGATATCAACGCCGTCACGGGTGTCATCCTGCAATTCCCTGCCTGTATATTCGCTGAACGAACCATCATAAAAATCGGTGACCTTCTTTTTCGGATTGCGGCGGCCCTGATAGTTGATGGCGGCCCAGTACGACATGTCCTCCAGGCTGTCGGCATAGGCGACGGCGAAGGAGGGGCGGACCTTGCCATCCTCGTTGATCAGGGCTCCGGCCTTGGCGAAGCCGCCTTCGAACGCCTCGCTTTCCTTGGTCACGACATTCAGGGTGCCGGCCACGCCCTCGGACGGCTGGTCGGCGCGGGGCGCGCGGACGATCTCCACCCGCTCCACCAGTTCGGCGGGGATACGGTCAACGAAGAAGGACCGGTCGGCCTCTCCACCCGGGGGGCGACGGCCATTGATCAGGACCTGGGTGTAACCCGGCGGCAGGCCGCGCATCTGCACCGCGTCATATTCCAGGACGTCGGCAGCGAAGGTGACGCCCGGCACGCGCTTCATCATCTCGCCCACCGACACCGGCTCAAACCGCTGGAAATATTCCAGGTCGTAGGACAGGACCGGGTTCGGGTCGGCGGTGCGGTTGCGGTAGAAGATCTGGCCGGTGACGATGATCTCCTCCACCTTCTGCGGCTCCGCCTGTTCTGGGGCGGCACTGGCGACGGCGGCAGGCGCGCGGGTGGGCGCGGGGCGGGCAGCGGGGACAGGTGTCGCGGCGGCGCTGCGGGTGGCCAGCGTCACTGACCCATCGGCCCCGACCTCAGCCGACAGGCCCGTACCGGCCAGCAGCGCCTTCAGCGCGGCATCAAAGCCGGCGGCGGACGTGACGGGGGCCGACCGCTTGCCCGCCACCTGTGCCGGGGTGAACAGGATATTGCGCCCGTAATGCCGGCCAAGCGCCACCAGCGCATCGCCCAGATCACGCGGGGCCAGGGTGAAGGCAGCGGGCGAGGCCGCCACCGGCTGGCCCTGTGCCACCGCATGGCCGGGCACAAAGGACAGGATCGCCAGGGCGGAAACGCCAAGGGCCAGGGAACGCATACGCATGATCGGAACTCTCCCGTGGGACAGCCGGGCAATGCCGGCATGGACAACGGGATAGACGCAGGCGAAAGGCTGTTTCCGGGCCGATGCGGAACTTTCATCTAGGCGTCACGGAAGTGTCATCGGGTGGGGCTTCGGTCATTCCGTCCGCTGAGGCGCCTCAGTTGAAAAATTGATATTTAATGTCAAGGCAAGCATATTTGGTTGATTACAGCATATGTCAATGCGATTTTATCATTTGTAGAATTTCCTGTAATCCGAAATCATTGCAATTCATCTAACTGATGGAGGTCAAAAATGGCGGGGATTAATCTGGCAAGAACCTTGGTGTCAAATCTCGGCAAGTGCCCGGTATGCATGAAAAGATCCATGATTGCCTGTATTATTGCCTATATTATTTCACTTATTTTTTACAATTACTCCACTTATAACTCTCCATATATTTTTCTTATTCCTCTCGCGCCAACCATCCTCTGGATTTCACACATAGTTGCATTTGCATCTAGGGCGACAAGATTGAATGAAAGCAGGACAAATGAAGTCTATCCGAGCGGCATTTCCGTACAGCGGCGTTCTTTCTTCCTGAAGTTCGCGAAGGCAGCCGCTGTCGGGGCCGCTATAACCGTTCCCCTTTCAAGGGTCGCACACGCGGCGAATTGCTCCAAAAACTGTGGAAATCACACTTGTTCAAGAGATTGTCCGGCCGGATCGATTTGCTACGCATATTGCGAAAATGGCTACGCAGTTTGCGATTGTCGATAGATTGACTGATGACGATGGTTGAAATTATTTACATCTTGTTAATATTTTCAACCATTGGCATCAGCATCCATTGGTCTGGATTCACACGGTATGTATCTGGCAGCGACGACCGCTGCTGTACCACCTTCATGAATGATGATCAGTGGTACGATGTTGTCCCTGAATTGGATGAGCGCTATTTCCCATCGCTTAGTTATGTCCTCTTGCGCGCCCGCTCCACCGTCAGCGTCATGCCGCCGTCACCGCCGCGTGTGATGGCGAGCCCATGCAGTTTGGCGGCCACGGCCACGAATTTTTCGACATCGCCCGTGGCGAAGACGCCGCTGACCTGCAGCGCCGCCGCGTTTTCCGACAGGGTGACGCGAGGGCCGCCATAGCGGGCGAAGCGGGTCAGCGCCTCGCCCAGGCTGGTCTGGTTGAAGATCAGGCGACCCTGCCGCCAGGCGCCGGCCTGTTCGATATCGGCGCTGGCGATGCGGGGCGGCGTGGTGCCGTCGGCCACCGCCATCTGGCCGGGGGCGAGGCGGCCTGTCACCCGGTCGCTGACCGGGTCGCGCAGATCCACCCCGCCTTCCAGCAGGGTGACGCGCGTATCGGCGGCATCCTCGACAATGAATTCCGTGCCGGTCGCCACCACGGTCAGGTGGTCGGCGGTTACCGCGAAGGGGCGCAGGCGGCTTTTCGCGACCTTGAACGACGCCTCCCCCCTTGTCAGGCGGATATCCCGGCTGAATGGGCCATAAGCCACCTCCACGGCGCTGTCGGCATCCAGGCGGATCTCACTGCCATCCCAAAGCTGGACCGCCCGTATCTCCCCCTTCGCCGTCACATGGCTTTCCCGCGCCCAGGCCAGCCAGTGCGGTGGCACGGCCAGCAGCAGGGCGAGGCACGCCGCCATCGCCGCAAAGCCCGCCATGAAGGGCCGTGGCTGATGACGTACCGCCGGCATCGGTGAGCGGGGCCCCGCCTTTTCCCAGACGCTGGCCACCCGTTCCATGGCGCTGGCATGGGCGGGGTCCTGTTCCAGCCAGCGGCGGAAATCTCGGCGGGTGGCGGCATCCTGCCCGGCACGCAGCCGCGCCATCCAGCGGGCCGCCTGTTCCAGATCATGATCGGCAGGCAGGGTCATGACGCCCCCCGCCCGCCGGTGCGCCGGGCCAGATGGATCAGGGCGCGTTCGACATGGCGGG
>LJHR01000012.1 GCA_001296005.1 alpha proteobacterium AAP38 | reverse complement strand
CCCCCCCCCGTAACCTCCGCACCCTTGGCGCGAATGATGGTGAACCACGCACGCCAGGGGAGCCACCATGACCGCCATAGACAGCGCACTAAACCGCCTTCCGGGACCTTCTGCCGCCATTCAGGCGCTTCGCTGGTCAATGGTTTTCATCTTCGCCATGTTCGGCATCGCTAAATTTGCGACCTATGAGGCCGAAGGCGTGGCCCGCATTGCCGAACATTACTGGCTGTTTGCCTGGATGTACCCGCTCTGGGGCGTGCAAGGCGCCAGCAATACCATCGGCGTCCTGGAACTGTCGGCGGGGACGTTCATCGCGCTGGGGGCCTGGTCGCACCGGGCCGGCCTGCTGGGTGGGGTGATGGGAATCGCCACCTTCTTGGTCACGCTCAGCTTCTCCATCGGCGCCAATCTCTGGCAGAAGGATTACGGCTTCCCCTTCATGGGATCGCTGGCGCAGTTCCTGTTCAAGGATGTGGTGCTGCTGGCCGCGTGCTTCGCACTGGCGCTGGATGCCGGGCACCGTCTTGCAGATGCGAAAAAAGGCGCCGCGTAAAAACGCAGCGCCCCATTCACCGTGTCGTACAAGTCCGTGATCAAACGATCACCGTCTCCACGCTGATATTGCCCTTGGTGGCGTGGCTGTAGGGGCAGACCTTGTGGGCGCGGGCCACCAGATCCTGGGCCGTGGCGGCATCCAGGCCCGGCAGGCTGACATTCAGCTTCACGATCAGGCCAAAACCTTCACCATCATCACGCTGGCCGATGCCGACATTGGCGGTCACGGAGACATTGGCCGGCACGGCGATCTTGTCACGGCCACCCACGAACTTCATGGCGCCGATGAAGCAGGCCGTATAGCCGGCGGCGAACAGCTGCTCCGGGTTGGTGGCGCCACCGGCACCGCCCAGTTCCTTCGGCGGGGCCAGCTTAACATCCAGGATGCCGTCGTCGGAGGTGGCGCGGCCATCGCGGCCACCGGTCGAGGTCACATTGGCGGTGTAGAGAACCTTCATGATCATCACTCCTGTCTGTCGGCTCTTTAGCCGGGTGGTTGGCGGGGCCGGTTGGCGCCGTCGATCTCGTGATGGAAAGATCGCTCACAATTAGATCGTACGCAACTTAATTTATCGCGTACGATTATATCGCTTGCTATGCATTTTCTGCGTTTGACGGGCTTGACCTTTCCGGCGGGCGGGTGCTGGCATAAGCACCTTGAAATGGCTGGATTTACCAGAATCGTGACCAACGCCCCTCCCCCGCCCGCCCGTATCCGCCTGTTCATCGCTGGGCTGGGTGTTGGACAGGTCATCGCCTGGGGCAGCCTGCTCTATGCCTTCCCGCTGCTGGCCGCCCCGATGGGGACAGAACTGGGCTGGTCGAAGATGGAAACCTATCTTCTGGCCTCCCTGGCGTTGGGGATGGCGGGTCTGTCGGCCTATCCGGTGGGTCGGGCCATTGACCGGGGGCGGGGCCGGGCGGTGATGGCGGCGGGATCGGTCTTGGGGGCATTGGCGCTTGTGGCCTGGGGCGCGGCGGGATCGGCCTGGCTGCTGGTTCCGGCCTTCATCGGCATTGGCGTGGCCCAGGCCATGACGCTGTATGAACCGGCCTTTGCCATCATTGCCCGGCGGTTTGGGAGGGATGCCCGTGACAAGATCACGGCCCTGACCCTGTGGGGCGGGTTTGCCAGCACAGTCTTCATCCCCATTACACAGGCGCTGCTGGATCATCTGGGCTGGCGCGGGACAGCCTTTGCCCTGGCCGGGTTCATTCTGCTGGTCAATCTGCCGCTGCATCTATGGCTGCTGCGCGATGATGGCGCGGCCTCGGGAATGGCCGGCAGTGCGGCCGGTGTGGGCGGCGATGGGGTGATTGTGCGCTGGGCTCTGCGGCAATGGGCCTTCTGGGGATTGGCCCTGGCCTTCATGCTGTATTTCGCGGCCTTTACGGGGGTCACCTTCCACCTTTACCCGCTGTTGGCCGAACGCGGGCTGGACGCGGCCCATGTCGTGACCATCATGGCCATCATCGGTCCGGCACAGGTGGCGGGACGGGTGGCCATGGTCGCCCTGGCGCGGGCTACGCCCATTGCCCGGATCGGCTGTTTTACCACCCTGACCCTGGCTCTGTCGCTATTGGGTCTGGCGGCGGCTGGGACGCAGATGGCGGTGCTGGTCGGCTTTGCTCTGATCTATGGCGCCGCCAACGGCATCCTGACCATCGTGCGTGGGGCTGCGGTGCCGGAAATGCTGACGCGCCGGGCGTATGGCGCCATTAACGGCTTGCTGACCACACCCATCGGCGTGGTGCGGGCGCTGGCCCCGTCCTTCGCCGCCCTGGTCTATGACATGACCGGCGGCTATGGAGGGGTGCTGGTGGGGTTCATCATCATGGCGGCTGCCATGACACTGGTGTTCTTCGCGGTAGCCAGGGCACGGCCACCGATGGAGCCACCTTTATGAAAAGGCGGCCGCGGGCGCGCGGGTCGGGACAGGGGAGCCGGCCCGCGGGACGTGTTGCCCGCGGCCGCAACGGTCATGCCGCTTGCCCCGGCATGCCGACCTGGAAACCGGGCTGGTTCATGGGGTGGTTCTTGTCCACGAACACCGACCGGTCATTTTTCATCATGATGACTTCGAAATAGGGGCTGAACTGCGCGTCGGTGATGCCGAAGGCCTTCTGCGCCTTGTCGAAGAATTCGCGCTCCTCCGGCTCCGCCTCGCCATCCGACAGGGCGCTGTCGACGAGGTTCATCAGGATGCACAGGCGCTGCGCCGTGGTCAGGACGGGCGTCGCCTCGGCCAGGAACTGCTCATGGCTGTGGCTGCGCACATATTTCATGGCGGAATTCAACAGCGCCTGGTTGTTGGCGCCGACACCGATGGTGCCGCCCGACTTCTCCCCGCCGATGACGGCCAGAAGGTGACCCACCTCCTCGGCATCCATCTCGCCATCGGCGGCCATGGTATAGAGAAGGGCGATGGCGAAGGCCTTGTGGGCCGTCATTGCCTCGCCCTTGTCGCTTTTGAACATGTTGAACAGGCTCATATCAGGACCTCATCTGCCAAGATGTTGTTTTATTTTGATATTTTAGAGACGGGTATAGTTCCCGTCGATAACCCCGCCGCGCCCGTTCTGGGGTCGGCGGAAGGGGTGCTGGCCATCAAGGTGACGGCGCAGAAGCTCAACATTGCGGTCATTGGCGCGGAAGAACAGGTCGCCGAACCAGCCCACGACGGGGATGGCGCTGATTAGGCTGTCGATGACGACATTGCCCGCCATCTTGGTGACCAGCCGTTTGGGCGCACCCAGCCGGGAACTTTCCCAGACCAGCCAGCCGGCAACGCCCGTGGATAGCGCCAGACCGGCGCCAGGGATCAGGTTCAGCGGCGCGTCAAGACCCACCCGCCCGACGATAGGCAGCTTGATGGCGCTGTCCAGCAGCCGCGCCACACGGTCCAACCGCCGGCGGATGCGCCAGTGATTGTCCATATGCGCATCGGCGCCGGCATCATCGTAACGGGGGGAGTAACGTTCCAGGTTCGACATAAAGACAGGCTCCTTCACGACCAAGCCATAGCTTCGCCCAAGGAGTCCGACATCGCGTGCGGCTGTCGCCATCACGCCAGAGGGGCCCGGACCCAGGATGTCGCTGATGTAAGGGGGGTGGGCCGGGGGTTCAAGGGTGGGATGGTGATTTTTTGTGGTTTGCTTCGAAGCCTTCCGTTGACCCCTCACCCTCCCGTTGGCGCCAGCCAATGGGAGGGTGAGGGAGCGACACACCCGGACCCGCCATTTCCCTTGGCAAATTGCTGCCCATCCATGCACCCTGTCGCCTTCATTGCCGGGTCCGGGGGCGCCATGTGGGTTTTGTTGGGTGTGGGGGTTGTGGTCATCGGGTTTGTGGCCCGGATCAATCCCTTGCTGGTCATCGCGGCGGCGGCCATCACCACGGGGCTGGCAGCAGGGATGGAGCCGCTGGCCCTGATCGCGGCCCTGGGCAAGGCCTTCAATGATAACCGCTATGTCAGCCTGATCTGGATTGTGCTGCCCGTCATCGGGTTGCTGGAACGCGAAGGTTTGCAGGAACTGGCGCGCGGCCTGATCACGCGGGTGAAGGCGGCGACACCGGGCCGGCTGCTGCTGGGTTACTTCGTGGTGCGTCAGGCGCTGGCCGCAGTCGGCCTGACCTCCGTCGGGGGTCATGCACAGACGGTGCGCCCGCTGCTGGCCCCCATGACGGAGGCGGCGGCCGAACAGCGGCACGGGCCGCTGGATGATGACACCCGCAATCTGGTGCGTGCCCATGCGGCGGCGGTGGACAATATTGCCCTGTTCTTTGGCGAAGACATCTTCCTGGCTATCGCGTCGATCCTGCTGATCAAGGGGTTCCTGGAACAGAACGGCGTGATGGTGGAACCGTTGCAACTGTCGATCTGGGCCATCCCGTCGGCCATCGCGGCGCTTGGCGTGCATGCCGTCCGGCTGCGTGCCCTGGATCGGCGCCTGGGCATGAAGGGGGCCGTGGCATGATCGGGCTGCACGAGATCTATATCATCGGCGGCCTGTTCTTCGGGGCCTGCGCCATCTATGGCCTGCTGGACCGGGGCAATCCCCGCCGCTGGCTGAATTTCCTGTTCTGGGGCGGGCTTGCCACGTCGTTCCTGGCCGGCGACCACCTGGGCGATATTGGCAATGGCTTGCTGGTCCTGGGGCTGGTGGCCGTTGGTGCCGTCGGCCTGGGCAAGGGGACGGCGCGGACCACAAGTGTGGAGGAACGGCGCGAAAGGGCGGCCCGGCGCGGGGGAAGGCTGCTGATCCCCGCCCTGGTCATCCCGGCCACGGTTCTGGTCGGCACCCTGCTGTTCAAGCACCTGACCATCGGGGGGGAGGCGCTGGTGGAAAGCCGGCATGCGACGCTGGTCTCCCTGACCCTGGGCGTGCTGCTGGCCCTGTCGCTGTGTCTGGTCTGGCTGCGGCCCGGCCCGGTGGCGGCGGTACAGGAGGGGCGCCGGTTGTTGGATTCCGTCGGCTGGGCCGCCATCCTGCCGCAGATGCTGGCCTCGCTGGGGGCTGTCTTCGCGCTGGGCGGGGTGGGTCAGGCGGTGGGGACGCTGATCGGTGACTATCTGCCGCTGAACGGGCCATTTGCCGCCGTGCTGGCCTATTGCCTGGGCATGGCGCTGTTCACCATCATCATGGGCAATGCCTTCGCCGCGTTCCCCGTGATGACGGCGGCGGTGGGCCTGCCGCTGGTGGTGTTCAAGTTCGGGGGCGACCCGGCGGTGATGGGGGCCATCGGCATGCTGTCGGGCTTCTGCGGCACCCTGATGACGCCGATGGCGGCCAATTTCAACGTGGTGCCGGCGGTGCTTCTGGAACTGAAGGACCGCAACGGCGTCATCAAGGCACAGATCCCCACGGCCCTGCCGCTGCTGGGCATCAATATCGCGCTGATGTATCTGCTGGCTTTCCGGTGAGGGAGAGGGACGGATGCTGGATCAAGCCCTTGCCGACAAGTTAGCGGCGTTGGCCCTGGGCCATGTCACCCGCGAGTATCCAAACAAGCTGGATCATGTCCTGGCCGGTCCCGACGATGTGGGTGATCCGCGCGGCCTGCACCCCGTGTTCTATGGCAGTTTCGACTGGCATTCCTGCGTGCATGGTTACTGGCTGCTGGCCCGGTTGCGGCGGCTGTTCCCCGGTCTGACGACGGGTCCCGCCATTAAGGCGCTGTTTGACAGCCATCTGACGCCGGCCAGGATCGCGGGCGAGCGGGATTATCTGACCCGGCCCACGGCACGCGGGTTTGAACGGCCCTATGGCTGGGGCTGGCTGCTGGCGCTGGCCGCCGAACTGAACCGCGCGGACCATGCGGATGGGCGGCGATGGGCGGCAGCGCTCACCCCGCTGGCCCAGGATTTCGCCGACAGGTTCAAGGCGTTCCTGCCGCTGGCCACATATCCGGTGCGGGCCGGCACCCATGGCAATACGGCCTTCGCCCTGACCCTGGCACTGGATTATGCCGATCAGGTGGGGGATGCGGCCCTGGCCAACCTGTGCCGTGACCGGGCAAAGGCCTGGCATGGCGGCGACCGCGATGCCCAGGCCTGGGAACCGTCGCAGGATGATTTCCTGTCCCCCACCCTGATGGTGGCCGAACTGATGCGTCACGCATTGCCGCCGGGTGATTATGCCCACTGGCTGTCTTCCTTCCTGCCGCGTCTGGCGGACGCAGAGCCGGCGACCCTGTTCCAGCCCGCCACGCCCAGCGACCGGACGGACGGCAAGATCGCGCATCTGGACGGGTTGAACCTGTCGCGTGCCTGGTGCTGGCGCGCCATCGCCCCCGCCCTGCCGGACAGGGCGCGCGAACGGGCGGAGGCAGCGGCGGATGCCCATCTGGCCGCTAGCCTGCCGCATGTGGCCGGCGACTATATGGGCGAACATTGGCTGGCCACCTTCGCCCTGCTGGCCCTGACGGGGCATGCATAGGCATCGTCAGGGGGGCGGCGGAATGGTATGATCGCCCCTGGATATGGTGAGGGACGCGGACGATGAGCAGCGCCAAGGCCGTGAAGCAGCCGGTGAACCTGCCGGAAACCATCGGCAGCAAGGAGATCATCGCGCCTGTGCAGACGGAGCGTGACAAACTCCAGGCTCGCATGGACGAGGAGATGGAACGCTATAATCGCTGGTCCGCCCAGGGCATTTCCGTTGCCGACGAGTATGGCCAGCACTGATGCCCCAGTTTGATGTTCATGTGAACAATGGGCGATCCCAAAAGCTTTTTCCGTATTTCGTGATTGTGCAGACCGGGCTGCTTCGGCAATGGGAGCGGTGTATTGTCGTCCCATTGTCCCCCGAACCTGGCTTTTTCCGCGATCCCACCATGGCGCCCATTGTCAGGGTCGACGGCGTATCGCTGCATTTTCAGGCGCTTGAGATCACCAACATTCCCCGATCGTCACTGGGGCGTTACGCGGGCAACCTTGCCAACCATGGAGACATCCTGATCCGTGCCCTGGATCGGGTTCCGGCATGAGGCGATCCAGACCGGCCACGCTTGCAAAACTGACTTTATTCCTATAATGTTTTCCCACACCCACCCGGAATCCCTGCAAAGGCGGTGGCGGCCCTGATCGGCTGCCGCCGCCTTTGTGCATTTGAAGGATTGAAACCCATGCTGAGCAAGCTGTTACAGGCGCTGGTCGGCGGTGGTGCCCAGGCCCTGGCCGGCGCCATCACGCCCTTTACCGGCGACAGAACCCAGGACGAGACCAGCCGCCATGGCGAGATGCTGGCCCGGTTTCAGCAGTTCGGGGCCGAATTCGCCGACCGCCAGGGCCGCACCTGGTGGGACAGTTTCATCGACGGGCTGAACCGTCTGCCCCGGCCCGCCATGGCGCTGGGGGTGATCGGCATTTTCGTCTGGGCGTCGGCGGACCCGGTGGGCTTTGCGGCGGCGGCCCAGGCCTGGGCCCTGATCCCGGAAGAGATGTGGGTGGTGCTGGGCGCCATCATCGCCTTCTTCTTTGGCGACCGCACCCTGCTGTCGGCCCGCCGCACCAGGGGGCCGAGCCTGGAACAGGTGCAGGCCGTCCTGGCGACGCAGCGGCAGATCGAGGCGACCAGAGCACCCGCCCCCATGGACCCCGATCAGTACAAGGCCGAAATGGCCGATAGGGGCACCCCCCTGTCGGAAGCGGCCATTCGCGAATGGAACCGCCGCAACGGTGCGGATGCCAAGGGTTGATGCCGGGGACGGCATGAACTGCCGTGGCCGCTGCCCGGATCGGTGCCCGCCGCCGCCCCACCTCCCCTATCGTCGCGGCGCGAACCAGCATGGGGAACGGGATATGGACAGGGTTTTTAGCTTCATTGATCTGCGTGCCTTTGCGGCATCGGCACTTGCCGATGGTGCGGCCAGCGGCACCTGGACCAACGGGCGCAAGGCCCTGGACCTTGCCCCCGGCCCCGTCACCCTGTCGGCCCTGCGCCTGGCACCCGGTGAGGGGCAGTCACCAGCACAGGCCGGCGACGAGTTCGTGCTGGTCCTGTCGGGCAGCCTGGCCCTGGTGGCGGGTGGCACTGCCGTGACGCTGGGGGCCGATGACAGTGCCGTGGTACCGCGCGGGCAGGCTGTGTCATGGTCCGCACCCTCTGGTGCCACCCTGCTGATCATGGGCTGTGCGGAAGAAGGCGGGCCGGGTGCTGACCGGGTGGTTGCCATCGATACCGGCGTGGCCCTGACGCCGTCAGGCGCGCCGTTGGCCGAACTGCTTTTGTCGCCCACGCCCGCCTGCCGCAACCATACGACCTATGTGTCGGGCAGCGGCACCTTCATGTGCGGTGTGTGGGACAGCACCCCTTATCACCGCCGCGCCATGTATTATCGGCATTTTGAACTGATGCTGCTGCTGGACGGGTCCGTCACCTTCGTGGATGAGGCCGGACGCGAGGGCACATTCAACAAGGGCGACATCTTCCTGGTCGAACAGGCCGCCACCTGTTCCTGGGAAAGCCGGGTGGACGTGGCGAAGATCTACGCGATCTACCGCCCGGCGTAAGGGGGGCATCAGCCCCCCATTGCCCCGTCATACAGATCAGGCCGCCAGACGGCGGTCAGCGCTGCCCCTCCATCGGCGGGCGCCTGCAACTGCCCCGCAGCCGCCATCTCAGTCAGCAGCCGGCCCACATCCGCCGGGTCGGGTCGGTTGCGGTTGGGGGCCGGCATGGCGCCGGCAAGGGTTTCGGCAATAAGGTCTGCCGCAAGCCCGACATGGCGGGGTTCGGCAAGCAACCGGGCCAGATCGCCCCGGTTGGCCGGATCGGCGCACCAGTCGGCGGCCTTCACCACGGCGCGGATCAGGGCGGAGGTGCGGGCGGGGTCGGCATCGGCCCAATCGGCGCGCAGGCCCAGCACCTTCTCCAACCCATCGGGCCTGATATCGGCCTTGGTCACCACCACCTGGCCCACCCCGCGCTGGACGGCGCGCAGGTTCCAGGGCTCGCCCGCGCAATAGCCGTCGATCCAGCCGGCGGCCAGGCTTTCCGCCATGCGCGGCGGAGCGATGACGCCGATATTCACCTCCGTGCGCCCATTGATCCCGCCATCGGCCAGCCATTTCAGCAGCTCATAATGGTGGCAGGAGAAATGGAAGACGGTGACGAAGGACAGGAACGGCTTGCCCGCCTCGCGGTCGGCATCGATGACGGGACGCAGCGCGCGCGCCCGCAGGGAAGGCGGCCCCGCCATCACATCGGGTGCCGCCGCCACCATGCGTTCATAAAGCTCCATCGACACAGTGATGGCATTATTGGCCAGCCCCAGCGACACGGGCACGACCAGCGGCGTGGCCGGCACGCCGGCAATGCCGTGATGAATGGCCAGCGCCAGGGGTGCCAGGATATGGGCACCATCCACCCGCCCGAAGGCCAGCTTGTCCCGCAAGGCCGCCCAGGACGGGGCGCGGTCTAGCATCAGGTCGATGCCTTCGGCGGCGGCAAAGCCCATTTCGGCGGCGGCGACGGGAATGGCGCAATCCACCAGGGGCGCGAAGCCCAGCTTGACGATCTCGGCCATTCTCAAAGCTCCATCTCGAAGGCGGTGATCACGCTCTGCGCGATGTCGGACAATTTGCGGTTCTGCTTCATGGCGGTGCGCCGCATCAGGTTGTAGGCATCCTCCTCCGACAGGCCGCGATGCTTCATCAGAAGGCCCTTGGCCTTCTCCACCTGTTTTCGGTCCTGGAGTTTGGACTGCGCCTCGTCCCGTTCGCGGCGCAGCCGGTCGAAGGCGTTGAAGCGGGTGATGGCCGTTTCAACAATGGGCTTGATACGGTCCTGACGAAGGCCATCCACGACATAGGCGCTGACCCCGGCCTCAATAGCGGCATGAATCATCTGGCTGTCGCTTTGGTCAACGAACATGGCGATGGGCCGCTGCACCACGCGGCTGACCTGGAACATCTGCTCCAGGGTGTCGCGGTCGGGATTTTCCAGGTCGATGATGATGACATCCGGCGCCAGCGCCTGGATGCGGGCCAGTAGATTGACCGAGGGGCCGATGGTGCTGACCCGCACCCAACCGGATTCCACCAGCCCCCGTTCCACCACCGCCGCACGGTCGGGATTGCCGTCAATGACCAGGATATTGGGTTCAGGATTGGCCATGCTTTTGTCTGTCACCCTCACTCCGCCGGCACGGGGACCGGTCCCCGCACCTCGTCCACCGCACCCTCATTGAAGCGGATCAGCAGGGTCGGCAGCGACGCCAAGGTCACCGCGATGCCCAGATACATCAGCCCCTGCTGATAGGTGATGCCTTCCGCCTTGAAAAGGAAACCGGCGGCCACCGCCCCCATGTTCCCGCCCGCGCCGACAATGCCCGACACGGACCCCAGCGCCTTGCGGTTCACGAACGGCACGATGCCAAAGGTGGCGCCGCAGCCCATCTGCACGAACAGCGAGAAGAACAGCATCGCCGCCACCGCGATCCACAGGACCGTCATCTGCGAGAACAGCAGCAGCGCCAGCCCTTCGGCAAACAGCACCAGGAACAGGAGGCGCACACGCGCCTGCAAGCCGGCCTGTCCGGCCCAGCGGTCGGAGAGAAAGCCGCCCAGGGTGCGTGCAAACAGGCTCATCGAACCGAAAAGGCCCGCGATGATGCCGGCGGTGGCGAGGTCCAGCTTGAAATTGTCGAAGAAATAGATGGCCGCAATATTGTGCAGGGTCAGCTCCACGCCAAAGCAGGCGCCATAGGCGATAAACAAGGCCCAGACGCGGATATCGGACAGGGCCGTAACGAAACCACCCTTGCCCTTGCCCCCGTTCTTGCCCCCACCGGCGGGCGGCAGGCGGCCAGCGGCGCGCAGATCCTTGAAATCACCCTCCGGGCAATCCTGGGTGAAGCGCCAATAGGCGAGTGCGGCCACCAGCAGCACCAGACCCGGCACCACCATGGCCAGCCGCCAGGCATGGCCCTTGTCCACGCCAAGGAACAGGATGCCGGTCAGGACCAGCGGCATCACCATTTGCGTGATCCCGCCACCCAAATTGCCCCACCCCGCCGTGGTCGCATTGGCCGTGCCCACCACGTTGGGCGCGAACATCACCGAGGTATGATACTGGGTGATGACAAAGGCGGCACCAATGGCACCGATGGCGAGACGGGCCAGCAGAAACGTCTCGTAACTATCGGCCAGACCCACGCACATGACGGGCACGGAGCCGAACGCCAACAGGCCGGTATAGGTGCGGCGCGGGCCGAACCAGTCACACATCGGCCCGATGATCAGGCGCACGGCGACCGTGATGGCCACCGACGCAATCATGATATTGCCGATCTGCCCCTTGGTCAGACCCAGATCGTCACGGACCACCGCCATCAGCGGGGCAATACCGAACCAGCCGAAGAAGCAGAGGAAGAACGCAAACCAAGTCATGTGAAAGGCCCGCATCTGCACGCTTTTCAGCGTGAACAGGTCGATGCGCGTGGCCTTGTTGCGGATATCCATCGTGATGCCTTTGTCGTCCGGGCCGCCTGTCGGTTCCCCGTCGGCGGCCATGCGTTGCGGTGGGGGATCAACCCACCCCTGCCTGGTCGTCCGCCGTTGGACGATGGAATATCCCTGCCTCGGGACAGGTTTTATTCAGCAATGGCCGTGCCAGCGGGCGCAGGCGCGGGATTCCGGGGCTTTGC
Source organism: alpha proteobacterium AAP38 (assembly GCA_001296005.1). GTDB lineage: Bacteria > Pseudomonadota > Alphaproteobacteria > Azospirillales > Azospirillaceae > Niveispirillum. The sequence continues at coordinate 32,615 of LJHR01000012.1, read as the reverse complement.
GCCACCGCGACCCTTCGTAACTGCACAAAAATGCATCACCGTTTGGGCGATGCCTTAATTTTTGGCAATGGATGGGTCCCCTACGTCGGCCTCCCTCCCCTGGAATCCTGTGATTCCAACGGGTTGCCGCCTTGGCACGGCATTCGCAAATAGGGGAGCGGCGCAAGGCGATGCAGCGTTGCGACGGCCCTTCCCGGTGGGAAGGGTGCATATAGGGGTCCAAGGCCGGGCCCCACCGGATAATGGCGTCCGAACGTGTAACTGTCCCCAGGCGAGGGACGATGCACGGTCGGACGCCTTTTTTATTGCGCGTTTTTTGCGCAAGAGATGGATGGAGCCAGACATGACCCCCTTCTCCGCCCCCCCGGCCACCCGTTCACGCCCCCGGCTGGTCGTTATCGGCAATGGCATGGCCGGCATCCGCGCTGTCGAGGAATTGCTGGAACGGGCCCCCGACCTGTACGACATCACGGTGTTCGGCGCCGAACCGCGCGTGAATTATAACCGCATCATGCTGTCGCCCTTGCTGTCGGGCGAAAAGACCTTTGACCAGATCGTGATCAACGACCTGGACTGGTACGCCAGCAACCATATCAAGCTGCATGCCGGCGACCCGGTGGAACAGATCGACCGCGATGATCAGGTGGTGATCACGCGTTCCGGCCTTTCCGTCCCCTATGACCGGCTGCTGATCGCCACCGGTTCCATGCCCATCGTCATCCCCATCCCAGGCGCGCGCCTGCCCGGCGTGGTCACCTTCCGCGACGTGGATGATGTCGATGCCATGCTGGCCGCCAGTGCCCAGGGCGGGCACGCCGTGGTTATCGGCGGTGGGTTGCTGGGCCTGGAAGCCGCCGTCGGCCTGAAGGCGCGGGGAATGGACGTTACCGTCCTGCATCTGGCCGGGCATCTGATGGAACGGCAGCTGGACCCGTCCGCCGGTCATCTGCTGGCCCGGGAACTGGAACGCCGGGGCCTGACCGTCCTGACCAGCGCCGATACCGCCGCCATCCTGGGTGACACCCATGTGACCGGTGTGGCGCTGAAGGACGGTACCGAACTGAAGGCCGATCTGGTGGTGATGGCCGTGGGCATCCGTCCCGACACAAGGCTGGCGGCAGCAGCAGGTTTGGAGGTTGGGCGCGGCATCATGGTCGATGACCATATGGTGACCAACGATCCCGCCATCACTGCCGTCGGCGAGTGCGTGCAGCATCGCGGGGCCTGTTACGGTCTGGTGCAGCCGCTGTTTGAGATGGCCAAGGTCCTGGCAGATCATCTGGCCGGTAAACAGGCTGCGGGCTATCCGGGTTCCGTCACCTCCACCAAGTTGAAGGTCACGGGCGTGGACGTGTTCTCCGCCGGTGATTTCAGCGGTGGGCCGGGGACGGAGGATATCGTTTTCCGCGATGCGGGCCGTGGCGTTTACAAGCGCATCGTTCTGCAGGATGGCCGCATCAAGGGTGCGGTGATGTATGGCGATACCGCCGATGGGGCCTGGTATTTCCAGCTTCTGAAGGCAGGCGAGGATGTCAGCGGCCTGCGCGACACCCTGATCTTCGGGCAGGGTTTCGCAGCCAAGGAAGGCGGTGCCGCAAACCCTACCGCCGCCGTTGCGGCGCTGCCTGATACGGCAGAAATCTGCGGCTGCAACGGCGTCTGCAAGGGCACCATCGTCAAGGCCATCGCCGAAAAGGGTCTGACAACCCTGGATCAGGTGAAGGCCACGACCAAGGCATCGGCGTCGTGCGGGTCCTGCACCGGGTTGGTGGAAGGGCTGCTGGCCCATACGCTGGGTGGTGAGTATGAGGCGGCAGGGGTCAAGCCGATCTGCAAATGCAGCGACCATGACCATGATACGATCCGCCGCCTGATCCGCGTGCAGGAACTGAAATCCATTCCCGCCGTCATGCAGGCGCTGGAATGGAAGACGCCCGATGGCTGCCACACCTGCCGCCCGGCCCTGAATTACTATCTGCTGGCCACTTGGCCCGGTGAGTATGTCGACCACGGCGCCAGCCGGTTCGTGAATGAGCGCGTGCATGCCAACATCCAGAAGGACGGCACCTATTCAGTCGTCCCCCGCATGTGGGGCGGGTTGACCAATGCCAAGGAACTGCGCGCCATCGCCGATGTGGTGGACAAGTTCGACATCCCAACCGTGAAGGTGACGGGCGGGCAGCGTATCGACCTGCTGGGCATCAAGAAGGAAGATCTTCCCGCCGTCTGGGCCGATCTGAACGGGGCCGGCATGGTGTCGGGCCATGCCTATGGCAAGGCGCTGCGGACGGTAAAGACCTGTGTGGGGTCGGAATGGTGCCGGTTCGGCACGCAGAAATCCATGGAGGTCGGGGTCAATCTGGAACGGATGACCTGGGGCTCCTGGACCCCGCACAAGTTCAAGATGGCCGTGTCGGGCTGTCCCCGGAACTGTGCGGAGGCGACGATCAAGGATTTCGGCGTCATCGCCACCGATGGCGGCTTTGACCTGCTGGTCGGCGGCAATGGCGGCATCAAGCTGCGCGGCACCGACCTTCTGGCCAAGGTGACCACCGAAGAGGAGGTGCAGGAATATTGCGGCGCCTTCATGCAGCTCTATCGAGAAGAGGCGCATTACCTGGAACGCACGGCCCCCTGGATCGAGCGGGTGGGCCTGGATTTCGTCAAGACCCGCGTGGTGGACGATGCCGACAACCGCCGCGCCCTGCACGAACGGTTCCTGGCCAGCCAGCGCCATGCGCAGGTCGATCCCTGGGCCGAACGCGCACCCGGTGCCCCGGCGTCCCGTGATTTCCAAGCACTTGCCACTGTGGAGTGAGCCGCCATGCACCGCCCGCTTGAATGGAAAGATATCGGCCCGCTGACGGACATTCCCGTCCAGGGTGCCCGCCGTGTGGACCATCGGGAAGGCCGCATCGCGGTGTTCCGCACCATCGATGATCAGGTCTTCGCGCTGCGCGATGAATGCCCGCACAAGAAGGGGCCGCTGTCGGAAGGCATCGTGCATGGCCATGCCGTGACCTGCCCCCTGCATAACTGGGTCATTGACCTCGCCACCGGCTTTGCGCAGGGGCCGGACGAAGGCTGCACGGGGCGCATCCCCGCGCGGCTGGTCGATGGGCGGGTGGAGCTGGGGTTGGTGGTGTGACGCCTTCCCTCACCTGCATTCGCCCCCGTTTCGTCATCCCGGCGAAAGCCGGGACCCAGGGGCCAATAGCCCAACATGTCCCCACCGTTCATCAACGCTGCCGACAGGCCTGAGCCTGGGACCCCTGGGTCCCGGCTTTCGCCGGGATGACGGTAAGAGCGTTTGTAGGAGCACCCCATGTCCACCACCGAAATCCGCACCACCTGCCCCTATTGCGGCGTTGGCTGCGGGCTGGTTGTCAGCCGGGCGCGGGATGGCTGGGTGGTGGGCGGCGATCCCGACCACCCGGCCAACCAGGGGCGTCTTTGTTCCAAGGGGGCAGCCCTGATCGATACGGTCAATGCCGAGGCGGCAGGCGATGTGCGTCTGCTGTACCCGGAAGTGGCCGGTCAGCGGGTCACCTGGGACACAGCGATTGCCGAAGTGGCGGGGCGGCTGTCCGCAACCCTGGCCGAACATGGCCCCGACGCCATCGCCTTCTACGTCTCCGGCCAGTTGCTGACGGAGGATTACTATGTCGCCAACAAGCTGCTGAAAGGGTTCATCGGCAGCCCGCATATCGACACCAATTCAAGACTTTGCATGGCCTCCACGGTCGCCGGCCACAAACGCGCCTTCGGGGCCGATGTGGTGCCGGGCAATTATGAGGATCTGGAGATTGCCGATCTGGTGGTGCTGGTCGGGTCCAATCTGGCCTGGTGTCACCCGGTGCTGGCGCAGCGCCTGCGCACCGCCCGGCGGGACCGGGGCACGCGCGTCGTCCTGATCGATCCGCGCGGCACGGCCAGTTCTGATCTGGCCGATCTGCATCTGGCCTTGAAGCCCGGCAGCGACGTGGCCCTGTTCAACGGCTTGCTGGCGCATCTGGACCGGGTGGAGGCCATCGACCGCGCCTATGTGTTGCGCCATGTCACGGGGCTGGAGGCAGCGCTGGAAGCAGCGGCCGAGGATGCGGGCGATGTGGCCGCAACCTGTGGCCTGGACCCTACCGATATCGCCACCTTCTATGACTGGTTCACCGCCACCCAGCGTACCGTGACAGTCTTCAGCCAGGGTGTGAACCAGTCGTCGCGCGGCACCGACAAGGTCAATGCTATCCTGAATGTGCATCTGGCCACGGGCCGGGTGGGCAAGCCGGGGTCCAGCCCGTTTTCCGTGACCGGGCAGCCCAATGCCATGGGCGGGCGCGAGGTGGGCGGGCTGGCCAACCAGCTGGCCGCCCATATGAACCCCGACGACCCGGCGGATGTGGAAAGGCTGCGCCGGTTCTGGAACGCCCCGGCGTTGAAGGGTGGGCAGGGGTTGAAGGCCGTGGACATGTTCCGCGCCATCCGGGAAGGCCGCATCAAGGCCCTGTGGATAATGGCCACCAACCCGGCGGTCAGCCTGCCCGAAGCGGACCTTGTGCGCGAGGCCCTGCGCCTGTGCCCCACGGTCATCGTGTCCGACATCGTGGGCAGCACCGACAGTATGGATTACGCCCATATCCGCCTGCCCGCATTGGGCTGGGGGGAGAAGGATGGCACCGTCACCAACTCCGAACGCCGCATTTCCCGCCAGCGCCCGTTCCGCGACGGACCGGGGGAGGCCAAGGCCGATTGGTGGATCATGTCCAAGGTCGCGACCGTCATGGGCTACGGCCCCGCGTTCGCCTGGCGCACACCGGGCGAGGTGTTCCGCGAACATGCCATCCTGTCGGGGTTTGAGAATGATGGCCTGCGCGCCTTCGACATCGCCGCCTGGGGCCGCAAGCGGGAGGCGGACTATGCGGGCATGGAGCCGTTCCAATGGCCAATGCCGGCAGGCGCCAAGCGCGGCACCGACCGGATGTATGCTGATGGCCGCTTCACCCACGGCAATGGCCGGGCCCGCATGCTGGCCGTACGCCATGTGCCGCCCGTGGAACGCGCCTCCCTGCGCTTTCCCCTGATCGCCAATACGGGGCGGTATCGCGACCAATGGCACACGATGACGCGCACGGGCCTGTCCGCCCGCCTGTCGGCCCACCGCCCGGAACCGCTGCTGGAAATCCACCCCACCGACGCGCAGGCCGCCGACCTTCTGGACGGTGAACTGGCCCGCGTGATCAGTTTGCAGGGCGAGGCCGTGCTGCGCGTAGCGATTACCGAGGCACAGCGGGCGGGTCAGGTCTTTATCCCCATGCATTGGTCCGACACACTGTCGGCCAAGGGGGGCATCGGCCGCCTGATCGCCCCGCATACCGACCCGGTGTCGGGCCAGCCGGAAAGCAAGCATGTGCCCGTGCGGGTGGAACGGTTCATCACCGCCTGGGCGGGCCTGTTCTTCACCACGCGCAAGCATGAGTTTTCCGCCATTCCCTATTGGGTGCGGCAGGAGGCGGGGGCGTGCCGGATTTTTGAGCTGGCTGGTGATGACGCCCCTGCCCTGTCCGGGCTGGAGGATTGCGAAATCCTGGACTTCACCGACCCGTCCCGCGCAGTCACGCGCCGGGCCTGGGTGAAGGATGGGAAGCTGACAGCCGCCTTGTTCCTGGCCCCCGAACGGCCGGAGATTTCGCGCGACTGGCTGTCCGCCCTGTTCGCCAAGCCGACCCTGACGCCCATGGACCGCACCCGCCTTCTGGCCGGTCGCGCGCCGGAGACGGAGGGGGCCGATGATGGCCCCATCGTCTGTTCCTGCCATGGGGTGGGCCGCAACAAGATCGCCGCCGCTGTCCGGTCGGGCAAAGCCTGCTCCGTCGCCGATATCGGCAAACTCACCGCCGCCGGCACCGGCTGCGGTTCCTGCCTTCCCGAGATCAAGGAGATCCTGCGCCATGCTGCACCTGTCGTCGCGGCCTGATCCGGCAAGCCCCATGCCCTATTTCCCGCTGTTTCTGGATCTGCGGGGCCGGTCGGTCCTGCTGGCAGGCGGTGGTGACGCGGCGGCGTCCAAGGCCCGGCTGCTGATCCGCGCCGGGGCCGATATCCTGCTTCTGGCGGCAGAGGTGGGGGAGGAGATGCTGGAACTGCTGGAAAGCGGTGCCATCCGGCGGCGGGAGACGGAGTTCCGGCCAGAGCTTCTGGACGGGGTAACCATCGCCATGGACGGGTCGGGTGATCCCGACCTGACGGACCGTATCCGCTGTGCCGCCTTTACCCGCAATGTGCTGGTCAATGTCGTGGATGTGCCCGAACAGTGCGATTTCACGGTGCCGGCCATCCTGGACCGGTCGCCCGTGGTGGTGGCGGTATCGACGGGCGGCGGCGCCCCGGCCCTGGCCCGCAATATCCGCCAGCGGCTGGAAGCGGCGATCCCCGCCGGCTATGCCAGTTTGGCGCGGGCCGCGCAGCGCGCCCGTCACGGCGTGCGCCACACCCTGTCCACCACCCGCGACCGGCAGCGTTTCTGGGACCGGGTCCTGTCAGGCAGCCTGGCCGACCGGTTGATGGGCATGGACGAAGATGGGGCCGTGGCAGAGATCATGGCCGAACTGTCCCGCTTCACCGCCGGCGGGCGGGATGAGGGCGGGGCCGTCACGCTGGTGGGTGCCGGCCCCGGTGATCCGGGCCTGCTGACCCTGCATGCCGCCCGCGCTATCGGGTCCGCCGATATCATCCTGCACGATGCGCTGGTGCCCGACAGCATCCTGGCCCTGGCGCGGCGGGAAACGCGGCTGGTGTCGGTAGGCAAGCGGGCGGGCTGCCGCTCCGTCCCGCAGGAATTCACCAACCGGCTGATGGCCACCTGTGCCAAAAAGGGTCTGCGCGTCGTGCGGCTGAAGGGCGGGGACCCGTTCATCTTTGGCCGCGCCGGCGAAGAGGCGGAATTTCTGCGCAGTCACGGCGTGGCCGTGACGGTGATCCCCGGCATCACGGCGGCGATGGGGGCGGCGGCACAGCTGGGCCTGCCGCTGACCCATCGCGGCGTGGCGCGGTCGATGCGCGTGGTTACTGCCCATTGCCGCACATCGGGCGAAACCGATGCCATCGACTGGACCAAGCTGGCCGATCCGGGCACGACCCTGGCGCTCTATATGGGGCGCGACCGGCTGGGCGATATTGCGGGCAGCCTGATCAAGGCGGGATTGCCGCCCGACACGCCCGCCGCCCTGATCGCCAATGCCTGCCGCCCGGATGCGGAGGTGCGGTTTGCCACCATCGCCGCCCTGCCCCACGCGCCGGCACTCACCGACCCTGGCGCCCCGTCATTGATCCTGGTGGGGGATGCGGTGGCGCATGCGCCGGGGTGGGCGGTGGTGGGGATGGAGCAAGTCAGTGCGGCGTAAGCCCACCATTTTGCCTTCCCGGCGAAAGCCGGGAAGGCGATAGAAGTGGATGAAAAGCTCCCCCGCCCCTCACCCCACGGCCATTGAGATGTATTTCACCTCCAGATACTCATCCAGGCCCAGGCTGCTGCCCTCCCGGCCCAGGCCGGACTGTTTGACGCCACCGAACGGCGCGATTTCGGTGGAAATCAGGCCCTCATTCACGCCGACCATGCCGCTTTCCAGACCCTCGGCAACGCGCCAGATGCGGCCCAGGTCGCGGCTGTAGAAATAGGCGGCAAGACCGAACTCGGTATCGTTGGCCAGACGCAGCACCTCCTCCTCACCCCGGAAGCGCTGAATGGCGGCGACGGGGCCGAAGATTTCCTCATGCGCGATCCGCATCTCACCGGTGACACCGGTCAGGATCGTCGGCTCATAGAAGCAGCCGCCCAGATCATGGCGCTTGCCGCCCGTGACCAGCGTCGCGCCCTTTTCCAGGGCGTCGGTCACCAGTTCCTCCACCTTCTCAACCGCGGCCCGGTTGATCAGCGGCCCCTGATTGACACCGGCTTCCACACCATTGCCGACCTTCAGCTTGCCCACTTCCTCGGCCAGCTTGGCGACAAAGGCATCATGGATGCCATCTTCGACAAACAGGCGGTTGGCGCAGACGCAGGTCTGGCCGGAATTGCGGTATTTCGACGCCATGGCACCGGCCACCGCCGGCCCCAGATCGGCATCGTCAAACACGATGAAGGGCGCGTTGCCACCCAGTTCCAGCGACAGGCGCTTTACCGTCGGCGCGCTTTGCGCCATCAGCAACCGGCCCACGCGGGTGGAGCCGGTGAAGCTGATCTTCCGTACCGTGGAGGACGCGGTCAGCGTGCCGCCGATGGCAACGGGATCGCCCGTGACAATGTTGATCACGCCCGCCGGAATGCCCGCCCGTTCAGCCAGCACCGCCAAGGCCAGGGCCGACAAGGGCGTTGCCTCCGCCGGTTTCAGCACAATTGTGCAGCCCGCCGCCAGGGCCGGCCCCAGCTTGCGCGTGATCATGGCGTTGGGGAAATTCCAGGGCGTGATGGCGCCCACCACGCCCACCGGCTGCTTGATGGTGATCAGACGTGATCCGGGCTTGTGCGTGGGGATGACATCGCCATAGGCGCGGCGGGATTCTTCCGCGAACCAGCTGATGAAGCTGGCGCCATAGGTGATTTCCCCCTTGGCCTCGGCCAGGGACTTGCCCTGTTCCTGGGTCAGCAACAGGGCCAGATCATCGGCAGCGTCCAGCATCAGATCGTGCCAGCGCATCAGCAGCTTTGCCCGTTCCTGCGCCGTCAGGGCCCGCCATGACGGCAGGGCGGCGGCGGCGGCATCGATGGCGCGGGCAGTCTCTGCCGCGCCCATCATCGGCACCTGCGCCAGCAAGGCACCCGTGGCCGGGTTGCGCACATCCAGCAGGCCGCCGGCATCGGCACCCACCCAGGCACCGCCGATCACACCGTGGGTGCGCAGCAGGCCGGCATCGGAAAGCCCCATCGGGTGCTGCATCTGGTCCATCTTCTGTACCCTTCGCGTGTTCTTGTTTCTTCAAGGCGCCGGGTCGGCTCCGGTTCCGTCCCCGGCTTCATCACTCAAGCTGGGCGAAGTTTCCGGTCCCGCCAAGTAGAGGCAGGTCATGGCCGGATTGCCGGCCACGCGGACCTTCACCGCCACAGCGATCACCCTGTCGGGATAAGACGCAGACCCGGCGGGGCCTGTTCCAGCCCATCCAAGGCCAATGTCCACCAGGCGGGGGATCATTTGTCCGCTCCCGATTCCACCCGTTGAAAAGGTCCGGATAAAGGCTTCTGCCCTCACTGTCCCCCGTTGGAGATGTCCGGTGAACTCTCATCAGAGCTTACAAGGGGCGTTGAAGAAGTCCGGTGAACCCGTTGAAAAAGTCCGCTGAATCCGAATCGCAAGCCCTTGATTCGGGCCGCTTTCGGCATCCCCGTTGGGAATGTCCGGTGAAAGCCGGAAGCGGGGAGCCGTTGAAAAGGTCCGGATAAGCGTAGGAAAAGTCCGGTAGCGGGGCATAAAGCGCTGATATCAAAGGGTGGCGTTGAAAAGGTCCGGGTTAGGTTCCGGGGGGCGTTGGGAACCTCCCCCTGAAACGTTGTGAAGGTCCGGGGGAGCGTTGCGTTTGTCCGGGTAAACCCCGCAACCTATTGAAAAATCGCTGTAATCCAGCCCTAGGATTCTAAGGAATCTAGGAATTAAAGAAAGCAGGGCTTTTCAACGGACATTTTCAACGGACTCATTTCTTTTCATCTGGTCCGGGTTATGCCTAACTGCCGTCACTGGAAACGGGGGCAGGTTTCGTGTCGGAACCATCACTATCCATTGTGGCGACCCAGACGGCACGCCGCAAGAAATTGAGTGGGACCTTGATCAAGGCCACCGCCCTGGTTGAGGTGCGGGCGACCGGCAATGAAGATCTGCGCCTGTCCGACCGCAAGCTGTTCAACCATCTGCTGGCCATCGCCGCCCCCAATATCGGCAAGGCGACGCGGCACAATACCCACCTGTCCGATATCAGGCGCTTCGCGGCAGAGGCGCGCGACGCCGCCTCGCATGGCGATACCAATTTCTGGCTGAAAGAGAGCCTGACCCGGCTGCAGAAGGTTCTGGTCCAGTATGATGTCCTGGGGTCTGATGGACGGACCTGGGTGTCCGACCATCTTCTGGGCCGTGTCACCATCAATGAGGTGACAGGCGAACTGACCTTTGAGTTTCCAGAGGAAGTCGCCCAGCGTCTGGTTGAACCGGCGCTGTATTCCGCCCTGTCCTTGTCGGTGATCTATCAATTCACCAGCAAATATGCCCTCACCCTCTATGAAATCCTGAAACGCTATGCCGACCGCAAGGCGACGGAGCCCTATTGGAGTGCCAAGATCGACGAGGTGCGCGACGTCCTGGGCTGCCGTGACAAGCTGAAGGATTTCAAGGATTTGCGCAAAAAGGCGCTGGATCCCGCCATTCAGGAAATCAACGAGCTGGCCGAGTTCAGTGTGGAGATGGACGAAATTCGGCAGGGACGCGGCGGCAATGGCGGGCGCGTGGTCGGTCTGGTTTTCCGGGTCCGCAGCAAGGATGTGGGGGAACTGGAAAAGGCCGTGAAGACGGCCGCCAAACCCAAGGTGCAGCGCCAGGGTGAAGCCGCCGAAAAGATGGCCGCCGCCGCCGAGGCAAGGCGCTTCAAGCAGCGTGGCGTCATCGCCGCCCTGCGCTGGCTGGAAGCCGCCGATTTCAACACGCGCAAGGCCTGGGCCGAACGCGCCAAACAACTAGGCGTCACCCTGCCCGCCGCCGCCACGGCACCCACCAACCTGAAGAAATGGGTGCCGGCCATCGCCGATACGGTGGTGGCGGAGGAGAAGTTGGTGTGTTGAGCCACATCCCCGTTGCAAAGGTCCGGTAAAACCCTGGGCACTTACAAATCCTGTTGACCCGCTTGTAACAAACATTCATCCATAGGCTGGATGGTATTTGCGAGGGGTATGGCCATGACGGGCGAGGAATTGCGTGTGTTCCGCCACCGGCTGGGCGGGTTGACGCAGGAACAGTTCGCGCTGTGGCTGAACGACCGGCTGGGCAAGCGCATCGACAATGCCCGGATCAGCAAATGGGAAAGCGGGGGCGAGCGTATCCCCAAGGAGATCGCCGCCTTCATCGCCAGCCAGCAATTGCCGGCCCGTATCCTGGCCTTCACCAACCAGAAGGGCGGCGTGGGCAAGACCACCACCGCCATCAATATCGCCGCCTCCCTGGCCGGGTCCGGGCGGCGCGTGCTGCTGGTCGATGCCGATCCGCAGGCCAGCGCCAGTGAAAGCCTGGGCGTGCCGCTGGTCGATCTTTACCGGGAACGACGCACCCTGCCCCATGTGCTGCTGGACGCGGCTCCCGTTGATGATGCCCTGATCCCGGTCGGGAATTTCACCCTTCTGCCCTCCCATATCGATCTGGCCAAGGCCGATGGTGTGCGGGAGCCGGGGACGGAAATGCTGCTGCGCGAATGTCTGGCCCCGCTGCGCCAGCGCTTTGACCATATCATCATCGATGGGCCGCCCAATCTGGGCATGATGACCCTGATGACCCTGACGGCAGCGGATGAGGTGTTTGTGCCCGTGCGGACGGAGCCGATGGACACGATGGGTCTGGCCCTGATGCAGGATACCATCGCCAAGGTGCAGCGCCGCCTGAACCCCGGCCTGCGTCTGGCCGGCATCCTGCCGACGCAGTTCCGACGTCGGAAGTCGGTGGATAAACAGATCTTGGACCTGCTGATCGCCAGCCTGGGGGCCACCGTACCGGTCCTGGCCCCTATTGACGATAACAGTGCCTTTGGCAAGGCCAACCTGAACTATAAGCCGGCGGTGGAACTATACCCCGATGCCGCCGGTGTCGCGACATATCGCGAATTGGCGGCCGCCATCGCAGCAGGTGCGTCCCTGCCGCTGGCACAGGCATCGACGGTAACGGGAGGCTGAACCCATGGCCAAGAGCAAGACCCCGCCCCCCGCCCTGGCCGCCCTGTCGGGCCGCCTTGCCCAGGGCAGCACGTCGCTGGCGGCACTGAACAGTCGCTTCAACCATAGTTTCGAGGTGGCGCTTGACCGGGTTGAGCCCGACCCCGCGCAGAACCGTCAGCATTTCGATGAGGGCGAGCTGGCGGCCCTGTCGGACAGTTTGAAGCAAGTTGGCCAACTGTCGCCCATTCTGGTCCGCCCGCATCCGGCGCGGCCAGACCATTATATCCTGGTTGCCGGCGAACGCCGCTGGCGCGCGGCCCGGCTGGCCGGGTGGACCAGCATGGTGGCGCTGCGCTTCGATGGCGATGCCGATACGGCGGCCCTGGTGGAGAACCTCCAGCGCGTGGATTTGACGCCGCTGGAAGAGGCCAAAGGTCTGGAACGGCTGATGCGGCAACGCGGGTTGAAGCAGCAGGAGGTGGCCTCTCTGGTCGGCAAAAGCACGGTCCAGGTCAGCAGCCTGCTGAAAATCCTGACCCTGCCCGCGCCGGTCCTGTCCGACCTTGGCAGCGATGCTGGGGCCACGGTCCCACGTGGCACCCTGTTTGAAATCGCCCGCGCCCCGGCGGAGCAGCAGCCCAAGCTGTGGGCACTGGCGCGTGACGGCAAGCTGAATGTCCGCACGGCGCGGCAGGCCAAGGATGAGGGGGACCTCCCCTCCCCTGCCCCCGCCGCTACCGGCACGGCCCCACGTCTGCCCGCCATTGGCAAATGGACCCGCAGTTTGCAGGCGGTGAAGGGGACCAGCCTGAGCAAGCAGGAACGTGAGGAGCTGCTGGCCCTGAAAGCGGCGATTGAGGCGGTTCTGGCCGGGAAATAGCCAGTTCCGACGTCGGAACTTGTTTCACCGGACCTTTTCAACGCCCGTCCGATGAAGAATATAGGAATTAATTCTTGACGTCACCCCTGCCCTGACCGATGCTGTTGCTATCAATCAAGCCAACAGGCCCCGCTGCACCCGCACCGGGGCCTTTGCTTTTGGGGCCTCAGGCAGCAAGGACATGACGATGGCGGATCTGCTTTCACCCGACGCGCTGACCGGCGGGGGTTTGGCGCTGGCGGCAGCGGGGGCCGTGGCGGGGCTGCGGTGGCTGGCCGCGTCCAAGGCCAAGCAGTTGGATGGGCTGCCCGGCCTGATGCATCAGATGCAGATGGAACTGGTACGCATCACGGCCCGGCTGGACCGGGCAGAGGCCGACATTGCCAATGACAAGGCGGGCCGCCGCGCCTTTGCGGCGGTGGAGATGATGGTCAGCAAAATCTCCTCCGACATCGGCCATCTGGCCGCCGACCTGCAAAAGCTGTCGGACCGGCATGAGAAGGGCGGCCAGGAGATCTGGGCCGCCATCGACCGGCTGCGCGACGGGCGGGAAGGTGGGTGATATCCAATCACCCAAACCGCCGCAGGTCAAAGGCTGACAGGTCCGGGCCTTCATCGACCGTCAAGGCCGCGATGCGCTCCCCCGTCACCGGCCCCAGCGTCAGGCCCAGATGCTGGTGCCCGAATGCGTAGAACAGGTTATAGGCGCGGTCCGACCGGCCAATGGCGGGCAGATAGTCGGGCAGGGTGGGGCGACACCCCACCCATTCGCGCGCGGGTAGGGGGAAGGGCAGGCCCAGGTCGCGGATGCGCCCGCGCAGCCGTTCCCATTTGGCCGCATCGGGCGGGCTGTCAGGGTGGCTGAATTCCACAAAGCTGGAGGCGCGCAGATAGTCGTGAAACCGCGTTACGATCAGGGCGCGGTCTTCAAAGACCAGGGGCGGAAGGTCAGCAGGCCAACTTCCGACGTCGGAATGTAGATGGTATCCGCGCTCCGCGATCATCGGCACGCGGTGGCCGATCCCTTCCAGGAGCGGTTTTGAGGCCACACCCGCCGCCACCACCACCCCATCCGCGTCCAGAACCCTTCCATCGGCCAGCGCCACGGACACATTGCCATCACTGCGGGGCAGATGGGTGGCAAGGCCCCTCACCACCACGCCACCACGTTCGGTGAAATGCCGGCGCAAGGCCCCGAACAGCAGATCGTGGGACGCGATATGCCCGCTGCCGGTGAAGCGGATGGCGCCCGCCGGCGCGCGGCCCAGAAGCTGGGTAAGCCGCTCCCGCTCCCCCGCGTCAATCGACCGGAACCGGGTTGTGCCCGTATCCGCCGCCTGCCAGGCGCGCAGGCCGTGCGCGGCGCTGTCGGGCGTATCCCAAATCACGAAATGCCCGTCGCGGATCAACAGGTCGGGCTGTCCGATCCCTTCGACCAGCCGTTCCCAGGCCGGCATGGCGGCGCCCACCAGCGTGGACAGGGCCGCCTTTCCCGCCCGGAACCGATCCGGTCGCGCCGCCGCCGTTAACCGCAGGCCGAAGGGCAGCCAGTGACGGATGTCGCGTAGGGGCAGGGACAGTGCATCATCGCGGGCCAGCAGGCGTTTGGGAACAGCGCGCAGGGTGGCGGCGCTGGCCAGCGGTTCCACCTGTTCCACCGCGATATGCCCGGCATTGCCCCAGGAGGCGGGCGGTGTGGATGGCGTGTCATCCACCAGCGTCACCGACCGGCCCAACCCCTGCTGCGCCAGGGCAATGCTATAGCCGACAATGCCACCGCCGATCACCAGGAAGGACCGCATCCTCACACTCCCCTCTTTTCCGTCATGATATTATATAGTATACGATTTTGAGCGCAATGCAGGAGTGACCCATGGCCAAGCTGACCTGGACGGGCGTGTACCCGGCCGCCACCACCCAATTCGCCGAAGACCTGTCGGTGGATTATGATGCCACCGCCGGAGTTCAGGATGCCCTGATCCGCGATGGTGTCGATGGCTTGATCCTGCTGGGTACCTGTGGGGAGAATAACTCCCTGGAGCCGGACGAAAAGCGCGCCATCCTGGACCGCGCCCGCACCGCCGTCGGGGGGCGGGTCCCCGTGGTGGCCGGCGTATCGGAACTGACGACAAAGCGCGCCGTGGCCTTCGCGCGTGACGCGGAGGCATTGGGCGTGGATGGCTTGATGTTGCTGCCGGCCATGGTCTATGTCCCGACGGAGGAGGAGCTGTACACGCATTTCAAGACGGTGGCGGATGCGACCAGCCTGCCCATCATGCTGTACAACAACCCGCCCGCCTATCGCGTGTCGATCTCCGCCCGCGTGCTGGCCAAGCTGGCTGACATTCCCAACATCGTGGCGGTTAAGGAAAGCGCGCCCGACCCGCGCCGTTTCACCGACCTGATCAATGAGTTCGGCGACCGTTTCGTGCTGATGGCCGGCCTGGATGATGTGGCGCTGGAGGGCATGATCCTGGGCGCCCATGGCTGGGTGTCGGGCCTGACCAGCGCGTTTCCGCAGGAGTCCGTGGCCCTGATCAAGGCGCTGCAAAAGGGTGACATTGCGGAGGCGCGGCGCATCTATCGCTGGTTCATGCCGCTTCTGCATCTGGATGCTGAACATGATCTGGTACAGTCGATCAAGCTGGCCGAACAGATCATGGGCCGGGGCAGCGAACGCGTCCGCCTGCCGCGCCTGCCTTTGTCTGGTGTGCGCCGCGCCCAGGTCACCGCCATGGTCGAAAAGGCCGCCGCGACGCGGCCGGTTTGATCGGGCAGATTTGTTGGTAGGATGGGCACCCAAGGCCGGCGACCGCCGGCCCGCTGCCCCATGGCCGCGTAAGCCAAGCCGCCGGATGGCGGCGCCCGGCGTTTGAGGGAACAAAAAATGCGCCACACGTTCTTCTGCATCGATGGTCACACCGCCGGCAACCCGGTCCGCCTTGTTGCCGGCGGGGCGCCGTTGCTGCGGGGGGCGTCGATGGCGGAGCGGCGGCAGGATTTTCTGGAACGGTTCGACTGGATCCGCACGGGTCTGTGCTTTGAACCGCGCGGACATGACATGATGTCGGGCGGGTTCCTGTATCCGCCCACGCAAGCCGACGCCGATATCGGTATTCTGTTCATCGAGACCAGCGGCTGTCTGCCCATGTGCGGGCACGGCACCATCGGCATGATCACCTTCGGCCTGGAAAACGGTTTGATCCTGCCCCGCACGCCGGGGACGCTGCGGGTGGAGGTGCCGGCGGGCATCATCGACATCACCTATGGCACAGAGGGCAAGCGCGTCACCTGGGTGCGCATCCGCAACGTGCCTTCCTATGTCGCGGCCTGGGGGGTGGAGATTGAGGTGCCGGGCTTTGGTCCCCTGTCGGTCGATGTCTCCTATGGCGGTAACTACTACGCCATCATCGAACCGCAGGGACCGTATAAGGGCCTGGACGATCTGGGGGCCGCGCGCATTGTGGAACTGTCGCGGACCATCCGCACCCTGATGCGGGAAAAGGTGGAGCCGGTGCACCCCATCGATCCGCGCATCCGGGGCGTTTCGCATGTGCTGTGGGCCGATGGGCCGAAAGGGCAGGGGGCCGATGGTCGCAATGCTGTGTTCTATGGCGAACGCGCCATCGACCGTAGCCCCTGCGGCACCGGCACCTCGGCCCGGCTGGCGCATCTGGCGGCCAAGGGGCGGCTGAAGGTCGGCGATGCCTTCGTGCATGAAAGCTATATCGGCAGCCGGTTTACGGGCCGGGTGGAGGCCCTGACTGATCTGGGTGGCCATGCGGCCATCATCCCGTCGATTGAGGGCAGTGCCGTTTCCACGGGCTTCAACACCATCTGGATCGACCGCGAGGACCCGTTCTGGGCAGGCTTCACGGTGGTATAGGCGAAGCCGACGCCGTATGTTTCCCAACCGGGCGGCGGGGCTGGACACCCCGCCCCGTAACAGGGAGTGACAAGAAGAATGAGCATCGGGGGATCAACGGCTGAAGCCGAACTGGCCAGCCTTGCCGCCATTGACCGGTCGGGCCAGCGCCCGCCCGCCATCCAGCCCGCTGAACATGCCGCCCGCATCGAGAAGGCCCATCGCCTGATGGAGGAGATGGGGGCAGGGACCTTGCTGATCAGTGCGGGGGCCAGCCTGCGCTATTTCACGGGCGTGCCCTGGGGGGCGACGGAACGGCTGGTGGCGCTGCTGCTGCGCCGGGGTCGCCGCCCGGCGATGATCTGCCCAGCCTTTGAGCTGGGGTCGCTGAAAGAGGTGATGGCCATCGATGCCGACATCCTTCTGTGGGAGGAGGATGAGTGCCCTGCCGAACTGCTGGTCAGTGCTGTGGCGGGGTATGAGACGCTGGCCCTGGACCCGGTGGCCCCGTTCCTGCTGTTCAGCCGTTTGCGCGCCATCTCGCCGGCGTTGAAAGTGGTGGATGCCACGCCTGTGGTCGATGGCTGCCGCACCCGCAAATCGGCGACGGAACTGGCGCTGCTTTCCTATGCCAAGGGTCTGACCTTGGATATCCACCGCCGCGCCGCCGCGATACTACGCGCCGGCATCCGTGCCAGTGCGGTGAAGCGCTTCATTGATCAGGCGCACCGGGCCGTGGGGGCCGACAATGGTTCCACCTTCTGCGCGGTGCAGTTCGGGGTCGCCAGTTCCTTCCCGCACGGCATTCCCGGCGATCAGGAATTGGCAGAGGGCGATATCGTCCTGATCGATACGGGCTGTCAGATCGACGGTTATCATTCGGACATCACCCGCACCTATGTGTTTGGCGAACCCAACGCCGAACAGCGCCGCATCTGGGCCATTGAGCATGAGGCCCAGGCCGCAGCCTTCGCCGCCGCGCGCCCCGGCCAGACCTGCGAAAGCGTCGATGATGCCGCCCGCGCCGTCCTGGAACGCTATGGCCTGGGGCCGGATTACAAACTGCCGGGCTTGCCGCACCGCACGGGCCATGGCATCGGCCTGCAAATCCATGAAGGCCCCTATCTGGTGCGGGGCGACAAGACCATCCTGGCGCCCGGCATGTGCTTTTCCAACGAACCGATGATCGTCATCCCCGGCGCCTTCGGCATCCGCCTGGAAGACCATATGTACATCACGCAGGACGGTGCCGCCTGGTTCACCGAACCCTCGCCGTCGATCGACAAGCCGTTCGGGTGAGGGTAATAAATATCATTGACCTGATACTTTTAAGGTCCATACTCCCCAAATAGGTATTGTTATGATGATGCATTCTGAATGCTGACGCTGGAAGCGCATATCGATGGGGTGTGGCGGGAGGCGGGCTTGCTGCGGCTGCCCGATCCTGCACGCGGCATCGCTGGCGCCAGCCGGTTCAGTTATGACGATACCTATTTCTTTGATCATGCCGCCATTGACGGGCTGGACGGCGATGTGATTGACCGGCGGGCGCTGTCGGTCCGCTGTCCCGTCAATCTGGAAAGCCGATCTTGGGACAGCTGGCCGCCCTGGCTGCTGGATCTGATGCCGCAGGGCGTGGCGCGGCAGCGGATTGCGGCCACGCTGAACCTGTCGCCGGATGGTCCGACCTCGGAATTGCCGATCCTGCGCCGTGCCGCCGGTTCGCCCATTGGCAACCTGCGTATCCGGGAGGTGTGGGCAGAGGAGCAGCAGCGTCTGGCCGGCGTCACCTGTCCGCCCCTGACCGACCGGGATATTGCCGACCGCAGCGAGCGGTTCCTGGAGGTGGTGGACCGTTTCGCGCATCTGGCGTCCGGCTCCAGCGGGGTGCAGGGGGAATGGCCCAAGGCCCTGATGACCCGGTCAGTGCGGGATGGAGCCTGGTACCCTGACCCGTTCGTGCCGACGGGCGAGGGGGCCGAACATGCCATCGTGAAGCTGCTGCGCTCGTCCGGGGCGGAGGATGCGCTGATCATCGCCAGCGAGGCCCCCTATCTGGAGGTGGCGCGCAGCTTTGGCCTGCGGGTGGCGGCCCCGCTGCGTTATGGCAATGGCGTGCTGTTCATGCCGCGCTTCGACCGTAGCGTCCGCGACGGAATGGTCCTGCTGCATGGACAGGAAAGCCTTGTTTCCGCCCTTGGCGTGGCGGCCTTTGGCCATCTGGCCTGGCATGAGGATTATCTTGCCGTCGTCCGTAGCGCCAGCGACGATCCCGTGGCCGACACATTGGAATATCTGTTGCGCGACCTGTTGAACGCGGCCATGGGCAATCCCGACAATCATGGCCGCAACAGCGCCTTGCACAAGCCGGCAACGGGCGGTGTCCGCCTGTCGCCGCTGTATGATTTCGCGCCCATGCGCCTGTCGGCGGCGGGGGTGGGGCGCAGTACACGCTGGCGCTGTCTGGGCGGACGCGGGATCGACCCCGACTGGGGCCGCATCGCCGATGCGGTGGCGTTTGACGGCTTGCCCGCCAACCGGGTGCGGCAGGTGCTTCTGTCGAAACTGCCCCTCTTGCGGAATTTGAGGCAGTTGGGCCTGGACCTGGGCGTGCCGCCACTGGTGGTGGCGCGGGCGTTTCAGGGCGATAGTGTCGCCGACGCCCTGGAACGGGTGGTCTGATCATGCCCCGCCGCACACCACTTAGCCGTGAGGAGAAGCTGACCCGGCGGGAGGCATTGGCGGCCCGCGCGGCGGCGGGCGATCTTCGACTGCCTGATGCGATCCGCGAGATGCGCGAGGCGCTGGATATGACCCAGGCGGCCTTTGGTGCGAAATTCGGCCTGACCCGCATCCAGGTTCTGAACCTGGAAAAGGGCAGCGCCAATCCAACCCGGGAAACGCTGGAAAGGATCGGCCGGCCCTTCGGCTTCGTCCTTGGCTTCGTATCCCGGCCCCGTCAAGATGAGGACGGGCCTTCATGACAGCCATATTTTCCAACAATCAACAACAAGGACCCGATCCATGCGCACACCGCTTCTGCGTCCCCGCCTGCTGGCTGCTGCCGGTCTGGGTCTGTTGCTGCTGACCGGATCGGTGCAGGCGGTACCGGTTGATGATCTGCGCGCCGTGCTGGCTGATTATGACCGCTATCTGGAGGTCCATGATCCCATCGGGGCCAGCCAGCGCGGGGATATGAATGCTGCCAGGCGCTGGCCCGACAACAGTCCCAAGGCGGTGGCGGATCGGGCCAAGGCGTTGGCGGTGTTCCGGGATCGGCTAGCCGGCATTCCGGGGACGGGCCTGACGGGGCAGGATGCGCTGAACTATGCGCTGCTGTCGCGGCGGGTGGCGCTGGACCTGGAGGGTGTGGCGTTCGATGAGGAACGCATGCCGTTCAACAATGACAGCGGCTTCTTCTCCGCTCCGGGCTATGTGGCCGGCGCCATGCGGTTGAAGAACGCGGCGGAGGCGGAGGCCTATCTGGTCCGGCTGTCATCGCTGCCGGATTTCTATGCCACTGAAACCGCCAATATGCGCCGGGGGCTGAAGACCGGCTTCACCCAGCCGCGCCTGATCGCCGAAGGGGCGGTTACCATGACCCGGACGCTGGCCGCCATGCCGCTGGACGGGCATCCGCTGCTGGCCCCGCTGAAAGGTCTGCCGCCGACGGTGCCCCAGGTCGAGCGCGAGGCCCTGCTGAAGCGCGGGCAGGAGATCCTGCGCGACCGCGTGCGGCCTGCCGAACAGGCGCTCGCCACCTTCTTTGAGAAGGAATATCTGCCGAAGACCAAGCCGGTGATCGGGGCGTCCAACCTGCCCAATGGCAAGGCATGGTATGCCTACCGCGTGAAGCGGGAAACGACGACGGCCATGACCCCGGATCAGGTCTTCGCCCTGGGCCAGACGGAGATCGCCCGCATCCGGGCGGAGATGGACAGCATCATCAAGCAGACAGGGTTCCAGGGGGACTTCAAGGCCTTCCTGACCTTCCTGCGCACCGACCCGCAATTCTATGCCAAGTCGCGTGAGGAGTTGCTGGAGAAATCCAGCCGTCTGGCCAAGCGCATTGATGATCAGCTGCCAGGCTATTTCAGCCTGCTGCCCCGCCTGCCCTATGGCGTGCGACCGGTGCCGGCAGAGATTGAGGAGGGCTACACCACGGGCCGTTACTTCCCCGGCAGCCCGGAACAGGGCATTGCCGGCGGGTTGATGATCAACACCTCGCACCTGTCCATGCGCCCGCTCTATGAGCTGCCGGCCCTGGTGGCGCATGAGGGGGTGCCCGGTCACCATTTGCAGATCGCCCTGTCGCAGGAACTGACCGACGTGCCGCAATTCCGCCGGCAGGAGGATACGACCGCCTATGTCGAGGGCTGGGCGCTTTATACTGAAAAGCTGGTGGAGGAGATGGGCCTCTACACCACGCCCTATGAACATTTCGGCAAACTGTCGATGGAGATGTGGCGGGCCTGCCGGCTGGTCATGGATGTCGGTCTGCATTGGAAGGGCATGGGCCGTGACGAGGCGGCAAGCTGCCTGCGCGACAACAGCGCGCTCGCCGAAAAGAACATCCAGAGCGAGACTGACCGTTACATCGCCTGGCCCGGGCAGGCGCTGGGATACAAGATCGGGCAGCTGACCATCTTGAACCTGCGGCAGAAGGCGGAGGCCGCCTTAGGGTCGAGGTTCGACATCCGGCAGTTCCACGCCCTGATCCTGAATGACGGGCCGCTGCCCATGGTCATGCTGGAACAGCGCATCGACGCCTGGATTGCGCAGGCCAAGGCGGGGTGAGGGCAGGGGGCCGCGATGCCCCCATCCCAACCTCAGCGCCAGCCGGTGGTGTCGAAGAAGACAGCGATCTCGCGCCCCTTGTCATCGGCCAGAAGGTGCCGGGCAAATGTCTTGTCCTGTGCGGTCAGGCTGGAGACACCCACCTGCGTCCAGCCTGATTTGAAGAGGGTGGACATGGTTTTTTCGACCGCCGCCGCACCGTCCGCTGTTGTGGTGATGCCGGTGAAGGCGAAGGCTGTTTCCACACGATCGCCATCACCCACGCCCGGCGGCAGGTCGCCTCTGCTCCGCAGGCTGGTCAGAACATTGTTGTTCGTCTTGATCGCGTCGGCGTTGCCGGCGCGGCGCGCAATGTTGAACCAGTATTTGCTGGCCGTTGCGCCATCCTCTGGACCAAGCCGCCCCATGAAGCCCAGCATGCCCATGGCGGCGGCGGCACCCTGATGTCCATGGGCTGCCAGGTAACGCGTAATCGTGATCGAATTGGCCTTCTGTTCAGGCGGCGCGCCGCCCGTCCGAAGCAGATAGGCGTATTCAGCGGTGGCCTCAAAACTGCCCTTGGATGCTGCCTTACGGAAATAGGTCAGCGCCGCTGCGACATCGATACTTCCGTTCGTCAGCTCTGCGGCTTCGCGCCCTTGACGCAGAAGTTCTGCCGCCTCCGCCGGTTCCGGAGGCGGCGTGATAGGCCCGTCGACGGGCAGCTTTGGCAGGTCAGTCAGCGGTGTTTCCAGCGCCAGTTTCAGGACGTCCTGCTTCGCGCTGGCAGCCCAAACCGGTCCAACGCTGACCAGGAGTACCAACAACGTAACCCAAGCACGCATCAACATCACGGCGCCCCGCCTCTTGGTTGCACAACCACAATTTAAGTCGTGTATGCGCCTTTGGGGAACGGCGTTCTACGCACCCCCGCTTCCGACGTCGCAAGCACCGCTCACATCTGCCGGAACAGGTGCAGCCAGGCGCGGCTGACGGGGATGGTGTCGGCGCGGGTTTTCAGGTGGATGGTGGCCGTCTCATTCTCCCCGCGCACCACGTGGCTGATGGACCGCAGGTTGACGATGGCGCTGCGATGGACCTGGGCGAAGCGGTCGGGGTCCAGCTGTTCGGCCAGTTCCTTGATGGGGGTGCGGATGACGGCTTCCTGTGGCGTGCCGCCATCGCCGCGCCAGCCGACATGGGTGTATTTGTCGCCGGCCAACAGGAAATCGACATCCTCCACCGCGATCAGCCGTACCACAGGGCCGACAGAGGCGCGCAGCCAGGTCAGGCGCGGAGCGGCGGCGATGGCGGGGCGCAACTGTTCGGCCAGCCTTGCCAGCAATTCGTCGGGCATGATCGCCGGCTGTGCCGCGCGCAGCCGCTCCTGCAATCGCGCGACGGTATCGGCCAGACGCGCCGCCTCCACCGGTTTCACCAGATAATCCAGGGCCCCCTGGGCAAAGGCCGCCACCGCGTACTGGTCAAAGGCCGTGACGAAGACCAGATGGGCCCGCCGCCCGATGGCCTGCGCCGCCTCCACCCCCGACAGGCCGGGCATATGCACGTCCAGGAAGCAGATATCGGGCCGGTGCTGTTCAAACAGTTCCACGGCCTGGCGCCCGTTGCGTGCCTCCGCCACCACGTGCAGAGCGGGCCAGGCGGCGGAAAGCTGCCGGATCAGGGTGTCGCGCAGCAGGGGTTCATCTTCGGCAACCAGGGCCGTGGGTCCGTTCATTCCGCCGCCTCCCGCGCGGGCCAGGACAGGGTTGCCACCACGCCCCCGCCGCCGCGTTCGGTCAGCGACAGGGTGGCAGCGGGGCCGAAACAGAGTGCCAGACGTTGGCGCAGGGTGGAAAGCCCCGTGCCCAGCCCACCCGTGCCGGCGGCACCCAGGCCCAGGCCGCTGTCGCTGACCGTGACATGCAGGGTGCCGGCGCGCAGGGTCGCCGCAATGTCGATGGCCCCGCCATCCTCCGCCGGGTCGATGCCGTGTCGGACCGCGTTCTCCACCAGAGTCAGCACCGCCATGGGCGGGCAGGGGAGGGCGTCGGTCCCCGGTTCCAGATCGATGCAGAAGGACAGGCGGTCGGGCATGCGCATGACCATGATGTCCAGATAGGCCCGGACCAATCCCATCTCATCCGCCAGCGTACCCATGGAAGCGTTCAGACGCGGCACGGCGGCGCGCAGATACGCGATCAGGCTGTCCAGCACGGGCAGGGCCTGTGGTGATCCCGTCTCCACCAAGGCCCGGACATTGGCCAGCGTGTTGAACAGGAAATGCGGCTGCACCTGTGCCTGCATCAAGGCGAGGCGCGCATCGGTGGCCCGGCGTTCCAACTCGCTGCGTTCCAGGGCAAAGGACAGGGCCTGGTGCCGGGCCAGCGCCTCGCGTTGCCGCACCAGCGCGCCAAGCGCCACCCAGGGGCCGATCAGCAGGCCCAGCACGATCATGATGAAAAGAGATTGCAGGCGCGGCTTATCCTGCCACAGGGCCGGCCCCACCTCTGGTCCGGTGAGGATGTAGATCACCACCATGGTGGGCGGCACCGTCAGGGCCACCGCCAGCACCTGCACCACCCAGCGCGCGATCCAACGGGGCAGGCGGCGGGGAAACCGTTCCCAGAAGCCGAAGGCCAGCACGCACATCAGGCAGACGACAAACATCCGCAGCAGCAGGACCCAGACATGGTTCTCCCAGGCCGGCAGCAGCAGTAGGGAGAAGATACCGGCCAGGACCGCCGCCGTCCGCAGCCGGCGCCAATGGATGATGGCCACCAGCCTGTGCCCGATACTGCCGGCCGTCGCGTCCATCCACCCGTCCTTCCCGTCGCCCCGTGTCACAGCCGGGGCAGCCACATGCCCATGGTCGCGCCAAAGATACCACCGGCGGTCAGCAGCGCCAGCAAAGTCAGCAGTCCCGCCACACCCAGCCGCAACACCGAACCACCCCGGTCCATGGCGTGGAAGTAGAGCTGCAGCACCGCCAGCGGCAGCAGATATTGGGCGAAGGCCAGCGTCTCCGGCAGGGGGCCGGTAAAGGTCTTGGGATCAAAGCCGACGGGCGCCTGGAAGATCAGCATCCACAGCATAAACATGACCCGGAAGAACCAGACCCCGCTGACCGCCAGGAACAGGCGCAGCGCCCAGCGGCGATGGCTATCGAACTGCCGCCGCCGCGCCAGCATCCAGGCCATGCCGGCACAGATCAGAATGACCACGCCATTCATGCTGGTCCCCACATGCATCAGGGTGCTGCCGACCGTGCCGCGCAGCAGGATCAATCCAATCCCGCCCAGCGACAGGATGGTGGCGGCGATCATGTAGGTGCGGCCCGTCCAGCGGTGAAAGGCGGGCCGGTGGCGGCGGAGCGCGGGCCAGAGCTGCAAGGCCCCACCGACAATGATCACCACCGCGAACAGCATATGCAGGGCGTAAAGCGCATTGCCCAGGACATCACCCGGAAGCTGCCCTTCCACCGGCCCACCCCGCAGCCCCTGACCCGTCAGCCATTCCCGCCCGTGGGTGGCCATGACATAGAGCGAGAAGATCATCTGCCCGGCAATGGCCACCAATAGCCAGAGCAGACCCGCCCGCCCCAGCCAGCGTTTGGCGGTGGCGGGATCGGGACGGGCGCTTTGCGGGATTGTCGCGGCCAGGGACATGGGGGCTCCTCCATCATGTGATGGCTGATCCTGGCGCTTATCTGCGGTCGGTGGAGTAGGGGTGCGATGAATGACGGATAGGGGCGACGGGTGGGGGATGTTGTGCCCTCACCCTCCCAAACGCTGGCGCGTTCGGGCCCCTCCCTCTCCCACGTTCGTGGGCGAGGGAGCCAAATTTTCGCCCCTCGCCCGCTTGCGGGAGAGGGAGGGGCCCAAGCCTGTAAAGGCTTGGGAGGGTGAGGGAGCGACGCTTTTACCGCCCCTCATCCAGCCACGCCGCCAGCCAGACCAGCGGTGCGTTCCAGTTCACGGTTACCTCGTTCACCGTGAACAGGTCGATATCATCCTTCCAGCAGGTCTGCGGCGCGCAATCGCCGATGCGTTCGCGGCCTTCCTTGCCCAGGCTGGTGATGTTCGGCCCGCCCGACACCACGCCGGGCGGCGGGGGCGGCAGTTTGGGGTCCAGGACATGGGCCCAGAACCGGTGATGCGGGTGTCGCATGGCGCGCGGGCCGTAACCCGTGACATAGGAGATGTCCAGCGGGTTGCGGCCCAGCAGATAGTCGGCAACATCCACCACGTTGTCGCGGTATCTGGCGTCGCCCGTTGTATCATGGGCATAGGCGAGAACGATGGCCCGGTTCATCAGGCCGGAGTTGGATCCCCAGCCATAGCCCTTGGGCGAGAGAGGCTGGCGATAGCCGCTGTCGCCCGCCTCTTTCACATAGGCATCGGCACTTTTCACGATGGCGCTGCGGATGCGGGCGGCGTCGGCCTCTGGCAGCACCTCTGGATAGAGCGCCAGCGTCAGCCACCCCAGCGGCCCCACCTGTGCCCAGGACGGTTCGGGGATGGCGTCGCGGTTGAAGAACTGCGCCTTGGTCACGGCATCGACCAGCAGCGGCTGTCGCGTGGTGGCCAGCAGTTCGGCAGACGCCCAGAAGAACTCATCCGAGACGTCATTATCGCCATAGCCGCCGCTGCCATTGAAATCACCGATGGCCAGCGCGGTCGGCACACGCAATGCCGCCCTCCAGGCCTTCAGCGCCGCCTTCAGGCAGCGGTCGGCAAAGGCCGGATCAATGGTCTTCCAGATGCGCGCCGCCTGTGCCGCCGTGGCGGCCAGGTTCAGGGTAGCGGCGGTGGAGGGCGGGTAGAGGAAGCGGCGTTCGGGGTCCAGATGCGGGGGCAGGGGCAGTTTCGTCCAGCGTTCATCCGCCACCTTGTGATGGGCCATGCCCGACACATCGACATCCGGCGTGAAAGTCAGCCTGCCTTTGCCATCCTGCGGACCCAGGGGCAGGGGCATGCGGGTGCCGTCGGGCACCTGCATATCCAGCATGAACTCCATCTGCCAGCGCGCCTCATCCAGCAGATCATTGATGCCATTGCCCGCCTCCGGGATGGCGGCGGTGCCGTCGGTGAAGGCGGGTGCCTTGCCCTTCAGCGCCTGACGTTCGTAAAGGTTCAGCAGGGTCCAGACGGAGATGCCGCCATTGACCACGTACTTGCCATGGTCGCCGGCATCGTACCAGCCGCCCGTGACGTCCAGACTGTGCGGGCAGGCGGGCCAGATATTGCCGGCATTGTCCTTGCCCCCGAAACAGGGCGCGACCTCCTTCGGGTGGCCGGCGGGGCGCGCCCATTTCTCCCCCACCAGCCGCGCCTCAACCGGTGTGCCGGCGCGGTTATGGTAGAAATAAGCCAGCGCATCGCGCTTCAGCGCCTTGTACGGGCCGGGGCCAATGGCGAAGGGCCGGCTGCTGACCTTGCCCACGCTCAGGGTGAAGCCGTCGCCCGTGGCCGTGACGGATGAGAAGTCGATGCGGTGCAGGTGCTGGCCCGACGACGCATCATCGCCGGTGACGATGCTGTTGCCGCTGGCCACAACCTGCCCGCCCGCATCGCGCAGGGTCCAGGCCACGGGCTTGGTTGCCGCATCGGGCAGAACCGCGATCTTCGGTGCCGTCGCCAGCAGCCCCGACTGGTTCAGCCGCATGGGACTGACCAGGGCCTCCTGGGCCAGGACGGGCAGGGCCAGAAGGGTGGCGAGAAGGACAGCGCAGGCCTTCATGATCAGTTCCCCTTGCCCGGCCCTTGCGCGAAGGGACCCACCATGACGCCGATGAAGCCGCCGGCCTTCTTGGTGGACAGGATGGTGCCATCGGCCCCCTTCACCACCGGCTGCCAGTCGGCCCCGGCGGCGGCCACGTCGAAATCATACTCCCCGCCGCGCGCCGTGATGCGCAGGCGGTAGGAGGCGGCTTCCTTCACCGGCACGCGGCCCAGGACCGTGCCATCGGCGGGGGTATCCTTGCCGGCGCGCGCCGCCACACGGGCCACCAGCTGCCCGCCCTCCTTCTCAAGGGTGAAGCGCATCCAGCTTTCATCGCTTTGCACCGCCGCCAGACCGGCGCGTTCGCCCGGTCGGTCGGGGGTGAAGACCATGTCGGTGGTGATCACCGCCTGGTGATGCTGCTGACGCCGTGCCCAGAAGGCGGGGTTGCCATGGTCGGACAGGCCCACAGCCTGCAATTTCAGGGTCAGCGCCCCGTCCGACAGGCGGTACCAGTCGCCCTTGGGATTGCGCGCCATCATCCAGTAAGGCGGCAGCCGGTCGCCGTCGAACTCATCGCGCACCTGAAAGGCGCCGGTGGTCGGCACCTTGGGCACGGGTTGGGCCGGCAGGTCGGGCTTGGCATGGGTCAGGGGGATGGCCTGACCGGGTTCGGTAATGCGCGGCCAGCCATCGACCCAGCGCACGGGCATCAGGAACGTCTCCCGCCCGGTGTTGTACAAGTCATCGCCATAGGGGCGGATGGCAAGGAAACTGGCCCACCATTCACCCTTCGGCGTCACCACGAAATCGGCGTGACCGGCAGAGGTGACGGGGAAGGGGCGGGCCGGGTCCAGATCACGCTGCGTCAGGATCGGGTTGGCGGGATTGGGGGTGAAGGGGCCCATGGGGCCGGGGCCGCGCAAAACCACCTGGGAATGGTTGATGGCCGTGCCACCCTCGGCACAGATCAGATAGTAGAAGCCATCCTTCTTGAAGATATGCGGCCCTTCGATCCAGATCGGCTTTTTGGAGATATCGACACCGCCATTCACCAGCACCTTGCGCGGGCCGATGGTCTTCATGGTTTTCAGGTCCAGTTCCTGCACCCAGATGGCACGGTGCCCCTGATAAAGCGGTTCGCCCTCCGGCGGGCCGTTATTGATGATCCAGGCGCGGTCCCCTTCGAAGAAGATCGATGGGTCGATCCCGCCTTCCAGATCGGGCAGCCAGATGGGATCGGACCAGGGGCCCTTCGGGTCCTTGGCGGTGATGATGAAATTGCCGCCGCAATCGACACAGGTGTTCAGGATATAGAAGGTACCGTCATGATAATCGATGGCGGGCGCGAAGACACCGCGTGACAGGCCCAGCGCCTTGAAATCCAGCTGATCCGGGCGGTCGATGGCATTGCCGATCTGGGTCCAGTTCACCAGATCACGCGAATGGAAGATCGGGATGCCGGGGAACCAGCTGAAGGTGGAATTCACCAGATAATAATCGTCGCCGACCCGCGTGATGGAGGGGTCGGGGTAATAGCCGGTCAGAATGGGATTGCGGTACTCGCCCGGCTTGGCCTTCACCACGGCATCGGACGGGTCGGCCCCCTGATAATCCAGCCAGTTGAACCGGGCCGTATCGGCAGCCAGGGCCACCGGGGCGGTGAACAGGGCCGTGGTCAGGGCCAGGGCTGTCGTCAATCCACGCATTTTTCCTCCCGCTTATGTGTTTTCTGTGAACTCTTCTGTGTTCTTCTCGTCATCCCGGCTTGGCGCCGGGATGACGAAAGGGAATGGGTTATGGCGTCCCCTCCGCATAAGGCCCAACCATCACGCCCATGAAGCCGCGTGCAGTGGCGGTGGACAGGATGGTGCCGTCGGCATCCTTCAGGATGGTCTTCCACCCATCCTTGCCCATACCCACCGAAAAATCATAGGCACCGCCACGCGCCGTGACGCGCAGGCGCAAGGCGCCGTCGCCGGGCGCCGGCTGGCTGGCCAGTATGCGGCCCGGCTTTGGATCATTCTCCCCGGCGCGGACGGCGACGGTCAGGGTGCGCACGCCGTTAACCAGCTCTGCGGTGAAGCGGAACCAGTATTCGTCATTCTGGATGACGGCCAGACCCGCCCGCTGCCCCGGCTGATCGGGGGTGAAGGAGAATTCGGTGGTGAAACTGGCGTCGCGATGCTGCTGCCGGCGCGCCCATAGGCTGGGGCTGGCGCGGTCGGACAGGGTGACGGGCTGAGGCGTCAGGTGGAGCGATCCGCCCGACAGGCGCCACCAGCCACCATCCAGCCGGCGCGGGGTCATCCAGTAAAGCGGGAGGGCCGTACCGTCGAATTCATCGCGGACTGTGAAGGGGCCGGCGGTGGGGCCAGGGATGGCGGCGGGCGGCTGGGCCGGCAGGTCGGGCCTTGCATGCGTACGCGGGATCGCTATGCCGGGGTCCAGGATGCGCGGCCAGCCATCAACCCAACGCACCGGCAGCAGGAACGTCTCCCGCCCCGTATTGAACATCTCCCCGCCGGCATAGGGGCGGACGGCGAGGAAGACGGCCCACCAGTCGCCCTTCTGCGTCTCTACCAGATCGGCATGGCCCGCCGCCTCAATCGGGTTGGGACGCTTGGGGTCCAGGTCGCGCTGCGTCAGGATGGGGTTGGTGGGGCCGGGCGTGAAGGGGCCGATGGGGGAGGGGGCGCGCCAGATCATCTGTGTATGGCCGGTGCCGGTCCCGCCCTCTGCCGCCGTCAGGTAGTAGAAGCCGTCCTTCTTGTACAGGTGCGGACCTTCGACATAACCGGGCTTGGTGGTGATATCCGCCCCGCCGCTGACGATCATGGTGCGTGGGCCGATGGTCTTCAGGTTTTTGGCGTCAAATTCCTGAATCCACAGCGCGCGGTGCCCGTCATAGGCCTCCTTGTCGCCTTCCGGCAGGTCGTTATTCAGGATCCAGGCGCGGCCATCATCGTCAAAGAACAGGGACGGGTCGATGCCGTTCCGCAGGTCGGGCAGCCAGACCGGATCGGACCAGGGGCCGGCAGGGTCCCTGGCCGTAACCACGAAGTTGCCGCCGCTGTAGAAGCTGGTATTGACGATATAGAACAGGCCGTCATGGTGGCTAATCGACGCCGCGAATAACCCGCCCGTCAGGCCGCCATTGCCGAAATTCACCAGACCGGGCTGGGCGATGGCATTCGCGATCTGGGTCCAGTTGACCAGATCACGGGAATGGAAAACGGGCAGGCCCGGCAGCCAGCCGAAGCTGGAATTCATCAGATAATAATCGTCGCCGACCCGTGTGACTGACGGGTCTGGATAGAAGCCGGCAATGATGGGATTGCGGTATTCGTTGGTGCCCAGGGTCTTGGCATCTGCCGGGTCCGATCCGCGATATTCGAACCAGTCGAACCGCGCCTCACCTGCATATCCGACGCCGGATGTCCCCAGCAGCAAACCCATCGCCAGCAGCGATGCCCATCGACCCAACCGCATTGTTCCTCCCGAACGCCGATCCTTTTCGGATTGTTAGCGTTATCATGAGGAAACGAATGGGGTCTGTCCAGGGGTTTGACAGGGTTGTCAGAGAAGGCGTCGTACCCTCACCCTCCCAAGTCTGCAAAGACTTGGGAGGGTGAGGGTACGACAGTAGTTTACCTCCGCTCCGCCGCACTCACGTCGCGCGCGGCCCGGAACTCGCTATCCTGGCTCCAGTTGGGCCAGTCGCGGCCATCGGCCAGACGGCGGCCCAGGCTGTAGAGCAAGCCCATGTCCAGCTTGGCGCCGTCCATGTTCCAGTCCGGGGACCATTCGTCGTCGGGCTGGTGGTACTTATCCTTGATATAGGCATCGCGCCAGGCCTTGCCCGCCGCCACGCCACCATTCACCAGATCGATGCCACCGCCAAAGGAAATGGCGGGCACGCCGACCTTGGCCATGGGGAAATGGTCGGAGCGGAAGAAGCCGCCGGCCTCCACACGCGGATCAGGCGTATAGGTACGGCCTGCCTTCTTGCCTTCCTCGATCAGCATGTCGAGCAGGCCCAGCTTGGCCGTGCCGGAAATGGTGAAATCCTTGGCGGGACCCGGCCCGATGGTGCCATCCATGTTGATGACGCCCACCGTCTTGCCCAGCGGATAGACCGGGTTGCTGGCGTAATAGGTGGAGCCCAGCAGGCCCTTTTCCTCTGCCGTTACGGCCAGGAACAGGACGGAGCGTTCTGCCGGACCCGCCGCCTTGAAGGCACGGCCCAGTTCCAGCAGGCTGGCGATGCCCGACGCATTGTCCAGGGCACCGTTGAAGATATTGTCGCCATTGGCGTCGGGTTCGCCCACGCCGATATGGTCCCAATGCGCCGTGTAGGCCACGGTTTCATCGGGATACTTGGTCCCGGTCAGGCGGCCCATCACGTTCTTCGAGGTGATGACTTCCGTCTTCACCTTGTAATCCGCCGACAAGGTGGCTTTCAGTGGCACCGGCTGGAAACTGTCCTTGCGCGCGTCCGCCCGCAGCTTCTCGAAATCCAGGCCCGATGCCTTGAACAGGTCCACCGCCACGTCGCGCTGGATCCAGCTTTCGAACGGGGTGTGGGCGGATTTGGGATCGGCGCGCACGATGTCGAACATCGTGTTCGGGTTCGAGCTGGCGACCGTGGCCCAGCCATAGGAGGCAGGGGCCGTTTCATGTACGATCAGGACACCGGCGGCACCCTGGCGCGCTGCCTCCTCATACTTATAGGTCCAGCGGCCATAATAGGTCATGGCCTTGCCGCCGAACTTGCCCTCCGGCCCTTCGAAATCCGGGTCGTTGATCAGGACGACAAGGATCTTGCCCTTTACGTCCTGGCCCTTGAAATCATCCCAGCTGCGTTCCGGGGCCTTGATGCCATAGCCGACGAACAGCAGGGGCGCATCCTTCAAGGTCACGCTGTCCTGGCCTGTCAGGGCGGCGCGCACGGCGATCTCCTTGCCCTGGTTCAGGGCATGGGCCTTGCCGCCATAGCTCAGCGACAAGTTGGGCTTGCCGACGATATCGGACATGCGCAGCGGCACATCCTGTGTCCAGCCGCGCTTGCCATCGGTCCCGATGCTGCCGCCAGGTTCCAGCCCCGCCGCCTTCATCTTCTCGATCAGGAAGGCGACGGTTTTCGTCTCGCCCACTGTCGCGGGCGCACGGCCCTGGAAATCATCTGCCGACATGACGCGGATATCGTCCGATACGCGCTTCATGTCGAATTGAGGTTCAGCCGCAAAGGCCAGGGTGGAGGAAAGGGCCGCTGTGGCCAGCAGTAGATACTTCATGTCCGGTTGAAGCTCCCTGTTTTGGTATACGATCCATAACAGAGCGGCCAAACCTTACCAAGTGGTTAAGCGGAGGTGCCGAAAATGGATTGTGCCAGGGGGCCAATCCGGGCGCCGGTTCTTTGGCGGATTCACGCTGAAGTGCGACTGGGTTGCAGTGCATTGCAGTCGGTTCGCCTG
>LJHR01000011.1 GCA_001296005.1 alpha proteobacterium AAP38 | reverse complement strand
TGAGGCAGAAGAACCTGCGCCAGCTGCTCTGGAAGCCCAGGGGTGCCATGCCCTCGACGGTGCGGCACCTCAGCGACCTCCGCCGCGGCGAGCTGCGCTGGAACAGCCGCGACGGCGGCTGGGAGGTCTACATCCCGGTCGAGGCCTTCAAGAACGCCGGATCGTCCTATTTCCGCGGCCAGGCCTTCCACCTGCGGCTGCCCGACCTGCATGGGCTGTACGACCTGATCTCCGGCTACCTGGACCGGCACCGACCGCTGCTGTTGGGCACCGCCGCCGATCCGGGAACGTTCTTCGTGAAGACGGCGAAGCGGACGTCGACCGACGCCGAATACGGCCAGACGACCTTCTATGAAGCCTGGCGCCTGATCATCCAGCGATACGGAATCTACAATCCCTTCACCAAGCGCGGTGCCATCCAAGGCCTGCTGCCCCACGGGCCGCACAACGTCCGCGACGTGCTGGCCACCCACATCCTGAAGAAGACGGGCTCGTATGAGCAGGCCAGCTACGCCATCCAGGATTCGCCAGAGACGGTCCAGGAGCATTACGGGCGCTTCCTACCCGGGGACAAGGCAGCACTGGCGGCCAAGGTGCTGAACGAGGTTTGGGAGGCGGCATAGGGGGTGTCGACGTCAGCGCTTGCGGCGAATAGGGCGATATTCGCCGCAAATGATGCGACGAATGAGAGGCCCTATCCAGACGAATGAGAGGCCCTATCCAAAGGAAGCCGACACGTCAGAGAGCGGCGACGATGTCGCTGACAAACACCTGTGGGACGGCCGCGTCACACATGTTCCGGTCAAGAAGTGCGCTTTTCCAAAGGTATTTGTCGAACATCGAGCGGAATGGCGATGGGTTTCCAGCCAGGCCCAGGCGCTGAAAAAGCTATACAGATTCGTTTTATGGTTTGCAGTCGGCTATCATATGATTCACTGAGTGCGCTAATTGGTTGCCGTCACAGCGCAATGAAATCAAATTGGTGCCTGCTACCGGACTCGAACCGGTACGCCCCGGAGGACAACAGATTTTAAGTCTGTGGCGTCTACCATTCCGCCAAGCAGGCCCTTATAGGGATGGGGAACCTAGCCGAAGGTGGGGCGGGATGGCAAGCGTGTGGTTGTCCGTCAGATGACGATCACACGCTATTCCAGGTATGCCCCACCCCCGAACCCGTCATGGCGGCAGAAACCGCCCCTTGTTGAAGGACGCACCGCATGCAGATCCGCGACGCCGTTGATGCCGATGCCCCGGCTATCGCTGCCATCTATAATGACGCGGTGGTCAACACAACGGCCATCTGGAACGAAGTGCAGGTGGATGTGGCCAACCGGGTGGGCTGGATGGCGGACCGGCGGCGGCTGGGTTATCCCGTGCTGGTGGCGGTGGATGGTGACGGCACTGTCCTGGGTTACGCATCGTTCGGGGACTGGCGGGCGTTCGATGGCTACCGGCACACGGTGGAACATTCCGTCTATGTCCGGACGGACCGGCGCGGCGGCGGGATCGGCAAGGCGCTGATGCAGGCCCTGATCACGCGTGCACGAGATATCGGCAAACATGTGATGGTGGCCGCCATTGAGGCGGGAAACCGGGGCTCCATCGCGCTGCATGAAGCCTTGGGCTTCCAGCGTACCGGCCTGATGCCGCAGGTGGGGATGAAGTTCGGGCGCTGGCTGGATCTGGCATTCCTGCAACTGATCCTGGACGACCGCCCCACCCCCGATGCCTGATCAGGCCGCCGCCTTCGCGGCGCTGGTGCTGCCCTGCCCCAGGTCGGGTTGACCGGGAGCATTGCCGCCGCTGCTTTCGCGATGGTCGCGATCTTTCTTTTCGGCGGCTTCGGCATCCTCGGCGGCAGCGACGACACCCGTGCGGCGGGTGCGGTCGGTCAGGCGCATCATTTCGCGCCACATCTTTTCCTCGTCCGACACCTGCGTCGGTTCCGGTGGCATCAGTTCCTTGCCCATGCCGGCGCATTCAAGGGACAGTTTGCCATCGGCATCCAGCGTGAAACCCGTGGCCCCACTGATCTTCTGGCCTGCCGCCACCAGACGCTTGGATGCGGCCTCCGCGTCGGCACCGGCATTGACCTGGCTGTAATAGCCATCCACAGCGTCGGCATGTTCCATCATCTGCGCGTCACCGACCAGCTTGCGCAAGCGGTTCTGCAGCTCCGGTTCCCGCGACAGGACCTTGTTCACCTCTGCTGCGCGTGGGTCGTCGCCATCGACCTTTACAGTGCCTGATGTATCAACGCGGAAGGCCAGTGGCGGCTCGCTCTTGATGCCGGCCACAGCCAGCACCATGCGCAGTTCGTCCCCCACCTTCTGCGTATCCGCGGCTACACTTTCACGGCTGGGCAGCTCCAGCGCGGGCAGCCCCTCCACCATGGAATGGTTGGTGGCCGTCAGGCCGCCCACCTGCATGGTCTCACCCGTGGGTGCGCCGTGGAAGCCCACCTTCTCCCCGGCATCGACCGATCCGGCCTTGCTGCCCGACACGCCGGACGTGCCCGCTGCACCGGCGGCTGGTTGCCAGCGGACACGGTTGCTGCTGCTTGATCCCTGGATATCCATGGAACGATCCTTCCCATCACCAGGCAAAATTTGCCCATGCCCCTGGGCAGGCTTTGCCGGCACCCAGGCAGCGGAAAGAAGCGGTTACCCTTGGCGTCCGGCGGTTTTTCCCGCATGCCTTTGTCCCGGACACCCCGCCCGCGCGGGGAAGGGTACGTGTTAAAAAGCAAGCGACGTGCCAGCCCTTGCGGCGGCGATGGGCGCGGCCCATATCGACAGAATGACAGAGAACCAGATCCTGGCCCTTATCTCCTCCGTCCTGGTATTGATCCTGCTGCTGCGCGGCGTGCGCTTGCCGCGCCAGGGCTTGTTGCCCCAGATCGTGGTCTGGCTGCTGATTTTTGCCCTGGTCGGGCTGTCCTACAAATTCTTCGGGCCAGTGTAGGCTGGGTTTTGTCGCATGCAGGCTTCGCCCTTATGCGACCTACGATGGTGCACTGTTTCGTAGGTCGCATACGCGGAGCACATGCGACAAAACACTATCCCTTATACCGGCGGTGGCAGGCCCGGCTTCACCGGACGGCGCTTATGCTTGCGCCAGCGTGACAGCAACTCGTCAAACGGCTTCAGCAGCCGTTCCTGCAGGCCCGGATCGCCTTCCAGCTTGCCATAGACGAAGGCACCCGCTTCCAGCGTGGAGACGCTTTCCTTGCGCGGTTCCTTGCGGACATTGCCATAGGCGGAGCGGAAATCGGGGTGGATGACGATGCGACGCAGCTTCAGCATCCAGGCATTGCGCCACCACAGGGTCTTGGCCTGTGCCCAGGTACCGTCGATCAGGACGATGCCTTCCAGATCGGACAGGATCAGGTCGCTGTCAGGCGCCACGTCCTTGCGCCCGAACACGGCGATGCCGCCGCGCGGCACCTTGGCCACTTCCTCTTTGCTGCCCATGAACAGCACGCCCCAGCGCTTGGCATCCACCTGCCGGCCCAATGCCTTGGACAGGGACGGCCAGGACAGACCGATCTTCAGCACGCTGTTTTCAATCTGCCCGGTCAGGAGGCGGGCGGTGCCCAGCTCCACATCCTGTTCCTGCGGATGCATCAGCACCAGCAATTGCAGGCGCGTGCGTTCCGGCACCAGCGCGGCGCACAGGCACAAATCTTCGGGCTTGCCGCATGTGGCGCAAGGGGGCGGGGGTGCCGGCGGCGGCGGAAGGATCAGATCGTCTTCATTCATGGTGGAAGCGACCATAGCGCATCACGCGCCAACATGGCAGGGGGCGGGTACGCAATGCCGCCATGGCAAGGCGTGAAGCGCCCCCGATCCATGCTTGATGCAGGTCCCAGGCATTGGGACGCCGGATTTGCGGCCTGGGCACCGGTTCGTGTAAGGTGCCCGGCTGAACCGTGAATTCCGTATCCTGAAAGTACCGATACCGATGACCCAGGCCGAACTCGCCGACGAATACGAAGACAAGCGCTCCATCAAGCTGCACAAGCCCGAGGATTTCGAAGGCATGCGCAAGGCTGGCCGTCTGGCCGCCGCCACGCTTGATTACATCACGCCCTTCGTCGTTCCCGGTGCCGTTACGGAAGAGCTGGACGACAAAATCCTGGCCTTTGTGGAGGCCAATGGCGGCACGTCGGCCACTGTCGGGTACAAGGGCTATACCAAGGCCTCCTGCATCTCCATCAATCATGTCGTCTGCCACGGCATTCCGGGGCCAAAGCGTCTGGTCAATGGCGACATCACCAATATCGACGTCACTGTCATCGTCGATGGCTGGTTCGGCGACACCTCACGCATGTATATGGTGGGTGATGTCGGCGTGAAGGCGAAGCGTCTGGTTGATGTGACCTATGAGGCGCTTATGCGCGGCATTTCGGTGGTGAAGCCGGGGGCGACCCTGGGCGATATCGGCCATGCCATCCAGTCCTATGCCGAAAGCTTCCGTTTCTCGGTGGTCCGCGATTTCTGCGGCCATGGCCTGGGCCGCGTGTTCCATGATGCGCCGTCGGTGCTGCATTACGGCCAGAAGGGCCGGGGTGCCGTGCTGGAAGAGGGCATGTTCTTTACCATCGAGCCGATGATCAATGCCGGTCGGTATGAGGTGAAGGTCCTGTCCGATGGCTGGACCGCCGTGACGCGGGACAAGAGCCTGTCGGCGCAGTTCGAACACTCGATCGGCGTCACCAAGGACGGGTTCGAGATTTTCACCCTGTCGCCTGCCGGTTACACCAAGCCGCCTTACGCCTGATGCGGGTCGCCCTGATCATGAAGGCATGATCAGGGCCCTCAATCGCCGGCGCGTCCATCCGGACGCTTGGCTTGCGCGCGCATGGGCGCGCGGGCGCTCAGCGCGCCAACCAAAGAAGACGAGACACATTCGTCTTCTTTGGTGTTTTCATCTTGTTCCGCTTCCCGTCTGGCATCCCATCATCACCGCTGTTACACTTGTAGGAAAGTGGGCGGTGATGGTCTTACACATCATGGGTGTGGCGGGATGGCGGTGAAGCGGACGGCGAAGGCGACACGGATGGATGAGGCGGCGGTAAAATCGCCGCCACCCGACGATGACCTGCTGGCCGCCTTGCTGGCCGGGAAACCCGCCCCTGTGAAGCCAGCTGCGGCGGCCAAACCGGAACCGGCGGAGGAAACGCCGCATTATCACGGCCACCGCGACCGGCTGCGTCAGCGTTTCATCGCATCGGGGCCCGACGCGCTGCAGGATTACGAACTGCTGGAACTGCTGCTGTTCCAGGCCATCCCCAGACGCGATGTGAAACCGCTGGCGAAGGAGCTGATGACAGCGTTCGGCAGCCTGTGGGCCGTCACCCAGGCATCAGCAGAGGCGCTGCGCAACCGTTTCAACTTCTCCGACGCCACCATCGCCCATATACGCGTAGTCGGGGCCATCGGCCTGCGTATGGCGCGCCAGCAGGTGATGGGGCAGCCCATTCTGTCATCCTGGCAGAAACTGCTGGATTACTGCGCCGGTGCCATGGCGCATGAACCGGTGGAACAGTTCCGTCTGCTGTTCCTGGACCGCAAGAACACCCTGATCGCGGACGAGGTGCAGCAGCGTGGCACCATCGACCATACGCCGGTCTACCCGCGGGAGGTGGTGCGCCGCGCCCTGGAACTGGGCGCCAGTGCCGTGATCCTGGTCCATAACCATCCCAGCGGCGACCCCACGCCCAGCCGGGCCGATATCGACATGACAAAGCAGATCGTTGCAGCCGCCACGGCGCTGGGTGTGGTGATCCATGACCATGTCATCATCGGCAAGGGCGGGAAGTATGTGAGCTTCAAGAGTGCGGGATTGATGTAGTCATCGCCAATCATCTCAATAATCATATTATATGATGATCCCACCCTTAAATTCGGGTAGGATGCGCCCCCGTTGGAAAAATCAGAAACATGCGGGGGAGGAAATACGCATGAAGGGTTTGCATCGCAGCCTGGCCCTGTGTCTGGGCCTGCTGACCGCCGTTCCGGCCTTTGGCCAGGATGCCAAAGTCACCGTCAATGGCGCACAGCCCGGCCCCGTCCTGGCGCCGGAAATCCAGGGTCAGTTCGCCGAACATCTGGGCCGGCTGATCTATGAAGGCATCTGGGTCGGAGAAAAATCATCAATTCCCAACGTCCGGGGTTATCGCAAGGATGTGCTCGACGCGCTGAAGGCCATCCGCGTGCCGCTGATCCGCTGGCCCGGCGGCTGTTTTGCCGATGAATATCACTGGCGCGACGGTATCGGCCCCCGCGCCAAACGGCCCGTGGGCGTCAACACCAACTGGGGCGGTGTCGCCGAAACCAACGAGTTCGGCACCCATGAATTCATGGATTTCTCCGAACTGGTCGGGGCCAAGACCTATGTGAATGGCAATATCGGCACCGGGTCGGCGCGCGAAATGGCGGACTGGGTCGAATATATGACCAACCCGTCCAAATCCACCCTGGCCCAAACGCGCCGGGCCAATGGCCGTGACAAGCCCTGGACGCTGGACTGGTTCGCCATCGGGAACGAGACCTGGGGCTGCGGCGGCAATATGCGGCCGGAATTCTATACCGACCAGCTGCGCCAGATCCGCACCTTCATCAAGCCCGCCCCCGGACAGCCGACCAAGATCATCGCCAGCGGCGGCAATTCCGACGATCTGAAATGGACTGATGTCGTCATGGCCGGGTCGGCCAACATGATCGACGCCATCAGCCTGCATCACTATGCCCTGCCCTCCTTCGGTCGGCCCACACGCGGCACCTGGAAGGATAAGGGATCGGCCACGGAATTCGGGGAAAGCGACTGGTTTGCGCTGATGGTGACGGCCACGCAGATGGATGATCTGCTGACCAAGCACAGCGCGGTCATGGACAAGTATGACCCGAAGAAGAAGGTGGCCCTGGTCGTCGATGAATGGGGCAACTGGTTCGACCCCACACCCGGCACCAATCCTGGCTTCCTGGAGCAGCAGAACACGCTGCGCGATGCCGTGACGGCGGCGATCAACCTGAACATCTTCCACAAGCATGGCGAACGTGTGCGCATGGCCAACATCGCGCAGATGGTCAATGTGCTGCAGGCCCTGATCCTGACCGACGGGCCGAAGATGCTCCTGACCCCCACCTATCATGTCTTTGACATGTATAAGGATTTCCAGGGTGCAACGCAGTTTCCGGTGACCGTGGCGGGTCCCAAATACAGCTACGCTGAACGCAGCCTGCCTTCGATCAGCGCCTCTGCCGCCCGTGCCAAGGATGGCAGTGTGCTGGTGGCCCTGACCAACATCAACCCGAATGAGGCGGTGCCGGTCACAGTCAGCCTGGATGGCGTGACGGCGGCGGGCGTATCGGGCCGCATCCTGACGGCCCCGGCCATGAACGCCCATAACAGCTTTGCCCAGCCGGACGCCGTGAAGCCGGCTTCGTTCACCGGGGCAACGCTGTCCGGGTCCACCCTGTCGGCGACCCTGCCGGCCAAGTCGGTCGTGGTGCTGGTCGTGAAGTAATCACATGGCCGTCGCATGCGGCCCTTCGGACCTTATGCGACCTACGACGATATGCCGTTTCGTAGGTCGCATAAGGGCAGTGGCCCGCATGCGACGCGCCACCCTCACAACCCCTTCACCACCACCGGCACCTCTGTCGCCTGGGCCAGACGGTTGCGCAGCGGCAGGCCGAAGGGGGCGGCCTCCACCTCGAACACATCGCCGGGCTGGGTGGTGAAACCGTCGCTGAAGGACAGGGTGGCGGTACCGAAATAATGCACATGCGCGTCGCCGGGCCGGCGGAACCCATCATATTTGAAATGATGATATTCCAGGTTCGACAGGCTGTGGGACATGTTGGCCTCCCCGGACAAGAACGGCTTTTCCCAAACGGTCTTGCCGTCGCGCACGATGCGCGTCGTGCCACGGATATCGGCGGGCAAATCACCCAGTAGCAGTTCCGGGCCGATGGCGCAGACGCGCAGCTTGGAATGCGCCAGATAGAGATAATTCTGACGTTCCGTCACATGGTCCGAAAACTCGTTGCCCAGGGCGTAGCCCAGGCGGAAGACGCTGCCATCCGGCCCCACGATATAAAGGCCTGCAATCTCCGGCTCCTCCCCGCCATCCAGGGCGAAGAACGGGGAGAGAAGGTCGCCATCGGGACGCGCCAGGATGGAGCCATCGCCCTTGTAGAACCATTCCGGCTGCACGCCGACCTGTCCCGGTGCAGGCTTGCCACCATCCAGGCCCATGCGGAACATGCGCATGCTGTCGGTTTGCTTGGCGGGATCGGCCAGATCGCGATGCATCTTGTCCCGCCCCTCGGCGGAACCCAGATGCGTCAGGCCCGTCCCGGCCACCAGCAGATGGGCAGCATCCGGGTGGTCCAGCGGCGGCAGCACACGGCCATCGGCCAGGGCGGCGGCCAGATCAACTTCCTCCTCCGTCGCCTGCGCAATGGCCAGCGACAGCAGGGAAAGACCCGCCGCGATGGCCTGCTGCGCCAGTTCATAGGTGGTGGTGGCACCGTTCAGGCGACGGGCCGGCGCATCATCCTGGCGCAGGGCCACGGCCCGTTTGCCCTGCTTGTCCACAAACTGCGTCAGACGCCACGCCATCGCGCTCACTCCTCGGGAATTGGTATATTCTGTCTCAGGTCATGCACCGCGCCGCCAGGATACGGCATTTGGCGCTGGACTAAATGATATAATAATACTAATCATTTTTTCCTAGCATGAAATGGCAGGGCAGCCCCGGCAAGAAGGCGGTGCCCGGTCCGGGGACGGAAACGACAGAGGGTTGCGATGAAGGCTTTCGCGAAATATGGGGCCGTGGCGTTGATGCTGGCCGCCATGACGGGCTGCGGCGACAAGGGCGGGGCGGATAAGGCGGCGGATGCCGGCAAAACCGCCGGCGCCCTGACCATCGGCTTCTCGCAGATCGGGTCGGAATCAGGCTGGCGTGCCGCGGAAACCAAGCTGGCGAAATCCGAAGCGGAAAAGCGCGGCATCACCCTGAAGGTGTCTGACGCGCAGCAGCAGCAGGCCAACCAGATCAAGGCCATCCGGTCCTTCATCGCCCAGGGCGTGGACGCCATCCTGCTGGCCCCCGTCATCTCGTCCGGTTGGGACGAAGTGCTGGGCGAGGCCAAGGCCGCAAATATCCCTGTAGTCCTGCTGGACCGGCAGATCGACACCGCCGATGCCAGCTTGTACCTGTCCGCCGTGACCTCTGACACGGTGGAGGAAGGGCGCGTGGCGGGCCGCTGGCTGGTTTCGACGCTGGCGGGTCGGGACTGCCGCGTCGTGGAAATCCAGGGCACCATCGGTGCATCGCTGGTCGCCAACCGCAAGAAGGGGTTCGAGGAAGGCATCTCCACCGCCGCCAATGTGCAGATCGTCCGCACCCAGTCCGGCGAATTCACCCGCGCCAAAGGCAAGGAGGTGATGGAAGGCTTCATCAAGGCCGAAGCGCCGGGCAGCATCTGCGCCGTCTATGCCCATAATGACGACATGATGATCGGGGCCATCCAGGCCATGAAGGAAGCGGGTCTGAAGCCGGGCAGCGACATCCTGGCCGTGTCCATCGACGCCGTGCCCGACATCTTCAAGGCCATGGCCGACGGTGATGCCAATGCCACTGTCGAACTGACGCCTGACATGGCCAGCCGTGCCTATGACCTGCTGGCAGCGTACAAGAAGGATGGGACGCAGCCGCCGAAATGGGTGCAGACGCCGTCCACCCTGTACCTGCCCGACACGGCAGCAGCGGAGTATGAGCGCCGCAAGGACCTGTACTGATGACCGAACCGGCGGCGACGCTGCTGTCGGCACGCGGGCTGACGCGCACCTATCCGGGTGTGCGGGCCTTGGACGGGGTGGATCTGACCCTGCGCGCCGGGGAAATCCATGCGCTGCTGGGTGAAAACGGGGCCGGCAAATCCACCCTGATCAACCTGCTGACGGGCGCGCAACCTATCGAAGCCGGGTCCATCCATCTGGATGGGCGGGAGGTGCGACCCAGAAGCCCCGCCGATGCGGCTGCCAGTGGCATCGTCGCCGTCTATCAGGAGATCACCCTGCTGCCCAACCTATCGGTGGCGGAGAATATCTATCTGGGGCGGGAGCCGACGCGGTTCGGTCTGGTGGACCGGGCGCGGATGCGACGCGAGGCGGCGATATTGCTATCCCGCTTTGGTCTGTCGATCGATCCAGCACAGCCGCTGTCGGCCTTTTCCACCGCGGTCCAGCAATTGATTGCCATTGCGCGTGCCGTCGATATGTCGGCGCGGGTCCTGATCCTGGATGAACCGACGGCCAGCCTGGACAGCGCGGAAGTGGCAGTTTTATTCCGCCTGATGCGTGAACTGGCGGCGTCGGGCATGGCGGTGCTGTTCGTCACCCATTTCCTGGATCAGGTCTATGAAGTCACCCACCGCATCACCGTTCTGCGCGGCGGAAAGCTGGTGGGCGAACGGAAGACGGCGGCGCTGCCGCGTCTGGACCTTGTCGCCATGATGCTGGGCAAGTTGCCCAGCGGCGACAACCATCTGCAGCGCCATGCCGCCCGCGAACCGGGTGCGCCGTTTGTGACCGTAAAGGACCTGGGCAAACGGCATCTGGTGGCGCCGTTCAGCGCGGGGATACGGCGGGGCGAGGTGCTGGGCGTGGCCGGCCTGCTGGGGTCTGGCCGGACGGAGACGGCGCTGTTGCTGTTCGGGGCAGAACGGGCCGATGCGGGCGAGATCATTGTGGATGGGGCGGCGGTCACGCTGCGCGGCCCGCGCGATGCCATCCGCTTAGGGTTCGGCTTCTGCCCAGAGGATCGAAAGCTGGACGGTATCGTGCCCGACCTGTCGATCCGGGAAAACATCGTGCTGGCCCTGCAGGCCCGCCT
The DNA here is from genome assembly GCA_001296005.1 of alpha proteobacterium AAP38. GTDB lineage: Bacteria > Pseudomonadota > Alphaproteobacteria > Azospirillales > Azospirillaceae > Niveispirillum. The sequence continues at coordinate 225,107 of LJHR01000011.1, read as the reverse complement.
GGGTTGGGTCCGGCGGCTGCCCCTGGCGCGGCAGCGGGAACTGGCCGACACCTATATCAAGCTGCTGAATATCCGCACGCCGGACGCGGAGAAACCCATCCAGCTTCTGTCGGGCGGCAATCAGCAAAAGGCGCTTCTGGCCCGCTGGCTGGCGACCAAGCCGCGTCTGCTGATTCTGGACGAACCGACGCGCGGCATCGATGTCGGCGCGCATGCGGAGATCATCCTGTTGCTTGAAAAACTGCGGGACGAGGGCATGGCGCTTTACGTCATCTCCTCAGAGGTGGAAGAGGTCGCCGCCTATGCCGACCGGGTCATGGTGATGCGTGAACGCCGTCAGGCCGGCATGCTGACCGGGGAGGAGGTCACGCCATCAGCGATCATCGACGCCATCGTCACGCCGGTGGATATGCCGCCGCCGGGACGGGCAGCATGAGCGGATGGTTCATGGAAGCCCGGTCGCGGCTCGCCCTTCTGGCACTGGTCCTGCTGGCCAATGTCCTGGTAGCGCCGGGCTTTCTGGAATTGCGGCTGGTTGATGGGCGGCTGTTCGGCGGGATCATAGATATCCTGAACCGGGGTGCGCCTGTCATGCTGCTGGCCGTCGGCATGGCGCCCGTCATTGCCACGCGCGGCATCGACCTGTCGGTGGGGGCCGTGATGGCCATCGCAGGGGCCGTCGCCGCCGCAACGGTGAATGCAGGCCATGCCTGGCCCGTCGCGGTAATGGCGGCCCTGGGAACCGGTTTGGCCTGCGGCCTGTGGAATGGCGTCCTGGTCACGATTTTCCGCATGCAGCCCATTGTCGCCACCCTGATCCTGATGGTGGCGGGGCGGGGCATCGCACAGATGATTACAGAAGGCCGCGTCCTGACCTTCACCGATGACGGTCTGGCGGGTGTCAGTTCGGCCAGCCTGCTGGGCCTGCCCCTGCCGGTCCTGATCGCACTGGCCGCCGCGATCATTACCGGCCTGCTGGTGCGTGCAACGGCGCTGGGATTGTTCATTGAGGCGGTGGGGACCAGTCCGCGTGCTGCCCGTCTGGCCGGTGTGCCGGCGCCCGGTATCCTGATCGGCGTTTATGTCTGGTCGGGACTGATGGCGGCGCTGGCCGGGCTGATCGCCGCCGCCGATATCCGGGGTGCAGATGCCAATAATGCCGGCCTGTGGCTGGAACTGGATGCCATCCTGGCCGTCGTCATCGGCGGGACCAGCCTTTATGGCGGGCGGTTCAGCATCGGTCTGTCGGTGCTGGGCGCCCTCATTCTGCAGGGCATGCGGACCTGTATCCTGCGTTCCGGCCTGCCCCCGGAACTGAACCTGCTGCTGATGGCGCTGGTGATCGCCCTGGTCCTGGTGGTGCAGTCGCCCGCCTGCCAGCCGGCCATCGCACGCCTGACTGCCCGTCTGACAAGAAAGGGAACGGCATGATGCGCATCAATGCCCGCACCCTTCCCTTCCTAGCCACGCTGGGCGTCTTCATCCTGCTCTACGCCGTCTGCGCCATCCAGTATCCGTCGATGCTGAGCGCCCGTGTGATCGGCAACCTTCTGACCGACAATGCCTTTCTGGGCGTGCTGGCGGTCGGCATGACGTTCGTCATCCTGTCGGGCGGCATCGACCTGTCGGTGGGGGCTGTGATGGGCTTCACCACGGTGGCGCTGGCGGTAATGATCGAGGGGGCGGGCCTGCACCCGCTGGTCTCCTTCGCCATCGTGCTGGTTGGGGGGGCTGCGTTCGGGTGCGGCGTGGGGGCGGCCATCCACTGGCTGAAGGCCCCACCTTTCATCGTCACCCTGACGGCCATGTTCCTGGCGCGGGGGGCGGCGTTGCTGCTGTCCACCGACAGCATTCCGGTGCGGCACGAATTCTATCAGACCCTGTCGGACCTTTCGCTTTCCCTGCCGGGTGGCGGGAGGCTTGGCCTAATCGCCATGCTGATGCTGCTGGCCTTTGTGGTGGGCGGGGTGCTGCTGCATTTCACTCGGGCGGGCCTGCGTGTCTATGCGCTGGGTGGCAATGCCCGCTTTGCCGGCCTGATGGGCATTGATACCGCGCGGACCACCATCCTGGTCTATGGCGTATCCAGCACCATGGCTGCCCTGGCTGGCATTATCTTCTCCCTCTACACCCGTTCCGGCTATGCCCTGACCGGGGTCGGGGTGGAGCTGGATGCCATCGCGGCGGTCGTGATCGGCGGGACCCTGCTGTCGGGTGGGGTGGGCGGCATGGCGGGATCGCTGATCGGCGTGCTGATCCAGGGGTTGATCCTGACCTGGATTACTTTCGATGGCAGCCTGTCATCCTGGTGGACGAAGATTGCCATTGGCATGCTTTTGTTCATATTCATCGGGTTGCAACGCCTGATACTACAATTCTCCGCTCCCACCGGGCGTACGGGGTAGAACATGTCCATTGCCCGCTGGGCCGCCGACCGTCCGCTGTCCAACCATGAACAGATTGTCCGTACCCTGGGCCTGGAGATCCTGACCGGGGTGCATGCGCCCGGCGCGAACCTGCCGCCGGAACCGGTGTTGCTGTCAAGGTTCGGCATCTCCCGTACGGCCCTGCGCGAAGTTTTGAAGACCTTGTCGGCCAAGGGGCTGCTGATTTCCAAGACGCGGGTGGGCACCAAGGTGCAGGACCCGATCCATTGGAACTATTTCGATGCTGATGTTCTGGCCTGGCTGGTCAGCCAGGGCCTGGACGAGACATTGCGCAAGCATCTGCTGGAGGTTCGGACGGCGCTGGAACCACAGGCGGCTGCGTTGGCCGCAAAACGGCGGACAGCGGATGATCTTGGCGAATTGCGCCGCTGTATCACCGCGATGGCCGACCCTCACCATGACCAGCACAGCTTTGCCCAGGCCGACCTGGATTTCCATGTGGCGGTGGGCAGCGCGTCGGGCAACCCGATGATGCGGTCCTTCGCCGCGGTGATTGAGGTGGCGCTGCTCGCCTCCTTCTCCCTCACCTCCCCCGTTGATCGTCCGGACCTGCATACGGAGGTTGTAGCCGCCCATGCCGCCATCGTCGACGCCATTGAAGCGGGCGACGCGGCGGCAGCGGCAGCGGCGATGCGTGCGGTTATCCAGTCAGGATTCGACCGGGTGTAAGGACTACTATGCATCGAAAACGATGCGTGGTGTTGCACGTTCCCTCAAGTGCCGGGGCGCCGCCGTGCCAACGTTCATAAGCTGACCGTTGGCTTACTCCACAAAATCCTCCACCCGCACCCAACGGCCCGTCATATAGGCGTCAGCCACGATGCGTAGCGGGGCCAGATCGGCATCGACGCGGCGTTCGGCGACCAGACGGGAGAACAGGGCGTAGAGATTGGTGTATTCCTGTTCCTTCTGCTCGATCTGGGCCACGCCATCGATGCTCATCACCGCGCCGCCGCGCGACAGGGTCAGGGTGCCCTGGTCGGTTTCGATGATGATGTCCCAGGTCTGCGGCCCCGTCTGACGCCAGTCAAACTCCGCCGTGACGGGCAGACCATGATGATCATGCATCTCCAGCGTGGCGGCGATCGGCGCCTGGCGGTTGGCTGGAACCTCCAGGGTCGCCTTATCCACGATCAAGGCATTGGGCAGCAGATGGGTGATGATCGACAGGGCATTAATGCCCGGATCAAAAACGCCCAGTCCCCCCGGCGCCCAAATCCATTCCTGACCCGGATGCCAGTGCCGCACATCCTCCTTCCAGGAGACATGCACGCGCAGCAGCTTCTTGCCCGCCAGCCAAGCCTTGGCTGGTTCCACTGCCGGGGCATAGCGCGAATGCCAAGTGGCAAGCAGGGCCAGCCCCTTTGCACGGGCCAGATCGATCAGGTCATACACCTCCGTCAGGGTGGCACCCGGCGGCTTTTCCAGCATCACATGCTTGCCCGTCAGCAGCGCCTGACGGGCCAGGGCGTGACGGGCCTGCGGCGGGGTGCATAGACTGATGGCGTCAACATCGCCGGCGCCGTTCAGCAGGGCGGTCAGATCAGGGAAGTTGGGAACATCCTCCACACGCCCATGCCGGCTGGCCACCGCCGCCAATGCATAATCCGGATTGGCAGCGATGACGGGCAGGTGCTGATCACGGGCGATTTTGCCGATGCCAACCAGACCGATCCGGATAGGGGACATGGACGCTTCCTTGAGTAAGGCCGAAACAGGTGCGTCTGGATACATCATTTTATATGATAATTCCAGCAAAGAGCACCGGCTTCAGCTTGAATAGTCGTACTATTCAGCCTAGAAAGACGGCGGTAACGTCGCGAAGGTTCCGCCATGCCCACCCCAGAGAACGTCCCCACCCTTCCCGGTCGTGGCCTGTTCGGCACCATGCCGGATGGCACCCCGGTGGAATGGGTGACACTGGTCAACCGCCATGGCTGGGCCGCGCGGATCATCGGGCTGGGGGCCAGTTTGCAGGCGCTCTGGGTGCCGGATCGCCATGGCGTGCTGGACGACATCGTGCTGGGGCATGATGATCTGCAATCCTATCTGGACAACCGCACCTTCCTTGGCGCCATCGCCGGACGCTATGCCAACCGCATCGCGGGTGGGCGCTTCACGCTGGACGGGCAGGAGTTTCAGGTCGCGCTCAATGACGGACCAAACTGTCTGCATGGTGGGAAGCAGGGTGTGGATCTGCTGCCCTGGACCCTGGCGGAACATGGACCGACGCACGCCGTCTTTACCCTGCACAGCCCGGATGGGGCGGAGGGGTTCCCCGGCGCCGTCGATATCCGCGCTGAATATACGCTGACCGATGACAGTCTGCTGATCGTGCTGACGGCCACGACGGACGCGGTCACCATCATCAACCTGACCAACCATGCCTATTTCAACCTGGGCGGGGCCATGTCAGGCGGCGATATATTGGGTCATGAACTGACGCTGGCCGCCGATCATTACACGCCTGTCGATGCCAACCTGATCCCCACCGGGGACTTGCGGCCCGTGGCCGGCAGCGTTTTTGATTTCAGCAGCCCGCACACCATCGGCACCCGCCTGCGCGATGGTACGGAGGCGCAACTGGCGTTGGCTCGTGGCTATGACCATAATTTCGTGCTGCGGTCGGGCGGCGGGGCGGAACCGTCCTTCGCCGCGCGCCTGTCCGATCCGGTGACAGGTCGGGTGATGGAATTGTCCACGACGGAACCGGGCCTGCAATTCTATTCCGGCAATTTCCTGCCCGGCAGTCTGATCGGCAAGGGCGGGCGGCTCTACCGCCAATCCGACGCCCTGTGCCTGGAACCGCAGAAATTCCCAGACAGCCCCAATAGACCGTCCTTCCCCAGCGCACGGCTGGAACCCGGACAGACCTACCGGCATGTGTCGCGGTATTGGTTTAAAGGAACGGCTTAACGCCGCCCCGTCCCGCCGCTCCAGCCCATACCCTTGCTGATGGCGCGGGCAGTGTCCTTCACTGTGGCGATCAGTTCCTGCATGCGCTCATCATTCATATATTGAGCGGCGCTGGACAGGCTGATGGCGGCAATGATCTTGCCGCTGGCACCGCGGATGGGGGCCGCGACGCAACGGATGCGGTCCTCATTCTCTTCCAGGTCGAAGGCATAGCCGCCATTGGCATAATTGCGCATGCGCTGATGCCAGACGGGCCAGTCGGTCTCACTGAAATGCTTGTCGTGGAAGCTGCGCCAGCGCGCCTCGCTCTCATCCAGGATCAAGGCTTTACCCAGACCGGTGGAGGCGATGGGATGGCGTTCACCGACGCGCGAACCGATCTCGATACGGCGGCGGCCCGGTATCTTGTCCAGATAGAGCGCTTCGTCCCCATCCAGCACACCCAGATGCACCGTATCCTCGGTGGCGGCGGCCAGATCCTCGATATGCGGGCGGGCGACGCGGGGGATGTCCATCTGCTGCTGCGCCAGATAGCCCAGTTCCAGCAGCTTCGGTCCCAGCTGATACCCTTCGCGCGGGGTCAGGATCAGGAAGTCGCGTTCCACCAGGGCAGCGGCCAGCCGATGCGTCGTGCTGCGCGTCAGATCCAGGCGCTGCGCCAGTTTCGCAAGGCTGATCGGACCATCGGCCACAGCCTCCAGCACATCCAGCCCGCGCAGCAGCGTCTGGCTGCCGCTGGGGGTGGCCTTGGGGGCATCTTCATCATGCTCGGCGGTGGCGCTGCTCATCTGCTCGTATCACTCTCTCAATTTGCGGAACAGCATCCCATAATCGCGCCAAAACAGCAAGGTCGGGGACGGGGTGCGCATGGGTGAAAATTGTGGAAAACCAAGGGGCTGCGCCCGTCAGGGCTTTGCCACCTCTACCGCATAGACATGCACGTCACCATGCATGTTGGCGCGGAAGATGATCCATTTCCCATCTGGCGTGAAGGTGATGTTGGGTTCCAGCCGGTAATCATGATCCTTCATGTTAACCAGTTTCTCCGCCCGCAGCACGCCGGGGCGGATCAGGTCATCGGCATTGGGGGCGTGTATACCGGCGACATCGGGAATGCCTTCGGGCCGGAACAGGTAAATCCATTTGCCATCCTTGGCCTTGGCCACCATCTCCGCATCGCCGCCATCGCCCGCGAACAGGGTGCCATCGCGCGAGACGTTGAAATGCACCGACCATTCATCGCGGGTCAGGTGGTACCAGGTGCGCTTACCCGTGGCGATTTCATATCCGGCCAGCCAGAAATCCTCCCCGCGCGGGGTTTGCAGGTCGTACCAGATGGTCTTGCCATCGGCGCTGAAAAACTCATGCCCGGCGATTTCCATATTCATGGTGCGGGTATGGATCTTGGTCAGGCCGGTGCCATCGGTACGGATGGTCCAGATACGGTCAACCCGGTGCCACGGCCCCTCATGACAGAACATGATCAGATTGGGATCGGTGGGGGAGAATTGCAGATGGTTCAGCCAGTCCGTGGCCTTGTGGACCGTGCGCTGCGCACCCGTCTTCAGGTCGATGGTGAATATCTCCATCGGCACCCGCGCCTCAAGCCGCTGGTAAAGCCGCACCTCCTTGGCATCGGCATAGACCATGGGCTTACCGTCCGGCCCGACATATTCATAATGATTGTCGAAGCGGGTATTCTTCGGGTCCGGCGCGCCGGGCTGCAGCTCAAATTTCCTTTCGGCCAGCACACCCAGCAGCAGGGTTTCGTCGGCATTGATGGACCCGATCTGCCCCTTCTTCACATGCGCGACCTTCGCCACCTTGCCCGTCGCGGGGTCGGCGGCGAAGACCTCCACCCCCTCCCCCTCGGCCAGTTGCGGTTTACGGGTGAAGAAGACACGGCCGGTTTTCGGCCCCGTGAACAGCAGGTTCAGGTCGGCACCGGCCACCAGCCGCTTCTGCACGCGGGTCGCGAGGTTGATCGTGTCGATGCCGCCCGGATTGGTGACGATCAGGGTCTTGCCGTCGGGCGTGTAGCCATTCTGATGGAAATACAGGCTGCGGGTCCCCGGCTCCGTCGACAGGCGGATGACACGGTGGCCCGTATCCTTGTCCACCCATTCACGCGGCACCTCATCCGCCGATACCGACAGGCCGGCCAGCAGGGCCAGGGCCGCCAAACCCAAGCGCTTTAACATCATGGCATCATCTCCCCCGTCAGGCCGCGCACATCCCGGCAGACCAGGGGCGGGGTCGCAACGTCGTTATTCAGATTGACCTGTTCAAAATGCACAGCTTCCACATCGTCGAGCCATAGGGCCGGGCGGCCATCGGGCTGGGTCGTGGAAAGGCTGGCGCCCTGTACCCGCACGTCCGCCGCGTGACGGACGAAAAGGCCCCAGGCCGGCAGCGGGCCGAACATGCTGGGTTCTGGATAGGCGTCCGGCTTTTCCGGCACGGGCGCGTCCAGGGCGGACAGGCCACCACGATAGGTGATGTCGATATCCGATAGCACCACATCGCGCACCGGATTTCCCGCCTGCCCCGCGATGATGCTGGCAAAGCGCGGATCGACATCGGTTGCCCGCACCCGTTCAATGCGCATACCCCGGATGCCACCGGGCGGCGTGCCCTCCGGTGCGCGCATCCGCGCCCCGGCATAGATGAACAGGGCCGCCGTCGTGATCTCCCGCATGGTGATGTCGCTGACCCGCACATCGGTCAGCATGCCCCCATCCACCGTTTCCAGCGCCAACCCGCGTGAGCGTTCAAAGGTGCAGCGGCTGATTTCGATATCGTGAAAGCCGCCATTGCTTTCGGTGCCCAGCTTGATCCGCCCCGTCATCCCATCCTGATCGGGGGCCTTGTCTTGGGTACGGCGGAAGGTGCCGTCCAGCATGGAACCGGGATCAAAGCCGCTGACGTGGCAATCATGGATGCGCACATGCGCCGTGGGTCGTACCAGCCCCAGCGCAAGGGAGGATTTCAGGACGATGGCATCATCATTGGGCGTGTTGATGCGGCAATGGCTGACGGTGCAGTGGCGCACACAATCCAGGTCAAGCCCGTCACGGTCGGTATCGATGCGCAGGCGGCTGATGGTCAGGTGATCGACACCTGTGGCCAGCACCGCGAAATGTCCGCCCTTGGCGATGGTGAAATCGCTGAGCATGACACGGGTGCAATGTTTAAGGGCGATGGCCTTGTTGCCCTGGCCCTGCATCGCCGCCTCTTCCGGGTCCTCGGCGGCAAGTTCGGCGGCACTCATCCCCGCCATGCTTTCGGGGAAATACCCTTTACGCTTGGCCCATTTCGCCCCCGGCCCCTTGGAGGTGAGGCCGTGCCCGTCGATCAGGCCGGGGCCGGTGATGGCGATATCGGTCAGCCCCTGGCCCCAGATCAGGCTGTTGTGCCAATGGGAATGGCCGAAATCCTGATAGAGGTCGTGCGGATTGGCTTCCGGCAGGTCATAGGTACCCAAAACGCCTGGCACCGCGGCGCAGATCACCGCCCCTGCGTCCAGATGAAGCCGGACATGCGCCGCCAACCGGATGGAGAAGCACAGCCACACACCCGCCGGCACGCGCACCGCCCCGCCCCCTGCGGCGGCAGCGGCCTGGATGGCGCGGTTGATGGCGGGGCTGTCGATGGCCGCTCCATCGCCCACGGCGCCATGGTCACGGATATCAATCCATTTTGTCATGGCGGCAGCAGCCTTACATCTACCGGTGCTTCGCGGTCGGCGGTCAACCAGCCATCCTGGAAGCGCAGTTCGGCGACCTGGATCACCGACCGGCGCTGCCATGTCGGGTCATTGGCCGCCTCCGGCTCTCCACCCTGCTGCACGAAATAGAACATGAAGGCGCGGCCACCGCTGACCACCACATCGGGATGCCCGCCCTTGGCCCGGTCGGTCAGGGCACTACCCGGCTGTTTCAGCAAATTATCAGGCTGATGCTCCCAGTTGGTCAGGTCCTTGGAGCGATAGACGCCCAGCCCGTCCCAGGCATCCATGATCAGCCAGTACCAGCCCTGCCATTCAATGATCTGCGGCCCCTCCCCGCGCGTCTTCACGGCGACGCCGCCATGGGTCCAGGTCTTCAAATCTTTGCTGTCGGCATAATGGGTGGCGGACCCATCGCGCTCATCCTTGTACCAGAGGCGCCAGCCGCCGCCCGGCAGCCGGTGCACCGCCGCGTCGATCACCCGGTCCGACCCCAGATCGACCTTGCCGGCAAAGTCCCAGACCTTCAGATCGCGGCTGATCAGGTGCACGATCTCACGACTGGCATTCCAATCCTTGAAAACGCCCGGCACGATGGTCAGGAACATGTGCCACTGCCCGCCGATATATTCGACATTGGGCGCCCAATAAGTGATGTTCTCACCGCTCCCATAGCGAATGTCGGCGGTGCCGTCATAGGTCCAACTGTTGCCGCCATCTTTGGACACGGCCCGTCCAATGCGCGTGCCATGTACCCACTCCACCCCCTGCGCCCCCGCCAGGGTGGCGCGGCGGTTGGTGTAGAACATCACCCATTGCTGACCGGCAGGGTCATAGACCAGCGACGCATCCGCCGCCCCGTCAAACACGGGATCGCGGAACAGGGGTTTGGGCGCTTCGGCAAAGCTGGGGGTGGCTATGGCCGTCAGCAGCAGCGCAACAAGTGTCAGCTTATGCAAAACCATGCGTCCGGCTCCAATCCAGGAACAGTTGCGGCCATGCCGCTACCGGCGCCGCCTTTTCCGCACGCAGGCCGAACCCATGCCCACCCGCCTCAAACAGATGCATGGCGACCTTGGCCTTCTGCGCCCGCAGGGCCGCATACATCAGAAGCGCGTTTTCCACCGGCACCGCGCCATCATCGGCGGCATGGGTGATGAAGGTGGGGGGCGCGTCTGCGGGCACGCCCTTGTCAGCGGAAAATTCCTCTATCTTCGCGGCACTGGGGTTGTCGCCCAACATCTGCTTGGCCGACCCGCCATGGGTGATACCGGGCAGCATGGAAATGACGGGATAGCCCAGCGCTGCGATATCGGGCCGGGCAGACAGCGCATCCGCCGCATCCACAGGCGCATAGGTCTGCTTGCCATGCCGTGTGGCCGCCATCGCCGCCAGATGCCCGCCGGCGGAAAAGCCCATGACGCCGATGCGGTTGGGATCGAACCCATAGGTTCCGGCCTGTGACCGCATCACGCGGATGGCACGCTGCGCATCCTGCAACGGCGCGTCCGGACCTGCGGTCCAGCCATCGGCGGGCAGACGGTAGAGCAGGACATAGACGGTGATCCCCGCCCCGACCAGCCATTGCGCGATATCATACCCTTCCTTGCCCACCACCACCCGCTGATACCCGCCGCCGGGAATGATCAGCATGGCGGCCCCGTTGGGCTTGGCCGGACGGAACAGGGTCAGGTTGGGTGCGGTGACATTCAGGATGGCCACATCCTTGAAACGCGGGTCATCCGACCGTGCGATCTCTGACTGCGTGACCGTGACCTTCTCCCCGCCCGGCGGCTTACCAGGCCATAGCGGCAACACCGTTCCCGGCGCGTCGGCAGCATTGGCGGTTGCGGCCACCCCCGTCACCAGGGCGGTCGCGGCAGCGGCGGAAAGAAGCTGGCGGCGGTTCATGGTCACATCCTTCGCAAGGCTCAGGCGATCAATTGCCCCGTGGCGTCAAATCCGACCGGATCGGGCTTTCCGGCAGGATCAGCGTGTCAGGTCCCGGCGGGTGCCTGGGGTCGAATGGCGGCAGGTCGGGGCGGATATGGGATTTCAGGGGCAGGTCGCTGGCCGCGATCCCCGCCACCACGGCACGGGCCAGCAGCCACGCCCCGTAATTATTGTGGTGCGTGGGGTCCTTGCCGCCATTGCTGAAGGCGCGCGGGGCGATATCCGGTCCCAGCGCCTCATAGACATCCTTGGACATCGCATTCAGGTCGATGACGGCCACGCCCTCTTCGCGGCCCACCCGACGCACCGCGTCTGGATAATCGCCATGGCTGTTGGTTATCTGGCCCGTAGCATCAAAGGTGCGGCGATGGGGAGAGGTGATCAATACCGGTACCGCCCCCCGCCGCCGGGCCTCAGCAATGAAGACACGCAGATATGCCGGATATGTTGAGGCAGCATCGACATAGGTCTGCGGCCAGGCCGCCTTGCTGTCATTATGGCCGAACTGGATGAACAGCGTGTCGCCGGCCTTGATACTGGACAATATCTTGTCGAGGCGCAGACCGGTGATGAAGCTTTTCATTGTCTCGCCAGACTCAGCATGGTTGGCAACGGCAATGTCGGGCGTCAGCATGCTGGTCAGCATCTGGCCCCAACTGGCGCCCGGTTCGGCGGGCTGATCCGTCACGGTGCTGTCGCCGGCCAGGTAAACTGTTGGAACGTCAACCTTCTCCACCCGCACGGCGGCGACACGCGGCGCCTTGTCGGCAAATTCAAGGGTCAGCTTGTCATCCCAATGCAGCTTCCCCACCTCCCGCTCATTGATACGGACGGCGGTGCCGCCGGGGGCGTTCTGCGGTGGGGGCGGCAGTGAGGTGGTACGGACATTGACGATGAAGGAGCGGGTATCGAACCGGCCCTTGCCCGTCTCCACCCCCCATAGCATCAGACGGCGGCTCTCGGCCTTCACGCTGGTCCGCGCCTTGGCCTTGGCGTCGCCCAGGGTCACCGTGACCCGGTAATTGCCCTCTGGCACCTTAACGGAGAACAGGAACGGCTTGTCCCCATCAGGCGCAAAGCCGGGTTCAAACCCATAACCCTTAGCAGGGTCATAGGTTTCTGCCGCCGTCACGGGCGTGCCATCGCCCTTGCCGGTGAAGCGGAATTCCCAGCGGTCGGGTTCGGCGAGGGCGGGCATGGCGATCCCGAGGCTTAGAAAGACCAGACAAGTCCTAACCGCCTTCCCAACTTTCTCCGAGATGACGATGGGAGAGGTCCCATGCATCACCTGCCCCCATATTTCCGCGACAGGCCGCGATAGAGGGTCAGGAACTGGTTCGCGTCATACCGGCCACCCTCACCATGGCGCGGCGGACCGGCGGGGGGTGGCGGGGGCGGGGTTGTGCCGGGCTGAACGGCCCCTGGCGCCTCGGCGGCGTTGATACCTTGTGACAGAAGGTTGGGCTTGGCCCCGCCGCCGGCATTGCGGCCCTCCTTGTCGAAGACGGCTTCCTGATGCCGGGTCGGCTCCCAGATGAAGCTGCCCCAGCCGCGCTTGCCGGGCGCATTGAAGACCAGATCGTTCAGGTATTCCTTGCGGCCGGAATATTCCACCGCACAGAAACCCAGTTTGGAGTAGCGCTTCACGAACTCCGTAAAGGTCCGTTCCCAATCGCCCTCTGCCAACTGCTGGTAACAGGAGAATCCGACCAGATCGAAATCCACCCCGCGCGACAGCAGCGCGTCGGTCCATTCCCGCACGATCACCCAATGCCGGCCCAGATGGTTGTGCAGCATGATGCTGGCCTGGGGTGCGACCTCCCGTGTCGCCTTGATCCCAGCCTTCAGCAGGGTGGCGAACTGATCATAGCCGCCAATGCCTTCGGGCTTCAGATGCACTGCATCGGTGGCGGGGTTGCCGGTCGGCACCGGCAGGGCTACGCGCCCCTCCGGCCACAGCATGCCGAACGTCACCTCGTTCCCGACATGCACCATATCGGGCAGCACACCCGCCGCCTTCATGGCGGTCAGGCTGTCGCGCGTATGCGCCTCTACCGCCTTCACCAGATCGGGGAAGGACAAGTTCGCCCAAGCCGCTGGTTTGTTCTGATGCTGCGGGTCGGCCCAGGTATCGGAATAATGGAAGGTCAGGGCGATCTTCATCCCCGCCGCCTTCACCCGCCCGGCCAGTTTGATCGTCTGCTCCAGCCCGCACCAGGGACTGTCCTTCTTGCCCGCCGAATAGCCATTTTCCGGGTTCACGAACAAACGCAACCGGACCCAGTTGAACCCGGCCCCCGTCAGGATGGTGAAGATATCCTGGCGCTGGCCGTCCAGGTAATATTCAGCCCCCGCCGCCTCATCCTCCGGGATCCAGGAGATATCGGCACCCAGGATATAGTCACCCTGCCGTTCCGGCCCCACCGCTGCCCCCGCCGGCAGGGCGAACAGGGCGCCGGTGGCCAGCGCTGACAGGCCCAGCTCCCGCCGTGTCAGCCCCCTCACAGCGTCACCGCCAGACGATAGAGGCGGGCGGCATTGCCGGCGAACATCGCGCGGCGTTCGGCATCAATGAAATCCGCCGTGATGGCGTCATAGGCGGCATAATGCGCGCCGAACCCGCCATACAGCTTGTCGACGGGGAAGTTGCTGGCAAACATCGCACGATCGGTCCCAAAAGCATCGATGGCGTGCAGCACAAAGGGGCGCAGGCTGTCCACCGTCCATTGCCGGTCGATCATGGCCAGACCGGATATCTTGATCGCCACATTGGGCTGTGCCGCCAGCAGGGCCAGACCCTTACGCCACAGCGCCAACCCGTCCTCATCCTGATCGGTGGGCATACCGGCATGGTTCAGGATGACCGGAATGTCCGGGTGCCGTGCCGCCAGTTCCGCTGCCACCGCCATCTGGGACGGGTAGATTTGCAGGTCGAAGGACAGGCCGTACTTGGCCAGCAGCGCGTAACCACGCTGCCAGTCTGCATCGCCGATCACGTCGCGCGCGGAATAGGTCCTGGCCGGATCGCTGTGCCAGTTGATGATATGGCGGATGCCGCGCACCGCCCCATGCTCCGCATGTGCGGCCAGCAGCTTCTCCACGTCGGGATCGTTCAGCGCGGCAAAGGCCACGAGCGCCATGGGCAACCGCCCCTCATCCGCCACGCCCTGCAGCCACTGCGTCTCCGCCAGCGAATGGGCGGTGCTGGCGCCTGCCTCCACATGCACCACGCCGCGCACGTCAAAACCTGCCGTATCGGCCAGATATTCGGAAAGACCATAGGGCTTGGCGATGGGTTCCACATTGCCGGCGGCGTTGGACGGCAATGGCCTGTCCATCAGCCAGGAATAATGCTGACGCGTGAAATCCCACAGATGCATGTGGGGATCGACGATGGGCAGGCTGGTCATGGACGTCTCCCGTACTGCTGTTCTTTGGATTACCCGACCTTCCCCTCAATTCGTCATCCCGGCGAAAGCCGAGACCCAGGGGTCACGGTGAAAACATCTATGCTGCTTCACACTAGGCTGCGGACAGGTCGGGCGTTTGGCCCCTGGGTCCCGGCTTCCGCCGGGATGACGGGAAATTAGCCCCTCACCGCCCCCACAGCCGCTCATACTTCCACCCGGTCAGGTCTTCCAGGATGGCGCGGCGGTCGGGTGTGGTATCCATACGGCCTTCCTTGAAGCGGGCGATTTCTTCCATCAGGATCACATGGCGCGGCCCGTCCAGGCGGAAGCTGCGGGACACCGCGAAGCCGGCCAGCAGCACGCCGATGGTGCCGATACCCATCACGGCCAAGATGGTGGTGATGGCCTGATCGCTCTGCACGGGCGCCTTGGGCATAAAGCCACCGGCCTCCAGGATCAGGCCCACGCCCATCACGGCACCGGCTTGCGTCGCCTTGCGGATGAAGGTCATGACGCCAGCGAAAATCCCCTCGCGCCGCTTGGCCGTCACAACCTCATCCACATCGGCCATGTAGTTATAGGTGTTCCAGGGGATGTAGTTCAGACCACCCCGGCCCAGGCCCGACAGGATGATGGGCACGAACAGCCACAGATGCAGGTTCTCCGGTCGGAAGAAATGGATCGACAGGAAGCCGATCACGCCCAGGATATAGAAGCAGACCGCCAGCCGGTAGGAGGGGGCGGGATGGAAGCGCAGGCAAAGCTGGATGAACATCGCCACCGCGAAAAGCTGCGCGATATACATGCTGCCCAGCAGGTTCGACGCCTCCGACACCGATCCCGCCAGTACGAACACGATGAAATAGGTGAAGACGGCGTTGAACACGTCCTGGCTGATATAGCCGCCCAGATACATGCCCAGATGCAAGCGGAAGGCCCGGATTTTCAGGGTGGAGAACAGGTCGCTGTACAGCTTCTTGAAGCTGTCGCCCAGGGTCAGGACCGGCTCACCGGCCTTCATCTGCTCCACCTCTTCCACCGACCGCTCATAGGTGAAGGCCCAGGTGAAGGCCAGCACGATGGCAAAGGCCACCGCGAAGATGATGCCCATGATCAGGAACGTATCGGCGCTGTCCTTGCCACCGACCCAGCCGACAATGGCGGCAGGCAGGAAGCCGGCGGCGATGGCGGAGCTTTGCGCAAACAGGATGCGGATGCCGGCCAGCTTCGCCTTGATCTTGTAATCCTTGGTCATCTCGGCGGCCAAGGTTTCGTAGGGGATCAGGACGATGGCATAGACCGTCTCGAACAGCACATAGGTTGCCAGATAGTACCAGAACCCCTGCCCGCTGACCCACATCAGGGCGAATGATGGCACCAGCGGGATACAGATCATCAGGAAGAAACGCCGCCGCCCGAACCGGCGGCCCAGGCGCGTGCGGTAGAAATTATCGGACAAGTGCCCGACGATGGGGCTGACAATGGCGTCCAGCAGACGCGCGATGGCGAAAATCGCCGCCGCCTGCGTCGCCGACAGCCCGCAGAAGGTCGTGTAGAAAAACAGGATCCAGCCGCTGATCACGGCCATCGACCCCGCCCCCAGGATATCGTTGGCACCATAGGCCAGATAATTGATGGGCTTCACACTACGCTGGCTCATCGGTGTTTCCTCTGGGGTTTTATTTTTATTGAAATTTCCTCATTGCCTTCCCGGCGAAGGCCGGGAAGGCGAAAAGAAAGGCGCGTCAAATGAAGCGGCGCAGCATTTCCGTCAGGCAGACGATGGCCAGCGACTGGCCATAGGGCATGGAGGTCAGCTTGACGTCGCGGTAGTACTGCAGGTCGCTGCCGAGCGCGGTGCCGAACGACACTTCCTGCAGCTCCCCATCCGGGGCGATCTTGTTCAGGACGGCATGCACGGCCTTGATGGCCATCGGCTCATATTCGGCACTGATATAGCGCTTGCGCACGGCCTTCATGATGCCATAGGCGAAACCGGCGGCAGCCGAGCTTTCCAGATACGAAGTCGGGTCGTTGATCAGCGTGTGCCAGCGGCCATCCTCGGTCTGGTACTTGGCCAGCGCCTTGACCTGATTTTCCAGCGTGTCGATCAGGAAGGTGCGCAACGGGTCGCCGGCCTTCAGGTCCAGCAGCTCAATGAATTCCGGAATGGCGATGGTGACCCAGCAATTGCCGCGCGCCCACAGGGCATCGGCGAAGTTGTGGCGGCCATCAAAGGTCCAGCCGTGGAACCACAGGCCCGTCTTGGTGTCGAACAGATACTTGATATGGATAAGGAACTGGCGCTTGGCCTCTTCCACATATTCCGGGCGGCCCAGCAGCAGGCCGATCTTGGCCAGCGGCAGGACCGACATCATCAGCGTGTCGTCCCACAGCTGCTGCGGGTTTTCGCTGTTGAACACGATATGCTGGAACCCGCCCTCTTCCGTCTTAGGCAGGCCATGCATGACCCATTCGGCCCAGGTGTCCAGGTACGGGATATAGGTCTGGTTGCCCGTCTTTTCATAAAGATAGGCCAGCGTCAGGAACGGGCTGACGGTGTTGATGTTCTTGGTCGGTGTGCCGGCGGCGAAACGGTCGCGGAACCAGTCCAGCATGATCTGAAAGGCACGCTCGCTGCCCGTCATCTCATAATATTTCCACATCCCGTACAGGCCTATGCCGTGGGTCCATTCCCAGTCGTTCCAGCCCTTGGTATCGATGACGCGGCCATCATCCAGCCGCAGCAGGAATTCCCCGGTCTCATCCTTGATATCGACCAGATTGCTGATCAGCAGGTCGATGGTTCGGGTGACATCTGCGGCCTGCAGGCCATGGGCGAGGTTAGGCATGGGATGGTCTTTCTTAGATACGTAATCTTGGGTTGGTCGATCCGCCTCTCCCCATCATCCCGGCGAAAGCCGGGACCCAGGGGCCAAGCGTGCTACGATAGGGTTTGGGTCGCTGGGCGTAGGCTGAAAGGTTGGGCATGCGGTCCCTGGGTCCCGGCTTTCGCCGGGATGACGGGGAGAGAAGGGATAGGGTGTCCTTTCACTTCACCACCTCCTTATATCCCGGCGCCGGGACCGTGCCGACCGTCAGGGAAGACCGTGCATTGCGCAAGCTGACCAGCTTCACAGCCTCCAGAGTGTCGCCCGGCTTGCCGTCGGACGTGACCGCCAGAGCCAGTGTATTTTTGCCATTGGGGTTCAGGATACCGGTGGGCAGCACAAAGGTGCGCTGCGGCCCGACATCGGCGATGAACTGCCCCATGTTCCAGCCATTCAGGAAAATCAGAACGCGATAGGAACCGACCGAGCGCGGGACCGTGGCATCGCCGAAGGAAAGGCCGACGGCGCTGTCCTGACCCTTGGGCAGGTCAAGCGTGAACTCCGTACGGTACCAGACCGTCCCCGGCTTGGCGGCATTTGCCGGAACCGAAGCTGTCGTCCAGCCCTTGTCGTCAAAGCCCGGCAGGTGCCAGCCGTTGCGCTCCCCATACTGGCCGCCATTGTTGAACACGCCGCGTACGGGATCGGCAATATCCTCGCCACCCAGATTGCCCTGAATCTTCCATGCGATGGGCACCGCAAAGCTCTTGCCCGTCGGCGTGGACAGCGAGGCGGAGATCAGGCCGCGCGCTTCCTTGTGCAGATCATCAACATCCAGGTCCCAATGATGGGAATTGTTGCGGACCATGACGGACAGTACGCGCTCGCCCGGTGTCTGCAAATCTTCCGGAATGGTGAAGGTCGCCAGCCCCTGGCCCGGCGGGCGCGGCAGGCCGGTCGGCAGCACATGCTGACCGATATAGCGCCCATCCAGCCAGACCTGAACCATGCCGGCACCCCCGGCCCCGTAATGCAGCTCCAGCTTTGAGGCACCCGCCTGTGCGGTATAGCGGCCCCGGTACCAGACATCGCCGTGATGGAAGTTGTAATCATCCATGTTCAGCAGCGGCTGACCACCCGGCGGCTTAACAAAGCTGGCGGTGCGGCCGGGCTTGGCCACGGCCCAGGCGCCGTCATCGAAATCCTTGGCGGCCTCCGGCGATCCGGCCTGGAACCGCCATGAAGCCTTGGTCAGATCGGGCAGGTTGACCGCCACGGGACCGGACAGGTCCTTCTTAGCCATCAGGCTGCCGCCCACCCCCTTCTCCACCGGGACCGACGCGCCGTTCCAGCGCAAGGACGTCACGGCGGCAGGTCCCCAAACCTCCAGCGGGCTGTCACTTTCAGTATCGCCCGTCAGGTCAAGGGTCTTGCCCTTCACCGCGGCGGTACGGACCAGGGTGGGGCCGCGTTGCAGCAGTACGCCATCCTTCGTCCCCTGCCGCCAGAAGGTCTCGGCGGTGGGAAGATCGGCGAGCAGCAGGGTCAGGTCGGGCCGTCCCCCGCCGCTGATCCGCACGCGGGCCAGACCCTGATGGAGATAATTCAGGCGCAGGTCACCCTTGGCCGCGTCAAAAACGCTCTCAACCTTGCCGTCCAGTACCGTCACGGTGGGGGCGCTGCTGTAGCGCAGCACCATCTCCCCATCCTCCCCCTGCCGTCCATAGAACAGGGCAAGGTCGCCCGCGCCAAAGCGCAGATGGGTGAACAGCTCCGACGTGGAATAGACCAGACGCTGGCGTTCCATATCATAGCCGGCCAGCCACAGCTTGGCGTCATGCCCCTTCAGCCGCAGGGATCCTGCCTGCGGGATAGTGTATTCGCCATCGGGCAGCGGGGCCTTGAAGCTGAAAACATCATCCGTCTGGGCATTGTTGGGCGCGTGCGTGGCGACCAGCAGGCGCGTACCCGTTTCAGGGTTCACATTGTGATAGAGGCGGACATTCGGGCTGCTGGGGACCAGGCCGGTAGCCCGGTCCATCTGCGTCAGGTCCTTCACCGTTTGCAGGAAGTGACCCATCAGCTTGATGCCGCGCGCTTTTTCCCGCAGGCCCCGTGCCTCATCAATGGCGGAACCGTAATCGTAGGAGGTATAGACCACAGGTGCCGGCATCCAGCCCCAGCTGGTGCCACCATAGGTCATGTAGAAGCTCTGGATGGTCAGGCCGTTGGCGATATTGGTGCCATAGAACACCCGCTGGTACCCGCTGCCCAGACGCTGCGCGTTGCAGCCATAGGCGCCATTGCTGCCCCAGTAATCGAACCAGCCACCGCCATATTCCGCCGCAAAGCCCGGCGTGTTGGGCGACGCGCTGGCCCCGCCGAAGGCACCGCCGGGGCCATACAGGCCCCAGTCGGGGGCGAGGTTCGGCTTGCCCACCGTCGCGTCAACATCGCACGACCCCCCGGGATAGCCGTCAAAGGCGTAAAGGTCGTTCGGCCCCTCCACCGTGCCCGGCACATTGCTGCCCTTGGGCACCCAATTGCCGTTGCGGCCCTTGTCGTTGTGGAAGATGGGAACCGTGATCCCGTCGGCCCGCGCCTTGTCATACAGGTGCTGCATATAGCGCGCCTGCGTCGGCTGTGTGACGTCCAATTCATTTTCGATCTGATAGGCGATGACCGTGCCGCCGCCATCGGTGATCTGATGCTTCTTCAGGATGGCGTTGATGGCTGTCAGCCATTCATCGGATGCTGCCAGATATTCGGGATGATCGGTGCGGGCCTTGGCCTGCTGCTTGACCAGCCAGCTGGGGAAGCCGCCACGCGTAACCTCCGCGTTCATGTAGGGGCCGGGGCGGACGATAACGTAAAGCCCAGCCTCCTTGGCCATGGTCAGCACGCGATCCATGTCGCGCACGCCCGTGAAATCATACACGCCGGGCTTGGGAGAGTGATAGCCCCAGCCGAAATAGATGGCGACGGTATTGTACCCGGACGCCTTCATCTTCTGGAACACATCGCGCCACAGGTCGGGGCTGGGCAGGCGGAACGGGTGCATTTCCCCGCCCCAGCTGAAAATCCGTTCCCCCCCGACCTTCAGGGAATAGCGGTCCCAGGTGACGGGCGTGGTCAGCGGGGCGGCAACCGGCTTCTTGGCTGGCGGCTCATCCTTCAGAACCGTGAAATGCCGGACCTTGCCGGACAGGCCACCGGGCAGTTCCACCTTCGGCGCCCATTGGCCGGTGAAGCCGGGACCGATGCTGTCGCTGTACCAGTAGCGTTTCTCGACATACTGGTCGAAATAGATACGCCAGCCGCCATCGGGCCGCTTCACGACCGCCGGCCCCTCCACCAGCGTGCCCCACCCGGCCCAGTCGCCGGTACGGGTGAACACCCAGGGGCCATCCAGCTTCGGTGCCGTCGCCAGCTCAATGAACTTGGTCGTCTCGTTCTTGATGAAGGCGTAGTAGCGGCCCGCCTCCTGGATGATCTTCGCGTCGATATGGTTAGGGCCCAGACCGTGCAGCACCGACGGCGCCGTCCAGTTGGACAGGCTGTCATCGGTGGCGGTGAGGCGATAGGTCTTGAACTGTCCGTTCGGGCCGTTGGTGGACACGGCCAGGATGATATGGACCGACCCATCCGCATCCACGAACCATTCAGGCGCCCAGGAATTGGTCGTGCCGGGAATGGAAATCTTGTGATTGCCCAGGAACGTCCATTCCTTCAGGTCCTTCGACCGGGCAAAACCGATCAGGTCATTATTCCAGTCGGTCGTGTAGGTGACATAGTACCAGCCATCCTTGTGCCGGATGATGCTGGGGTCACGCAGCAGACCCTGTGGCGGCTTGAAAGCCTCCGCCTTTTCCAAGGTAAAATTCACCGCGTCCGTGGAGCGGTAGACCGACATCGATTTGGCATCGCCATTGATGAAGGATGTCAGGATATAGGACGGTGCGTCCGCCGCCATTGCCACCGGTGACAGGAGCGGGGCCAGCATCAGCGCCAGACGGCGCGCATTGCGGGAAATCTGCGTCATGGGTCGGGGCGCCTCGATCACGGGAAATAGAACATGCTGGGCAACGGCACCTGAACGGGGCTGTTGTCCGGGTTCACATCCATGATGTCGGCCATAAAATCCCACCAGCGGCGCATGACGGGCAGTTTGGGCAGATCGTCAGCCTTGTTGTCTTGCGTCAACCGCAGGACCGCGAACAGGGAAAGGCTCTCCTCATCGAGGAAAATGGAGTAATCATAGATACCGGCATCGCGCAGCGCGTCGGCCAGATCCGGCCAGAGCACGTCATGGCGGCGCTTATACTCGGCCACATGTCCGGGCTTCAGTTTCATGCGGAACGCAATGGGCGTCATTGATTCACTCCCTTGCCAATGGTGCGGCCCCTTCTGCGGGGCTCTCGTCAAATGTCATACAATTTAGTCATACAATGTGGATTAACATCACACAATATGAGATTTTTTCAACGGCCACATTTTGGCGTCGGCCAGGATGATCGCCACCCTATTGCCGCCCACAAAAATCATCAATAGCGCACAATCCCATTATGTGGCCAAGCATTCTGCATTGTGAAAAATTCTCTTGCTTCCAGGCCCACCATCACGCATGGTCAGGGCGAAAGCTGACGCCGTCCGGTTCCTGAAATCAGGCGGGGCCCTTTCAATAGATTACGCCTTTCCAAGCTCATGAGCACCCTCGCCGTGCCAGGGCCGAGAAAGACGTCACAAGACCGGACGGCGCCCCCCGCCGCCCGGTATCCAGCGCCCGTCCGACCTGACGGGCGCCTTGGATACGCAGGTGATCATTCACCTTGCTTCCCTCCTATAGCTACCCGGTCGGGTCCGTCCCGACCGGGGCTTTTTCTCAATATCTGAAACAGTTTGACAAAAATTTGGGAGCGAATTTCACAATGCGCTTTCATATGTCATGATTTGGTATTATATTATTTTTGGGACAACGTTCCATATGTTGGAATCGCGCCGACCAATGGCGCAAGACGCAACAAAAACACCCTGGCCGCCCCATCAGATTGGCGGCCCGCCTTGTGGGGAGGAGTTGAGAGATGAAGTATGTGAAGAGCCGCACGGCGCGGTCGGGGAAACTGCTGGCCAGCGCCGGTTTCGGCTTGTTGATGACAGCGGTTTCCATGCCCACCCTGGCGCAGACCGCCCCGGCTGAGACGGTTGAACTGGAAGAGATCATCGTTGTCGGTACCCGTGCCTCTTTGCAGTCGGCCATCGACCGCAAGAAGAAAGCCAGCACGGTCGTCGACAGCCTGGTGGCCGAAGATGTGGCCCAGTTCCCGGACAAGAATGTCGGCGAAGCCCTGCAGCGTATCACCGGCGTGCAGCTTTCCCGCTCCTTCGGCGAGGGTGAGTCGGTCTCCATCCGTGGTGTCGAGCCGGACCTGAACCGCGTTGAAATCAATGGCGTTTCCGTTCTGGGCAGCGCCGGTACAGGCTCGCGCGGGTCCGATCTGCGCGACATGGCGTCGGAACTGATCAAGTCCATCGACGTATTCAAGGGCTATACCGCCGACATGACCGAAGGCGGCGTCGGCGGCACCGTGTCGGTACAGACGCGCCGGCCCTTGGAGCTGAAGAAAACGCTGTTCGCCGTCACGGCGGCGGGTCAGTATCTGGACTTGGAAAAGAATGTCACCCCGCGCGGGAACCTGACCTTCGGTGACAAGTTCCTGGACGACCGCTTCGGCGTGCTGGTCAATGTCACCTATGACGATGTCGAAACCCGCGGCGACTTCCTGCGCAACACCGAATGGGTGGCGCTGGCTGATTACGACAATTCGCCCAACAAGACCCGCAATGTGGCCGGTTTTGAGAGTGTGGCCACCAAGGCCGCCTGCGCCAGCCAGAGCACGGCCGCCAACCGCACCAGCTGTGAATCGCAATGGTACGATATGTCGCCGCGCATTCCGCGTTACGGCATCTGGCAGCGCGAGGACAAGCGCGTCACAGCTATGACCACGCTGCAGTATCAGGTCACGGACGAACTGGATGTCTATACCGACATCAACTGGAACCAGCGTGACCAGTTCCTGACCGACTATAACTACACGGTCGACCTGACGGCGGCGTCGCGCATCAATCCGGTCGGCGTGTCGGTAGATGAGAACCACAATGTCATCGGTCTGACCACCGCCGCAACGGCGCCGACGGTCACCACCGGTGCCGGCCGCATCTTCGGGTCGCAGATGCGCGGCTTCGACTACAAGCTGAAGTCCCACTATTACACGGGCGGCTTCAACTGGAACCATGATGCGCTGCGGATGAACGGGTTCTATACCACGTCCGAATCCACGATGCGCAGCAACACCAATTCCGCCGCGATCAGCGCAACGGTGCCGGGCATCCGTGTCGATATCGCCGACAATGGTATCCCGTCCTTCATCTTCCCGACGGGTTTCGACCCCAGCAACCCGGAAACCTACCGCAACGGCGGCGCCGAGGTTCAGTACCGTCCCGAAGAAGTCGACATTACCGAGGATTCGGCCAAGTTTGACATTGATTACGACGTGGATCGCTGGTTCCTGACCACGCTCGAGACCGGTGTCCAGTGGCGTGAGACGGGGTCGCTCCGCTATGCCGGTGGCGGTTACACCGCGCCGGGCGGCGTCGCCATCCCGACCGCCAATGTCACCAGCACCGTGTCGCTGGGTACGGCCACCAACGGCCTGATCTGGACGCCGCAGCGTCTGGTCGATTTCGTCCGGGCCACCGCCAGCCTGACGCCGCAGAACTTCTTCAGCGGCTTCGGCGGCAATACCGGCAATATCCCCAAGGGCTGGATGGCGCCGAACGTTGCCGCCATCGGCGACTGGTTCGATATCTCCAACTTCAACCATGACCGCGTGCGCAGCGCCAACGGCATCGATCAGATCCCGGCCCATGACCTGACCGAGACCATCAAGGCCGGTTATGTGAAGGCAAACTATGCCTTTGACGTCGGCGACATGCCGGTGGAAGGCAATTTCGGCGTACGCGTGGTGGAGACGCAGGTCGATGCCATCGGCGCCCTGGCCAAGACCCGCCGCTTCACCAACAGCGCCGGGGTGATCACGACGGAAACCATCGGTTCCACCGCCGTGGCCGTGAAGGAAAAGTACACCGATACGCTGCCGGCCTTTAACGTCTCGTTCGGGCTGGTACCGGATGAAGTGATTGCGCGCCTGGGCTATGCCAAGGTGATGGCCCGTCCGAAGCCGACCGACCTGATCGCATCGTCGGGCAATCCGAACTGCGTGATCGATGAGACCAACGACACGCAGGCCGATGTATGCACCTTCGGCAACCCGAACCTGGACCCGTACCGCGCCGACCAGTACGACGCCAATCTGGCCTGGTACGTGAACCCGGATACGCTGCTCAGCGCCGCCTATTTCTATAAGGACGTCAAGAGCTTCATCCTGGCCCGCACCCTGGTGCGCGGCGTGGATGTGTTCAAGGATGGCACGCTGTACGACGTGAACATGCCGATCAATGGCCGTGGCGCCAAGATCAACGGCCTGGAACTGTCGGCACAGACGGCCTTCACTTTCCTGCCGTCGCCCTTTGACGGGCTGGGCGCCAGCGTGAACTACACCTATTCCAAGGCCAAGAATGTCGGCCTGTTCAACTCGCTGACCGGTGAGGAACTGCCCTTCCCCGGCCTGTCGACGCACAGCTACAACCTGATCGCCTATTACGATAAGGACGGCATCAATGTCCGCGTCGCCTATAATGGCCGGACGAAGTGGCTGCAGGCCGCTTCCGAACGCTCGGGCAATCCGGTATTCCGCGATGGCACCGGCTATCTGGATGCCAAGGCCACCTACCGCCTGGGCGACACGGGCGTGTCCTTCTTCATCGAAGGCAAGAACCTGACGGGCGAGGCCGAACGCACCACGTCGGGCGACGATATCCGCCTGGGCGAACTGGCCTATTCCGGCAGGCGCTACTACACGGGCGTAAGCTACAAGTACTGATCAGGCGCCCAGGACAGGAAAAGCCCCGCCACCGGCATGGTGGCGGGGCTTTTTTTGGTAGGGGTAGGGTGTGCAAGCCACCCTACAGGATATCCTGGCGATCGCTACCCATCACCAAGCCCGCATCTTTAGCATGGACGAATTTGGCGTTACCGCATCTTCATACCGGTGCCCAGGAAGTAGCTGGTATGCGGCGGCTGGTTATACGCAACGTTCTGCCACGCCACACCCAGGCGGTAAACCGGGTCCTGCATCAGAGTCACCAGACGATAGTCCGTGGGAAACGGCGTGGTGTAGATGCGCAGGGACTTGTTATCCTTGGCCCGCCAGATCACCTCTTCCCGCCAGTCACCGATGATATCGGCGGACAGGGCCGGGGTCGCCTTTGTGCCATTGTTGGAAGAGACGTCAGGCGGGGACAGAAGCGGCACCGCCTCCCCTTTCTGCCAGTCCCATTTCAGGACCTGCTCCTTATCCAACAGTTCGCGCGACAGGTCGCCGTCCCACCACAGGCCGAAATTCACCTGTTTGGGGTGATTAGCGGCGATGACCGCCCCTTGCGCGCTGTAGAGATAGGGCGAATTGCTGGCCCAGGCCTCTGCCCCCGGTGAACGCGGGTCGATATCGATGGCGATACCCCGGCCCGTATCCTTGTCGGTGGGCGTGGACCACAGGACCGTACCCGTCGCGGCGTCCAGCATGGCGGCGCCGATGCCGCCATTGCGTGACGGCACCTCATGCACACCGAACTTTTCCAGGCCGGGGTGCAGCGGGTCCAGGTCCGACACATGCATCGTGTCGCCATGCAGCAGGCCAGACGACCATAGTCCATTGCCGTCATCATCCAGGGCCATTGAGCCATAGATGATCTCATCCTTGCTATCACCATCGACATCGGCCACGGACAGCTGATGATTGCCCTGTCCGCCAAAGGCCTCTTTCCCTGGCGTGGCGCTATCGAATTGCCAGCGCGGGGTCAGTTTGCCATCGCGCCAGTCCCAGGCCGCCAGGGTGGTGCGGGTATAGTAACCACGCGCCATCACGATGCTGGGCAGGCTGCCGTCCAGATAGGCAACCCCCGCCAGGAACCGGTCGGAGCGGTTGGCATAACCGTCACCCCAGACGGCCTGCAGCTGATCGGGCGTCGGATCATTGGTTTGGGGATGGCGGGCGGGCCAATAGGGGGCGCTGGCCAGCGCCTTGCCGGTAATCCCTTCAAAGACCGTCAGATATTCCGGCCCCTTCATGATGCGGCCCTGCACGCGTGCCACCTTACGTCCGTCAGGCGTGGTGGTGGCGCCGGTGCGGTCGGCCTGCGGCACCTCCCCGTCATGGGATCGCCAGTCGGCATTGGCATCACCCAGCACGACACCGGTGCCATCCACCGTCCCGTCACTGGTCCGCACCGCCAGTTCCGCCTTGCCGTCACCGTCGAAATCCATCACCAGGAACTGGGTATAATGGGCACCAGCCCGGATGTTGCGGCCCAGATCGATGCGCCACAGCCGCGTGCCGTCCAACCTGTATGCATCCAGGATCACGGGGCCGGTATAGCCGCCAAAGGCATTATCCTTGGAATTGCTGGGGTCCCATTTCAGGACAATCTCATACTGCCCATCACCATCCAGATCGCCGATACTGGCGTCATTGGCGTTGTGGCTATAAGCCTCCCCCGCCGGGGTGACGCCATCGGCGGGCGGTTGCAACGGGATCGACAGGTAACCATCGCGCCAGACCTGGGCCGTGGCCCCCGTGGCTGCCCCCGCCGTCCTCACCTCATAACGGGCCGTGCCATCGGCGCCTTTATCCAGGAAACTGGTGGCCTGGGTCAGCGGTTTGGTGTTCAGCTTCCTGCCATCCCGGTACAGGTCAAAGCCGATGCCGGCGGGGTCGGTATCCAGCAGGCGCCAGCCGACCAGCACGCCACCATCGGCGGCAACCGCCACCAGACCACGGTCCAGCTTCTCCATCTGCCGTGCCGTTGCGGGCATTGCGGCAATACCGCACATCAGGGCCGAGATCAGCCATTTCCGGGTTGCCATGTTTCCTCCCTGAACCGGTTTGGTCTTACCTTACCCGTATTCATATGATATTTGAATTCCAATATTAAGGATGCTGTATCACATTGTGGTAAAAATTAGGATCGGGAAGGAAACGACGATGGACATGCCTGGCTTCAACCGGCGGCAATTCATGCAGGCAACGGCGCTGACGGCCCTTGCCAGCGGTGGGACCGGCATTGCGGCGCAGGCCAAACCATCGGCGCCCGACACGCCCGTCGGCTGGATCGACGGTGCGGCCCCTGCCCGCCACCTGGGCCAGACCTGGGGCGTTCCCTGGCCGCAGGGTCTGTATAAGCCGGCACAGCGTTTCCGCCTGACCGATGGATCGGGGGTAGCGGTGCCGGTGCAATCCTGGCCGCTGGCCACCTGGCCCGACGGATCACTGAAATGGTCGGCGCACAGCATCGGGGCGGGGGCCGGTCCCACTGGCCTGACCCTGTCCACCGGCAAGGCCGCGGAACCGGCGCAGCCCGTGAAGGTCAGCGAAGGGGCCGAAGCCATCACCGTCAGCACCGGCCCCCGGCAATGGCGCATTCCCCTGCGTGGCGATCGTCTGATCGACATCGCCACAGTCGATGGCCGCACGGTTCTGCGGGACTTGCGCCTTGTCTGCCTGTCACAGGATCAACCCGACCTGACAGAGGCCGAAACCGTCAGCCAGCGTCGCGCCATCGGCACCGTCACCGCCGTGACGGTGGAACAGCGGGGGCCAGTGCGGGCCGTGGTGAAGCTGGAAGGTTCCCACCGTGATGGCGAGCGTTCCTGGCTGCCCTTCACCATCCGGCTTTACTTCCATGCCGGTGCAGAATCCGTGCGCATCCTGCATTCCTTCATCTTTGACGGGGATGAGAACAAGGACTTCATCCGGGGGCTGGGCGTTACCGCGTCGGTCCCCATGTCCGATGCCCCGCACGACCGGCATGTGCGTTTCACGGGCGAAAGTGATGGTCTGTGGGCAGAAGCCATCCGGCCCCTGACGGGCCTGCGCCGTGATCCGGGCAAGGATTACCGTCAGGCGCAGAGCGATGGCCGCGCCATCCCGGCCCTGTCCGGTATGGCGGAAACAGTGTCAAAGCGTCTGGACCTGATCCCGACCTGGGGTGATTTCACCCTTTCGCAGGCCAATGCCGACGGTTTCGCCATCCGTAAACGCACCAAGCCCGGCCATGGCTGGATCGACGCACAGGCGGGCCGCCGCGCGGGTGGCCTGACCTATATCGGCGGGGCGGCGGGTGGTGCCGCCCTGGCCATGGCGGATTTCTGGAAGCGCCATCCGGCCCGCCTGGATGTGCGCAACGCGGCCACCGACATGGCGGAGCTGACCGCCTGGCTCTGGTCGCCCGACGCCCCTGCCATGGATCTGCGCTTCTATCATGACGGGCTGGGCATCAAGACCCACAGCCAAGAACGCGAAGCCCTGGAAATCACGTACGAGGATTATGAGGAAGGCTGGGGCCGGCCCTATGGCATTGCCCGCACCACCGAACTGCATCTCTGGTCCCTGCCGGCCACCCCGGCCCGCGACTGGTTCACGGAAGTGGCAAGCCTGCTGACTGCGCCGCCGCGCCTGATGGTGTCGCCGGCCCGCCTGCGCGCCGTACCCATCTTTGGCGACTGGGATCTGGTCAGCCGCAGCAATCCTGCGCGCTCCCGGATTGAGGATCAGGCCGATTTCCTGCTGAACCTCTATCGGGATCAGGTGGAACAGCGGCGCTGGTACGGGTTCTGGAACTATGGCGATGTCATGCATTCCTATGACAGCGACCGTCATGAATGGCGCTATGACATTGGCGGCTATGCCTGGGCCAATTCGGAACTCTCCCCCGATCTCTGGCTCTGGTACAGCTTCTTGCGTACGGGCCGGGCGGACGTGTTCCGGTTGGCCGAGGCCATGACCCGGCACACGGGCGAGGTCGATGTCTGCCACATCGGCCCCTACAAAGGCTTTGGTACCCGCCACGGGGTGCAGCATTGGGCCGACAGTTCCAAACAGCCGCGCGTCTCCAACGCCGCCTATCGCCGCATCTATTACTACCTGACGGCGGACGAACGGGTGGGCGACCTGATGCGCGATCTGGTGGACAGCGACCGCACGCTGGCCAATGTCGATATCAGTCGCAAGCTGCCCAACCCCACCCCGCCCGGCGTGATTGAGGCCGGGTTCGGCACCACCTGGTCCTCCCTGCTGGCCGCGTGGCTGACAGAATGGGAGCGGACGGGGGACAAGCGCTGGCGCGACCGGATCATCAACGGCATGCACAGCATCGCGGGCCTGAAATATCGCTGGATGGCCGGCGGCGCGCCCTATGATGCAGATACGGGCAAGTTCTCCGGTCCCGGCGACAAGATCAGCGTCTCCCACCTGTCCGCCGTGTTCGGCGCGGTGGAGGTGCATGCAGAGTTGCTGGCCCTGTTGGACGTGCCGGAATACCGCGCCGCCTGGTTGGAATATTGCACCTTCTACAACGCCCCGGTGGCGGAGTTCCGGGCAAAGTTCGGCCAGGATGTGAAGGGACGCGGCTTGCGTCTGGCTCATTCCCGCCTGACCGCCTATGCCGCGCATCATCTGAAGGACCCGAAACTGGCCGCCCGCGCCTGGACGGAGTTTACCGACAAGGGTGAACAGATTGCCGGCACCCGCACCCATATTGCCGGCAACGCCGTCCTGAACCCCGTGGATGAGGTGGCGGACATGTCCACCAATGGCGTCTCGCAATGGGGGCTGGCCGCCTATCAGAACCTGGCCCTGATCGCAGATGCGCTGCCGGCGGAATGATCAGCAATTAAGCGCCCAAAAATCATGCGGCACTGCACCATAAATGGGCGCAACTTTATGACGGTTTAAGGGAAACGGCGCTTCGCACCTGCGGCACGAAACTTGCTTTAACTATCTGGCGGGGACCAACGGCGGTTCCCCTTCATAGGGCCGGTCCGCCGGTCCCGCCGGACAATGGCGTCTGAACATCTGGGTCACCCCCGGATCGTTTAGGCGCCTTTTTTATTTTGGAGCCTCAGATGACGCTGCAGAAAAATGCGCGCGCCCTGTCCCTGATCCTGGCCCTTCCCCTGTTGGCGCAGCCGGTGCTGGCCGGCGATGCCGCCAGCCTGCTGAAGGAGGGCAAGTTCATCCTGGATTTCCGCTACCGCCTGGAAGATGTCGATCAGGCGGGTCTGGCACAGGATGCCCATGCCCAGACGGCCCGCGCCCGTACCGGCTTTCAAACCGGCAAGATCAACGGATTCTCCCTGCTGGCAGAGGCGGAAACCATCGCCCATATCAGCAGCGCCTTCAATGACGGCCTGAATGGCAAAACCCGCCGTCCCCTGGTCGCCGACCCGGAAGGCATGGAGCTAAACCGCCTGCAGGTGGACTATACGGGTATCGCCAAGACCGCCGTCACGCTGGGCCGCCAGCGTCTGAACCTCGATAACCAGCGTTTCATCGGCGCTGTCGGCTTTCGTCAGAATGAACAGACGCTGGATGCCCTGAAAATCACCACCCAAGCCATCGACAAGTTGGATCTGACCTATGTCTATGTGGCGCAGGTCAACCGTGTCTTCGGCCATAAAAGCCCGCAGGGCGAGTTCGAGGGCGACAGCCACCTGTTCAATGCCGGCCTGACCCTGTCGCCCGCCGCCAAGGTGACCGGCTACGCCTATCTCCTGGACCTGGAGGAACAGCCGCTTCTGTCAACGGCCACCTATGGCGGGCGCGTCGCGGGCAAGTATACGTTGGACAAGATCACCCTGGCCTATGCCGCCGAATACGCCCACCAGACCGACTATCAGTCCAACCCCCGCGACATCTCGCTGGATTATGCCGGACTGGAACTGACTGCCACCTATGGCGGCCTGTCATTCGGTGGCGGCTATGAAAGCCTGGAAGGCGACGGGGGGCGAGGCTTTGCGACGCCATTGGCCACCTTGCACAAGTTTCAGGGCTATGCCGATGTGTTCCTGACCACACCGGCCAACGGCATCAACGATGCCTATGGCCGTATCGGTTACGAAACGAAGCTGGCAACAGGCCCCATCACCGGCCTTTCCGCCGCCCTCTGGTATCATGATTTCGAAGCCGAAAGGATCGACCGTTCCTATGGCAGCGAGATCGATGTGGAGGCGGCGGTGAAGCTGGGCCCCAAGGTCACGGTCAGCGCAAAATATGCCGATTATGACGGCGACGGCGCTTTCCCCGACCGCCGGAAATTCTGGCTGGCCTTTGAATATTCCTACTGAGCCTGCCTGACGGGGGCGGTCCTGGCCGCCCCCGCTCGGCCATCAACCGTTTCGAAGGATCATGTCATGACGATCCCGACCTTTCCCCGTCTGAAGGCCCTGCGGTTCCTGCTGTCGGCGCGTGCGCGGCGCCTTGACCGGTTGAAGCGTCTGGCCCGGCTCTGTGCCCTGGTCACGGGTCTCAGCGGGCTGGTGCATGCGCTGCAACGGGAACGGGGTACCAGTTCGCTGCATCTGGGGGCCGATGGCGGCATGCTGCCCGACCTGTCGGCACGCCGCGCGGAAACCGATCTGGCCATGGACCGGGTGCGGGCGGAACTGGGTGCTGTCGATCCCCTGGGCTGGGAGGGGTCCCTGACCAGCTGCATCGCCTTCGCCCACCGTGCCCTGGCCGATCTGCCGGATCTGCGGGTACGGGTGGGGGCCGGCACGATCGATCTGCGTTCTGCGACACTGGCCTATTCCGCCTTGATTGAGGCATTGATGGCGATCGTCACCGCCGTGGCTGGCCTCAGCGCCGATAACGCCCTGTCCCGCGCACTGACGGCCCTGTTGAACTTCATGCGCGCCAAGGAGTTTTCGGGGCAGGAACGGGCCGTGGGGGCAGCCGCCCTGACCGCCGGTCATTTCGACGCCACGCGTTTTCGCCGCATGGCGCAGTTGGAGGCGGCACAATCACAGGCACTTGATCTGTTCACCGCCCATGCCAACGAAAGCCAGCGCGCGCTTCTGTCAGCCACCCTGCAAGGTCCGGATTGTGAGCAAGTGCTGCAATTACGGGCGCAGTTGCGCGAAGTGGGTCCAAACCGTCCATTGCCCGGTGCCAGCGCGCAAAGCTGGTTCGCCGCCGCCACGGGCCGCATCAACCGCCTGAAACAGATGGAAGACCGTCTGATTGCCGATCTGGAGGCCTTGTGCGCCGACCGGATCAACGGTGCGCAGCACGAACTGGCGGCACCACTGTCAGGCGCCCCCTGGCATCTGCGCCTGTTCGCCTGGGGCCTGCGTCGCCACCTGCGCCGGGCGGGCGACTGGTCTGAACAGGTGGCAGACGCCATGTTCACGCTGAACACAGATCGCCTGCCGCCCTGGCTATCGCAAGCGTTGGCCCAGGTTACGGACGGCATCGACCCCGACCTGTCGCCCGCTGCCCAGCAGCAGCGTGAACGCCAATGGGCGGAGGCCAGCCGCGAGGCGCTGGAGGCAGTCATCGACAGGTTCAGCCAGCAGCATGAACAGGCGCTGGCCATCATGGCCGCCCATGCTGGCGGCATTCATGGCGACGCTGTGTCCATGGCCGATCTGGCCGGTCGCAACGCCCGCCACTCCCTGACAATGGCCAGCGCCAGTTCACAGACGCGCGGCGGGGTGGAGGCGGTGGCGCAGGCCGCCGGCTCCTTGTCACTCTCCATCCGCGACATCAATGATCAGGCGTCCCAGGCCCTGACCGTGTCCGCCGATGCCGTAGCGGAAGCGCGGCAAACCCACCGCACCGTAGAAGGCCTGACCGATGCCGCCAGCAATATCGGGCGGATTGTCGAGATCATTGGCGAAATCTCTGGTCAGACCAACCTGCTTGCCCTCAACGCCACAATCGAGGCGGCCCGCGCCGGGGAGGCGGGCAAGGGCTTTGCCGTGGTGGCGGGTGAGGTCAAGAGCCTCGCCACCCAGACCGGCCGTGCCACCGACGAAATCGGTCATCGGATTGAAGAGATGCAAGCCGCAACCGGGGCCGCCGTCACCGCCATCGGCGCGACAGCGGCCAAGATCGAGGCCATCGCCGCCCTGGTCGCCGGGATTGAGGCGGCCCTGATGCGCCAGCGCCAAGATACGGAGCGGATTGAGGAAAATATGCGCAGCGTCGCGGAAAGCGCCACCGACATCGACAATGTGGTGGAGGATGTGGCGCAAGGGGCCGACCATATCGGGCGCATGACGGGCAACGCACTCTCGGCGACGGATGAGCTGTCACGTCTTGTGGAAAGCCTGCGCGAGGGGCTGGACGGGTTTGTGACCCGCGTACGCGCGGCGTAAAGGCAGGGCTTTCCGCAGCAGAAAGGGGCGGTCCGGTCGGATCGCCCTTTTTCTTTTGGCTACCTACGCCCAAAGAATCGCCAATTCCTGCATCTGCACAAATCCGCGCCATTGCCGCCTGCCACTTGGGCGTTTTTCTTGCACAAGGTGCGGGCAATCAAGGTCGCCCGAACAAAGTCGTCAGCCATAGTCTTGATAAACAACAATTAACCTTTTGCTTTTCGCCGCACCGGTACTTGGCATGCTTCTCGCAAATGTCATTTCGCACACGCGGCATGAAGGCGACGATGCCTTTTCTCCGAGCCGGTAACGGTCCGGGGCCGCGGTGCCGAAATTGCGGTTCCGACGCTGGGATCGCCTGGAGCAACGGCGCTCCGATGACAGACATGGGCCATGCGGCCCCTGCTGATCGTCGGAGCGCCTTTTTTTATTTTCAGCCCGGCCCAGAGGCCGGAACAGGGGAGCCCGCGTATCATGAGCCAGACCGACACGCCTTCCGCCGGCCTGACCCGCCGTTCGCTCTTGACCCGTACGGCACAGGCCGCCGGTGCCGCAGCCATTCTGACCGCCGCCCGCACCGCCCTGCCCGGCGGTGCCGCCTGGGCTGCCGCCGCACCAGAGGTGACCGGCGTCACGCTGGGCTTCATCGCCCTGACCGACAGCGCCCCGCTGATCGTGGCCAAGGTGAAAGGCCTGTTCGCCAAGTACGGCATGCCCGACGTGAACGTCGTGAAGCAGGCCAGTTGGGGCACGACGCGCGATAATCTGGAACTGGGCGGCGGCGCCGGCGGCATTGACGGCGCCCATATCCTGACGCCCATGCCCTATCTGATGTCCACGGGCAAGGTGACCAAGAACAACCAGCCCCTGCCCATGGCCATCCTGGCGCGGCTGAACACCAATGGCCAATGCATCTCCGTCGCCAACCGTTACAAGGAGATGGGCATCACCACCAAGGCCAAGGGCCTGAAGGAAGCCTTCGCCAAGCAGAAGGCAGAGGGCAAGGAGGTGAAATGCGCCGTCACCTTCCCCGGCGGCACCCATGATTTATGGATGCGCTACTGGCTGGCGTCCAACGGCATCGACCCGGACAAGGATGTCTCCACCATCGTCGTCCCGCCGCCGCAGATGGTGGCCAATATGAAGGTCGACACGATGGAGGCCTTCTGCGTGGGCGAACCCTGGAACGCGCAGCTGGTGAACCAGGGTATCGGCTTCACGGCCCTGACCACCGGCGAACTGTGGCACGACCACCCGGAGAAAAGCTTCGCCATGCGTGCCGACTGGGTGGAAAAGAACCCGAACGCCGCCAAGGCCCTGCTGACCGCCATCATCGAGGCACAGATCTGGTGCGACAAGGCGGAGAACAAGGAAGAGATGTGCCAGATCGTTTCTGGCCGTGAATGGTTCAAGGTGCCAGTGGAGGACATTCTGGGCCGCGCCACGGGTACCATTGATTATGGCGACGGGCGCATCGTGAAGAACAGCCCGGAGATCATGAAATACTGGTCGAACCACGCCTCCTACCCGTTTCAGAGCCATGATCTCTGGTTCCTGACGGAGGATCAGCGCTGGGGCTATCTGCCGGGCGATCTGGACACTAAGGCCCTGATCGCCAAGGTCAACCGCCAGGACCTGTGGCGCGATGCCGCCAAGGTCGCGGGCGCTACCGACCTGCCCGCCGGCACTTCTCGCGGTATCGAGAAATTCTTCGATGGCCGCAGCTTCGATCCCGCCAACCCGGCGGCCTATCTCGCATCGCACGACATCAAGCGTATCGCCTGAGTTGGGGAGGAAAAAAACCATGTCGACGATCAGCGAGAATGGCCCCGTGGCGCGGGTGCAGGGTGGCGGCGGGCTTTCCGCCCTGGCCGCCACCCTGCAAACCGTCCTGACGCGGGCGTTGCAGAAACTGTTGGACCTGTTGCCGCTGCTGCTGGCGCTGGTCACCTTGATCGGTATCTGGGAGGTGGCTTGCCACGGGGCGGGGTCATCCCTGCCACCGCCGTCGCGAGTTGTCAGCGACACCTGGCAATTGATCATTGATCCGTTCTTTGACAATGGCGGCGTGGATAAGGGCCTGTTCTGGCATTTGGCCGCCAGTTTGAAGCGGGTGGCCGTCGGCTTTGCCCTGTCATCGATCACCGGCATCGCGCTGGGCGTGCTGATCGGGCAATCCAGCTTGGCCTATCGGGGGCTGGACCCGATCTTTCAGGTCCTGCGGACCGTGCCGCCGCTGGCTTGGCTGCCCATTTCCCTGGCCGCCTTCCGGCAAGCGGACCCGTCGGCCATTTTCGTGATCTTCATCACCTCGATCTGGCCGATCATCCTGAACACCGCCGTGGGCGTGCGGCAGATCCCGCAGGATTACCGCAATGTCGCCCGCGTCCTGCGCCTGTCGCCGCTGGAATTCTTCTTCCGCATCATGCTGCCCTCCTCCGTCCCTTTCATCTTTACGGGGTTGAAGATCGGTATTGGCCTGTCCTGGCTGGCCATAGTGGCGGCGGAAATGCTGATCGGCGGGGTCGGCATCGGCTTCTTCATCTGGGATGCCTGGAACAGTTCGCTGATGAGCGAGATCATCCTGGCGCTGGTCTATGTCGGGCTGGTCGGCTTCATCCTGGACCGCGTCATCACCGTGATCGGCAACCGCATCGCTGGCCGCAAGGTTAGCTGACACCCTCGTCATCCCGGCGAAAGCCGGGACCCAGGGGCCATGCGCCAGCCGATCCGCTCTTCTACACGTGCAGCGTCAACGTTTGTCCTGTTGCCCCTGGGTCCCGGCTTTCGCCGGGATGACGAAAAAAGGGGTCAGCGGTCGGAAACAAGGACCATCTCCCATGACCCATTCCTACCTGTCACTTGAAAATGTCGGCATGGATTTCACGGTCGCTGGCCGCAGCTTCCATGCCGTTACCGATGTTAACCTGTCCATTGCGCGCGGCCAGTATGTCTCCATCATCGGCCATTCCGGCTGTGGCAAATCTACCTTGCTGAACATCGTTGCGGGCCTGACACGGGCCAGCAAGGGCGGCGTCATCCTGGATGGGCAAGAGGTGAACAGCCCCGGCCCCGACCGGGCCGTGGTGTTCCAGAACCATTCCCTGCTGCCCTGGCTAACGGCGTATCAGAATGTGCGGCTGGCCGTGGACAAGGTGTTCGGGTCTGCCAAGTCGACGGCGGAACGCCATGACTGGACCCTGCACAACTTGCGTCTGGTCCATATGGACCATGC
This sequence comes from alpha proteobacterium AAP38, assembly GCA_001296005.1. Classification (GTDB taxonomy): domain Bacteria; phylum Pseudomonadota; class Alphaproteobacteria; order Azospirillales; family Azospirillaceae; genus Niveispirillum. The sequence goes on along the minus strand of LJHR01000011.1, from coordinate 188,255 downwards.
CGTGGACAAGCGCCCGGATGAACTGTCGGGCGGCATGAAGCAGCGGGTGGGCATTGCACGCGCGCTGGCCATGGAACCCAAGGTCCTGCTGATGGATGAACCGTTCGGGGCACTGGACGCCCTGACCCGCGCGCACCTGCAGGACACGGTCATGGAAATCCAGACGCGCCTGAACAGCACCATCATCATGATCACCCATGATGTGGATGAGGCGGTGCTGCTGTCCGACCGCATTGTGATGATGACCAACGGCCCGTCCGCCACAATCGGGGAGGTGCTGGAGGTTGACCTGCCCCGCCCCCGCCGCCGCCTGGACCTGTCGGACGATGCCCGCTATGTCGGCTACCGGGCATCGGTCCTGCGCTTCCTTTACGAACGGCACGCCAAGCCGGAAGCCGCCTGATCAAACCACCCGCTCAAACCGCATGTACCAATTCACCTCCCAGGTCTCTCCCCCATCGGGGGAGAAGGCTTGTTCCCAGCGGGCGCTGGTGGGGGTGATGTGGGACCAGATGAAGCGCACCTTGATGGGCCTGCCGGCCAGCGTATCATCGGCCAGGAAGGTACCCACCCCGTCCTGAAAGCGGCCTTCCATGGGCACGCCAACCTCATCATGGCGCTCATCGAACCACCAGATGTTCCACAGCCCCGTCCGGGGGCTGATCCGGCGGAAGGTGGCGGCGCGGTAGGTGCCGCTGGGATCATGCAGGATATTGTCGTCGCAATTGCCCAGGCCTGCCATCACCTCCCGCGCCTCACAGGTGCCGGTGAATTCCTGCCAGTCGTGAGACCTGACCAGCCGTCCGTTCAGCTTGCGGTGCCACACATTCCATTTGCCATTCAGAAAGGCGAAGTCGCCCTGTCCGGTTCCTGTGGCGATGACTGTATCGGTCATGATCGGGTTCCTTTGTTGAATTGCTCCCCATTGTACAGGCCGATACCTGACAGGCTATGTCAGGTATTTTGGGTGCCTTCCGAAAAACATGGCCCCTGGGTTGCGTGCCCGCCCCCTTGCCGTGCTGCGGGGGCCGGTCCTAACTGACGGGTAAGATTGGCCTTTCAAGGACCCTGCCCCATGCGCTTTGACCTGCGCACCCTGCCGCCATCGGCGCGGTACAAGATCATGACCGCTACCATCACCCCGCGCCCCATCGCCTGGGTGACGTCCGTGTCCGCCGATGGCGTGCGCAATGCCGCCCCGTTCAGCTTTTTCAACATGGTGGGCGATGATCCGCCCCTGCTGGCGCTGGGTCTGATGCACCGGCCCGACGGACGATTGAAGGATACGGCGGCCAATATCCTGGCCACCGCCGAATTCACGGTGAATCTGGTGTCCGAGGATGATGCGGAGCGCATGAACCGCTGTTCCGCCGACGCCCCGCCGGAGGTGGATGAACTGGCCCATGCCGGAATTGAGACCGTTCCCGCCAGCGTGATCGCCACCCCATTGATCGCCAGCGCACCCGCCAGTTTTGAATGCCGCCGCCACAGCATCATCGAAACCGGCCCGCGCCAGACCCTGATCCTGGGTGAGGTGCTGGTGGCGCATGTGGCCGACCGGTTCGTTCTGGATGCCGACAGCCAGCATCTGGACACGCCCGCCATGAAGCTGATCGGGCGCACCCATGGCCGCGGCTGGTATGTGCGCAATGGCGACACGATGCAGATGGACCGCCCCGCCTATGATCCCAACTGGCGGCCATAGCGTGTGAATAGCACTGGTCGCAGGCGCGGACAGGCGCATAGGATGCGGCCCCTTTCCCGCCCCCGATGATTGATTGCGTTTGCCATGGCCAGCCCCCTTGCCCCCGCCCTTGCCGAAATCCGCGCCCTGCTGCTGAACGGGGACCGGCTGGTGCGCGGCGTGGCCAGCGGGCGTATGCGCAACATGACCCCGCCCTGGCGGCGGGTGGAGCTGCGGCCCGTGGCGTTGAAGGCCGGCGCGCATTTGCAGACCATCGCCTATGATGACCGGCAGGCCCATACCAGCAACGCCGCCTTTGGCCCTGCCGCCGAACAGGCCGTGGACGCGCTGCTGGCCCTGGGTCTTGGCAATTGGCATGTAGAGACGCTGGACACCACGGTGCAGCTGCGCATCACCAAGAAGGGGGAGGCGATGATCAGCCGTACGGCAGCGGCAGCACCCAAAGAGCGCGCGCTGGACCATGACCGGGCCAAGCCGCGCCTTCTGGACCCCGCCGATCCCTTCTGGCGCGCGGTGGGCATTGCCGATGCCGAGGGCCGGATCAAGCCGACACGGCAGGACAAGTACCGGCAGGTAGAGGAATTCATCCGCGCCCTGGATGCCGTGCTGAAAGGGGCGGACCTGCCCGAAGACCGCCCCCTGCGCGTGGTCGATCTGGGTTGCGGCAACGCCTATCTGACCTTTGCCGCCTATCGCTTCTTGTCGCATGTGCGGGGTTTGGCCGTGGAATTCACGGGCGTTGATACCAAGCGTCAGGCGCGCGAGCGCAATACCGAACTGGCGCAGAGCCTGGGCTGGGACGGGTTGCGCTTCATGGAAGGAACGATTGCCGAAGCGCCGGTGGACGGGGCCGATATTGTGCTGGCCCTGCATGCCTGCGACACGGCCACTGACGATGCCCTGGCCCGTGCCGTTGCATGGGGCGCCAAGTATGTGCTGGCAGCACCCTGCTGCCACCATGACCTGCAAAAGCAGTTGCGCGCCGGCGAGCCGCCTGCCGCCTATGGTCTGCTGACCCGCCACGGCATCCTGCGCGAACGCTTCGCCGATGTGATGACCGACGCGCTCCGCGCCAGCCTGATGCGGCAGGCGGGCTATAGGACGGAGATTATCGAGTTCGTCCCCTCCGAACACACACCCCGCAACACCCTGTTGCGCGCCGTCCATACGGGCGCGAAAGCAGACGCAAAGGTGATCGAGGAATACCGAACCTTGGTGGCCGAATGGGGCGTGACGCCGAAACTGTCGGTGCTGCTGGGAACGGATGTGGGGTTCTGATATCCCCATCCCCATTGCACAGCGCCAGTCACAGGCGCATGATTAGCACCTCAGCCAAAAAAGAAAGCCGGCTGCGAGACGCAGCCGGCCAGAGATGAAGGGAGCCTCATAAGGAGGTAAAGTCCCTGACCGTTGCCCTTATGCAACGGTCAAGTCACTTTCTTATAGCCCTTCATGAGCCGTTTGAAAAGCAAAAAACGTGTCCGAAAGGCTACACTCAGCAAATTTCATATTCCGACCCCTTGCGTGAGGCGGGATGCTGCCCATCAATCGCCGCGCACCTCTTCCACCATTTCCTCCAGCCGCTCAAAGTCCGGAACGACCAGACTGTTGCCCTGGCGGATGACGATATTGTCGCGTGACAGGTCGCTCATCACGCGCGCCACCGTTTCACGCGTGGTCGAAACGCGCGAGGCGATGTCGGAATGTATGGGCACGGGCGTGATCTCCGCCTTGCCGTCCGGGCGCAGGCCAGCCTTGGCCAGGCGCAACAATTCAGCGTGCACGCGATTATTGGCGCCCAGGGTGGACAGATCCATGATGCGGCCCGTGGAGGCGCGCACGATCTGGGTCAGGCGGTGCATGACCTTGGCGGCCACGCCCGGATGGTTGGTCGCCGTCTCCAGGAACAGGCGCGGCGACATGAAGGCGACCTGCGTTTCGGTCAGCGCCACGATGCTGGCCGACCGGGGGCCGCCATCGATGGCCGACAATTCGCCCAGATAACCACCGGCATCGATATCATCGAAGGTGATCTCGCGCCCCGACAGGGAGTAGTTCACGACGCGAACCCGCCCTTCCACGATCAGACAGACATCACGGCTGTCGGACGACCGGTCCACGATCTGTTCATGGGGATGGAAGTGTCGCCAGCTGCATTGGCGTGCGATGGCGGCACGCGCCTCCGCCGTCAGGCTTTGCAGCAGTTCGATCCGATCGAGATTGGCGTTATGGGCGTCGCTCACGTCGTCTATCCGGGCTTGGGATACGGTCATTGGAATGTATATCTAGGCCGTTCGCCTGCAAACCGCTACGGTTACATCCTTGTTTTTGCAGCAACGGCGGATGGAGACCAGCATGAACGGAACCGATGGCGGGGAAGAGCGGCGGGGCCGGGCACGGTTCGCGGGCTTGCACCTGACGCTGGCGGCCCGGCTGAAGGCCTATCTGTTCACGGGTATTCTGGTCACCGCCCCCATTTCCATCACGCTGTATCTGGCCTGGCTGTTGGTAGATGGGGTCGATAACATGGTCGATAGCCTGCTGCCCGCCCCCTATCACCCCGACCAGTTGCTGCCCTTTACTCTGCCGGGGCTGGGCCTGCTGCTGCTGCTGATCTTCCTGATCCTGGTTGGCATGGTCTCGGCGGGGGTCGTCGGCAATCTGCTGGTGCGACTCGGCGAGGCGCTGGTGGGCCGGATGCCGGTGCTGCGCGGCATCTATTCAGCGGTGAAGCAGGTTTTTGAAACCGTGCTGGCCCAGAAATCGGACGCGTTCCGCGAAGTGGTGCTGGTGGAATTTCCCCGTCCCGGCGCCTGGGCCATCGCGTTTGTTACGGGCGGTACCAAGGGTGATATACAACAGGTTCTGGGCGGCGGTGACTGGGTCAATGTCTTCGTGCCCACCACCCCCAACCCCACCTCCGGCTATTTGATGTTCGTGCCGCGCGATCAGGTAAAGCTACTCGCCATGAGTGTGGAGGATGGGTTGAAGATGGTGGTGTCCGGCGGGCTGGTCGGGCCGGAGGAGGCAACGATAAAGGCACCTTAATGAGCGCATAAACACTCGTCTCATTCTTGCTTTGATTGAGATTGCCCTGTGCCGCATCGCTAAGTCATATTACTGCCCTTACCCAAGCGAGAGGAGGGGGCAGATGGGACAGGACCGGAACATGTGGCGCGGGGGTGCGGCCTTCGTTGGCGCAGGCCTGTTGCTGACGGCCTGCGGCAGCGTGTCGGCAGAACCGCCGCGCCTGTTGAAGGCACCGTCGGTGTTGAAGTCGGACGAACAGAAGCCGCGCGATCAGGAAAAGCCCCAGGGCTATAACCTACTGTCGCTGGGCGCCCTGAACGCCGCCATTCAGCAGGGCCGTGAAATCCACTATGTCCTGCCCATCAAGTACACGGACGGCACCATCTACAACCCGTCGACGGGCAAGAATGACAAGGTGCGGCTGCGTTCCTACGGCGATCAGTTCCTGGCCCCAATGATCCTGATGGAACCGGGGCAGACGGTGCGCATCAGCCTGCTGAACCAGCTGCCGGCAGAACCGAACTGCAAGATCGATCCGAAGACCGGCAAGCCCTATGCCACCAACGCGCCGCACTGTTTCAACAACACCAACCTGCACAGCCATGGCCTGTGGGTTTCGCCGACCGGCAACAGCGACAATGTCCTGCTGAATATCGAGCCGGGGGTGAATTTCCAGTACGAGTACAATGTGCCGGAGGATCACCCCGCCGGCACCTTCTGGTACCACCCGCACAAGCACGGCTCCACCTCCATCCAGGTGGGCAGCGGCATGGCTGGCGCCCTGGTAATCAAAGGCAGCCGGGTGCCGACGGAATTGTCGAATGGCGACCTGGACACGCTTTTGCAGCCCGTGACGGCCAATGCCGACTTTGCGGCCCAGGTGATGCTGATCCAGCAGCTGCCCTATGCCTGCTTTGACGCGCAGGGAAATATCGAAAAGGACGCCAAGGGTCAGTGGATCTGCAAGGATGACCAGATCGGCAAGGTGGAGAATTTCGACGCGCAGTTCGACCCCAAGGCTTGGTCACAGAGTGGCCGCTTCACAATGTTCAACGGCGTTGTCCGCCCCCAGATGGAAGCCAAGACCGGCCAGATGTATCGCTGGCGCCTGATCCATGCCGGGGTGGAAGAGACGATCAATCTGCGCATCCGCAAGATGGGACCAAAAGCGCCTGCTACCGGTCTGGTGAAAACCGTGAAGGCCGCGTCGGACGAGGTGGCGAAGGCCTGCACCGGTGCCGATGTCACCCAGTATGAGGTGGCGACCGACGGCCTGACCCGCCCGCAGGTGTTCAACAAGACGGTGAACAATCTCCAGCCCGGTTACCGCAGCGACATCCTGTTCGTGCTACCGGAGGCCGGGCGCTACTGCGTCTATGATGATAGCAGCGGTACCGATCAGGTGGCGGGCGAAGACAGCCCAAAGATCATCGGCTTTATTGAGGCCACGGGCGACAAGGTGGCGGACACCGGTGCCGTGGTGAAGGCCAAGCTGCTGGAAGGTGCATCACGACTGCAAGGCCCGGTGCGCGACACCGTGACCGGCGACATCAATGATGGTCTGAAACTGACCAAGTACGTGCCGCACCCGACCATCACGGATGCGGAAATTGCCAAATGGGGCCAGCCGGACATCCCCATCACCTTCAACATAGATATCCAGCCCAATCAACACACGCGGTTCACGGTCAATGACAAGGAATACGACCCGGCGGTGGTGAACCAGACCCTGGTTCTGGGCACGGCCCAGCAATGGATATTGATGTCGAAGTTCGTGAACCACCCATTCCACATCCATGTGAACCCGTTCCAGGTCGTGTCGATCCGGAAAAAGAATCCCGACGGCACACCGGGACCGGAATGGACGGACGGTATCTATGCGGGCATGCAGGGAACGTGGAAGGACACGCTGATCACCGACCCCAACGCCATCATCACGGTCCGCACCCGCTACAATCGCTATATCGGGGAATTCGTCCTGCACTGCCACATCCTGGATCACGAGGATAAGGGCATGATGCAGAATGTGCAGATCGTGCTGCCCGGCGCTGACGGCAAGGCGGCGGCGATGGGGCATCATTAAGGGGACGGGGGCGTGCTGTCGGCCAAGGCTGAAAGCACGCCCCCCAATCCTCAATCCACTTCCTTGGGTGCCAGCAGCAGGTACATGGCGGGTGTCACCAGACGGGACAGGACGGTGGAGGAGACGAGACCGCCGATGATGACGGCGGCCAGCGGCGAATAGAGGCCTGACCCGCCCAGCGCCAGGGGCATCAGCCCGCCGATGGCCGTGACGGAGGTCAAGAGGACAGGCAGGAAACGCACCTCGCCTGCTTCCTCAATCGCGGCCTTCAGCGGGGTGCCGGCCCGACGCAGCTGTGTGGTGAAATCGACCAGCAGGATCGAGTTCTTGATCTCGATCCCGATCAGCGCGATGAAGCCGATGACCGCTGTGAAAGACAGGGTGTAGCCCGTCACGAACAGGGCCACCATGCCGCCGATAATGCCCAGCGGAATGACGCCGGCCACGACGGCGGTGGTGGCGAAGCTGCGGAATTCCAGGATCAGCACGGCCATGATGCCGAACATGGCCACCAGGATGGCCCCTGACAGGCCGGCAAAGCTTTTCGACCGCGTCTCCGCCTCCCCGCCCGTCATCAGCCGGTAACCCGGCGGCAGACCCAGGGCCGACAGCTGTTCGCCAATGGCACGGGCAACACGGTCGGTATTGTGGCCAGTGGCCGTGAAGGCGGTGATGGTGACGGCGCGTTCGCGGTTGAACCGGTCGATGCGGGCCGGGCTGGTGATGAAATGCGGGTCGCTGATGGCCGACAAAGGCACCGCGCCTGCCGCACCCGGCACCCGGATATCGCCCAGCACCGACAGTTCATGCCGCCCCTCCATTGGCAGGCGCAGGGTGATGGGGTAATCGTCGCCGTCGCTTTCCCGGTATGTCGCCACCGCCTCCCCCGACAGGGACAGACGCACGGCCCGGTCCACGGCCCCCGCCGGCACGCCCAGAACGCCCGACTTGTCCAGATCGATCCCCAGATCCAGGTCGGTGCGGTCCAGGCGCAGCGGATTGACCACGTCGCGCGAACCGGGCGTGCCCTCGATGATCGACGTCACCTTGGCCGCCAGTTCCTTCAGGACCGGCAATTCGGGACCCAGGATGCGCACCGCGATGGGTGCCTCGATGGGCGGACCGTTTTCAAACACCCGCACGATGATCTGCGCACCGGGATATGCTGCCAGCCGGGCGCGCAGCTTGTCCAGTTCCGCTGTGCTCTGCCGACCCTTCCATTCCGTCAGGCCGACAAAGATGGCGCCATGCGTGGGATCATCCTCCCGCGGGGTGATGTTGTAATAGATGCGGGGGTTGCCATGCCCGGCATTGGCCATGACAAAGCGCACGTCCGGCATCTGCCTCACCTGTTCTTCCACGAACTTCACGGCCTTGTCCGTCTCCGCCAGGGGCGCGCCGTCGGGCAGGTCGATCTCGATCAGGAATTGCGGAATGTCAGCGGGCGGAAACAGGCTGAACCCGATACGCGGCACAAGGGCGATGGACCCGGCAAACAGGATTGTCGCGATCAGGACCGTGATACCGGGCCGTTCCAGCGCCCGGTGCAGGACGGGGCGATAGACGGCGTGGATGGCGCCCATCACCCATTGCAGAGCCTTGTTCCCTTCCGGGTCCTCATGCCGTGACAGGATGCGCGCCGCCAGGAACGGGATCATGGTCAGCGCCACGAACAGCGACGCCGCAACCGTCGCCAGCACCGACACGGGCAGCGATTTGATGAACTTGCCGGACCCTTCGGGTAAAAACATCAGCGGCAGGAAGGCCAGCAGTAGCGTGGCCGTACAGCCCAGGACTGCCACCGCGATCTGCCGCGTGCCCTCAATCGCCGCCTCTTCCCGGCTTTTGCCCATACGCAGATGCCGGGCGATGTTTTCCGTCACCACGATACTGTCATCGACCAGCAGACCCAGCGACAGGACGAAACCGGCGATGGAGAGCTGGTTCAGGGTAAAGCCTGCGAACTGCAACACCGTCACACCGATGGCCAGCGACAGCGGAATGGCCAGCATCACCACCAGCGAGGCGCGCAAGCCCAGCGGAATCAGGGTGATCAGCACCAACCCTAGCGCGATGGCGAAATCCCGGAACAGGGCCGACAGGCGCTTGGCCACATTTTCCGACTGATCGAAGCCGCGTTCCAGCTTGATGTTGGACGGCAGCGACCGCTCAAACTCATCCAGCGCGGCATAGGCATTCTTCTTCAGCTCAAAGATGTTCTGCCCCGGCTTCTGGTTGGCGGTGACGAACACCGCCCGCTTGCCGTTGAAGCGCGCGATATGGTTGGCCTCATCCGCCGCCCAGGTGACGTCTGCGACATCGCGCACCCGAACCACCCGGCCATCGGACGCACGGACAACGGTATTGGCAATATCGTCGAGCGTGTCGAAATCACCCTCGGTCTTCACCGTGAAGCGGCGTTCCCCTGCATGCAGGGCCCCCAACGGAACCGCCGCACCCTCCGCCTTCAAGGCGTCGGCCACCGCCGTGACGGGCAGGCGCAGTTCGGCCAGCCGCCCGGCATCGACGGCGACGCGCACCTCCGTCCGCTCCTCCCCCCAGATCTCGCTTTCCCAGACGCCGGGGACCCGGTCGATAATATCGCGCAGATCATCGGCCCGCTTGCGAAGCTCCAGCGCGGAGGCGCCGTCACCGACCAGCGCCACCTGCATGAAGTTGGTCAGGGCGGTGTTGAACTTCTTCACTTCCAGCCGGACAAGGCCGGCGGGCAGGGTCGGGCGGATGGCATTGACCTCCCGCACCACCTGATCATACTTGCGCTCGGCGTCGCTGGACCAGTCGAACTCCACCGTGATCACGGCCACCCCGTCGCGGGTGCGCGAGGTGATCTTGTTGATGTCATCCAGACTGTCGATGGCATCTTCCAGCGGGTCGGTGACCTGCTTTTCCAGGTCAATCGTATCGGCACCCGGCAGCACGGCCACCACCAGAATGGTGGGGATGGGAAAGCTGGGGTCTTCTGCACGCGGAATGGACAGAAGCGAGCTGACGCCCATGGCGGCCAGCATGGCGAACAGCACCAGGGTGAATTGCCACTGGCGCACGGAGAAGGCGCCGATATTGCCCATGGCTCACTTCCCCGCCGGCGCGATGGTGATGGCGCTGTCGGGCCGCAGATAGGCACCGCCGGCCGAGACGACACGTTCGCCCTGCGTCAGGCCGCCCGCCACCAGAAGATCGGACCCACGCAGGCCCGCCACCTTCACCTGCCGCCGTTCCACGGCCTTGCCATCGGCCTTCACGACATAAAGCGTGGCCAGATCGCCAAACCCTTCGATGATGGCGGATGCCGGTACCGCCAGCGGCGGGGCGGCACCACCGGGTCGCGGCGCGATATGCAGGGTGACAATGCGCCCGCTGGACAGGAAAGCCGGCGCGTCGGGCAAGGTCACCTCCACATCGAACACGCCGGTGCCCGTGGCACTCTTAGCGGCGATGCGGGTGACTTGACCGGTCAGCTTGCCTTCCGGCAGGTCCAGTTCGACGGCATTGCCGGTGGCGACGCGGGCCACGTCGCGGTCGGACAGGCCGGCCCGCACGATCACCCCGCTTTCCCGGTCGCCAATGACAAGGGCCGTGGTGCCGGCGGGCACGATCTGCCCCGGTTCCAGTGGTCTGGCGAGCACCACACCGTCGGCGGGTGCCGCAATCTCCGACAGGCCCCGGTTGAAGGCGATGGCGTCGCGGTCGGCCTGCGCCGTGTCCAGGGCCGATTTGGCGGCATCCACCCGCGCCTTTTCGACAAAGCCCTTGGCGACCAGCGGCAACAGCCGGTCGAGATCCTGTCGCGCCTTGGTGACGCGTGCATCCGCCGCGCGCAGCTGTGCATCCACCTCCGTCACCTGAATACGCGCCAGCCGCTGACCGCGTGTCACCGGGTCGGCAATGTCGACCTGGAACCCCTCCACCTTGCCCGCGACCTTAAACGAAAGCGGGATTTCCCGCTTGAAGGCGACGCTGCCAGTGGCCTTCACCATCTGCGCTTCCGGTGCCGGGCGGGCGACACTGACCGATACAGGCACGGGTGGGGCGGCTGGCGCCGCCTGTGCCGTATCGGGATCGGCCTTGCTACAGGCGGACAGGGCAAGGACGATGATCAGCGGGATGGACGCGCGCAGCATGGCACACCTAACCTAACAGCGATAAGTTTACGGTGTTAGGTTTAGTCCGAACGCGCTATAGGTCAATAGGGATTCTGAAGGTTGATGGCATGGTTAACGAAAAAGTCGGGCGTGCAGCAAATCCAGGCAAGCGGACACGGCTTCCCGCCGCCGAACGGCGTGCCCAGATACTGACCGTGGCCCGCGACCTGTTCGTAACTCAGGGGTTTGAACAGGCCAGCATGCGCCGCATCGCCGATGCTGCCGGCATCACGCCCACCGCCATCTACGACCATTTCGCCGACAAGGAAGCGCTGCTGACCGCCATCGCGGCGGATTTCTTCGATGGTCTGGTGGCGGCCATGACGGTGCCGCCGGACGCGGCGACAGACCCGCTGGGCCTGCTGCGACAGCTAATGATCAATTATGTGCGCTATGGCCTGGCGCATCCCAACGAATATCGGCTGGTCTTTATGACCAGCCTGTCACGCTTCGTGCCCACTTTGGGCCATCGCGGCCTGCCCTGCTCCGGCGTGGTGCCGGAGGAGGTGGCGCAGAAAACCGTCAAGGCCATGCAGTCCTTCGGCATTCTGCAAACCGGCATCGAGCGGCTGGTCGCCGCCGGCCTGCTGCGCGCCGACGACCCGGAAGGCTTCGCCGACAGCGTCTGGGCCATGGGCCACGGCATCGTCTCCCTGGTCATCACCAAGGGCGACAGCAACTTCACCCCCATCGACCGCTGGATCGATACCTCCATCGGGATTTTGATGGACGGGATGCGACCACGTTAGCCGACGCCGCCCCCAACCTCATCCAGATAGACCTTCGCCATTTCCGCATAATGCGGGGCGATGGACATCTGCATCCTGATGTCATCCTCGGTCAGGGGGCGCAGGAATTTGGCAGGGCTGCCGCCCCACAATTCGCCGGACTTCACGCGCTTGCCCGGTGTGACCAGGGCACCGGCAGCGACCATGGCGCCCGCCTCGACCACGGCGCCATCCATGACGCAGGCCTTCATGCCGATAAAGGCCCCATCCTCCACCACACAGCCGTGCAGCAGGGCCAGATGGCCAACGGTGACATTGTCGCCGATCGTCGTGCTGAACCGGTTGCGGGTGCAGTGGACGACGCTGCCATCCTGGATGTTGCTGTTGCGGCCAATGCGGATGGCATTGACGTCACCACGAATGGTGACGCCAAACCACAGGTTAGTCCCGGCCCCGATCTCCACATCGCCGATGACCGTGGCATTGGCCAGGAATACCGACGGGTCGATGACGGGCAGCTTGCCCTTGAAGGGCAGGATGGTGGGGATGGGGCGCGTATGGATCACGGGAACACCGGAACGACGTCCAGGCCCAAGGTTTCATCAAACCCGTTCATGATGTTGAAGTTCTGCACGGCCTGACCCGACGCGCCCTTCATCAGATTGTCGATGACGGAGACCAGGATGGCGCGGCCTGGAATACGGTCGGCAAAGACGTTGATCAGAGCCAGGTTGGACCCGGCCACATGCCGCGTCTGCGGACCGACACCGGGTGCCAGCACCTTCACAAAGGCCTCTCCCGCATAGGCCTTTTCCAGGCTGGCGCGCAGGGAAGCGACATCCACCCCGTCCTTCAGGCGGACATAGGTGGTGGCCATCATGCCCCGGTTCATGGGGATCAGGTGCGGGGTGAAGGCGATGCGGATATCGGTGCTGCCGGCGGCCCAGCCCAGGCTCTGTTCAATCTCCGGCGCGTGGCGGTGGGAGGCGATGCCATAGGCATGCATGCCTTCCGCCACTTCGCAATAAAGACTGCCCTGCTTGGCATCGCGGCCAGCACCCGACACGCCCGACTTGGCATCAATGATGATGTCATCGGCGGAAATCAGACCATCCTTCAGCAGCGGCAGCAGCGGCAGCAGGGACGCCGTGGGATAACAGCCGGGATTGGCGACCAGCCGAGCCGTGGCCACCTGTTCGCGCGCCACCTCCGACAGGCCGTAAATAGCGGTTTCTTGCAGGTCGACGGCCTTATGGGCATGGCCATACCATTCGGCATAGGTATCGACATTGAACAGCCGGAAATCCGCCGACAGGTCGCAGACGCGGACATGGGCGGGAAGGCCGGCGATCACCTCCTGCGTGGTGCCATGCGGCAGACCACAGAAGACGAAATCCACCTCGTCCCAGTTCACATCGGCGATCTTGGTCAGGGCCGGCAGGTCATAGGGGGCCAGATGCGGGAACACGTCGGCCACCGGCTTGCCGGCGGCGCGTTCGCCCGTCAGGGCCGTAATACGCACGCGCGGATGGCGCAGCAGCAATCGCATCAGCTCCGCTCCCGTATAGCCGGAAGCGCCCAGAATGGCGACGCGTACGGGGGGGACGGCGGAAGCGGTGCTCATTTACTGCGATCTCCTGGTCAAAGATGGGTGCCCCACACTGGCACCCGTCCGTTACAAATACAGCTTCATGCCCTCATGCGAAGCATCAAAGCCAAGGCGCTGGTAGAACCTGTGCGCATCGGTCCGCCGCTTGTCAGTGGTCAGTTGCACCATGCCGCAACCACGGGCACGGGCCATATCCAGGCAGTTTTCGATCAAAATGGCGCCCAGCCCCTTGGAACGCAGGTTGGAGGCCACCCGCACCGCCTCAATGGTGCAGCGACGCATACCCTTGCGGCCCAGGCCCCGCGCATAGTTCAGCTGCGCCATACCCACCACGCGACCATCCAGGTCCAGAATCAGGATCTCGGCATTGGGGTCCAGGATGATCTCATCCCAGGCCTCGTAATAGGGTTCCAGATCGGTGGCCCCTTCACGCCCCTGCCCCAGCATGTCATCGATCAGCAGCGCCACCATCTCCGGCACGTCGCGGCGCTGCGCCACGCGGACCACGACATCATCCTTGATCGACATACATTCCCCCTGAAAGCCAGGGGACCATCATAGAGCGCGAGGGGGCGGGACCGAACCAATTTCGCATATCGCATGCGGTTGAAAAAGAAAGGCGCCACACCTGACTACAGTTGACTGCAATCAGACATGACGCCTTCTCATTCTTTCGTGGCTGAAGGGGACGGATGGGCCGTCCCCGCCACGGAGGAGGTAGGATGCTGACACATCCGAAAACCATCCGCCTGCATCTCCGGTTTCTCGGTGTTACCCTGAAGCTGGAGATTTGCTGGTAGGAAGGAATGTCCTGGCGGTGTTCGCGCACCGTCAGGACGCCTCCATATATACGCGAAATCCCACCGTCTTTCAACGCCGCCACCGGGCGCGGCCCAGCGTTGCAGGAAGCGCCCTTAACGGATCACAAGGCCGGGGCGCATAGTTTCCATCTGTCGCCCGTTACCTGCCCGGTCCCATGTCCGATGCCTCCCCGGTCGATCAGCCGACCAGCCCCTTCGCCTATACCCCCTATCGGCTTTTCTGGTTTGCCCGTATCTGCGCCATCCTGGCCCTTCAGATGCAGATCGTTGCCACCGGCTGGCGCGTATATGACGTGTCGGGCAGCGCCATGGCGCTGGGCTTCATCGGGCTGGCGGAGTTTCTGCCCTCCATCCTTCTGGTACTGGTCACGGGCCATGTTGCCGACCGGTTCGACCGCCGCCGCGTGATCAATGTCTGCCAGGGGCTGGAAATCGTCGCCATGCTGGTGCTGTGGATGGCGCTTTGGGATGACAATACCAAGGCGCTGTGGCCGGCCTTCCTGTCAGTCACCATCCTGGGCACCGCCCGTGCGTTTGAGATGCCGGCGGCGGCATCGCTGGTGCCCAACCTGATCCCGCCCGCCATCTTTCCCCGCGCGGTGGCGTTGAATTCATCGGCGTGGCAGGGGGCGTCCATTGTCGGGCCGGCGCTGGGCGGGTTGCTTTACGGCTTTATCGGCCATTGGGTCTTCGCGCTGTGCGCCCTGCTGTTCATGGTCGCCTTCATTCTGGTCCGGTTCATCAAGCTACCGCCAAAGACCAATCCTGCGGCGGTGAAGAAGGTCAGCCTGGAAACCCTGTTCGCGGGTTTCCGCTTCATCTGGGGCAAACCCATCGTGCTGGGCGCCATCTCACTGGACCTGTTCGCGGTGCTACTGGGCGGGGCGACGGCGCTGCTGCCGGTTCTGGCCAAGGATCAGTTCCATGCAGGTCCCGTCATGGCCGGCATCCTGCGCGCCGCCCCTTCGGTCGGTGCGCTGGCGACGGGGCTGGTGCTGGCCTTCTGGCCCGTGCGGCGGCGGGTGGGCCGGGTGCTGTTCATCTGCGTCGCCGCCTTCGGCGTCGGTACCATCATCTTCGGGTCCACCAGTTCGGCCATCGTGGCGGGTATTGCCCTGATCGTCATGGGCGCGGTGGATATGGTCAGCGTCTTCATCCGCCAGTCGCTGGTGCAGCTGGAAACACCCGATGACATGCGCGGCCGCGTCAGCGCCGTAAGCAGCTTGTTCATCGGCGCGTCCAACCAGTTGGGTGAGTTTGAAAGCGGCCTGACGGCCCATTGGTGGGGTGCCGGTCCCGCCGTGATCGTCGGCGGGGTCGGCACGCTGGTGATCGTGGCGCTGTGGTGCGTTCTGTTTCCCGCCTTGCGCAAGGTGGACCGGTTCCCCGGCGCCCTGGACAAGGGCTGACAGGGGTCAATAGCCGCGCGTACGGTCCACAACATTGTGCAGCGGCTCGCCCCGCCGATGCCGGTCGATATTGGCCGCCACGATGCGCGACGCGGTACCCGGATGGGTCAATGCCGCCGCGTGCGGGACCAGGGTGATCTTCGGATGGGTCCAGAACGGATGGGCAGCGGGCAGCGGTTCCACGGCAAACACATCCAGGGTCGCCCCCGCCAGATGCCCCTGATCCAGCAGCGGGATCAGGTCATCTTCCACCAGATGGCCGCCACGCGCCGCATTGATCAGGAAGGAACCCTGCGGCAGCATCGACAGGTTGCGATGGTTCAGGATGCCCCGCGTCTGATCGGTCAGGGGCAGCAGGCAGACCAGGATGTCGGTCTGGGCCAGGAACCCATCCAGCTGCGCCGGCCCCGCGAACCCACGCACGCCGGATACATCCTTGGCCGTGCGGCTCCACCCCCTCACGTCAAACCCGAACCCGGTCAGCGCCTTGGCGCAGGCCGCCCCCAGTTCGCCCATGCCCAGGATGCCGATACGGCGTTCGGACGGTAGCAGCTGCGGCAACTGCTTCCAGATGCCCGCCTTCTGCTGCGCCTCATAATCCGGCATGGACCGGTGATAATGCAGCACCCGCATCACCACGAATTCCACCATGCCGGTGACCAGGGTGGGATCGACCATGCGCACCAGCGGAATATCGCCCGGCAGCGTCGTATCGGTCAGCACATGTTCGACACCGGCGCCAAGCGAGAAGATCACCTTCAGGTTCGGCAGATCTGACAGGATGCCCGCCGGCTGCTTCCAGACAAATGCATAGTCGATCTCCTTCTTGTCGCCGGTTTCCGGCCACAGGCGGATGTCGATGCCGGGCCAGGCCGCGTTCAGGGCCTTGACCCAGGCTTCCTGATCCACCGTGGGGCAGGCGTAGAGCAGCACGGGCGGCTTCATGGCGATGACCTCTTTCACGCGACGACCGGCTTGTACCCGGCACTGTTGGAATGGACGGACTTGCGACGGCCCTTAAAGCCCGCCATTTGCAGCAGGCTCAACAGGCTGTCATTGAACTCCACCGGACGTTCATAGAACACGGAATGGCCCGTGTCCTGCACTTCCACCAGAAAGCTGCCCGGCACCTGCGCCTGCACCGCCCGGATGGCATCGACGGGGAAGACAGGGTCCAGATGCCCGGCGATGAACAGGATGGGGAAACCCAGGCTGCCCAACAGGGCGGGCGGTACACTGCGTGGCCAATCGCCCTTCAGGCCCTTGCGGTCGGTGCCGTTGAAGCCGGACAGGGCGGCGTAGAGCCAGGACAATTCCGGCTCCCGCGCCTTGAACGGTGCGCCCAGCACACGGTCAAGCTGCGCCAGGTCATTGCTGGCCGCCCGTGCCGCCGCCATCAGGTCGGCCACGTCGCCCTCCTCCGCAACCGCATGCAGGGACGACGCGATGCACAGGGCCGCCACCCGGCCCGGATGGCGCACGGCGAAATTGATGCAGGTCCCCGCTCCCATCGACTGCCCCACCAGCGCCACACGGTCGAGGCCCAGATGGTCCAGCAAGGCGGTCAGGTCATCGGCAAAGGCGCTGCGGCCCAGGCCGGCTCGGTCGGTGGATTTGCCGAAGCCGCGATGGTCGAACAGCACGACCTGATAGGCTTTGGTCAGCACCGGCACCTGCCGGAACCAGATGGCATGATTGCCGCCCACCCCATGAGCCAGCACAATGGCCGGCCCCTCGCCGTGGGTCTCATAATAAAATTGATCGTCGCCAAGAGACAGATAGGGCATTGCAAGTCCCCGATTTCAGGAAGGGATACGGTGTGGCGTCAGCCGACGCCCATCAACCGGCTCAACTCCACGACATATTCCCCGAACGCCGCACTCTCGCGCGTCTTGCTGGGATCACGCGGGCGGGGAAGGTCGATGGTGACGTCGCGGATCACCCGGCCGGGCCGTTCCGACATCACCAGCACCCGGTCGGACAGCAGCACCGCCTCTGCGATGGAGTGGGTGATCAGGACGACGGTCTTGGCGTCGCGCTGCCATATGCGCAGCAGTTCCATGTTCAGCCGGTCACGGGTCAGCGCGTCCAGGGCCCCGAACGGTTCATCCATCAGCAGCACACGCGGATCGCACAGCAGCGTCTGGCCGATTGCCACCCGGTGGCGCATGCCGCCCGACAGCTGATGCGGGAAATGCTTTTCAAACCCCTTCAGGCCCAGCGTTTCGACCATCGGTCCGATATCGGCAGCCCGGGCCACAGCCTTGCCGCGCCGGATTTCCAGGCCCAGGCGCAAATTCGCCTCGATATTCAGCCAGGGCAGCAGGTTGGAGGTCTGGAACACCACGCCGACATCATCGCGGGGGCCGCTGACCCGCCCGCCGAAAATGTCGATCCCTCCTTCCTCGCACCCGACCAACCCGGCCAGGATACGCAGCAAGGTGC
Organism: alpha proteobacterium AAP38; assembly: GCA_001296005.1. Classification (GTDB taxonomy): domain Bacteria; phylum Pseudomonadota; class Alphaproteobacteria; order Azospirillales; family Azospirillaceae; genus Niveispirillum. Next base: position 170,262 of record LJHR01000011.1, on the reverse strand, counting down.
TCTTGCCACAGCCGCTGGGCCCCAGGATGGAGACGAATTCCCGGTCGTTTATGTCCGCCGTCACATTCTCCAGCGCCGTCAGGCCGCCGAAGCGTTTGGTCACGCCATCAATGGCAATGGCCACTGGGGCCAAGTCCGCCACGGGTTTCAACCCTGCCGCCACCATACCAGCCTCCCCAATGCCTCAATCAGATAGAACAGGGCCAGCGACAGGCCGGTGACGACCAACAGGGCCGAAAAGGAAAGGGCCGTCTGCGATGACCCGGTGGCGATCAGGATCAGATTGCCCAGGCCATCATTGGACCCGACAAACTCCCCCACGATGGCACCGATAACGGCCAGCGGCATGGCGACCTTGGCCCCGTCGACAAAACTGGGAAGGGCCGATGGCACGCGCAGCCGCCAGAATGAGGCCCAGGGCTTGGCCCCCAGCGCCCGGAAATGTTCCTCCAGGTGTGCCGGCGTGCTGGCCAGCCCGCCCAGGGTGGTGATGACGATGGGGAAGAAGGCGAACAGGAAGGCCATGGTGACCTTCGATGCCAGCCCATAGCCGCACCAGACCACGATGATGGGCGCCAGCCCGATCTTCGGGATGGATTGCAGCGCCACCACGAACGGGTAAAGCGTACGCTTGGCCAGTGGCACGAAGAAGATCAGGGCCGCCAGCGCCACACCCAGGACGGTAGCGAAGGCGAAACCCAGCGCCACCTCCCCCAGCGTGACCAGCGAATGCTGCCAGAGCTGGGCCCTTGCCCGCCACGTCTCCTCCGCGATGGCGGAGAGCGAGGGTAGCAGATAGGGCTTCACTTCAAACAGCCGCACCCCGCCTTCCCACAGGATGATCAGGGCGACGCAGAACAGCAGTGCCTCAGCCGCCCGCCGGATCGTGCCGGTCATTTCACCCCTCCCTTTTTCAGCTGTTCGATGCGGGCCGGCGGCGGAACCACAAACTTCTCCAGGTCCCAGCGGTCGAACGTGTGCATCTGTTTGCCGGGCCAGATGGCGGGCGTATGGGGATGGGCTTCATCCACCTGGATCATGTCGGAATAGAATTCGACATTGTTACCGTCCGGGTCCTTGAACACGATGAAGGTGTTGCCGCCCGGCCCATGCCGCCCGTACCCCCGGTCGATGGGCACGCCGCGCTCCATAAGGAACTCGGTGATCTTCTCCATCTCCGCCATATCGGCGACCTGATAGCTGAAATGCTCCACGGGGGACATGGCCGGGTCGTGCCTGGCCGCCTGATCCGGCGGCATCTGCAACAGGGCCAGATCGTGATGATCCGTGCCCGCCCGCAGAAAGACCATGTGCCCGTCGATCCAGTCGGACACTTCCAGCCCGACAATGTCGCGGTAAAAGGCCAGCGATGCCTGGATATCCCGCACCTTAAGCACCAGATGGCCGAGCTTCAGTGGCTTGGGTCGAAACATGGGTCGGCTCCTTATGGCTGCGGCAAGTAATCGGTGGTGAATACGTCGCCAACCTTCACATCCGCTTTCAGCCCGTAGGCGCCGCGCAGGAAGTCGAGCGTGCCTGCCACCCGGTCCGCCTCCATCCAACCGGCACGGGCCTGATGCTTCAGCAACGCGCCGGTTTCCAGCAGCTGCTGCTTGGTGATGGCCGGATCCAGCATGGGATAATGTTTCAGCATCACGGCCACCGCCGCATCGGGATCGGCCAGGGCGGCGGCGTAGCCGCGATATGTGGCCTTCAGGAAGGCACGCACCTGTTCGGGGCGTTCCTTGATCACCTTGTCGCTGCTGATCAGACCGTTGCCATAGATGTCGAGGTTGAAGTCGGCATAGGCGAGCCAGCCAAGGCTAAGCCCCGCCTCTTCCGCCCGGCGGCGAAACAGGGGCAGCGAATTGCCCAGCCAGCATTCACCCGCATCGATCTTGCCCTCCACCAAGGAGGCAACGACGACGGCAGGGTCCAACTGCATCAGCGTAACCTTGCCCTTGTCCACGCCGTTCTTTTCCAGCCAGGCCGGTACCAGCACCTGCATGGGGGAGTTCTGGCCACCGCCAACCACCATGCCAGCCAGATCAGCAGGGCTTTCCACCTTGTGCCGTTCCTTGATGAAGCAGAGGCCGGCGGGCCAGCGGTCGCTGATAGCGCCGATCATGCGGGCCGTGCCGCCATTGGCACGGTTCAGGATGACGGCCAGCGGATCGGCATAGCCGAACTGGAACATGCCCTGGTCCAGCTCATTGGCCGTGCGGATGCCGCCGAAGCCGCGCACGGCCTCTACCACCAGCCCTTCCTCGGCATAGAAGCCCTTGTCGATGGCCAGGATGACACCGGCCATACTGCCCTGGGGCAGCCAGGACATGTTGAAGGTGACCTTCTCCGCCTCGCGGCTGTCCTTCCCGCATCCGCCAAGCAGCAGACCGGCAGTGAGAAGGGTGGCGGCGGTCACAATGCGGGTGAGCGAGCGCATCTCAACCCTCCGCGATCACGGGATTGGCGATCTCGCCCACATGCTCGATGCCGGCCACCATGCGGTCGCCCGGCTTCAGGAAGATGCCGCGTGCCATGCCCACACCGGCGGGCGTGCCCGTGGCCAAAAGGTCGGTGGGGCGCAGTTCCAGCAGGCGCGACAGATAGGCGATCTGTTCAAATGTGTTAAAAATCATGTCGCCGCTGGTCCCGTCCTGCATCATCTCCCCATTCACCGACAGGGTCAGGCGCAGACGGTGCAGGTCGGGCACGCAGGATTTCGGCACGAACCAGGGGCCGACGGGCGTGAAACTGTCAAAGCTCTTGCCCCGGAACCAGTCATGGCTGAACGGAAAGTCGGTGCGGCGCGTCAGGTCGCGGGCGGAGATATCGTTGACCACGACATATCCCGCGACATGATCCAGGGCGCGTGCCTCCGGGATGCGTCGCCCGGCCTTGCCGATGACCACACCCAGTTCCACCTCCCAATCCACCTTCTGGCTTTCGGGCGGCAGGACCACGGGTTCATCGGGGCCGATGATGCTGGATTGGGATTTCATGAAGACGAACGGCGTGCTGTCCACCTTGGCGGCCAGTTTCGTCTCCATCTCCGCCGCATGCTCGATATAGTTCGACGCGGCGCCGAAGATGCGGAACGGCTGGAACGGTACCGCGGTACGCGGAGCCTTTGTCAACGCTACATTCCCCTGCCGCGCGCCATTGTCGGCGGCCACGGCCAGACGGTCGATACGCGCCTCCAACTCCCCCCAGCGGCGGATGATGTCGGTGACCGACAGGCCGGCAAGGTCGCCGGCATCGGGCAGATCGGTCACTGTCACCGCCCCATCGGGCAAGACCAGGGCCGCCGGACCATCGGCATTTTCAAGCGTGGCAAGGGCATACCAGGACATGACTTCCCCCTTGGCCGCCCGGCCCTGCCGGCGGCGTGATTGGATCAAATGGGTGAGGTTGCGTGGGAGAAGTGTCGCGCCGTCACCCCAACGGAACAAGCATAGGGATGCTATTGCGGAAGGTGATTTTGTTATAACGGGTCAAAGCGCACGCCACCCGCGTGCTGAAATGCAAAAGGCCGGACAGCCATCGCCGTCCGGCCTTTCAACAAATAATCTGGAAGGATCGTTGGGATCAGATCCCGCGCAACCCGCCCTTGGCCCCCTCTTCCAGGAACCATTGATAGGTGAGGCGCAGCCCCTCAGCCAGACTGGTCCTGGCGGTCCAGCCCAGCTTGGCCAACTTGGAATTGTCCATCAGCTTGCGCGGGCTGCCGTCCGGCTTGGTCGCGTCAAAGGCGAACCGGCCCTGCCAGCCGACGGTGGCGGCCACCTGTTCGGCCAGCGTACGGATCGACACTTCCTGACCGGTGCCGATATTCACATGGTCATGGCCGCTGTAATTCTTCAGCAGGAAGACCAGACCGTCGGCCAGATCATCGACATAGAGGAATTCACGCAGCGGCTTGCCCGTGCCCCAGATCGTGACCTCCGGCAGCCTGTCACGCTTGGCGTCATGCAGGCGGGCCATCAGGGCCGGCAGGACATGGCTGCCCTGGGGATGGAAATTGTCACCAATGCCGTAAAGGTTGGTCGGCATGGCGGAGATATAGTCGCAGCCATGCTGCTTGCGATAGGCCTGGCACAGCTTGATGCCCGCGATCTTGGCGATCGCGTACCATTCATTGGTCGGCTCCAGCGGGCCGGTCAGCAGCGCATCCTCTGTCATCGGCTGCGGTGCCAGCTTCGGATAGATGCAGGACGAACCCAGGAACAGCAGCTTTTCGACATTGTTGCGGAACGATGCCTGGATGATGTTCGTCTCGATCATCAGGTTGTCGTAGAGGAAATCCGCCGGATAGCTGTTATTGGCCAGGATGCCGCCGACCTTGGCCGCCGCCACCACGACGGCGTCCGGCTTGTTGGCGGCGACCCATTCCTCCACCGCTGCCTGACGCGTCAGGTCCAGCCTATCGCGACCTGCCGTCAGGACGGTGCAGCCTTCGGATTGCAGGCGGCGGACGACGGCACCGCCCACCATGCCGCGATGGCCGGATACCCAGACGCGCTTGCCCGTCAGGTCATAGGGCTTCAGATCGCTCATTATCCGTTCCTTTGGGGCACCAGTCAGGCCAACAGCTTCACGTCGGACAGAACCATGTCCTTCACCAGATCGGGGAAGGAGGTGGTGTGGGCCCAGCCCAGCTTTTCCTTGGCCTTGGCCGGGTCGCCCAGCAGCAAGTCAACCTCGGTCGGGCGGAAATAGCGCGGGTCGATGCGGACCAGCACGGCGCCGCTGGCGGCATCGCGGCCGATCTCGTCCACACCCTCACCGCTCCATTCGATATTCTTGCCGACATGGCCGAAGGCGCGTTCCACGAATTCACGCACCGTGTGCGTTTCGCCCGTGGCCAGCACGTAATCCTCGGCCTTTTCCTGCTGCAGGATGCGCCACATGCCTTCGACATAGTCGCGGGCATGACCCCAGTCGCGCTTGGCGTCCAGGTTGCCCAGATACAGGCAATCCTGCTTGCCATGATGGATGGCGGCCACGGCGCGCGTGATCTTGCGGGTCACGAAGGTTTCGCCGCGGATCGGGCTTTCATGGTTGAACAGGATGCCGTTGCTGGCATGCATGCCATAGGCCTCGCGGTAATTCACCGTGATCCAGTAGGCGTAAAGCTTGGCAGCGGCATAGGGGCTGCGCGGATAGAACGGCGTCGTCTCCCGCTGCGGCACTTCCTGCACCAGACCGTAGAGTTCCGACGTGGAGGCCTGATAGAAGCGGGTCTTTTCTTCCAGCTTCAGGATGCGGATGGCCTCCAGCAGGCGTAGCGTGCCGATACCATCGGCATTGGCGGTATATTCCGGGGTCTCGAAGCTGACCTGGACGTGGCTTTGTGCGGCCAGATTGTAGATCTCGTCCGGCTGGGTTTCCTGCACGATGCGGATCAGGTTGGTGCTGTCGGTCAGGTCGCCATAATGCAGCTGGAACCGCACATCCTTTTCGTGGATATCCTGATAAAGGTGGTCGATGCGGGCCGTATTCAGCGAGGAGGAGCGGCGCTTCAGACCATGGACGATATAGCCCTTGGACAGCAGCAGTTCCGACAGATAGGCACCATCCTGGCCGGTGACGCCGGTGATCAAGGCAACCTTACGCGACATGCTTCTACTCTCCGGGGCGGTGGTTGGCCCACCGCCGTTAAAGGAACCGCCTGACCGCCCCGCCAGCGGCGAACAAACCGTGCTTCTACCGCGTCGCGGCAGAATTGTGAACCCGCGCCGAACGCGAACCCGTTACGCCCCCAGCGTCTCCAGCGCCCGGAATACCGCGTCGGTATCGCCGACATCCGTGCGGATATAGCGCTGGCCCTCGCGCTGACCCTCGCGGCAGATCAGGTCGACATCCGATTCCGGCGAGCCGATATAGAGCACATCCTTGCCCGACGCGATGCAGCCATAGGTCTTGGACGGAATGACATACGCCACGAACCCGTCGCGCAGCGTGATCAGATGCGCATCGGGCGTGACCAGGAGGCGGCCCAAGTCCCCGAACGGCACGGGACGACCGCGCGCCACGGGCAGACCCTCATCCTTCAACCTTTGTTCCACGACATCGGCCCCGGCCCCGATGGCGTTCAGCCACAGGCCGACGGTGCCGCTGCCCGTCCGGTGATGGCGGATATATGCGTCGATAAAGGTGTCGGTATCGTGCGCCACACCCCAATTGCCGGAATAGAGCAGGATTTTCTTGCCCACCAGTTCCGCCGGGACAGCCAGCGGCACCTCATCGCCTGTCAGTTCCACGGGCGGCGGATCACGCTTCAGCACGATGTTATCGGCGGGGATGCCATACCGGCGCAGCAGGCGGACCTGATCCTCTCCCGACGCCTCAAACATCTGCACCCGCCGGCGCAGCCAGATGGTCAGGGCCAGGGCAGCGTCCAGAACCTTGGAAGGTGTCGTACGCGAGGCGATCAGGCATTCGGGATGGAAGTCCGCGATCCGATAGATCAGCTTCTTGCGCAGCACGACATTCAGCGGCACCAGGAAATGCAGCAGGAAGGGCGGCGACCCGGTGAACAGGATCTCATCCGCTGCCGACAGGTATTTCCAGGCCCGGCTGATCAGCATGGCATTGGTGCGCACGGTCCAGGCCAGACGCCGGCCCAGGCTGGCGCGGTCCAGCGGCGGGGCTGGCAGGCGCAGGGTGCGTACGGAGCCGGGACCGACCGCTTCTTCAGTCAGGCTCGCCTCATTGCCTGACGTCAGGCCCACCAGGGTGACGTCATAGCCCAGTGCCGCGCGGTCACGGCAATGCATCACGGCATATTGGCCGACGGCGCCGAAATCGGGCGGCAGCCAGTCGCACAGGTAAACAAGCTTGGTCATCATCAACCGGATCGGGATCGGTACAAGCGCGGCATTGACCGCGAAAGCGGCGGCGCTGTCAATCCGCCCCGCTCGCCGGGCTGCCCCCCGCGCTGGTGCCGGAACCTTCGGACAGAAGATGCGTTGCCTCTGCCTTGGCCCGAGCAATATCGGCGGCGAAGATCACCGGCCCCTTGCGGTGGCGCAGGCCCAGTCCGCGCAGCACGCCCAGCGGTTGGCGCTGCACCCCCGCCATCACCACATGCGCCCCGCGCTTGGCCGCGCGTGCCACCAGGGTGGACAGGGCGTCGGCACCCGTGGCGTCCAGCATGGGCACGGCATTCATATCCAGGATCAGAACACGCGGCGCGCCGCCGGTGCGGTCCAGCACGTCCAGCAGCTTGCGCGCCGCCCCGAAAAACATCGGCCCGTCGATCCGGTAAAGGGCGGCCCCTGTTGGCAGACCCTTGGCAAGACCCGGCTGCTCCCCGCTGTCGGATACGGCAACGGTTTCCGACATGCGGTGCATGAACAACACAGCCGCCAGCAGCACCCCGACCTCGATCGCCACCGTCAGGTCGATGGCGATGGTCAGGGTGAAGGTGGTCAGCAGCAGCACCCGATCACTGACGGGAGCTGTGCGCAAAGCATGCAGGAACCGTCCCGCATCGCTCATGTTCCACGCCACCACCACCAGCACGGCAGCCAGCACCGCCAGCGGTACAAAGGCGGCCAGCCCGCTGAAGACCAGCATGAACAGCAGCAGGAAGGCCGCATGCAGCATGCCGGAGACAGGCGAGCGGGCACCCGACCGGATATTGGTGACGGTACGCGCAATGGCCCCCGTGGCCGGCAGCCCACCCACCAGGGCCGACGCCGTATTGGCCACCCCCTGGGCCAGCAATTCGGCATTGGGCCGATGCCGCCGCCCTGTCATTCCATCCGCCACGACCGCCGATAGCAGCGACTCGACCCCTGCCAGAAAGGCGATGGTCAATGCTGCGGGCAGCAGGGTACGCAGCTTCCCCCAGGTAACATCCGGCATTACCGGCATCGGCAGATGGTCGGGGATACCGCCGAATTTTGAACCGATGGTTTCCACCGGCAGGCCCAGGACGAAGGCCGCGACGGAGCCCAGCACCACCGCCACCAGAAACCCGGGTATCCGGGGTGCCCAGCGACGCAGGCACAAGATCAAGGCCAATGCCCCCAGCCCCACCAGGGCCGCCACCCCCACCGTGTCGCGGGCAGCCCAGAAGGCGGGCCATTTATCAATGAACTCCGCCGGGACTGCCCCCATCGACAGGCCCAGCAGATCCTTGATCTGGCTGGAGAATATGATGACGGCGATCCCGGCGGTGAAGCCGGTCACGACAGGTTCCGGGATATATTTGATCCATTGCCCCAGGCGCAGCAGCGCAGCGGCCACCAGAATGATGCCGGCCATCAGGGTCGCCAGCACCAGTCCATCATAGCCATGCTGGTTGATCACCCCGACAACGACGACGACAAACGCCCCTGTCGGCCCCCCGATCTGCACCCGGCTGCCGCCCAACGCCGAAATCAGGAACCCCGCCACCACCGCCGTGACCAGCCCCTTGTCCGGCGTCGTGCCCGAGGCGATGGCCAGCGCCATGGCCAGCGGCAGGGCCACGATGGCCACCGTCAGCCCGGCAATGGCATCGGCCCGCAGGGATGCTAGGCCGTAGCCTTCACGCAGGGTGGTGACCAGCTTGGGCAGGAGGTCGCGGGTCAGGGGAACAGGGTTGGCGCTCATGGGCGGCCTCACAGAACAACATCAGGAATTATGTAGTTCTCTCAGGTTCCGCCTTTTGGGGGATGTTGGTCAAGGGGTGAGCGGATACCGGCAGTCGCTGGTAGAATAATTTTACCTACAGGTGAAAAATTTTCATGCGCGCGATTGACTCAGCGACGACGCCAAGGTAAATTCCGACATCGCAAGGGGAGAACGGCGATGGTCACAGAAATTGGCAAAGAACTGCGGAAGTTGCGTATCGACAAGGACGAAAGGCTTCTCGACATGGCGGAGAAGGTTGAACGATCACCCGCTTTCCTCTCGGCCGTAGAAACAGGGCGCAAGGCACCTCCCGACGGTTTCGGAGAGATGATAGTGAAAGCGTATCGCCTCACAGGTGAGGCAGCAGAACGGCTCCTCTCCGCATTCGACAAGAGCAGAGATAATTTCAGAATTTACGCCCTGAACCCTTTTGCAAGGGATACTGCAGGCTTGCTAGCCAGGAAATTCGATACGTTGTCTGATGACCAACTGAAGGAAATCCAGACAATACTTAAACGGGGAGAAAAATAATGAGTGGACCATCATTCATCGTCCCCCCGTTATCCTGGGACGACATAGGCATCAGAGCAAACAGAATTAGAAGCCTCTTTAAGCTTGATGATGCCCCTTACCTTCCAATTATGGACATACTTGAACAAGTCCTTGGACGATATCTTGAGGGATTTGAATTCCTCATTGGTGACCGGACTGAAATGGATGGGGCCGAAGGGTACACATGCCCGTCAGGGACATTTATCATGCTGGACAACGATGTCTACATCGAGGGCTGCAAGGGCAACGGTCGTGCAAGATTCACAGCGGCTCATGAGCTGGGCCATCTAGTTCTACACACAAACATCAAACTTGCCCGAATAACCGAACACACCGATGTAAAGGCATATCGGCTGACCGAACCTCAAGCAAACCAGTTTGCCGCAGAAATCCTGATGCCGCGAAGACACATCAAACGTAGCGATACGGAATCAGAGATTATGGATCGATTTGGCGTATCATACGAAGCCGCAGATAACAGGCTGCGTTACATCAGGAAAAAACAAAAATAGGGCCTAGAGTTTACCTAGACCCATATTCTTGGTTTGCGTCAGGCAGCGGGCTTGCTGGCGTAACCATTACCCTGCCAGTGCCCCTGACGAAACGTCTTCGCACACATTTCGTCTCATGGAGTGGGTGGCATTGTCAAGGGAATTCCCCCTCGACCCGCAGGAGACCAAAATGTCTAAGCACAGCCTGCCGCCACCTCCTCCCGGATACAGGTGGATATTTCGTAAATCTAGGAAGTGCCCGCAAACTGGCCGCACTCTGTATGCAAGTGCATATGGTAGGAGAGCTTGGCCAATCCTAGTGGAAGCTTAAGCTAGGTCGCTTAGGGGGGGCAGCCCCCCCCTAAGCGAAAGGCTCGGCATCCAGAACCGACCGATCGATTAACCGCCCATTGCCCCGGGCGGCCCGGCGGCGTATTCCAGGAGCACCTGCCGCCACAGAACCTTCGAAAGCCGCCCCCTGCCCATGTCCCAACCGTCTGATCCCTCCCCCGCCATCCCCGCCGCCGTGGGGGCCAGCCTGTCGGGGACGAACCTGGAGCGGGCGGGGGATCATAATCAGCGGGTGACTTTGCAGTCGATCCGGGTGGGCGGGCCGATCACGCGGGCCGATCTGGCGGAGATTACGGGGCTGACGGCGCCGGCCATCGCCAACATCACCAAGCGCCTGCTTTCCGAAGGGTTGATCCTGGAGGCCGGAAGGCTGCTGGGGCAGCGGGGGCAGCCGGCCATGAAGCTGGCCATCAATCCCGACGGCTGTTTTTCCATCGGCGTCAATATCGACCGCGACCACATCACCCTGGTCGTGCTGGACCTGCTGGGTCAGGTGCGGGCGCGGGCCACGCGGGAGGTGGATTTCGCCCTGCCGGACGAGGTGGCGGAGTTTGCGCGTACCGAACTGTCGGCCATCTTGGCCAAGGGTAATATCAAGGCCAAGCGCCTGATCGGGCTGGGTGTGGCCCTGCCGGACGATCTGGGCCGGGTGCATCTGCCGCATCAGCCGGATGAATATGAGGTCTGGAACCAGACCGATATCCCGTCGCTGTTCACGGGCCTGCCGGCCCTGCCCATCTTTGTGGAGAATGACGCGACGGCGGCGGCATTGGGCGAGGCGCAGTTCGGCCTGGGCCTGCGCCATCCCAGCTTTTTCTATCTGCTGATCAGCCGGGGGCTGGGTGGCGGGCTGGTCCTGGATGGGCAATATTTCCGGGGTGCCGATGGCCGGGCCGGAGAGATCGGCTTCCTGCCGGTCCATCATCCCGCAACCAAGGCGGCGGCATTGCAAGATGCCGTGTCGCTGTCGGCCCTGTTCGATCACATGGCGGCACATGGCCACCGCCTGACACAGCCCGACGACCTTCTGTCACTGAACGAGGCGGGCAAGGCGGCCCTGGCGGACTGGATCACGCTGTCGGCGGATCTGCTGACCGGACCGATGCTGGCCATTTCCTGCCTGATCAACCCGCAGGCCTTGTTCATCGGCGGGCGGTTGCCGGCACCGCTGGTGGATGAACTGGCGGTGGCGGTGAATGCCCGCATGCAGGCGGGCCGGGGACAGGTACCGATCCTGGCCCCCCTTCGCCGCGCCGCCATGGCCGCCGATGCGCCCGCAGTAGGGGCCGCCATCCTGCCCTTCAACCACCGCCTGCTGCCGGGTCGTTCGGTTTTGATGAAAACCGCCGAAGAATAGGCAACAATGGGGCCGACGGATCGTTGTTGGCGGTAGCCTGTCACCCGACCGGAAGCCCCGAGGATCAAGCCCATGTTCGCATCACCCCTCTACGAGGCGGCCCGCCGTCGCGACGCCCTGGTGACCTGGGCCGTTGAGCATGCCTTCCCCCTATGGTGGGATGCCGGATACGACCATGCGCGCGATGGTTTTCATGAGAAACTGGACAAGACGGGGCAGCCGGTGGACCTACCCCGGCGGGCGCGGGTGCAGCCACGACAGATCTATGCCTATGCCACGGCCCATACGCTGGGCTGGGAAGGACCGGCGGGCAGCATCGTGCATCGGGCCCTGGATGCCTATCTGGCGCGTTACCGCCGCGCGGACGGCCTGTTCCGCACGCTGGTGGCGGCGGATGGCGGGGTGCTGGATGACAGCTCCGACCTGTATGATCAGGCCTTCGCCCTGTTCGCGCTGGCCCATGCGTCCCGTGCGCTGAACAAGCGGGCGGAACTGGAGCCGGTGGCCACGGCGCTGCGGGATCTGCTGATCGGGCGCTGTGGCCGCCAGGGCGGGTTCGCGCTGCTGGACCCCGATGCCCTGCCCCTGCAATCCAACCCCAACATGCATCTGCTGGAGGCATCGCTGGCCTGGGAAGAGGCGGGCGGGGACATGCGCTGGACCACCATGGCCGACGGTATCGCCGAACTGGCCCTTTCGCGCTTGATCGACCCGGTCACGGGCGCGCTGCGGGAGTTCTTCGACGCGTCCTGGCATCCGGCGCCCGGTGAGGCGGGGCGGATCGTGGAGCCGGGGCACCAGTTCGAATGGGCCTGGCTGCTGCTGCGCTGGGGCCGGGCGCGCGGGCGGGCCGATGGCACACGGGCGGGTTTGCGCCTGCTGGAAATCGGGGAAACATACGGGGTCGATCCCGAGCGTGGTGTGGCCTTCAACAGCCTGCTGGATGATCTCAGCATCCATGATCATACCGCCCGTCTGTGGCCACAGACGGAGCGGTTGAAAGCCGCCTTGCTGGCCGCCGAAATCACGGGCGAGGAACAATACTGGACCCAGGCCGCAAAGGCGGCGGATGGGCTGTCGCTCTATCTCAACACACCCGTGAAGGGTCTGTGGTGGGACCGGCTGTCGCCCGACAGTACCTTCGTGGACGAGCCGACCCCGGCCAGCAGTTTTTATCACATCATATGCGCCATCGTGGAGTTCGACCGAGTGGTGACAGAGGCGGGCATAAAGAGGCCCGCTTAAGCCGCCACCGGCCCCACATAGCGGGAGGCGGGACGCATCAGGCGGCCCGTCGCCTCCTGCTCCATGGCATGCGCACTCCAGCCGGCCACACGGCCCATGGCGAAGATCGGTGTGAACAGGTCACGGTGCAGACCGACGGCGTCCAGCAGCAGGGCCGTATAGAACTCTACATTGGTTTCCAGCGGACGGTCGGGCCGGTGGGCGGCAAGGGCCGAGAGGGCCGCATGCTCCACCTGTTCGGCCAGATCGATGCGCGGGCTGCGCAGGGGGCGAACGGCGGCCTTCAGCACCTCCGCACGCGGGTCGCGCACCCGGTAGATGCGGTGACCGAAGCCCATCAGGCGGCGGCCCGCCGTCAGTTCCCCCGCGATCCAGGCCGGGGCGGCATCCGCGCTGCCGATGGCGTCCAGCATGTCCAGCACGGGTCCCGGCGCGCCGCCATGCAGCGGCCCCTTAAGGGCGCAGAGGCCGGCCACCACGCTGCTGACCATGCCGGCGCGGGTTGAGGCGACGATTCGGGCGGCGAAGGTGGAGGCGTTCAGGCCATGGTCACTGACAGTCACCAGATAGGTGTCAAGCGCGCGGGCCAGCGCCGGATCGGCGGCATGCCCCGTCATCATGCGCAGGAAATCCGCCGCATGGCCGGCGCCGGCATCAGGCGCGATGGGGGCCAGCCCCTGGACATGACGCACCCGTGCCGCGATGAAGACGGGAACGGCGGCGACCACACGCACTGCATCCCCCGCCGCGTCACCATCGGGCAAGGATGACAGCATCAGGCGCAGCGCCTCCACATCGCTCAACCCCGCCGTGGCGGGCAGCAGATTGGGCAGCTGCGCCGCAACGGCCACCCGCGCCCGGCCAATGGCTTCGCGCAGGGCATCTGGCCGCCCGCCCAGCGGGTGGAACCCCTGCCACAGCAGGGCCGTGATCCCTTCGAAATCCAGGGTCTGCGCCGCACTTTCCACGGGCAGGCCACGCAGGACGAGTTCGCCTGCCGCCCCATCCACATGGCTCAACACGGTTTCGGCGGCGATGATCCCATCCAGTCCGGTCGTCATTTCCGGCTCCTTCCAGCTTGTTGCATCCTGGACAGGGTTGGACGCGACGGATATACAGTCAATATTGATTCAATAAATCAATATATCATCATGACCGCACCTCTGACCCTGTCTGCCAAGGAAGCCGCCGCCGAGCTAGGCGTCAGCCTGCCCACGCTTTATGCCTATGTCAGCCGGGGCCTGATCCGGTCCGACGCCCCGGCGGGCGGTCGCACGCGGCTGTACCGCGCCGAGGATGTCCGCGCCCTGGTGACCAGGCGTGACCGGCCCGTGGAGGCGGCCAGCGACCGAGCGTTGGATTGGGGCGCACCGGTGCTGGAATCGGCCATCACCCTGATCACCGGTGACGGGCTGTATTATCGCGGGCGGGACGCCGGCGATCTGGCGGCGGGCGCGACGCTGGAGGCGGTGGCCAGCCTGCTGTGGGACAGCACGGAGGATGCGTTCGCGGAGGAACCGTCCGCCCTGCCCGCCTTTGCCAGCCTGCCGCCGGGCCTGGACCCGCTGGACCGGCTTTTGTCACTGCTGCCACTGGCGGCGGCGAGCGACCTGCGGTCCGTGAACCGCACACAGGCGGGGCTGGCACGGACGGGGGCGCGCATCCTGCGTCTGACGGCGGCCATCCTGGCAGGCACCAACCCCTCTGCCCTGCCCCTGCATCAGCAACTGTGCAGCGCCTGGGGCGTGGCAGGGCCAGGGACGGACCTGATCCGCGCGGCCCTGGTCCTGTGTGCGGATCATGAGCTGAACGCATCGGCCTTTACCGTCCGCTGCGTCGCCTCCACCGGGGCCAGCCCCTATGCCGCCCTGTCGGCGGGGATCGGTGCGTTGCGGGGACCGCGCCATGGCGGGATGACGGCGCGGGTGGCGGCCATACTGCCGGGGCTGCTGGATGCGCCCGACCCGACCCAGGCCTTGGCCGCCCATCTGGCGCGCGGGGATGAGCTGCCGGGATTCGGCCATCCGCTTTACGCCAAGGGCGATGTGCGGGCCGCCTGGCTGTTGAAGCGGATGGCGGCGACTTGGGGGGCCGATACCCGCATGCGCCGCGCCCTGGCACTGGCCCGCACCGCGACGGAGATGGCGGGGACACCGCCGACCATCGATTTTGCCTTGGTCCTGCTGGCCGACCGGCTGGGTCTGCCGCCGCATGCGCCCATTACCATCTTCACCCTGGGGCGCAGTGCCGGATGGGTGGCGCATCTTCTGGAACAGGTGCGGTCGGGCGTCCTGATCCGGCCGCGCGCCCGCTATACGGGGGTGCGGCCTGCCTGACCCCTTGCCCCGACGCGGTATCTTCGCCATATCCAGGGCATGAGCGAGCCTGGCGATAAATATAGTGAAGAAGCCCTGCGCATCGATCCGATCAAGATGCGCAGCGATGCCGACCTTGTCCGCCGCCGCTTCTGGGACAAGCTGCGTGGCAGTTTGGCCCGCATTCCCTTTGCCGACCGCATCATTGCCGCCCGCTATGCCGCCACCGATCCGGCCACACCGCTGCGGGACAAGGCGGTGCTGCTGGGCGCGCTCGCCTATTTCATCATGCCGGTGGATGCGGTGCCGGACTTCGTCACCCTGCTGGGCTTCACCGACGATCTGGCCGTCCTGACCCTGGCCCTGCGTACAGCATCCGTGTCGATCCGGGAGGAGCACCGCCAGCAGGCCCGCACCTGGCTGGATGGACACTCGGTCAGCAAGGCCAAGGCAGAGGATGTGGCCAAAGGCCCGATCATTGATCATGACGGTCGACCATAAAAAAACCCGGCCTGTCACCAGACCGGGGTTTATCAGGAGCAAGCGTAACGCTTAGCCGTGGGCCAGGATGGCCAGCAGCAGCAGCGCGACGATATTGGTGATCTTGATCATCGGGTTCACCGCGGGGCCTGCCGTGTCCTTATACGGGTCACCCACGGTGTCACCGGTCACGGCCGCCTTGTGCGCGTCCGAGCCCTTGCCGCCATGGTGGCCCTCTTCGATATATTTCTTGGCATTGTCCCAGGCGCCGCCGCCCGACGTCATGGAGATGGCGACGAACAGGCCCGTGACGATCACGCCCAACAGCATGGCGCCGACGGCGCTGAATGCCGCACCTTTGCCCGCGATGGCCGCGATCAGGAAATACAGCACCACCGGGGCCAGCACCGGCAGCAGCGAGGGGATGATCATTTCCTTGATGGCTGCCTTGGTCAGCATGTCGACGGCGCGGCCATAGTCCGGCTTGGACGTGCCGGCCATGATGCCCTTATCCTCGCGGAACTGACGCCGCACCTCTTCCACCACGGAACCGGCGGCGCGGCCCACGGCGGTCATGCCCATCGCGCCGAACAGATAGGGCAGCAGGCCGCCCAGGATCAGACCGACGACGACATAGGGGTTGGCGAGGCTGAAATCGACCGTCACTCCGTCGAAATAGGGGTAGGTGCCGGCATTGGCGATGAAGAACTTCAGATCCTCATTATAGGCCGCGAACAGTACCAGCGCACCCAGACCGGCAGAGCCAATGGCATAGCCCTTGGTCACGGCCTTGGTGGTGTTGCCCACGGCGTCCAGTGCATCGGTGGTGACGCGCACATCCTTGGGCAGGTCAGCCATTTCGGCGATGCCGCCGCCATTGTCGGTGACGGGGCCATAGGCATCCAGCGCCACGACCATACCGGCGACCGCCAGCATGCTGGTGACCGCAATGGCAATGCCGAACAATCCTGCCAGCAGGAAGCAGGCAATGATGGCGACACAGATCACCAGGGCCGGCAATGCGGTCGATTCCATCGACACGGCCAGACCCTGGATGACATTGGTGCCATGGCCCGTGGTGGAGGACTGGGCCACCGACTTCACCGGGCGGTAATTGGTGCCCGTGTAATATTCGGTGATCCAGACGATCAGGCCGGTGACGGCCAGACCAATCAGGCCGCAATAGAACAGATGCCGGCCCGTGAAGGTCACGCCATCACCCGTGGTAAAGACGGTATGGAAACCTTCCGGCAGCACGTAATGCGTGACCCCTCCGATGGCGACCAGCGATAGCAGACCGCAGGCGATGAAGCCCTTGTACAGCGCGCCCATGATGTTGTTGGACGAACCCAGCTTCACAAAATAGGTACCGATGATGGAGGTGATGATACACGCCCCGCCAATGGCCAGCGGATAGACCAGCGCCGAGGCAAGGACACCCTGACCCGCGAAGAAGATGGAGGCCAGCACCATGGTGGCCACAACCGTCACCGCGTAGGTTTCAAACAGGTCGGCAGCCATGCCGGCGCAGTCACCGACATTGTCACCGACATTGTCGGCGATCACGGCGGGGTTGCGCGGGTCATCTTCGGGAATGCCAGCTTCGACCTTGCCTACAAGATCGGCGCCCACGTCGGCACCCTTGGTGAAGATGCCGCCGCCCAGGCGCGCGAAGATGGAGATCAGCGAGGCGCCAAAGCCGAGCGCGACCAGCGCGTCGATCAGTTCACGGCCCGTGACGCCCATGGAGGTCAGCACGAAATAGTAGCCGGCAACACCCAGCAGGGCGAGGCCCGCCACCAGCATGCCCGTCACGGCACCGGCGCGGAACGCCAGCGACAGGCCCTGGGCCAGCCCCTGACGCGAAGCCTCTGCCGTGCGGACATTGGCGCGCACAGAGATGTTCATGCCGATATAGCCGGCAGCGGCGGACAGGACCGCGCCGATGATGAAGCCGATGGTCACCTTGACGCCCAGCAGCACACCCACCAGCACCGCGATCACGACTCCGACAATGCCGATTGTCGTATATTGACGGTTCAGATAGGCACCCGCACCGATCTGAATGGCGTGGGCGATTTCCTGCATGCGGGCATTGCCCGGACTGGCGGAGAGCACGGCACGGGCCGTTACCAGCCCATAAAGAATGGCCAGCACCCCACATGCCAGCACGAAGTACAGCACTTGCGTGGTCATGTCGTTTCCTTACCCTGTTGAAGATGCCGCTTCTGTTTTTCTGACCGGACGGCCGGCGGCATTAGGCGGACGCAAGCATGCCATGCGCTTTTGAATGCGGCAATACGCCACCATTAACCAGACTTGCACTTTGCACTGCGGCATTGCAGTGCGGGATGATTCGGACGCGGGTGCGGCAGTATCCGTGCAACGATGTGAAACAAAAAATAAAGGTGTGTTTCAGGAGCGCGCACCCTTCCCGCTCCGAAAGCCATTGGCTCCGGATGGGTGCAGACGCAATTAGGGCGGTAATGACGATAATATAGCAGGAAAACGGCCAGAGGTCAGCAGTGCCGACGCGGTGTGTATCGGTTCATAAAACGTATTCCGTTGACCGGGATTACATCTTCCTTCGTCATCCCGGCTTGCGCCGCGATGACGAAGGGGGGTGCTGTTACAGACAGTCTCTAATAAACTGGCCGCTGGCTGACCGACTGGATCAGCACGTCATGCACGATGCCGGGGCCCAGGACCTTGTCCGTGGTTTCCATCAGCTTGGTCTTCAGGGCGGGAATGTTCAGGACCTGACCGTCGATCACCTGCCCCTTGTCGATGCCGCCATAAAGGGCCTGGACATAGGCATCGATCAGACGCGGGCTTTGCACGCGGACCTGTTCGCGGATCGTGTCGTCATCCACTTCCAGGCTGACGGTGACCATAATGTTCTGTTCCACGGTCTTGGCGCCCATGACGGGCACGATCATCGGGCCCACCTGCACGAAGACGGGGGGACCCGTGCGCTCCTTCTTCTTGGGCGCTTCTTCCGCATGCTCGCCTTCCTTGTGCGGCTTCGGCCCGAACATGACATAGCCGCCGACACCGGCGCCAATCAGCACCAGCAAAGCCAGGACAAGCAGGATGATTTTCTTCATGGAACAGACGCCCCTTCAACAGACGGACGCATTATAGCACCCCGACACCCGCGCCCAAGAGCGCCAATTCCGGGAAGGTGCTGCGCCCCGCTGAATTGAACGTTGTTCATTCACTGTTTGAAGTCAAGCGAAGGTTGGGAGCGACGCACGCCCCCAACCTTCGTGATCGGTTCAGCGCGGCTGTGCCTGGACGGTCCGCACCTTGATCTCCCCACCCGGCGCGAAGGTGACGGTGGAGGACTGGCCCAAGGCGATGTCATGGATACCCGTCACGGCCCCGGTGGTGATCAGGGTGCCTGCCGGCAGGGCGATGCCGCGTGCCCGGCAATGGGCCAGGAGGAAGGCGACGGCCTGGACCGGCGTGCCGGGGATGCTGGCAAAGCTGCCCGTGCCGACCAGTTCGCCTTCGATCCGGGTTTCCACGGTCAGGCTTTCCGGTGCCGCATCGGCCCAGCCCTTCAGTTCGGGACCCACGATCAGGCCGGCATTATTGCCGAAATCGCTGACCACGACGGTGGGGCCCAGCTTGTTGATGGTGGCTAGCGGGCTGCCGGCCAGTTCGATACCGGCATGGATGGAACCGATCAGGGACTTTGCCTCGGCCTCATCCGACGGGCCGCTGGCCGGCATGTCGGCGCCCAGCTTCACCACGAACTCGCCTTCGACCGCTGCGAAGCCGCCGGGAATGACAGGAAGGTCAATGACCTGACCTTCGCTGTAATCCCAGACATTGCCGTCAAACACGGGACCGGCCAGACGCATGGCCCCCAGTTTCTCCCGGAAGGCCGGCGGCACCATGCCGATCTTCCAACCGCGCACCGGCGTGGGCCAGAGTAACCGCGCCACATCCTGAATGTCATAGGACTGGGTCAGGTGATCGGGAATTGTGCCGGGATAATCCGGCAGGGATGTTGCGGCACGGCGGGCAGCGACGAAACGCTGGGCGATTTCCGGGGCGGTGGACACCGTCATAACTCCTGAAATATGGGATATATCAGGCGCCATCCTATGATGACACCGGTTTCCATGCAAGGCGGCAGGAGCCGTGGGATGAACCCACGGCCCAAACCATCAGGCCTTGGGCGGCGCGCTGCTTTCGCGGACCACCAGATGCGGCTGGAAAATCGTCTCGCGCAGCTTGGCGTCGGGCTGTGCAATGCGCTGGATCAGCTTTTCCGCCGCCACGCGGCCCATGTCGCGAACGGGCGAGCGTACCGTCGACAGGGCGGGACACATGCGTAGGGCCAGCTGGCTGTCGTCAAAGCCGACGACGGTCAGGTCCTGGGGGATGGCGATGCCCTTCTGATAGGCGATGCGATAGACGCCGGCGGCCATTTCATCGTTACAGGCGAAAATGGCCGTGGGCGGGTTCGCCATCGACAGCAGCTTTTCAGCGCATTC
This sequence comes from alpha proteobacterium AAP38, assembly GCA_001296005.1. GTDB lineage: Bacteria > Pseudomonadota > Alphaproteobacteria > Azospirillales > Azospirillaceae > Niveispirillum. The sequence continues at coordinate 150,338 of LJHR01000011.1, read as the reverse complement.
CTGACCGCTTTCGAACGTGTAGGCCCCCTGGGCCGACAGTTCGGGGTCCAGCGTCAGGCCGTGGCGGGCCAGACCGTCGGCAAAGCCACGGCGGCGTTCCTGCGCGGATTTATATTGCGGCGTGCCGGCGATATAGCCGATGCGGCGATGGCCCAGCTCGACCAGATGGTCGGCCACCTCCGCCGCACCCTTATAATCCTCATACACGACCAGATGCGCGGCGACATCGAGGGGCACGCAGGCCACCCGGATGAAGCGGCAGCCGATTTCCACCAGCATGGCGGCCAGCGCCTCATCCTCCGACAAGGGCGGCAGCAGGATGACACCGTCCAGCTTCTGCCGCTCCGCGAACTGCCGCATCTCCTTCATATAGGTCGGGCTGGTGCGGATGCAGGGATGCACAACCAGCTCAAACCCGCTTTTGCGGCAGGCCTCCAGAATGCCCGCCTGGACATTCACCACATACTGGCTGTTGGGATTGTCATAGATGATGCCCAGCAGGAAGGAGCGCTGGGACGCCAGTCCGCGCGCCTGCGGGTCCGGCTCATAGCCGATATCATCGATGACCTTAGTGATCTTCTGACGGGTTTCCTCATTCACCAGGGGCGACTGGTTGATGACCCGCGACACCGTCTTCTTCGACACCTCCGCCAGACGGGCCACATCATTGATGGTGGGCCGGCGCTTCAGGTCCCAGATATAGGTCTTCGGCGCTTCCGGCTTTTCGGCCTGTTCGGTCACGGCGGCAGCGTCGGCGGTGCGGGCACGGGGCATGGAGGGTGCTGTCCCATTTTGATGTGTTTATCGGCATCAATTGTCCCCCCAGGGGACAATAGGAATGTACTGCACTGTGCGCCGGGATGGCGCAACCCCAAATCAGTCATGGTCCGGGTTTGACGGCAGTGAAAGTCTGCTTTTCATTTGCCCAGCCCTGCAGAATAATGGTAACCGGTGTCAAATCATGTGTAAAGACGGTACGCAAAGCTGGTACCGGCTTCTGTGATAAAAGGGAGTGCCCCGATGAAGATGCGCCCGGCAGCACTTGCTGCCCTGCTGTGCCTGCTGCCCTCCCTTCCCGCTGCCGCCATCGGCCGCGATGTGGCCCCCGCCGCCATTCCGGCCTTTCCGGGGGCCGAAGGGGCTGGCGCCTATGCCATGGGCGGACGGGGGGGACGGGTCTTCACCGTCACCAGCCTGGAAGATGCGGGACCGGGCAGCCTGCGCGAGGCGGTGGAGGCCAAGGGGCCGCGCATGGTGGTGTTCGCCGTGTCGGGGACCATCCAGCTGAAATCCGATCTGCGCATCAAGAACGATTTCATCACTATCGCGGGCCAGTCGGCGCCGGGCGGTGGCATCACCTTGCGCGATTATCCGCTGATCGTGACGGCCAGCCATGTAGTGATCCGCCATGTCCGCTCCCGCCTGGGCAGTGCGGCGGGACAAGAAGCCGATGCCGTCACGGTCTTTGATGGCAAGCACATCATCCTGGACCATGTCTCCGCCAGCTGGTCCACCGATGAAAGCCTGTCGCTTTCCTTCAAATGGAAGGAAGGGATGACGGGGCTGGATAATGTGACGGTGCAATGGTCGGTGATCGCCGAAAGCCTGAACAAATCGGTCCATGCCAAGGGCGATCATGGCTATGGCACGCTGGCGCGCGGGTCGTTCGGATCGCGCTTCAGCTTTCACCATAATCTGTGGGCCAGCCACACGGCCCGCATGCCACGCCCCGGCAATTTTGAAAAGCAGGCCGATGATCCGACCGGCGCCTTCATGGATTTCCGCAACAATGTCTTCTTCAACTGGAAGGGGACGGGCAAGGGCGGGGCGTCCGGCTATAACGCCGATACCGATGCCGTCACGGCCTATAATTTCGTGAACAATTATTATGTGGCCGGACCGGATTCGAAGGGTGCGCACGCGTTTGATGAGAAAAGCCCCGTGGCCAAGGCCTATTTTGCCGGGAACTGGATGAACCATGCCGAACCGGCGGACCCCTGGTCGCTGGTGACCGGTGTGCAGGCCGATGGCTACCGCCAGTCTGCCCCCATCCCGATTGCGGCGGTGACAACGGAACCCGCCGACGCCGCCTTCCGCGCGGTTCTGGCCAAGGCCGGGGCGGGACGGGTGCGCGACAGTGTGGATGAGCGGATCACGGCAGGCGTCGCCAAGGGCCAGGGACGGATCATCGACAATCAGGACGATGTCGGCGGCTGGCCGGTGCTGGCGGCGGGAGGGGCACCGGCTGACAGCGACCGTGACGGTATGCCCGATGCCTGGGAAAAGGCCCACGGCCTGAACCCGACCGATCAGGCGGATGGGGCAACCGACCGCAATGGCGACGGCTACACCAATCTGGAAGAATATCTGAACGGGTTGTGATAAGGGGGCGGGTAACCCCGCCCCCTTATCATCAGCTCTTGTCGGCCATGACCTGACCGGTGGCGCCGTCGACGCGAATGGTGCGGGTGCCGTTGCCGTTCAGCACCTCGACCTCATAGGTCAGGCGGCCATTATCGTGATCGACCTCGGCCTCAATCGCCTTGCCGCCACCCTTATTCTCCGCAATGCCGATGGCCTGCGCCAGGCTGGTGGAGGCGGCGGTCAGTTCGCGCGGCTCCACGCCCGCACCCAGCTGCTGCGCCCAGGTGGCCAGGGTCTGCTTGTCAGCCGAGGCGATCTTGCCGTTGGAGGCATCGACATCCCAACGGGTCACGGTCTCGCCGGACACGATGTCGATCTGATACAGGCCGACGCTGTTCTTGGTGTCGAAATCGACATCCACCGCCTTGCCCTTGCCCTGCTGTTCAGCCTGGGCGATGGCCTGGGTCAGGGAAACCTTGGCCTGACGGAAGGCGGCGATGTCACTGTCGGAGCTGGCGGCCAGGGCCGGCGAGACCAGGACCAGGGACAGGGCGGCAGTGCCGAGAAGCATCTTCATGGTTTGCATCCTCCGGTTAGTGGATGCAGCCTTAACGATACCACCCTGCCCCTGGTTCCGGGCTTACCCCGTTTGAGGCGTTTGTGTTAAACGCCGGGCGTGGCGAACGCGGCCGCCGCGCGGGCATTTTCGGTGATGCCGGCCCAGTCGCCCTCGGCGATCTGCTTGTTGGTGGCGATCCAGGAGCCGCCGACGCCGACGACATTCTTCAGCGCCAGATAGCCTGCCACCTTGTCGCGACCGATGCCACCCGTGGGGCAGAAGCGGGCCTGCGGCAGGGGGGCGGAAAGGGCGGCGATGGTGGCTGCACCACCATACTGCTCTGCCGGGAACAGCTTCAGCACCTCAAACCCGTCATCCAGGCGCTCCAGCACCTCGCTGGGCGTGGCCACGCCGGGGATAACCGGCACGCCACAGGCCTTCAGCGGGGCCACCAGGGCCGCCGTCGTAGCCGGGGTCACGATGAAATCCGACCCCGCCGACATGGCGGCATCCAGATCCGACGGCTTCAGGATGGTGCCGGCACCCACGATCAGGCCGGGCACGGCCCGCTTCATGGCGGTGATGGCGTCAAGGGCGGCGGGCGTGCGCAAGGTCACCTCCACCACCGAAAGGCCACCCTCCTTCAGGGCCAGGGCCAGGGGGGCGGCATCCTCCACCCTTTCGATGGTCAGGACCGGAATGACGGGCGAGCTTTTCAGCAGCAGGGTGAAGGCCTGGATATTCACGTTGGAAGGCTCCCATCAACAGGAAAACGGCCCCGCCTGTGCCGGTGGGGCCGTGATGAGGTCGGAACAGGAGATCAAGGCAATACCGGAGGCAATCATGTATTGCCACCGGTTTCCACGCCGGGCCGCGATGCAGCCCCGTGGGGTCTTCCCCCGACCCTGTCGGGCCGGGGGAAGCCGAGGTCATCAATACTTGTACTTGGCACCCAGGAAGAACTGGCGGCCATAATGGACATATTCTTCAGAGTTCTGGCGCTCGCTGGTACCGACCCAGCGCTCGTCAAACTCGTCGGTCAGGTTGATGGCTTCGAACGTCACCGAGATCTGCTCGGAGAAGTTATAGCTGGCCGAGAAGTCCAGGTTGAAGGTCGAGGCCTTGCCACGGATGTCGTTGGCGTTGCCGGGCGAGATCTGGGTCAGATACTCGTCACGGAAGGAGCCGGAGACACGGGCGCTGAAATCGTCGTTCTCATAGTACAGAGTGGCGTTGAACGACTTGGGCGACAGACCGACCAGCGGCTCGCGCACGGTACGGGTGCCGACGCGGTAATCGATGTCCGACGTCACATAGGTGAAGTTGGCGATACCACCGAAATCATCGAACGGGGCCGGCAGGAAGGTGAACGGCTTCTGCACGCTGATTTCGAAGCCCTTCAGCGGGCCGCCCTTGGTGTTGCCGGCGCGCGTGATGGTGAAGATGCTGTCCATCGTGTTGCCGTTGGCCAGCAGGCTTTCCGGCAGGCCGGTATCACGGAAGGGAATGGTTTCGGAGATGTTCTGGATGTAGCTCTTGATGTCCTTATAGAACAGGCCGACCGACACCAGCGTTTCCTTCTCCGGATACCATTCGAAGGACAGATCGACGGTATTGGCGCGGATCGGGTTCAGGTAGGGATTGCCGCTGCTCAGCGTCTGGTTGGCGTTGGTGATCGAACCGCCCGGCGTCAACTGCGGCAGGTCGGGACGCGACATCACCTTGGCTGCGCCGAAGCGGACCAGGAAATCGTCGATCGGCTCCAGCGACAGGTTCATGGCCGGCAGCGTGTCGTCATACTCACGCTCCACCGTGGCCAGCGTGGTGCCGACATAGCCGGTGGAGGTCAGCTTGGTCTTCACCTGTCGCACGCCGACATTGCCACGGAACGGCATGCCCGCCAGTTCGGTGTTGAAATCGGCCTGGACGAAGGCGCTCAGGCTGCGTTCGCGGGCCTGACGGTTGCTGCCGATGGCGCCCTGGCCATCCTTGGCAACGCGGAAATCGCCATACTGGTTGACGCAGTTACAGTAGAAGCCCAACAGCTCCTCGAACTTGTCGATGGAAGGCACGATCCAGGCGGTGGGCGTGCCGTTCGGAACGCTCAGGTGGCGACCGAAGCCAGACACCAGTTCCGTGAGGCTGGCGAGGTTGGTGCCAGCCGGCAGGGGCACGGCGGCCTCGGTCAGGTTGCCGGTCCCCTGCACCGGGTCCAGCGTGCCGTAGCGACGCCATTCCTGGGTCTTGAACTTGTAATCCTTGTGAGCCAGACCCGCCTTCAGGGTCACCCAGTCCTGGGCATCCCACTCGAACTCGCCGCGCATGGTCTGGAAATCGTTATTCGTCTTATTGGGACGGATGCGGATCAGCGACTGATCACCGATGACGGCACCGTTGCGGACCAGACGCGTGGAGGGGCTGAAAATATAGTTGGCGGGGTTGGTGACGTCGAAGCCGTAATTGAAGGCCGGCAGATTCTTGTTGCCGGAATAGTCGTAGCTGTAGCCCTGGACATTATAGGCTTCCAGCGACAGGGTCGTCTGTTCGGGGTTGTCCTGCACCGAGGAGGACCAGCCGGCGATGCCCTTGAAACGGATCGTCTCGGAGAGTTCCTGGTCCAGGTTGACGGAATATTGCAGGAATTCGGTCTGCAACCGGTCGCGGCGCTGTTCGGTACGGATATCGACGCCGTTGAAGGTGCCCTTGATCAGGTTGCCGAGATCATCATAGGTGGCCTGGGTGACCGTGGTGCCGCCCATGCCGCCCGCACCGGTATTGCGGCTGAAGGAAATGGCTTCCAGATACTGTTCCTGGCGCGTGCCCTTCAGATCGGCATAGAGGCCGTCCAACGTGATGCGCGTCGTCTCAAACGGCTGGAACTGCAGGGCAGCGGTGGCGCCCAGGCGTTCCTGGTCGTAATCCAGGCGGCCATAGCGCGGGATGCGCGGGTGCCAGGCCGACTGTTCGGGCCGGGCACGGTTGCCCGGCGTGTTGGACGCACCGCCGCCGCCAAACAGGAAGTTGGCGGTGGCGCTACCATTGCCGCTGGCAGGAATGGTGCCGATCGTATCGATGCCGCGTTCCCAACGGCCCGTCGAGGAGCCCTCCTCAAGACGGTTGGTCTCCGAGTAGGCGACGGAGAACAGGGCGCCGATCTTGCCATCCGCAAACGTATCAGACACCAGCAGGGTGCCGCGCGGGTCCTTCGACTTGGACAGGTCGTTGTAGCCGATCTTGCCGGAGGCCGAGAAAACGAACTTGTTATAGTCGAACGGGCGGGCCGTCTGCAGGTCGACGGTGGCACCCAGCGAGCCTTCTTCGGTCTGGGCCGACGTGGACTTGCGCACCGTCAGGCTGTTGAACAGCTCGGACGCGAAAATCTGGAAGTCGAAGCCGCGGCCACGGTTGGCGCCGCCCGACCCGTCCTTGCCGCCCGTGGTGGCCAGGGCTTCCAGCCCGTTCAGCCGCACGCGGGTGAAGGTGGAGGACAGGCCGCGCACCGTGATCGAACGGCCTTCGCCGCCATCGCGGTCGATGGAGACGCCGGGGATACGCTGCAGCGATTCGGCCAGATTGGTGTCCGGGAACTTGCCGATATCTTCGGCATTGATGACATCGACGATGTCATTCTCGTTCCGCTTCTTGTTGATGGCGCTGGCCAGCGAGCCACGGAAGCCCGTAACCACGATTTCTTCCAGGGCTTCCTGTGCCTGCGCACCCGCAGGGATCAGGCCCGCCAGCATGACCAGGGCCGAGGCGCCGGCGAGACGGCGACGGATGCAGGGCGTACCCGCGAACTTCATCATTGCTTCCTTCCCCTTCAGATTTATCGTTCTGGCCGCACCGATCCGGCCCGCAGCCGGAACGGCAAGCAGGGGGTAGGACGAACGATTTAGGTCTTTATACCAGTCGTCGAAGCCGGTAGGCGTTGACACCGGTGACAGGGCTATTAATGATCCGATCTGACACCGGTGGCAATACGTTTTTGCATTGAGATATCCAAGTTCGTCACAGGATGTGGCACAAATCCCGCAGTAGGCGGGTTTGCATGGTGGAAGGGAGAGACCCGATGACCGGGCGTATCGTGTGTTTTGGTGAATTACTGATGCGCCTGACGGCGCCGGGCCGGGAAATGCTGCTGCAAAGCCCACGCCTGGACGTCACCTTTGGCGGGGCGGAAGCCAATGTCGCCGTGTCACTGGCCCGATTCGGCTGGAACGCTGCCGTGGTCTCCACCCTGCCCGACCAGGGCATTGGCGAGGCCTGCCGGGGTGAACTGCGCCGCCATGGCATCGACACGCGCGGCATCCAGATGCGCCATGGCCGCATGGGCCTGTATTTCCTGACCGTCGGCGCCATGCAGCGCCCATCGGAGATCATCTATGACCGCGCCGGGTCCGCATTCGCGGTGACGGAGGCCGGTGCCTATGACTGGCCCACGCTGCTGAACGGGGCGGAATGGCTGCATGTCGGCGGTATCACGCCCGCCGTCAGCGAAGAGGCAGAGAAGGCCGTGGTCGCGGCGGCAGAAGCCGCCAAGGCCGCGGGCGTCAAAGTGTCGTTCGACTGTAACTACCGCGCGAAGCTGTGGGCCGACCGTGGAGGCGACGCGCCGGCGGTGTTTGCCAAGCTGGCGTCCTGCGCCGACCTGATGTTCGGAAATGAGCGCGATATCGCCCTCATCCTGGGTGCCGATTTCCACGCCCTTCCCCTGTCGGAGCGGTTTTTGGCGGCGGCAGAGCTGGCGTTCAAGACCTGGCCGGGCCTGAAATGGCTGGCCTCCACCATCCGCAGCCATCATGACGTGGACCATCAGGAACTGACGGGCCGTGTCGCCGCGCGCGACCACCGGGTGCATTATTCGCGCACCTACAAGCTGAACGGCATTGTCGACCGCATCGGCGGCGGCGACGCCTTTGCCGCCGGCCTGATTCATGGGCTGGACAAGGGCTGGGCCGCCGATCAGGCCATCAATTTCGCCGCCGCCGCCGCCGCGCTGAAACATTCGGTGCCGGGCGACGCCAATCTGGTGTCGGTGGCCGATGTGATGAGCCTGGTGAATGAGGAAGGGCTGGATGTGAAGCGCTGAGGTGATGGTGCTCCCTCACCCTCCCATCGGCTGACGCCGACGGGCCCCTCCCTCTCCCTGCCAAGCGGGCGAGGGGCTAAATCTCCACCCCTCGCCCACGAAGGTGGGAGAGGGAGGGGCTCAAGCCGGACGGCTTGGGAGAGGTGAGGGAACCACGCCAGAACCCCTGCCCCAAGCCATGCGCGCCGCGCAGCCTTGCCCCGGCGCGTGGCACGGATGGCGCAAAAGCCGTTGCGCAACTATATTACGTCCATCGAAAACAACGATGGAGACACATCATGCGGTACTTTTTCCTGCTTCCTATGCTGCGGCTCGGTGCTTTTTCCCGTTATGCCGCTTCGGTTGAGCAGTACCCGGCCAACCGCCGTGATTGAGGCGGAAAGGCCTGCTTCTTTTAGCAGTTCCCATTTTTCAGTCTGACCAAAAATCATCAGCTGGCCCCCGTTTTTGGACCGGCATGGTTGTCATGACAGCGCCCTGGCGGGTACCCTCGCCGGGGCGTTTTCATGTCCGGCCCAGATCAGAAGCAAGGATCGCATCATGACCCATCCCGCCGCCGAAGGCTTTTACATGCCCGCCGAATGGGCGCCGCATGCGCGTTGCTGGATGGCGTGGCCGGTGCGGGAGGAGACGTTCCCCAACGGCCTGCCCGCCGCGCGTGCCGCCTATGCCGAGGTGGCGAAGGCCATCGCGCAGTTCGAACCGGTAACGATGCTGTGCCCCGACGGGGCGCTGGCCGATGTCTCGCTGGCCTGCGGGCCGGGCGTGTCGGTGCTGCCGGTGCCCTGCTCCGACAGCTGGCTGCGCGATAACGCGCCCAGCTTTGTCGTCAACGGCAAGGGCGATGTGGCCGGCGTGCATTGGGGCTTCAATGCCTGGGGCCGGAACTATGACGATTTTCAGCTGGATACGCAGGTCGGGCGCCTGATCCTGGAGAACCAGGGGCTGAAGCGGTTTGCGGCCCCGCTGGTGATGGAGGGTGGGTCGTTCCATGTCGATGGCGAGGGGACGCTGCTGACGACGGAGGAATGCCTGCTGAACCCCAACCGCAACCCGCATCTGTCGCGGGGCGAGATCGAGGCGCATCTGGCGTCGCATCTGGGCGTGCGGGAATTCATCTGGCTGAACAAGGGCTATGAGCAAGATGAAACCGATGGCCATATCGATGAGATCGCAGCCTTTGTGAAGCCGGGCGTGGTGCTGACCATGGTCACAGACGATACGTCCGACCCGAACTATCCCGTGTTCCAGGATAATGTCGCCCGGCTGAAGGCCGCACGCGATGCGGCGGGCCGCCCACTGGAGGTCGTGACCCTGCGCACACCGGCACGTCAGGAACAGCATGGCGTGCGCCTGACGCTGTCCTACACCAATTTCTACATGGCTAATGGCGGCATCGTCATGCCGCTGTTCGAAGACCCGATGGATGCAGAGGCCATCAGCCTGTTCGGCAAGCTGTTCCCCGACCGCAAGATCATCCCCGTCCCGGCCCTGGATATCGTGCGCGGCGGCGGCGGTATCCACTGCATCACGCAACAGCAGCCGGTGGGGTGAGTTGGGTGTCGCATGCGGGCCAACCCCTTATGCGACAAAACTACCCCTTCACCGAGCCCGATGTGATCCCCTCGACAAAATATTTCTGCGCCAGGAAGAAGACGATCAGGGAGGGCAGCAGGGCGATGGTGGACATGGCCAGGACCTGATTCCAGGCCGTGGCCTCCGTCACATCGATGGCCATTTTCAGCGCCAGGGCCACCGGGTATTTGCCGACCGAAGACAGGTAGATCAAGGGATAGAGGAAGTCGTTCAGGCTCCACATGAACTGGAACAGAGCGACGGAGATGATGGCCGGCATGATCACCGGCACCACCACATGCCACAGCACCTGGAGCGAGTTGCAGCCATCGATGACGGCGGCTTCCTCCATATCGGGCGGGATGCCGCGCAGGAACTGCACCACCATGAAGACGAAGAAGCCGTCCGTGGCGAAGGCGCAGGGCACATAAAGCGGCAGATAGGTATCCAGCCAGCCGAATTCCCGGAACATCAGATATTGCGGGATCAGCAGCACGCTTTTCGGCAGCAGGATGGTCGCCACCATCAGCGCAAACCAAAGCTGCTTGCCCGGCATCCGGAACCGCGCGAAGCCATAGGCGACCAGCACCGATGACACAACCGTCAGCAACACCTTCGGCATGATGAAGGCGAAGCTGTTCAGCAGGTATGTCGCGAAGCTGTATTCGGTGCCGGTGCGCCAGCCCTTCACCACCCCGTCCATGGTCGGTTCCTGCGGCCACAGGCCGGCCGATCCGAAAATCTCATGGTTCGGCTTGAAGCTGGCGGCCACCATCCAGAACAGGGGATAGAGCATGAGCAGCCCCACCCCAATCAGCACGGCGTAGCGCAGCAGGGCACTGAAACGGCCAATCCAGGCGACATCGCGGCGGGGCGCGCTGATCAGGCTCATTCCCCATCCTCCCGCTCATTCCCGTAGAAGACCCAGTATTTGGCAGACGCAAAGGCGATGATGGTGAACAGCGCGATGATCAGGAACAGGGCCCAGGACAGGGCGGCGGCGTAACCGACATTGAAGTACTTGAACGCCTCCTCATAGATCATCAGGGGCAGCAGGTAGGTGGATTTCAGGGGCCCGCCGCCCGTGATGATATAGGGGCCGTTAAACTCCTGAAATGCCTGCACGATCTGCATGATGAAATTGAAGAAGATCACCGGCGTCAGCAGCGGCAGGGTGATGGTGAAGAAGATGTGGGCCTTGCCGGCACCGTCGATGGTCGCCGCCTCATAAAGGTCGGTGGGGATGTTCTGCAGGCCCGCCAGGAACACCACCATGGCCGACCCGAACTGCCAGAGGCGCAGCAGCACGACGGTGAACAGGGCATAGGCAGGCTCCCCCAGCCAGTTCAGCGGCTCTCCCCCTGCCCAGACCAGCACCTGATTGATCAGCCCGTCACCCGCGAAGACATAGCGCCACAGCACGGCAATGGCCACCGACCCACCCAGGATGGAGGGCACGTAATAGGCGGTGCGGAAAAAACCGATGCCCCGCAGTTTGAAATTCAAGACGAAGGCGATGAACAGGGCGAAGGCCAGTTTCAAAGGCACGGTGATGAACACATAGAGGAAGGTGACGCCCAGCGAGCCATGGAACGTGTCATCGCCCGCCATCTGCGTGTAATTGCCCAAGCCCAAAAACCGCGCCTGTTCCACCGGGTCCTGCAGCTGATAGTCCGAAAAGGACAGCAGGAAGGATGCCAGGAAAGGAAAGAGGGTGAAGGTCGCCAGACCGATCAGGAAGGGCGCGATATAGAGATAGCCGGAGACGCGGTTGTCATACATAGGCTGGCCCCCTCACGCCGCCACGACCGCGCGCGCCGCCGGTTCACCCACGGCGCGGCCATCGGCGTCGAACAGGTGGCATTGCGCCAGACGGACGCCGACGCGCAGGCCGGTACCGATGCGCAGCGGTACGTCGCCACTGATCTTTACCACCAGCACCCCATCCGACAGCGACGGCATGCGCAGATGCGCCAATGTTTCCCCACCCAAACGTTCGACCAGATCAATGATGGCGTCAAACTCCACCGCCTGATCATGGTCCATGTCCGTCGGCGTCGGGCCGACACGGAAATGTTCGGGCCGGATGCCCACCGTGACCTTGGCCCCCGGCTTCACCGCCGCGTCATGGCGGGGCAGGCGCAGTGTGGCGCCGTTCAGGCGCACGCTGACGCCGTCGGTTTCCACCGCCTCCACGATCCCATCCATGAAATTCATGGCCGGGGAGCCGATGAAGCCGGCCACGAACAGGTTGGCGGGGTGGCGGTACAGCTCGATAGGCGCGCCGATCTGTTCGATCCGCCCGGCATTCAGCACCACGATGCGGGTGGCCAGCGTCATCGCCTCCACCTGATCATGGGTCACATAGATCATGGTGGCGCCCAGCTTGGCATGCAGGCGCGCGATTTCCACCCGCATCTGCCCGCGCAGGGCCGCATCCAGATTGGACAGGGGTTCGTCGAACAGGAACACTTCCGGCTCGCGCACGATGCAGCGGCCAATGGCCACCCGCTGCCGCTGCCCGCCCGACAGGGCGCGGGGCTTACGGTCCAGCAAGGGGGTCAGTTGCAGGATCTCCGCTGCCTTGGCCACCTTCTCCTTGATCAGGGGTTTGGGCAGGCCCGCGATCTTCAGGCCGAAGCCCATATTCTCCGCCACGCTCATGTGCGGATAAAGCGCGTAGGATTGAAAAACCATGGCGATGCCGCGTTCGGACGGGTGAACCAGGGTGACATCGCGGTCGCCGATTATGATCGACCCGCCGGTCGGCAGTTCCAGACCCGACACCAGACGCAGCAAAGTGGACTTGCCACAACCCGACGGGCCGACAAACACCGTCAGTTCCCCCGGTGCGATTTCCAGGTCCACACCCTTGATCACATCGACGGCGCCGAAGCATTTCGTCACCCCGCGCAGCAGTACCCGACCCTTGGCCACGCCCCCTCCCCTGCTTTTATCGGTGGTCGCCCCTTCGGCGATGTCAGCCTTGGATGCCACCTGTGCTCTTGATCTATCCGGTAACCGGTGTCAGTTTCAATCAGCCAGACGCGGGACGCGCCGGAAAGGTGCCGGCTGTCCGCATGCCCGAGGATGACGCCAAGATGAGTTGCGTGCAACCACCCGCACCGCTGCATGACGAGCTTCCGCCCGCCCATATCGTCGATCCCGCCGATGATGTGGCCATCGCCGTCAAGGCGCTGGAGGCCGGCACCCGGATCGAACTGGGCGCGCACAGCGTCACCCTGCTGTCCGACATTCCGCGCGGGCACAAGTTCGCCCTGCGCCCGTTGAGGGCTGGTGAAGCGGTGCGCAAATATGGCTGGCCAATTGGCGTTGCCACCGCTGGCATTGATACCGGCGCGCATGTTCACAGCCATAATCTGGCCACCGGCCTGTCGGGTACGCTGAGCTATCAGTATGCGCCGGCGGGCACGGATGCGGCCTGGACCGCGATGCCGAAGCCTGACCAGAGTTTCATGGGATACCGCCGCCCCGACGGGCGGGTGGGAACGCGCAACGAGATCTGGATTCTGTGTACCGTCGGCTGTGTCGCCCGCACCGCAGAGCGTATCGCGACGTTGGCCAGCCAGCGCTTTGCCGGCAAGGTGGATGGTGTGGTCGCCTTCCCGCACCCGTTCGGCTGTTCGCAACTGGGCGATGATCTGGCCCATACCAAATCCATCATCGCCGCCCTGGCGCAGCATCCCAATGCCGGCGGCGTCCTGCTGCTGGGGCTGGGGTGTGAGAGCAACCAGTTGGACAAGCTTCTGCGCGATGCGCCCGGCATCGACCGGTCACGCCTGCGCGCCTTTACCGCCCAGGCCAGCAGCGATGAGATAGAGGACGGCATCAATGCGGTCGCCGAGCTGGTGGAGATCGCGGCGGGTGACGCCCGCGTGCCCTGCCCTGCCTCCGATCTGGTCATCGGCCTGAAATGCGGCGGGTCGGACGGGTTCAGCGGTCTGACCGCCAACCCCCTGGTGGGCCGCATGGCCGACCGGGTGACGGCGGCGGGTGGCAGCGCCATCCTGACCGAAATCCCGGAGATTTTCGGGGCGGAGGAACTTCTTATGCGCCGGGCCGTTGACGAGACGGTGTTTGACGGCGTCGTCAATGTGGTCAATGGCTTCAAGCAATATTTCCTAGACCATCACCAGCCCGTCTATGAGAACCCGTCCCCCGGCAATATCGCGGGCGGCATCACGACGCTGGAGGAAAAGTCGCTGGGTGCCGTGCAGAAGGGGGGACGCGCGCCCCTGTGCGATGTCATCGCCTATGGGCAGCAGCGGCGGGTCAAGGGCCTGACCCTGCTGGAGGCGCCGGGCAATGACGGCGTTTCCTCCACGGCGTTGACGGCGGCGGGGGCAACGGTGATCCTGTTCACCACGGGGCGCGGCACGCCGCTGGGCTTCCCCGCCCCGACCCTGAAGATCGCGTCCAACAGCGCGCTGGCCCGGCAGAAACCGAACTGGATCGATTTCGATGCGGGCTTGGCCCTGACCGATGCCGGGCTGGACGGGGCGGCGGATGCGATGTGGTCCCTGATCCTGGACACCGCATCAGGCAAGGAAACCCGCGCGGAAAAGAACGGCCAGCGTGAAATCGCCATCTGGAAGAACGGAGTGACCCTGTAATGCCGCCCCTGTCCACCGCCAATCTGGACCTGCTGCGCGCCGATGTGGCCCGCCCCGCCTATGACCGGGATGCCGCCGGGATCGGTGTGGTGCATTTCGGGCCCGGCGCCTTCTTCCGCGCGCACCAGGCGTTTTTCTTCGATGAGGCGCTGGCAAAGGGCGGCAACTGGGCCATCTGTGCCGCCGCCCTGCGCAGCACCGATGTGCGCGATGCCCTGCGGCCCCAGGATAATCTGTATATCCTGGCGGAGCTGGAGCGGGAGACGCGGTATCGCGTGATCGGGTCGATCAAGGAAACGCTGGCCGGTCCGGGCGACCGCGCGGCCCTGCTGGACCGGCTGGCCAATCCCGATACCGTCATCGTCACCATGACGGTCACCGAGAAGGGCTATTGCCTGAAGGGCGATGGCACGTTGGATTTCGACCATCCCGATATTGCCCATGATGTGGCCGAGCCGCTGAACCCCGTCAGCCTGATCGGCCATCTGGTTGAAGGTTTGCGCCGCCGGTTCAAGGCGGGGACCGCCCCCTTCACCGTCATTTCCTGCGACAATCTGGTGGATAACGGCCATAAGCTGGGCCGCGCCGTGGCCGCACTGGCGGAACGTCAGGATGCGGCCCTGGCCGACTGGGTCCGTGATAAGGTCGCCTTCCCGCGCACCATGGTAGACAGCATCACGCCCGCCACCGACGATGCGCTGCGCGCCCGCGTGGCCAGCGAAACTGGCCTGTCGGACAATTGGCCGATCCAGCGGGAACGGTTCACGCAATGGGTGATCGAGGATAAGTTCTGCAACGTCCGACCGGATTTCGCGTCCATCGGCGTGACCCTGACCAAGGATGTCAGCGCCTATGACCGCGCCAAGCTGCGCCTGCTGAACGGGCCGCATTCGACGCTGGCCTATCTGGGGTCACTGGCGGGGTATGAGACGGTGGCCGATGCCATGGGTGATGCAGATTTGGCCGGATTCGTCCGCCGCCTGATGCTGGACGATATCCGTCCGACCCTGAACCCCGACGCGGGCATCGATTACCCCGCCTATATCGACGCCATCCTGGCCCGCTTTGCCAATCCCGGCATCCGGCATCTTCTGTCGCAGATCGCCTGGGACGGGTCGGCCAAGCTACCCTTCCGCCTGTTCGGCACCATCGCAGAGCGGCTGGCGGCGGGGGCAGCGGTCGATAATCTGGCCCTGCCCGTGGCAGCCTGGATGCATTTCATCCGGAGCAAGGTGGCGGATGGAACCAAGCTGACTGATCCGCTGTCCGAGGCGCTGCTGACCATCGGGCGGGCCTGCACCGGCGACGCGCACCGTGATGTCTGCGGCTTTTTCGCGCTGGAACAGGTGTTCCCAGCAACCCTGACCGGCAACGCCGCCTTCCGCACGGCCCTGGAACGCGCCTATGGCCTGCTGGATGGCGGGGTGAAAGCGGCGCTGCGGGGGATTTGAGGTTTTGAGGAAATCGGGGCCGGGATTGCACCGGCCCCGATCTGCATCAGGTTTCAGTCCCGGACATCGTCTCGGGCCGTTCCTGCAACTTCGCCGCTGCCTCCGCCAGTTCCTTGTACCGGCGGGCGGAGAAGGGGATGGAAATGATATAGACCAACCCCACCACCGACAGCGTCATCCAGGGCGCACTGACCAGGGCGGCAGCGGTCGCCCCCACGCCTAGCAGCACGAACACGACATAGCGCTGCGGAATGCGCAGCCCCTTCATGGAGAAGGTGGGAACGGCACTGATCATCAATCCCGCCACCGCCACGGTCCAAGGGGCGACGATCCACGGGCTGTCGAACCAGCCCGGCCCCGCCTCCAAGGTCGCAATCAGCGGCAAGAGCGCCAGGAACGCCCCCGCCGGGGCAGGCACGCCGGTAAAGTAATTATAGGCAAAGGCAGGTTTCTCCGCCGCCGCCCCCAGCATGGTGTTGAACCGCGCCAGACGCAGGGCCGCACAGACACCCATCAGCAGGGCTGCCATCCAGCCGACGGTACGGGCATCGTCCAGTGACCAGAGATAAAGGATCATGGCCGGTGCCACGCCAAAGCTGACCACGTCGGACAGGCTGTCCAGTTCCTCGCCAAACTTGCTCTGGGCGTTCAGCATGCGGGCGATGCGACCGTCCAGCATGTCGAACAGGGCGCCAACGGCGATGGCGATCACCGCCTCCTGCCACTTGCCCTCCATGGCGAATCGGATACCCGTCATGCCCGATGCCAGGTTCAGCATCGTCAGCATGTTGGGCAGCAGCTTGTTGATCGACAGGCCCTTCAGGCGCGGCGGCCGCAGCCGCCGAACCCGGTGCCGGTGACCCGTGCGCGATGACGGGTTCTCCTCCGGCGGCATCAGCGGACCTCGCCCTCGCGCTGTTCATCGCTGCTGTTCAGATCGGCCAGGACCGTTTCGCCGGCGATCATCTTCTGACCCACCACGACCTGCGGATGCACGCCATCGGGCAGGTAGATGTCGCAGCGGCTGCCAAACCGGATCAGGCCATAGCGTTCACCGGCCTTCAGCGACTGACCGGGCGCCACCCACCAGATGATGCGGCGGGCGACCAGACCGGCGATCTGCACAAAGGCAATCTCGCGACCATCAGGCAGGCCCAGACGGATGGACATCCGCTCATTCTCTTCGCTGGCCTTGTCCAGGTCGGCGTTCAGGAACTTGCCGGGCTTGTATTCCGCCGCCTTGATGACGCCATCGGTGGGGCAGCGGTTCACATGCACGTCGAAGACGTTCAGGAACACGGAGATGCGGGTCAGCTTCTCCTCGCCCATGCCCAGCTCCGCCGGCGGGGCGACCTTGGTGATCAAGGTGACGCGGCCATCGGCGGGGGAGACAACCAGGCCCGGCTTGGTCGGCGTCACGCGGTCGGGGTCGCGGAAGAAATAGACGCACCAGGCGGTCAGGACCAGCCCGATCCAGCCCAGCGCCGGGGACAGGGTGGCCAACAGGGCCGAGACCACGGCGAACAGGGCGATAAAAGGCCAGCCGGCCTTGTTGATCGGGACGATGACGGTTTTCAGCGCGGACATGTCTTTCGCGGCTACCCGCTAATGGTGGAACAAGCGGCCATACTAGACAGTCGGAACCCGGATTTGAAGCGCCATGGTCAAACCCTTGGGCCAAGGGCGATTTTTCCACACAATTGGGGTAGGCCGGCAGGCGCATTGACCGGGGCCCGCGGGCAAGCGACAGTCGTGTCGGTTGTACCGTCATGGGAGTTCTGCGCTTGCACACCCGCCTTGCTCCGCTGGCCGCCCTCTGCGCCCTGCTGCTGTTGGCGGCATGCGGCACGCCGAAGCCGGTCGCCCTGGTCGAACGCCCGCCCGACAGCCGCTTTGTCGCCAACCTGCCCGACGGTCCCATCACGCCGCCGGTCGAACCGGCAGAGGCCGCAGCAGCGCTGGCAGAGGCGGAGGCCCATTCCAGGGGCAGTACAGATGCGGCCACACACCTGTCGGTGTGGCAGAAGGCTGCGGAAGCCGGTAGCCCGGAAGGCAAATACCGCTACGCCACCATGCTGTCCTTTGGTGCCGCCGGGCCGGACAAGGTGGGCGACGGGTTCGACATGCTGCTGGACCTGGCCAAAAAGGGGCATGGGCAGGCAGCCATGTCCCTGTGGCGGCTGTCAAAACTCTCCAAATCCGCCAACCTGAACCAGCATGCCTCTTATTGGTTCAACATTGCCCGCCGGTCGGGCGATGCCATGGCGGTTGAGGTGTACGACAAGCTGCTGGCCGATCACCGCGCCAAGGGCGAACTGCCGCCCGGCAGCGGCACCGGCGATTATTTCAACAGCGCTATCACCTTCTCCCAACCGCTGGCCGGCAGCCACGAGGGCGTACCGCTGGAATATAAGGTGGTTGCAGTACTCTACCCCGGCTGGAAACGGGTGACGCAGTCGCTGTTCCAGCGCGACGGCAAAAGCTTTGACGTGCTGGAACTGGAGAATGTTGAGGGCCAGCGGGTGAAGATTTATTTCGACATTACCGCATGGATGGGTGTGCCGGGGATGTAGCGCGGATTAGCGACGCGTAATCCGCGGAAAATCGGTGCCGTTAAGCCGCGGATTACGCTGGCGCTAATCCGCGCTACACAAGTCGCGGGGGTCCCGCTATAGCATCGCCCTATGCCCGACTTTCCCGCCCTTCCCATTGATGAAGCCCTGCCGGCGCTGCTGTCGGCGCTAAACAACGGCTCGACCGCCGTGCTGCAGGCCCCGCCGGGGGCCGGCAAGACGACGCGGGTGCCGCTGGCCCTGCTGGACCAGAGCTGGGCAGCGGGGGGGCGCATCATCATGCTGGAACCCCGCCGTCTGGCCGCACGTGGCGCCGCGCGGCGCATGGCGCAGATGCTGGGCGAGGAGGTGGGGCAGACGGTCGGTTACCGTGTGCGCATGGATGCCCGCGTCTCGGCGGCCACCCGGATCGAGGTGGTGACAGAGGGGATTTTCCTGCGCCGCCTGCAATCCGACGCCTCGCTGGAAGGCGTGGCTGCGGTGCTGTTCGATGAGTTTCACGAGCGCAGCCTGGACGCCGATCTGGCGCTGGCCTTTTGTCTGCAGACGCGCGAGCTGCTGCGCGATGATCTGCGGCTGGTGGTGATGTCAGCGACCTTGGATGGGGGGCCGGTGGCGGCCCTGCTGGGCGGCGCACCGCTGATCACGTCGGAAGGCCGCGCCTTTCCCGTTGAGACGCGCTGGGTGGAACCGGGGCCGACGGATCGCGCGGATGAGCATATGGCCCGTACGATCCGCCGCGCGCTAGCCGAGGAAGATGGCTCCGTCCTGGCCTTCCTGCCCGGCAGCGGGGAGATCCGGCGGGTGGAAAGGCTGCTGGCCGACGGTCCCCTGCCCGCCAATGTCCTGCTGACCCCGCTTTATGGCGATATGAGCCTGGAGGCCCAGGATATCGCCATCCGTCCCGCCCCGGCGGGCCAGCGCAAGGTGGTGCTGTCCACCAGCATCGCCGAAACCAGCCTGACCATTGAGGGCATCCGCATCGTTATCGATAGCGGCCTGTCGCGTTTGCAGCGGTTTGATCCGCGCAGCGGCATGGGACGGCTGGAAACCGTCAAATCCTCCCGCGCCTCCGTCGATCAGCGCCGGGGCCGCGCCGGGCGCCTGTCGGCGGGTGTCTGTTACCGGTTATGGTCGGAGGCCAGCGACCGCGCCCTGATCCCCTTCACCGCCGCCGAGATCACGCGCGCCGACCTGACGCCGCTGGCCCTGGAACTGGCGCAATGGGGGATTATCGATGCCGATGAACTGTCCTGGTTGGACAGTCCGCCAGCATCAACGCTGGCCCAGGCACGCAAGCTGCTGCAACAGCTGGGTGCCATCGACGATGCCCTGCGCATCACGGCCCATGGCAAGGCCATGGCCGGCCTGGGCGTGCATCCGCGACTGGCGCATCTGGTGCTGCGCGGGAAGGAACTGGGCCGCACCAGGCTGGCCTGCCGCATCGCGGCCTTGATCAGCGAGCGGGATATTCTGCGCGGCGGCGGACGGCGGGATGCCGACCTGCGCACCCGCCTGGAACATCTGGATGAACGCGGGCGTGGCGGCGATGTCGATCGCAGCGCCCTGCATCAGGCGCTGGATCAGGCGCGGCAGTTGGAACGGCAGGTGGGGGGGCCGGCAGGGCCGGTGGACCATGAGGATGCCGGCCTGCTGCTGGCGCTGGCCTATCCCGACCGGATCGGGCAGCGGCGGGCGGGGGCGGCGGGGCAGTTCCGCCTGTCGAGCGGGCGCGGGGCCATGCTGGACCCGACCGACGCGCTGGCCGCCGCCGACCTGCTGGCCGTCGCCGATCTGGACGGTCAGGGGCGTGACGCACGCATCTTCCTGGCGGCACCGGTCACGCAATCCGCATTGGAAGAGGCCTTTGCCGACGTGATCCGGGCAGAGACGGAAGTGGTGTGGGACGGGCGGGAGCAGATTGTGCAGGCCCGCCGACGCCGCCGTCTGTTTGAACTGTCGCTGAAGGATGAACCGCTGAACAGTCCGCCCCCTGATCTGGTCCTGCCGGCCATGCTGGAGGGGGTGAGGGCCATGGGTCTTGCCTGTCTGCCCTGGAGCAAGGAGTTGGAGGGATGGCGGCGGCGCGTGAATTTCCTGCATCGGGCATCGCCTGACCGCTGGCCCGATGTCTCTGACGAGGGGCTGCTGGCTACCTTGGAGGATTGGCTGGCACCGTACCTGTCGGGTGTGACGCGGCGGTCGCATCTGGACCGGGTGGACCTGCATTCGGCCCTAACCGGCATCCTGGACTGGAACCAGCGGCAGGCCATGGATGCGGAAATCCCCACGCATCTGACGGTGCCCACCGGCAACCGCATCCCCATTGACTACTCGGGTGAAGAACCCGTGCTGGCGGTGCGGTTGCAGGAACTTTTCGGCCTGGCGGAGACGCCGCGCCTGGGCGGTGGGCGCATCCCCGTGCTGCTGCATCTTCTGTCGCCTGCGCACAGGCCGGTGCAGGTGACAAGGGATCTGGCCGGGTTCTGGGCCGGTTCGTACAAGGATGTGAAAAAGGAACTGGCCGGACGCTACCCCCGCCATTACTGGCCCGACGATCCCCTGATCGCCGAACCCACGGCCCGGGCCAAGCGGCGCGGCACCTGAAGCCATGCGTGGCACGGCCATAGCTACAGCCTAACCGCGATGAAATGGGTGTTGTGATCCCGAAAAGGAGGCGTAGCCTGACCTTATATCAGACAGCGATAATGGAGGTTCCCCTTGCGTTGGACCATCCGGATGAAACTCATCGCTGTCGGCGTGATCGCCTTTGTCGGGCTGTCCACCCTGGCCGCCACCTTCTTCATTGTTGACCGGGTCTCGGTACAGAAATCGGCCATTTCCGATCAGGCAGAGGCCTATCTGAAACTGGTTCACAAGGCCGGTGCGCTTGCCACGGAAATGAGCCTAGTGGCCATGGATGTGATCGTCGACAAGGATGACGGTGCCGTCAGCGCCGAGCGTACCAAGGCCATGCGTGAGGGGCTGGACGCGCTCGCCGCCCTGACGGCGCAATTGTCAGCGACCGCCACAGCGGCGGAGAAGGCGCACACCGCCAAGGCCGTGACCGATACCGCCGCCCTGACCCTGGCCATGCGCGACGGATTGGTGAAGGCTGTGGAGGGGCGGGCCGACACCGCCCGTTTCGCCGAACTGGATGACCAGATTGATGGACTGGCGGAGGAGATCAAAAGCCAGTTGGATGCTGTCGATGCGCTGGTCACGGCGAGGGCCGACCGGGCGGAGGCGGAACGGCGCGACTGGATGGCGAAGTCCCGCATGGTGACGGGGGCGGCCTATGGCGTGACCCTGCTGGTGATGATCACCATCCTGGCCCTGGTGGGCCGCGCCATCATCGGGCCGATCCAGGGGTTGACCAATGTCATGGGCCGGCTGGCGGCGGGGGATACGGCGGTCACCCTGCCCATTTGCAATAATGGTGACGAGTTGACGGAAATGGTGGCCGCCACCGGCCATTTCCGCGATGTCGCCGTCGCCAATGCCGCCCTGGAACAGCAGAACGCCGCCGCCACCGCGCAGGCCGAGGCCGAACGCCGCCAGACGATGGAACAGGTGGCCGACGCCATCGACCGGCAGGTGAAAGTGGCGGTTCAGGCGATCGTAGAAGGGATCGGCAAGGTCCATGCCCTGACCAGCGACATGGCGGAAAAGGCACGCGAAACCACCATCTCCTCCACCGCCATCGCCAGCGCCACCCAGGATGCGGCCAGCAATGTGCAATCGGTGGCAGGGGCGGCAGAGGAACTGGGCATCGCCAGTGCCGAGATCGCGCGGCAGGTCAGCACCGCCACAAGCGTCACCCAGAGCGCCGTGGCAGAGGCGGACACCGCCCGGCAGGTAATGAACGGCCTGTCCACCGCCGCCGGCCATATCGGCGCGGTGGTCGCCCTGATCAGCGATATCGCATCGCAGACCAACCTTCTGGCGCTGAACGCCACCATCGAGGCGGCACGGGCCGGCGAGGCGGGCAAGGGCTTTGCCGTGGTGGCGGGCGAGGTGAAAAGCCTGGCCGGACAGACGGCGCGGGCGACCGACGAAATCACCCGCCAGATCGCCTCCCTGTCGCAGACGGTGGCGGACGCGGTGGCCGCCATCGGCCGTATCGCCGCCACCATCGAGGCCGTGAATGGCAACGCCGCCGCCATCGCCAGCGCCGTGGAGGAGCAGGCGGCCACCATCGCCGGCGTTTCTGACAATACGGCACAGGCCGCCAGCGCCTCGCGCGCCGTGTCCGAGCAGGTCAGCGGCATCTCGCAAGGGGCCAGTGCCGCGCTTGACAGCGCCGCCGGGGTTGAACGCTGGACCCAGGAACTGGTGGAACAGGCCGGCGCATTGGCGCGACAGGTGGAGCATTTCGCGGTGGATATCCGGCGGACCGCCGCCAATGGCGCAGGATAGAAACAGGTTTTTCTGGAACATTCGGCGAACATCCTGTAGCGTCGCCGCCATGATCGGACCGGATATTGACCGCCTTATTCAGTTGCTGGCCAAGCTGCCCGGCCTGGGCCCCAGGTCGGCGCGGCGCGTGGCGCTGCATCTAATCAAGCGGCGCGACAGTCTGATGGCGCCGTTGGGTGAGGCGCTGGCCGCGGCGGCGGCATCCATCCGCACCTGCTCGGTCTGCGGCAACCTGGACAGCCACGATCCCTGCACCATCTGCGCCGACCATCACCGCGACTCGGGATTGCTTTGCGTCGTGGAGGATGTGGGCGACCTCTGGGCGCTGGAGCGGACGGGGGCGTTCCGGGGGCGTTACCATGTGCTGGGCGGCACCTTGTCGGCGCTGGACGGGATCGGGCCGGACGATCTTTCCATCCCCAGCCTGCTGGAACGTGCCAGCCGACCAGAGGTGCAGGAGGTGATCCTGGCGCTTAACGCCACCGTCGGCGGACAGACCACGGCGCATTACCTGTCCGACCGGCTGGCGCCTTGCGGCGTGGGCCTGTCGCGGCTGGCCCATGGCGTGCCCGTGGGCGGTGAGCTGGATTATCTGGACGATGGCACCCTGACAGCAGCACTCCGGTCACGCCGCAGCCTGTGACATGGGTGGTTCTACTGTGGGTCACGGTCGAGGCGGATACCTCATCCTGACAGAACAGGTCCTGTCAGGACTCGCCTTCGGCTCGACCTGACCTACGCAGCAACATACATCTGTCTGATATGTAAACAGCTCCCGCACAAGGCAGGTGAGACCGGTGTCACGGACCACCCCCTACTTTAGTCGCCTGGAAGTCATCTTAACGGTTTCGAGATTTATCTGTTGCAAGCTGTCCAAGCGTGGTTAGGCTACGCACCTGAGACAGGGTGCCGCAGGGGTACCGCTATCGAGGGTCCCCGGACGGGTGTCCGCCGGGGTTGGGTTCAAAGGTTTGAGCGCCATCCAGAGTGGGGATGGTGGCTTGGTTGAAAGGGGACGTTCACAGTGCTCTATCACCTGTATGATCTTCAACATGCCGCCCTGACGCCCCTGCGCCTGATGGCGGAGGCCACGCAACAGACCTTCCAGAACCCGTTCCTTCCCGCCTCCTATACCAAGGTCGGTCGCGCGGTCGCGGCAGGCGCGGAACTGATCAACCGCACCACGCGCCGCTGGGGCAAGCCGGATTTCGGGCTGCCGACCACGCACATCAATGGCCGCGATGTGGCAGTGACCGAACAGGTTGTGCTGGAAAAGCCGTTCGGCAATCTGGTGAATTTCGCCCGCGCCATTCCGCGCGATGACCCGAAGCTGCTGCTGGTCGCGCCGATGTCGGGCCATTATGCGACCCTGCTGCGCGGGACGGTTCAGGCGCTGCTGCCCAATCACGATGTCTATATCACCGACTGGCACGACGCCAAGCTGGTGCCGCTGTCCAAGGGTCGTTTCGACCTGGAAGATTACATGGACTATGTGATGGATTTCATCCGTCACTTAGGACCCAACACGCATGTCATGGCCGTGTGTCAGCCGGCGGTGCCGACGCTGGCCGCCGTCGCCCTGATGGCACAGCTGGATGATCCGTGCCAGCCCGCCTCCATGACCCTGATGGGTGGGCCGATCGATACGGCTGCCGCCCCGACGGTGGTGACGCAGCTGGCCGTGGACAAGGATATTGGCTGGTTTGAACGCAATGTCGTCACGACTGTGCCCTTCTATTACCCCGGCGCCCTGCGTCAGGTGTATCCGGGCTTCGTGCAGTTGACGGGCTTCATGTCAATGAACCTGGACCGCCATGTCGGCGAACATATGAAGCTGTTCCGCCATCTGGTGCGCGGCGATGGGGAAAGTGCGGAAGCCCATCGCAAGTTCTATGATGAATATCTGTCCGTCATGGATCTAACAGCGGAATTCTACCTGCAGACCGTCAATCAGGTCTTCCAGGAACGCGCCCTGCCCAATGGCCGCATGAAGTGGCGCGGCATGACGGTCGATCCTTCGGCCATCGAAAAGACGGCCCTGCTGACGGTGGAAGGGGAGTTGGACGATATCTCCGCCCCCGGCCAGACCATCGCTGCCCATGGCCTGTGCAGCAGCATTCCCGAGGCCAAGAAACACAACCACCTGCAAAAGGCGGTCGGCCATTATGGTATTTTCAATGGCCGCAAATGGCGCGAAGATATCGAGCCGCGCGTGCGTCGCTTCATCCTGGAAAATGACGCGGTGCGCGCCGGGCGGAAGACGACCGCCGCGGCCTGAGTGACGGGGGAAATCACGATAAGGCGGGGGCGCCGGTCCTGACGGATCGGCGCCCCTTTTTATTGGGATGGCTCCCGCCACAGGCCATCGACGGCGGCGATGACGCCGCCGGCCCAGGGCCAGATATCGGCATGGTGCATGCCCTTGCCGTTCCAACCCTGGCCGCTGGCTGTCAGAACCGGGCTTTCGGGGCATTCCACCTCCTGATACCGGGTCGGGGTCAGCACCGTGATGGCAAAGGCCCGCAGGCCATGGCCATAACGGGGGCCGCAATCCTGCGCCAGACGGTAAAGACCACCCTTCCACGCCACCACACGGCCGCCAGGGCGCGACCCGGAGGGGGAGGAGTGGCGCAACGGATTGGCCGGATGCGGATGCCACGGCCCGAACAGATCATCGGCATGATAGAGCACCAGCGCGTCATGCCGGTCGGGCGTGGGGCAGGCAAACATCCACCAACGTCCATCATGCTGGAACAAGCTGGGGTCGGCCAGCCGGCCCGTCACCAAATCCGCCACGGGCACCCAGCGCGTGGGAAACGGTTCGGCGCGATAGAGCCGCACCGCCCCCGCATCCAGCGTTTCCGGCAGCATGTAGATCTGCCCGTCATGGGCGAAGACCTGCGGATAGGAGAGGTGAAACCCCTCGCGCAGCACGATGCGCTGATAGGTCCAGCGGGTCAGGTCGGTGCTGCTGGCCCATCCCAGTTCTCCCAGACCGCTATCATGGTTCAACACCTCAAAGAACAGGTGCCAGAGCCCGCCATGGGGAAACAGGAACGGATCAGCCACGAAGCGGGCGCGGACATCCGTCACCTGTTCCCGCGTCATCACCGGCCCATCGCCGCCGGCCAAGGGTGACAGGTGCAGCGGATCAGGCCCCTGATAGATGGCGATGGACCAGGGGTCGGGGGGCAGCGGCGTCATGGCAACCGTCCGATCCGCCGCCGGCCCGTGGCCCAGCGATCCTTATAGGCCTCCAGCCCGCGCAGCAGGTCAAATTCAGCCAGCCCCCGCGTCGCCGCCTCGCGCAGGGCGGCATGCAGCATCAGGACACCGGGCGAAAACGGCTCCATCACTGCCCGGAACCCGGCATTCCAGTAACCCAGATGGTCGGCTCCCACCATGCACAGGCACATCCCTGTGATTTCCCCCCCGCTGCGCAGGGCGACGATATGGACGGCACCATCGGCCAGCAGGCCCGGAAGCGCTGCCCGCACAAAGTCGGCCGCCCAGGGGAAGCGGGTAAACAGGCTGCGATCCCCGAACCGGTCAGCATGCAGGGACAGGAACAGGTCGGCGGCCAAGGACCATTCATCGGGGTTCAGTGTATCGACGATCACCCCCGCCGCCGCTGCCTTCCGCTGCGTCCGGGTCAGCTTTTCCCGGAAGGATGGGCTGCGGCCTGCCCGCCAAGCGTCATACCCCTGCGACAGGTCGGCAAAGGGACAATCCACGGTGGGGTCGGCCAGGGGAGCATCGGTGATGTGGCAGGCCGCGTCGGGCCGCACGCAATCCAGTTCCAGCGCGGGGAACCAAGCCCTGGCATGGGCCATCAGGGTGTGGGCCGCCGCACGGTTGTCCTGGGCCACCACCGCGTCGTTGTAATCTGACAGGTTGCTGGCAAAACGCGCCGGGCCTTCGCCTTCCTGAACCAGGGGCAGCAGCCCGACCAGTTCCCCGCCACGCCATGCGGCCAGCAGACGGGGGGACAGGTGGGGAGCAGCCGTCAGCGCCGCCTGATACCAGACCGGACCCGAGAACGCCCGGTTGCAGGAGGATTGCGCCAGAAGCAAAAGCCAGGAAGTGCGGAGGGCGGCAATGGCGGCGGGATTATCCAGCAGGGTGCAGGTCACCTCCCCCGCCGCGACCGCCATGTCGGCGGCTACCATGCCCGCATCGCCCCCGATGAAGGTCGCCAGCCCCGCCACGGCGGGCGGGGGTGGCCGTGGGTCATTCCAGAACAGGCTGTCCAGGCTGGGCAGACGCTCCAGCACACAGGCCGGCGGGGGATGGCGCAGCAGCACCATACCGGCCGCGCGTGGCGGGCCGGATTGACCGGTATGGCCAGCCAGGAACGCCGCCGGATCGGTGATGGCCTCCACCCACAGGTCGCATTGGCTGTAACCAGTGCTGCGGCGAGCCAGCTCATGGGCCAGTGGCCCGCCATGCAGCCGGGCCGCCATTTCAATCAGCACCGGCCCGTCCGGCCCCATGCGGATTTCGCAATGACCAGCCCCCTGCCCTATCCCCAACGCATCCAGCACCCGGCAGGCGAAGGCAAACAGCAAGGGGGCCAGGGGATGGTCGGGGGGCAGCAGCGTCTTGGTCGTGAACTGACCGGCACTGTCAAAGCCGGGCGCCCCCTTGCCATAGGTCCAGAGGGTGGAAAGCCTGTGGACGCCATCCAGGCTGACTGTGTCCACAACATATTCCGGACCCGAAATAAACTCCTGAACCAGCACCGCGTGGTTCATCGCCCCCATCACATCGTGATGGCCATAAAGCTCGTGGAAGGCACGGGCGGCCTGTTCGGCACTGGTACAGTAATGAACACCGTCACCGCCCTTGGCCTGCTGCGGTTTGATGATCACGGGCCAGTGACTATTCGCAAAATCAAGCACTTGGGCCAGATTGTCGGCCAGAACCTGACGCGGGACGCGCAGACCATGGGATGCCGCCACCACATGCATACGGTGTTTATCCCGGCGCGCGGTGGACAGGTCCGTTCCATTGCCGGGCAGCCCCAGCCGTTGCGACAGCCAATCCGCGACCAAAACAGCTTGTTCCGAACCCGGAACGATCAAATCAGCGCCGAGGTCGCGCAGCGTTTTGAACTCGCTTTCCGGATCGGGCGACCAGGGCAGGTGATGGGTAAATCCATCCGCATCCTGCCCATCCCGCCCCGGCACCAGAACGGTCACCACGCCCTTGGCCGACAAGGCGGGGGCCAGCAGCACGCCTGCATCCAGCGGATCGACAATGGCAACGCACCGGACCTCAGACATCTGGACGCTCCAGCATCGACAGGAACCGGATGAAGTGACTGACATCCGTGCGGGGCAGGAACGCCATCGCCGCTTGCCAGGCGCGCAGCGACTGTTCCGCATAATGCGCGGGATCATTGAGAAGGGGGTGCAGGGCCGCCTGCCATGGGCCGATATCCTGTTCGGACACCGACCCATCGGCATCGAGCGGTCGGACAGGCAATGCGGTGGCGGCACCCAGCCCAGCCTCCCCCTGACCGCCCTGGTTCCCGGTCAGGACGGGGATGCCGCGCAGCATGGCATCCACCGCGACGTACCCGAACGTTTCGGGGATCAGGGAGGGGGCCAGCAGGATGCGGGCCTGGGCCAGGACCGTGCCCACCGCGTCCGCCGGTTCCAGGATGCGGATATGAGGCCGGGCCGACAGCTGTTCCAGCACGGCTTGATCCGCGCCCCAGGTTGGAACGGCGGCGAAGGGGGTGTCGGGAAACCGGTCGGCCAAGGCCAGGAAGATGGACAGGCCCTTCACGGCGCAGGGATTGATCATCATCACCGTGCCATCCGCCGGGGGCCGCCGTTGGGGGAATAGGCCCTGCCCGAAGACCGGAAAATAGAGCAGCGATGACGTCAGCCCGCCATGCTGGCGGATGTAATCCTGGCTATAGCGGCTGACGGCGACCAGGGCGCGCACCCGTTTCAACCTGTCACGGCGCGCGGCATCGGGCGCGGTGGCGGCGGGGCCGAAGGGTAGATGCGTATGGGTGTGAACCAGGGCGATGGTGCGATCCGCCGCCACACTCAGGGCCGGGTTCAGCAAGCGGCCATCACGGTCGTCCGATACCAATATCCAGTCGGCATCAATGGCGCGCAGCCGGGCGGCGATCAGGGACTGCGTATCGGCGCCGGTGAAATTAATCACCTCCACCTGCACACCCTGATGGCGGTAACGCTGCGTCCCGTCTTCGGTCTGGGGCACGGCGATGCCGCGCGCGGCAAGGCCCTCCCTGCCGAACTGATGCGCCAGCACCGAACCCGCCCCCGCCGGGCGGCACAGCGACCAGCAATCAAAGCCGTGCGCCGCCAGCGCCTCCATCAGCAGGCGGTTGGCCTTGTTCCCGCCACCGAAGGAGGGGAAATGCACCGCGTCCTGCAGAAGGATGATCCGGGTTGCCACGCCGCGCCCGACCCCATCATTAAGTCATATGATAGATTTCTCCTTATGGTATTTTGTCATCACCATAATATCAATATTCATGGTTGCAGCATGGGAATGATCTTGGACGGATTGGCCTGCGCCCTGCTGGGGGTGGTGGGGGCAGCGGGGCCCGGCACAGCCGCAGGCCGGGCGCGGGACCTCACGGTTTCCTGGCTGCGCTGGAACTATGCCGGCGATATTCTGGAGGATGCCTCCCTGCCCCGGCTGCTGTCGCGCGCCGCCGATGCCGGGTACCATACCCTGCTGATCCAGGGTTATGGCCATATCCTGACCGAACATGCCGGCCCCGCCGGGGGCAAGGCGGTCAGCGCCTTTAACGCACTGGCCACATGGGCGGCAGACAAGGACATGATCCTGGCGGGCACGTCCGACCGCTGCCTTCTGGTTGATCTGACCCGCTGGCAGGCGGCGGGACGGCCCGATCCCGCCACGCTGTCGCCCGTGCCGTTCGGCGCGGCGCTGTCACCGCATCTGCTGGACCTAGGGGCCGACATGGGCGGGGCCGGGCCATTCCTGGCCTTTCTGGCGGAAATGGGCGCCAAGGGAGAGCGCGGGGTTTTCGTGCTGAATTATGAGAATTACGCGGACGTGGATGATCCATTGCCGGATTTTCCGCGCCCCCTGTCGCGGCTTTATTGCGTGGCCGCCGGGTTGAAGCCCAACCGGATTCTGGAAACCCATGGCTTCACCGCCGACAGCCGTATCCTGTTCTTCGATTACAGCCAGCATGCCCTGGATTTTCGTCGCCGTCTGGACGAGGGCTGGGACGGGCACGACTATCCCGCTTATCTGAAGCGGGAATTCGCCCGCTGCAGCGACACGCATTTCTATCTCTGGCCCGGTGTCACGCCGGGGCAGATGGATTGGGTGGAAATGGAGCGTCTGTGGCAGGGGGAATTGTCCCGCTGGGGTGGGGCAGACCGGTTTGCCGACCATTGGCAACGTTACCGGGCCATCGGGCGCGATTATCTGCGCTGCAACATCCTGGAACCGGCGGCCCTGCTGGACCGGATCGAGGATCGGCCCGGTTCGGCCATCTGGTGGAGCAACGCCTTCTGCACCATCTACAGCGCCCTGCATCACGGCCTGTCAGGCAAACAACGTCTTTATGAGGAATGGATCGATGCGCTGGCCCGGCGCGCACCGTCCCTTTTCCTCTATGGCGCGGATCACGCCAACATGAGCGTAAATGGCATGAATGCGGCGGACTATCACGCCGCCTATCACCGCGCGGGCGGTGACCCGCTGACGGCCCGCCATCTCTACCGCCGTACCCTGCGCTTCTAGACGTGTTTCCGTTGACCGGAATCACGCTCTAGCTCTTCGTTTCCTCAAGCGCCGGCGCTGCATCCGCAACTCGGGCTTACGCGGCACGTGCCGCGCGGCGGCGGTTGCCGCCGGAGCTGTTTCCGGTCAACCGAAAACAGCTCTAAAAGAAACCCCGCCACGGGAGCACCGTGGCGGGGGCAAGGCTTCAGGGAAGGTCGGAAGATCAGTTGAAAACGTGGCTGACCGTGGCGCCGGGCGAGGTGCTGTGGCAGGTGAAGCAGTTCTGCGCCGTCGGGTTCTGGGTCGTGGACTGTTCAAAGGTCTCCATGGTCGTGTTGGCCAGATAGAGGGACCCGAACAGCTGTGTATTGAACAGGAACGGGATGACCCCGTTGCTCCAGATGCTGCCCACCTGGGTATAGCTTGCCAGGACCGGCCCGTTGGTGCCAGTGGTCAGCAACTGCCCATCCACAGACAGGTCAAGGGACAGCAGGTTGGTGTTGTTGGTAATGACGCTGTTGGCAACCGCCGCCGCCGAGGGCTGCTGATTGCCCCAGGGGTTCAGGCGCACGACATTGGTGGGCACCAGGCTGGAAGCCACCGAATTGATGGTGCCGTCATTATTGGCGGACGAAGCCGTCTGCGCGATGGATGTCGGCGCGCTGGTCAGCGTGCCATTGTACAGCAGGGTCGGAATGGCCCCGATAAATGGCACCTGCTTTACACAGGTGGTGCCGCCGTTGGTGCAGGTCTGGCTGGTCGTGTTGTAGGTATTGTCATAATAGAAATAGCTGTTGTCCGGGGCGTTGAACTTGCTCTCGAACGTGGCCCAGACCATTTCCGGGTGTCCTGCCACTGAGCCGACGACATGCATGCCGATCAGCGCCAGGGTGCGCGTCGCCATGGTCGTCCCGTCCCAGGTCAGGACAAGATTGCCGCTGCCATCCGTGGAACTGGTGAAGGCCGGCACATCGGCTGTTCCCTGGATCAGGAACGGCAATGCCGCCTTGGGCACATAGGCGGCGTCAACCCAGGATGTCTTCACCTCCACCGCCAGCTGATTGATATCGGCGAAGGTGGTGCCGGATGCGGTCTGGATCTGCTGCGCCTGTGGCAGGGTGACCGGCATGTTGCCGACATTGGGGTTGGTGGTGTCGTTGAAATAGGCAACATTGCCATTATTGACGCGCAGCCCATTGAACACGTCATTCACGGCAATGCCGTAATAGACGACGGGATAAGTGGCGGGACCACTGGTGCCGCTCAGATACACAGGACTGCCTTTCACGACCAGCACACCGCCATCGGCCTGACCGGTTTCATCCACGGTCTGGCCCGAAGTCGTCGCTGCGGCGCCGGTGCCTGTGACCTTGGCGATGACGGTGCGGTTGACGGCAAGACGCGACTTGGCCCGCTCTGCTGCGGCGGCGCCGATCGGCTTGTTGACACGCACGCTGAGATTCAGGGGGATTTTCGGCAGAGCGCCGGCCTTGAGATTGGTGGTCGAGGACGTGGCCGGGTTCTGCACATAATTGAAGCCAGTGTCCGTCTTGATGACATTGTAGAAGCTGGACGAATAAAGGTTCAGCGTGCCGGACGCGTTCGGGCTCATCAGCCAGAGGAACATCTGCTGGCCCCACTGGTAGAAAGAACAGTCGGGGTTGGCGCTGTTGACGGTGAAGGTGGCACTGTTGGGGGCGACGAAGGAAGCGGGGTTCCCCGCCGTCGGCGTGCCCGCCAGCCAGCTTTGGAAGGTGGATGGGGATACGGCGCACATCGGCGCGGGCGTGGGGATCGGTGGCGTCCCGGATGCGGCCTTCTGCTGGGCCTGAGCCTGCACTGCCATCAGCAGGGCGGCACCCGCCATGCCGGCGATACCGAGACGATGGAGAACTTTGTTCGTGAACATGCAAACCTCCTTGATGAAGCAGCAGATCGATGGGTGAAGGCAGGCCGCCATCAGGCGGCCCGGTCGGACCAGCCGGGCAGTTTGTCCAGGCGCTGGGTCATGACGCGGTAGGTGGAGAGGATGGCGAGGTCGGGTACCGACAGAAGATGCACGGCCCCGTCATAGGAGGAGACGGCAACCCCGCCGGCACAGCGGGTGATGGAGCTGAGGCCGTTGGCCGCCACGGTGCGGCGTTCCACCCTGCCCGTCGCAACATCGAGCTTCAGGACAGCACCCCAGTAATCACCGACCAGCACCGTCTGTTCATCCCAGAAACAGAGTGACTTCGGTGACCGCCGCCCCATATCGACCGCCTGGATCAGGCGGCCATCGGCAACGCTGTAGACATGCAGCGTGAAATCGCGCGACGCGCTGGCGATCAGATTGCCCGAGGGCGAGAAATCGACATCATCGACAATGGCCGTATGGCCGGGGAAATCGCGCACCCGCTCCCCCGCCAGCGTCCAGGTCAGCAGGCCGCCATCGGCACTACAGCTGACGCCCAGCGGCAGGGCGGGGTGCAGACGCAGCGCCTTCACCGCACCGTCATGCAGCGGATAAGTGCGCTGTTCGCCCGTCTGGGGCAGATAGCGGACGATGGCCCCGCTGTAGCAGGCGGCGAAGATCGCCCCCTCATGGCCGGCATGGGGGGCGAAGCGAAGGCAATTGATGGGACCCTGGCCCAACGCCACCGACGCGGTGGACACTAAGCCGTTGCCCAGCGCATCGAACAGATGCAGGCGGTGATCATGGGCGCCCGTCGCGACACGGCCCGTCGCCGGATCACGCGTCACGGCATTCATCAGCACGCGGCCGGCGGCGGGTTCGGTCAGGGCGGTCAGTTCGGCAAGACCATCGCGCAGATGGACCAGACGCACCACCCCATCATCGGCGACCAGAGCCGTCATCCCGTCCGGTGCGCCCGACGCCTCGTTAAAGCAAGCATTGCCACGCTCGCCACTACCGCCCCCGACCTCCCCCAGCAGGGCGCCGGTGGCGGCGTCCCAGGACAGCAGGGTGCCGTCAAACGTGCCGGCCAGCAGGCGCGCACCATCGGGGGTCCAGCAGAAGGAGCGTTCCCATTTGGCCGCATGCGGGGCCAGTTCCACCTTCAGGCTGAAATCGCCGCTGTCCCAGATGCGGATTTTCTGGTCATAGGCACAGGACAGGATATCGCCCGTGACGGGCGATACCGCCACCTTCTTGATGCCCGAGCTATGGGCCGGGATTTCCGCAAGGCTGGCGCCGGTCCGGCTGTCGAACACACGGATAACCCCGTCATCACAGCCCAGGATGGCCCGGTGATGGGCCGTATCGACGGCACAAGTATCCGTCTCCGTCTCAAACGGGCCCCAGCAATGGCGGGCCTCCCCGGTGGCAAGGTCCCATTGCCGCAGTGTCATGTCGTCACCAGCGGAATAGATCAGCCCGTCACGGACCGTGACCGACAATACATCCTTGTCATGCCCCTCAATCACGCGGCGGATGGCACCGGTTTCCAGGTTCCAGACAATGATGCGGCGGTCGCGGGAGGCCGAGACGCCCGTCACCGCATCGACGAACGCGAAACATTCCACATCATCGGCATGGCCGCGCAACAGCAGGCCGGGCCGGCGGTCATCCAGGTCCCACAGCTGGATGTCATAGTCGGAGGAGGAGGAAGCCGCCCGCCGCCCGTCGGCATCAACCGCCACATGGTTCACCAGATGTCGGTGATAGCCCAGCAGCGACACCGCCCCCGTCGCCAGATCGAACAGGCCGACCGCCCCGTCATAGGCGCCCGTCACGGCCAGATCGGTACCGGGAATGGCAGCAACGGACGTCACCGGTCCCCGATGCCGGGTGAACAAAGCTGTACTGGCGGGGGAATGGCGGATGTCGGGCATCGTCGGGTCCTCAAGATGCAAGGGGTTGCCGGACAAGATCGGGAAGGTCGGGCCGCATCAGGTCATCCGCCAGCGGGGTGCCGTGCAGCGCCTGGGCCAGTTCATCGAAATTCAGGATGTTGGTGCGCAGGTCGGCGGGTGCGCGCTTGCGGCAGATGGCCGGCAGGGTGCCGCGCGGCGCCACACCCAGCCGGGCCAGGATGCGGGCCAGTTCCTGTGGGTTCGCCAGCGCCTCATAATCGGTTTCCAGCCAATCCTGTCCGCTGGCCCGCAACGCCGCTTCGACGCGTGCGTAATAGGCGGCGTTCAGTTCGGCATGGCGCATCAGGGCGTCGGGCGGGATGCATACCGACGGGGCGGGCGGCAGCACCTGTCCGGCATAGCTTTCCCAGGCGCCGGTGAAGCGGGCAATCTCCTCCGACACAAAGGTCCGCACGCGGTTCTGCCGGCGCAGCAGGATCTTCACGACCGGCGGGTCATCCAGCAGCAGCCGTTCCGCCAGGGCGCATTCCCCCCGGTTCATCTTGAACCCGACCGCGCGCACACAGCCACCGGCACCCCAGACACGGGACAGAAAACCGGCGGGGTCGGCATCACGCGCCGCCATGTCCCCCAGGGTGGGGAACAGATCAGCCCGGTCGCGGGCCAGATGTACACCACCGGGATTGAACAGGCCGTGATGGCACAGGATATCGGGGTGCCCGTTCAGCAGACCACACAGCAGATTGCTGCCGGTGCGCGGGGCCGCGAAGATGACGAAGCGGACAGGCAGCGTCATTGCATCACCGTCCCAGGGGGTATCCCCGCTTCCACTAGGAAACCTTCACCGAATGGCCGCACCGCGCGAAAGGCCGGCAGCGGGGACAGGCTGGCCCGTGCAGCACGTTCCGCCGAACGGGCATTATCTGCGCGGATGTAAAGGGTAAGACAGTCGAACAGCCCCTGCTGAAGAAAGGACCGCAACAGGGTCGGCCCCCCTTCCACCAGCATGCTGCGGATGCCATGGCCGGCCAGGGCCGCCAGCGGGTGGTCCAGCCCGTGCGTTGGCGCATTCAGCACTGTATCGGCATTGTCCAGGGCCGCCTGACCGACCGCAAAGACCGGGGTTCCGGGCAGGGCCGGCATACAGACCTGAGAACCGGAGAAGATGACCCGCACAGGCTGCCGGGCGGGTTCGCGGCCCAGCCGTTCCGGCCTTGCGGTCAGGCGCGGGCGATCCAGGTTCCAGGTCCTGGCGCCTACGGCGATGGCGTCGTAATCCTCCCGCAACTGATGCACACGCCGCCAATCGGCCGCGCACGACACCTCCGCCCCCGCCGGAAGGGCGGATGGTTCGGTCGCAACATCAATTGCGAAGTTAAGATGTACGAAAGGGCGCATCCCGTCTCCTTTTGGAAAAGGCACGGTCGACATACGTTTCTGAGTAGTTACAAAGCGTTTTACGCGCAACTATAATGGGTGTAAAGCAATATTACATTTGGTTCAGATGGGGATCAGGTCATGTCTGAAAAGGAAGCCGGATCATCAATGGTCACCCGCCTGTCAGACGCGACGATCCCCACCCCGGACGGCACCTTCCGGATGATCCTGTTCCGGGAAGAGGCGACGGGCCGCGAACATGTGGCCATGGTGCTGGGGGCGGTAGGCAGCGGCACACCGCTGGTCCGTATCCATTCCGAATGCATGACGGGCGATGTGTTCGGCTCCCTGCGCTGCGACTGTGGCGAGCAGCTGGCCGCCGCGCGCACCTGTATCGGGGAGGAAGGGGCCGGCATCATTCTGTATCTGCGCCAGGAAGGGCGCGGCATCGGCCTTGCCAACAAGCTGCGAGCTTATCAGCTGCAAGATCAGGGGTTTGATACGGTGGAGGCCAACCACGCGCTGGGCTTTGCCGCAGACCTGCGGCAGTTCGGGGTGGCGGCGGCCATGCTGGACGCGCTGGGCGTGGGGTCCGTGCGCCTGATGACCAACAATCCGCGCAAGCAGGACGCGCTGGAGAAGGCGGGCATCCGCATCGCCGAACGCGTGCCTGTGCGCGTTCCCGTCCTCCCGGAAAACCGGCGCTATTTGCAGACCAAGGCCCTGAAGCTGGGCCACCGCATCGACTGGTTGCCGGAACTGGATGCGTGAGGTTCAGGCATCACCACAATAGCGGCTGTCGCAGCGGGTAGTTGCGGATCAGTTCGGCGTCGGTGGGATCGGGGTTGAGGCGCTGCCAGAGGGCCAGGTAATCCGGCCGGCCCAGGGCAAGGCCCCCGAACAGCAAGGCTGGCTGCCGCAGGGGCCAGCCCTCCCACGCCTCCACATCCGGCGGTTCGGGCCAGCGCGACTTGTCGGCGATGAAGGGGGCCATATAGGACAGGGCATCAGCGATGGAACCGCCGCCCACCCCCTTATACCGCCAGAGGCCAAAATCCGGCCCCGACAGGATATGGGCGCAGGCCGCCAGCGCATCCAGATTGAACAGGCAATAGGCAAAGGGCTTTGTCCGGGCCAGTTCCAGCGGTTGTGACCCGTCCGGTGCGATCTGTCCTGCGATCAGGGCCTTGAGCCGATCAAGCGCCTGCGCCCGTGCGGCGGCCCGTCCCGTCAGACGGGCAAATTCTGCGACCTGCAAGGCCCAGCAGGTGCCGTGATTATTCTTCTGCTCCCGCTCCTCAATCCCGTTGGGCGATGTGGTCATCCAGGTCAGATAGGCATTGAACCAAGAGATGATGGGATCATAGGCAACGCCATCGGGCCAGAGACGGCGCAGGACGGCGACGGCGCGCGCCACCTCCACCAGATGCAGCGTATCGATGACGCCGATACCCCGGCCCGTATTGATGCCGATCACGGCCTGGGCATGGTTCAGATGCGGGGCCATTCGTGTCGCCGGGTCAACGAACCACGCGCGAAGGTGCCGGTCGGCGGCCACGGCATAACGAATGTCGCCCGTCAGGGCGAAGGCCGCCACCAGGGCCGGCAAAATCCGGCTGAACCGGATCAGCGCGTCACGGTGCGCGGTGAACTTGTCCGGGTTGGAGAAACCGTCGCGGCGGATATAGGGGCCGCCGGGATTGGCCGGGTCCGGCCACCAATAATCCCCCTCCGAGTAGTAATCATGGGGGCCACCGGGGCTGCGCGGGGCGAGAAGGCTGGTGACGGTGAGCGGGGGTTCATCCCGGAACCCGTCCGCCGCGCGCAGGACGCGGTCGCGTTCAAGCGCCCGCAGATCGAGGCCACCAGCGGGTGCCGCTGCCCAGGCGGGCAGCGACCAGAGCAGACCCAGGCCCGCGCAGAAATCCCGCCGCCGCATCCGCCCACCCTATCGCCGCTTGGCCAACTGATAATCATAGAGCGAGGGGGCAGCCGCCACCGGTTGGCCCGTACCCTCGATATAGGGTGGGGGATTGTAGCGGACCTGGATGGGGCGGTTGGCATGCAGGCCCACCACCCGCTCCCCCGGTCCTTCCAGACCGCTGAGGATGGTGACAGTGGCGTCGGCGGGCACGGTTTCAGGCATCACCAGCTTGGCGTTCCAGACGGTATTGTATAGGCCATGGCCCGGCTTCCAGTAAGAAGCACCACCACCAACCCATAGCCGGTACTGCCACTCGCCCTTTTTCTGCACGGGGTCGATCCACATGTTGATCTGGTCGAAAAGGTTCTGATGGTTAGATCCGCTATGCTGATCAATCGCCGCGTCACGCTTAACCTGGGCGCGCAGGAAGACAGCGCGGGTGGAGCGGGTATTGACCGACAGGGGGTGGATCACGGGGTTCTCCACCACCAGATCCTTGACCAGCACATTATGCGCCGCCCCGACATGTACGGAATAATGGGCGCGACGGTCGCCGCTGGTCACGATGTCTTCAATGGTCAGGCTGGCGGCATTGTCGGTCAGGATACCACTGTCGGACTTGTCGATGGTCAGGTTGCGGATCCAACCATCGAAGACGCCCGTCATGTATATGCCGTTATAGCCCTGTTCCAGATGATGGCCGAAGGACGGGCTTTCCGGGAATTGCAGGCGCAGATTCTGAATGCCGACATTGGTCAGATGCTGCCACGCGCTGAGGATCGCCGGCTGATCGGCGCGTACATCATGCAGCAGCGGATCGCCCAGGGTCACGCGCTTGCCCTTGATGGCCGTGATCTTCGTCGATTGCGCCACCACGGCCCGGTCGGGGGAGGTCCAATGGTGGGACCCGATGGGCAGGTCGGTATCGCCATAGAGCGATTTCAGAATGGCGCTGTCCTTGCCCGCCGTCGCGAACCATTCCACGCGCAGCACATCCCCCACCTTCAGGCGCGCGGTGTCATCGACGGTCAGGGTGCGGTCAAACTGCTTGCCCGCCACGCCCTTGGCCAATGTCGGGTCGCGCTTGTCAAAGGCGGGGTCGTAGGAGGCGGGGCGGGTACGGTCCGGCCCCACAAAGATCATGCCGCCGGCCCAGCTATATTCGGAGAACAGGTAGTTGATATTATGCTCCGGCTGCACCTCGTACTTCTTTTCCCGAACCAGATATTGCCGCAGCTCGGCAAAATCCTGGCTGTCATCGACCAGTTTCAGGGGGCGGGGGAAGTAAAGCTCGCTGCCATCCGTCCCGTCGCCGGCACCGTCCAGAACGATATCGGACCGGGTGATGCGCAGCACTTCGGTGATCTGGGTGCGGCCCTTGGGGAAGCGCAGGGTGACCTTGCCCTTAACTGCATTGGCGGCGGCCAGGGCCTTCAAGGTGGATTTGGTATCGTCCAGCCCATCATCGGGGATCACCCCATAATCGGTGACATTCACGATGGTGCCGGGATCGGTGGGGATAGCGCCCAGCCCGAAGCCATAGCCGGCATAGGAGAAATCGGGCAAGGGATTGGCCACCCGCACCGCCTTGTCCGACAGGATTTTCGGCAGATCGGCGGCAGAAGCCGTCAGGGCGGTGGTGGATAGCGCGAGGGCCAGCCAGAGGCGGGGGAACGGCAGCGTTCGCTGACAGAAAGTCATCTGATGCACTCCTTCCGGGCTGCGCCGGAAATCTCCAGACCATACCAGCCAATCTTGTTCGCCTTCCCGGCGAAGGCCGGGACCCAGGGGCCAAGCGCCCAACCTTTCGGCCGCTCTGATCCAGGCAGCGGTGAGGTTTGAGCCTGTGGACCCTGGGTCCCGGCCTTCGCCGGGAAGGCAAGAAGGCGTTGCCCTCAGAACTTGGCCCGCACACCAGCCGAGAAGCGGCGTTCGGAGATGGCGTAGCTGTTCAGCGCGGTTTCGTCGAAATTGCTGTATTCCGACGTGGCCGACTTCTTGGGCAACAGGTTCTGGGCGTTCAGTGACACCGACACCTCTTCGGTGAGGTCGTACCCGATCTGGGCGTCAAGCTGTGAACGGGCGCCGATGAAGCTGGGCCGTCCTTCGGAGAATTCGAACACCGCCTCGTCCCGGTAATTATAGGCGATGCGGGCAGAGAAGGGGCCCTTCTCGTACAGGCCGATCAGGTTGTAGCTGTTCTTCGACACCGCGACGAGCGGGAAGCCGGCATTATCCTCGCTGTCAGAATAGGTATAGTTGGCGATGACGCCCAGCCCATCGAACGGTTCCGGCAGGAAATCCATGAACTGCTGAATGCCGATCTCAAAGCCCTTGATCTTGGCACTGGCCAGGTTTTCCGGGCGGGAGAAGGTCAGTTCGCGGCCCTGCGGGTCCAGGTTGGTGTCAGTGCCCGTGGTCACGAAGCTGGCGATGAAATCATCAACATCCTTGTAGAAAAGGGCACCCGATATCAGCGAGGTTTTGCCATGGTAATATTCAAAGCTGATATCGCCCTGGGTGGAGACAGGTGGCTTCAGATCGGCATTGCCGCCCGTCACCGACAGGTTGGTGGCATTGAAGAAGGTGGACGGTGCCAGATCGGCGATGGAGGCGCGCTGCATCGTCTGTGACGCGCCCAGGCGAACCAGGAAATCGTCGGTGACATTGAAGGCGATATTCGCCGAGGGCAGGATGTTCGTATACTCGTTCTTATCGGTGACCAGCGTGCTGGTGGTCCCGATATTGAGGAACGTATCCACCGCCAGACGGGTGCGCGCCACGCGCACGCCGGCATTGGCCCGGAACGGGATGTCCCCGATTTCCCCCTCTCCCGCCACCATCAGGTAACCGGCCAGCGTCTTCTCGCTGAACGTATAGTCACGCTGATTATTGGGCAGCAGGGTGGAACGGTCGCTGCTGTTGGGATTGGGCTGTGCGGCCTGCGCGCGGGTGAAGACATAGTCGAAGGTGGGGGCCGTCGACAGGAAGCTGCGCGGGAAATTGCCCGGAATGTCGGGCAGGAAATTCTTGGCGTCGATCAGCCGCAGATACGGCTCCAGCTCTGCGCGCGTCGGGGTCACTTGGCTGCGATAGGCGTTGGAGCGGGCACCCAGATCGGTGTAGCGGGCACCGCCGGAGATGGTGATGCCGCCTTCCGTCTCGTAGCTGACATCCAGCTTACCCGTCCATTCATCCAGCACACCCAGCAGCCGGTTCGACCGCACGCCATTGGTGGCGGGGTTGTAGGAGGCATAGTTGGTGGGGTTGAAGGTGCCGCCCAGCGCCAGGGACGGAACCGTCACATCGCGGAAATCGAAAGTGCCGGGGACGGCAGCGGTGGCCTGCAGGGTGATGATCTGTATGGTCTGATCAATGGTGCCCTTGCTGTAATAGCCATCGGCCTCCACCGTCAGGCCATCATCCTCATACTTGCCGTTCAGGCCATAGAGGAAGCTTTCCGTGGGTTCATTGCGGATCTGGCCCGCCGTGGTGACGGTGCCATTGGCGGTGCCGGCCACCACCATGTTATTCTCCGTCACGCGGTTGGTGACGGGGTTGTTGGCGGTGGGCAGGCGGAAGCTGAAGAAATCCTGATGCCGACCCGTCACAAGCTTTGAATAGAGCATGTCGGCGGTGATGGTCAGTTCGGGCGTCGCCTCAAACTGGATGGCGCCATTCACGCCGGTGCGCGAGCGGTCGACCACGAAGTTTTCATACTGCATCAGCACGGGCGTCT
Source organism: alpha proteobacterium AAP38 (assembly GCA_001296005.1). GTDB lineage: Bacteria > Pseudomonadota > Alphaproteobacteria > Azospirillales > Azospirillaceae > Niveispirillum. The sequence goes on along the minus strand of LJHR01000011.1, from coordinate 109,069 downwards.
GGTTGACCCCGGCATTGGTGCCCGTATAGGTGCGGTTCAGGAAATTGTTGCGCTCGAACGCCTGGGTGGTCGAGGTGCGCTTCTGATACTCTGCCGCCAGCATTACGCCGATGCGGTCATCAGCGAATTTGGTGGTGCCAAAGCCGGTGAAGGCCGGCTCCACCTTGTCCGTAACCTGGGAATAGACGCCCTGGGCCTGGAAAGAGAAGGTGGGCTTCTTGAAGCTCAAGGGCTTGGGCGTCGTCAGGTTGACGGTGCCGCCCAGACCACCCTCGGCCTGCGCGGCCAGGGGGGATTTATAGACGGCCAGTTTGCCGAACAGGCTGGACGGAACCGCGTCCAGGCCCGACGAACGGCCCAGCTGATCATTTTCCGGCGGGGACAGGCGGGCGGACCAGCCCAGCAGCGTGCGGCCATCAACCTCCACCCGCACCTGCTGCAAACCGCGCACGGAGACGGACTGGCCTTCGCCGAAAACGCGGGTGATCTGCACACCGGTCACGCGCTGCAACGCTTCGGCCACGTTGACGTCGGGCAGCTTGCCCACGTCACTGGCGGTAATCACGTCCATCACCTGCGGCGCGTCCCGCTTTATATCGGCGGCCTGTTCCAGGGAGGCGCGAAGGCCGGTGACGATAATCTCTTCCAGCACCGCCGGATCACTGGCGGCGGTGTTGTTGGCGGCGACGTTTTGCGCCAGCGCCGGTGACAGCGAGAGGGCGGCAAAGGAAACGCCGCCAGCCAACGCGCATGCACCACGAACAGCCCAACTGGCCATGATCTTGTCCCTCCCATGTTGCGCGGCACCGTTCCGCTTCGGCGTGAAGCGGTGCCGTCTTTTCTTTGCTGATGGATCCCCAGGGGGCCTTCTGGCCATTCCCCTATTGCTTTACCTCGGTCCTGGGGAACCGATGGGGGCATGATGCGGCGGGTGATCCGGCCTGTCAACAAATTCGTATGACAACTTTGGCATGACCAGTGACCTGTTACCGATAGGCAACGCATGGGTTTGGTCCGACGGGCCGGACGCGCCGAAAGCTATTGGTCATATAAATATTGATATTGGGGTGCCGGTTACCGGTCCGCCGCCGTGAAATCCACCTTTTCTGCGGCGGCATGCCGGTCCCAGGCGGCGCGGTCAGTAAAACCGCCCTGCCCCCTGCTCCAGGCCGAACCAGAATAATAGACGAAGGGTTTGCCGGGGGTGACGCGCAGCAGGACCAGATGATTATCGGCATCCCGCCGCACCTCCACGATCATCGTGGGGTCAACGCGCAGCGCCACGGCCATGCGGCCATGTTCGGGATTGTCCGGCCCCCACCAGGAGATCAGGCCAGTTGCCTTGTCCACCGTCAGGTCCCCCCCCTGCCCCGTCACCTTCTTGCCGATACCGATCCCTACCATCAACGGGTCGGGCCGGTCGGATGACAGGGTGGAGATCATGCGCGTGAAATGCGTGCCCAGCGGCAGCGTGAAACGCCGCGTCTCCCAAACCTTACGGTCGATATCCACAGGCCAGGGAGCGTAATCCACCTCAAATTCCGCAACGTCCGGACCGTTCTTCAGGATACGGTGGCTGCGGTAGTTGCGCGAAATCCACAGTTTGTTGTCATGCCAGATGCCCAGACCGCCGGCCCCGCGCCCCTGCCCGACATTGTAGAAATCCATGCCTTCGCCCAGGTCATTATGATAGTCGCGGGTGCGCAGCTGCCGGTCCATGTAAGGCCAGACCACTTTCTTGCCCCAACTGTCGATACCCGACCCGGATGGCGGTTCCGCCGCCTCCAGCGCATGGCCATAGATGCGGTGCGCGGTCTTGTCATTTTCCCACATCAGATCATCATAGCGATAATCGGCCAGGGTGACGGCAGCACGCGGGGAACGGTCGGTCGGCGGCGGCAGGGTGGCTTTATCCTGCGCAAAAACGGTGCCGGTGGTCAGGGTGGAAAGCAGCAGGACCGCGAGCGCGGCGCGTCGGTTCCAATACATATGACAACCTCCCATTATCCGGCATCAGACCGGTCGACCATTGTTTCGGTCGGTGTTAGATTAGAAGTAACCGGCGGAGAGTGATATGACAAGTAGGGTTGGCACCATGAGACAGGCGGATATGGGCGGCAGTACGGATGATTCCGGACGCGCAACTTCCTTGACCGACGACCTGTTCGTGAAGCTGGAGGCGCAGATCCGGTCAGGACAATTGCCGCCTGGGAGCCGCCTGCCCACCCAAAAGGAAATCGCCGAGGCCGAGAATGTCAGCCGTACCGTCGTGCGCGAGGCGGTGGCGCGCCTGACGGCGCAAGGGCTGGCCGTATCGCGACAGGGATCGGGCATGTATGTGGCCGACACCGCCGAATACCGCGCCTTCCAGATCACCAAGGACGAGCTGCACGAACTGGCCGATATCGTGAAGCTGCTGGAAATGCGCCTGGGCGTGGAGACGGAGATGGCGGGACTGGCCGCCGCCCGCCGCACCACCGCCGATATCGGCGCCATCCAGGACGCGCTTCAGGCCATGCGCGACCTCCGCGGCGATCCCGTGGCCGCCGCCAAGGCCGATACCGCCTTTCACCTGGCCATCGCGCGGGCCACGCAGAATGATTACTATGCCCGCTTTGTGGAGTTCCTGGGCCTGCGTCTGGTGCCGCCGCGCAATCTCTATCTGCGCGACCAGCCGGAAGAGGCGCACCAGGCCTATGCCGAGAAGGTGCATGGCGAGCATGAGGCCATTCTGGATGCCATCGTCCGCATGGACCCGACCCGCGCCAGGGAGGCGGCCCGCCACCATATGCAGGAAAGCCTGACACGGCATTCGATGTTGAGCGCGGCGGCGCGCGGCAAGGGCCGGTAACCGCCCCTTCTGGCCTGACCAGTCGCGCTTGACGATAGGTCGTAAATTTGTATGATAACTTTCAGGCGGCGATAGTCCGCGTGGGGAGGCATCATGCAGAACAGAATACCATCATGGGCCGCTCTCCATCCATTGCCCAAGGAAGCCCCATGAAGACGCCCCGTACCCTTGCCCTTCTGGCCCTGGCCCCGCTTCTGGCCGCCCTGCCCGTCACCGCCCCGGCGCAGGAACCGCCCAAGGCAACGTCCCCGGCACCGGTGGCAAAGGCGGCCATCGACAGTGCCGTGAAACTGGCGCGATGGCAGCTGGCGCGGATGACCGATACCAGCCATATTCCCCGCGCCACCGGCGGCACCCGCAACCCGCGCGGCTGGGAACAGGCCGTGTTCTGGGTGGGCATGACGGAACTGGCCGATGCCGGCGCCCCGCCCGATATCGCCAAGGCCATCCTGGATATAGGTGCCAGGAATGGCTGGACCCTGGCCGAGCGCCCCTATCATGCCGATGACCACACGATCGGGCAGGCCTATCTCTGGGCCGCCAGGCATGGCGCCAACCCAGCGGTGATCAATCCGTCGCGCAAAGTGTTCGACTTCGTGCTGGCTAATCCCGTGCGCGTGAACCTGGCCTTCTACGTACCGCCCACCGGCTATAATGATGCCGAGTGCCTGAAGCGCTGGTGCTGGTGCGATGCGCTGTTCATGTCGCCGCCGGCCTTTATCGAAATGTCGCGGCAGACAGGTGACAATCGGTATCGGGATTTCGCGCTGGCGGAATTCTGGGCCACCACCGACTTCCTCTACGATCCCGCCGAAAGCCTGTACTACCGCGACAGCCGCTTCTTCGAACGCCGCGATGACAAGCAGCGCAAGATGTTCTGGAGCCGGGGCAATGGCTGGGTCCTGTCGGGCATGGCCCGGACCATCCCGCTCCTGGAACCGGATAGCCCGGACCGGCTGCGGATGGAGGCCCTGTTCAAGGAAATGGCCGTCAAGATCAAGGCGACGCAGAAGCCGGACGGATATTGGCCGCCCTCGCTGCTGGCCCCGGAAAATTCCCCGGCGGAAAGCAGCGGTACGGCCTTCTACACCCATGCCATCGCCTGGGGGATCAATGCCGGGCTGTTGGACCGCGCCGCCTATGAACCTGTGGCACGGCGCGGCTGGGACGCGCTGACCCGCTCGATCCAGCCTGACGGGCGTCTGGGCTGGGTACAACAGGTCAGCGACCGGCCCGAACAGGTGGAACCCCAGGATACGCAATATTACGGCGTCGGTGCCTTCCTGCTGGCGGCTTCCGCCATCGCGAAGCTCTGAGGCCGCCCACACGCTGTAAAGCGGAGGCGATTTTGTTCGAAAAGACCTTCCACGCGACGCATCCCGCCATGATGGCGGGGGCGTCGAACGGGGACCTGCGCGACCGCTATCTGGTCACAGGCCTATTTCGGGTGGGGGAACTGGTGCTCAACTACTCCCACGGGGAACGGTTCATCATCGGCGGCGCCGTGCCCTCCGGGCAATGCCTGACCCTGCCCGCGCACAGCGAACCCGACAGTGCGGCGGGCCAGCCGCTGCTGTCACGCCGTGAAATGGGCGTGGTGAATATCGGGACCGGGGCCGGGGCCGTCACCGTCGACGGCCAGCGGTTTGAGATGGCACCGCGCGACGCGCTGTATATTCCCATGGGCAGCACGGACGTGCGGTTCGAGGGGGATGGCGCGCGCTATTACCTGTTGAGCGTGCCGGCCCACCGCACCTGCGCCCTGCGCAAGCTGAGCCTGTCCGACATCACGCCGATGCGGCGGGGAAGCCTGGAAACCGGCAATGACCGCAGCATCTTTCAGCTGATCCTGCCCCATACCTGCGCCAGCGCCTCGCTCTGCATGGGCATGACCATCCTGGAACCGGGCAGTGTCTGGAACACCATGCCGCCGCATGTGCATGAGCGGCGGTCGGAGATCTATCTCTATTTCGATCTGGGGGAAGATGACCGCGTCTTCCACTATATGGGTCACCCGGACCAGTTGCGGCACATGGTGATGGGCAATGAGGAGGTGGTGATCTCCCCGCCCTGGTCGGTGCATATGGGCTGCGGCACCCGCGCCTACAGCTTCATCTGGGCAATGGCGGGGGAGAACCTAGATTACAACGACATGGATGTGAAGGATATCTGCCAGCTGTGCTGACGGGGGGCTTAACGCCCCCGCGCGTGCCGTATCCCCCGCTCCAGCCCGCGCAGTTCGGCCAGACCGCGCATGCGGCCCAGCAGGGAATAGCCGGGGTTGGTAACCTTGTTCAGATCATCCAGCATCTGGTGGCCATGGTCGGGGCGCATCGGGATGCTGCGGTTCTGTGCATCGGACACCTCGCACAGGGCCGCCACGATGTCGGCCATGCCGGCATCGCCTTCCAGATGGGCGGCCTCATGGAACGACTTTCCATCCGGCTCCCGCTGGACGGAGCGCAGATGCACGAAGCCGATGCGGTCGCCAAGGCGGCGGATGATGCCGGGCAAATCATTGTCGGCGCGCGCACCGAAGGAACCGGCGCAAAAGCACAGGCCATTGGCGGCACTGGGCACCTGCCGGAACAGGTTGGTCACATCCGCCTCCGTGCTGACCACGCGCGGCAGGCCGAAGATCGGGAAAGGCGGGTCATCGGGATGAACCACCAGTTGCACCCCCGCTGCCTCTGCCGCGGGGCACACTTCCTCCAGGAAGCGCACATGGTTGCGGCGCAGCGTCTCTGCGCCGATATCGCGATAGGTGCCGATGGCGTCCAGGAACTGCGCAGAGGTGAAGCTTTCCTCGCTGCCCGGCAGACCGGCGATGATGGTGCGTTCCAGGGCGTGGCGATCCTGCGCACTCATCCCGTCATACAGAGCGCGGGCACGGGCGCGGACATCGGGGGCATAGTCAACCTCCGCCCCCGGACGTTCCAGAATATACTGATCATAGGCCGCGACGGCATCCCAGTCGAAGCGCAGGGCCCGCGCCCCATCGGGCATGGCAAAGGACAGGTCCGTGCGGGTCCAGTCCAACAGCGGCATGAAATTATAGGTCACGACCCGTACGCCGCAGGCGCCCAGATTGCGCAGGCTCTGCCGATAGGCATCGATCAGGCGGTCCCAATCGGCACCGGCGGTCTTGATCCCCTCATGCACGGGAACGCTTTCCACCACATCCCAGGCCAGGCCCGCCGCCTCGATCATCTGCTTGCGGGCCTGGATGGCATCCACAGTCCAGACCGCGCCGTTCGGCAACTCATGCAGGGCCGTGACGATACCGGTGGCGCCGGCCTGGCGGATATCCACCAGCCGCACCGGATCATTCGGGCCGAACCAGCGCATGGTCTGTGTCATCAACATGGTGCAATTCCCTGCTGCCGGCGCTCGCTGCCCAGAAAGGGGGTGGGCCGGTCTTGTGTCCGGATTGATTGAACACCATTGGCGCATGGGAATTCAACAAAATTGGTAATTCCAATTTTGCTGGGCACGCATGGTCATTCAGCGGACTTCCCGGCAAAATCAGATGTTATTGGCCTTACCATTCGTCCGCGATGAAAATGATAGCGGTAACTTGCCCGAAAGGGAAGTCATCTCCGCCATGTGGGGGCACGAAGCCCCCGCCCGTCAGGCCACCTCCATCGACAACAGTGCATCACCCGCCGTGACGGACCGCCCGGCCCGGCAATGGACGGCCCCGACACGACCGGCGCTTCGCGCCTGGATGGCGAATTCCATCTTCATGGCTTCCAGCACAACCAGGGTCTGGCCCGGCTCCACCTGCTGCCCCACCTCCACCAGCACCTTCCAGACATTGCCGGAAATATCGGCCTGGATGGCGTTCTCATCCGCCACGGCGGGGGCGGCATCGGCCTCCGCCGCTATGGCACCGTCATCGGTCTGCCAGCGTGCCACCTCTGCCGTGAATGCCGCCTGCTGGCGGGCGCGGAAGGCGGCAATGTCGTCGGCCTCTGCCGCCAAGGCCGCCTCATGCGCCTCCAGATCGAAGACCGAATCCTCCACCGTCACCTGCGCACGGCCCGCACGGAAATCGGCGCGGAACCTGTCCAGTTCCGGCTCCGTCACCGGATAGAAGCGCACGCGGTCAAAGAAACGCAGCAGCCAGGGTTCGGCCCCGAACTGCCGGTTGGCCAGGAACTTGTTCCAGATGGGCACGGTACGGCCCACCAGCTGGTATCCGCCGGGGCTGTCCATGCCATAGATGCACATATAAACGCCGCCGATGCCTACCGTGCCCTCTGCGGTGTAGGTGCGGGCGGGATTATACTTGCTGGTCAGCAGGCGGTGGCGAGGGTCCAGCGGTACCGCACAGGGGGCGCCCAGATAGACATCGCCCAGGCCCAGCACCATGTAACTGGCATCAAAGATCGTGTCACGCACCTGTTCCCGGCTCTCCAAGCCGTTGATGCGCTGAATGAAATCGACATTGTTGGGGAGCCAGGGGGCGTCCGCCTTCACCGTTTCCTGATAGCGGGTGACGGCACCCAAGGTGGCGCTGTCCTCAAACGCCATGGGCAGATGCACGATGCGGCTGGGCACTTTCAGCCCCGCCACCGATCCCAGCCCTTCCTCCAGCTTTAGCAAGGTCGCGACCAGCGCATCCTGATGGACGACCCGGCTGTCATAATGGATTTGCACCGACCGCACGCCGGGCGACAGTTCGGCCACCCCTGGCACCTTGGCCGCCGTCAGTGCCTCCATCAACAGATGGATGCGCAGCCGCAGCCGCAGGTCCAGCACATTCTCCCCATATTCCAGCATGATGTATTTATCGCCGGCCTGACGATAGGTGACCATGGGCCGGTCGCCGCTGGCCGGCAGGCGGGTCAGGATGCAGCTATCGGGTGCAATTACCGCCGGCACCGGCAGCACCGCATCGTCCAACCCGGCAATCGCAGCATCCTGCGCCTGTTCCAGGGCCAGGGCGTCGGCGAAGCTGACGGGGCGAAAGCGGATGGTGTCGCCCGGTTTCACCTGCCCCACCTTCCACAGGTCGGCCTTGATTATGGTGGCGGGGCAGACGAAGCCGCCCAGGCTGGGCCCGTCGCAGGTCAGAATGACGGGCGTGTCGCCGGTAAAATTGATGCTACCGATAGCGTAGACGCAATCATGGATGTTGGACGGGTGCAGTCCCGCCTCCCCGCCATCGCTGCGCGTCCATTCCGGCTTTGGCCCCACCAGCCGCACGCCCAACCGGTTGGAATTGTGATGCACGCGATAATCGCTGCTGAAGAAGGTTTCCATGGCCCCGGACTTGAAGAAGTCCGGCGCGCCATGAGGGCCATACAGCACCGCGATATCCCAATGTTTGCCATAGGCGGGGATCAGGCTGGTTGGAACCGGGTTAGGTTCCAGCACCGGCGCCGGAGTGGTGCAGGCGGGCGATCCTGGGCGGCTGACCGGCAGCACATCGCCGACGCGCAGGGTACGGCCCGCATGGCCGCCAAACTGCCCCAGGACGAAGGTCGATTTGCTGCCCAGATAGTCGGGCACATCCAGCCCATTGCGGATGGCGATATAGGTCCGGCACCCGCTTTCCGCCCGGCCCAGGCGCAGCACCTGCCCCGCCTTGACATGGATCGGCATCCAGAAGGGCAGGACCTCCCCCCCGTTCAGCGTAGCCGTCATGACGGCCCCGGTCAGGGCGATGGTGGCATCGCCATGAAAACGCAGGGTCGGGCCCTGCAGGGTGCATTCCAGACCCGCCGCCGCCGCGTCATTGCCGACAATGCGGTTGGCGAAGCGGAAGGCGTAATCATCCATCGGCCCCGACGGCGGCACGCCGATATCCCAATATCCATGCCGGCCCGGATAATCCTGCACGGTCGTGTAGGTGCCGGCCTCCACCACCTCCACCACGGGGGAGACATGGTGATAGCTGTCCAGGAAGCGGGTGGACATGCGTCCCTGGATGAAGGTATCGCCCGACAGGATGCCGCGCAGATAATCCAGATTGGTGGCGATGCCATGCAGGCGTGTGGCGTCCAGCGCCGCCAGCATCTTCAACCGCGCTGCCTCCCGGTCCGTTCCATGCACGATCAGCTTGGCGATCATCGGGTCATAGTTGGCAGACACCTCCGTGCCGGTACGCACCCATCCATCGACGCGCACGCCATCGGGGAAGAACACCTCCGTCAGGGTGCCGGGCGAGGGCGCGAAATTGCGCACCGGATTCTCCGCATAAAGCCGCACTTCGATCGATGCGCCCTGCGGTTCCGGCACGCGGGCGAAATCGGGCGGGTCGCCGGCGGCGATGCTGATCATCCATTCCACAAGGTCCAGACCGGTCACCGTCTCCGTCACCGGATGCTCAACCTGCAACCGCGTATTCACCTCAAGGAAGTAGAAGGCGTCGCGCGCCCCGTCATAGATGAACTCTACCGTTCCCGCCGAGACATAGCCCACCGCCTGCCCCAGACGCACAGCGGCGTCCAGAAGGCGGCGGCGGGTATCGGGCGGCAATCCTGGGGCGGGCGTTTCCTCGATCACTTTTTGATTACGGCGCTGCACCGAACAATCCCGTTCGCCCAGGGCCACCACATTGCCCCGACCATCGCCGAAGATCTGAACCTCGACATGCCGGGCGTCCGACACGAACCGTTCGATGAAGACGCCGCCATCCTTGAAAAAGGACTGGCCCAGACGCTTCACACTGTCGAACGCCGCGACCAGTTCCCCCTCATCGGCGCAGCGCTGCAACCCGATGCCGCCGCCACCCGCAGTACTTTTCAGCATGACGGGATAGCCGATTTCTGCCGCCGCCGCCTTCGCCTCCTCCACATCCTTCAACAGGTCAGTGCCGGGCGTCAGGGGAACGCCCGCCGCCTTGGCAATCTCGCGGGAGGTGTGTTTAAGGCCGAACCGGCGGATCTGGTCCGGGGTGGGGCCCACGAAGGCGATGCCGGCGGCGGCGCATTGTTCGGCGAACTCGGTATTCTCCGACAGGAAGCCATAGCCGGGGATGATGGCCTCCGCCCCCGTCTCCCTGGCGATTTCAATGATCCGGTCACCGCGCAGATAGCTCTCCGCCGGCGTCTGCCCGCCCAGCGGGATGGCGATATCGGCAACGGCCACATGCAGACTGTCGGCATCGGCGTCGGAATAGACCGCGACCGAGCGAATACCCATCCGCTTCAAGGTGGCGGCGATACGAACGGCAATTTCACCACGATTGGCGATCAGGACGGTCTTAAACATGCTTTGTTCTCCCCTGATCAAGCGGCATTCTGCGCACGCAGGCGCATATAGGCGCGCCAGCCGCCCAGGCTGGTAATGTCGGCTGCGTCGCTTGTGGCCCAGGCCTCGCACAGGAAACCCTGCACATGCCGGCCATCGACCAGTTCCAGGGTGCCGATACCCAGCGGCGGCGGGATCAACGCCACGAAGGACCCGTAATGAGCTACAGGCATGTCCCACAGTTCCACCGCGATGGGCATCCCCTCGCCGGTGCGCACCAGCCCCGGCTTGGGCGGCGTGGTGCCCGGCAGGGCGTAAAGGCGATAGGCAGCAGAGGTCAGCGTGCTTTCCAGCAGCACGGCACCGCGTTCCGTCAGCTGCCCGTTAAGCGGCATGCCCGACAGGTGCGCGCCGACGACCGCCAGCGTGATATGCCCGTGCCGTCCATCCACCATCTTTTCCGGCTGCGGCAGCGACAGGCTGCTGGCCCCGCGCTTCCACGGGCTGGCTGCCTGCCACAACCGGCCAAATTCGATCAGCCGTGCTTCGTTCCAGGCGGGCGCGATCAGGGTGATGCCGGCGGGCAGACCATCGCTGCGCATGCCCCCCGGCAGGGCGATGGCCGACCAGTCCATCAGGTTCACGAAATTGGTGTAGAGCCCCATGCGGCTGTTCACCCCCATCGGGTCCAACATCACCTCGGCAATGGTGGGCAGGGTCGGGGCGGTGGGCACCAACAGACCATCCAGACCCGCCATCAAGCCTTCGACCCTTCGCGCCAGTTCCATGCGCCGATACTCGGCCTTGAACCCGTCGGCGGCGGTGAAGGCCCGGGCCTTGTCGATGATCGAACGGACGACAGGGTGCACCATATCGGGCCTGTCGCGCATCACGCCTTCGATGGCGGCATAGCGTTCGGCGACCCATGGCCCGTCATAAAGCAGTGCCGCCACATCCCATAGCGGCTGAAAATCAATGGCGCGCAGGTCAACGCCCAGGGAGGTCAGGCGCGACAGCGACACCTGATAGGCCGCCTCTGCCGCGCCATCCCCGAACCAGTTGGGGGCATTGGGAATACCCAGCACGGGCCGCGCCGGCCAAGCGGTGGGCGGGGGCCCGGCCTTGCGGGAATAGGCGTCGGCAGCGTCATAGCCCTGCATCCGCTCCATCACGCTGGCCGCATCATCGACCGACAGGGCCATGATGGTGATACAGTCCAGCGTGCGGCAGGCTGGCACCAGACCGCGCGTGGAAACCAGCCCCCGCGTGGGCTTGAACCCTACCAGATTATTATGCCCCGCCGGCACCCGGCCCGACCCCGCCGTATCGGTGCCCAGCGCGAACGGCACCAGACCGCGCGCCACCACCGATGCCGATCCAGAACTAGACCCGCCGGAAACATGATCGGCACTAAAGGCATTGGGCACGGCGCCATAGGGGGATCGGGTGCCCACCAGACCCGTGGCGAACTGATCCAGGTTGGTCTTGCCGATGACCACAGCCCCCGCCGCCTCCAGCCGCGCCACGGCGGCGGCACTGACATCCGGCTCATAGGCAAAATCCGGGCAGGCGCAGGTGGTGGGCAGGCCGGCGGCGTCGATATTGTCCTTCACGGCAAAGGGAATACCGTAAAGCGGGGCCGACGGGTCCAAAGCCGCGATCCGCGCCATCAGTGCATCCGGCCTGACCAGGCTGATCCAGGCCGGATCATCGGTGGAAAGCGCCGCCAGCAGCGTGGGCAGCAAATCCTGTGGCCGTTGCCCGGCCCGGTAGGCCCTGGTCCAGTCCTGCAGGGTCCAGAATTGGGTGACAATCATCGCGCTCATGGTCCGATCTGGTTCCTGTACCGCTTGCCCCGGTCAGGCCAGTATGCGGACCCATGCTGCACCGCCATATACGCAGGATGACGTATTGGGGGGGCGCTACCCCTTGCCCGCCATGATCCGCATGGCCAGTGAGGTGGCCGAAGCGCGGTTTTCAACGCCCATCTTGGAGAAGATGCGTTCCAGATGTTTGTTCACGGTGCGGGGGCTGATGCCCAGGATTTCGCTGATTTCCCGGTTGGTCTTGCCATGGATCAGCCAGCGCAGTACCTCCACCTCGCGGAGGGTCAGGTCGATCTGCGCGCGAAGGATATCCTCGCCCGACGGACCGGCAGCGGTCAGCTGGAACAGATGTTCGCCCGGCGCCGTGGGCAGCAGGTAGCGGGCCGGCCCCACCCCAGCGGCGGGCGCCAGGGGTTCCACCGTCTCCGTATCCGACCCGCCGGACACGGCGCGCAGCAGCAGAGCCTGCACCGGTTCGGGCGGCACGGCCCCTTCGCCGAACGCCGCCGACAGCAGGCTGGCCGCCTGCGGTGTGGACCACAGGATATGTCCTAGTGGACTTACGGCAAACAGATGCCGGCCCGACGCATCCAGCGCCAGCCGCGCCCCATGGGCGGCCCGCGCCGTGGCAATATGCACCCGGATGCGGGCCAGCAGTTCGACCAGATTGACGGGCTTGGTCACATAATCGGTGCCACCCACCTCCAGCCCGCGCAGCACATGGGCGGTTTCGGTCAGTCCTGTCATGAAGATGACGGGCAGATGGGCGGTGCGCGCATCGCGCTTGATCTGCTGACAGGTAGTGAAACCATCCATGCCGGGCATGACGGCATCCATCACCACCAGCGACGGCATCACCCGTTCCAGAAGGGTCAGCGCCGCTTCCCCCCGCGTGGCGGCCAGGGCCGTGAACCCGCCGCGTTCCAGCGCCTCGACCAGCATGTTCAACTCGTCGCGATTATCATCGACAACAAGCACCATATCCCCCGCCGGCGCCCCGTCACGCATGCTCCGCCCCCATCATCCCGGCGGTGCCCAGCACCTCTGCCAGCCGCTCATACTCAAACCCCTGGGCCAGCAGCGACAGCCGGTCAAACCAGCCCTCATGCCCCGGATATCCCGCCCGCAGTTCGCGCAGCAGCAGCTCGATCCCCCGCGCATGGCCGATCTTGGTCAGGTTCAGCAAGCCGGCGATTTCCGCCGCCGACAGGGCCGGCGCTGCCTGCACCTGTTCGGCCACCGGCTCCTCCCGCCGCCATTCCAGGTCCAGCAGCACCTCCAGCCGTTCCAGCAACTGGGCGATGTCCACCGGCTTCACCAGGAAATCATCATGCGGCTGATCGGCCCCGCGTCCGCGTTCGGCCAGGTCATGCGCCTCCGCCGACAGAAGCAGGATCAGCAGTTCCTCCATGCCCCCATCGCGCAGGGCCTGCGCCACCTGCCAGCCATTCAGGCCGGGCATGGAGATATCCAGGATCAACAAATCCGGCCTGTGACGCGGCGCCAGATCCAGGCATTCCGCACCATTGCTGGCAAAGATCAGGTCAAAGCCCAGCGGTTCCAGCAATTGCCGCATCATGGACAGATGCTGCGCATCATCATCGCACAGCAGGATGGTGCGCCGGTCACCGTGATAGCCCAGAACCCGATGGCTGGGCCGCGCCTGCACCGGCGCCCGCACCTCCGACAGCAGCATGCGCACCTTGAAGCTGCTGCCCTGTCCCGGCTGGCTGTCCATGGTCAGCTCGCCCCCCAGCACATGGGTCAGAAGCCGCGTGATGGTCAGGCCCAGGCCCGTGCCGGGAATGGCGTCCATGCGGCTGGGCAGATTGCCCCGGTCGAACGGTTGGAAAATGCGTTCCCGGTCCTCCGGTGCGACACCGATGCCGGTATCCATCACCTCGAACTCCGCCGTTTCCCCGCGCCGCCGCACGCTGAACCGCACATGCCCACGCTCCGTATATTTCACGGCATTGGACAGGAGGTTCATCAAGATCTGGCCCAGGCGCTTTTCATCCGTCAGGACAAAGCGCGGCAGGGTCGGGTCGGGCCAATATTCAAACGCCACGTCCTTGGCCGCCGCCTGCGGCCCGAACATGTCGGCCAGCTGTGCCAGAAAGGCGGGCAGGTCCACCACATCGCGGCTGATCTGTACCGTTCCTGTCTCAATCTTGGAGATGTCCATCAGGCCGTCGACCAGCCTTGTAATGTGCTCCGCACTGCGCCTTATCACCCGCACCGCATCTTCGGGCTGCCGCAAGCCGCCACGCTCCAGCAACTGGGCATAGCCATTGATGGAATTCAACGGCGTGCGCACCTCATGGCTCAAGCCGGCGATGAAGCGGGTCTTTGCGATATTGGCGGATTCCGCCGCTTCCTTGGCTTTTTGCAGGGCCGCGTCGGTCTGTTCATGCGCCTCGATCTCGTCCAGCAGCAGGGTCATGCGCCGCTCGCTCTCCTCCTCCGCCAGACGCCGGCTTTCATGGGCCAGGACGATGGCCCAGGCGGCCAACCCCATGATGATCAAGGCGGCGGCAAAGACGATCTGCAAGGTGGTGCGCACCGTCTCCTTCGGTACGCCCGGTATCGCCCCATATTGCGTGCCGATCAGGGCCAGCAGCATGGCCATGCCCGCCGTCAGCAGCGCCATGATGGCGGCAAAGCGCCCGATGCGGCTGCCCAGCCAGCGGCGCAGCGCCGCTGGCATTTGGCTGCCCACCATGTCTGAAAGCTGTTCGCCCAGCGTCGCCCGCACCTTGCACCGGTCATGGCAGCGCGTTTCCAGCGAACAGCACAGCGAACAGATGGGCGCGCCATAGGCGGGGCAGTGCGACATATCCGGCGGCTCAAACATGTTCTCGCACACCGAACAGCGGATCAGGCCGCCCTCGGTCGCCAGAACATCCGGCTGCCGCGCGATATAATACCGGCCCTTGGTGGCCCAGGCGATGATCGGGGCCGCCACAAAGGCCGACACCAGCCCCAGCAAGGGTGCGAACGCCCGCGCCAGTTCCCCCAGCAGCCCGAAAAACGCCGACAGCGACAGCAGCAGCGAAATCCCCATGGCGCCGACGCCGACCGGGTTGATGTCATAGAGATGCGCGCGACGGAATTCGATGCTGGGCGGGCTCCACCCCATCCGCTTATTGACCAGAAGGTCCGCCGTCAGCGCGCCCACCCAGGCGACCGCCAGATTGGCATAGATGCCCAGGATGCTCTCGATCACCCCGAAAATGCCCATCTCCATCAACATCAGTGCCAGCATGACGTTGAACACCAGCCAGACCACCCGGCCCGGATGCGAATGGGTCAGGCGGGAGAAGAAGTTGGACCAAGCGATGGAGCCGGCATAGGCGTTGGTGACATTGATCTTGGCCTGACAGACCACGATAAAAATCACCGTCAGGGCCAGGGCGAGGCCGGGTGACGACACGATCCGTTCAAACACCATGCGATACATGGCCGTTGGCGTGGCGGCGTCCAGCGCACTCATGCCTGCCTGCATGGCGACGTAGCCCAGCAGGGACCCCGCCACCAGCTTGGCCCCGCCGATGAAGATCCAGCCCGGCCCGGCGATCAGCATGGCGCTCCACCAACCGACCTTGCCCGCCCGTTTGCGATCGGGCAGGAAGCGCAGATAATCCACCTGCTCCCCGATCTGCGGCAGCAGGGAGAGAAGGACGGAGGTCGCCAGCCCGAAGGCCAGCAGCGAGAACCCACCCTCCGGTGCATGCAAGCCAGCCAGACTGGTCCAGCCCGACAGTTCCCCCGGTTCGGCCAGGATGACAAAGACCAGGGGCGATAATTGCAGGATCAGCCAGATTGGCTGCGTCCAGACCTGCATCCAGCTGATCTTACGGATGCCATGGATGGCGATGGGCAGGACAATCAGCGCGCTGATCATGTGCGACAGCCATAAGGGGATGCCCAGGCAAAGGGTCAGCGCCTCCGACATGATGGCCGCTTCCAGGGCCAGCAGGATGAAGGTAAAGCCCGCATAGATCAGGGAGGTGAAGGTGGACCCGATATAGCCGAACCCGCCACCACGGGTCAGCAAATCCATATCCACCCCGAACTTCGCCGCGTAATAGGCGATGGGCAGCCCGGTCGCCAGCACCAGCATCGCCACCAGGACGATGGCCGCCATGGCGTTCGTGAAGCCATAGGCCAGGGTGATCGACGCCCCAATCGCCTCGCACGCCAGAAAGGAAATGGCACCCATGGCGGTGTTACCGACGCGAAATGGCGACCAGCGCCGCGCCCGGTCAGCCGTGAAGCGCAGGGCATAATCCTCCACCGTCTGGTCGGACACCCAACGGTTATACTGGCGCCGCACACGCACAATGGGCAGCGATTTCAGCATGCGCAGATTTCCATCAAAGCCCCAGCCCCCCCCCAGAACCTGTTCCACCCCATGCCCAGCACCCTAACCGGGTCCAGGATACGCAGACATACGTCGTCTGACGTATTCGTTTTCGCACCTGCGAGACATTAACCTTCCTTTCACAAACAAGGGCCAGGGGCCGCAACAGCCCGGCCACGGATTTTTCCGCATAACAGGGGGTGCTTCATGATGGGACGCAAGTTTGCGTCGCGGCCGACGGCTGCGCGCATGGCGGTATCGGCCTTGGCGCTTATGCTGGCTGGCCTGTCCGCTTCCCCGGCTTCGGCCGGCTTTACGCAAACCTTCGGGGATGGCAAGTCGCTGTCCATCGGTCTTGGCATGCGCAGTTCCTATACCAGCGCCGAGGACGCCGCCCCCAGCGGCAATGACCGCTCCAACGAATTCAACCTGGACTCTGTGCGTGTCTTCGTCTCAGGCTCCCTTTCGGATACGATCAAGGCGACCTTCAACACCGAACGCGATGGCGACGGCAATCTGAAGCTGCTGGACGGCTATGCCCGCTTTGAATTCTCCGATGAATTCAACATCTGGGTTGGCCGCATGCTGCCGCCCAGCGACCGCGCCAATCTGGACGGCCCCTACTACATCAACGCCTGGTCCTATCCCGGTGTCGTGTCGCAATACCCCGCCAAGTTCGCGGGCCGCGATGATGGTGCCACCGTCTGGGGCAAGCTGCTGGACAAGCGCCTGACCTATGCCGCCGGTGCCTTCAAAGGCCATAACCGCATCCGCGGCGCCAGCAACCAGGGCGACAACATGCTGTTCACGGGGCGGCTGGCCTATAACTTCCTCGATGTGGAGGACAACCCCGCCTATTACACCAGCAGCACCTATTACGGTTCCGCCGACATCCTGACGCTGGCCATTGCCGGTGCGTATCAGGAAGATGGCGTGGGCACCGCTGCCCGGCCCGGCGATTATGGTGCTGTGAGCATCGACGCCCTGTTTGAAAAAAATCTGGGCGATGCCGGGGCCATCACCCTGGAAGGGGCCTGGTATTCCTATGACACAGACGGTGTGACCGACGTGGCCCCCGGTTTCGGCGGGGCGTCCGGCACGGCCAATGTCGGCGGGATCGTGGCGGGGGAGGCCTGGCTGATCGGCGGCGCCTATCTGTTGCCGGCCAAGGTCGGCATCGGCAAGTTCCAGCCCTTCGTGCGCTATCAGACCTTCGATCCCGACGCCTCGCGCTTTGATATCAAACAATATGATTTCGGCGTGAACTACGTGATCAGCGGCCATTCCGCCCGGATCAGCGCCGAATATTCCACCATCGACACCGGCCCCGGCGCCGACAGCGACCGTTTCACCCTCGGCCTGCAATTGCAGTTCTGACGGTGTCGGTCACGCGCACCTTTCCCCCAAAATCATTTCTGCTGACGGGAGATAACCCCATGTCGCGTCGTCAATTCCTGCGTTCCGCCGTCCTTTCCATCACCGGTGCCGCCCTGATGCTGGGCACCGCCGGGGTGGCGCTGGCCGCTGACAAGCCGCCGATCAAGGTCGGCATCCTGCATTCGCTGTCGGGCACCATGGCGATCAGCGAGACGACCCTGAAGGACGTCATGCTGATGCTGATTGAGGAGCAGAATAAAAAGGGCGGCGTGCTGGGCCGCAAGCTGGAACCGGTGGTGGTGGACCCCGCCAGCAACTGGCCGCTGTTTGCCGAAAAGGCGCGGGAACTGCTGGCAGTGCAGAAGGTTTCGGCCACATTTGGCTGCTGGACCTCGGTGTCACGCAAATCCGTGCTGCCAGTGTTCGAAGAACTGAATGGCATTCTGTTCTACCCCGTGCAGTATGAGGGGGAGGAGAGCAGCCGCAACGTCTTCTACACCGGGGCCGCCCCCAATCAGCAGGCCGTGCCGGCGGTGGATTACCTGATCGGTGAAGGGGTGCAGCGCTGGGTCCTGGCCGGCACCGACTATGTCTATCCGCGCACGACCAACAAGATCCTGGAAGCCTATCTGAAGGCCAAGGGCGTGAAGGCGGAAGATATCATGATCAACTACACGCCGTTCGGTCACGCCGACTGGCAGTCGATCGTGAAGGATATCAAGAAGTTCGGCAGTGCGGGCAAGAAGACCGCCGTGGTGTCCACCATCAATGGCGACGCCAACGTCCCCTTCTATAAGGAACTGGCCAATCAGGGGATCAAGGCCACCGACATCCCCGTCATCGCGTTTTCGGTGGGAGAGGAGGAACTGGCCGGCATCGACACCAAGCCGCTGCAAGGCCATCTGGCCGCCTGGAACTATTTCCAGAGCGTGAAGACCCCCGTGAATGCCGACTTTATCAAGAAGTGGCAGACCTTCACCAAGAACTCCAAGCGCGTCACCAACGACCCGATGGAAGCGCATTTCATCGGCTTCAACATGTGGGTGCAGGCGGTGGAGAAGGCCGGCACCACCGATCCCGACAAGGTGATCGACGCCATGATCGGCGTGGCCGTGCCCAACCTGTCGGGCGGCTATTCCGCCATGCTGCCCAACCACCACATCACCAAGCCTGTCCTGATTGGCGAGGTCCAGGCCGATGGGCAGTTTGAAACCGTGTGGAAGACGCCGGGCCTCGTCGCCGGTGACGAATGGTCCGATTACCTGCCCGACAGCAAGGACCTGATCGCCGATTGGCGCAAGCCGCTGTCCTGCGGCAACTTCAACACCGCCACGGGCAAGTGCGGCGCGAAGTAAGCGATGGGCAAAGTGGGGACGGAAATTTCCGCCGTCCCCACTTTGCTGTTGATCCCTCACCGACGCTCCCCCGAAAGGCCACCCCATGCGAATGCTGCTTCTGCTGCTGTCCCTGCTGGTCACGCCGCTGGCCTGGGGGCAAGCGACGGGTCCCCTGATCGATGCGCTGGCCACCGATGATTACGCGGCCAAGGAACAGGCGCTGACCGCCCTGACAGAGACGGGCGACCCCGCCATCGTGCCAGCCCTGAAGGCGCTGGAGGGCGGGCAGCTTTACCGCCGGCTGACCGATGACAAGGTGGTGATCGGGCGGGAGAATGGCGACAATATCAGCCTGACCGATCCGTTGTCAGGCGACACGCTGGGCAGCGTACCGGCGGGTGATCTGGAACTGATCCGCGTCAATAACCGCCTGCGCCGCGCCATTGGTGCCAGCCTGGGTGCGCTCACCCTGCGCAGCCCCGATGCCGCCGTCCGCCGCACGGCGGCTGAAGCCGTTTTCGTCAACCGCGATGCCGCCGCTTTGCCCCTGCTGGAGGCGGCATTGGCCGAGGAACAGGACGCAAAGGTCAAGCGCAGCCTGCAACAGGCCCGCGCTGCCATCCTGCTGGCCGATGCAAACCTGGGCACCGAGGAGAAGCTGTCCTCCATCGCCACCATCGCGGACAAGGGCGGTCAGGCCGCCCTTGCCCTGCTGAACCCACTGACCGGCAGCACCGAACCAGCAGTCGCCAAGGCCGCCACGGAAGCCGTGCGCCTGATCGACAACAAGCTGGCCTGGGCGGCGGCGGCGCAGAACATCATCTACGGCATGTCGCTGGGCTCCGTCCTGCTGCTGGCGGCCATTGGCCTTGCCGTCACCTTCGGGGTGATGGGCGTCATCAACATGGCGCATGGGGAAATGGTGATGCTGGGGGCCTACACGACCTATGTCGTGCAGGATTTGATCCGCGCCCATGCGCCGGGCCTTTTCGACTGGTCCTTGCTGATCGCCCTGCCGCTGGCCTTCATCGTGGCGGGCGGGGTCGGCATCCTGATCGAACGCGGCATCATCCGCTTCCTTTATGGCCGCCCGCTGGAAACCCTGCTGGCCACCTGGGGCCTGTCGCTGGTTTTGCAGCAAGCGGTGCGGTCGCTGTTCGGGCCGACGAATATGGAGGTGGGGAACCCCGACTGGATGGCTGGTGCGTTCCAGGTTGGGGAAGTCACCATCACCTATGGCCGCATGTGGATTTTCCTGTTCGGCCTGATTGTCTTTGCCGCCCTGATGCTGCTGCTGCGCCGGACACCACTGGGCCTACAGATGCGGGCCGTGACCCAGAACCGGTCCATGGCGCGGGCCATGGGTATCCGTACGGCACGCGTTGACGCCCTGACCTTCGGCCTGGGTTCCGGCATTGCCGGGCTGGCGGGCGTGGCCCTGTCGCAGATCGACAATGTCAGCCCCAATCTGGGCCAGGGCTACATCATCGACAGTTTCATGATCGTGATCTTTGGCGGCGTCGGTAACCTTTGGGGCACGCTGGTCGGCGCTTTGTCGCTGGGCATCGTCAACAAGCTGCTGGAACCGCTGGCTGGCGCGGTGCTGGGCAAGATCCTGGTGCTGGTCGGCATCATCCTGTTCATCCAGGCGCGTCCGCGGGGTCTTTTCGCCCTGAAGGGCCGCGCCATCGAACATTGAGGGGACGCCCATGCAAGGCGGAATTCTGTTGCCGCGGCTGGACCGCGCAGGGCTGGCTTTCGGGGCGGTGGCGCTGGGCCTGGCCATCCTGATCCCGGTCCTGAACCTGTTGGTCTCGACTGATAGCCCATTCCATGTGCCGCCGCATGTGGTGGCCCTGATGGGCAAGTATCTTTGCTATGCGCTGTTGGCCCTGTCGGTGGATCTGGTCTGGGGCTATTGCGGTATCCTGTCTTTGGGCCATGGTGCGTTCTTTGCGCTGGGCGGCTACGCCATGGGCATGTATCTGATGCGGCAGATCGGGCCGCGCGGCATGTATGGTCACCCGACCCTGCCCGATTTCATGGTGTTCCTGAACTGGCCGGAACTGCCCTGGTACTGGCTGGGCTTTGACCAGTTCTGGTTTGCCGCCCTGATGGTGCTGTTGGTGCCGGGTTTGCTGGCGGGCCTGCTGGGCTGGCTGGCCTTCCGCAGCCGGGTGACGGGCGTCTACCTGTCGATCATCACCCAGGCCATGACCTTCGCCCTGCTACTGGCCTTCTTCCGCAATGACATGGGGTTCGGCGGCAATAACGGCCTGACCGATTTCAAGGATATTCTGGGCGCCTCCATCCAGGCCGATGGAACGCGCAGCGCCCTGTTCGCGGCCTCGGCCATTGCCCTGGCTTTGGGGTTCATCCTCTGCCGCTGGATCGTGCGCTCAAAGCTGGGCCGTGTACTGATCGCCATCCGCGACGCCGAAAGCCGGACGCGGTTTCTGGGCTACCGGGTGGAACAGTATAAGCTGCTGGTCTTTGTTACCTCGGCCTGCATGGCGGGCGTGGCGGGGGCGCTGTATGTGCCGCAGGTCGGGATCATCAATCCCGGTGAATTCAGCCCCGCCAACTCAATCGAGGCAGTGATCTGGGTCGCCGTCGGCGGGCGCGGCACCCTGATCGGGTCGGTGATCGGCGCGGTCCTGGTCAATTTCGGCAAGACCCTACTGACCAATGCCCTGCCGGAGGTGTGGCTGTTCGCGCTGGGCGGCCTGTTCATCGCCGTCACGCTGTTCCTGCCGCGCGGCATTGTCGGCCTGTGGACCGGCTATTGGACCCGGCGGCGGGAAAAACAGGCGGCATCCATCACCACCCAGCCCGTGACGGAGGGGCAATGATGTCCACCAGACCCGATCCGCAGCATACCCAGCTTTACCTGGATGGCGTCTCTGTCAGCTTTGACGGGTTCCGCGCGCTGAACAACCTGTCGCTGATCATCATGCCCGGCGAGATGCGCGCCATCATCGGCCCCAATGGGGCGGGCAAGACCACGATGATGGACTTGATCACCGGCAAGACGCGGCCCGACAAGGGCACCATCCTGTTCGATGGCGATACCGACCTGACCCAGATGGATGAGGCCGGGATCGCCACCTTGGGCATTGGCCGCAAGTTCCAGAAGCCCACCGTCTTCGAAAGCCACACTGTCTGGGACAATCTCGACCTGGCCCTGGCCGGAAAACGCGGGCCGTTCGCCAGCCTGTTCCACCGCGACGGGGCCGATGATGACCGTATCCTTTCTATCCTGGATACGATCCGCCTGTCCGCCCGCCGCCATGTCCTGGCCGGATCACTTAGCCACGGTCAGAAGCAATGGCTGGAGATCGGCATGCTGCTGGCGCAGGAACCCAAGCTGCTGCTGGTCGATGAACCGGTGGCCGGCATGACCGATGCGGAGACGGCAGAGACGGCGCGCTTGCTGCGGGAGATTGCGCAGACTCGCTCCGTCGTCGTCGTCGAACATGACATGACGTTCGTGCGCGATCTGGATGTGAAGGTCACGGTCCTGCATGAAGGCTCCGTCCTGTCCGACGGCTCGCTGGACCATGTCAGCGCCGATCCGCGCGTGATCGAAGTCTATCTGGGGCGGTGAGACATGCTGAACGTCAATGACATCAACCTGCATTATGGTGCGGCGCAAGCCCTGCGCGGCGTCAGTGTCCTGGCACAGCCGGGCAAGGTCACCTGCCTGATGGGCCGCAACGGGGTGGGCAAATCCTCCACGCTGCGCGCCATCATCGGCCATCGGCCTATCAGCGGCGGGTCCATCACCTGGGAAGGGGCGGACATCTCCAAACTCTCCACCGAAGACCGGGCCCGGCGCGGCATCGCCTACGTCCCGCAGGGGCGGGAGATTTTCCCCCTGCTGACGGTGAAGGAGAATCTGGAGACCGGGTTCGCCCCCCTGCCCCGGCGGCAGCGTTTCATCCCGGATGAGATTTTCGAGCTGTTCCCTGTGCTGAAATCCATGCTGTCGCGGCGCGGCGGTGATCTGTCGGGCGGGCAGCAGCAGCAACTGGCCATCGGTCGGGCGCTCGTCACCCGCCCGCGCCTCCTGCTGCTTGATGAACCGACAGAGGGCATTCAGCCGAGCATCATCAAGGATATCGGCCGCGCCATCTCCTGGCTGCGCGACCGGGGCGACATGGCCATCGTGCTGGTGGAGCAGTACTTTGAATTTGCCCGCGACCTGGCCGACCTTTACGCCGTCCTGGACCGGGGCGAAGTGGTAATGGCCGGGGACAGGGCCGGGCTGGTGGAAACCGACGTGCGGAAGTTCCTGACCGTTTGAGGATGGCCGTGGCCGTAGAACCGCTTCAGCGGATTGGCGCACCAACATCCCCGTTCACGCCGCGCGCTTGCAACAGGGCGGGCAGGACCACCTCTGCCATGATTTTGTTCGGCGGTGCCCCGCCCGTGTTGTAGCGCGAACCTGTGAAGACAGCGATTAGATCCAACTCAGGTACAATATAAATCTTCTGGCCGCCATTGCCTTGGGCAGCGCTTATGTAAACACGATGGGTACCGTCCGGCGTCGACACGCGTAGCGACATGCGCCACCAGAGGAAGCCATAGTCTGTATTCTCGACGCGGCTGAGTGAAGAAAGCGACTGCTTTACCCAGGCGGCAGGCAGCACCTGCTTTTTACCCCATCGTCCCTCATTCGCGTAGAGCATTGCGAACTTCAGCATATCGCGCGGGCGCATGGACATCATCCCGAACGATTTGTCACTATTGGTTAGGTAGTGGTCCCATGTCCAATCGGACCGGCGGATGCCCAACGGCCCGAACAGATGTTCTTGTGCGTAGTCGGGCAACGTCCAGCCTGTCGCCTTTTCCACTATGCGACCGGCCAGAAAGGTAGCGCCCGTACAATAGTGACCAACCGTGCCAGGTGCCTCGACCATTTTCAGGTCAACCATCACACGGATCCAGTCGGGCTTGTCGTAGAGTTTATTCTCGCCGCCAGGAGAGTTCGCTGAGTAGTCGTTGCAGTCCAGTCCAGATTGCAGGGTGAGGAGATGGCGTAAGGTGATCGCGGCCTTACGCGGATCGGCGTTGGCAATGTCCGCGTAGCCAAGCCAGGGCAAAACGGGTTCATCCAGCGTGATAGCCCCGTTTGCGACAGCCGACCCTACGACAGCGCCCACGACCGATTTAGTTGCAGAGCGCAATTGATGGGGCGTGTTGCGGTCATAGCCGTAAAAATATTCCTCCAGCACGAGCTTACCGCCCTGGAAGATCAGGATGCCATCCACATCCGGCCACGTCTTGTCGAGGACACCAGCGACGACGCGGCTGGCGGCGTCGGTGCCGAGGTCAGATCTGGCGATATTGCCCACCGGGATGCCGTCTTTCAGGGCGCTTGGCATCCGGTAGCGATAGGCAGGCGACCCGACCGGGCGGGGCCGGAATCCCGCTTCAGTTAAGGGGGTTATGGTAGCCGATAAGCGCTGATAAAGGCCACTATTGTCCTCCACAGCGTTAACCTGACCATCGGAACCGCGATGAAAGATAACGTCTGCGCCGCCGCCGTTGATGAAGACATCAGCCGATTTTCGGCGCAACGGATACTTGCCGCCGCTGATCACCGCGTACAACTCGTCAGGGGCAGCGATCTCCATCGTTCCGCCCTGATAGGCATAGGTGCCAACGAAGTCGGTCAGCGGCGGAAACTTTGGTACCTGAGACGGCCCGGCTAAGTCAGTCGCTAGATTCTGTGCGATGGAGGGCTTGCCGATAGCCGTCAAGGCAAGTGCGAGGGTAATCGTCAGGAAAAAGCCCAGGTAGCGCATCGTTCTTCTTCCTTCTGGAGCCATGTCTGCAAACCAGGGAAAAAGCCGATTGCACCCTATCGGGCCTGTTAATCGCTGCCGCGACCCGTTCGGACAGACGCCGGCAGCAGCACGCGAAACGCTTTCTCCTGCCCCTCGCGCGCCACCTCAATCGTCGCGGTGCGTGCGCTCCATCCGCTCATGCCGTTCCTGGGCTTCAAGGCTCATGGTGGCGATGGGGCGGGCCTCCAGACGGCGGACGCCGATCGGCTCCCCCGTCTCCTCGCAATAGCCGTATTCGCCGTCATGGATGCGCTGCAGAGCGCTGTCGATCTTGGAAATCAGCTTGCGCTCGCGGTCGCGGGTGCGCAGTTCCAGCGCACGATCCGTCTCCAGCGTGGCACGGTCGGCAATGTCGGGTTCCTGCAACCCACCATCCTCGTGCAGGCTGTTCAGCGTTTCGCTGCTTTCACGCAGCAGCTCCGCGCGCCATTGCAGCAGTTTGTGCCGGAAGAAAGCCCGCATCAGCGGGTTCATATATTCCTCGTCCTCCGACGGGCGGTAATCGGCGGGGAGCAGAGGCAACGTATTAGACGACATCTGACTGGTCCGATCCTGGGCCTGGAAACGGCGCGGAGTATAGGGAGACAAGGCCCGGCCCGCAACAGGCGAACAGCATCGGCGCAAAACTTCTAATGCGCTGAAACCAAACAATTTACTGGGGAAGCAGCCCGATCAGTCATTCAGGCGTATGCCTGCGCGATCAGCCCTGCGGGGTCAGCTTCGCGATCTCCACCTGCGCCCGCAGGTCGATCTCATCCAAAACCTGCTGCAGCTCCGGATCGTCCAGGTCACCGATGCGGTTCTGAAGAACCCGCGTCAATTCATGGAGCTTTTCCAGCGGGATGGTGCCCATTAGCAGGCCGAGACGGATTTCATCCAGCCGGTCCAGAATATCCTCGCCCCGCGCCTGCGCCTTGCGCTTCTTGCCGGACAGGGCGTCATCGACCTCCTGCAGGGCGAACAGCGGATTGATGCCGGACAGGCCCTGCGAGCCAGATGAGCGCGAAACGCCATCATCCTCGTCCCCGCCCTGGATATGGCGTGCGAATTCGCCACCACCGCTGCGCGTGGCTTTCTTCACCTGACCGGGACGGGCGGAGGAAGGACCCTCGATCTTCATGGCGCGGTTGGCTGCTTTCGCTTTTGAGCGGACCGGACGGCATTCCGACACCAGATATATAGGCCGGATGCACGTCTTTCACTATAGGTATCACCCGCAGCGCCCCGCGTCCTAGGGCATTTTTTGCCCGCAGGCAGGACCTGAGCCTTTGTACGGGGCGGCAAGCCTTGACCAGCGGCCCGGAAAGGCGCGCAATCCCTGGACTGGCACGGTTCTGGCATCGACCAATCCGACGATAAGGGGCGGAAAAGCCCCGAACCGAAGGCAAAGCGACAGAATCGGAAGCACCGCCATGGCGACGCGCACCTCCTCCACCAAGACCCGGATCGGCCAGTGGCTGGCCGCCATCCTGACGGCCCTCACGCTGATGGCGCCCGACATGGCGCACGCGGACAGCCGAATCAAGGATATCGCCGATGTCGAGGGTGTGCGCGACAATATGCTGATCGGCTACGGCCTTGTGGTCGGCCTGAATGGCACCGGCGATACGATCAACAACTCGCCGTTTACCGAACAGAGCCTGATCGGCATGCTGGAACGCCTGGGCGTCAATGTCCGTGGCGATACGATCCGTACCAAGAATGTGGCCGCCGTTATGGTGACCGCCACCCTGCCGCCCTTCACCTCGCAGGGGTCGCGCATCGATATTTCGGTCGCGGCCATGGCCGATGCCAAGAACCTACAGGGCGGCACCCTGCTGGTCACCCCGCTGCTGGGCGCCGACGGTGAGGTTTATGCCGTGGCCCAGGGCGCCGTCGCCATTTCCGGCTTCTCTGCGCAGGGTGCCGGTGCCTCCATCACGCGGGGCGTACCGACCAGCGGGCGCATTGCCGGTGGTGCCATTGTGGAACGGGAGATCGATTTCTCCTTGTCCGACCTGCCCTATCTGCGCCTGTCGCTGCGCAACCCCGATTTCACGACGGCGGTGCGTGTGGCCAACGCCATCAACCAGTTCGCCGGCCCGCAGACGGCCAAGGCGCTGGACCCGACCAGTGTCGTCATCAATGTGCCGATGCAGCGCAAGACCGACCTTGTCGCCTTTCTGGGTGAGGTGGAGCAGTTGACCGTCCGGCCCGATCAGGTGGCGCGTGTCGTCATTGACGAGGCGTCCGGCGTCATCGTGATGGGTGAGAATGTCCGCATCTCCACCGTCGCCATCGCCCAGGGCAACCTGACCATCAAGATCACCGAGACACCGCAGGTATCCCAGCCCGCGCCGTTCAGCCAGGGTGGACAGACGACGGTCGTGCCGCGCACCGACATTCAGGTCGATGATGGCGCCGACAAGAAACTGGCAGTCATGCCGGCCGGCGTCTCGCTTCAGGAACTGGTCGCAAACCTGAACGCGCTTGGCGTGGGGCCGCGTGATATGATCTCGATCCTCCAGTCCATCAAGGCGGCTGGTGCCCTTCAGGCCGAGATTGAGGTGATGTGATGTCCGACAGCATGAAGCTTTCCACCCCCGGCTTTGACCCGCAATCCCTGTCCCAGGCCGGTGGCCTGAAGAACAAGGGCCCCAACATCAAGGATGTGGGCAAGGCGGCGCAGGAATTCGAAGCCGTCTTCCTGTCCCAGATGCTGGGCCAGATGTGGCAGGGCGTTGAAGCGGATGACACCTTCGGCGGCGGCGAGGCGGAGAACACCTGGCGCGGCATGATGGTTGAAGAATATGGCAAGCAGATCGCCAAGGCCGGCGGCGTCGGCATCGCCGACGATGTAAAGGCCGCCATGATCCGCATGCAGGAACAAGAACAAGGGAAAGGATCGAAATGACAGCCAATACCCGCGCGGATGCGCTGATCGATGCGATGCGGCGGTTGACGGACCTTTTCCAGTTGGAGAATGACGCCATTGCCAACCGCAACCTGCCGGCCCTGAACGCCATCGCCGACAAGAAGCCCCTGCTGGTCCGCACCTATGAGGATTGCGTGCGGTCGGTGAAGGCGGATACCGAAACGTTGCAGTTGATGGATGCCGAGGCCAAGGCCCGGCTGAAACAGGCATCGGACGAATTCATCGAGGCGACCCTGGAACATGCACGGCTGGTCCGTGCCGCCACCCAGGTGACGCAATCCACCATCAATACCCTGGTCACCGCCATCAACAAGGCGCGGGCCGACGAAGGAACCTATACCCGCCGAGGCGGGATGGTCATGCCGGCGGCCTATGCCCGCAAGGCCGCACCCTCAATGGCGTACAACAAGTCCTTCTGATCCCATTTTAGGTTTATGATCCCAACTCAACGGCGCACAACCCTTACGCCGTAACGCCATCCCCTTGTCCACCGGGTTTCGGGCCTCTACGCCCGGCAAGCCTTGCCCAGGAACCGGCAGCTTCTGCCCCCCGGCAGGGCCTGACCAACCCGAAACCCAGCAATTCCGGCACGTCCCTATTGGCACGATAGGTGCATGGTCCCAACCGAATAGCGCAGGAATACACGCCATGGACATCTCAGCCCTTCTTGGAGCCAGCACGGCCACCGCCCCATCCGCCTTGTCCTTTGGCGTGATGGGAGGTGGCATCGGCAATGGACCGCCGTCCGGCGAAGGGCTGGAGGGTTTGGAGGGGCTGGAAAGTTTCAACCAGCTCCTGGGCAACTTCCTCTCCCTCACCGGTGCTGATGCCGGAACGGGCGACGGAACGGCGATACCGGTGCTGACGACGGATGAGGTGCCAGGCGCCCTCACATTGGGCATGGGCGGACCAACCGTGCCATCGGCCGCGCCATCGGGCCTGGGCGCCTTGCTGGGTGGCGGTTTCAACCTGACCAACATGGCCGGCGCCGCCAATGCCGGTAACGGTGCAAAGGGCATCGAAGCACGCTGGGCACAATCCGGCATCAGCCTGCTAGCCAATGGCAGCCTTTCGGGACAGGAGATGAACCCCGAAGTGGTCGCCTTCCTCAACGACCTGTCGCAGGCCTTTACCGCCGCCAGCCCCCTGTCTGAAGGGGAGTCGGTGATCGACGGCGCCACGCCGGCGGATGCCGAGACCGAGGAAGGCGAAGTCGATATTCTGATGGCCTTGCAGGGCGGCACCGAAACCGATGCCAGCCTGGCGGTACAGGTCACACAGGTGACCATCGCCAGTGCCAACAGCAATGCGCCGGTAATCCCCGTTCTGACCACGGATACGGCGCCCAGCGCGCTGGGGGTCAATCTGACCGTGGCAGGCACCGGGCTGAGGGCCTTGCCGGCACCGGCAGACGCTAGCCTTGCCACAACAGCAAAGCCCGCAGCGGCCCCCGTCATCCCGAAGCTTGATACCGCCATGATGACCGCGGCCACACCGCCCGCCACCAACATGGCGGCGCCAGTGGATGCGCCAGTGGATGCGGCACCGACCAGCAGCCCGGCGGTGGAACAGAAGGCCGCTCCCATCGCCGCGCCGCAGCCGGAGGCGATCAGCATCAAGGTCGCGTCGCCATCGACACCCGCGCCCAGTACGGCACCGGCTCCCCCCGTGGTGACAGGCACCGTCGCAGCCACCGGCACAGAGATCACGCCGGCCACGGACACTGCTGACGAAAAGCCAGGCGCCATCGCGTTGCCCGCCGATCTGGCCGCCACAGCCTCCGGCGATGAGAAGGCATCCGTGACGGAGATGGCAGCAGCCAAGGCCGCCAGCGCCACGACCGGCAGTGCGGCTGGTCAGGCTTCAGTGAACGTAACAGAGCCGAAGGCACCGGCACCGGCGGTAACAGCACCGGCAAGCGCCGCCCCGGCATGGACCGCATCGGTGCAGGAGAGCACCGATAAACCGGCGGTCACAGCGGCCAGCGGCAACATGACGGCCCCAACCGCACCTGCTACGGCGGCATCCCCCACGCCGGCGACCAGCCCGACGCCGGCAGCGGCGTCTTCCACAAAGGCGCAGACGGTACGCAAGTCCGAGCCGGCACCCGCCGAAACCACCATCCTGACGGCATCGGCACTGCCGGCAGAACCGGCGGCGGAGACGGTGGCGGTGGCCGAGGCTGACCCGGCCATGGCCACGACGGCCAACAGCCCCACCCCGCATACCGTGACGCTGCGGACCAGCAGCACCGCCGCACCGACCGCCGCAGCCCGTCCGGCCCCCGCCAGCGCGCGACCTGCCGCTGATGCCAATGCCGCCCCGGTGGAGGGGGAGGATGTGAAGGTGACGGAAGCGGTGAGCGATGAAGATGAGGCGGTGACGAACAACCGGATGCTGGCGCCCAAGCATGTGGGTAACGAAGCGCGGGCCGAGATGCAGGCGGATATCGCTGGATCGGCACAATCTGCCGGGCAGAACCAGCCGGCCACCCGCGTCGACACCACAGTCATGCGGGCCGAGACGGAGGATAATCTTCTGTCCCGTGCCATTTCCGCCGGCGCCAAGGGCCATGAAAGCGGTAGTAGCACCGATGGCAGCAGCGAGGGTGGCTCCGGCTTTGCAGAGGCGCCCGCTGCCGATGGCATCGACCCGGCCACAGCCGGCCTGCATTCCGGCGAGAATGGCAAGGTCCAGGGCAATGATTTCGCGCAGTCCCTGCGCCAGACCAACGCCCCGCACCGCCCCAACGCCTACACCCCGCCTGGACAGCAGATGGCTTTCCATGTGCAACGGGCCGTCCAGGACGGCAATGACCGCGTCTCCATCCAGCTCAACCCCTATGAAATGGGCCGCATCGATGTGCAGTTGGAGATCGGATCGGAAGGAAAGCTGCGCGCCAAGGTGATGGTGGAGAACCCTGCCACCCTGGAGATGCTGCAAAAGGACAGTAAGAACCTGGAGAAGGCCTTGCAGGAGGCCGGTCTGCAGACCGACCAGGACAGCCTGTCCTTCTCACTCCAGGACAGCGGCGACCAAGCCCAGCAGCGCCAGGACCAGCGAGACCAGTCCGGCTATGGCACGGGGTTTGCTTCTGATGATGTCGAGGAAGAAGACCCGGCAATTATCGCCCAGGCCCAGATCTTGGAGTTCGGGCGGGTGGATGTACGGGTCTGATGCAGCATATCCCTGACGGGAAGGATCAAGACGATGTCCATCTCCGGTATCGCGAATACAGCCGCCAATGCGGCCAACGGCACCTCCGGCACCAAGGAGAAATCCGCGCTGGGGGATCTGTCGGACAATTACGAAACCTTTCTGACGCTGCTGACATCGCAGCTTCAGAACCAGGATCCGTTGCAGCCGACCGACACAGCCGAGTTCACCAAGCAGCTGGTTCAGTACTCGCAGGTCGAACAGTCGATCAAGACCAACGACAAGCTGGATGGCGTCATCAGCGCCATCAATAACGGCCAGCCCAATCAGGCACTGGGCTATATGGGCAAGACGGTGGAAATCCAGTCCAACGGTATCTCCCTTCAGGACGGCAAGGCTCACCTGACCGTATCCACCGACAGCGTCGCCTCCAGTGCGGTGTTCGAGATCACCGACGCCAAGACCGGCAAGGTACTGCGCACCCTGGAACTGTCCAAGTTCGCCGGTACCCAGGACATCAACTGGGACGGCAAGGACAGCAGCGGCAAGCAGTTGGAGGATGGTACCTACAAGGGTGTGGCTAAAATAAAGGGGGTCGATGGCAAGGACATGAGTCCGCAGGTCATGAGCTTTGGTCGCGTGACCGGTGTCGATTTAACAGCGGGTGAACCTTACCTGATGTTGGGCACCCTGCCGATCACCATGAACAATGTCCTGTCGATCAAACAATGAATGACCTTATGCGCTCTCATACTTTCGGGTGATCCGGCCCTTCTTTCACGCTTTGTTAAGAGCGTGCCGCTAACGATGGCGGGGAAGATCGTATCGGAGCGTTCCTTGCCATGAAGCCCTTGAATAATGCCGCTACCAGCCGCCTGCGGGCGGAGACGGATCTGGATGCCGCCGGCATTCAGCATGGCAGCGGTCCCTTGACGCTGGACGATCTGCCGCCGCCCGACACCCGCCGCTGGGTGATGCGCCGCAAGGCAGAGGTTGTCGCCGGGGTACGCGCCGGGTTGTTGACGGTCGAGGATGCGTGCAAGCGCTATGACCTGTCGTCAGAGGAATTCGCCTCCTGGCAGGAAATGATCGACCGCCATGGCGTGCAGGCGTTGCGCGTGACCCGCCTGCAGGATTACCGCCGGCGCGAGGGCTGACCCGAGATCAGCCGCGGATGACCACGGTCAGGGGATTGACATAGTCTTGCCCTTGCGTCGCCTCGTGGAAACTCTGGCCCGGCTTGTTGCCATACATCTGGAAGAACCAGCGCGGATCGGGCTGTGCCTGACGGTTGTCACCACGGGCGTAATTTTCCAGGGTCATCCGGTCATTGCCGCTGACCGCGATGACACCAGCAAAGTGATAGGGCCAGCGCATGTCCCGGTCCTGACCGCTGCCATAGTCACGCCAGCGGGTGCGGTTGCCGATCTGATCAACACGGTCCATATCGTTTTCCGCCAATGCCTGTGTCGCCAGGTCTTCGGCATTGGTTATGGAAGCAATCATATAGGCTTCACCGATCCTGGGGGCCGCGAACTTGTTGGCACCCCGGCGCCGAATGCCATCGCTTTGCGTCAACCCGGCATAGGCTTGCAGGTCATCCTCGGTAATGTCCTGATTAGGCCGTTTGCCCCTTATCTCCTTCAGGACGTTGGCAGATTGCGCCTGCGGCGATAACCCCAGGAAAACCCTTGAAACCGTGCTGGCCATGTCGTTGCAGTTCTGTGGCAGATTGTCCGGGTCGATATTCTGCCCCCCGTGATTATTGGTAAAACTCGGCCGGACCTCGTGAAGCCGCCAGCGGCCACCCCACCAGCCGACAATAGTGATCGCCCCGCCCGACTTGACCAGTTGGATCGGTGACCGGACATTTTGCAGCGCCCGGTTGGACGCGTTGATCACCTTGTCCGTGGCGAAGAAGCTTTTTGGCTGGCGTCCGCGCAGGTCGGTATCCTCGATCGCCATATTGTAATCGTCGGAGACGCGCAGGCTGCTGCGCAGGGCCGGTCGCTGCACAATATTGGCCCGGGCCGTATTGCCGTCGGCCAGATACCCGTCTTCGGTGTTCACGCCGTCGCGGTGGTCCTGCGCACTCAAATTGCTATCGCCGACCACGGCATATGGATAGCTGGCAAACCAGGGTTTGAACCAAGGTGCCGTTCGCCACAGCTTTTCCGGCGGCAGCACCTTGTAGGCCTGGGCCACATGTTTGCCCCCCGGTGGGGGCGGAGGCGGTGCGGTCAGACGGACCGGCGCCGGCGCTGGTGCGGCGGGCTTCTTGGGTGCCGGTGGTGGTGGCGCGGTCAGGCGCGTCACAGTCGGCGCGGCCTTGGCCTGTATCGGGCCGGGCGCCGCCTGTTTGCCGGGGGTGGCGGGCACACCGGGATAACGGGTGGGCGGGGGCGAATGGCGCTTCATGCGGCGGCAACCTTCCACGGCAGATGCGCAAGGGTAAAGCCTTCATAAAGCCAGGCACAACCAACGGAAGGTTGAATCTTGTAGTTTATCGCGCGAACAGGGGCGCAATCAGCGCAGATTATCCGCCACGCTGTGCAGCCCCTGGGCCCGCAACATCTCCTGCCGCTGGCGCAGACGACGGCGTTCCACGGATTGATGCGTCCGCTCTCCCCCCAGGATGGTACCATCATCGCCGGTCAGGGAGAGAACAAGCGCGTCCAGCAACGCACCTTCCTGATCCGGCGCGCGCTGATCCAGCGGGCGGTCGGTATTGATCTCGCGCAGCAGGCGGTCGGCCAGGGCAGCCTGTGTTTGCGGCAGATGACCCTGGGGGATCAGGTTGGCGATGATCTTCATGGTCGGATTGGTCACCGCATCGGCGATCCCCTTCCGGCACAGGACAACCGATCCCATCACCTTCAGGGCCGTGCCCAGGTTGGGCTGCGGTGCGAACAGTTCCTGCACCACCTCGGCAAAGATCATGGTGTCGGCCAGGATGGCATCGATATGCCGCACCATACCGTTCTCGACATTGTCCTGTGCCAACCGCGCCAGGATATCGACCTTGGCCAGCAGCGACCGGAATTCGAACAGCCAGACGCTGAGCAGCGAATTCAGCACATAATCATGCTGCTCCAGCCCCACCTTCTGCTGGATGATGGTGGACAGACCGGCCAGATCCTGGCCCTTGAATTCCGGGTAATTGCCACGTTCAGCGGCGAAATTGCGGGCTTTCTGCTGGCACTGCGTCAGCAACCCGTCCAGCAATGTCATCCGTTCCTTCACGGGCACATTCATGGCCGCCGCCTGTGCCGCCCCCACCCGGTGCATACCGGCATTCACCAGGCCCTGCGCATCCTGCAATTTGCGGATATGGCTGAAACTGTGCAGCAGCTCCGTCGTGCAGATATTGGAGCGCTGCATGTAGTCGCGCATCACCTGCCCGATGGTGCGCCGCGCATCCGCCGTATAGAGATCATCCACCACCTTGCAGACGGCCAGTTCACCGACCGGGGTGGACACGACAATGGGCTTTTCCTTGGGCGGATTGGCCGTCGCCTCATACACCACCATCTCCGACGCGGCGGAGCTGGAAAGTGCCCGGTGCCGGACGACCTTCACATGGGTCGTCTTGTTCAGGCGCAGCAGCAGTTGCGCCTCATTGATGGCTTCCGGTTCTTCCTCGCACAGAACATGAAGCTGCCAGCGGTCGTCCTTCTTCAGGAAAACCTCAAAGGTCTTCTTCTTGTTCCAGAAGTTGACCCCGAAAATCATGCTGAAAGCCCCCTATCCATTTAGTCTTAGTCTAATGGACAGGGGGCGTTTGGCAACAGCGCAGTTAGGTCAGCGATCAATCAAAAGGATTGGTGCTGCCTTTACGCAGCAGCAGACGGATGGGAACGCCCGGCAGGTCCAGATGCTCGCGCATGCCATTGACCAGATAGCGCGAGTAATGTTCGGGCAGGTCCACCGGCTTGCTGACGAACAACGCAAAGGTCGGCGGACGGCTTTTCACCTGGGTCATGTAGCGGATTTTCAGGCGGCGACCATCGACCAGCGGCGGCGGATGGCTGTCCGTCATGTCGGCCAGCCAGCGGTTCAGCTGAGAGGTGGGGATACGCCGGTTCCAGACGCCATAGGTGGTGACAACCGCATCCAGCAGATCGGTCAGCTTCTGGCCCTTCAGGGCCGAGATGGCCACCGTCGGAATGCCCTTCACCTGCGGCAGGGAGGTCTGCAAACGGTCGGACATACGGCGCAGGGCGGCGTTCTTATCCTCTACCGCATCCCACTTGTTCAACGCGATGACCAGGGCGCGGCCTTCCTCGATCACCAGCCGGGCGATGGTCAGGTCCTGCTTGTCCAGGATACCGTCGGCATCCAGCAGCAGCACCACGACATGGGCCATGCGGATAACGCGAAGCGTATCCTGGTTGGCCATCTTCTCCAGCTTCTCATCCACCCGCGCCCGCTTGCGCAGACCGGCGGTATCGACCAGACGGATGGGGCGGCCCCGCCATTCCCATTCTACCGCAATGGCGTCGCGCGTCATGCCGGCTTCGGGGCCGGTCAGCACGCGTTCTTCCTGAACCAGAGCGTTCAGCAGGGTGGATTTGCCCACGTTCGGGCGGCCCACGATGGCCAGCTGCAGGGCCTTGGGTTCATCCTCGGCGGCGGTCTCCCCCTCCTCACGAACCTCGGCCTCGGCGGCGTCCACGTCGAACGCCTCATCATCCTCCGGATCGTCCTTCGGCATGAAGGGTTCCAGGGCCGTGACCAGATCGGCCATGCCCTCGCCATGTTCTGCCGACAGCGGCACCGGCTCACCCAGGCCCAGCTCGAACGCCTCGATAAGTCCGGGACGGCTGGCAGCCCCCTCGCACTTGTTGGCGATCAGGATAGTGGGCTTGCCGGCCTTGCGCAGCCAGGCGCCGAAATGCTTGTCCATGGCCGTGACACCGGCGCGCGCATCAATCAGGAACAGGGCTACGTCGGCCCGTTCCACCGCCCGCTCCGTCTGGCGGCGCATACGCGCCTCCAGACTGTCATCAAAGACGTCTTCCAGACCGGCCGTGTCGACCACGGTGAATTCCAAGCCCCCCACGCGCCCATCGGCGGCGCGCCAGTCGCGCGTCACGCCGGGCTGATCGTCAACCAGGGCGATCTTCTTGCCGACCAGCCGGTTGAACAGGGTGGACTTGCCGACATTCGGCCGCCCGATGATGGCGACCGTCAGCCGGTGCGTGGCCTTTATCACTCTAAACTCCGTTTACCGATAGGCGACCAGATCGCCATCTTCCGTCAAAAGATACAGGGTTTCGCCGGCCACAACAGGGGCCTGCAGGGTGGAGGCGGGCAGACTGGTCTTTTTGATCACCTTGCCGTCGGCAACCGCGATCTCGACCAGTTCGCCCTGATTGTTGGTCAGCAGCAGGCGGCCACCGGCAGCAATGGGACCGGTCCAGAGAACGGGATCTTCCTTGTCCTCCTCATCCTCCCACTGCTGCAGCTGGGTGATCCAGCGCACGCGGCCATCCTTACGGGTCAGGGCAACGACCTGACCGTCATTGGTGGTCACGAAAATCCAGTCGCCGATAATGGCCGGCGTGGTGATGCCGCCGATATCCTGTTCCCAGACACGCTGACCAGAACGGATATCCACGGCAGCCATGCGCCCGGAATGGCTGATCGCATAGGCGATGCCGTCGGCGATTACGGGCAGGCCACGGATATCGGCCAGACCCGTCAGATTCTCACCCCGGCGCACCGACGCCAGACTGTCCTGCCAGGACTGACGGCCATTCTCGACGCGCAACGCAAACAGCTCGCCCGAGGAATAGGGAACGATGGCCGTATCCCCTTCCACCGCCGGTGCCGAACCACCCAGCAGGGCGGCAGGCTCCAGGAAGCCGGTGTGGTACCATTGCAGCGAACCGTTTTCCGCCGACAGGGTGATCATCTGATTATCGACGGTGGACACGAAGACGCGGCCATCCAGAACCGTGGGGGCGGAGCGAATCGGGCCGGCGATGCGGCGGCGCCAGACAATATCGCCGCTGTCATAATCCACGGCCACGGCCTCGCCATAGCCGTTGGTGGCATAGACGCGGTTGTCATGCACCGCGACGCCGCCGCCAAAGGCCTCACCCTCCTGCTTCTCGCGCAGGATGTTGCGCTTCCAGATGCGCTTGCCCGACTTGGCGTCAAAGGCATGCAGATCATAGTCGGTGTCCAGCACGAACAGACGACCACCGGCGATCACCGGTCCGGCCAGCAGGCGCACGCTGCTGTCGGAGCCAGAAACCGATGCGCTCCACGCCTTGGACAGGTTGCGGCCCAGCGCGACATGGCCGGGATTATGGGCCGGATTGCTACCGGCCTGTGCCCAGTCGGCATTTATCACGGCTTCGGGCAGGGTCACTTCCGCGGCCGAAACCTGCGGATCGACCTCCAGCTGCTGCTGAAGCTGCAGCACCGAGATGCGGTTGCCGCCCAGCTTGGGCCCATCATCATCGCCGGAGAACCAGTCGGTGATGCCGCAGCCGGACAGCAGCAGGCAGGCCAGCAACGGTGCCGCCATACGGGCAGCGGTGCGGTAACGGGTCCGGGTCGGGGCAACGCCTGAACGGCGGGCGGCGACGGCGGTAGCGGAACGGGTGATGTCAGCCATCTTTTCCTTGATCCCGGACTTATTTCGTCGCCGCGTACAGCGCGGCCAGTTCGGTGGCACGGGCGCGCAGCGCCTGCGGAGCGGTGCTGTCTTCCGACAGTTCCTTGAACAGGGAGGCGGCCCCGGCATTGTCGCCGGCGCGGGCAGCCAGCAGGCCCGATGCCTCCGTCGCCGCCGCCTTCCAGGCATTGCCGGCCTTCAGCAGCGGAGCCAGACGGGTGCGCAGGGCGGCGGCATCGCCGGTATCCAGCTGCAATTGCACCGACAGGAGCGTGGCCAGATCGCGCAGCATCGGATCGGTGCCAGCAGTACCGGCCACCTGATCGTAAAGGGCGATGGCCTTGTCACGCTCGCCTTCACGGGCACGCAGGCCGGCCTCATACAGGCGGGCTATATCGGCATGGCCGTCACCCAGCTTGGCGCCAACGGCGGACAGCGCGTCGGCTGCGGCCTTCAGGTCGGGCTGGCTGTTCTCATCGGCAGGGCGCAGCTTGGCCAGCGCTTCGGACAGGACAGCGGTACGCTCCTCCATCCGGGTGGTGCGCCAATGCTTCCAGCCGACATTGCCAGCCGTGGCCGCCACCACCAGAACGGCAGCCGCGATGACGAAACCGCCATACCGCTTCCAGAACGTCATGATCTGGTCGCGGCGCAGATCCTCGTCAACTTCGCGAAAGATATCGGACATGCATCACCCTCGGCCGCTTGCCGAACGAATAAATAAAGGGCGGCGATAGCAGACCCCCCGTTCCCGGTCAAGGCAGCTGCCCCCGCATCGTCCCCCTTGCACGCCCGGAAGGGGCGAAACAAGCGGTGCGAACGCCGATACAATACGCTGCTTTCTGGCAATTGCGGGGCAAAAAGCAAAGGGGCGGCCCTTGGCCGCCCCCATCCCTGTCCACCGCCGACCAGGATCAGGCGCTGGTAACAACCGCTTCCACCACCGGCAGGTCCAGCCAATCCGCGGCAACCATGGCCTGGGTGCGGTTACGCACGCCCAGCGCCTTGAAGATGGCCGTGATGTGAATCTTCACGGTCCCGACGGTAAGATCCAGTGCCTCGGAAATTTCCTGATTGTTGCGACCGGCGCGGATCATCGACAGAATCTCACGCTGACGCGGGGTCAGCTGCTTGCCCGCATCTTCGCGGAAGAAGCCGGCAGGCACGGGACCGGCCACCGTCATCAACGGCTCCCCACCCGGGCGCATGGCGACAACCGGCGGCACGAACACGCCACCGTCGCGCACCACTTCCAGCGCGCTCAACAACTCATCGCCGACATCGCTGCGGCGAATATAGGCACGCGCCCCTTCGCCCAGCGCGGCACGCATGCGGTCAGGGTCATTCCCGCCCACCGCGATCAGCGGCACGTTCGGGCAGCGCTGCACAAATTCCTTGATGGCGCCACGCACCGCCATCGTGGTGGAGACCATACCGACGATCGACGCCTTCGGGTTTGCCTGGGCTACCTGCGCCAGATCGGCCAGATCGGCGACTTCATCAACAGGGTCGATAACCCCGGCGCGGCGCGCCAGCTGGCGGACACGGGTAACGAACGCGGCTTCGTGATCGATCAGTATCAAACGCATTTCAACGGCCTCTCAGGCTCCAACCGCAACCTGCCATGGATGCTGGGCACCGGCATTTCCCTACTATACACAAGCTTTCGGCTTCCTACAATTTTATGCAGCGCTCACCACAAAAATCGTCCAAGCCTTGGAAATCCTTGATATCCGCCGCCGACTCCTCCAGCCCCTTGCCTCCCCCTCAATACCACCAATAAGATGTAGAGGACCTAGACCGTCGCCGAACACGTCAACGCTTTTTTATCAAGCACTTAAGTCGAGCTTTCGGCTCGGCCTGAATGCGCTAACAACTTCCTGCTGGCACTTAGGAAATTATTAACGGATCACCATTGCACCAGCTGCTTATCTTTAATAATAAATCAAAAATCTCAAAATGTAATACCCTTGTAACGCGCTATCCCTCAGGATAGTGCAGGGACTGCCCCTCCTTGGGCGCATGAAGCTGCTGGCGTCTACGCAGACCCCTTATGAAACATACTAAAATATGCCACCCGACTGAATTGTAGGGGCCATATGAAAAGGGGGGGCGGCGCCCCGACAGCGCGGAACAACCGACCCCCAGGGTAAACGGTCAGGCAGAGGCCATGCCGCCCACAGCAGGCCCGTCACTGTTCGCGGCCTGCGCACCTTCTGATGCACCGAGTCCATTATTCATGGCCCAGATTGCGGCCTGGGTGCGGTTGACGGCATTGATCTTGCGCAACAGGCTTTTCAGATGGACCTTAACGGTCGCTTCCGTGATGCCCAGGTTGGCGGCAATGATCTTGTTGCTGTCGCCGTCGATCAGGCATCGCAGAATCTGCGTCTCACGCTGCGACAGGCCTTTGCGCAGGGCCGTGATCTCCGTGGCCGGCTGCGGCTGCACCTGACCGGTCACCAGAAGGTCGGCCAGATGGGTCGGGAACACCTTCTCCCCCATCATCACGAGACGCAGCGACTGGGCCAGCGCGTCGGCTGACATGTCCTTCATGAGATATCCTGCGACCCCGACCTCCAGCGCCTGGGTCAGGCGCCGCGCATCAAGCCCGCCCGTCAGGATCACCATGGGCACTGGTATCACCTGGCGAAGCTGCGACAGCCGCGCCATGGCCGACGAATCCTCACCCGGATCGACAAGGATCAAATCAGCCGCCGCCGGTGGTTCCGCCGCAAGAGCTTCTTCTATGCTGGCAAATTCCGCCGCCACATTGAACGGCACATCCAGCAGCAGGCGGCTCAGCCCCTCCCGGAACAGCTTGTTCGCGTCGATCAGAATAACGGTCTGCATATCTTGGCCCTCACTGAACGGCACCGGCCCCCATTCGGTGGGGGATTGGTCAGGCGACCTTCCGGCGACAATTTCCAACTTAATAGACTTTAGCCTTCCACGAAGGATTTCAATAGCTCTCTAAGGCCGTATTTCATGAATACTTTCGGTCTATACCAGTAAATCTGCCCAGAAATTGTCAGAATTGGGCCGCCAGTTTGCCCTATCCGCATTAAGGCATAGCCAAAATTGACAGGCAGCACCAGGACGCCTTATGTCGATTATCATCATATTTCTGATGCAGATTTAAATCATATTATATCGAAATTGGTTTTAATTCTGGCTAACCCTGTTACCGGAACAAGATCGGCAAACGCACAGACACCCATGCGTCACGCACAACACCAGACACACGGAATCGCATAGATAATGCTGCATCGCAGCAGAGCAGCGGCCCGACCATCCCTGTGGATGAATGGCAATTCATATTCATTTGGAAGGGTTTATCGGGGGACAACGCAGTCCCCGCAGAACATCTGGCTTCCAAGCGGCACACCGATGATTGTCCACCGGTGGCACCAGAAATGGCAACAGCCCCTAAACGGGGCTGTCTTTATGCTTGCCATCGGCCCGCATTGGAGCCATATTTTGCATCGCAGCACGTTGTGCTGCTTGCCCTTATCGGGCGTTTCCTCCCTAAACTCAGGCCGCTCATGTAGCGGCCTTTCTTTTTGCCCGCTCCATGCACCCGGAACGTGCCGCTTGAAACAAGTGAAACGCTCCGGCCTGGGTGACGACTATTTCTTTCAAATCGCGCCCCGGGTCAAGCCATTTTCTTCCCAAGGCTTAAAAAAGTCTTAAGTACGGGCCATCGGGCCGATATTGCCGACCGATAGGCCGGGCTGTTATCGATGTCACCCCGCCAACCCCTCCAGAATCGGGCAATGGGGGCGGTCATCGCCCTGGCAGCGGTCGGCAAGGTCGGTCAGGCTTGCGCGCATGACCTGAAGCTCGGCAATCTTGCGGTCCAAGGTCGCGATATGATCCAGCGCCAGCTTCTTCACCTCGCAGGATGAACGCTCCCGGTCACCCCATAGGCGCAGCAGCGCGTCGATATCATCCAAGGCGAAGCCCAGATCGCGGGCATGGCGGATGAAACGCAGGGAATGGATGTCGGCATCGGCATAGACCCGATAGCCGGCAACACTGCGCAGGGCCGGCTTGATCAGGCCGATGCTTTCATAATGCCGGATCATCTTGGCCGACACGCCCGTGGCCGCCGCCGCCTCGCCGATATTCATCATTCCCTCTCCCGCCGGTCGCAGTCCCAGCATGGCGTAAAAAAAACCCCGTCGCCATCAGGCGCCGGGGTTTTGAAGGTGGGAACTTCTGGGAGGGAAACAACAGAAGATGTTGCTGAAAGCAGTTATAGGGGCGGAGGGGTTATGGAATGGTTAATCGCGGCGACCGCTAACGCAGCTCTGCACTGCGGCAATGCATAGGTGGCACCACCATTCCTGATCGCTTCCCCCCTGCCCCCACGATGCGCTATCACCCACCCCCTGGTTTCTTCATCCAAGGCCTGTCGCATGCTGTCCATCGCCCATAAGATCGCCGCCGAACTGTCCGTCCGCCCCGCCCAGGTGGAGGCGGCGGTGGGCCTGCTGGATGAGGGATCGACCGTTCCCTTCATCGCCCGCTACCGCAAGGAAGTGACAGGCGGCCTGGACGACACGCAGCTGCGCAATCTCGAAGAACGCCTGCGCTATCTGCGGGAGATGGAGGAGCGGCGCGCCACCATCCTGGCCAGCATCAATGAACAGGGCAAGATGACGCCCGAACTGGCCAAGCAGATCACGCAAGCCGATACCAAGACCCGGCTGGAGGATCTGTACCTCCCCTACCGGCCTAAGCGCCGCACCAAGGCGATGATCGCGCGGGAGGCCGGGCTGGAGCCGCTGGCCGACCGGTTGCTGTCCACCCCCACATGCTCGCCGGAGAATGAGGCCGCCGGCTTTGTCAGTGCTGACAAGGGTGTCGCCGATGTGAAGGCGGCCCTGGAGGGGGCGCGCGCCATCCTGGTGGAACGGATGGGCGAGGATGCGACCCTGGTGGGCCGCCTGCGCGACTTCTCCCAGTCCCAAGGCCGCGTCGTGTCGGGTCTGGTGGAGGGCAAGGCCGAAGAAGGCGCCAAGTTCAGCGACTATTTCGATTTCTCCGAACCGCTGACCAAGATGCCGTCGCACCGCGCCCTGGCCCTGTTCCGGGGCCGCGCCGCCGGTGTGCTGGATCTGAAGCTGGCCGTGGGGGATGAGCCGCCGCCGGGCAGCCCGCATCCGGCGGAGGGCCTGATTGCCGCCGCCTTCGGCATTCAGGATCGTGGCCGGCCCGCCGACCGCTGGCTGGCCGATTGCTGCCGCTGGGCCTGGAAGACCAAGATTTCCCTGCATATCGAACTGGACCTGATGAATGTCCTGCGCGAGAAGGCGGAGGATGAGGCCATCCATGTGTTTGGCCGCAACCTGAAGGACCTGCTGCTGGCCCCGCCCGCCGGAC
This sequence comes from alpha proteobacterium AAP38, assembly GCA_001296005.1. GTDB lineage: Bacteria > Pseudomonadota > Alphaproteobacteria > Azospirillales > Azospirillaceae > Niveispirillum. The sequence goes on along the minus strand of LJHR01000011.1, from coordinate 66,177 downwards.
AGCGCGCCACCCTCGGCCTGGACCCCGGCATCCGCACGGGCGTGAAGGTGGCCGTGGTTGATGCCACCGGCAAGCTGCTGGATACCGGCGTTATTTATCCGCATGAGCCGCGTAAGGATTGGCAGGGATCGCTGGCCACGTTGGCCGCCTTGGTCAAGCGCCATGATGTCGACCTGATCGCCATCGGCAATGGCACCGCCAGCCGGGAGACGGACAAGCTGGCCGCCGACCTGATCGCGCTGCTGCCCGATCACCGCCTCACCAAGGTGATGGTGTCGGAGGCAGGCGCCTCCGTGTATTCGGCGTCGGAAGTGGCCGCCCTGGAATTCCCCAAGCTGGACGTAACCCTGCGCGGCGCCATCTCCATCGCCCGGCGTTTGCAGGACCCGCTGGCCGAACTGGTGAAGATCGATCCGAAGTCTATCGGCGTCGGCCAGTATCAGCATGATGTCAGCCCCGCGAAGCTGTCGCGCGCGCTGGATGCCGTGGTCGAGGATTGCGTGAACGGCGTCGGCGTCGACCTGAACACCGCATCCGTGCCGCTGCTGGCCCGCGTGTCGGGCCTGTCGGAGACGGTAGCCAAGAATGTCATCGCGTTCCGGGATGATAAGGGGGCTTTCCGTAGCCGCCGGCAATTGCTGGACGTGCCGCGGCTGGGGCCGAAGGCGTTTGAGCAGGCCGCGGGCTTCCTGCGCATCCGCGACGGGGAGAACCCGCTGGACGGCTCCTCGGTCCACCCGGAAGCCTATCCCGTGGTCGAACGCATCCTGAAGAAGACGGGCCGTCCCTTGGCCAAGCTGATCGGCGATGTCGGCTTCCTGCAATCACTCGATCCCGCCGATTTCACGGATGAGAAGTTCGGGATACCGACCGTCAGCGACATCCTGAAAGAACTGGAAAAACCCGGTCGCGATCCGCGCCCGGAATTCAAGACCGCCCAGTTCAAGGATGGGGTGGAGGAGTTGAAGGATTTGCAGCTGGGCATGGTACTGGAGGGGGTGGTGACCAACGTCACCGCCTTCGGCGCCTTTGTCGATGTCGGCGTGCATCAGGATGGGCTGGTCCATATCAGCCAGCTGTCCCATACCTTCGTGAAGGACCCGCACAGCGTCGTAAAGGCCGGCGACATCGTGAAGGTCAAGGTCCTGGAAGTGGACTTGAAGCGCAAGCGTGTGGCCCTGACCATGAAGCTGGACGAACGCCCGCCCCCCGCCCGGCCCGCCGCGCCCGGCCCAGATCGGCGTGATGACCGCCGGGGTCCGCCGCCGGCAACCCGTGCACCGCAGGGTCAACGCCCGCCGCAGCAGAACAACAACCCGCCGCCCAAGAAGCCGGCCCCGGTGGAGGACAACGCCTTTGCAGCGGCTTTCGCGGCGGCCAAGGCGAAGGGCAAACGGTAACGGTCGCTCCCTCACCCTTCCCGAACGCGGCAGCCAACGGAAGGGTAAGGGCGCAACGGCCCACATAAAAGCCGCAATCCCGCCCCCTGCTCCCAGGGGGATTTCGGGGGATTACCGTGCGGCATCTTTCACTGATCTGCCTGATTCTGGTCCTGACCGCATGCGCGCAGACGCCAGCGCCACCGGCACCACCCACACAGCCCACCAGCATCGATAACGGCCTGGGCAGCCAGTTCGGCAATTACGAGAATTACGAGACGGGCAGCACCCATCAAAGCCCGTCCGGCCCCTGCCCGATCTATGCCTGGGACCGACCGATCAGCGGCGGGCGGGTCATCCGCTATCTTTCCGCCGCCTGCCCTGCCCCCCAGCCGGGCCGTCCGGATGCGGTGAGGGTCATCGATATGGGCCGGCAGGTCATCACACCATAAACGAAAAGGGCCGGCCCAACCGGACCGGCCCTTTGCCACTGTCGTACACGACAATCAGTACGTCGTGCGGCCACCGGAAATGTCGAAGGTCGACGCGGTGGTGAAGCTGCATTCGGCACTGGCCATCCAGCTGATCATGGCCGCCACCTCATGCACCTCGCCCAGACGCCCGGCGGGGATCTTGGACAGCATGTAATCGACCTGGCTCTGCGGCAGCTGTTCCAGGATCGGGCTTTTGAAGGTGGCGGGCGTCAGGGCGTTGACGCGGATGCCGGTCTTGGCCAGTTCCTTGCCCAGCGACTTGGTAAAGCCGATCACGCCGGCCTTGGACGCCGAATAGGCCGACGCGTTGGGGTTGCCTTCCTTGCCGGCCACCGAGGAGACATTGACGATACGGCCATAGTCATTCTTCAGCATGTGCGGGATGACCGCACGGCAGCAATAGAACAGGCCGTTCAGATTGATGTCGATAACCCGGCGCCAGCTGTCCAGCGGGAATTCATGCACGGGAACGGTGGCACCCGTGATGCCCGCGCTGGCGATCAGCACATCGACACGGCCCAGCTTCTGCGCCACCGCATCCGCTGCCGCCTGCACGGCCTCGGCATCGGTGACGTCGAGGGAGATTGCGTCAACGGCCCCGGTATCCGCCTGCGCCTGGGTCAGCGCGTCGGCATTCATGTCCCAGAGGACGACCTTGGCTCCCTCCTGCGTCAGGCGGGCTGCGACTTCTCGGCCCACACCGGAGGCGCCGCCGGTGACGATGGCGACCTGGCCCTTGAAACGGTCAGCATAGATGCTCATGCCACACCTTCCTGGGTCCAGGCGACGACGTCCTGGCGCTGCTCACCCAGCTTTTCGATGCCCAGGCGCATGACGTCGCCGGCCTTCAGATATTTCGGCTCCGGCTTCTGGCCCAGACCCACGCCCGGCGGGGTGCCGGTCGTGATCAGGTCGCCCGGCTCCAGCGTGATGAACTGGCTGATATAGGCGACCAGCTGTCGGCAGGTGAAGATCATGGTCTTGCTGCTGCCGTTCTGATAGCGGTGGCCGTTCACCTCCAGCCACATGGACAGGTTCTGGGCATCGCCCACCTCGTCCGACGTCACGACCCAGGGGCCGACGGGACCGAACGTGTCACAGCCCTTGCCCTTGTCCCAGGTGCCGCCGCGTTCGATCTGGAAGGCGCGTTCGGACACGTCATTGATCAGGACATATCCCGCGACATGGTCCAGCGCGTTCTCCTCGCTGACATAGCGGGCGCGGCTGCCAATGACGATGCCCAGTTCCACTTCCCAGTCGGTCTTGACCGAGTCCTTGGGGATCATCACCGGGTCATTGGGGCCGGTCAGACAGGAAACGGCCTTGGTGAACAGCACCGGCTCCGTCGGGATCGGCAGGTTGCTCTCCGCCGCATGGTCAGCGAAGTTCAGACCGACAGCGATGAATTTGCGCACGCCATTGATGGGCACGCCGTAACGGGGCGAGCCTTCGACCGCCGGCAGGCTAGCCGGATCAATGGCGGCGATCTTGGCCAGACCGGCGGGCGACAACACGTCCGGGGTGATATCGGCAACGACGCCTGACAGGTCGCGGATGGTGCCGGTGGCATCCATCAGGCCCGGCTTTTCCTGGCCCTTGGGGCCGTAACGCAGCAGCTTCATGATAAGTAGCTTTCGTGATCGGAAATGATTGGATTATTTGCCCTGGCCCACATAAGGCCGGTGCAGCTTGACCTCACGGTTCAGCTCCACGCCGAAGCCGGGCTTGTCGGACAGTTTCAGCTTGCCATTGACGGGCACCGGCTCACCCAGCAGCTGCGGATGGAACATCGGCACGACCTTGTCGGCCTTGGGCGCCATCATCAGGAATTCGGCAAACGGGCTGTTATGGCGCGTGATGACGAAGTGATAGGAATAGACCGACGACCCGTGCGGGATGACCATGATGCCGCGGCTGTCGGCCATGTTGGCGATCTTGGTCAGTTCGGTGACGCCACCGCACCAGCCCACGTCGGGCTGAATGATGTCGCAGCAATCCATTTCCATCAGCATGCGGAAGCCCCAGCGGGTGGCCTCATGCTCGCCCGTGGTCACCAGCATGCCCGGCGGGGCCTTTTTCTTCAGTTCGGCATAGCCCCAGTAATCATCGGGCGACAGCGCCTCTTCGATCCATTTCAGGCCATATTCGTGGGCCTTGTGGGCCAGCTTGGTGGCGTAGTTCAGGTCCAGCGACATCCAGCAATCGAACATCAGCCAGAAATCCTCGCCCACCCGCTCGCGCATGGTGGCCAGTTCTTCGATGTTCTTGCGCAGGCCTTCCTCGCCTTCCGCCGGGCCGTGATGCAGGGGCATCTTTCCGCCGATGAAGCCCATTTCCTTGGCCAGATCAGGGCGCGCGCCGGTGGCGTAGAAGGTCAGCTCATCGCGGACGGCACCACCCAGCAGATGATAGACCGGTTCCTGACGCAGCTTGCCCAGCAGGTCCCACAGGGCCAGATCGACGCCGGAAATGGCGTTCACCACCAGACCCTTGCGGCCATAATATTGGGAGCCGAAATACATCTGGTCCCAGATCTTCTCCACTTCCACCGGGGAGCGGCCGATCAGGAAGCGGGAGAAATGCTTTTCCACCAGATAGCAGGCCGGTTCCCCGCCCGTGGTCACCGCGAATCCGATGGTGCCGTCCGCCGCCTCGATCTCCACCACCAGCGTGCCCAGCACATTGATGCCGAAGCTCTGCCGGCTCTGGCGATATTCGGGATACCGGCTCATCGGCGTGGCGATATGATCGTCGATCCAGTGGCCGTCACCCTGGTCATGGTAATCGGCGCCACCGCCGCGCACCACATAGGCGCGGACATCGCGGATAAGGGGGAAGGCCATGGTGTTTTCACACTCCCTGAAGGGCGTGCGCAGCGGGCAAGGAAGGTGCGCACGTTCTTAATTGTGGGATACAGTTTTATAAAATGGGACAACGCCTGTCAATGCGGTCCTGATACCGGTCGCCCTTTCCCGCTGGGGGATCAGGCTTGCGTCGGATTTTGATTTATGAGACATCATTCCGCAATATGAGATTCAGGGAGGACGTTATGCGTTTGTTGGAAGGCAAGACCGTGCTGATCACCGGTGCATCGCGCGGGATCGGGGCGGCTGTGGCGGTCGAATGCGCCCGGCACGGGGCCAATGTCGCCATCAACTATGCCGCTTCCCCCGCTGCTGCCGAGGATGTGGTGGCGCAGATTGCGGCGCTGGGTCAGAAGGGCATTGCCGTCAAGGGCGACGTGGCCGATCCCGCAGTGGCACAGGAATTTGTTAAGGCAGCCGTGGCGGCCTTTGGTGGTGTGGACGTGTTCGTCTCCAATGCCGGCATCTGCCCGTTCCATTCCTTCCTGGACATGCCGGTCGATGTGGTGGACCGCACCATCAAGGTGAACCTGAACGGCGCCTACTACATGACCCAGGCCGCCGCTAACCAGATGAAGAATCAGGGGCGCGGCGGGGCGATCATCGCCATTTCCTCCATCTCCGCCCTGGTCGGTGGCGGCATGCAGACCCATTACACGCCCACCAAGGCCGGTGTGCATTCGCTGATGCAGAGCTGCGCCATCGCCCTGGGTCCCTATGGCATCCGCTGCAACTCCCTTCTGCCGGGCACCATCCTGACCGACATCAACAAGGATGATCTGGCCGATCAGGCCAAGCGCACCTACATGGAAGGCCGCATCCCGCTGGGCCGTCTGGGCCAACCGGAAGATATGGGTGGGCCGGTGGTGTTCCTGGCGTCTGACCTTGCCCGCTATGTCACGGGTGCCGCCCTGCTGGTCGATGGCGGCGCGTTTGTGAATTTGCAGTAACTGGTCCTCCCCAAATGCGCGTCTCGCTTTTCATCACCTGCATCAATGACAGCCTGTTTCCCGATACCGGCCGGGCCGTGGTGCGGGTGCTGGAGCGGTTGGGGCATCAGGTGGAGTTTCCGCTGGCTCAGACCTGCTGCGGCCAGATGCATCATAATTCCGGCTATCATGATGATGCGGTGGGCTTGGTCCGCCGCTTTGTCGATACGTTCCAGGATGCGGAAACCATCGTGATCCCGTCCACCTCCTGCACAGCCATGGTGCGGGGGCAATATCCCTATCTGGCCCGGCATGCGGCCAAGGATGAGGGGCTGCTGCGGGCGGTGGAGGCGATGGCACCGCGCGTCTTCGAGTTTTCCGAGTTCCTGACACGGAAGCTGGGGCTGACCGATGTCGGTGCCTATTATCCACACCGTGTCACCTATCACAGCTCATGCAATTCCCTGCGGTCGCTGCATCTGGGGGACGGGCCGCTGACATTGCTGCGGAACGTGTCGGGCATTGATCTGGTAGAACTGCCCAATAACCTTGAATGCTGCGGCTTTGGCGGGACCTTTGCGGTCAAGAATGCCGAGACCAGCACCGCCATGCTGACCGACAAGATGCGACACATCCTGTCCACAGGGGCGGAGATCTGCACCGCCGGCGACAATAGCTGTCTGATGCATATCGGTGGCGGCCTGTCGCGGCAGCGCACGGGCGTACGCACGGTGCATCTGGCGCAGATCCTGGCCTCCACGGCGGAGGAACCCTGGGCATGAGCGCCACATTCCCCACCCGCGCCGCCGATGGCCTGCGCAACACACAGCAGCGGCGCAACCTGGCCAAGGCCACCAATACCATCCGGGGCAAGACCGCCAAGGTCACCGCCGAACTGCCGGATTGGGAGGCGCTGCGCGAGGCCGGCAAAGCCATCAAGCGCGAGGCCCATGCACGGCTTGACCATTATCTTCTGCAACTGGAGGAGATGGTCACACGCGCCGGCGGCCATGTGCATTGGGCCGCAGATGCGGCAGAGGCGCGTTCCATCATCGTCCGCCTGACAAAGGACGCGGGCACCGATCAGGTCATCAAGATCAAGTCCATGACCACGGACGAGATCGAGCTGAACCCCGCCCTGGAAGAAGCCGGCATCCGGCCCTATGAGACTGATCTGGCCGACATGATCGTGCAGATGGCGCGGGAGAAGCCGTCGCATCTGCTGGTGCCCGCCATCCACAAAAACCGCGTGGAAATCCGCGATCTGTTCCGGGCGGAGATGGGGGAGCATGGCACGGGCCTGTCCGACCGTCCGCCCGACCTGACGCGCGCCGCCCGCGCCTATTTGCGCCAAAAATTCATGGAGACGAAGGTCGCCATCAGCGGCGCCAACTTCGCCGTGGCCGAGACGGGAACGGTCGGCGTGGTGGAGTCGGAGGGCAATGGCCGCATGTGCCTGACCCTGCCGCAGGTCCTGATCTCCATCATGGGCATCGAGAAGGTGCTGCCGCGCTTCGACGACCTGTCGGTGTTCCTCCAGCTTCTGCCCCGCGCCGCCACGGGGGAGCGGATGAACCCCTATAACTCGCTCTGGACCGGGGTGCATGCGGGCGACGGGCCGCGCGAATTCCATCTGGTGCTGCTGGATAATGGCCGCAGCAAAATCCTGGCGGATGAGGTGGCGCGGGAAACGCTGCACTGCATCCGCTGTTCGCGCTGTCTGAATGTCTGCCCCGTCTATGAGCGGGCGGGCGGCCATGCCTATGACAGCATGTATCAGGGGCCCATCGGGGCCATCGTCACGCCGCAGCTGCGTGGCCTGGAGGAGGCAGGCAGCCTCCCCTATGCCAGCAGCCTGTGCGGCGCGTGTCACGAAGTATGCCCGGTCAAGATTAACATTCCGCAAATCCTGGTCCATCTGCGTGGCCGCGTGGTTCGCGAGGGATATGCCGGCAAGGGGGAGGCGCTGGCCATGGGCGTCGCCGCCCGCATGTTCGGTAATCAGGGGGCCTTGGACTGGTCATTGTGGGCCGGGCGGCTGGGTCAGAAGCTGCTGATGCGGGATGGCGCCCTGCCCTGGCTGCCTCCACCCTTGTCCGGCTGGACCCTGTCGCGCGATTTCCCGGCGCTGCCAGCAGAGAGCTTCCGCGACTGGTGGCAGAAGCGGGAGGAAAAGTGATGAAGGGCCGTGACCTGATCCTGTCGCGCGTGCGCGCGGCCATCGCCGGCAGCCCGCCGCCCGTCACCCCTGCCCCGGCCATCAACCGTGTGTGGGAAGACGACCGCGAAGCCATGGTGGAACGGTTCCTAGACCGGCTGCGCGATTACAATGTCGGCGTGACCCGGACCAGCGGACCTGTCGCACCCGCCGTGGCCGGCATTCTGGCGGGCCGTGGCATTGACCGGCTGGCCGTACCAACCGACCTGCCGGCGGCATGGCGGCCGGATGGGGTGGCACTGGTGCCCGATGATAATCTGCCCTATGGCGCACTGAACGCCATTCCCGGTGCCCTGACCGGGGCGGCCCTGGCCATTGCCGAGACGGGCAGTATCGTTCTGGATGGCGGGGCGGCACAGGGACGGCGCGCCCTGACCCTGCTGCCCGATTATCACCTGTGCGTGGTGCGTGCCGAACAGCTGGTCGGGCTGGTGCCGGAGGCCATCGCGGCCCTGGTGCCCAACCGTCCCATCACCTTCTGCTCCGGGCCCTCGGCCACCGCCGATATCGAACTGGACCGGGTGGTGGGCGTGCACGGGCCGAGGCGGCTGGATGTGCTGTTCGTCGGGTGACACCGCGACGACGACGAAGGGGGGGGCGCCCGGTTGGAGCGCCCCCCTCTTTTCAGTGATTGTCCCGTGGCACCCCATAGGTCTCCGCAATGCGCTGGAACTGTGCCGCCGGCTCCAGGATGGCACCATCGCCCAACTGCCCTACCATACGGCGCTGAATCTCCTGCCACGGCGTTTGCGAGGCCGGATAGCGATAACCACCCGCCGCCGCCAGTGCCCGCTGACGCTCCGCGATCTCGGCATCGGGGATCAGGATATCCGCCCGGCCCTTGCGCAGGTCGATCCGCACCCGGTCGCCGCTGCGCAGGATGGCGAGATTGCCGCCCGCCGCCGCCTCCGGTGAGGCGTTCAGGATAGAGGGTGAACCCGAGGTACCCGACTGCCGCCCATCGCCGATGCAGGGCAGGACGCTGACCCCCTGTTTGATCAGATAGGCGGGCGGGCGCATGTTCACGACCTCTGCCGCGCCCGGATAACCGATGGGGCCGGCCCCGCGCATCACCAGGATGTCGTTGGGGCCGATATCCAAGGCGGGATCGTCGATACGGTGATGGTAATCCTCCGGCCCGTCGAACACGAAGGCGCGACCTTCAAACGCCTCGGGGTCGGCGGGGTTGGACAGGTAGCGCTCCCGGAACTCCGCGCTGATCACCGAGGTCTTGACGATGGCGTTATCAAACAGGCTGCCACGCAACACGATGAAACCGGCCTCGGACTTCAACGGATTGTCGAAGGTCCGGATAACCTCCGGCATATCGATCTCGCGGCCCCGGCAATTCTCCCCGATGGTGCGGCCATTGACGGTCATGGCGTCTTCGCGGATCAGGCCCTGGCCCATCAGCTGATTGACCACGGCGGGCACGCCGCCGGCATGGTGATAATCCTCGCCCAGATATTCCCCCGCCGGCTGAAGGTTCACCAGCAGCGGGATCTTGTGACCATAGGTCTGCCAGTCATCCAGCGACAGTTCCACGCCCATATGGCGCGCGATGGCAGCCAGATGGATGGGGGCATTGGTCGACCCGCCGATGGCCGAATTCACGACAATGGCGTTCAAGAAGGCATCGCGCGTCATGATGTCGGACGGCTTCAGATCCTCCTCCACCATGCCGACAATCCGCTTGCCCGTCTCATAGGCCACCTGCTGCCGCTCCCGATACGGGGCGGGAATGGCGGCGGAGCCGGGCAACTGCATGCCCAGCGCTTCGGCCAGCGAATTCATGGTGGTCGCCGTGCCCATCGTGTTGCAGTAACCCGTGGACGGGGCCGAGGAGGCAACGAGGTCGATGAAACCCTTATAGTCGATCTCACCCGCCGCCATCATCTGGCGCGCCTTCCAGACGATGGTGCCCGAACCCGTCCGCTCCCCCTTGTGCCAGCCATTCAGCATGGGGCCGACCGACAGGGCGATGGCCGGAATATTCACGGTCGCGGCGGCCATCAGCATGGCCGGCGTGGTCTTATCGCAACCGATGGTCAGCACCACCCCGTCCAGCGGGTAGCCGTACAGCAGCTCCACCAGCCCCAGATAGGCCAGATTGCGGTCAAGTCCTGCCGTCGGGCGCTTGCCCGTCTCCTGGATGGGATGAACGGGAAATTCGATGGCGATACCGCCAGCGGTGCGGATGCCTTCCCGGATACGTTCCGCGAGCACCACGTGGTGGCGGTTGCACGGGGACAGATCCGACCCTGTCTGGGCGATACCGATAATGGGCTTGCCCGACTGCAATTCCTCCCGGCTCAACCCGAAATTCAGATAGCGCTCCAGATAAAGCGCCGTCATATCGGCATTGGCGGGGTTGTTGAACCATTCCTGCGACCGCAGGCGGCGGGGTGACGTGCCCTGCGCGACCTGATCCTTGGCCATAACCTATTCTCCCTGGAACCACCGGTACACGCCCTGACGGACGTCCCGACTTTTTTCGGATACCACGTCTTTTACTGGATTTCCATTATTATATTATAAATATGGAGACGCGATTACATAATGACCGTCACAGGCGGGCTCCAATCTGATTGGCAATGATTTTGTGAAAACCGCGCCGGCGGAACAACGCGCGCTACTGCCGCGACTCCGTCAAACACCGAACTGGACGTGCAGATCGTCCAGTGTGCTGCGGATATGGTCGGCCACCAGACGATCCACCCGTTCCGCATCCATGGATATCCAGGCCTCCAGAATGGCCCGGTGTTCCAGGCGCGCCCGATCCTCCCGCCCCTTCGGCTCCAGATGCAGTCGGACATAGCGTTCCGACAGGATATGAAGCCGTTTCAGCAACTGATAGGTCACGGGCCCGCCGGGCTTGATCAGTGACAGATGGAACAGGCGGTTCTGGGTGACATGATCGGCCCCGTCGCGGTCCTGATCCAGTTCCAGTGCCGCCAGGGCCGCGCAGGCCGCCGCATGATGGTCTGGTGTCGCACGGCGCGCGCCATCCACCACGGCGGCGGGTTCCAGTTTCAGGCGCAACGCGAAGACTTCAGCCGCCTCCGCCTTGGTCAGGGGACGCACCACATAGCCACGGTTGGGATAGGAGATCAGCAGCCCATCCTGTTCCAGACGGCCCAGAGCCTCCCGCAGGGGGATCTTGCTGACGCCCAGTTCCGTTGCGATCACGTCCTGGCGCAGCGGCGTGCCAGCGGGAATGACGCCGCACAATATCTTGCGGCGCACCGCCTCATAGGTCTGGTCCGACAGGGTTCTGACAATGATGCTCATCGGGGCGCCGGGACTGGAGACAGGGAAATCATCATACTTATACCAGTGACGGGAAGGTCCGTGCGTGGGAAGAATGCACTTTCCAGGAAAAGATGAACGAGCCTGTACACGCTTTACTGATGGGCGGACAATGGGGCCGGCTGCTGGCCCCGCCCGCTGTCGCGTTCACCAAAGACCACACGGTTGCGACCTGCCTGTTTGGCTCGGTAAAGCGCGGCATCGACCCGTCCCGTCAGACGGGCCAGATCATTGTCCTGGGGGCCATATTGGGCACCGCCGACACTGGCTGTCAGGCCGATGACGCTGCCCTCATGCTCCACGGGCTTGGCCCCGACCATCTCCCGGATGCGTTCGGCCACGACACGGGCTTCGGCCTCATCCGTTTCGGGCAGCAGTACGGCCAGTTCCTCCCCGCCATAGCGGGCGACGATATCGGTGGTCCGTACCGATGCCAGCACGCGTTGCGCCGCCGCGCGCAAGGCAGCGTCCCCGGCATTATGGCCAAACGTGTCATTCACCAGCTTGAAATGATCAAGATCCACCAGCAGCAGGCTGAACGGACGGCCATAACGCTGCGCACGGTCCATCTCCGCCAGACCGGCCTCCTCAAACCGGCGACGGTTCAGAAGGCCGGTCAGGGCGTCGGTGGAGGCCAGACGCTCCAGTTCGGCATTGGCATCGACCAGATCCTGCGTGCGTTGCGCCACCAGTCGCTCCAGCCAGCGCCGCTGCCGCCGCAGGGCCGCCGTCCGGGCCTGGATCACCAGCCCCAGCAGGGCCAGCACGGCCAGCACCGCCCCTACCCGCGCCAATCCCGTCTGATACCAGGATGGCAGCACGGTGATGGCAACGGTGCGCGTGGCACTGCCCCACACCCCTTCCTTGTTGGTGGCGCGCAGACGCAGCGTATAGCTGCCGGGCGGCAGGTTGGTGTAGGTAGCAAGCCGGCCCAGCGCATCCACCTCCACCCAACCCTTGTCGAACCCGTCCAGCGTATAGCTGTAGCGCAGACTGCCGGGGCCGGCATAATCCAGGGCAGCAAAGCCGACAGTCAACGTCTGGGCCCCTGCCGGCAGGTTGATGGCCGCCTGCGACGGCTTGGCCACCTTGGCGGCACCGATGGCCGTCTCCATCGGTGCCAGGGCCGTGAGGTTCAGGGCTGCGGCAGGGATCGGTTCGTTGTCGATACGAACCTCTGTCACCACCAGCGGCGGCTGATAGTCCCATCCGCGCAGGGCGGCGGGGCGCACCACCGTCAACCCCTCCCGCCCGCCGAACAGCAGCGCGCCTCCTTTCAGGCGCGCGGCAGAGCCGACCCAGGTCCCCCGCACACCCAGACCATCATCCCAACCGACGGCAGTGATGGCACGGGTATCCGGATCGATGCGGGCCAGACCGTCCTCCGTGCTGACCCAGATCTGCCCGGCATCGTCCATGACCATGGCCTGCACACTGTCGCCGGGCAGGCCATGGCGCTGTGACAGGGTGGTGAAGCGGTACCGTTCATCCGACAGGTCGCTGCCCAGCACACTGACCCCGCCGCCCAGCGTGCCCACCCAAAGGCGCCCCTGCCGGTCATGGATCAGGCCGGTAATGTAGTTATGGGCCAGCGAGGACCAGTCCCAGGACCGGTTCTGTACCCGGCGGATATGGCCTGTACGCGGATCAATCAGGTGCAGGCCGCGATGGGTCCCGGCCCAGATGCGCCCATCGGGTGCAGTCGCCAGTACGCGCACCCGGTCATCGGCCAGGGTGGTGGCATCATCTGGATCATGGCGGAAATGGGTGACCGCCCCGCTGCGCGGATCAAACCGGACCAGCCCATCGGTCGCCAGCCACAATTCACCGTCACGGACCAGGATGGCATGGATGGGCGACCCGGCAAGGGTCCCCGGCAAATCGACCTGCCGCACCTGTCCCGTCGCCCTGGAATAGCGCGCCAGCCCCAGTTGCGTGCCGATCCAGACGGTGTCCGTGCCTTCCTCCGCCATGGACAGGACATTAGCGCGCGGCAATCCCTGTCCCGGCGCGCCACCGGGCGGCAACCGAACACGACCGCCCGTGGCAGGATCGAGAATGTCGATGCCCTTCGTCTCAAACCCCAGCCAGACCTTGCCGTCCCTGGCCGCCAGGATGGAGCGCACCTGCGGCTCGCTGGGGCTGTCGGGATGGGAGGGGGAGGAGAAGATGGACAGAATGCCCTGATTGGCGGGGTTGTAGACATTCACACCCCCACCCCAGGTCGCCACCCAGATCAGGCCGGACCGGTCCCGCAGCATGGCGCGCACGGCATCGCTGCTGATACTGGCCAGTACGGCGGGGTCATGGTGGATGGAACGCAGTATCCCGGTATCCAGGTCAAGTTCGAGAAGTCCGCCGGGATCAGTGGCAATCCATATCCGGTCCCTGACATCGCCATCGACCCGCAGATCCTGAATGGCCCGGACCTGCGGACGGTCGGCGATGCGCCCGTCGGCACGGGCCATGTCATAGGATTGCGAGATGCCGGTTTCCAGATCGTGACAGACGACGATGCCGCCGCGCGTGCCGATCCAGACGCGACCGCGCGCATCCTCGAACAAGGTAGTGATAGAGGCATCGGGCGGGATGCTGGGCAGTGACAGCACATCATGTGCATCCTCGAACGCGCTGTGTCCCGGACGGCGCAGGGCCAGCCCCCTGTCGGTCGCCACCCAGAGGGTGCCCTGCCGGTCGAACAGCAGATCAAGCACGACATTGCCCGGCAGGCGACCGGACCCGCCGCCATCCTGTATCTTGTAATTCTCCGCCGCCCCGGTATCGGCATCCAGCCGGGCCAGACCGGACCGCAATGCCACCCAGATATTCCCTTCCCGGTCTTCCGCGAAGCGGTAGGCCGTGGGATGGGCCAGCCCGCCCGGACCCGCAGGATAGCGGGCAAAGCTCTCTGTTTCCGGAATGAAGCGGGCGACACCGCCATTGTTGGTGCCAACCCACAGGCGCCCCCGCTGATCGACATGCAGCGCGTTGACATAACCGTCGGGCAGGGAGGATGGGTCACGGCTGTCCGGCTGAAACACTCGAAAGCGGTAGCCGTCGAAACGGGTCAGGCCGACCGGCGTGCCAACCCAGATGAAGCCGGCGCGATCCTGCGCGATGGCTGTGACAATGTCGCTGGGCAGGCCAGCACCACGACCGATGCGCTCAAAAAGCACCTCAGCCCTGTCATTCCAGTAGCTATCGCCCTGTGAACCAGGGACGGGGTCAGCCGCCTTTACGCTGCCAACCCCAAACAGGATGCAGAGGAACAGCACGGCAAGCCTGTGGAACCGACGCATGGCCGGCATCCAGCCGTATGTTGGCCCAACCGCATTGCCCAAACCGCTCCTCCGCCTCAAATTGAACAGAGATTACCATTTCCATACGGAATTCACCATGCGGCTTCAGGTTGCGGACGGGACAACGGAAAATCCGTCGCGTCTATGGGCCATCAGCGATCTGCATCTCTCCATGTCCGCCAACCGGACCGGGATCGAGGCGTTGCCCGACCATGGTGCGGATTGGCTGATCCTGGCCGGCGACGTGGCGGAGAAGCCGGATGATCTGGCCTGGGCCTTCGATCTCCTGTCCCGCCGCTTCGCCCGCCTGATCTGGGTTCCCGGCAATCATGAACTCTGGACGGTCAAGGGACCGGACGGTGCGGTTCTGGCGGGAGAGGCCAAGTATCGGGCCATGGTGGATGTGGCCCGCACGCACGGCGTCGTCACGCCGGAGGACCCCTATCCCGTCTGGGAAGGGGCCTGCGGGCCGGTGCTGCTGGGCCCGCTTTTCTTAGGCTTCGACTACTCTTTCCGACCGCCGGAGATAAAGCTGGAAACCGTGCTGGAATGGGCGTGGGAAAAGCGGCTGCGCAGTGCCGATGAGACGCGCCTGTTGTCCGATCCTTATCTGACGCGTCAGGACTGGTGTGCCGCGCGCGTCGCCTGGACAAGGGCCCGGCTGGAGCGGGAAGTGCCGGCGGGCATGCGGACCGTGCTGATCAACCATTATCCGCTGCGCCAGGATCTGGTGACCCTGCGCCGCATCCCGCGCTTCAGCCCCTGGTGCGGAACCGCCGCGACCGAAGATTGGCACCAGCGTTTCAACGCCTTGGCCTGCATCCACGGCCATCTGCATGTTCCCGCCACCCACTGGCGCGACGGTGTGCGGTTCGAGGAAGTGTCCCTTGGCTATCCACGGCAATGGCAGCCCCATGGCCGCGGGCCCGACCGGGCCCTGCGGCTGGTGCTGCCTTTATAGCCAGAGGCCGGTATCGGCCGCCGCAATGGCCCGCCCCTCCGCCATGCCGAACTGGATATAGTGCAGCAACGGGGAGGCCCCGGCGGCGGCCACATCCATATGGGTCGACAGATAGGTGGAAGTATCGAACCAGGCCGATGGGTCCCGCCCTTCCCGCCAGCCATAGGTCAGGTAATGGGAGAGCGCGCTGTCGATGGCGCCCGTCCTTACCGCTGCGGCAACATCCGGATTGTGGGTCAGATACCAGCTGGGGCTGAACAAGGCCCCGAACTCCCGACCCTCGCGCTGGCCATAGCGGATGAAATGCTCCAGCCCGTCAGCATAACCGCCGACACTGACCGCTGCCGCGACATCCGGGTTGTGCGACAGGTAATAGGTTTCGTCATACAGCCCCAGGGGCAGGCTGGTTGACGGGAACCCGGCCCGGCCCTCCGCCTTGCCATATTGCATGTAATGCTGAAGACCGGAACGGTACCCGCCCGTCTGCACGGCGGCGGCCACATCCGGGTTGGTAGAGAGATAGTAACTCTCACTGAACAGCCCGCCATCATAGTCGCGGTCAGCCGAGGCCGCCCGAAACTCCGCCCTGCCATATTGCAGGAAATGCTGATAGGCGCTGCGCAGCGCCCCCGTCTGCACCGCCGAGGCGACGTCGGGATTGTGCGCCAGATAGAAGGCACTGTCGAAGGTGGCGTTGGTCAGGCGTCCTTCCGATTGACCGGAGAGGGCGTAATGGGCGGCGCCGCTGCTGAACTGCCCGGTCCGCACGGCGGCCGCGACGTCGGGATTGGCGGCAAGATAGGCGGTTTCACTGAAACCGGTGACGCTGCCCGTATTGGCCTGAACACCCTGCGCACCGCTCAGCAGCACGACACGGTCGGTGAAGCGCAGGGCCTCCACACCGCTCAGCAGATCGATACCCAGCGCGCCCGTCTTGTCCGACACAGAGATCCGACCATCAGATAGTTGCGTGATGGTGACATTGGCGAAAATCGTGTCGAACCGCGCGACGTCGAACCCGTCGCCACCGAAAAGCTGATCACCGCCGGCCCCACCGACCAGCCGGTCATCGCCAATGCCGCCGCTGACCGTGTCATTGCCGGCATCGCCATAGAGCAGGTCGTTGCCGCCAAGACTGCCCACGAAATCATTGCCGCCGCCACCGCGCAGCGTGTCGTCATCAGCACCCAGCGTGAAGCTTTGCGCGCTGCCATCCCCGACGACGAAGTTGGCACCACTGCCCCCCGTCACGGTGACGGCACCGGTAATCACGGCAAAATCGACATCATCCACCTGCAGCTTCGACCCCGCCGGCAAACCGCTGGCATTGATGATCAGGGCCTCGCGGGTCGTGGAACCACTGCCCCCGGTGATGACAAGCGGTGTGCTGGAAAGGCTGGAGCTGGACTGAACCGGCGTCAGGGTGCGGACGACCAGGGCCGTGCCGCTGGCGGTCGAACTGGCGAAGTCCGTGACCGACGCCAGGATGACACTGTCGCCGCTGGCCGTGGTTCCGGTCAGGCCGCTGGTCAGCGTGGATGCCGCCTGGGTGGAGGACACAAGCGTGGACCGCCCGTATGCGGTCAGGGAAACCCCCACCGGCAGCGTAACCGCCAGGATCGTTTCCGAACTGCCGCCGGTACCGCTGGTAACCAGCGGCACATTGCTGGGCGTGGTCACGCCGCTGCCCGACACCGGGGTGATGGTGGTGGTCGTCGTCGCCTGACCGCTGCTGTCGGTCCCGGTCTGTGTTGCCACCGAAGAACCACCGATGATCACCGGCGGCGAGGTTGGGGGCGACACAGGCGGGGAAACGGGAGGAGAGACCGGCGGGGAGACGGGTGGAGAAACCGGGGGTGACACCGGCGGCGACACAGGCGGAGAGACGGGTGGAGAAACGGGCGGCGACACCGGGGGTGAAACAGGTGGCGATACCGGCGGAGAGACAGGGGGAGAAACGGGCGGGGAAACAGGCGGCGACACCGGTGGGGAGACCGGCGGCGACACCGGCGGCGACGTCACCGTGATGGTGAAATTGGCGCTGCTGACATTGCTGGCGCTGTCGGCGGCCTGCACGGTGATGCCGGCTGACCCCGCCGTTAGGGCGGATGCATTGGCGACGGTGACGACGCCCGTGGAACTGTTGATGGCGAACGCACTGCCCGGATTGGTGGTCAGGCTATAGCTGATGGTCCCGACCACATCGGTGGCACTGGCGGTGATGCCGACGGCGGTGCCGTTGCTGGCGCTGGTGGAGACGCTGTTGGCCGTGCTGTCACTGTCCGTCGGCGTGGTCGGCGCGGTCGCGTCGGCTGTCACGGTAACGGTGATCTCGTCGCTGTCGCTGGCACCGGCCAGATCGGTGCTGACGATGCTGATCGTGCCGGACCCTGCCGATGTGCCCTTGAAGGAAAGGTTGCCCAGGGCGGTGTTCACCTCTGACGCGGAGCCTGAAATGGTCAGGGATGAGGTGCCGGTCCCGGTGATGGTACCGGTGCCGCCGCTGGCCGACAGGTTGCCGTTGGAGGCGGAAAGCTGAACCGTCAGCGTCTCGCTGCTGTCATTGTCGGTGACACTGACGGCATTGCCGCCCGTGAAGGATTTGGACTGGCCATTCTCCACGCTGATGCTGGCGGGAACGCTATTCACGGGCGTGGTGTTGGCCGGCGCCACGATGGTGACAGCAAAGCTGTCGGCATCGGTCAGGCTGCCATCGCTGCTGCTGACGCTGATGGTGGCCGTGCCGGCGGAACTGCCGGTCAGGGTCAGGCCCGCCATGGTATTCGACACGTCGGTGGGCGTGCCACTGATGGTGAGGGTGGCGGTACCGGAATTGCTGACATTGGCTGAACCGCTGGCTGTGGCGGCCAGGGTGCCGTTACTGGTGGCGATGGTGGTGGTCACGCTGGTGCCGTTATCGGTCACCGACAGGGCGTTGCCGCCCGTGAAGCTGAAGGCCTGCCCACGCGTCGCCCCCGTCACAGTGGTGCCCGGCACGGTGTTGACCGGGGCGGTATTGGTGGGGGCCGTGACGGAGTAGGAAATGCTGCTGCTGGCGCTGCCGCCCTGCCCGTCGCTGGTGGACATGGTGATGGTGGCCACACCCGGATCGGTACCCGTGAAGGTCAGCGTGTCGATGGCGCTGTTCAGGTCGGTCTGGTTAGCCCCGCTGAACGTGACCGAACTGTCGGAATTCTTCGTATAGGTGACGCTGCCCTTCGATGCATTGCTGCCCGACAGGGTGCCGGCGCTGGTGGTGAAGGTAACCGTCAGCGTGTTGGAACTGTCGGCATCGCTGACCGAGACGTCGGTCACCGTCGTGGCCACATCCTCGGTCGCCGTCTGGGTGGTGCTTGGCACGGAATTGACGGGGTTGTTATTGGCCGCCGCCCCGACGCTTACACTGATGCTGTCACTGTCACTGCCGCCCAACCCGTCGCTGGTTGCCACGCTGATGCTGGTCGTGCCGGAACTGGTGGGGGTAAAGGTAACCGCCGCCAGTGCAGTATTCACCGTGCTGACCGACCCGGTCAGGGTCAGGCTGCCGGTTCCCGACCCGGTCCCGCTGCTGGAGGTGAAGGTGCCGCCGCTGCTGGTCAACACCACAGTCATGGAGGAAACGGTGCTGTCACTGACACTGATCAGGTTGGAACCTGACAGGGCCACTGCCGTGCCCGCCGTCGCAGTGATGCTGGCCGGCACGCTGTTCAGCGGGGCGGCATTGGCCGCGACCGAAATATTGAAGTTATCAGCATCCGACAGGCTGCCGCTGTCGGTGGTGGTGACCGAGATGGTGGCGGTACCGGCGGCGGTGCCCGTGTAGGTCAGGGTCTGGAGAACAGCATTCAGATTGCTGACGACGGAGCCACTGCTGGCCGTCAGGGTCAGGGTGCTGTCGCTGTTGGATTTGGTCACCGTGACATTGGCATTGCCTGTCGCCGACAGCGTCCCGCTGGACGCCGTCAGAACGACGGTCATGGAATTGTCCTGAGTGCTGTCCGCGATGCTGACGCCCGTGATGGACAGTGCCGCACCTTGCGTGGCGGACAGGATGGTACCGGGAACCGTATTGATCGGGGCGACATTCTGTTCGGGAGGAACCAGGGCCATATTATGCTTCCGTGCAGGGAGACGTCGTCAGGGGTGGTGGGGCGGGGTCTGGCCCCGTCCTCAACCCGTCCCGAAATTGCTGTCGGCCAAACCGGTGAAACCAACCAGGGTCAAGGTTGCCGTGCCCCCGATGGTGATGATCGTGTCTGCACCACTTGTGGTGATCGACAGGCTGGCATCCGTTCGGGCAACGGTGGCGTTGATGTTTAGGACATCATCGCTGGAGAAGCCGTTGATCGTGTCATTGCCATCCCCGGTAACCCAGCGGATAACAGCAGCACCCGTGCCCAGATTGATGGTGTCATTGCCCGTGCCGGCATCGACGTAATCGCCGCCACCGCCACCATTGATCGTATCGTCACCGGCACGGCCCAGGATGCCATCGCCGGAACTGGTGCCGTCGATGGTTTCGCTGATCACCGTGCCGTAGATGTATTTGCCGCTCTGGTTCGGAATATCCACAGTTTCCTGCAGGATGCGCACGAACTGATCACCAAACTGGATGGCCTCGATACCCTCCAGACTATCCGTGCCGTCATCGCCATTTGCGCTGGTATCCTGATCAACAATATCAAACGAGCCACCGCCATTGTCGGTGATCTGATAGCTGCTGAAATTCCCGGCATAAACGGCAATGTCCAGCCCGTCGCCACCTTCCAACCGGTCGTTGCCCGTGCCTCCGATCAAGACGTCGGAACCATCGCCGCCAACCAGCGAGTCGTTTCCTCCCCGACCTTCCAGGTAGTCATTGCCGGACGTGCCCTCAATCGTGTCACCGCCCGACAATTCCGTACCGATCTTGGTCCTACCATCGGGGGAGGTATAGACGGCCAGCCGAATATAGCCGTCATTGGCTGCAATGCCTTCGATATTGATCAACCTGAAGGTGGTGCTATCAATGGTGACGTTGTAGGGTCCGGAACCCGTCACGTTGATGTCTTCCAGATTAGCATTGATGCGGACAGTATCGTTGCCGCCCAGGCCATCCGCCTCACCAGACCCCGCCCCCAAATCAAAGAAATCGTCGCGGCCATCGGCGCCGACAAGGGTGTCGTTGAAGCGGGTCCCCTCAATATAGGCAGACAGCCCATCCTGGGAGACGGTGGTGACGGCACCGATGCGGGTCACGGTGTCGTTGAAGGCCGCCAGTTCCACATTCCTGATGGTGTCGGTGCCATCATCGCCATTGCTGGTATCAATGTCGGTAATGGTGACGGTGCTGGTGCCACCATTATAGGAGAAGCTGTAGCCGCTGATATTGCCATTGAAGCGGACGACATCGTTGATGCCGGCACCGCCATCAATCGTGTCATTGCCAGGGCCGCCGACAATATAGTCGTTGCCATCACCGCCGCTGATGCTGTCCGCACCGCTGCCGGCATCGATATTGTCGTTGCCGGTATCACCGGTGATCGTATCGGCACGTTCCGACCCGGTGATGATCTTGTTGCCGCCGATATCGACGGTGGTGGTGGTCAGCCGGATGGTCCGGTCAGTAAAGCTGAGCATCTCCACGCCCGTCATGGTGTAGCTGTTGCCACCCTGCGTATAGGTGAAGGTGCCGGCATTTTCCGTGAGGTTCGCGGAATTGTAGGTGAAGTCCAATGCCACCGTATCGACGCCGTCGCCACCGGTGATCGTGTCCGCGCCAAGACCGGGGCGGATGAAATCGGCATCGCTGGTGCCGGTGATGGCTTCGCTATAACGGGTGCCCTCGTAATAATTGCCGTTACCCGTGCCCGTGATGTCATTCACGGCGACCGTGACCCGCACGAAGCCCTGATCCTTGAAGGACAGCGCCTCGATACTGGTCAGGGTGTCGGTGCCGTCATCGCCGTCCGACGTATTATTGTCGGTAACGGTGATGGTGCCGCCGCTGAAACTGACCGTGTAATCAGCGAAGTTGCCGCTATACCGAGCCATGTCGATGATGGGATAGCCGTTGGCATCGGTGCCGTTGGCCCCGCCATCGATGGTGTCATTGCCCTGGCCGCCTTCAAACTGGTCACCGCCCGCCGCACCGGACAGGCTGTCGGCCCCCTTGTTGCCACGGATATAGTCATTGCCGCTACCGCCTGTCAGCGTCTCGGCGAAGTCGGTGCCATCGATGAACTTGTTGCCGTTATTCTCCGACTCATAGGCTGTCAGCCGCAGATAGCCGTCGGTGAAGCTGACGCTTTCCACATTCTTCAACAGGGCGGTATCGCCGCCGATGGCGACAGTCACATCGCTGCCCGACTTGGTGATCGTGGCATTGGCGATGCTGGTATTGAAGAAGACATTGTCCTCCCCACCGGCGCCATCCACTGTGTCATTGCCGGTACCGGGGTTGAAGCTGTCGCGGTTGGCGGTACCGGTCAGGGTATCGGTGAAGCGCGTCCCCTCCACATAGGTGGAGCCATCCTGGTTGGTGAAAGTCTGCGGCACCAGCCGGACAAAGCCCTGATCCTTGAAGCTCAGGACCTCAATACCAGTCAGCGTGTCGGTGCCGTCATCACCATCCTGGCCCGCCTGATTGTCGGTGACGGTGAAGGTGGTGACACCGCCGCTGGTTACCGAACTGATCGTGTAGGTGGCGAAATTGCCCTCGTACCGGGCCACGTCCAGAAGGACATTGCCCTGCTGGTTGGTGCCGTTATCACCGCCCTGTAGGGTGTCGTTGCCGGCACCCCCGATGAAATAGTCGCCACCGGCACCGCCGGTCAGCGTGTCATTGCCGGCGCGGCCATTCAGGTAATCATTGCCGGCACCGCCCGTGATGCTGTCACCGAACACATCGGTGCCATCATAGGAATTGCCATCGGGGCCTATGAAACTCGCCACCGTCAGGCGCACATACGCGTCGGTGAAGGCAAGGCCTTCGACATTGCTCAGCCGGTCGGTGCCATTGGCCGACGTGGTCAGCGTCATGCTGCCATCGCCATTACGGACGATGGTGTAACCGGCACCGATGGCCTGGTTCATGATGATGTTGTCATCACCCGCACCGCCATCGATCGTGTCATCGCCAGCCCCGCCATCAATGCCATCCTGGCCGTCGCCGCCCAGGATGCTGTCATTGCCGCCCTTGCCCTGAAGGTAGTCATTGCCGGCCAGACCGCTGATCGTGTCATCGCCATCGCCACCGGTCAGATTTTCGGCATTGGCCGTACCGGTCAGGACCAGATTGGCGGACGAGGTGATGTCCGATCCGGACAGCCGCAGATTAGCGGCCTCCACCACCGTCGATAGTTCAATGGTCAGATCGGCACCCGCCGTTCCGTCGATGCCGACATGAATGCGCGTGATGCCATTGACGATTTCCGCCTGTACCGCGCCCGCCGTAAGGGCGCTGCCATTGCCGCTGGTGACGCTGCCGGTCAGGGTCAGGCCGTTGATGGTGATGCGGTCACCGGGGCTGAAATCGGTGATGCGGTCGATACCCTGGGCCAGCAGGGTGCTGCCATTGCCCAACGGATCAAAGGCATAATAATAGAAGGTGTCGTCGCCGCCGCCGCCGGTCAGGCTGTCATTCCCGCCCATGCCGGCGATGGTTTCGACACCCAGGCCGCCCTGTACCGTATCGGCAAAGCTGCTGCCCGAAATCTCGACAATTTCAATCTGACGCAGGGTGTCGGTGACGCTGTTATTGATCTGCACCTGTCCTGCAGAGACGCGCACAAGCAGCCCGCCCGTGGCACCATCGGCCAGATCATAGGCCGCCACGTCGTTGCCGGCGCCACCTTCCAGCGTGTCGGCCCCCAATCCGCCATACAGCGTATCGTCACCATCGCCGCCCAGCAGACTGTCGGCACCGGCATCCCCGAAGATCAGGTCGCCGCCGGCCCCGCCGGCCAGCGTGTCATTGCCGCCCTGGCCCGACAGTTGATCAGAAAGGCTGCTGCCCGTGATGTTGTCGGCGAAATTGCTGCCGGTCACACCCAGCTTTTCAAAATTGGTGACGGTGTCGGTGCCGCCCCGGCCGTCACTGATACTGGCGCTGGTGCCGCTGGTCACATTGGCCAGCGAGAAGGTGACGCCCTGCGTCAGTCCGATATCGTCAAAGCGGTAGGAGACGAAGTCATTGCCCGCACCGCCATTAATGACATCATTACCGGCATCGCCGCGCAGATTGTCGTCGCCATCCTCACCCAGCAAAGTGTCGTCGCCATCGCCACCGCGCAGCGTATCGTTGCCGGCTCCGCCGCTCAGGCTGTCTTCGCGGTCAGGTGCGGTGGGCATGCTGCCCGACCCGGTCCCGCCCAGCAGCAGATCATCGCCGTCGCCGCCGGACAGCGTGTCGGCGCCGCCATTGCCGGTCAGGGTATCGTTGCCGCCAAGACCGCTCAGATTGTCCGCCAGCGACCGACCCGCCAGGACATTGGCCGTACCATCGCCTGTGGCCGTCGTGGCGGTATAGCTGGCGGTGATCCTGTTGTTGGACAGGGTGAAGTTGGATGCGGTGAAACTGCCATCCAGGTCAATGATCAGATCCGCGCCCGCCGTGGCATCAAGCCCGATCGACAGGCGGGTACCGCCATTTTGCAGCGCCGTTACGCCGACCTGTCCCGCCGCCAGGCTGCTGGCCTGGGCATTGTCGGTGATGCTGCTAAAGGACTGTCCTGTGACCTGAATGACGTCACCGGACCCCAGATCACGGATCAGATCGGTGCCCGACCCAGCACCGCCGAAGGAGAAGAGATCTTCACCAAGCCCGCCCACCAGCGTGTCATTGCCGGCACCGCCATTCAGCAGGTCGTCACCCAGCGATCCGGTAAGTTGGTCATTACCCGACCCGCCCGTGATCAGGAAACCTTCAATATTGCTGACAGTATCGATGCCGCCCAACCCGTCCGCCACCGTGCCGGCAAACGTATGGGTGAAGGCGCCGCCGTCGAACTGTACCGGGACCGTCGACGCGCTGAGGTCATAGACAGCGTAATCAGTACCGCTGCCGCCATTGATCGTATCGTTGCCGGCACCACCGGACAGATGGAAATCATCCCCATTGCCGCCATTGATGCTGTCATTGCCGGCACCGCCGGTGATCTGGTCACCGCCGCCGCTGCCGGTCAGCGTGTCGTCAAAGGAGGAACCGGTGATGATCACATATTCGACATTGCTCAGGGTGTCAGTGCCGCCCCGCCCGTCGGACAGGGTGACCGCCTGATTGGCGACCACGGCAGAGGCACTGAAGCTGATGCCGTTGTTCAGGCCGATATTGTCGAAACGATAACCGACGCCGTCATTGCCGGCGCCGCCATCGATCGTGTCGCTGCCGGCGTCACCGCGCAGATTATCATCGCCATCGCCGCCCACCAGGCTGTCATCGCCATCAAAGCCGCGCAGCGTGTCGTTGCCATTGCCGCCTAGCAGCGTGTCCGCGGCATCATTGCCGCCCACACCTTCATTGCCGCTATACCCGGACAGGAAGTCATTGCCATCGCCGCCATTGAGGCTGTCCGACCCGGCCAGACCGGACAGGGTGTCATCCCCGGCCATGCCGTTGATCGTATCGTTTTGGCTGCCGCCCGACAGGATGTCATTGCCGCTCCCGCCCGTCAGGCTCTGCGGCGTGTTGGCGGCCAGGGCCAGCTTTTCCCCATCGACGCGGATGAAATCCGCCGCCGTGAAGGTGCCGGTCAGGGCCAGCGTCATGTCGGCGCCGGCATTGCTGTCCAACCCGACATGGATCAGCGTGGTGCCGTTCGTACCGGCCTCAACCCGGACATCGCCGCGCTGGATATTGGCCCCGCTGCCAGTGGCCGGGGCATTCAGGGTCAGTCCCTGGAACCAGATCTGGTCCTTGCCGCCGAAATCGGTGATGCGGTCATTGCCGTCCGTCTGGCCCGCCGTAGCATCAAAGCCGAAGACATCGTCACCGGCGCCACCGGTCAATGTGTCATTGCCGTCACTGCCGCCGATACTGTCATTCCCG
Organism: alpha proteobacterium AAP38; assembly: GCA_001296005.1. Classification (GTDB taxonomy): domain Bacteria; phylum Pseudomonadota; class Alphaproteobacteria; order Azospirillales; family Azospirillaceae; genus Niveispirillum. The sequence goes on along the minus strand of LJHR01000011.1, from coordinate 40,697 downwards.
CTGGAACCGGTGATGCTGTCATCGACGCTGGAGCCGATGACATAGACCGCTTCGATCCCGGTCAGCGTGTCACCGCCCACCGTACCGGCGCCGTTCTGCAGGCCGGCCGCCGTGAAGGTGACAGCCGTGCTTTCCGCCGAATAATCCCAATAGGCAACGTCAGTGCCCGCGCCACCATCAATGACGTCGGCACCCAGGCCACCGGTCAGCGTGTCATCACCAGCCCCGCCGCGCAGCGTGTCATTGCCCGCGTCACCCAGGACATAGCTGTCATTGCCGTCGCCCGCATCAATACTGTCATCGCCGTCACTGCCTGTCAGCTGATCATTCTGGGCACTGCCGATGATCGTGTCGGCAAAGGCGGTGCCGCCGATACCGATCCTCTCGATAGAGATCAGTGTGTCGGTGCCGCCCAGCGGGTCGGTGAAGGTGAAGGTCTGACCCGCAACAAAGCTGGCAATGCTGACATTGATCCCGGCCTGCAGGCCGGCCCCGGTATAGAACAGCGACGCGAAATCATTGCCCTCGCCGCCATCCAGCGTGTCGCTGCCGGCATCACCGCGCAGATTGTCGTCGCCCACCCCGCCCAGCAGCAGGTCGTCACCCTTATTACCGCGCAGGATGTCATCACCCGCCCCGCCATCCAGCGTATCGGCGGCATCCAGGTCCCAGGTCAGGGGCGTGGAATTGTTGGCACCATAGAGGAAATCATTGCCGTCGCCGCCAACCAGACTGTCGGAGCCCGAACCACCGCGCACAAAATCATCGCCAGCTCCGGCATTAACGGTATCGTTGCCGTCTGTGCCGGAACCGCTATTCTGCGGGGAAAGCGCGCCCGCGAAGATAAAGTCGTTGCCGTCGCCACCACTGACGCTGTCATCACCGAACCCACCGACCAACTGGTCATCGCCAGCAAGACCGCTGATCGTGTCACCAACATTGCCACCGGTCAGCGAATCTGCATTGGCTGTACCCGTCAGGGTCTGCGGCTGGTTGGCTTTCAGACCCAGATCGACATCGCCGATCCGCACGAAATCCGCCGCCGCGAAATTGCCGACCAGGGTGACGGTCAGATCGGCACCGGCATCATTGTCCAGCCCGACATGGATCAGGGTGGTATTGTTGCCCCCGGACTGCACCCGCACGTCGCCGCGCATGATGCCGGTGGGGCCACCCGTCGCAGGCGCGTTCAGCGTCAGACCCAGGAAGCTCAGCAGATCCCCGCCGGAGAAGTCGGTGATGGTGTCATTGCCATTGGCAACCTGGCCCGACCCGTCAAAGCCGAAATAATCGTCGCCGGCCCCGCCGGTCAGCGTGTCATTGCCTTCGCCGCCGCCGATACTGTCGACCGTGGCGGAACCGGTGATGCTGTCGGCAAAGCTGGAGCCGATGACGTAGAAACCTTCGATGCTGATCAGCGTGTCGCTGGCCACGGTGCCGGCACCGTTGGCCCAGTTCGACGCGGTGAACGTGATGCCCGCTTCATTGATGCTGAAATCATAGAGCGCAACGTCATTGCCGGCCCCGCCATCCACCAGATCGGCACCAAAGCCGCCGGTCAGCGTGTCATCACCAGCCCCGCCGCGCAGCGTGTCATTCCCCGCCTCGCCCAGCACATAGCTGTCATTGCCGTCGCCCGCATCAATACTGTCATCGCCGTCGCTGCCCGTCAGCTGATCATCCTGGGCGCTGCCGATCAGCGTGTCCGCGAAACTGGTGCCGCCCAACCCGATCTTCTCGATAGAGATCAGGGTGTCGGTGCCGCCCAGCGGGTCCGTGAAGGTGAAGGTCTGGCCCGAAACGAAGCCGGCAATGCTGACATTGATCCCGGCCTGCAGGCCGGCCCCGGTATAGAACAGCGACGCGAAATCATTGCCCTCGCCACCGTTCAGCGTGTCGCTGCCGGCGTCCCCGCGCAGATTGTCGTCACCGGCCCCGCCCAGCAGCAGGTCATCGCCCTTGTTGCCGCGCAGAATGTCATCGCCCGCCCCGCCATCCAGCGTATCGGCGGCATCCAGGTCCCAGGTCTGCGGGGTGGAGCTGTTGGCACCATACAGGAAATCATTGCCGTCGCCGCCAACCAGACTGTCGGAGCCGCTGCCCCCACGCACGAAATCATCGCCGGCCCCAGCATTGACGGTATCATTGCCGTCCGTGCCGGAACCGCTATTCTGCCCGGAAAGCGCACCTGCGAAGATGGTATCGTTGCCGTCACCACCGCTGATGCTGTCATCACCGAACCCGCCGATCAGTTGGTCATTGCCAGCCAGACCGCTGATCGTGTCGCCCGCGGCGGCACCGGTCAGGCTGTCAGCGTTGGCCGTACCGGTCAGCGTCTGCGGCTGGTAGGCCTTCAAACCCAGGTCGGTGCCGTTCAGCACCACGAAATCGCTGGCGGAAAGGGTCACGCCGGTCAGGGTGATATTGGTATCGGCACCGCCGGTGCTGTCCAGCCCGACATGAATGATGGTATTGCCGCCGCTGGTCTCCACCCGAACATCCCCGCCCAGGATGTTGGCCCCGGTACCGCTGGCCGGGCTGTTGAGGGTAACGCCGGTAAACCGCAGGACATCGTTGCCTGCGAAATCGGTGATGGTGTCGTCGCCCAACAGAACCGAACCGGACGGGCTGTACAGGAACACATCGTTCCCTTCACCACCGGTCATCAGGTCGTTGCCGGTGCCGCCATTAAGGGTGTCGTTACCGGCTTCCGCCGAAATGGTGTCGTTGCCGACACTGCCAACAAGACTGTTGTTGCCCGACGTGCCAGTCAGCGACTGCCCCAGGATGGTTCCGGTCCCGTCCGGGTTGTATAGCGGGTCGAAATTGGCGGCAGTGAGGCTGGAAGCGGTCACATTCAGCAGCCGCAGCACGGCAGTCGCTGTACTTTGCGAGCCGGGACCATCCGAATCATACATCAACAGCGTGTCGGCACCGCTCTGTATCAGCCCAAGATGACCGCTTGCGAACGGATTGCTGCCGCTAAAGTTGGTCAGTAATCCGCTAACATCGATCCGGTCGCCACCTGCGCCAATTGTAAAATCGGTGAAAACGCCAATGCCATCTACCCGCCCTTTGGTGAACGACGTATCCAGCCTATAGGTGTCTCGACCTGCACCACCGGTAACTGTAGACGCACCCAACCTCATCCCTATCGTATCATCACCGTCGCCAGCGTCGATCGTCTCTGCGGTGCCATGCCCAACGATTGTATCGTTGCCAGTACCACCCTCGATCAGATCGGCCCCATCAGAGACGATGACATCATTACCGCCTCCCCCCCGCAACGTGTTGGGAGCCCCTCCATACCCATTGTAGGAGGTGTTGTAGACTTCACTGCCGTCCAGGAAATCATTGCCGTCACCACCTTCCAAGACATCACTGCCTTGGCCGCCACTCATCGAGTCATCGCCATCGCCGCCGATCAGCGTATCATTGGACGAACTGCCATACAGGGTATCCTGTCCCGCATCACCCTGCAGGGTGCCGTCGCCGACAACATAGTCATTGCCGCCCCCGCCCTGCAGGAGGTCAACACCACCACCGCCGCTGACATAGTCGTTGCCGTCCCCGCCGGACAATGTGTCGTTGCCAGCCCCCCCCCAAAGGGTGTCATTGCCGGTACCGCCATCAAGGCTGTCCGCGCCGATACCGCCGCTCAGTGAATCATTACCATCCAAGCCCACAATTGTGTCCGGACCTGTACTGCCGGTCAGGGTGTCGTTGTTGGCTGTACCGGTCAGCAGTTGACCGGGTACCGTTCCGGTGCCATCCGGATTGAAGGCAGGCGTGAAATTATCGGCTGTCAGGCTGCTCGATGTTACATTCAGCAGCCGCAGCAGGGTTCTGGGTGTATTGCTGGAACCTGCAGCGTCTTGGTCAAAAATCAGCAGCGTGTCGGCGCCGCTCTGCTGCAGCGTCAGATAGCCGCCCGCAAAGGGGTTGCTGCCGGTGTAACCGCTGATGCTTTCCAACTGTCCGCTTACGTCGATCACATCTCCGTTGGCACCAACAGCAAAATCAGTAATCGTTCCTACACCAGAAACGCTTCCGACGTCTGAGGCATAAAGCGTGTAGGTGTCGCGGCCAGAACCACCCGTGATCGTAGATGCCCCAATGGACACGCTGATCAGGTCGTCGCCCGCGCCCGCGTCGACTGTCTCGCCAGAAGCACCGCCGGCGATGGTGTCGTTGCCGGTACCACCTTCCAACAAATCCGCAGCACCACTACCCACAAGCACATCGTCACCGGCTCCGCCCCGCAGAGTATTCGGGGAGTCCGGCGTATAATTCGTATTGGTCGTATTATAATAACCATACAGAACATCGTTGCCGTCGCCGCCTTCTAGGACGTCACGACCATATTCACCGTTCAGCGAGTCATTACCATCGCCGCCCAAAAGGGTGTCGTCGTCTCCCCCACCCCAAATGACGTCATTTCCAGCCAGACCACTGATATGATCGATACCGTCCAATCCGCGCAAAGTATCATCGGCACTGGTACCGGCAACGCTAACCCCAACATTGAGGACAGCCATATCGCCCGAATTATCGATACTCAGCCGGTCAGCGGCAACGTTGGCACTGATGTTGATGGTGATCACACCACTGGTGGCCTTGATATACAAGTTCCTGGAGCCAGAAGATGGCGTGCCCAGCATCACCTGCCCCAAACTCAGGCCACTGGTATCGTTGCCGGACAAAATGGTCGTCGACAGATTAACGTCCGCCCCCGCATCGTCATAAACAACAATGCTGTCACCGCCTGACAAGTCGAAGATCGTGTCGGTTGCGCTGTGGTCGGCGTCCTTCTCATACATGAATTTGTCGTTGCCGGGGCCGCCGGACAAAGTGTCTGCCCCTGCGCCGCCATTCAACAGATCATTTCCCAGTTTGCCGTACAGATAATCGTTACCCGCCCCGCCACTGATCTCGTCATCACCATCACTGCCCTGCAGGCTGTCAGCGCCAGAGGTGCCGGTGATGGCTTGGCCACTACCGCTAAATAGGGAAATGCTGCCCGCAAGCGTGCTGTTATCGACCTTGAGCTGGTTCGCCGTGAAACTGCCGACCATATCGATAGTCACGACGCCGGCAGAGCCACCCGTATGCACGAACAGCTTCGTCACCCCGCCCGACGGGGTGCCCACCATCACTTGCCCCGCCGTCAACCCACTTGCATCATTGCCCGACTGAATGCTGGTGGACAGGTTCACATCGCTGCCTCCCGAGTGGAAGAACACGATATTGTCGCCCGCCGCGAAGTCCGTGATCCGGTCGATACCGCTATGGTCCCGGGTGATATCATAGGCGAAGGTGTCGTTCCCTGCCCCGCCGGTCAGCGTGTCCGCCCCCTCATTGCCGTCCAGGTAATTGCGGCGCGCGTCACCCACCAGGGTGTCGGCGGCGGAACCGCCCGCCACCTGCACCTCTTCGATGCCGGTCAGAGTGTCGCTGCCGCCACGACCGTTCGCCTGACTGCTGTCACCATTGGAATCCGCTGCGGCCACTGTGAAGTTGATGACGGAATTTCTGTCGGCGAAGGCATATGAAGCGATGTCGTACCCGGCGCCACCGGAAAGGACGCTGTTCCCCGCCCCCGTAACCTCGACCACCAGCGTATCGTCACCTGAACCGCCGATCAGCGTCGCTTCCGACCGGCCTTGCAGACGGTCATTGCCGATACCGCCATCAAGTGATGCCTTGCCTATCGACCAGATTGCATCATTGCCGGCACCGCCCGTGATCGTAGTCGTGCCGGACATGCCGCCGGAAATGCTGTCATTATTGATGACATCATCGCCATCGCCGCCATCGGCAGATCCGTATTCGTAGAAGGAGATCGTGTCATTGCCGGTGCCACCGGACAGGGTGGGGTTGACATAGACGCTGCTGATGCTGTCATTGCCATCCTCGCCATTCAGGACGCCACCGCCAAAAATCGTATCGTTGCCGGCACCGCCCCAGACGGTATCCTGGCCTTCGCCGGTCCAAATCCGGTCATTGCCGGCACCCCCCATAAGGGTGTCGGAACCCGGCCCCCCGGTCACCTGATCGTTGCCATCGCCGCCATCCAGACTGTCATCACCAAGCCCGCCATCAAGCGTGTCATCGCCGATACCCCCAAGAATGGTATCGCCGCCGCCCCCACCAGACAGCACATCGCCACCGGCAGCACCGTCGATCTGGTCCGGCCCCGCACCGCCCGTCAGGGTGTCGGCACCATCCCCGCCCGTCAGCGTCTGACCGGCGGGCAGCGTCCCGTCGGGATTGTACCCTTCCGTCACATTCTCGACCGTCAGGGCCGTGGCCGTGACATTGGACAAACGCAGCACCGTCGTAAACGTGTACGCGCTGCCCGTTCCGTCACGGTCAATCTCCAGAAGTGTGTCGGCCCCGTCCTGCCGGAACCGTACATGCTGGCTGGCGAACGGATTGCTGCCATCAAAATTGATGATGGCCGGCGACTCATTGGAACTCAGTTTGGTCAGGCTGATCCGGTCCCCGCCGGCACCGGGGGCAAAATCCGTGACCGTCGCATTGGCGCTTGTATAAACGACGACGGTATCCTGCCCGGCGCCCAGCGTGGCTTTGGTGGTCCCCAAAGCATGAATGATGTCGTCGCCGGTACCCCCAATCAGGGTGGAATTACCAGAGCCGGTCAGCGTGTCATTGCCAGAACCGCCATCAAGGGACGCCAGACCCACCGAACGGATTTCATCATTGCCGGCACCGCCCAGGATCGTCGTGGTGCCCGACATACCGCCGGAAATGCTGTCATTATAAATGACATCATCGCCGTCGCCGCCGTCGGCCAAGCTATATTCATAGAAGGAGATAGTGTCGTTACCGGCACCGGCGGACAGCGTAGAGCCGTTCAAGGATGAAAACAGAACATCATCGCCACTTGTGCCGGTCAGGCTCTGTCCGGCCGATGACACGGCAATCCCTGCCATAGTCTCGGAATTATCGACGCTGAACTGGCTTGCCGCGAAGCTGCCTACCAGATCGATGGTGATCAGGCCGCTGGCGGCCTTGATATAGAGCGTCGTCACCCCGCCTGACGGCGTGCCCACCATCACCTGTCCCAGGGTCAGGCCACTGGCATCATTGCCGGACAGGATGGTCGTGGACAGGTTAACGTCGGCACCTTCCTCGTCAAAGACCAGGACGCTGTCACCTGCCGACAGGTCGGTGATGCGGTCCCTGGCGCCATGATCGGCATTCGTCTCATAGACAAAGCTGTCATTGCCTGCCCCGCCGGTCAGGGTGTCGGCCCCACCGGCGCCGATCAAAACATTGCGGCGCGCGTCGCCCACCAGCGTGTCCGCCCCGCCGCTGCCGATCACGAACACTTCCTCAATGCCGGTCAGCGTATCGGTACCGCCCTGACCATCGGCCTGCGTGCTGTTGCCGCTGCCGTCTGCCGCTGCCACGGTGAAGCTGACCGCCGTACCGCTTGCCGAGAAATCATATTGCGCGGAATCATAGCCATCACCGCCGGACAGCGTGTCATCACCCGCCTCACCCCGCAGTGAATCGTCCCCCTGACCGCCGATCAGGCTGTCATTGCCGGCCAGACCGAGGATCATGTCATTGCCGGCCAGACCATCGATCGTATCGGCGCTGGGTGTACCCGTCAGGTTGTCGTCGCCGGCGCTGGGCGTACCGCCGCTGCTGCCCGAGAGAGAGATGCTGGCCGCTGGCGCATCGTTGTTCACGCTGAACTGGCTGACCGTGAAACTGCCGACCAGATCGATGGTCACGACACTCGCCGTCCCGCCCGTATGCACGAACAGCTTCGTCACCCCATCCGACGGGGTGCCCACGCGGATCTGGCCCGCGCTCATCCCGCCGCCATCATTCCCCGTCTGGATGCTGGTATTCAGGTTCACATCGGTGCCTTCGGCATGGAAGAACACGATGTTGTCGCCGGCGGAAAAGTCCGTGATCCGGTCGATGGCGCTGTGATCCTTATTGATGTCATAGGCGAACGTGTCGTGCCCCGCCCCGCCGGTCAGCGTGTCTGCCCCCTCATTGCCGTCCAGATAGTTGCGGCGCGCGTCGCCCACCAGCGTGTCGGCAGCGGCACCCCCCACCACCTGCACCTCTTCGATGCCGGTCAGGGTGTCGGTACCGTCTTGGCCGTCCGCCTGCGTGCTGTTGCCACTGCCATCCGCCGTCACGACCGTGAAATTCACGGCAGAGCTGCTGCCGGAAAAGATGTAATGCGCGATGTCGTAACCATCGCCACCGGCCAGCGTATCGCTGCCCACATCGCCTTGAAGCGTGTCGTTACCAAGGCCGCCTACCAGACTGTCATCACCGGCACCGCCCGCAAGCATGTCCGCGTCTTCGGCCCCGGTCAGCAGATCATTACCCTCCAGCCCCAAGATCGTATCCGGACCCGATGTGCCGTTCAGGGTGTCGTTGCTGCTGGTGCCCGTGGTCGCGGTCATGACGTGATGCCCCATAGAGGCCGGTTACGCCGCAGAAAGGGCGACCGGGAATGACAAAAAGACAGGCCCACCCTGATGGGCGCCTGTCAGCTTATTTCTGGAAAATCAATTGGATACAGGGAGACTGACTGCGCGACCGTTGCCGTCGTCGTAGCAAAGCTGACTTGTCAGCCTTTCGTGTCACGCTGATCATCATGCCCCACCTGCGCACGCGGCGATGCCATCCCCAATGGACTACGCGCCGCATGATATGTTGGCCCGCAAAACCCGCTGCCACAGGCTTTGCTTGCAAGGATGAAATTACTACGCCGTTTGCAACGCCACAACCCCACACCCCGGCTAGAAACAACTTTCTCATCGTTAGCGTTTATCGCTAAACACCGGCGCCCGAAGCTTGATCAGATGTTCGGGGTCGCCGGCATTTCCATCGGGAAGCTGCCCCAGGTAGTAACTTTTCTGCCATTTCTCGGCCTGCGCCGGGGAGCCGGGCTTCTGTAAATCCTCATTGAAACGCTGCCGCCCCTGCGTCCAATCATTATAGCGCTGGGCGAGTTCCGGATCCTCCGACAGCGACCGGATTTCCGGCTCTGTTTCCTGAAGCAATTGCCGCCTGACGGGATAGAGGCAACAGAACGGCTCCCCTTTCTCGAATCGAACCGGTCTGCCCGGACCTGTGAACTTCCAGTTCATGGTGAAGGTGTAGGGCGACCAGTCCGTCTCGATCACGCCGGCCAGCGGGGCGATGGCATCCTTGGGCGCGTTGAAGGGCCCCTGCGCCATGAGGCTCCATCCCGGTTCCGTGCGGAACAGGGCATGGACATGGAAGGTCAGGATGCCGGCCCCGAAATGGCTGAGTGCGGGTGCCGTGGTGCCCGGATCGGGGATGATGGTGATGGAACTGGTCAGCCCACCCCCATCCCACAATGCCGAGAAACCGGACGGGCACAGCACCTCCCAACCATGAGCATTGGCGATATTCAGGGGCAGACAGCGATAGGCATAGGATTGCGGGGTCGCATCCATCCAGGCCCGCGTGGCCGGCGCGGGGCGCAGTTCCGGTGCCTCCGCCTGGGTCGGATAACAGATCAGCTTCATGATGCCCCTTTCGCCGGCGGGCCTCCCCGCAACCCTGTGGAGAGTAGCGCCCAGGCGGGATGGGCGGAAGGGGCTGCCACTGGTCAGCCGTGGCTGTTTCACCAGCCCGCTTTCCAGCAGCCTTCTGTCGATCCCGTAGGGCGAAACACGCTATGCTGGGTGCCGGACCATGAGGGGGAGCGGGAATTGCGCGCGGTTTATCTGCTGCTGGCCGGGGCCGCCCTGGGCCTAGGGGCGCTGGCCTTCCTCACCTTTCAAGTAACCGACAGCCTGGCGCCCCTGCCTGTGGCCGGACGCGGTGCCATCCTGGCTGCCTTCTGCGGGGCAGCCGGTCTGTTCAGCCTGTTTGTCTGGCTGCAGCGCAAGGCCCGGCGGCAACGGCAGCGGGAGGGGAAATAGGGATTGTTCGGTTTCCTCTCAACAGTCCCTTGATCGGGACCGGGATCATTACCACGAAATCACCTTGTCACCCTTTCGTGGCCCGTCCCCCGACACCATGTCCCACCTGCCTCCCCTTGGCATCAGTTGACAGCGCACCCGGCGTCGGGGACAAGCTAGCACCCGTCGACCGTAAGCCTGAGACGCTGTTGAAAATGCATCCTGCCCGGACCTATCGCCGCCTGCTCCTGTCCACGGCGCTGGCTTTTGGCCTGTCGGGTGCCGTCCTGGCAGCAGAGGACGGGGCATCGAAGGGCGCCAGCCATCATGGCGCCGGTCCCGCAAAGCCGACGGAAAACGGGCAGCCCGTGCTGCTGTCCGCCGACAGCGTGGATTACGACCAGGACCTGGGCATCATCACGGCGCGCGGCAAGGTGGAACTGTCCCAGGGCGGACGTCTGCTGCTGGCCGACAGCGTCAGTTTTTCGGAGAAAACAAACGTCGTCACCGCGTCGGGCAACGTTTCCATCCTGGAGCCGACGGGCGAGGTCATGTTCGCCAACTACACCGAACTGACCGACGACCTGCAACAGGGCTTCGTGGATCAGGTCCGTATCCTGCTGTCCGACAATTCGAAATTCGCGGCCTTGCAGGGTGAACGGCGTGAAGGCCGCTATACCCGCATGGAAAACGCCGTCTATTCCCCGTGCGAACTGTGCGCCACCGACCCGTCGCGCCCGCCCATCTGGCAGATCCGTGCCGCCCGCATCACCCATGATCAGCAGGCGCACGACGTCTATTACCGCGATGCGACGCTGGAGGTGGCGGGCGTGCCCGTCATGTGGCTGCCCTTCTTCGGCCATCCCGACCCCACGGTGGAACGGCGCAGCGGTTTCCTGACGCCGGGCGGCGGCATCAGTTCCGATCTGGGCACCTATGCCCGCATCTATTATTTCTTCGATATCGACGAAAGCAAGGATTTCACCCTTGAGGTGACGCCCAGCACGGAGGATGGCCTGCTGCTGGGTGGGGAATACCGCCAGCGCTTCGCCACCGGCTCCGTCACCCTGTCGGGTAGTGCCGTCTATACCGACCGTGCGCGGGAAACCGCCAGCGGTGTGGTGGAGAAGAAGGAATTCCGCGGCCATATCTTCGGCACGGGCCGGTTCGACATTGATGAGAACTGGCGCTGGGGTTTTGACGTCAAACGCGTGACCGATAACACCCATCTGCTGCGCTATGACTATAGCCGCGAGGATATTCTGGCCAGCCGGGGCTTTGTCGAACGGTTCGAAGGGCGCGATTACCTGGCCCTCAATGTCTATGATTTCCAGGATCTTCGCCCCGGCAATCCGGAGGAAGAACCCGTCGTCCTGCCCATGGTCACCTACAGCGCGCTGGGGGAGCCGGGCGGCCTGCTGGGCGGGCGCTGGTCGGCGGATGCCGGGTTCCTGTCGCTGCTGCGCTCATCGGGCAATGATACCCGCCGTGTTTCGTCCGCCGCCGGCTGGCGCCGGGATGACATCACCGGTTTCGGCCTCGTCTCTGTCCTGAAGGCGGAGGCGCGGGCCGATGGCTATTGGGTGTCCAACCTGCGCCGGCCCGACGGCAGTGTGGAACAGGATGACAAGGTCCGCCTGCGCGGCTTCCCGCATGCCGACTGGACCGTCTCATATCCGCTGGCGCGCCAGGACGCGACGGTGCAGACCCTGGTCGAGCCCATGGTCATGCTTTCGGCGGCCCCCAATATCGATAATTCCGGCTTTATCCCGAACGAGGACAGCCAGGATATCGAGTTCGATTACACCAACCTGTTCCGCGCCTCGCGCTATCCCGGCATCGACCGGCTGGAGGGCGGGCAGCGCCTGACCTATGGCGTGAAGGCCGGTCTGTACGGGTTCGGCGGCGGCTCCTCCACCCTGTTTCTGGGCCAGAGCCAGCGGTTGGAAGGCGATGCCGATTTCCCCGGCGGTTCGGGCCTGCGCCGCCGTACGTCGGACGTGGTGGGCAAGCTGGAACTGACGCCCAGCCCCTGGATGGACGTCTCCTACTCCTTCCGCCTGGACAGCCAGACGGGGGCGCAGCGCCTGCACGATGTCTATGGCGTGTTCGGCCCGTCGCAATTCCGGGTTTCCGGCTCCTATGTCTATCTGGACAAGCTGACCCAGGATGGCGGTCTTGCCACCCGCAACCGGGAGGAACTGACGCTGGGCATATCCTCGGCGCTCAGCGACCGCTGGTCCGTCGGCTTGGCGCACCGGCGCGATCTGGCGCCCGGCGGCGGCCCTGTCCTGTCCAGTGCCACCATCACATATCAGGAAGAATGCCTGACCTTCTCGCTGGTGGCGGAACGCGACAATACGCGGCGTACCGGTATCGACCGTGGCGACCGGGTCTTCTTCCGTGTGGCCTTCAAGAATCTGGGTGAGTTCATGAGCCCCGCCCTGTCCGGCTCCGTCTTCGGCCCGCAGGACCGCTGATGGAACAGCCGGCGATCAGCGACGATGACCTGTTCCGCTGGCTGGGCTTTCTGGAGGATTATGCCCGCGACTGGGACCGCGCGTTCGAGAACCGGCCCGGCTATTTCACACAGGAATATTGGTACCTGTTCGTGGGCTGCACCGTCAGCCATTGGCGTGGCTCGCCCCTGACGGTCAGTGCCGCCTGTCAGACCATGAAAAGCGGATCCAACCGCACCCGCGAGGACCGGATCAAGCGCGCCGTCGATGACGGCTATCTGGAAAAACGCCGCGCCGATCTGGATGGCCGCAACGCCCTGGTGGTGCCCACCCCAAAACTGGAACAGGTGATCCGGGGCCATTTCCAGCGCACCCTGCATATGGCGCGGCAGGCGATTGCCTGAACATCAATGTACATGTCCATTGTGTGTTATTATCAACACCACATAGCTGACGCGTGAATTCGCCGATTGTCGGTGCTGCTTCCCCACTTCACTCTTTGCCATGACAGCAATCCAGGGCAGGATCGGTCAACGACCGCCCGATGAGTGACATGGACGCGATTGTGACAGGACAGGACGCATCCGACGCCACCACCACAGAGGTGATGGTGCGGCTGGCGGGTATCGCCAAGACGTTCCACGGCAAGGACGGTCGGGCCGTTGCGGCCTTGGCCGGCATCGACCTTGATATCCCCAGGGGCGGGATCACCGCGATTGTCGGACCCAGCGGGGCCGGGAAAAGCAGCCTGCTGCGCGCCGTCAACTTGCTGGAACGGCCCGATGCCGGTACCGTCATCGTGGGTGGTCGCGACCTGACCGGCCTGGATGAAGAGGCGCTGCGCCGCGCCCGGCAATCCATCGGCATGATTTTCCAGCATTTCAATCTGCTGGCCAACCGTACCGTGGCGGGCAACGTCGCCCTGTCGCTGGAACTGTCGGGCTGGCCGGCGGCGAAGATCGGTCCTCGCGTGGCCGAACTGCTGGACCTTGTTGGCCTGACCGACAAGGCGACGCAATATCCCGCCGCCCTGTCTGGCGGGCAGAAGCAGCGGGTGGGCATCGCCCGCGCGCTCGCCCCCAATCCACAATTGCTGCTGTGTGACGAGGCGACGTCGGCGCTGGACCCCGAAACCACGCGCCAGATCCTGGCCTTGATCCGCCAGATCAACCGGGAACTGGGACTGACCGTTCTGCTGATCACCCATGAAATGGCGGTGGTGCGGGAGGTTGCGGATCAGGTGGTGGTGCTGGAGGCGGGCCGCATCATTGAACAGGGGCCGGTGGCCCAGGTCTTCGCCCACCCGGCGCATCCCACCACCCGCCGCTTCCTGCTGGGGGAAACCGGCACGGAACTGCCGGCGGCCCTGGCCGCCCGCCTGTCCCCCGCACCCATCGCCGATGGTGCCACCCTGATCCGCCTGCATGCCGTGGGTGCTCTCGCCGCATCTCCGCTTCTGTCCGATCTGGGGGCTGCCGGCATCGGCGCGCGTCTGGTCGCAGGAAGGGTGCAGCCGCTGGGGGAGCAGCCTTTTGCCGGCCTGATCGCCGCCCTGACGGGCGATGCCGGCACCATAGACACCGCCATTCATCAATTGCGCGCTCGTGGCGCGGAGATCGAGGTTCTGGGCCATGTCGCCACAGATGCTGTCACTGCTGGCTGACGCCACGGTTCAGACCCTGCTGATGGTTGCGGTCGCGGGCGGGCTTGCCACGCTGGCCGGCGTGCCGCTGGGCCTGTTCCTCGCCCTGTCGGGGTCGGGCGACCTGCTGCCCCGCCCGGCGTTGCAGCGCGTGGTCGGCCTGATCGTGAACGCCACCCGCTCCACCCCCTTCATCATCCTGGTGGTGGCCATCGTGCCGCTGACAAGGCTGCTGACCGGCACCTCCATCGGTACGGCGGCGGCGACGGTGCCCCTGACCCTGGCCGCCATCCCCTTCATTGCGCGTGTCGTGGAAGGGGCGGTGCGGGAGGTGGATCACGGCCTGCTGGATGCCGCCCGCGCCATGGGGGCGAAGCCGGGTCAGGTGGTGACCAAGATCCTGCTGCCCGAGGCGCGGGCCGGCATCGTGCGCGGCCTGACGCTGGCCGCCGTCAATCTGGTGGGCTATTCCGCCATGGTCGGCGCGGTTGGTGGCGGTGGCCTGGGCGATCTGGGCATCCGCTATGGCTATCAGCGCTTCATGCCGGAAATGATGCTGGCGGTGGTGCTGATCCTGATCGTCGTCGTGCAGGTCCTGCAATCGGGTGGCGAGGCGCTGGCCCGCCGCCTGGACAAACGCAACCCTTGAGAATGTGAAGGCCTGAAACCATGCGCATTTCCGCCCTGCTGGCCGTTACCGCCGCCCTGCTGGCCACTGCCCTGCCTGCCCAGGCAGAGAAGGTCCGGATCGGTGTGACCCCCGGCCCCCATGCCCAGATCATGGAGGTGGTGAAGAAGGAGGCGAAGGCCCAGGGTCTGGACCTGGAAGTGCTGGAATTCAGCGACTATGTCGTGCCCAACGCCGCCCTGGACAGCGGCGACCTGGACGCCAACAGCTTCCAGCATCAGCCTTATCTGGACAATCAGATCACCGACCGGGGCTTCAAGCTGGTCAGTGTGGGCCAAAGCGTGACCTTCCCGCTGGGCATCTTTGCGGCCAAGGCAAAGTCCCTGGACGCCCTGCCCAAGGGGGCCAAGGTCGCCATCCCCAACGACCCCACCAATGGTGGCCGCGCCCTGCTGCTACTCAGCCATGAGGGCCTGATCGGCGTCGATCCCAAGGCGGGGCTGAAGGCCACGGTGCTGGACATCACCCAGAATCCGAAGAACCTGAAGATCGTGGAACTGGATGCGGCCCAGCTGCCGCGCAGCCTGGGCGATGTCGATGCCGCCGCCATCAACGGCAATTATGCGCTGGAGGCCGGTCTGGACCCCGTCAAGGACGCCATCGCGCGCGAACCCGCCAACGGCCCCTATGCCAATGTCATCGTCGTGCGCGCCGCCGACAAGGATAAGCCCTGGGTGAAGAAGCTGGTGGCCGTCTATAATTCCGCGCCTGTGAAATCCTTCATCGAAACCACCTTCAAAGGCGCCGTGGTCCCCGCCTGGTAAAACCCGGCAGCCACAAAAAAGGCGGGCACGAGGCCCGCCTTTTTTTATGTCCATTCAGCGGGCTGGCGCTTACGCCAACCCCGCCGCGTGCTTCTTGCGCAGTTCGTAGATGACCAGGCCAATGGCCAGCCAGATACCCAGGCGCAGATAGGCATGTTCGCCCAGCACCGAGATCAGGTAGCCGCAGACCAGGATCGACACGATCGGGATCAGCGGGACCAGAGGGACCCGGAAGGGACGCGGTGCATCGGGCCGGGTACGGCGCAGGACGATGACGCTGACCGACACCATCATGAAGGCCAGCAAGGTGCCTGACGACACCAGTTCCGCCAGGAAATCGATGGGGAACAGGGCCGCCAGCGCCGCCGCGATGCCGCCCGTAATGATCGTGCTGACATGCGGGGTGCGGTAGGTGGGGTGTACCTTGGCAAACAGCGACGGCAGGATGCGATGCTGCGCCATGGCAAAGAACACGCGCGGCTGCGCCACCAGCAGCACCAGGATGACGGAGGTCAGACCCGCGATGGCGCCCAGCGACACCAGCGGCAGAATCCAGGACACGCCCTCACCCATATTCGCCACGGCCAGCGCCACCGGCGATGGCACCGACAGCTGCGTATAAGGCACGGTGCCGGTCAGGACCAGCGACATGGCGATATACAGGACGGTACAAACAGCCAGCGAGCCCAGGATTCCGATGGGCACATCCCGCTGCGGCTTGCGCGCTTCCAGCGCCGTGGTCGCGACGGCATCGAAACCGATATAGGCGATGAAGACCACACCCGCCGCCTTCATGACGCCGCTGATGCCATACTGGCCGAAGGTGCCGGTATTTTCGGGGATGAACGGGGTCCACAGCGCCGGGTTCACATGGAAGGCACCAACCGCGATCACCACCAGGATGACGGTGACCTTGATCAGCACCACAACCATATTGGCCGCCGACGACCGCTTGACGCCGATCACGGCGCACAGCGTGGCAAGCCCGATGATCAGGGCCGCCGGCAGGTTGATGATGGCGCCCGTGGCCTCCAGATGGCCATTGGCCAGCTTGAACGGCGCGCTGGTGAAGGCCTTGGGCAAGGACAGGCCGACACTGTCGCAGAGCGCCGAGAGATAGCCCGACCAGCCGACGGCCACAAAACTGGCCGCCACCAGATATTCCATGATCAGGTTCCACCCGACCAGCCAGCCGATGCGCGGACCCAGCGCATCGCGCGTGTAGCTGTAGGCACCGCCCGATTCCTTCGATGTCGCCGCCAGTTCCGAATAGCACAGGCCCGCGCAGGCGCAGGCAAAGGCCGCCAGAAGGAAGGAAAGCGACACGGCCGGGCCCGCATAGTCCGCTGCGGCCGAACCCGTGATCACGAAAATGCCGGCGCCGATGATGCAACCGACCCCCAGAAGCACCAGCTGCACCGGGCCTAAGGCCGGTAGCAAGCCGCTGCGATGATCCCCGCTGTCTTTCATTATGACCCCTGAGGTCTGTCGTTTATGCACGCTTTCTATGTCGTAGACGCATCGGGGGCAAGAACATATAGTTTCATTTGAAACGATTATCGCTCCAACACTTTCCGCAACCGGTGTCGTTGCAATTGACACCGGTTTCCACTAGGGTCTGCTGCCAGACAAGGGCTGCGTCAGACGGCTTGGCTATATCCTGCAAGACCCAGGGGAAAACGATGGGAAGTGAAACGACCGAGAATAGCGGCGTCAAGGTCGGCATGGTCCGCTGGATCGTGGTGGCTTTGCTGTTCACCGCCATGGTCATCAACTATGTCGACCGTGGCATGCTCGGGTTCCTGAAATCCGATCTTTCCAAGGAATTTGGCTGGTCGGAAACCGACTATGCCGACATCGTGCTGTGTTTCCAGGCAGCCTATGCCGTGTCCTACGTGGCCTTTGGCCGGGTAATGGACAAGATCGGGGTGCGCTGGGGTTATGCCCTGGCCTTTACCATCTGGACGCTTGGCCATATGTGCCATTCGGCGGCCCGCTCGTTGGTCGGGTTCATGATCGCCCGCGCGATCCTGGGCGTGGGCGAAGGCGGTGCCTTTCCTGGCAGCATCAAGGCTGTGGCCGAATGGTTCCCGCGCAAGGAACGCGCCTATGCCACAGGCCTGTTCAATGCAGGCAGCAATATCGGCGCGATTGTCACGCCCCTGGTCGTGCCCTTTCTGGCGCTGACCTATGGCTGGCAGATGGCCTTCATCATCACCGGTGTGGCCAGCCTGCTGTGGCTGCCGCTCTGGATCATCGTCTATCGCCGCCCGCGCGAGAGCAAGATGCTCAGCCCGGTCGAACTGGCGCATATTGAAAGCGATCCGCCCGACACGACGGAAAAGATCGGCTGGCTGCGTCTGCTGCGGGTCAAGGAGACCTGGGCCTATGCCATGGGCAAGTTCCTGATCGATCCGATCTGGTGGATGTTCCTGTTCTGGCTGCCCGATTTCCTGGGCAAGCGGCATGGGCTTGACCTGAAAAGCTTTGGTCCGCCGCTGGTCGTGATCTACCTGCTGTCGGACGTTGGTTCGGTGGCCGGCGGCTGGCTGTCCTCCAAGCTGATCCATCGCGGCGCCACCGTGAACCGGGCGCGCAAGCTGACCATGCTGATCTGCGCGCTCTGCGCCACGCCAGTGGCTTTTGCCGCCTTTGCTGATCAGCTGTGGGTCGCGGTCCTGATCATCGGTCTGGCCACGGCGGCGCATCAGGGCTTCTCCGCCAACCTCTACACTCTGCCGTCCGACGTGTTCCCACGTTCGGCGGTGGGGTCGGTGGTCGGTATCGGCGGCATGCTGGGTGCCATTGGCGGCATGGTCATGGCCAAATATGCGGGCTATGTGCTGGACAAGCTGGGTACCTACACGCCGATCTTCGTGGTCGCCGCCACGGCCTATCTGCTGGCGCTCCTGGTCGTACACCTGCTGTCCCCGCGCATGGAACCGGCACAGATTAAGGATTGATCTTTCATCTTTCCGTGTCGCGTGAATGGCCGGCACCTCTAATGGGTGCCGGCCTTTTTCATTCGGTCTATTTCACCATGTTCGGCAGGGCCAGCGACAAAGCCGGCACATAGGTGACCAGGATCAGCGCCACCAACAAGGCGATGTAGAACGGGAAGATGGTCTTCACCGCCTGTTCAATGCGGATCTTGCCGACCGCCGCGCCGACAAAAAGTACCGACCCCACCGGCGGTGTGACCAGCCCGATCCCCAGGTTCAGCATCATGATGATCCCGAAATGCACGGGATCGACCCCCACCTGCATGGCCACTGGCAGCAGGATGGGCGTGGTAATGACGATCAGGGGCGACATGTCCATGAAGGTGCCCAGTAGCAGCAGCGCGACATTGATGATCAGCAGCACCAGGATCGGGTTATCGGTCAGCGCCGTGATCAGACCGGCCAGCTGCGCCGGTGCCTCCATGATGGCCAGCGCATAACCAAACGCCGTGGCCGCCCCGATGATCATCAGGACCATAGCCGTGACACGCACCGACTGCGTCACCGTCTCCAGGAACTTGGACAGGCCCAGGCTGCGATAGACCAGGGCACCGACAAGCATCGTGTAGACCACCGCGATGGCGGAAGACTCGGTGGGGGTGAAGATGCCCGACAGGATGCCGCCCATGATGATGACCGCCGTCATGATCCCCGGCATTGCATAGAGCAGTGCCTTGAACAGGGCGGACCAGCCCGGAAATGTCCCCGTCGGGTAATTCCGCCGCCGCGCCACCATCCAGGCCGTCAGCCCCAGCAACGCCGCCGACAGCAGACCGGGAACGACACCGGCCAGGAACAGGTCGCTGATCGACACGCCGATGCCGCTGGCCGCGGAATAGATGATCATATTGTGCGAGGGCGGGATCAGCAGACCGACAATGGCCGCCGTGACGGTGACATTCACGGCATAATCACCGTCATAACCCCGTTCCCGCATCAACGGGATCAGGGTGGAACCCATGGCACTTGCGCTGGCGATGGCCGACCCCGACACGGCCCCGAACAGAGTGGAGGCGCCGACATTGACCAGACCCAGCCCGCCGCGCGCCGGTGCGAACACCGCGCCCGCCACCTGCACCAGCCGTTCGGCGATGCCCGACCGGTACATCAGATCGCCGGCAAAGATGAAGAACGGAATGGCCATCAGGGAAAAGACACTGATCCCCGATGCCATGCGCTGAAACACCACCACCAGCGGGATATCCAGCGCCATGAAACAGGCGATGGACGCCCCCAGAAGCGCGAAGGCCACCGGCACGCCCAGCATCAGAAGGACGACCAGGGCAATGCCCAAAACTGCGATTTCCATCACACCACATCCTTTTCCGCCGCCGCCGGCCCCGCCAATGTCTTCAGAATGCGTTCCAGCGTGAACAGCACGATCAGCCCGCCCGCCAGCGGGATGCCCAGATAGGCAAAGCCGCGCGACAGGCCCAGGGACGGGATGACATGCCCCCAGGTGCGGATGACCAGATCACCGCCCCAGAACAGCATGGCCGCCCCGATGCCACCCACCACCAGCTCGGCCAGCACCTGCATGGCTTTGCGTATGCCGGGCGACACGGCATCCTCTACCGCTGTGATGCGGATATGAAACCCTTCCCGCACGCCCACGGCTGCTGCCAGGGTGACGAACCAGATCATCAGGGTCAGGGCCGCCTGTTCGGACCAGGACGGGCTGGAATTCAGGATGAAACGGCCAAAGACCTGCCAGGACACGATGGCCGTCATCGCGACCAGCCCCAGCCCCGCCAGCCCGATCAGCAGGTTGGATGCCAGGCGGGTAAGATCTGCCAGATGGTTCATGGTGCGCCCTCCCCTGTGCCGGCCCCGTCATCCATCGCCTCGATCGCGGCGACCAGACGCTTCTGTTCGGGCGTCGTGACGAACCGGTCCCAGACCGGTCGCATCAGGGTGGAAAAGGCGGCGATATCGGCCACATCATTGACCTTCACGCCACCGGCCAGCAGCTTTTCGGTGGCCTCCGTGACGCGGGCGTCCCACAGCGTGCGCATGAAGGGCACCGACTGCCGCGCCGTCTCTTGCACCAGTTCCCGGTCGGCGGCTGACAGCTTCTCCCACCGTGCCATGGACATGACCAGGATCTCTGGTGCCATGACATGCCGGGTCAGGCTGTAGAAAGGGGCGGCTTCGAAATGCCGGCCCGTGAAGTAAGAGGGCTGGTTATTCTCCGCCCCGTCGATCACGCCCTGCACCAGGGCCTGATAGACCTCGCCTGCATCCATGGGCGTGGCGTCGGCCCCCAGCGCCTTGATCATGGCCACGAACAGGTCGGAATTCTGCACCCGGATCTTCAGACCTTTCAGGTCGTCCGGGGCCTGAATGGGCCGCTTGGTATTGTAAAAGCTGCGTTCGCCGCTGTCATAGAAACAGAGACCCACCATGCCATGGGGGCGCAGGCTGTCCAGCACGGCCTGCCCCACCGCCCCATCCAACGCGGCCCGCATATGGGCCGTGGACCGGAACAGGAAGGGCAATGACGGGATCACCGTCATCGGCTCAATGGCGGTCAGGGGGGCCAGATTGACCCGGTTCATGTCCAGACCGCCAAAGGTGGTGATCTCAAGCGTGTCCCGCTCAGCCCCCAATTGCCCACCGGCATAGACATGGATGCCAAGGCGTCCGTCTGTCCGTTCCGACAAAAGCCGCCCCATCTCATTGACGGCCTGCACTGTGGGATAATCAGACGGGTGCGTATCGCTGGATGTCAGCATACGCCCGCCCCGACGCTCACAGCCTGATAACAGGCCAAGTGCGCCCATGCCGCCCGCCCAGCCAAGGACGGCGCGGCGCGTCATAAAATCTGTCATGTCATGCACCCGATCCAGATGACGGGGCACGAAGTGCTGCCATCCCCGCCACCAATTTTTGTTTATTGACGAAGGTAACCGGTATCATAACGCGATCAGAAAGCCGCCCTGCACCAGGGCCGCCGGACAGGTCCGACAGGCCCCGAGGACAGGAAAGCTCCCGGACCTCGCTACAGATATGTATGACAACCCCGATTACGAGGGGTGATGTGCCGGATCGGCGGGATTTTTTGCCGGGCGCGGCTTTCCCGCCCTATCGCCGCATCGCCTCGGCAAGCGCCATCATCAGCGCGCCGACGCCCTTGGGGTCGTTGGGGACCACCGGCTCTGACAGGTAATACGCGTAGCTGCCGTCACGGTAGGGATCATTGCCCAGGCCCGCGACACCGCAGATGCCGCCCAGTTCGGTTTCGGTCAGGAAGTCGCGGATGATGGTGCGCAACGCCGCCTCCCCCGCCCGCCCGTGATCGGGCGGCAGCAGGCCCAGACGGCATCCCGCCATCAGGGAGTAGGCGATCATGAGGCTGGCTGAGATTTCCTCATAATTGCCCTCGTCCCCGCCCCGGTCCAGCACCTGCCACCAAAGGCCCCGCGCGCTGCGCACCGCCATCAGGGCGATGGCCGCATCTTGGAACATGGCGATCAGGGCGGCCCGGCCTGGCCCATCGAACGGGGCGGCCAGTTCGATGCAATCGATCATGGCCATCATGAACCAGCCCATGGCCCGGCCCCAGAAACAGGCCGACAGGCCCGTCTCAGGATCGGCCCAGCGCTCCTGCCGGCTTTCGTCCCAGCCATGGTAGTAAAGCCCGGTGCGAGGATCGCGCATATGGTCACGAACCTGGATGAACTGGTGGACCACATCCTCCCAGGCATCGCGGTCACCGGTCGCCACCGCCTGTGCGGTCACCAGCGGCTGCGCCATGTACAGCCCGTCCAGCCAGACCTGCCAGGGATAGATCTGCTTGTGCCAGTAATTGCCGGACTTGGTACGCGGATGGGTGCGCAGCTGATCAATCTGCGTTTCAATCGCGCGGCGGAACCGTTCCTCGCCCGTGCGGTCATAAAGCGGGAAGAAGACCTTCGCGGGCTTCACATTGTCGATATTATATTCGGCGGGATCAAAGCCCGCGATCACGCCTTCCTCGTCGACCCGTGCGCCCACCTTGTCATGGACGAAGTCGGAAAATTCCGACCGGCCCGTGGCGTCGGCCAGGTCCAGGCAGCCCTTGAAGATACAGCCATCCTCATAATTCCAGGTCGGCTTGAAGAAATCCCAGCCCCCCAGGTAATGGCGCAGGAAGGGCAGGACCTGCGGTCCGAAACGGCGGAAATCATGCATGATGGGGCAGGCACCGCAGGCGGGAGGGCGTTGAATGATCGTTCAGCTTAATCGAACCGGAAACCGGTGTCATCATTCCCGTTGCTACCTTATCACCCGTTTCAGGATGCCGTTGATCTCCCGCTCCATGGCGTGCCCGGCCTCTTCCGGAGTCAGCATGCCATAGCCCAGTTTCTCCAATATGTCGTTGAAGCCGTCGCGCACGCGGGCATGCTCATAATAGCCCGACAGGACGATGCCGCGCGGCAGGCTTTCGATCTGCCGCTGCCCTTCCAGAGCCAGACCCGTCAATTGTCCGTCATCCTCCAGCGTACGGCGGGCCGCCGCACTGGCCGGCACCCCGCGCCGCGCCCCCAGGATGCGCACGCCTTCCGGATCGTTCAGCAGGAATTGCAGCAGCAGGGCCGCCTCGCGCGGGTGCTGCGTGTGCCGGTTGATGGCATACATCATGGCGGGTTTATAAAGCAGGCCCGGATCGGCGGCCCCTTCCAGCATGGGATAGGGGGCCAGGACCATCTTCTGGCCCGGCTCCAGCGTCTCTACATATTTGCCGACCGAACTGGTCCATTGATAGATGCCGGCATAGCGGCCCGTGATCCAGGGCCGCGTCTCCTGTAACTGCACATGCCCGAAGCTGGCCCGTTCGCGGGCCGTGGGCACCACATGCTGATCCACCAGACGCTGATAGAGTTTTGCCGCCGCTACCAGCAGGTCGCGGTCTGCGGTCAGGCGCCTTGCCTCCTCATCAATGAAGGGCAACTGGGTTTTCTGGCTTATCCAGCTATAGAGCAGGGCCACCGTATCCTGAAAATTCATGTCCAGCGGGTAATAGTCAGGACCCAGCCGGTCACGGAACAAGGGCCCTGCGGCCAGCAGCGCCTCCCAACTGTCGGGGATGGGCAGGCCCGCCTTGGTGAAGGTGGTCTTGTTGAACCAGAACAGCCGCGCTGTCATGTTGGGCGGCAGGCCGTTCAGCCGCCCGCGCACCGACGACATGGTGATGGCATCCTGGTCAAACTGGCTGAGGTCGATGATATCGGCCACCTGGGCCAGGTCCAGGAACCCTTCCCCATCGCGAGAGAACAGCTTCAGCCAGTTCCAGTTGACCATCATCACGTCGGGGGCGGTGCCGCCGGCGATCTGGGTGGTCAGCCGTTCCAGGTGACCGACCCAGCCCGTATATTCCGCCGTTACCTTGATGCCGGGATAGCGGGCCTCGAACGCCTCCAGGGCGCGCAGCTGGGCGCGGTGGACATCATTGCCGCCCCACCAGGACATGCGCAGATGCACCCCTTCCTGCGCCCGCACCGCCGGCACCGCCAGCATGGCCGCCGCCAGGAATTGCCGCCGCCCGATGGCCAACCCGCTCCCTCCCCACCCGCTTATCCTTAGTCCCCATTAGGTAACCGATTTCCTCTGCCTTGTCAGTCGATCAGACCGTGCCATAGGCCTTGGCCACGATGGCCGCCACCTCGGCATGGACGATATTGCGGACGGCCTTGTCCGCCGTGGGATTGGCGTAATAGCTGGTCAGCAGCAGCGGCCCACCGGCGGGCGGCCACAGGATGGCGATGTCATTGTTGAAGGCGTCATAGGTGCCGGTCTTGTCCCCGATGCGCCATCCCGCCGGCAGACCGGCACGCAGCCGTTCCTTGCCAGTACGGTTATCGATCATCCAGTCGGTCAGGCGCTGACGCGACGCCGGGGTCAGCACCTCACCCAGCAGCAGCGACCGCATCAGACCCAACATGGAAACCGGTGTGGTCGTGTCCCGCACATCGTCCGGCCCCACGACATTCATCGCCGGCTCGATCCGATCCACCCGCGTCACGCCATCCCCCGCCGCGCGCAGAAAGGCCGTCAGCGCAGTCGGCCCGCCGCTTTCGCGCATCAGGACATTGGCACCCGTATTGTCGGATTGGATCATGATGGCCTGGCACAGGTCGTTGATGCTCATCCCCTTGTCCACATGCGGTTCGGTCAGGGGCGACCACGTCACCAGTTCATGCTTGCCGAACGTCACCATCCGGTCCAGCCGCTCCTGCCCCGCATCGACACGCGACAGAATGTAGCCGGCCAGCAAGAACTTGAACGTGCTGCACATGGCAAACCGTTCATCACCGCGCCAGTTCATGGCGGCTCCCGTCTTGGTGTCCAGCAGGGCCACGCCCAGCCGCCCACCCCGCGCCCGCTCCAGCGCAGCCATAGCTTCCCTCATGCCATCCATGGGGGCGGCACCGGCTGGCATCGGCGCCAGCCCTTTTAGCGAGGCGGCAGCCAATGCGCCAAAGAATACCGTATTTCCAATAAGTTGGCGTCGCGTCAGCATCTCTGTCTCCCTTGTTGTGCGGACAAGGTAGCGGTGCTGTCAGACTCCGACAAACTGTGATAAATCGGATGAAGCATTAGAAAAACTAGGCCATGCATGACCCGCCCGCACCTGCCCCTGAACGCGTTGCGCGCCTTTGAGGCGTCGGCCCGGCACCTATCCTTCACCAAGGCCGCCATTGAGCTGTGCGTGACGCAGGCCGCTGTCAGCCATCAGGTGAAAGGGCTGGAAGCCCGGCTGGGCGCCACCCTGTTCCGCCGCCTGCCGCGCGGTCTGGTCCTGACGGATGAGGGCATGGCCCTGCTGCCCGGCGTACGCGACAGTTTTGATCAGATTGCCCGCCTGCTGCACCGGTTTGATGGTGGACCCGTCACGGAATTGCTTTCGGTGGGCGTGGTCGGCACCTTTGCGGCGGGCTGGCTGCTTCCGCGCATCGATGGGTTCCTGGCCGACCATCCCTTCATTGATCTGCGCCTGTCCACCAACAATAACCGCGTCGATATCCAAGCCGAGGGGCTGGACGCTGCCATCCGTTTCGGTGACGGCGCCTGGCACGGGATGGAAGCTCAGGCCCTGTTCACGGCGCCGATGTCGCCCCTCTGCATCCCCGCCATCGCGGCCCGCCTGCAAGGTCCCGCCGATTTGGCGGGGGAACGGCTGCTGCGGTCATACCGGTCGGATGAATGGCCCAACTGGTTTGCCGCCGCCGACGCCACCTGCCCGCCGCTACGCGGCCCCGTTTTCGACAGTTCCTGGATCATGGTGGAGGCGGCGATGCAGGGCCATGGTGTGGCCATCGCGCCGGTGATGATGTTTGCGAAGGAGATCGCGGCGGGCCGTCTGATCCAGCCCTTCACCCCCACCATCACCACGGGCCGCTACTGGCTGACTTGGCCCAAATCCCGCCTGCCCGGCCCCGCACTGAGGGCGTTCTCGGCCTGGTTGGCGGAGGTGGTTTGATCACACCTCCGCCCAGCGGCGCAGCAGATTGTGATAGGTGTTGGTCAGCGACAGGATGCCCGGATGGTCGGGCATATCCTTGTTCAGCGCCAGGATGGCCATGTCCATGTCGAACAGGGTCCGGCGCTCGCCATCATCGCGCACCATGCTTTGCAGCCAGAAGAAGGAGGCGACACGCGCCCCCGCCGTCACAGGCCGCACATGGTGCAGACTGGAACTGGGATACAGCACCATATGCCCCGCCGGCAGTTTGACGGCGTGATGACCATACAGGTCCTCTACCACCAGTTCCCCGCCCTCATATTCATCCGGGTCGCTGAAAAATAGGGTGCACGACAGGTCGGTGCGGATGCGCGGACCGCCGAACGGGACCTGTCGGATGGCATTATCGACATGGGGGCCGAAATGCTGTCCCCCGGCATAGCGATTGAACAAGGGCGGGAACACTCGCGCCGGCAGGGCCGCCGACATGAACAGCAGGCTCTTTGACAAGGCATCCAGGATCACCTGCCCCAGCTGCTGCGCCACCGGGTGGCCTTCCGGTAGCTGGCTGTTCTCCTTGACCTTGCCAGACTGGAACCCCGCCGTGATCTTGCCATCGACCCAGTCAGCGGCATCCAGGGCCGCGCGGCACTGCCGCACCTGCTCCGGGGTCAAAACGTCGGGAATGCTGATCATCATGATAAAGGGTCCTGCCTGAATACCGTGAGACGCAGCCTATAGCATCCGCAAATGCGATCCACTCTGATTTGCATCAAAGCAACCATGAAAAAGGCGGCGGCCACTTCACGTGACCGCCGCCACAGCCTCCAATCCCACGGGACGGGTGGATCAGAAGCTGTAATTCACCGTCAGCATGGCGTTGCGCGCCTCGCCCGGCGTAGCCCAGCCGCTGGCCGCAACATTGCGGATACGGGTGTAATAGGTCTTGTCGAACAGGTTGTTGACGTTCAGGCGCAGTTCGACCTGATCATTGACGAAGTAGCTGGCCGAGGCGCGGTGAACCCAATAGCCCGGCGCCGTGCGCATGATGGCGTTGGCATTGTTGGGATACATCTTGCCAGTGAAGGTCGCGCCATAACCCAGTTGTACGCCGACCGGCAGATCATAGGTGGTCCAAAGGCTGAAGGCATTCTTGGGCGTGGCCGTCAGCGGTGCGCCGGCGCGGCCATTAGTCCCGACCAGAGCGGTCGCACAAGCCGCAACGGTCGGATTGGCCAGACAGAAATCGGAAACGCCCTGCAAAACCTTGGTGTCGAGATAGCTGTAATTGGCAAAGACGTTCCAGCCCTCCATCACCGTGCCTGCGACACCCAGCGCCACGCCGTTGACACGCGACTTGCCGTCCAACTGCTGGTCCGGGATGCCCGGATCGTTGGAGGCCACGCGGTAATTGGTGCGTTCGTTGCGGAACAAAGCAGCGGTCAGACCCAGGCGCCCATCCAGCACATCCCACTTCGTGCCGATCTCGTAATTCTTGGCCGTTTCTGGATCGACATTGCAGGTGGTGCTGGTGCCCGTGGCGGTACAGGCGCCGGTCACCGTGCTTTGCGACGGGGTCTTGGAGTTACCCATGGCGACATAGACGCTGCCGTTGGACGCCGGCTTGTACACGGCCCCAACACGCCAGGAGAACAGATTGTCCTCGTTACGGGCGGCGGGGGCTGCTGTGGTCGTCACGCCCGTGGCGGCATAGGCGAAGCTGGTGGTCTGGGCGCTGCCCTTGTTATGCTCCCAGCGGACGCCGCCATTCAGCTCGAACTGCTCGCCCAACTGCACACGGTCGAACAGATAGACGGCCTGATTCTCCACCTCATTGTCGGCGTCGGCAGTGACGGTGAAATTCACCGGGCCGCTCCAGACATTCTCCGGGTTGGCTATGGTGATGGGCGTGAAGCTGGCCGTGGGCACGGTGCCATTGGCATTGCGCAGGCGGTTGCCCGACTTCTGGTCAAAGCTCTCCGATGAGATCGAGGCGCCCAGCACCAGATCGTGGGTGATGCCGCCCGTCACGACCGTCGCCTTCAGGTCGGTCTGGTTATACAGCATGGTGGTGCTGGCATCGCGGGTGATGCCGCGGTTAGTGTTCGGCGTGAACAGGCCGGGCGTGGTACAGGCCGCACCCGTATAGGCGTTGATGCCGCTGGACAGACACCAGGTGCCCTGCAGGTAAGAGGTGGTGACGAATGCATCTACCTTCTGCCAGCGGGACAGGTTGCTGACCGACAGACTGTCGTTGAAACGGTGATCGATCTTCACCGTGGCGGTATTGACCGTGCTTTCCTGGGTGTCGATGTTGCGATAGCCGTAATAGGCCTCGCCGTCCGCACCCGGCAGAATGCCATTGGAAAAAGCGTTCAGGGCGTAGGGCACGCCATATTGCGGGATATTGTTATCTTCCTGGTGGAAATAGCTGAAAGACACCTGGGTATCGCTGCGCAGCCCCAGCGTCAGTGACGGTGCAAAGCCCCAGCGCTTGAACTCTTCCACATCGCGGCCCGGCACGTCGTTGCGGTGCCACATGCCATTGATGCGCAGTGCCGTGTTGTCGTCCAGCATCTGATTCGCATCAACGGTGGCGCGGTAATAATTGTCGGTGCCGATACCAGCGCTGGCCTGGGTGAAGCTGTCATCCTTGGCCGTCTTGGAGACCAGATTGATGGAGCCGCCCACAGCGCCGGAGCCAGAATAGACGGAATTGGCCCCGTTCGTGACTTCGACTTGTTCCAGGTTGAAACTGTCGGAACGGACATAGGCGCCGCTGTCGCGTACGCCATCGACGGTGATGTCACTGTTGGCGCTGTAGCCACGAAGCGTGATGCTGTCGGCACCGCCAGCACCGCCCTCACCCGCACCGAAGGTGATACCCGGAACGTTGGTCAGCACATCGCGCAGGCTTAACAGGTTCTGTTCCTTGATCACCGTGCTGGGGATAACGGTGATGGTCTGCGGCGTCTCACGCAGCGGGGCGGTATATTTCGGGGACGCGACCACTTCCGGCTTGTTGGCGGGTGCCGCCGCCTGGCCTTCCACCCCCAGGGTCGGCAGCACGACGGTCGTCTTCTCGCCTTCCTTGGCAGCGGGCGCCGTCGCCTGCTGGGCCAGCGCCGGGGCGGCAGAGGCCGCCACACCAACGGACAGGGCCGCCATCAGGGCCATACGGCCGCGCGCCACCTGGGAATTCATCTTCTCGTCCATCTCTTTCAAACCTTTCTGGTGCGCCCTACAAGGACGCAAATGCTTCTTATTCGCTTATGATGTCAGCAGTTTGCCCGACATCACCGATCCCGTCCGGCAGGGACTATATTGCGAAGCGTTCGCATTCGCAAACTATGAGGTAGGCATATCCATGCGGCATCAACGCACGGCCTATGCGGATGGAACATGGCAAAGGTGGATACGCTTCGAAACACAGATGTATAATATGTAGAAACCATACAATGCAGAACCACAAGAAACGTCATGAACAGCATCATATCAGGCTACTTGAACCACCAGCCGGTTCCCACTGACAGAAAACAGAATGCACTTACCAAGAGATTTATTGTTCCCGTATTAACCGATATGCAAGATATGTTAATGGGTTTACGCCGGGAATTGGACCCTGGCTTGGCAAGACAGTATCCGTTTAACAAAAATATCCCATATCCTGTAGGGCGATGTGAGGAAATTACCACAGCCGTCCGTCAGCACCTCCTGAAACGGATAGCAGCACCCACCACCCGCGCTGAACGGGCCTTGCATGCGTTCCGCCGTCAAGGCGGCTTGATCAGACCCGTTTGGGGCGCATTGCGGGAGCGCTATTTCCAGAACGCCACTCAGATTGGAAGTCTGTATGTCGACGTTGCAAATGACACAGTGAACATCACAAAGCCAAAAGTTGAGATAATACCCATGACCGAAAGTGGGCTGGAAGCCATTCGGAATATTTCTCATTTCTGCGATATCGCGAAGCTTTATTGGAAGGCAGAAATCTACGCCAATCTGGCGGCCCCCAGCCTGGCCCCCCTGCTGCCAATGATTGTACTCAACAAAGTATCAGAACCTAAGCTTCTATCCGCCTGCCCATACATGACTGCTCTCGCACTTCATAATCATTTCCGGGATGCGGAAAGTTGGCTGGAGACAGCGCCGGCGATGGATGTAAAGGCTCAAGCAACGCTTTTGGAGCGGGTGCCTATGGACTTGCGCCCACCGGCAGGCGCAGACCCAAGGGAACTTGCCATAGATGCATGTCGTGAGGCGCGGCGGGAGAAACGCTATCTTGACCCGGAGTGGAAACAGGCACGGCTTAAGGATTTAGCCCGTATCAACAGTGCCCGACAGGAAACGGGGGAGGAAGTTTCAATGGCTTGACGACCTTACGGCGGACTGTCCAATGCAAACAGCAGGACCAGGCCGGCAGCGTCGGCACCGCCCCCGGCCTGGCGCAGGTCAAGCGACCGGCAGGCCGGTGCCATGGGGGCGGCGACGGCGCTGTTGACGAAACGGGAGAACACGTCGTCGGTCATCTCCCGATTGCCCCCAAGGAAGGCCGCCCCCCGCACCTTGCCGTTCGCGGGGTCGAAATAGATGCCGATTTCAGCACGGAAACTGCCGGCCCCGCGCGGCAGCGGCGGCGGTTCCCAGCAATCCATGATCTGGCTGCGCAGCAACGGCCCGGCCCGGCCCGACAGATCATCGATCTTGGCCCAGTTGACGGGCGGCGCCGGGGCTTCGGCGATGGTGGTTTCGCCCTGCTGATGGCTGGGCGGCGGGGCCGGCAACCGGTTAGATATGGCCGGCTGCTTGGCCTTGGGCGGTGATGCGGCTTCCTTCTGCACCTTCGGGGTCAGCGCCTCGATCCGGAGTCGCGCCAGGGCGGAGAAGCGGCCCGCCGGATAGGCGTGGAGATAGGCATAATATTCGGCAGGATCCTTGGAATCCCGCACGCTCTCCCAGAAGACCAGTTCCGGGTCCGCAGGCCGCACGGGTGCCGCCGGGGTTTGCACAACCGGTGGCGGACTGCCGCAGGCCGCCAATGCCAGAAGACCGGTCAGCGCGATGCAATGACGAAGGGCGATGGCCAAGGCAACATCCTCTGGGATGGTCAGGCGGCGGTACCACCAGGCTTTCGAACGGCAGAAACAGGAAGAGACACGCTTCTCCTTGGCATGCCCCCCCTGCGCTGGGTTATAGATTAAGCATGTTGATCATGAAAGACCCGCCATTCGGCGCGGCCTTCGAGAACGCCCAAGAAGGATAAGCATGAAACGCGCACGCAAGCGGGTATTGGTGGCTGGGGGTGCCGGTTTCCTGGGCTCACACCTGTGCGAAAGACTGCTGAATGACGGGCACGAGGTGCTGTGCGTCGATAATTTCTTCACGGGCTCGCGGGAAAATATCCGGCACCTGATCCCCAACCCCTATTTTGAGGTGATGCGCCACGACGTCACCTTCCCGCTCTTTGTGGAGGTGGACGAGATCTACAATCTCGCCTGTCCCGCATCGCCCATCCATTATCAGTTCAATCCCGTGCAGACGACGAAGACGTCCGTCCATGGGGCCATCAACATGCTGGGGCTGGCCAAGCGGACCAAGGCCAAGATCTTCCAGGCCAGCACGTCGGAAGTGTATGGCGATCCGACGGTACACCCGCAGACCGAGGATTATCGCGGCAACGTGAACCCGATCGGGCCCCGCGCCTGCTATGACGAGGGCAAGCGCTGCGCGGAAACCCTGTTCTTCGACTATCATCGCCAGAATGGCGTCAATATCCGCGTGGCCCGCATCTTCAACACCTATGGCCCGCGCATGCACCCCAATGACGGGCGCGTGGTGTCGAACTTCATCGTGCAGGCCCTGCAGGGCCATCCGATCACCATCTATGGCGAAGGCACCCAGACCCGATCCTTCTGCTATGTCGATGATCTGATCGAGGGCTTCATCCGTCTGATGGCCGCGCCGGACGATGTGACCGGCCCCATCAATATCGGCAATCCCGGGGAGTACACGATCCGTCAGCTGGCGGAGAATGTGGTGCGGCTGACGGGCGCCAAATCGGAATTCGTCTGGAAACCCCTGCCGCAGGACGACCCCCTGCAGCGCTGCCCCGATATTACCAAAGCCAAAACCCTCCTGAACTGGCAGCCGACCATCCATCTGGAGGAAGGGTTGACGCGCACCATCGCCTATTTCGCCGATCAACTGGGCGTGTCCCTGGCCTGATCATCCGTCCCGTCAACTGACGCGTTGCAAGCCATGGATATCTTCGAGCTGTTCGCCCTCGCCCACGCCACCGAAGCGGAGCATGGCAAGGGAGCTGCCATCCGTGTTTATCAGGACTGGCTGGCGGCCAATGAAGGGCACCCGACCATACATGCGGCCTGGTTCAATCTCGGCTCATTGCAATTGAGCGGCGAAGACGGCAATGGCGCGCTCTATTCCTTCAACGAGGCGGTGCGTGCACGACCGGATTTCACGCCCGCCGTCATATCGCTGGGATCCGCCCTGGAACGGGTGGGACAGGTCGACATGGCCCTCCAGTATTGGGGCCATGCCGTCACCAACCTGTCGAATGTTTCCTCCGATACCATCAATTACAAGCTGACCGCGTTGAAGCAGCTGGCCCGCGTGCGGATGAGCCGGCAGGAAATGTCCGAGGCTGAGACGGCGCTGCGCCTGTCGCTCGATGTGGCCCCAGGACGGCGGGAGGAAATGCAGCACTGGGCCAATGTCCGTCAGCGGCAATGCAAATGGCCGGTACTGCAATCTTTTGGCCCTGTGACGCCGGAAAAGATCATGGCCACGCTGGCCCCCCTGACGCTGGCCTATTTCACCGACGATCCGATACTCAGCCTCGCCAATGCCTACTCCCATAATCGGCTGGATGTGGGTTGGCCCGATGAGTTCAAGACCAGCGCCGATTTCGCCCATCGCCGACGCGCGCCTGATGGACGCCTGCGTATCGGCTATCTGTCGTCCGACCTGCGCAACCATGCTATCGGCCATCTGACGGCGGAAATGTTCGGCCTGCATGACCGCTCCCGTGTCGAGGTGACCGCATTTTATTGCGGCGTGCGCCTTGAGGATGTGGTGATGCAGCGCATACGGGGCAGTGTCGATCACTGGCACGATATCACGAGCCTGGATGATGCGGCGGCCGCGGCTCTGGTGGAGGAGTGCGGGATCGACATCCTGGTTGATATTAATGGCAATACGCGGGATGCCCGCACACGGATGCTGGGCCGCCGGCCCGCCCCGATCATCGTCAACTGGCTGGGCTATCCCGGCACGATGGCCAGCCCCTATCACCATTACATCATCGCCGATCCGGTGATCATTCCGCCCGGATCGGAAAAATATTACAGCGAGAAGGTGGAGCGGGTCCCCTGCTATCAGCCAAATGACCGCCATCGCGTCATCTCGCCGGAACCGCAGACGCGCGCCCAGCATGGATTGCCGGAACAGGGCGTGGTGTTCTGCTGCTTCAACGGCCAGCAGAAGATGAGCCGCTTCAATCTGGACCGCTGGCTGGAGATCCTGCGGCAGGTCGACGGTTCCGTCCTCTGGCTGCTGCGCGGCGGAAACGAGGGGGATAGCCGCCTGCGGGAAGAGGCGGCCAAGGCCGGTATCGACCCTGCCCGCCTGATCTTCGCCCCTTATGCCGCCAATGCCGAGCATCTGGCCCGCTATGTTCTGGCCGACCTGTTCCTGGACAGCAGCCCCTATGGCGCGCACACGACGGCATCGGATGCGCTGTGGATGGGCGTGCCCGTCCTGACCCTGCCCGGCCGGGGCTTCGCATCCCGTGTCTGCGCCTCGCTGGTGACCGCTGCCGGCATGCCGGAATTCGTGTGTGATAGCCCGGCAGCCTATGTGGAAATGGCCGTGCGGCTAGGACGTGACCCGGCAGCCCTGGCCGCTGCCCGGCAGAAGCTTCTGGA
The DNA here is from genome assembly GCA_001296005.1 of alpha proteobacterium AAP38. Taxonomy (GTDB): domain Bacteria; phylum Pseudomonadota; class Alphaproteobacteria; order Azospirillales; family Azospirillaceae; genus Niveispirillum. The sequence goes on along the minus strand of LJHR01000011.1, from coordinate 6,823 downwards.
CCTGCGCCACACGTCCGTTCTGTTCAACACCAATGGTTTCGCGCGTGCGATGGAGGATGCCTTCGACCGCATGTGGGCGGAATGGGAGGCCGGCGCCCTGCCCGTCCCCGACCTGACCAATCTGGACCTTTACCTGGAAATCGGCAGCGCCATGGACCATGATGCCGAGGAATTCGGCTTCCTGCCGGATTACGAGGATAGGTACCGCAAGTCCCTGGCCAAGCGGCACGCCCTGACACCGGTTCCGCGCGATGCCAGGCTATGGACGCAACCGGCATGACAGCGCCCTCCGCTGTCGATCTGCTGATCGCCGATCTGCGGGGGGCGCCGCCCGGCCTATCCCCGGCTGATCCGGCAACGCGCAGCCGCTGGCGGCATCTCTTGTCGGGCTTGCCGGCGATTGAGGCGATGGCCGCCGTGGCGCAGGTAGACCCCATGCCCAACCGGCATTGGGCCGCTGACATGCTGCATGAATGGCTGATTTCGCCCGGCAATGGCGGTGTAGGCAGCGCCGCGATCTGGTTCAATCTGGGCGTCGAACTGGCCGCGCGGGGCGATCCCGGTGCGGCGGCAACCGCTTACACCAACGCCCTTCTGTTGCAGCCGACCTTGTGGCAGGCCGCCATTAATATCGCGGGCATCCGCGAGGCGGCGGGCGATACGCAAACGGCCCTGGCGACAATCAACGCTGCGTTGCAAGATGACGAAGCGCGAACCAAGCTGCTGAACCAGCGGGGCCGGCTGCTGGAAAAGCAGTCCCGCCTGGATGAGGCGGAAGCGACCTATTACCGAAGCCTGCTGACCAAACCCGACCAGCATTATGTGGTCCAGCACTGGGCCTTCGTCCGGCAGAACATGTGCGCCTGGCCCTTGTTCGGGCCGGGCATTCCGGGCCTGACGGTTGAACAGCTGCGCGACCAGTGCGGCGGGCTCGCCACGCTGGCATTGGCCGACAATGTGGCCGAACAGCGGCGGACGGTGCAATCCTGGCTGGACCGCCGACCGGTGCCCGTGACGCACTCCCTGGCACCTGCCACCGGCTATGCCCATCGTCGGCTGCGCATCGGCTATATGTCGTCGGATTTCTGCCGCCATGCCATGACCTTCCTGGTAGCCGAACTGCTGGAACGGCACGACCGTGACCGGTTCGAGATTTATGGCTATTGCTCCAGCCCGGATGATGGCAGCGACATGCGCGCCCGCGTGCTGGCGGCCCTGGACCATTGCCGCCTTGTCCGCGACAAGGACCATGAAACAGTCGCCCAGCAGATCCGAGCCGATGAGATCGATATCCTGATCGACCTCAACGGTCTTACCGTGGGCGAACGGCTGGACGTGCTGCGCTGGAAGCCGGCGCCGGTACAGATGACCTATTTAGGCTTCATCGGGCCAATACCGATCCCGGAGCTGGATTACATTCTGACCGATGAATATGCGGTCCCGCCGTCCATCGCGGATCAATATTGGCCCCGCCCGCTCTATCTGCCAGGCGTTTATCAGGCCAATGATGGCCGGCCCGTGCCGATGGCCGATATCAGCCGCGCGGATGAAGGCCTGCCGCAGGACCGGTTCGTCTTTTGCTGCTTCTGCGGCTCCTACAAGATTTCCGAAGCAATGTTCACCCTGTGGATGCGCATCCTGGCCCGCACGCGCGACAGCGTCCTTTGGTTACTGGAGGATAATCGCTGGGTGGTGGGCAATCTGCGGGCACAGGCTGTGCGGCACGGGGTCGATCCCGACCGGCTGATCTTTTCCCCCCGTGCCATGCCCGACCGTTACCGCGCCCGCATGGCGCTGGCCGACCTGTTCCTGGATACAACACCTTATAATGCCGGCACGGTGGCCAGCGACGCGCTGCGTGCCGGACTGCCGATCCTGACCCTATCACGCGAAACCTTCGCCAGCCGGATGGCCGGGGCCTTGCTGCGGGCCATGGACCTGCCGGAACTGATCACCACCGCCGATGATGATTATATCGAGCGGGCCGTAGCACTGCACGACACGCCGGACCTTTACCGGGCCATCCGCGACCGGACGACGCCCCAACGCTGGCAGGCCACCCTGGGCGACACGCAGACATTCACACGCGGTTTTGAGGCGACGCTGGAACGCGCCGCCATCCGGGCGGACTGATCAGGGTTCGTGCAGGGACTCGTCCAGTCCGCGCAGCACGGGATAGAGGAAATAGGACATCAGGCTCCGGCTGCCGACCTTGATTTCGGCCTGCACCACCATGCCCGCCGTCAGCACAGCACCCGGCGGCATGCGCTCCAGCGTCAGGCTTTCAAGATCGACCTGGGCCGTATGCACATAGGCGCCGGCCACCATCGGCGTGCGCAGCGCGTCCAGCGGCTCCGCCGTACCCGGCACAAAGCTTTGCCGCGAGACCGACCGCAGCCGGCCCTTCAGCATGCCATGGCGCTGGAACGGGAACGGTGCAACCTTCACCTCGACCGGATCGCCCGCCTTGACATAGCCGATGTCACCGGACTGGATCACCACCTCGGCGATCAGCGGCGTATCCAGCGCCACCAGGGTAATCAGCGCTTCGGCTTCTCGCGCGATAGAACCGGGCGACAGACGCGCCACTTCCTGCACGATGGCATCGGCGGGGGCCGTCATCTCCACCAGATCGTTGCGGCGGACGGCCTTGGCCAGATCCTCATCAACCTGTGATGCCTGACGGCGCGTCTCCACAAGCTGTTCCAGAAGCTGGCGCTGCCAGTCATCCACGAAATTGCGCCGCTCGGCCCGCTTTGCGGCCAGATCAGCCTGCAATTCCTTGATACGGTTGCTGGTGGCCTGCAACGACCGCTCGGTCTCCAGGCGTTGGGCCTGCGCCTCCAGAAGCTGCAGCCGCGACCCCGTCTGCGCCTTGAAAAGCTGTGAGCGCAGGTTCTCCACGTCGCGATAGACCACCATCTGGGCCATCAACGACTTCTCATCATCCTGGGCGGCCCGCATCGAGGCATCAAGACTGACAATGCCGCTGTCCAGACTGTCCAGATGCGACCGGTACTGGGTCTGGCGCTGCAGGAACAGCCGGGCCTGCAGCGCCATGTCCGGATCGTCACTGCTGGCCATGGTTTCGGGCAAGGTCTTGCCCGCCGCCTCCGCCTCCAGCCTGCGCAACTGCGCGAACAAGGCGCGCTGCTGTGCCGACAGGGCGCTGCGGTCGGCCAACGTGAAGGTCGGGTCCAACGTGGCCAGCAACTGCCCCTTGGTCACGCGGTCGCCGGGCTGCACCAGCAGCTGACGCACGATGGAACGTTCCAGCGGCTGCATCACGATGGGCGGCACCTGCGTGGCCAGGCGGCCCGTGGACACCACGACGCGGTCCATCTGAACGAAGCACGCGATGATGGCCATCAACGCCAGCATCCCCGCCGCAATCAGGTGGGGCGCGCCCAGGATGGGTGGCGGCGGTTCGCGGACAATCATCTCCAGTTCCGACTGGAACTCGATGGCTTCGGGGGCCACGTGCAGACGGGGGGCCGGCGTCCCGTAGAACCGCCGCCAGCGCTCACGCAGACCCTGGAAGGGCCGCATCAATGGATGTGCTGTGTCTGGGTTTGCCATAGGTGCCGATAAATGTCGCAGCGTTGCAGCAGGATGGGGTGCGGGGCGCAGTCAACCAACTTGCCCTGTTCCAGAACGATGATTTTGTCAGCCTGAACCAATGACGACAGCCGGTGCGAGACGATGATCATGGTACGTCCCTCGGCGATGCGTGTAAGGTTGCGCTGAACGATGGCCTCGCTGTCGGGGTCAAGCGCGCTGGTCGCCTCGTCAAAGATCAGAAGACGCGGCTGTGTCACCAAGGCGCGGGCGATGGCGATACGCTGGCGCTGACCGCCGGAGAAGTTGGAAGCATTCTCCTCGACCATCGTGTCATAGGACAAAGGCAGCCGGTCAATGAATTCATCAGCGCCCGCCATCTGGGCTGCCTGAAGGATTTCATGGAGCGGCGCATCGGGACGCGCCGCAGCGATATTCTCGCGGATAGTGCCGCGGAACAGAAGATTGTCCTGCAGCACGACGCCGATGGACTTGCGCAAATGGTTCAGCTCGATATGGCGCAGGTCGATACCGTTCAGCTTGATCAGGCCCTCCTGCGGAACATGGATGGACTGGATCAGGCGGGTGATCGTGGTCTTGCCCGATCCCGACCGGCCGACGATACCGACAACCTGTCCTTCCTCGATGTCGAAGGAGACGCGGTCCAGCGCCGGCGTGGCGCCGGGGGCATACCGGAAGGTCACATCCTCGAAGAACATCTTGCCCGTAATGTACGGACGGGACTGACGGGAATGGCCACTGCGCTCCGGCTCGGTATTCATCACCTCGCCCAGCATGCGCACCGACAGGTCCGCCTCCTGGTACTCGTTGATCAAGGCCACGATCTGCAGCAGCGGCCCCGTAACGCGGCCCGAAAGCATGTTGAAAGCGATCAGCGCGCCCAGTGTCATGGCGCCGTCGAAGACCTGAACAGCGCCGATGGCAAGCACGCTGATCTGCATCAGCTTTTCCAGGCCGCCCGTCAGCACGGTACCCAGGATGCTGATGCCGCCAACCTTGGCATGGCGCCGGACGGCCAGGGCCACCTTGCTGTCCCATGCCTGCTGCCGGTTCTCTTCAAGCACCAGTGACTTGACGGCGCGCATGGAATGCAGCGTCTCGACCAGATGCGCCTGACGGCTGGCCTCCGTCTCGTACAGCCGCCCCAGATGCAGCCGGAAGATCGGCACCATGAAGCCGATGATCGCCGCGATGACGACGGAGAAGGCCAGCACCACAGCCGTCAGCAGCCCGCTATACAGGAACAGCAGCACCAGCAGCACCGGCAATGTGACGGTATCCAGAAAACACTGGAACAGCCTGCCGGTCAGGAAATGACGCAGCTTCTCTGTCTGCTGCATATGCCGGGTCAGGATACCCGCACTATTGCGCTCGAAGAAATGCAGCGGCAGCGAAAGAAGGTGCCGGAAGGTACGGCTGGTCAGCTTGGCATCAATCTTGTTCGATGCCAGCAGCATGAGATTCTGGCGGACATAGCCGAAGAACCCGTCAAAGAGCGTCAGCAATACATAGAGCAGAACGATGACGAACAGCGTCTGGTAACTATGGTGGGTAATCACCTTGTCGACCAGCACCTGGAACATCATCGGCAGCGCCAGACCGATCAGATTGGCCATGATTGCCGCGATAGCGACACCGCGGAAGAATTTCGCGTTGCGCAGGATCTCCGGCAGGAACCAGCGGAAGCCGAAGGGCTGGTTCTCATCCATCAGGGCCCAGACGCGCTTGGCCAGGATGATCTCGCCCGTCCAGGTGGAGGTAAACTCCTCCTCGGACAGGAACTGTATGCCTTCGGCCTCACGCGTGGGGTCCAGCACGGCGGCCGACATCCGGCCCTCCACCTCCATCGCATAGGCAAGAATGACCCAGGTGCCATCCTTGCGGATCGCAATTGCCGGGTAAGCACTGCCTAGGTGACAGGCGGACTTCCAGTTGATGCGCGTCTTGCGGCCTCTCAGGCCGGCGCCATGCATGGACTTCAGTACGGCCGGCACAGGATCGCCCGGCACATCGGGCGGCAACTCATCCGGATGGAGTTGCACGCCATGGTGCAGCGCCACCAGGAAAAGACACCTCAGAACCGTCATGTAAGGGGACAATCGCCACGTCCATCGGCAGGAAAAGGGAGCAACGTGACCCGGAAACTAAAGCGATTCTCCAAAACACACGACAAAAAAGCGACATGCCTGCTCCCGGAGGCGGGAAATGATCCACGACCTACGCCCAAAGGCATAGGAGATGTGAGATACCCCTAATGCAACGCTGCCGAGGGCCGGCTTCGGTGGAGGTACACCGAATGTAACTTGACTCATCACCGCGATGGGTATTCTATCCACACTGACCCAAAAAATTTGGGCGCCTAGACCAAAAGGGGATTGAACACGGCCTTCCGGCTGCGCCTTTTTGTGCGTGTCCGTGGTTGCGTACCTTTCCGGTTGTCGGCTCCAGATTGCGTGGGCTTCGGTTAATTCGGCATATGTCTTGCAAGGCTATTTCGGATTAATCGAGATGGAGGTCTTCCAGGCAGGGAAGGTTTCCGCAGATCCACTTTTCATGCTCTGGAGTCGTAGCCATGTCGATCCTTTCGTTTCTCTCGACTACTCAGATCGGCCAGCTGAGCACCACGGCAATCGCCAACTGGACGACTTCAGACCTTCGTCAGCTCTCTTCAACCCAAGCAAGCGCGTTGTCGACGACCCAGATCGGGGTTCTGACAACGACGCAGGTAGCGGGGCTGCAGACAACGCAGCTTTCAGGCCTTGCAACGACAACCGTTGCCGCACTGACAAGCACCCAGTTGAATGCGATCTCGACGGCCAACCTGACAGGTTTGAGCACGACGCAGTTCAGCGCGCTCACCTCGACGCAGGTTTCCGGTCTCAGCACCACGCTGGTTCGCAGCCTCAACAGCACCTACGTCGCCAACCTCTCGACGACGCAGATCGGTGGATTGACCACCACCCAGATTACCGCGCTGACCACGACACAGGTTCAGTCGCTTGAAACCACCGACGTCGCAGCGCTGTCCACGACCCAGATCGTGGCCCTGACTACGGCCCAGATCGTGGCTCTGGCCAGCACGCAGTTTGCGGCCATCGAGACCACCGATCTCGCAGCCCTGACCACGACGCAGTTCCGGGTGCTCACCACCACGCAGATTGCCGGGCTGAGCACAACCCAGGTTGGTGTGCTGACGACGACCCAGATCGCGTCCCTGTCCACGACCCAGGTGCGTGGCATCGAG
>LJHR01000010.1 GCA_001296005.1 alpha proteobacterium AAP38 | reverse complement strand
CGCCGCATCGCCGAAGAACGCGCCCTGCTGCGGCGGGAGGCGGAAAGCCGCTTCGTCTCCCTGCGTACCCTGGTGGTCGACAGCATCTACCATGCCGTGGCCAGCGGCGACATGCGCGCCACCCTGTGGGCCGCCGACCGTCTGGGCCTGGGCGGTGACCTGCTGCAACCGCGGGAAAAAAAGCCCAAGCCCGGCCACGCCCGCATCCCCTCGGGCTGGTTTTCCCCGGATGGTGCCGACGCCATCCGCCTGGACCCTCTGACGGCCCCCACCGCCGAAGACCCCGACCTCGCCGCCGACCTGCCTGCTCACACCGATTCACTCTCACCGCCTTCCCGGCGAAGGCCGGGACCCAAGGGCCACACGCCCGACCTCTCCACCACGCCGGTTCCCGCCCAGGACGCCCCAGCCCCCCTCCAGGACCTGCCCCCACCCACCGCCGACGCCATGGGTCAGTCCGGCGATTACCCGCCCGATTATCCCCCCGAACTGCGCTTCGCCCCGCCCAAACCGCCGGCCCGCGTGAAGGCCGCATGCCCACCCGCGCCGCACAACCCGGCCGCACCCTTCCGCCCCGCCGCACGCCGCCGCCGGTCGGCCCCGCGCCTGCTGGTCCGGATTCTCTTTGAAACCCAAACCGTACTGGACAACCTGCCCACCGCACCCGGCCTGACCAACACGGTCTGGGCCGAACGCCCCCGCTGGCTGTCCTGGGCACCCAAGCCCGGCCTCCTGTGAAACCGGGACGCAGGGGAGGTTGCGCGATGTTTCACAGGGTTAACGCCATGGTCTGACCTTCGGGCGCTTTACGCGCCGCCCGCCGTGCATCTATAAACGGGGCACCGTTTACCCTTTGCTTCTGGTTTTCCATGCACGACATCCGTTCCATCCGCGACAATCCCGCTGCCTTCGATGCCGGCATGGCCCGGCGCGGCGTGGAACCGCTGTCTTCCCGCATCCTGGAACTGGATCAGGAACGCCGCGCCTGCCAGACCCAGGCGCAGGAGCTGCAGGCCCGCCGGAATGAGGCGTCGAAGCTGATCGGCGCCTATAAGAAGGACGGCAAGGATGCCCAGCCCCTGCTGGACGAGGTGGCGGCGATCAAGGAAAAGATGCCGCAGGTGGAAGAGCGGGAGAAGGAGCTGGGGGCCGAACTGGACCGTATCCTGGCCTCCTACCCCAACATCCCGGCCCCGGAGGTTCCCGATGGCAAGGATGAGCATGACAATGTGGAAATCCGCCGCATCGGCACGCCGACGCCCATCGCCAATGCCAAGCAGCATTTCGAACTGGGTGAAGCCCTGGGCCTGATGAGCTTTGATCTGGCGGCCAAGCTGTCGGGTGCACGTTTCACTGTGTTGCGTGGCCAACTGGCCCGGCTGGAACGCGCCCTGGGCGATTTCATGCTGGACATCCACACGACCGAATATGGCTATGAGGAAGTGTCCCCGCCGTTGCTGGTCAAGGATGATGCCGCCTTCGGCACGGGCCAGCTGCCCAAATTCACCGAGGACCTGTTCCAGACCACCAACGGCTTCTGGCTAATCCCCACGGCGGAAGTGCCTCTGACCAATCTGGTCAATGACGCCATCCTGGACGCCGAGGAGCTGCCCCTGCGCCTGACCGCCCGCACGCCCTGCTTCCGCTCGGAGGCCGGGTCCGCCGGTCGTGACACGCGCGGCATGATCCGCCAGCATCAGTTCTACAAGGTGGAGATGGTCTCCATCACCCGCCCCGATCAATCGGCGGCGGAGCATGAGCGGATGACCGATGCGGCGGAGACGGTGCTGAAGCGTCTGGGCCTGCCGTTTCGGACCGTCACGCTGTGTTCGGGCGACATGGGCTTCACGGCGCAGAAGACCTACGATATCGAGGTCTGGCTGCCGGGGCAGGGCGCTTATCGCGAGATTTCCTCCTGTTCCAACTGCGGCGATTTCCAGGCCCGCCGGATGAAGGCCCGCTTCCGCGCGAAGGGGGAGAAGTCGACCCAGTTCGTGCATACCCTCAACGGTTCCGGCACCGCCGTGGGCCGCTGCCTGATTGCCGTGCTGGAAAATTATCAGCAGGCCGACGGCTCCATCCTGATCCCCGAGGCCCTGCGCCCCTATATGGGCGGGCTGGAGCGGATTACGGCAAATGGCTGATTTCGATTTCACCGGCACCCGTATCCTGATCAGCAATGATGATGGCATCCACGCTCAGGGGCTGGCCGTGCTGGAGGCCATCGCGCGGGAACTGACCGACGATGTCTGGGTGGTGGCGCCGGAGACGGAGCAGTCCGGCGCCTCGCACTCGCTGACCATGCACCGGCCCCTGCGGGTGCGGGAACTGGGGCCGAAGCGCTTTGCCGTGGATGGCACGCCCACCGACTGTGTGCTGCTGGCCATCAACCATTTCATGGCCGACAAGAAGCCGGCCCTGGTCCTGTCCGGCATCAACCATGGCAGCAATCTGGGCGAGGATGTGACCTATTCCGGCACCATCGCCTGTGCCATGGAGGCCACGCTGCTGGGCGTGCGCGCCATCGCCATGAGCCAGCGCATGCCCCATGGCGGCCCGCCCAACTGGGGGGTAGCGCAAGCACTGGGCGCGCAGGTGGTGCGCAAGGTGATGGCCGCCGACTGGCCAAAACTGGTCCTCATGAATGTGAATTATCCCGACGTTTCCGTCGGCGATGTCACGGGCGTGCATGTGGTCCGCCACGGCAACCGCAAGATCGGGGACGAGTTGGACGAACGGATCGACCCGCGTGGCCGGCGGTACTTCTGGATCGGCGCGGCGCGCGGCGATGATGATGTGCCCGCCGACACCGACGTGCATGTTGTCAATCATGGCGGCATCGCGGTCACGCCCATTTTCCTGGACCTGACCCATTATGGGTGTCTGGAGAACCTGAAAGGGGTCTTCGCATGACCAGCGGGGCGGCGCGCAAGATCAGATTGCTGATGCTGCTGCGCCGCCAGGGGGTAACGGATGTCAATGTCCTGCGGGCCATCGAGTTGATCCCGCGGGAGCTTTTTGTGCCGCGCCTGTTCCGTGATCAGGCCTATGAGGATACGGCCCTGCCCATCGGCCATGGTCAGACGATCAGCCAGCCGCAGGTGGTAGGCCTGATGACCCAGGCCCTGGAACTGACCGACCGGCATAAGGTGCTGGAGATCGGAACCGGTTCGGGCTATCAGGCCGCGATTCTGGCCAAGATCGCCCGCAGGGTCTATACAATCGAACGCCACCGTCCCCTGGCCCAGGAGGCGGAGCAGCGATTTACCGCCTTGCGTCTTCATAACATGACGGCCAGGGTAGGGGATGGCATCAAGGGCTGGCCGGAAGCGGCACCCTTCGAACGGATACTGGTCACCGCAGGTTGCATTGGCAATCCACCTCATGGTCTAGTGGAGCAACTGGCGGTTGGTGGTGTCATGGTGATCCCGTTGGGGCCGGATCATCGGGCGCTGAACGTCGTGCGTATCCGCCGTGACGAAGATGGATTGAAGCGAGAGGTATTGTGGCCCGTCAGGTTTGTTCCCCTGCTGCCGGATATCGCACCGGAGACCATATCGGCCTGAAGCGCCGGTCGGGTTATGCTCTGGCGGCCCTGCTGCTGCCGGGCCTGCTGCTGGCCGGCTGCTCGACAGAGGGCGACCTGCCCAGCAAGGCGGCGCGCGCCCCGGCGGCCCCCATCAATTCCATCTTCGTTTCCCGTGGCGACAATCTCTACAAGCTGGCGCAGCAGTACAATGTGCCTGTCCGCGATCTGATTGAGGCCAATGGCCTGACCGCGCCCTACATGCTGCTGCCGGGGCAGCGTCTGCTGCTGCCACTGCCCAAGGTCTATGTGGTGAAGCCCGGCGACACGCTCTATGGCCTGTCGCGGCAATATCAGGTGGATAGCGCCGAACTGGTCCGCCTCAATAACTTGCAGCAGCCTTACACGCTGAAGGCCGGTCAAACCCTGCGCCTGCCTGGCCAAAGCCCGGTACCGGCCAGCACGACTGCCATCGCCTCTGCCGCTGCCCCCGCCGCCAAACCGCCCGGCATGCCAGCCCCGGGCCGCAAGCCGGAAGCACCACCCGCCGCCAGCTCCATGCCGGCAGAGCGCGCGCAGCGCCCGACCGTGGAGGTGGCGACCCTGCCGCCCCCACCATCCATCGCTCCGGCCACAACGGCGCCCACCCGGCCTGGCATCGTCGCACCACCGGCCACCGCCTCTGGCGCGGTATCGGGCCGTAAGGGCGTGGAGACGGAAACCCTGGCCCCGCCGCCCGCCGCCGTTGCGCCAGCGCAGGCAGCCCCCGCCGCCGTGGCGCCCGACCGCCGTCCGACCCCGCCCCCGGCCAGCACCGCTGCGCCGCCGGCATCCGCCCCGGTGGCCGAACCGCCCCCCACCCAGGTCGCCACCGCCCCGCCACCGGTTCCCCCACGGGAGGAGGCGGTGCCCGCCCGTGCCGGCAACCGCTTCCTCTGGCCTGTGCGCGGCACCATCCTGTCGGGATTCGGTGAAAAGCCGGGTGGCCTGCGCAATGATGGCATCAATATCGGTGCGCCGCGCGGCACTGCCGTGGCCGCTGCCGAAAACGGCATCGTCGCCTATGCCGGCAATCAGCTGAAATCCTTCGGTAATCTGGTGCTGATCCGCCATGATGGCGGCTGGGTCACCGTCTATGCCCATCTGGACGCCATTGGCGTGGAGCAGGGGCAGCGCGTGACGCGCGGGCAGGGGATCGGCACCGTCGGCCAGACAGGCAATGTCCGGTCACCGCAGCTGCATTTCGCGGTGCGCAAAGGCGAACAGGTCCTGAACCCCGTCGATCAACTGGAAAAATAGCGGCGAAGGACAAGGTATCCCTTGCCCTTTCCGCCATCATTCCTAAATCAAGTTTATATCGGGTTCAGACCGGCTTGGCCGCATGCCGGATGAATTCGGCGAAACCTTCCGCCGGCATCGGGCGGGCAAACAGGTAGCCTTGGCCTTCCTCAACGCCCAGCCGCTTCAGAATTTCCCACTGCGCCGGGGTTTCGATGCCTTCGGCCACGACCTTCAGATCCATGGCCTGCGCCATGGCCACGATGGCCTCCACGATATGGCGGGTGCTCTGGTCCCGCTCCATATCCATCACGAACTTGCGGTCCACCTTCAGGCAGTCCAGCGGTAATTCCCGCAGGTAGGACAACGAAGAGTATCCAGTTCCGAAATCATCCAGCGCCAGCGCCACCCCACGGTCAGCGATCCATCGCATCTGCTGCAGGGCACCCTCAAGGTCTTCCGGGAGGATGGTTTCGGTGATTTCCAATTGAAGAAGGTGCGGCGGTATACCGCTCTCGGCCAGCAGCACATCGATCAGGGCCGGCAGGTGGCCCCAACGGAATTGCCGTTCCGACACATTCACGGCGATCTGGATCGGCGGCAGGCCGGCATCCAGCCATTCGCGGATTTGCTTGATGGCGTTGCGCAGGACCCATTCCCCGATGGGAACGATCAGGCCCGTTTCCTCCGCCGTCGGAATGAACACGCCGGGCGGCACCATGCCCCGCACGGGATGGCGCCAGCGCAGCAGCGCTTCACCGCCAACCGGCTCGCCTCCCTGGATGGCCACCTTCGGCTGGTAATGCAAGACAAGCTGATTATCGCGGATGGCGGCCCGCAGCTCATCCTCCAGGTCCAGCCGTTCCTTCAAATCGTCGCGCATGGCGCGCGTGAAATGCAGGTAATTGGCCGTCCCCGATTTCACCGCCTGTTCCAACGCCACGCAGGCATTGCGGATCAGCGACGGGCCATCGGTGGCGTCGTTGGGCGATACCGCCACGCCGATTTTGGCCGACACGAACAACTGCTGGCCTTCGACAATGATCGGTTCGACCATGGAATTGGCGATGGCCGACGCCGCGAACAGCGCCTTGCCCGCATGGTCCAGGCCCGGCAGGAATATGGCAAACTGCGTCTGCGCAAACCGACAGATCAGATCGTTGGAACCGCAGACCGGCATCAGGCGCTTGACCAATGTCGCCATGGCCTGATCCAGGGCCTGCTGGCCATGGACGCGGAAAAGCTGCGGCATGCGGTCAATCTCGACCACCAGGATGCCCGCAATTAGCCGCCCATCATGCTGGGACAGTATCTCGGCCACCCGGTTGGCAAAAGGCCGCATCTCCCAGACGCCGGTAACGGCATCGCGGGGGATGAAGTCGGCAGCCTGACCGCCATCCGTATTCAGTATCTTGGACAAAGTCACGACAGCGTTATTCCGTGGTCCAGGCATCAGATCGGGGAAAGTACGGCGGACAAAAAAGTGACCATATGCATCATCCTACCTGCTGCCTTTGTCGCGGGTTTCCACGGCTGGTCCGGCATCCGGGTTCCCGGCACCCCAAAACCTGTTCAGCCGGGGAAACACCGATGGTGCATTCCGGCATGTCCAAATCACAGGGTAGGCAAGATCATTGCACATCCGACCCCTTGATGGAACGCATCAATAGCGGCAACGATCATTTTCTGACACTCTTTTAGGTGCCAGTTTCTTATAACCATAGAAAAAAACGTTCGTTAAATTATTGATCTTTTTGGAGAGCCGAGGATGGAGTTTGCGCTGGGTAAACTGTTCGCAGCCGTGACATCGCCCGGCAATCTTCTGCTGCTGATAATGTTGACGGGTATGATCGCGGTTCTGGCCCGGCGCCGCTGGGGCGTGGTTATTATGGCGGTGGGCTTGTTCCCCTTGCTGTTCATTGCCGTCACCCCTGTTTCCACATGGGCACTCCTGCCGCTTGAGGAGCGGTTCTCCGCACCGGACCTGACGGCGATCCCGCCGGTTGACGGCATCATCGTCCTGGGCGGCGCGCTGATGCCCATCGCCTCGCGCGAACATGGCGCGCCGCAGCTGACGCGCGATGCCGAACGGCTGACGGTGCTGCCGGGACTGATGCGGCGCTTTCCACAGGCCCGCGTGGTCTTCACCGGCGGTAGTGGCGACCCGCGCCATCCCGATGACTTGGAAGCGGCCTTCGTCCTTGCCCTGCTGACCGATTGGGGCGTCGATACCGCCCGGATCATGCTGGAGGATGCGTCGCGCAACACCTGGGAGAATGCGGTGCACAGTGCGCCTTTACTGAAAGCCGGCGAACATTGGCTGCTGGTCACGTCTGCGGCCCATATGCCGCGCGCCATGGGCGTTTTCCGGTCAGTCGTGCCCGATGTCCATCTGACGGCCTTTCCCGTCGCCTACAACGCCAACCGTACGGAGGCTGACCGTTTCGGTCTTAACCTGACCGACAATCTGGACCGGTTCGACAATGCCGCCCATGAATGGCGGGGATTGGTCGCCTACCGTCTCGCGGGGCGTATCCCGACGGTATTACCCTCTCCCTGACGCTTGCCCCTGTCTGCCTGCCCGTGCCACAACCGATGGGATCAGGCACTGCGGAAGGGCCCCAGATGATGATGCACGCGATGCGAAGCCGCCTTCGGGGCCTGTTGCCCGCTTGCCTTCTGCTGGGCACATTGCTGGCCCCCACGGCACAGGCTGCACCGGATTTCCAGCAATGGCTGGGGGAGTTCAAGGCCGAAGCGCTGCGTGAGGGAATCCGCCCCACCATCGTAGACACAGCCCTGACCGGTGTTGCCCCCATCCCCCGCATTCTGGAACTGGATGGCAAACAACCCGAACGGACCATCACCTTCGACACCTACCTGTCCCGGTCCGTCACCAAGGCACGCATCAAGAAGGCGCGTGAACGCATGGTGACGCACAAGGCGTTGCTGGCCGAAATGTCGAGGAAATATGGCGTTCCCGCCCGGTTCATCGTCGCCCTGTGGGGCATGGAGACGGATTTCGGCGGCAATATGGGCGGGTTCAAGGTGGTGGATGCGCTGACGACGCTGGCCTATGACGGCCGCCGCAGCACCTTCTTCCGGGGCGAATTGCTGAAGGCGCTGCGTATCCTGGATGAGGGGCATATCGCGCCTGACCGCATGCTGGGTTCCTGGGCGGGCGCCATGGGGCAGTGTCAGTTCATGCCCTCCAGCTTCTTCAAGTTTGCCCAGGATGGAAATGGCGACGGCAAGCGGGATATCTGGACCACGCCTGCCGATGTCTTCGCGTCTGCGGCCAATTATCTGGCCACCGTGGGCTGGAAAACCGACCAGACATGGGGCAGGGCGGTCCGTCTGCCCAAGGGTGCTGATTCGGCGGCCTGGGCCGGTTTGGACAAGCAGGCACAGCCGCTGTCCGTCTGGACAAAGCGCGGTCTGCGCAGTTCGGACGGCAAACCGCTGCCCAAAGCCAAGATCGATGCCTGGCTGGTGCAGCCGGATGGGCCGAAGGGCAAGGCATTCCTAGTCTATGGCAATTACCGGACCATCATGGACTGGAACCGGTCTACCTATTTCGCAACTGCGGTCGGAATTCTCGCCGACCATATTGGCTCCGGTAAATGAGTTGATGTAGGCTGCGGCCACAATTGGTTGGGGTAGGGAAGTATGGCGCGGGCAAATCTTGTAAAACTGGCGGTCCTGGGTGTCACCATTGCGGGGCTGGCCGGCTGTTCCTCGCCGCCGCCGCCCAAGCCTCCGGCCGCTGTGCCCGCACCGGTGGAGCCCAAGCCCACGCCGGGAGGCAGCTACAAGGTCGGCAACCCATATCAGATCGACGGCGTCTGGTATTACCCCCGCGTCGATTATTCCTATAACGAGACAGGCATTGCCAGCTGGTATGGCCCCGGCTTCCACACTAAGGTCACTGCCAATGGCGAGGCTTATAATGAGAATGAGCTGACGGCGGCACACCAGACCCTGCCCATGCCCAGTCTGGTGCGCGTCACCAACCTGGAAAATGGCCGTTCCATCGTCGTGCGCATCAATGACCGTGGCCCCTTCGTGTCGGGCCGCATCATCGACATGTCGCGCCGTGGGGCACAGTTGCTGGGCTTTGACCAGCAGGGCACCGCCAAGGTCCGGGTTGAGGTTCTGGCGGAGGAAAGCCGCGCCATCGCCGCCGCCGCCATGAACGCCGCGTCCCAGGTGGCTGGTGTCTCGCCCGACGGCGGCCCCGTGCCGCAGGCCGCCCCGCGCCCCAGCGTGACGGTGGAATCCACGCCTCTGGCCCCGCCCGCCGGGACCAAGGCCGCCCCTGGCAGCGCCATTCCGCCAAAGGTGGCGCAAGCAACGCCGGCTCCGGCCCGCACCATCGCCGCCCCGACCAGTCTGGCCGGCACCACCACCGATGATGGCCGCTTCCTGCCGGCCCCCGTGGTTGAACAGCGTGCGGTTCCGGCCAAGCCCGGCAAGATCTATATCCAGGCCGGCGCCTTCGCCAGCTATGACAATGCCAACAAGCTTCGGGCCAAGCTGAATTCCATTGCGCCGACCAACCTGTCGAACGCCATGGTCAATGGCACGCAATATTTCCGCGTTCGTGTCGGTCCGTTCGATCAGGTCGAACGCGCAGATCAGGTGCTGGCCCAGGTTCTGCAGGCCGGCACGTCGGAAGCGAAGATCATCGTGGACTGATCCTGGCGCCGGGCCCCCGTGAAACCGGGGCCGGCACCATGTTTCATGATGTTGCACAATGTCGCGGTGGCGCGCAGGTCTGGACATGTCCACCTTGCCCGTCCCACTGTCGCCGGGGGTCTGGCCCCCACCTGTTCTTGTTGTGAAGGGTTGATGAAAGAGATGGATATTCGGATCGCACATCGGATGAAGGGTGCCGCCCGCTTCTTTGCCGCGACCCTCCTGTTCACGGTGTCGGCGCTGCCCGCGATGGCGGTCGATCTGGACACCATTGCCAGGGAAGCCATCCTGGTCGATGCCGAGACCAACACGGTCCTGTTCGAGAAGAACGCGGATGAGCGCATGCCCACCTCGTCAATGTCGAAGGTGGCGACAGCCTACATGCTGTTCGAACGCGTGAAGGAGGGTCGGCTGTCGCTGGATGACACGCTACCCGTGTCGGAACGCGCCTGGAAGGTCCAGGGCTCCAAGATGTTTGTGGAGTTGGGCAACAACATCAAGGTCGAGGATCTAGTCCGCGGCATGGTGATCCAGTCGGGCAATGATGCCTGCGTGGTCCTGGCCGAAGGCATGTCCGGCACCGAAGAGGCCTTTGCCGCCGCCATGACCAAGCGGATGAAGGAACTGGGCCTCAACAATACCAACCTGATGAATGCCTCGGGCATGCCCGACCCGAACCATTATTCCACGGCCCGCGACCTGTCGATCCTGGCCCGCCACCTGATCCGGGATTTCCCCGATCACTATCATTACTATTCGGAGCTGGATTACACCTATCACGGTATCAAGCAGGGTAACCGTAACCCGCTCCTGTACCGGAACATGGGTGTGGACGGCATCAAGACGGGCCATACAGAGGCTGCCGGCTATGGCCTGATCGCGTCGGGTGAACGCGATGGCCGTCGTCTGGTGCTGGTCGTCAATGGTCTGCCCAACATGCAGGCCCGCGCCGACGAGAGCGCCCGTATCCTGGAATGGGGCTGGCGGGAGTTCGACAATTTCACCCTGTTCAAAGCCGGGGAGACGGTGGACAGCCTGCCCGTCTGGCTGGGCGTTGCAGAGACGGTGCCGCTGGTTATCCAGGATCAGGTGAAGATCACCATGACCCATGATCAGAAGCAGAAGATGAAGGTCAGCTTCAAGGCCGACAGCCCCGTGGCGGCCCCCGTCACCAAGGGTGCCAAGCTGGGCACGCTGACCATCACAGCACCGGGTCTGCAGACGCTGGAACTGCCGCTGCTGGCTGGTGCCGATGTGGCACAACTGGGCCTGTTTGGTCGCATGGGTGCCGCTCTGTCGCACTTCTTCGGCGGGTCCAGCCAGCCGGCGCCGACCCCGGCCCCGGCACAGTGACGGCCAGCATGGGACGCGGGCGCTTCATCACATTGGAAGGCGGCGAGGGGGCGGGCAAATCCACCCAGATCCGCCTGCTTGCCGACGCGCTGCGCGCAGCCGGCATCGATGTGGTGACCACCCGCGAACCCGGCGGCTCTCCGGGCGCAGAAGCAGTCCGTGACCTGCTGGTCAATGGGGAGCCAGGCCGCTGGCTGCCGGTCAGTGAGGCCATGCTGCTGTCCGCTGCCCGTCACGACCATGTCATGCGCACCATCCGGCCTGCGCTTGACGCCGGCAAGTGGGTGCTGTGTGACCGCTTTGCGGACAGCACCATGGCCTACCAAGGGTATGGCCATGGCCTGGACCTTGGTGTGCTGACGGCGCTGCGCGATATCGCCGTGGGTGACACCATACCCGACCTTACCTTGATCCTCGATATCGATCCGGCCCAGGGTCTGGCCCGTGCCGCCGCTCGTCGTGGGGGGGAGGATCGGTATGAAAAGATGCAGGTCACGTTCCATGAACGGTTGAGGGAAGGGTACCAAGCCATTGCAAAGGCTGAACCTTCTCGCTGCACCGTTATTGATGCCTCTACCGGTATCGAGGCCATCCAGGCTGCGATCCGTGCCGCCATCGCCAACCGGCTGGGGGTGGCGCTGTGAGCGGGCAACCGCATGAGGCCGATGACGCGTTCAACCCGCGTCGCAATACCCATCTGGAAGGCCATGCAACAGCACAGAAATTACTGCTGGACAGCTGGAACTCCGGGCGCATGCATCATGCCTGGCTGATCGGTGGCCCACCTGGTATCGGCAAGGCTACCCTGGCCTTCCGTATGGCGCGGTTCGTGCTGACCAAGGGGCTGCCTGGGGAGCAGGAAATGGGCCTGTTCGGCCCACCGCCCGACCCGACCAGCCTTGTGGTCGATCCTGACAGCGCCGTCTGTCACCGCATTGCCTCGGGCGGGCATGCCGACCTGCTGACGGTTCAGCGCACCTGGGATGAGAAGCGCAAGCGGTTCAAGCGTGACCTGCCCGTTGACGAAATCCGCAAGATCGCCCCTTTCCTGCGCCTGACCTCGGCAGAGGGCGGCTGGCGGGTGGTGATCGTCGATGGCGCCGATCAGTTGAATACCAGTGGTCAGAACGCCATTCTGAAAATCCTTGAAGAGCCACCCTCCAAGGCCTTGATATTGCTGGTGGCCGATAACGTCGGCGCCATGCTGCCCACCATCCGGTCGCGCACCCGCAAGCTGGCGCTCGAACCGCTGAGCGAGGCTCAGGTAAAGGCCCTGCTGTTCCGCTATCTGCCCGACCTGGAGGAGGCGGAACGTACAGCCCTGGCCCGCCTGTCGGAAGGCAGCATTGGCCGGGCCATGGAACTGCATGCCGCCGGCGGCCTTACGCTCTACAAGGCCATGCTGGGCGTGTTCGACAGTTTGCCGCGCCTGGATATTGTCGAAGCCTATACCTTCATCGACGCGACCTTACGCGGCGGGAACGAGGAAGCAAACTGGGTCGCCGTCACCGAACTGATGGGCTGGTGGCTGGGCCGTGTGGCCCGTGCCGGTGCCCGTGGCACCATCCCGCCAGAGGTGGTGCCCGGTGAGGCCGCCCTTGTCCATCGCCTGATGCAGGGGAGCCAACGGTCGGGTAACCTTGATCGCTGGGTAGAGGTGTGGGAGAACACGAACCATATGTTCGCCAAGGCGGAATCCGCCAATCTCGACCGGCGCCAGACCCTGATGTCGGTGCTGTCGCGGATCGAAGCGGCCGCTGCCGGCTGAACCCGTCCTATCGCTTCGCGGAGAAGTCCCATGTCCGGGCGCGCGCCCTATTACATCACCACGCCGATCTATTACGTAAACGATGCGCCGCATGTCGGCCACGCTTACACGACGATCGCCTGCGACGTGATGGCCCGCTTCAAGCGGCTGGATGGTTTTGACGTCAAGTTCCTGACCGGCACCGACGAGCATGGCCAGAAGGTCCAGAAGTCGGCAGAAGCGTTCGGGACCACCCCGCAGGAGCTGGCGGATAAGAATTCCCAGAATTTCAGGGACTTGGCAAAGCTGCTTAACGTCAGCAATGACGATTTCATCCGCACGACCGAGGCCCGCCATATCAAGGCGGTGCAGTTCCTGTGGGAACGGCTGCTGGAAAGTGGCGATGTCTATCTAGGCAGCTATAGCGGCTGGTACTCCGTCCGCGACGAGGCCTATTACAACGAAGATGAACTGACCGAGCGCGACGGCCAGCGCTTCGCCCCAACCGGCGCGCCGGTGGAGTGGGTGGAGGAGCCGAGCTACTTCTTCCGCCTGTCCGCCTATGGCGAACCGCTGCTGAAGCTTTATGAGGAGCAGCCGCAATTCATCATGCCGTCGGGCAAGCGGTCGGAAGTGATCAGCTTCGTGAAGGGCAGCCTTCGCGACCTGTCGATCAGCCGCACCACGTTTGACTGGGGCATCAAGGTTCCGGGTGACGAGAAGCACGTGATGTATGTCTGGCTGGACGCCCTGGCCAATTACATCACCGCCGTCGGTTACCCCGACACGACCGGCGATTTCGCGAAGTTCTGGCCCGCCGATCTGCATATGGTGGGCAAGGATATTCTGCGCTTCCACACCGTCTATTGGCCGGCCTTCCTGATGGCGGCCAAGCTGCCGCTGCCGCGCCGCGTGTTCGCCCATGGCTGGTGGACCGTTGAGGGCGAGAAGATGTCCAAGTCGTTGGGCAATGTGGTAAAGCCCGCCGACCTGATCGAGACCTATGGCCTTGACCAGACCCGCTATTTCCTGATGCGGGAAATCCCGTTCGGTAATGACGGCGACTTTTCCAAGCGCGCCATGGCCCAGCGGATCAACGTCGATTTAGCCAATGGTTACGGCAACTTGTGCCAGCGCGTTTTCTCCATGATTCAAAAGTATCATGAAGGCCAGTTGCCGGCGCCGGACGTGCTGAGCGATGATGATCACGCCCTGCTGAATGCCGCCAAGGGCATGCTGGATGCCGTGCGGGCCGAACTGGACGTTCAAGCCTTCAACAAGGCGCTGGATGCGATCTGGCACGTCGTGGACGAAGCCAACCGCTATGTCCAGGAAATGGCCCCATGGACCCTGTCAAAGACTGACAAGGTGCGGCTGGGCACGGTTCTCTACACCCTGGCCGATGTCATTCGCCAACTAGCGATCATGACCCAGCCCTTCATGCCCGATACCAGTAACCGCATCCTGGATTTGCTGGTGGTGCCGGCTGACCAGCGTGGCTTTGCCAATCTGGCGGCAAATCCGCTGACGCCCGGCACGCTGCTGCCGCCCCCGGTCCCGGCCTTCCCGCGCTATGTCGAGCCGGAGGAGGCGAAGTGATGCTGGTCGACAGCCACTGCCATCTGGATTTCCCCGACTTCGCGCCAGAGCGTGACGCGGTGGTGCAGCGGGCGCGGGATGCGGGCGTGGGCCTGATGCTGACCATCTGCACCCATATCAGCCGGTTCGACCAAGTGCATGATATCGCCCTGAATTATGACGATGTCTATTGCACCCTGGGTGTGCACCCGCATCAAGCCGCCGAAGAATTCCCGCTGTGCAGCGAGGCTGAACTGCTGCGTCTGGCGCGGCAGCCCAAGGTCGTGGGCATCGGGGAGACGGGGCTGGATTATTTCTATGACAAGTCGCCGCGCGATGTGCAGCAGGAAAGCTTCCGCCGCCATATCCGCGTCTGTCTGGAAACCGACCTGCCCATCATCGTCCATACCCGCGATGCTGATGAGGATACGATCCGCATCCTGCGCGAAGAGGGGCAGGGGCGTTTGCGCGGCCTGCTGCATTGCTTCAGCAGCAGCCGGCAACTGGCTGAACAGGCACTGGAAATCGGCTTTTACATCTCGCTGTCGGGCATCCTAACCTTCAAGAAGTCGGAAGAACTGCGCGACACGGCGGCCATCGTGCCGATGGACCGGCTGCTGGTGGAAACCGATGCCCCCTATCTGGCTCCCGTGCCGATGCGGGGCAAGCGGAACGAGCCGGCCTTTGTCGCTCACACGGCCCGCACCCTGGCGGAGGTGAAGGGCGTGGACGCGGCCACCATGGCATCCGTCTCCACCGCCAATTTCCTGCATCTTTTCAACAAGGTGCCGGCATCGGCTCTGAAGGCAGCGTAAGTGTCGGTGATGGATGATCTGCGTGTCACCATCCTGGGTTGCGGCGGGTCGGGCGGGGTGCCGCTGGTCGGCAATGTCTGGGGCAATGCCGACCCGACCGAACCGCGCAACCGCCGCCGCCGGCCCTCCATCCTGGTACAGAACCGGGACACGACCATCCTGGTCGATACCGGGCCGGATATGCGCGAACAGCTGAACGATGCCGGGGTGAAGCGGCTGGATGGAGTACTCTACACCCATGCCCATGCCGATCACGCCCATGGGATCGACGATTTGCGGGCCGTGAATTGGCTTCAGCATGCGCCGGTGCAGCTTTATGGCGATGCCACCACCATGGGCATCCTGACCCGCCGCTTCGATTACTGTTTCACGGCCGCAGAGGTTAAGCCACCGTTTTTCCCGCGTCCGGTCCTGATACCGAATATCATCAATGGGCCCCTGACTATTGGTTCCATTGAGATTTTGCCGTTCGTGCAGGATCATGGCTATTCGGAAAGCTTAGGGTTCCGTTTTGGCCCCATTGGCTATTCCACCGACGTTGTTCATCTGTCGGACGAAGCGTTCGATATCCTGGCCGGGATCGATACCTGGATCGTCGATTGTGTGCGCATCGAACCGCCGCATCCGGTCCATGCCCATTGGGAGATTACACGCGGCTGGATCGAGCGGCTGCGTCCCCGGCGGACTATCCTGACCCACATGAATCAGAGCATGGATTACGCCACCCTGCGCGCCATGCTGCCGCCAGGGGTCGAACCGGGCTATGATGGCATGGTGCTGATACCGGGCGGGCAGGGAGATTAAATATCCCCCATAATTGATTGTTTTAAAAGGAAGAAGCATGGCTACGCTGCGCACCGCCCTTGTCGGCTTCGGTTATGCGGGCCAGACCTTTCATGCACCCTTGATCGCGGCAACGGCGGGCCTGGAACTGGCCTGCATCGTTTCCTCAAATGCCGGCAAGGTGCGGCAATATTGGGGAGAAGATGTCGCTTTCACGCCGGACATCAACATGGTGCTGGCTGATCCCGATATCGATCTGGTGGTGATCGCGACACCTAACGATACCCATGCCGATCTGACACAGCGCGCGCTGCTGGCGGGCAAGCATGTGGTGGTGGATAAGCCCTTTACCGTGACGCTGGAGGAGGCCAAGGCGCTGGCCACCCTGGAAAAGCAGACAGGCCGGATACTATCCATTTTCCATAATAGACGCTGGGACTCTGATTTCCTGACCCTCTCACGCTTGATCAAAGATGGGACCCTGGGCCGGGTGACACAGTTTGAAAGCCATTTCGATCGGTTCCGGCCGGTCCCACGCGACCGTTGGCGTGAAAGGGCTAGCGTGCCTGGGGCCGGCCTCTGGTACGATCTGGGGCCGCATATCCTGGATCAGGCCCTCTGCCTGTTCGGCAGGCCAGTCGATCTATGGGCCGATATCGGCACACAACGGCCCGGCGGCGGCGCCACCGACTATTTCCACGCTATCCTGCGCTATGCTGACGGTCTGCGTGTGATCTTGCATGGATCGATGCTGACAGCCGACAGTGCTTTGCGTTTTGCAGTGCATGGGGACAGTGGCAGCTTTGTGAAGCACGGCCTTGATAGCCAGGAGGACATGCTGAAGGCAGGTCTGACACCGGGCTGCCACAGCTGGGGCTGGGATCCGCGACCTGGGCAACTGACACGCGTTGATGCTGATGGAACCATAACAGCAACAAACCATACGGGCATGCCGGGTGATTATCGCTGCTATTATGTAGGGGTGGTAAACGCGATTAGAGGGCTGCAACCAAACCCGGTCACAGCCAGCCAGGCCATCACGGTAATGGAGATGATTGAGGCTGGTGTGCAAAGCGCATTGACGGAACATACCGTAAAGCTTTGATAGGATATTAATTTCCATAATCAAAATTATCGATTTTTTTGATGTAGGCGCAAAGTTAAAATGTCAGTTCTGTGCAAGATAGAAATGTCAGTCTCTGGATCGGTTTGACCGGTTTTGGGGGCTGTCATGGGCTGGCTGATGATGAGCGATGGGGATGTACGGCGTGTTGAGGTACTGGCAGAAATCGAGAGTGGTCAGCTTGGGGTTTCGGACGCGGCTGGGATATTGGGCCTGAGTGAGCGCCAGGTTTGGGCGTCTTCTGGATCGCTACCGGTGTGATGGCGGTGGCGGGATTGTCCATCGAGGCCGGGGCCGACCGTCGAACCACCAGATTTCAAAGGGGGTTCGCGAGCTGGCACTGGAGTTGGTTCGTCTGCATTACCATGATTTTGGGCCAACATTGGCGGCGGAGAAGCTGGCTGAACGGCACAAGCTTGTGGTGTCGCGGGAGACGCTTCGGCACTGGCTGGCGGAGGCTGGTTTATGGCGCACCAAGGCACAGCGACGTCAATTTCACCGCCCTCGCCTTCGGCAGCAATGCCAGGGTGAGTTGGTACAGATTGATGGGAGCGAGCATCGCTGGTTTGAGGACCGCGGGCCGCCGCCCTTGTAGCTTGCTGGTGTTTGTGGATGACGCGACGGGCCGGCTGATGGCTCTGCGGTTTGTGGTCTCGGAGAGTACCTTCAGCTATTTCGAGATTTTGGCGGCCTATCTGCGCGACCATGGGCGGCCATTGGCCTTTTATTCGGACAAGCACACGGTTTTCCGGGTGGCCCGCAAGGATGCCAAGGGTGGCCAGGGGATGACGCAATTCGGGCGTGCCCTGGCGGAACTGGGGATTGAGATCCTGTGTGCGAACTCCAGCCAGGCCAAGGGCCGGGTGGAGCGGGCGAACCGGACTTTGCAGGACCGGCTGGTCAAGGAACTGCGTCTGGCGGAGATAGACAGCCTGGAGGCTGGTAATGCGTTTCTGCCGGGTTTCATGGCGCAGTTCAACGAACGGTTCGCAAGCGCAATTTTCGTTGAAAATCAGTCTGTCATGGACACGCCTTCACGTAGTGCGCTGACGACTTCGCGCCGAAACCATGTGTGGGCCTGATCGTCTTGAAGCCGTTCATGCCACGCGACGCTGACATCGAAGCCGCCAAGGTCGATTGGCGTAGGCAGGATGGCTAGCGGTGCCAGAACGGCTATCCGCCTTGCCAATCCGGATGGCACCGTCAAGACCATATCGGTCTGTGCCACCACAAGGGGGGCGGCCATGAAATGCGGAAGCCTGACGGCGACATGGCGCGACAGGCCACGCTGAGCCAGGGCCGTATCCACGGCCCCACCGCCACGCCCCGTCACGGTAACCAGGATATGGGGCATCGCTACAAACCGTTCCAGCGTCAGGCCGTCGCTGACAACCGGATGGTCGGCGCGCACCAGACAGGAAAAGGCCGAACGATAGACCTTGGTGGCGTGAAAGCCTGAGCGTATCTGCGGGTGGTAACCGACCGACAGGTCGGCCTCCCCCGCTTCCACGGCACCCAACGGGTCGCTGCGGAAGCCGATGATCTCCAACTCCACCCTTGGTGCCGTGTGGTGAAGGCGGCGGGCCAGCGTGGGCATAAGCTCCATGCTTTGCACATCGGGGCATAAGATGCGGAACCGGGCTTGATGCGATGACGGATCAAATCCTGGCGCTGTCAACAAACCGCGCACCCCCGCCAACGCGCGGTGCAACGGCTCCTCCACGGCCAATGCGCGCGGGGTCGGGACCAGACCATCCGGTCCCCGCACGAACAGGCGGTCATCGAACAAGGACCGCAGGCGGCCCAAAGCCCGGCTCATCGCCGGCTGCGACAGGCCGACAGCATCCGCCGCCTTTGTCACGCTGCGCTCCCGCAGCAGCGCTTCCAATGCGGTCAGCAGATTAAGGTCAATGCCCGCTAAATTCACTTGGCGCATATTGATTATAATATGCATTCATTTTACGCATGTAAACAGCCGCGTCATTCTTTCCTTCGACAAGGGGCCGCCGTGATTGGCCCTGACCAGAGATCGGAGAGAATGATGTCGTTGTTTGCTGTGGCCGGTGTATCCGGCAATACCGGTGCCGCCGTTGCCAATGCCCTGCTATCGCGGGGGCATGGCGTGCGCGTGATCGTCCGTGACGCCGGTAAGGGCGCCGCCTGGGCAGCGCGCGGGGCAGAGGTGGTGGTAGCTGACCTTGGCGACATCCCTGCCCTTACCCGGGCCCTGCGCGGAACGGATGGGGCCTTTCTGTTGAGCCCGCCGCGCTATGACATTGCTGACCCGATTGAGGCGGCGGCCCGGACCGGAACCGCCCTTGCGGCGGCCAGCAAGGCAGCCGACCTGCCCCTTGTCGTCGTACTGTCCTCTATCGCCGCCCAGCACAGCACCGGTACGGGCATGATCAAGACCAATAACCGGGTGGAGACGGCGTTCAAAGCGGCTGGAGCCAAGGCGACCTTCCTGCGGGCCCCGTATTTCCTGGAGAATCTGGGCTCGGTACTGCCGTTGATTCAGGAACAGGGCCTGCTTCCCAGCCTGATCGATCCCGATCAGCGGATGGACATGATCCCGGTTCGTGATATCGGTGCCGCCGCTACCGACCTGTTGACCGGCGTGGCTGCCGCGGCACCGGTCTTGGAACTGCACGGGCAGAAGCCGGTCACGATACGGGAAGTTGGCGCCGCCTTCGAACAGGTAATGGGTAAATCGGTACAGGTCCTGGGTGTGCCCGCGCAGGGTTGGGCAGAAGCGATTGCCCAGTGGGGCCTGCACCCGGCTGTACAGAAGGAATTCGTGGAAATGTATACCGGCATCGCGGATGGGACCGTGGATTGGGAGGGGCACCCTGCCCTGCATGGCGCGACCACGCTGACCGAATGGGCACATCACATCCTGAACCGTTGATAAAGATCGGGCCGGACGGGTTGCCGTCCGGCCCAGTTTTCACCTGTTACCGGGAGCGTGAACCGGTCAGGCGGCGCGTGCCTCCGTGAGGTAACGTTCAACCTGTTGCGACAGCTTGCCTGCACCCAGGCTTAACTCGTCCGCGCTGCTCCGCACCTGAGCGGCGGCGGCCCCGGTTTCACCGGTAGCTTGGTTGACCCCGCTGATATGTTCGGTGACGTCACGGGTGCCGGCAGACGCCTGGGCGATGTTGCTGGCAATCTCGCGGGTGGCGGCCTGCTGCTGCTCCACAGCCGCGGAAATGGCGGCGGCTGTGGCGTGCAGTTCACGGATCATCCCCGTCATGCCGCGCAGGGCGCTGCCGGCACGGCCGGACGCGGCCTGGATTTCCTCGACCTTCTGACGGATACGGTCGGTTGCCTGCGCGGTCTGGGTCGCCAGCCCCTTCACTTCGCCCGCGACGACGGCAAAGCCCTTGCCCGCCTCACCTGCCCTTGCCGCCTCAATGGTGGCGTTCAGCGCCAACAGATTGGTCTGGCTGGCGATGGCTTTGATCAATTCCACCACCTCGCCCACTTCCCGTGCGCTCTCGGTCAACTGACGCATCAACTCGTCGGCCTGCCCGGCCTCTCGCACCGCCATGCTGGTGCGGCTGTTCGATGCCTCGGCCTGACGACCGATCTCCTGAATGGAAGCGGCAAGCTCTTCAGTGGCGCTGGCCACGGCGGCGACGTTGGCGCTGGCTTCCTCGGCAGCGGCGGCGACGGCCACCGACTGCCCGCTGGCATTGTTGGCCGTCATGCTGAGGGCATCAGCGGCGCGGGCCATCTCTTCGGCAGCTTGGGCCACCAGATCAACAACACCCTTCACATTGGCCTCGAAGTCATTGGTGAGATTGACCTGCTGCGTCACCAGCGACCAAGTCAGCATAGGCGCGACATAGCGGCCGTCGTTATCCAGGATCGCGGTCACCCGCAGGTCCATGACCTCACCACCCAGCTTTATCTTGGTCCGGTGCGGCAGGTTGGCGGGGTTGGACAGCAGGCGGCGCTGATGTTCAGGATGCTTATGCAGGATGTCGATCGACTGGCCCACCATCTCATCAACCTTGCAGGGCAGCAGATGTTCGACGGTCTTCAGCACCTCGGCGCTGCGCTTGTTCATATAGTTAATGCGGAAATTGTCGGCAGGATCGCAGGTCATCACGCCCAGCGGAGCATCCGCGATCATCTGGGCCTGGGCAAAGGCCTTGGCGACGGTACCGCGCAACGTATCAAAGGCCCGGGCGATGCGTCCGATTTCATCCCCGCGGGTCCAGGTCAGCGCGGGCGGCGTCTTGCCATCCGCCAGTTCGCTGATCAGAGTACTGACCCGGTTGAGCGGCGCCACCACGAGGCGGGCCAGACCAACGGCTGATAACAGAGCTGCCAGGGCCGCACCGGCAATCACCAACCAGAGCACTGTCAACATGCCATGCAGGCCGTTATCAGCAATCTCCGTGCGCTGAACGAGTTGCGTACGCTCGGCTCCTTCCACGGCGTCGAGCGCCTTGCGAAGGCGGGCGATGATCGGAGCGCTGACATGCTGGGCCACCATATTGCGGGCCGCTTGAAGCCCGCCCGTCTGACTGGCCAACGCGATCTCACGGTCGGCAACCTGGGTCCGCCAATCGGCAGCGGCCGCCGCGATTTCCCGCAACTGGGCCTGCTGTGTCAGGTCGGCGCTGGTAAGGCTCATAGCCTCCTCCATTGCCTTATCAAAGCGCGTGCGGGCCGGCGTCAGCGGAGACAGGAATTCCTTGTCGCCCGTCACCAGAAAGGCGCGCAGCGCGCTTTCCTGCTGCTGGATTGATTGCTGCAAGGTCGAGACCTTGTCCAATACCTGATAGCTTTCGGTGTTCAGATCAACCGCTTCATGTGTCCGGTTCAAGAAACTGGTGATCCCGACACCGGAAAGGGCGACGACACTGATTACTATACCAAAGGCTAGTGACAGTTTTCCTGTAACCGAAAGGTTAGAAAGATAAGACCGCATGGCACGCTCCTGTTCTGGCGCGGCGATTTCTTCGCCTGCGCTTAACGTGCGCCTCGATTATTACCTGAACTTTAACCTCTGCTGTTGACATGGTTGAAATATTGGAAACTATCCATTTGCACAGAAAATATATGTAGATAGTTCGGCAAGCATATCAATCGGCAAAAAGAAACCCCGGCATCTTTCGATGCCGGGGTCATCCTTGTCACCGTTCAGTCAGGGGCTTTCAGGCCACGCCCAACTTGCGGTCATCTTCGCGCTTGCGGGCTGGTTGATAGGCGATAGCCGCATGTTCAGCGCAATAGGGCAAACCATTCAAGGAGGGCTTGCCACAGAAATGGAAGTCAGGCGACTTCGGATCGCCAACCGGCCACTTGCACATCCGTTCCGTCAGGGAAAGGATCGTTGCACCCTTGGTCGGCTTCTTCTTGATAGGTGACGGCCGGCCAGACAGGCCCAGACGGTGCGCCTTACCAATCACGGCATTTCGGGTGACATTCCCCAACAGCTCGGCGATCTCGCTGGCACTCATGCCTTGACCCCAAAGCTGGCGCAGCTTCTCAACGCGCTCTTCGCTCCAGGTGCTTTCCGTCGCTTCCACGCTCCAGGTCCCCTTGTGCTATGGCAATTACCGACACCGGAACAGATAGTTCACCACATTGGCGGGTCTAACCCCAGACCCTGCGGATCGCTGTCTTATCCATTATCCGGCCACTAAATATAGTGGCCTCTTGGAAGTGAACCTACCAAATTTGATTCGGCTTGGGTAGGGGGCGCGGTACGGATTCCTGTGGGTAACTCCGTTACCTATCCAAAGGGGGAAGGAGGAGTATAGGCCCCCTTCCCCACCCCATGCTTTGCGCTTACTGCCCGGCGGCGGCGGAGAAGCCGTTGGCGCCGTCAAAGCTGTACAGGCTGGCCGTCTGCACCACGTCCAGGCCGGCATCGGCGAAACGGCCCAGAAGGCTGATGATGGCAGCCGGGCTGACGGGTGCCTTGCCATCGCCCAGCAGGCGCAGGCGCCAATGATCGGTGCAGAAGGTTTCCGGCGCCCCATCAGGCCAGACCTTCTGACCGCGATTGGAGATCATCGACAGCTTCAGATCGCTGCCGATCAGGCCCGCTACACGCGCTGCCATGTCGTCGCCATTGCCGCCCTTATGGTCCAGGAACACGTCGACGCCGATCAGCTTCTTCTCCTGGCGCGCATAATCCTTCAAGGCGATGCCGGCAAAGCTGGCCTTCTCGCCCACCTGATAGGAGGCGGGGATCAGCTGGGTCGGGCGCTCACCCAGGCGGTCGATCAGGTTCTGGGCGAAATCGCGGGTGCCAACGCGGGCCTTGGAGACGCCGCGCTTAAAGATATCGACAGTGTGGATGCCGTCTTCTATCATGCGCAGCCAGGCATTGTGGATCTTCTCCGCCGCCTCGGCCTGGCCGATATGGACCAGCATCATCACCGACGCCAGGATCAGGCCCGACGGATTGGCAATGTTCTTACCGGCGATGGTGGGGGCAGAGCCGTGGATGGCCTCGAACATGGCGCACTGGTCGCCGATATTGGAGGAGCCGGCCAGACCGACCGAACCCGTGATCTGGGCCGCGATGTCGGAAATGATGTCGCCATAGAGGTTCAGCGTGACGATCACGTCGAACTGTTCGGGCGTGTCGGCCAGCCGGGCAGCGCCGATATCGACGATCATGCTTTCATGTTCGATATCGGGATATTCGGCAGCGATCTCATCAAAGACGCGATGGAACAGGCCATCGCTGATCTTCATGATGTTGTCCTTAACGAAGGCCGTCACCTTGCGGCGATGGTTCGCGCGGGCATATTCGAAGGCGTAACGGATGATCTTTTCCGAACCGGGCCGGGTGATCAGCTTTACCGCCTGGGTCACTTCCTGCGTCTGGCGGTATTCGATGCCTGCATACAGGTCTTCCTCATTCTCGCGCACGATGACCACGTCCATGGTCGGGTGCTTGGTCGAGACGTAAGGGTGATAGGAGACGCAGGGGCGGATATTGGCATAAAGGCCAAGGGCGCCACGGATGGTCACATTCAGCGACTTGTACCCGCCCCCCTGCGGCGTGGTGATCGGGGCCTTCAGGAAAACCTTGGTGCGGCGCAGGCTGTCCCAGGCGCTCGGCTCCATGCCGTTCATGATGCCGCGCTTATAGACGCTTTCACCGATCTGGATTTCTTCGAAGGCCAGATTGGCGCCCGATGCCTGCAGCACTTCCAGCGTGGCGTCCATGATCTCGGGGCCGATGCCATCGCCGCGCGCAATGGTAATGGGGGTAGGTTCGGTCATGTGAGGTTCCTTTTCGTCAATGCCCGTCCCCTTCAGCGGGGTTTGCCGGGCTTGGCGAGCGGCAAGTTAATCCCGTTACCGTTTGTGCACAATCGCATCGAAGGTCGGGGCGGCCCTGACCCGGCGACACAAGTCACGGACGACAAAGAACTTTTGTGTCGAAACCACGCCTGTCCCCGATATTTTTCGTGACAAGGCGACGAACCGGCCCTGTGAAACATTATGCACCATCCCATCGGCGCGTGTTTCACAGGGTGGGCCGACCGGCCCTGTGAAACCCTGTGCAACATCCATGTCGGCGACGTTACGTGGCGTGTGCCCCACTCACAGACATATGGGAAATCCTACGCAACACGGTTTCCCGGCGTGTTTCACAGCGGATGCAGATAGGGTGGAGCGGCAATCAGCCTAACAAAAAACCGATGCCAGGGGGAGAGTTGATCAGCGCATCAGTTCCCGCATGCCGGCGTCCAACCCGGCCAGGGTCAGCGGATACATGCGGCCCTCCATGATCTTCTGGAAAATCCCGATCGACTGCGTATAGGTCCAATAACGCTCATCCGACGGGTTCAGCCAGATTGAATGCGGGTATTTGTCCAGCAGGCGGCGCATCCAGACGATGCCCGCCTCCTCGTTGAAATGCTCCACCGAGCCGCCGGGCTGCGTGATTTCATACGGGCTCATCGAGGCATCGCCGACAAAGACCAGCTTATAGTCGGGACCATAGGTATTGATCACGTCGAACGTGGAAAGCCTCTCCACATGCCGGCGCTTATTGTCCTTCCACACGCCCTCATAGACGCAATTATGGAAGTAATAATATTCCAGGTGCTTGAACTCGCCCCGCGCGGCGCTGAACAATTCCTCGCACAGGCGGATATGGTCGTCCATCGACCCGCCAATATCCAGGAACAGCAGCACCTTCACGGCATTATGCCGTTCCGGCACCATCTTGATATCCAGCCAGCCGGCATTGCGAGCGGTTGAGCTGATCGTGTCGGGAAGGTCCAGCACATCGGCGGCCCCCTGGCGCGCGAATTTGCGCAGACGGCGGAGTGCCACCTTGATGTTGCGGGTGCCAAGTTCGACGCTGTCATCCAGATTGCGGAATTCCCGCTTGTCCCAGACCTTCACGGCGCGGCGGTGGCGGCTGCCATCCTGGCCGATGCGCACACCCTCGGGATTGTAGCCATAGGCGCCGAACGGACTGGTCCCTGCCGTACCGATCCATTTATTGCCGCCCTGATGCCGGTCCTTCTGTTCGGCTAGCCGCTGCGCCAGTGTCTCCATCAGCTTATCCCAGCCGCCCAGCGCCTCGATCTGCGCCTTCTCCTCGTCGGTCAGGAATTTCTCCGCCAGTTTGCGCAGCCATTCCTCGGGAATGCGGGCCGTCAGCTCCTCAGCGCCGATGGCAGAGGAACCTTCCAAGCCTTTGAAAACAGTTGAAAACACCCGGTCAAACTTATCCAGGTTGCGCTCATCCTTCACCAGGATGGCGCGCGACAGGTAATAGAAATCCTCCACCGCATAGCCCGCGATGCCGGCCTGCATCGCCTCCATCAGCGCCAGATATTCCTTCAGGCTGACAGGCACGCCGGCCTTGCGCAAGTCGTAGAAGAAGCCGGTGAACATGGGTTTTCACGCATTTTTGAAAGGGCAGAGAAGGCGAGAATAGCAGGCCCCGGCTCAGGCCGCGACATCGTCGCGCAAGACCAGGGGCCGGTACCACAGGGCGATGGCGCCATCACGCCCGCGCAGGGGCATTTCCTCCACCCGGCGATATCCCGCCAGCGCCGCCTCACCATCGGTGACCAGGGCCGCACCCGCCACCTCATCGGAAATGACAATGCCGGCTTCCAACTCGCGGGTCAGATGCATCAAACGGCTGGCGACATTCACCGTATCCCCGATGACGGTGAATTCCAGCCGCTGATCCGACCCGATATCACCTGCCACGACAGCTCCATAATGCACACCGATGCCCAGCCCGACCGACGGCAGGCCATGGGCTGCACGTTCACGGTTCCAGTCATGGATGGCATCCTGCATGTCATGGGCACAGGCAAGGGCCGCCGCGGGGTCCCGACCACTGGGGGCAAGCAGGCCGAAAGTGGCCATCACGCAGTCGCCGATATATTTATCGACTGTGCCGCCATGGGTGAAGACGGCCTGTTCCATGCGGATGCGGAACTGGCGCAAAAGGTCGATGATCTCCGAAGCTGGCGCATTCTCGCACAGGCGGGTAAAACCTGTCAGATCGGCAAACAAGACGCAGACGACGCGGGTATTGGGTTGCGACAGGGGGCTGTCGCTGGCCGCCAGCCGTTCCACCATGTCGGGCGAGAAGTAGCGGGCCAGGTTTGCCCGCTCACATTCCGTCGCGGCCTGACTGACCAGCAGCATCTTGGACCGCCGTACCGCCGCCGCCAGGGTCAGAGCAACCAGCATCAAGATCAGCACCTGGCTGAGCCAGCCGGGCAGGTCGATGTAATAGGGGTCCAGCATGACCTCGAAAATCTCGTTCAGGCTGGTGCTGTGAAAGGGCCAATCCATCGGCATGGTGAAGGATCGCGGCTCACGCAGGGCGTGGACGACCACCGCCGACCAGGACAGGACGGCGGTCAACCCGCTCCACACTACCAGGGCCGGTCGCTGCAACGTGGCGGAGCTGACCACCATCAAGAAGAAGACCGCGAACCAGACGCTGCGCGTGGTCAGGGCGGCCGGCATCACCTCCCCGCTGAAAACCACAGGCACTGTCATCACAGCCGCAATTGCCGCGTGATCGAAGGCGACCGACGCGAACAGGTGCCATGGCCGGAATGCCCTTGTCCGGTGCAGCGCCCACAGACCCATGCCGTTGCAGGCCAGAATGGCGATGCAGATATAACCCGCAATGTTGCCGACCGATTGGTCCAGGGCGGTGATCCAGCTCAAGATCGCGCCCAACCCGATCAGCCGCGCCCAGGTGGCCATCTCGATGCTGCGCGCCTGTTCGCGCGCGAACACGGCCTTCAGCCGCGCCTCCGCCCCCAGATTGCGATCCGACAGGTTGCTCATGCCACCCTTCCCCACCGCCTTTGCCGACGGTGCCGTCCCCTGTTTACCAAGTTAACGCGACAATGGGTCTTTATGACAGGGCCAAGCATCAACCCACCCCAGCCGATCCCGCAAGCCGGGCGACGATGAACGGCAATCATGGAGGGTTGATGGCAAGGTTGTGGTTTTACACATCCTTTGTTTGCGACCCTATATGCCGGTTGTTGCATTTTGCATTTAATGTAGCAGTATTTGAATTATGCAATGCATAATGAAATGGTTTTGCGCCTGATACAGTCACTTTCAGCCCGAAATCCCCCCATATCCGATTGGCATACCCCGTGCGGCAGGAGTGATCAGAAAGGCAAACGCCTTCCCGCCATAAAAGAACCGACGGAGCCGACATCATGACCAAGTTCTTCGCCAAGACCGCCGCCGCCGCTGCCATCGCTGTTGCTTTCGCGGCCCCGGCCATGGCCCAGAACGCGTCCGGCACGATCGCGCTGAAGGGCAATGTCGCTCTGTCCTGCACCATCGCCGTCCAAGACCTGAACCAGTCCCTGGCCCTGAAGGCCGGTGAAAATGCCAAGACGGTCGGTTCGGTCACCGAGACCTGCAATTCCGGCTCCGGCTACAAGATCACGCTGGCTTCGGCCAATGCCGGCAAGCTGAAGTCCGGCAACTTCACCATCGACTATCAGGTGAACTATGACGGCCAGGGCGGCGCGCTGACCAGCCAGATGGTTGTTGACCGCGCCACGGCGCAGTTTGGCAAGAAGTCCGACCTGAAGGTCACCATCGCCGCCTCCGACCAGTATATCGCTGGTGACTATGCCGACACGGTCACCGTGACCATCGCGGCCAAGTAAGTTTGCCGACCCAACCCCGCCCGAAACCGGGCGGGGTTTTCCATATCCGGACAAAGAGGTGCAGAATGCGCCATGTACTGGTCCGGGCCGTTTTGGCCCTGCTTCTCTCATCAACCGCCCTGATGCCCGCCGCCATGGCGCAAAGCACGGGTGGCAATTTGTCATTGCGGGGCAACATGCCCATGTCCTGCGCCATCAGCGTGCAGGACAATAACGTCATCTGGAACCTGACCAGCGGCGAAGGGTCGAAGACGGTCGGGTCGGTGACGGAGAGTTGCAATGCCGGCAATGGCTATTCCATCAGCTTGGCGTCGGCCAATGGCGGCAAGATGAAAAGCGGCGTCAACGAGATCGCCTACTCCGTCGATTACGACAGCAACGCCGGCAACCTGACCAGCCAGATGGTCGTCCAGCGTGCGACGGCCCAGTTTGGCAAAACGTCCGATCTGAAGGTGACGGTGCCAATTTCCAATCAGCATGTGGCCGGCGACTATGCCGACACGATCACAGTGACCATCGCCGCCCGGTGAGGCTGGATCAGACCGTCAGCAAGGCGGCGGCCACGCGCCGCCCCTCGGCCAGCAGCACATTATAAGTGCGGCAGGCGGCGGGACTGTCCATGACATCCAAGACCAGACCCTGCTCCCGCAGCACCTTGCGCAGGACCGATGGCAGCAATTGCATGCGGGCACCAGAGCCCAGCAGCAGCACATCCGGCTTTGGGTCGGCAGCAAGTACAGCGGCGAAATGATCGACGGTCAGATCAGCGAAGCCGGGTACATCCCAAGCAATGGTGCGATCGGGAAAAACGATCACAGCCCCCTCATGCACCACGTTGGACACCCGGAAACGGCCAGGGGCATAGGTGTCGATGACCTGACGATCAGCGGGGATTATGGGGGTGATATCGACCATGTCGGGGATATTCCGATAGGCCCGACTATGCGGGCCAGGTTGAAATGGCTCCCAGGGAGGGATTCGAACCCCCGACCGGGCGGTTAACAGCCGCCTGCTCTACCACTGAGCTACCTGGGATCAGGCCATTTCCAACACTGGAACTACTATGATACGCGTGCCAACCGCACCCCTGAATGAACAGGGCCGGACGCTTTTGGGCATCCGGCCCTGCCGATTGGCTCCCAGGGAGGGATTCGAACCCCCGACCGGGCGGTTAACAGCCGCCTGCTCTACCACTGAGCTACCTGGGATCAGTACTCACGTCACGGCGCGTTGTCGGCGCCGCATCGTGCGGTGGCCGGGCTTATAGCCAACCCGATCCGGGTTTGTAAACCCCTGTTTCGCGATTTTGCGCATTTTCTTGATCGGGGTGGAAAATCCCTGTGATTCCAGTAGCCTGAACCCATGTCTGACAAGGGGGACACGCATGCGCAACCATGACCCGGACGCCAATCCCTGGCGCACGCTGACCCGCCGTCCGGTTTATGAGAATCCCTGGATCCGGGTGGATCACCATGAAGTGGTGAAACCCAGCGGCGATCTCGGCATCTATGGTCTGGTCCATTTCCAAAACCATGCCGTCGGCGTGGTCCCTGTGGCGGCGGACGGAACGACTTGGCTGGTGGGGCAGTACCGTTACCCGCTGAAACGCTACAGCTGGGAAATCCCTGAAGGCGGCGTGCCGGCGGGCGAGGATCCCGCCGCAGGCGCCCGGCGGGAACTGCGGGAGGAAACGGGCCTGACCGCTGCCAACATGATCCCCATCATCCCCCGCGTGGCCCTGTCCAACAGCGTGTCGGATGAGGAAGGCACGCTTTATGTGGCCTGGGACCTGACAGAGGGAGAGGCGGAGCCGGATGATACCGAACAGTTGCGGCTGCGCCGTCTGCCCCTGCGTGCGGCACTTGATATGGCCTTGTCAGGGGAGATCACCGACAGCCTGTCGCTTCTGGCCCTGCTGCGCCTTCCCCTGCTGCTGAAAGCTGCGGATACGCCGGCGGATCTGCGCGCAGCACTGATGAAGGGCTTGGAGTGAGAGCAAAGAAAAAGGCCCGTCGCGGGGACGGGCCTTTTAATTCTGGAGGCACGGCCGGGAATCGAACCCGGATTCACGGATTTGCAGTCCGTTGCATCACCATTCTGCCACCGCGCCATCGGTGCCGCCGTTCGGCATCGCCGTCCGGGGTGGGGCCGGTATATAGACGGGTGCCGCCACCAAGGTCAAGGGCCTGAAAGAAGAATTCCGTCGCACGGGTCTGTGGTGCAGCCGCAACATTGTGTTCCGCGGGCGGGACGGATATATAGCAGCGTGGGTTCCCGCTTTCCGGCGGCTGCGCCCACCCGCCCTTTCCTTTCCCCAGCGCGACAGACACGTCCATGATGGCCACCACCGAATATAGCGCCGCCCGTCTGAACATGGTCGAAGGCCAGATCCGGCCCAACAAGGTGACCGATCAGCGTGTGGTCGATGCCTTTCTGGCTGTGCCGCGCGACCAGTTCGTGCCTGAAGGCCTGCGCGGCGTCGCCTATGTCGACAAGAGCATCCCGGTCACCAGAAGCCGCTATCTGCTGGAACCGATGGTCCTGGCACGCCTGCTGAACGACGCGAAGATCGAGTCCACGGATATCGTCCTGGATGTGGGGACCGGCACCGGTTATTCCGCCGCTGTCATTGGCCGCCTTGCCGCCACCGTGGTGGCACTGGAATCGGACAGCGAACTGGCCGCCTTCGCCAATCAGGCGATGCAGACCCAGGGCGTTGACAATGCCGCCGTCATGCATGGCCCGCTGAATGCCGGCTGGGCCAAGCAGGCGCCGTACAACGTGATCATCGTGCAGGGTGCGGTTGCCGCCGTGCCCCCCGCCCTGCTGGACCAGTTGGCTGAGGGCGGGCGTCTGCTGGCTGTTGTACTGCCTGAAAGCGGTCAGGGCGTCGCACGCCTTTATCTGAAGACTGGTGGACAAGTGTCCAGCCGCATCCTTTTCGATGCATCGGCGGCCCTGCTGCCGGGCTTCGAAGCCAAGGCCGATTTCCAGTTCTGATTCAGTATCCGGAGGGTTCTGTGCGCCCCATCACAGACAATGAGCTGACGGTGGAGGATTTGGCGGACAGGCTCCGGACGGATGACGGGATTGTCGTGCTGGATGTACGTGAATCCTGGGAAGTGGAACTTTGCCATATCGCGCAAAGCATCCACATTCCGCTCGGGCAATTGCCGTCAGCCGTGGCGGCATTGCCAGAGGACCGCGATATCGCGGTGCTTTGCCACCACGGCATGCGAAGCGCGTACGCCACACAATGGCTGCGCACCCAGGGTTTCGACCGGGCCATCAATCTTGCGGGCGGAATCGACGCTTGGGCCCGGCGTATCGATCCGACCATGAAGGTGTATTGACCATGGACTCCAGCCGTCTGAAGCAGTCCCCGACCAGCCTGATCCTGCGCCGCGTGGCGCGCGCCGCTCTGCCGGCCGTGGCCCTGGCCTTCGGACTTGGCCTTTCCCCCGCCAGCGCACAGTCCCTGCAGGACGCGTTGGCCCAGGCCTATCAGTCCAATCCGACCCTGGACGCCGCCCGGGCACAGCTCCGCGCCACGGACGAGTTGATCCCGCAGGCCAAGTCCGGCTTCCTGCCGACCATCAACGCCAATGGTAGCGCCAGCCGCAATCTGCAGAAGAACGGCCCGGTTGAGACCTACTGGACCGAGAAGTCGGTCGGTGCCGAAATCGTGCAGCCGCTTTTCCGTGGTGGCCGCACCGTTGCCAGCCTGAGCCGCGCCGAAGCGCTGGTGCAGGCGCAGCGCGCCACCCTGCAATCCACCGAGCAGTCGGTGCTGCTGGCCGTTGCCCAGGCCTATTCCGACGTGGTTCGCGACGAGGCGGTTCTGCAGCTGACCGTGAATAACGAGCAAGTGCTGAAGCGTCAGTTGGAAGCGGCCAATGACCGGTTCCGCGTGGGTGAAATCACCCGCACCGACGTCAGCCAGTCCGAGTCGCGTTTGGCCCTGTCGACCTCCAACCGCATTGCCGCCGAAGGTGCCCTGAACGCCAGCCGCGCAACCTTTGCCCGCCTGATCGGTGCGGTGCCGCAGGGCCTGACCCAGGCCGCCCCGCTGACCGGTCTGCCGGCCTCGCTGGACGCCACCATCGCGCTGGCGGAACAGAACAATCCGCAGGTTCTGGCGGCCAAGTTCTCCGAACGGGCTGCTGACGCAGCCGTCGATCAGGTCGCGGGCGAGTTGCTGCCGACCGTGTCGCTGGTCGGTTCCTACAGCCGTACCTGGGATCGCCCCGGCACCCTGGGCGATCTGGACAATGGCGCCATCATCGCCCGCGTGACGGTTCCGATTTACGAGGCCGGTGGCACCACCGCACGCGTGCGTGAAGCCAAGCAGACCGCCTCGCAGCGCCGTATCCAGATCGACGAGGCTGTTCGTGGCGCCCGCGAAACCGGCATCCGTGCCTGGGAAGCGCTGAGCACGTCCCGCGCCTCCATCAAGTCGCGCAATGAGCAGGTGCGTGCCGCCAATATCGCCCTGGAAGGCGTGCGTCAGGAAGCGACCGTCGGTTCGCGTACCGTCCTGGATACGCTGGACGCCGAGCAGGAACTGCTGAACGCCCAGGTCGAACTGGTTCGTGCACAGCGTGACGAGGTTGTGGCCAGCTTCCAGGTGATGGCCGCCACCGGTCAGCTGTCGGTCGGCAGCCTGGGCCTGCCAGTCCAGACCTATGATGTGGAAGCGCATTACAACAGCGCTTCCGGCAAGATCTGGGGTCTGTCGGCCGATTGATTCGGCAGCATTTGACGCAAATAAGCGCCAGCAGGGGAGGCCAATCGGCCTCCCCTTTGCTTTTTGGCCGCCTTCAGAGCCGATTCTTCAATCCTGTTAACAAGTTCGTGGAAATTTCTCGCGTTCTGCCCTAGGCTTGCCAACGAATTCGTGGAAGGTCAGGTTACGCGCGAAATGGCCGACAAAGGGTCCTCACAAGAACCATCGATGGAAGAGATCCTCGCTTCCATTCGTAGGATCATTTCCGAAGATGGCGAGACGCCGGGCGAAGAGGCACCTCCTCCTCCCCCGCCGCCGCCACCTCCCCCACCACCCCCGCCCCCTCCTCCC
>LJHR01000001.1 GCA_001296005.1 alpha proteobacterium AAP38 | reverse complement strand
GGTGCTGACCACGACGCAGATTGCCGGGCTGAACACCACCCAGGTCGGTGTGCTGACGACTACCCAGATCGCCTCGCTGACCACCACCCAGGTGCGTGGCATCGAGACCACCGATCTGGCCGCCCTCTCCACCACCCAGATCGGGGGCCTGACCACGACCCAGATCGCGGCCTTGACGACGACGCAGGTCGGCGGGTTCGAGACCACGGATATCGCAGTGCTGAGCAGCACGCAGCTGACCGGCCTGACGGCTACCCTGGTCCAGGGTCTGACGACGACCCAGGTCGCAGCCTTCACCTACACCCAGGTTGGTCAGTTCAGCACAACCCAGATCCGGGCGTTGGAAACCAGCGACATCGCGGTTCTGGGAACGGCACAGGCCACCATCCTGAACAGCACGCAGTTGGCGGCTTTGACCACAACCCAGGTCGCAAACTTCAGCACCACGGCAGTGGCTCAGCTGACGGGGGGCCAGCAGTTCCCGGTCTTCACCTCCACCTTCGTGTCGGGTCTGACCACGACCCAGCTGGCTGTACTGAGCACGAGCCAGATCGGTGCCTTCACCACTACGAGCATCATGGGTCTGAGCACGACGCAGATTTCGTCGCTGTCCACCACCCAGATCGGTGGTCTGGAGACAACGGATATCGCGGCGATGAACACCACGCAGATCGCTGGCTTCAGCTCCACACAGGTGTCGTCGATGACATCCGCTCAGATCGACTCCCTGTTCATGTAATCTTGATCCTGGCTGGGGCCGGGCCTGTCCCACGGGACGGGCCCGGCCCTTTCCTTTTGTGCACTCCCAATACGATGGGTCACATTGCCCTGACAGTTCGCGTCGGTCAGGATAGGGCATCGCCAACCACCCAAACAGGCACCGATGCATCATCGCCAGATTCTTGATATGGCCCTGCGGGAACTGCCCGCCGCCAAGGCTGCCTATATTTCCCGGGTAGCCGATAACCTGTCCCGCGATCCGACGCTGGATGAGCGGTCGCACCTGCTCTATCCCGTGCTGGCCGCAGCAGCAGCCGGCATAGAACCTGTGCTGCCGCCCCCCGAATGCGCCACCTTGGTCGTCGCTTTTCTGACCAGCCATGCGGACGGCATCGCACACGCGCTCTATTCCCCGGCTTATCTGCGCGACGGGGCGGCGGCGATGGCGCCCTGGGCCGCACGGCTGCAGGCCGGGATTTCCATTGCCA
This sequence comes from alpha proteobacterium AAP38, assembly GCA_001296005.1. Classification (GTDB taxonomy): domain Bacteria; phylum Pseudomonadota; class Alphaproteobacteria; order Azospirillales; family Azospirillaceae; genus Niveispirillum. Next base: position 14,067 of record LJHR01000001.1, on the reverse strand, counting down.
TCATGGACCAACTGCAACGCGGCACCCTGGTGCTGGATGAACCCAAGGTCTGGCGCTTCAGCAGCAGCATGGGGGAGGAGCCCCGCTTCCCCTATGGGGAGGGGCCGGAGGACGAGGATCAGGATTGATCGGGGAAAGTCCGGCACGGCGACCGGGGCGGGCCGCCGTGCCGACAAGGTACCGCATCTTTGCCCTGAACCGAAAAGTGGGCCCGGCGGCGGGGCTGCCGGTGAGGCGGCGCAGTGGAAACGATCCAACCGGATCATCTGGCCCTGCGGCGTCTGCATAACCGTCAGAGCTGCGGCCCTTGACGGCTAATGATTGTGGCGATCTCTTTCATCGCCTCTAAATCCGGTATCAACACAGCAATTCACGGGCCAGTTGCCTGAAACCGGCCGTTTCCCTTGATGCCAAACATGGAAACACCCCTGTATGTCGTGGCTGGAGCCGCCGTCCATTGCCTTTTGCAATCACCTTCTATCATTCAGCAAGACGCTCTTGCTGAACGCAACGCCCCATGCAATCATCCTTTTATGCTGACCGAACCCGCCCGTATCCTGATCATTGAACCGGCTCCATCCCTGTCACATGCCTATGTGACGGCACTGAAGCGCGATGGGCATGCCCTGTCTGTTGTCGATGGCGGGGCAGCGGCGCGAAAGGCCTTGGCGGCCACGGGCGGCACCGATCTGCTGCTGATCAATCTGCAACTGCCCGATGGTCCAGGTATCGACCTGCTGCGTGACCTGACCCAGGCCGGCCTGGCCGCCCGCGCCATCGCCTTGACGGCGCAGGGGTCGGTTCAGGTGGCCGTGGATGCCATGCGGGCGGGTGCCGCCGATGTGCTGCTGCTGCCGGTGGGCACAGACCGGCTGCGCGGCGCTGTCTCCACGGTCCTGACCCAGCCGGTGCCGACGCGTGAGGCCGGGGGCAAGGCGCCGAAGGCAAAGGGAGCCAAGGCCGCAGCGGCGGAACCCGCCGTCACCGAATATTCCTTCTACGGCTTCATCGGTGCGTCGCCACCCATGAAGGCGGCCTATCGCCTGATCGAGGCGGCGGCACCATCCAAGGCCACGGTTTTCATCACCGGTGAAAGCGGCACCGGCAAGGAAGTTTGCGCCGAAGCCATCCACCGCCGGAGCCCGCGCGCCCAGGGTCCCTTCATCGCCATCAACTGTGCCGCGATCCCGAAGGACCTGATGGAGTCGGAGATTTTCGGCCATGTGAAGGGGGCCTTCACGGGGGCCAGCACCGACCATGCCGGTGCTGCGTTGCAGGCCGATGGCGGCACCCTGTTCCTGGATGAAATCGGCGAGATGGACTTGTCCCTGCAGGCCAAGCTTCTGCGCTTTCTCCAGACCGGCATGGTCAAGAAGGTGGGCAGCGAAAAGCTGGAGCCGGTAGATGTGCGCATCGTCTGCGCCACCAACCGCGATCCCTATGCCGAGGTGCAGGCGGGCCGGTTCCGCGAGGATCTGTTCTACCGCCTGCAGGTGATCTCCATCGAACTGCCGGCGCTGCGCGAACGCGGCGACGACATCCTGCTGATCGCCCGCCATTTTCTGGAAAAATATGGGCGGGAGGAGCGCAAATCCTTCAAGGGCTTCGATAAGGAGGCCGAGGGTATCCTTCAGACCTACGCCTGGCCCGGCAATGTCCGGCAGTTGCTGAATGTCGTGCGCAATGTCGTGGTGCTGAATGACGGGGACGAGATCAAGCCCTTCATGCTGCCCCCGCCCCTGAACAAGCCGACCATGATCGTGCCGCCGATTCTGCATGATCCGCGCTGGGCGGCGGTCGCTGGCCCCCTGGCCAGCCAGATTGGGCAGGCCTTCCCTGCCCTGGCCGCCCCGCCATCGGGGCCGTTCGGGGGGCTTGGCATTCCCGGTGTGCCCATTCCCGGCATCGGCCCGGCCACGCCCGCAGCACCGCCACCGGTATCCGGCACCGCCGACGCTTGGCAAAATGATGAACGCCGCATCCGCCCGCTGTGGCAGGTGGAGGAAGAAGCCATCGATGAAGCCATCCGCCTGTGTCACGGCAATATCACCCGTGCGGCGGCTTTGCTGGAAATAAATCCCTGCACCATTTATCGTCGTCGCCAGAAAAAGCGTACCGGCTGAGACGGGAACGGAAAGAACGGCCATGATTACCGAGATCCGTCACATCATCTTCTCCAATGACGAACTGAAGCTGGTCTTTCAGTCGGTGCCGCTTGACGGGTTCGATCCTGCCCGCCGCATCACCCGCATCCAGGTGGTGGAGGGTCCCCCGCCTTCCATCCGCATCCAGAGCGAGGCGGCAGGCGGTGGTGCGCGGTCGGAGCTGGAGGTGGAAAGCTATCAGCTGGCCCGTCTGATGGTCGCCTATTGCCGCGACAAGAAAATCCCCCTGCCCAAGGATGCGCTGAAAACCATCCACGCCCAGGGGGACGCGCTCTGCTTCTCAATCATGAGCACACTGGGCTGACGGCCCGGCTTTCCCCATCGGTATATGCCAATGGAACAGGTCGCGGCTTGGATTCCATCTGGAACCACCCTATATTGGATCATGTAGGAACAGTCCCGGTGGGCAATCACCGGTTCACGACCAGATGGAAGGCACGCACATGGAAGTCAGCAGCTCTGCCGGCTATGCCACGGCCCTGAAACAGCTGAATATTACGCAGCAGTTTCAGACCGAACAGGTGCGCGCCTCCTCTGACCAGTCGCAGCAGGTGACCAATCTGCTGGCGGGGGGCGGTTCAACCCGTCCCGCGGCGACCGGTGGCCGTGGCCAGATCGTCGATATCCAGGCCTGATCCCGCCATCTCAAGATTCTCCGAACCTAAAAGGGCCCGGTCGGCACATCGACCGGGCTTTTCCTTTTGTACCAAGGGGCATGAGGGGAAATGCAAAGACCAAGAGCCATGATCCATGGCTCTTGGTCTTGCGCACCCATCCAAGGCGCGACGTTTCGGCACGACACCCGCGCCGCGAACGCAGTTGCAACTCAATCGCATGTGCAGTACCACCAGATCGGGACATGTTTCCTTTTGGGGGCCTGCGATGGCGAAGCGGAAATTCGGGTGGATCGTGGCGAGCGCGGCCCTGTCGGGGCTGCTGGCCGGGCCGGCACTGGCGGAACCGTCGCTGGGCGGCCATGCCTTGTCGCCCTGGGGCATGTTCATGGCCGCCGACTGGGTTGTCAAATCGGTGATGATTGGTCTGGCCGGGGCGTCGGTCGCCACCTGGACCATCTTCATCGCCAAACTGCTGGAATTGTCGGCGGCCAAGCGGCGGGCCGGCGCCTCCCTGGCCCGGCTGGACAGCGTCCGGGGCTTGGCCGATGCCACCGCCGGCCTGAATGATGGCCGCGACCCGGCGGCCCCCTTGCTGCATGCCGTGCTGGAGGAGATGGAGCAATCGGTCGACCTGCCGCCCGACGGGATCAAGGAACGCGCCGCCAGCCGGCTGGAACGAATCGAGGCGGCAACGGCGCGGGCCAGCGCGCGGGGCACCGGTGTCCTGGCCTCCATCGGCGCCACGGCCCCCTTCGTGGGTCTGTTCGGCACGGTCTGGGGCATCATGAACAGCTTCATCGGCATCGCCGAAAGCCACACGACCAATCTGGCAGTCGTGGCACCGGGCATCGCGGAGGCGCTGCTGGCCACGGCCATCGGTCTGGTGGCCGCGATCCCCGCCGTACTGGTCTATAATGCCCTGACGCGCAGCATCGGTGGTTACCGGGCCCAGGTGGGCGACATTGCCGCTGCCGTCCTGCGCCTGCTGTCGCGGGATCTGGATCGGCGGGGCGTGAAGCCGCGTCTGCGTGCCGCGGAGTAAGGGCCATGGCCGCCAAGCTGCGCACCGGCGGGGATGATGACCTGTCGGAAAATCACGAGATCAATGTCACGCCCTTCATCGATGTGATGCTGGTGCTGCTGATCATCTTCATGGTGGCGGCTCCGCTGGCTACCGTCGATGTGCCCGTCGACCTGCCTGCCTCCAGCGCACCGCAGGCCGAACGCCCGCCCAAGCCCCTGTTCCTGTCGGTAAAGGCCGACCTGTCGCTGGCCATTGATGAGATGCCGGTGGCCGGCAATGACGCCCTTGCCGCCGCCCTGGACGCGGCCACGGGCGGGGACAGGGAACAGCGCGTGTTTCTGCGTGCCGACAAAACCGTTGCCTATGGCGACCTGATGCTGGTGATGAATACGCTGCGCGATGCCGGCTATCTGAAGGTGGCACTGGTCGGCCTGGATGGGGCCGCTGTGGGGGCCGCACCGTGACCGGTCTGGCGGCCATGCCCGTCGGCGGTGTGCGTTGGCCCCTGGCCTTTGCACTGGCGGTCGGGGCGCATCTGGCCGTGGCCGGCTTCGTCGCCTTGAAACCCCATGCACCGCCCCCCGTGGCGCCGCCGGTACCACCCGCGGCCCTGCTGCTGGATCTGGCCCCTCCGGCGCCACCGCCGCCCCCTCCTCCGCCGCCCCCCAAACCGATGGCACAGGCGCCGGCGCCAAAGCCGCCGCCGGTAATTGAGCGTGCCGTGGCAAAGCTGCCGCCACCGCCACCCCGGCCCGCTCCCCGCACCGAACCGGTGGCGGAGATGCCGCGGCAACCCGTCGCCACACCGGCCCCGGCCCTGACCGAAACGGCACCCGCCCCGCAGGCTAGTGCCCCCGCCGGGCCACCGCCCGATGCCCTGGCCGCCTTTCAGGGGCGGCTGATGGCGCATCTGGGTAAGCATAAGCGCTATCCCATGAGCGCGCGGCAGCGGCGACAGCAGGGAACTGCCTGGGTCCGCCTGACCCTGGACCGCAATGGCCGCGTCCTGTCACGGCAGTTGGAACGCAGCTGCGGGGTGGAGGCACTGGACCGGGAGGCGGAGGAGTTGCTGGACCGTGCCCAGCCCCTCCCCCCCATCCCCCCGGAACTGGGGCAGGACCAGATGGAACTGGTCCTGCCCGTGGAGTTCAGCCTGCGCTGAGGGTGAGAGGGTCGCCCCCTCTCACACCGCCACCACCGGCTGCCGCCGGCCAAACCGGCCCCGGACCCAGCCGATCCCCCGCTTGGCATCCTCCACCAGCATCAACAGGGCCGGCATCAGCAGCAGGACCAGAACCGTGGCCGTCCCGATGCCGAAGACGAAGGTGATGGCCATGGGCACCAGGAAGGCCGCCTGGAAATCCGTCTCCGTCAGCAGCGGGAGCAGGCCGAAGATGGTGGTCAGCGAGGTCAGCAGCACTTGGCGCAGCCGTTCCGCCGCCCCATGCACCACCGCACTGTCCACGGCTTCCCCCTCCTTGATGCGGTCATCGATGCTGCTGACCACCTGGATGCTGTCATTCACCAGCACGCCCGCCATGCCCATGATGGCGATATAGGACCAGATCGTCATATCCGCCCCCATCACCCAATGGCCAAAGATGGTGCCGGCGATGGAGAAGGGGATGATCATCAGCACCGCGAAGGGCCGGGCGAAGCTACCCATGATCCAGGCCAGCACCAGATAGATGGCGCCCAGCGAGACGAACATGCCCATCATGAAGTCGGACCAGAATTCCTCTTCCTGACGCGACCCGTCATTCTGGTCCTTCTTGACACCATACTTCTCCATGATGCCGGGCAGGTGGTTCTTCTCTATATCGCTGCGGATCTCGCCGGAATTGCCCTTCAGATGGTCCACTTCGGCAAAGATCGAGACGGTACGCTGGCCCTTGTTGCGCAGGATACGCGACAGGCCGGGCCGTTCCGACAGTTCGACCACGTCGGCCAGCGGCACCTGCATGCCGGTGGGGGAGCGCAGCTTCAGGCTGGCCAGCAGCGCCTCCGTCTGGTCGCTTTCCGGCAGACGGACGCGCACCGTCACCTCTTCATCGCCCTTGGCAAAGCGCATGGCGATGGCACCGTCCATGGCATCACGCAACTGCCTGCCCACATTCTCGGTGGTGAAGCCCAGGGCCTCGCCCCGCGGGGTGACCTTGACCACCAGCTCCGGCTTGCCGGCGGGCAGGTTGTCGCGCGCCCCGCTGACCCCGCCATAGGTCATGATGATCTTCTTCAATTCTTCTGACGCGGCCTTCAGCACATAGGGGTCGTTATGGACCAGACGGAAGCCGAAGCCGTCGCCGCCAAACCCATCCTGTTCGGTGGAGAAGATCACCTGATCGATGCCGGGCAGCAGCTTGGTCTCCGCCTCCCACTTCTTCATGATCTCGGGCAGGCGCTGTTCGCGATCATCGGCGACGGAGAACTCGACCTTCATGGAGCCGATATAATCGCCCACCTGTTCGGGCAGGTTGTTGCCCGTGGTGACGCCCAGCTTGCCGAACGTCATCTTCACGATCTCGCCCCGCTTCAGGCCATAGGCGGCTTCCACGCGGTAAAGGGCGGCTTCCGCCTCGTCGATCTGTTTGGCCACCACCTCACGCGGGGTGCCGGGGCTGAACAGCAGGTTCAGCTGCGCCTGGTTGCCTTCCGGCTGTGGGAAGAAGGCGAACTTCACATGGCCGCCGGCCTGCAACCCGATGGCCAGCGCCATGATGGTCAGGGCCGACGCCACCGTGATGCCGCGATTATGCGTGGCCCAGGCGATGGCCTGCGTGAAAGGCCCATCACGGAAGCTGATGAATTTCGCATCGAACGCCACCCGCAGCTTCGACGGCGGGGAGTTGCGGCCCTTCTCCAGCGCGTGACGCATATGCGACGGCAGCATCAGGAAACAACCCAACAGCGAGGCGATGATCACGGCGATGGAGATGGCGGGCAGCGGCATCACATATTGACCTGTCGTCCCGCTCATCATCAGCATGGGGCCGAAGGCGGCGATGGTGGTGATGGCGGCGGCCGTGACGGGCCAGAACATGCGCTGGGCGGCGCGTTCCACGGCCTTGGCCGGCTCCATGCCCTTATCCATCAGGGTCTGGCCATGTTCGGCCACCACGATGGCATCGTCACAGATGATGCCCGTCATCATGATCAGGGCGAACAGGCTCATTACATTGATGCTTTGCCCGATCAGCACCATGATGGCGAAGGTGACCAGGAAGCTGACCAGGATATCGATGGCGATCCAGAAGGTCACCCAGGGCCGCAGGAACACCACCAGCACGGCCATGACCAGCACCATGCCGCCCACGGCATTGTCCATCAGCATGCCGATACGGTCTTCCAGCGCGTCGGAATTGCGGTCATAGCTTTCGACCGTCACGCCCGGCGGCAGGGTCGGGCGCAGCTTTTCCAGATAGGCATCCACCCGCTCGGTGATGGCGATCAAATTGCCATTCTTGGAGGTCTGGAGCGAGAGGTTGATGGCGGGGTTTCCATTGCGCCGGCCCGTCACGCCCCGGTCGTCAAAGGCATCGCTGACCTGGGCCACCTGCCCCATGGTCACGCGCCGGCCCTGCTCGTCGGTGCGCAGCGTCAATCCGGCGACACCGGCGGCATCCTCCTGCCGGCCCATGGACCGCATCTGCTTTTCGATATTGCCCGACAGGGTACCCGACGGCACATCGGTCGATGCCTGGGCCAGACGCTGGGCAATCGACCCCAGGGTGGTGTCCAGGCGCTGCAGCTCCGCCGCCGGCACCTCCACCCAGATCTCGGCACTGCGCAGGCCGGACATATAGACACGGTCCACGCCCTGCGCCGTCACTCCGTCACGCACCTGCTTGGCCAGCGCGCGCAGCGCCGGTTCCGGCAGCGGGCCGGAGATGGCCAGTTCCATCAACTCATCGGTGATGGTGAAGCGGTTGATGATTGGGCGTTCGGCGCTCTGCGGCAGGGTGGTGATATTGTTGATGGCGCTTTCGACCTCCGACAGGGCCTTGGCCATGTCGGTGCCATGCTTGAAGTTGATGAACAGTTCACCGATGCCTTCACGCGACCGGCCCGTCACCTCATCAACGCCTTCCAGGAAGCGCACTTCGCGTTCCATGGCCTCGATGATGGACCGGTCGATATCGTCGGCGGACGCGCCCTGCCAGGCCGTGCCGACATAGATGCCCGGCACGTCAAAGTCCGGTTCCATCTGCCGTTCCAGCTTGGCCAAGGCCCAGAAGCCGGCGATCATCATCATGATCATCAGGATATTGGCCGCCACCTTGTGGCGGATGAAGGTGCGGATCAGGCCGGCGCTGTTCATTCGCTCTTCTCCCCGGCGCCAGCCTTATCCTGGGTGTCCTTGGGCGGGTTGGTGGCGACCTGGGCGCCGGGGGCCGGCGTCTCCCGGACCGCGACCTTCAGGCCGGGTCCGATTTCCTGGAACCGGGTGGTCACCACCTTGGCGCCGTCGCTCAGCCCCTTATCGACGAACACGGCATCGCTGGTGCGGGCCACCACATGCACTTTGGTGCTTTCCAGCCGGCTTTCGGCATTGGCGATGTAGACGGTGTCATTGCCATGCACCGCCGTGACGGGCAGGCGATGGACCGCGACATAGGCACGGTCGGGCAGCGCCACCTCCACAAAAGCGCCGGGGCGCAGCGGCTGATCCAGGCTTTGCGCCTCCAGCCGTACGAAGATTGTGACGCCACCCGTGGCCGTGTCGATCCGGTCGATCACCCGCTCCACGGTCGCGGGATAGGTCAGGCGCTGTTCACCCAGCTTCCAGGTCACCTCCGCCCGGCGGCCCACCACACCTGCCCCATCGGCGGCCAGACGGCCATAGGCCTCGGTCGACAGGGTGACACGGGCCTCAAGCCCTTCCGTGCCCGACAGCGTGGCGACCTGATCACCTGCCGACACGCGCATGCCCATTTCCGCCTTGGTCTGGCCGACAAAGGCGTCGAACGGTGCGGTCAGTCGGGTGCGCGCCAGATCGGTTTCGGCCCGGTCCAGGGCCGCCTTCAACCGATCAATGGCCGCTTCCTGCTGGCGCACGCGCGCGGCCCCGGCCTGGGACCCGTTTTCCATGGCGGCCAGGGTCTGGCGTTCCGCCGCCAGGGCGCCTTGCGTCTGTTCCAGGCGCGCGATGGAGATGGTGCCCTTCTCATACAGGGACTGGGCGCGCTCCTGCTCCCGCTCCTTCAAGCCCAACTGCTGACGGGCCAGTTCGGCGCGCGACTTCTCCGCCGCTGCCGTGGCGCGCAGCTCGTCCAGCCGAGCCTTGGCCTCGGCCAGCTGGGCCCGCGTCTCCCGCACATTCAACTCATAGTCCCAGGGGTCGATCTCCAGCAGCGTCTCGCCGGCCTTCACCAGACCGCCATCGCGCAGGGCCGGCGACACCGCCTTGACCGTTCCGGCCACCAGGGGCCGCAGTTCCGCCGAACGCCCGGCGACCAGCGTGCCCATCAGGTTCATGTCCGGGCGGTGGTCGGCGCGTGCCACATTGACGGCATCGACGGACCAGACCCGTTCGGGCCGGTCCTCGCGCGCCACTTCCGGCTTGCTGGCCACCATCAGCGAGAAACCGCTGACACCCAGCAGCAATACGCCGCCAATGGCCACCACCCGCTTGGTGCGGGGTCCCAGGGCCGCCCATTTCGGCAGGCGCAGCCGATCCCCCCAGCCGCGCAGCGCCCAATGACGCCCCATCTGTACCGTCCCCACCTTTTCCATACCGTCCCCCGTCTGCCTGGCCATCGCCATTGATTGGATGGGCGGACTGCACCTTCCCCGGTACGGCCCCACCCCTGGGGCGCCATGATTGCAGCCGGTGTGCCAGTGACGGAAATGCCGGAAACCCTGGGTTTTCTGATGGCGCCCACCTCTGGCCGATGGCCGGGGGCACCATATTTTCGCCTTATTGGCAAATCATCGCGATTTTCGCCATGCCCGCCGCCGACACCCTCGGCGCCATTGGAAGGGGAGTTCGTTGACGGCTAAATAATCTTATTATATTGTTAATGGAAAAATATAACCCTGGGAGGATTGTGCCGTAATGAAGAACTGGACTCGCCTGTCGGCTGTTTTGTTAGCGCTAACAGTTTCCCCCGCCCTGGCACAGACGGGATCGAACCCCATCATCCGCGACACGTTCACCGCCGATCCTGCCCCCCTGGTGGTGGATGATCGGCTTTATCTCTATGTCGGGCATGACGAGGCGCAGCGCGACGAGATGTTCAACATGAAGGAATGGCTGGTCTATTCCACCACCGACATGAAGAACTGGACCGGCCATGGCCCCATCATGAAGGTGGCGGATTTCAAATGGGCCAAGAAGGATGCCTGGGCGTCACAGACCATCGAACGCCATGGCAAGTTCTGGTTCTATGCCGCCGTCGAACATGACAATACCCATCCCGGCAAGGCCATCGCCGTCGCCGTATCGGACAGCCCGACCGGCCCGTTCGTGGATGCCAAGGGATCGGCGCTGATCACCAATCAGATGACGCCCAAGGGCACCCATAGCTGGGAAGATATCGACCCGACCGTCTTCACCGATGATGACGGCACGACCTGGATCGCCTGGGGCAATCGGCAGTGCTACATCGCCAAGCTGAAGCCCAACATGATCGAGATCGACGGCCCGATCACGGAGATCACGCCACCGCATTTCGAGGAAGGCCCCTGGCTGCACAAGCGTGGTGATCTCTATTACCTGACCTATGCCTCGCTGGACCGCGCCACCCACCGGGATGAGAAAGTGTCCTATTCCACGGCCCCGTCGATCCAGGGTCCCTGGACCTATCGCGGGGAACTGACGGGATCGGGCAAGTACAGTTTCACGATCCATCCCGGCATCGCGCAGTTCAAGGGCAACTGGTACCTGTTCCTGCACAATGCCACCCTGACCATCGGCGACCTGAACGGCGCCCTGGGCCGGCGCGCCGTCACGGTGGAACATCTCCACTATAATCCCGACGGCACCATGAAGCCGGTGATCCAGACGGAAGCGGGCATCACCGCCCCGCCTGCCCGCTGAACCCATAATAATCAATCGAACAGGGAGAATGACCATGGGGCTGACCGGCACCATCCGCCGCACCGCGACAATACCGGCAACACTCACGGCGATCTTGATCGCGCTGGCCCTTCCGGCACAGGCGCAGAATGACAGGATGACGCCCATCGCCATCCCGGCACAGCCGGCAGCGATTGAACTGGGCACCGGCCCCCTGCCCGATGCCAAGGTGCCGGAATCCTGGCACAACCAATATGGCAGCCTGTTCGCCCGCAATGTCACGGTTGCCACCCTGACCCCCTTCCTGCCCGACCCGGCAAAGGCGACGGGGGCAGCGGTGGTGGTGGCGCCCGGCGGCGGCTTCCGCACCCTGTCGATGAGCAATGAGGGCTGGGACGTGGCCAAGGCCCTGGCCGAAAAGGGCGTGGCTGCCTTCGTCCTGAAATACCGGCTGAACCAGACGCCCGCCGAGATGCAGGCCTTTGAACGATCGATGCGGGAGATGTTTTCCGGGGCGGCCCGCCCGGCCCGGCCCAAGCCGGATGACATGATCGCCGCCATCGCCCCACAGATCGCCGATGCCCGCGCCGCCTTCGCCCTGATCCGCCGGCGCGCCGCCGAATGGCGGGTCGACCCGGACCGGATCGGCATGGTCGGTTTTTCTGCCGGCGCCATGCTGACCATGGCCACCGCCGTGGCCGGACAGGATGCGAAACCCGCCTTCATCGGCAATATCTACGGCCCGCTGGCCGCCATGAATGTGCCCGCCGATGCCCCGCCGCTGTTCGTCGGCCTGGCCGCCGACGATCCCCTGTTCGGCAATACCGGCTTCGGCCTGATCGAGAACTGGCGGGCGGCCAAGCGGCCCGTGGAATTCCACCTGTTCGAACAGGGCGGCCATGGCTTCGGCATGTATCAGAAGGAAACCACCAGCACCGGCTGGTTCGACGCCTTCACCCGCTGGATAGCCATGCATGGCTATCTGAAGCCCAGGGGCTGACCGGCTGTTCAGAAGGGCAGCGCGCCACATTTCTCCGGCTTGAACACCCGCACCGTTGATGGCGGTGCCCCGGCCCATTTCGTCTGCGCACGTGTGGGCCGGGGTGACAGGGTACCGCCGCAATTGGGGCAGCGCCCCCGCAGCCGCCCTTCGGCGCAATCCCGGCACCATGTGCATTCGAAGGAGCAGATGAAGGCTCCCTCCTGGTCTGCCGGCAGATCCCTGTCACAACATTCGCAGCCCGGCCGCATATCCAGCATCGTCCCCTCCCTGATCACATGTGACAGTGAAACGGCAAACCACGCGGCGGGCAAGGCCGGGACCGGACAGGTGACGGACCTTTCCGGCCCTTCACCCCTTCGCCCCCCACCGCCTCTCCAGCCAGCGTGACAGGCGCGACAGCAGCAGCAGGATCACCAGATATTCCAGGGCCAGCAGCGTATAAAGCTCCAGCGGACGATAGGTCTGGGTCTGCAATTCCGTGGCGCGGCGGGTCAGTTCGGCCAGCCCGATGGCGGATGCCAGCGAACTGTCCTTCACCGTATGGATGAACTGCCCCACCGTGGGCGGCAGCATGCGGCGCAACGCCTGGGGCAGTACGATGCGCCGCAGGGTCAGCCAGCGGCCCATGCCCAGCGATTGCGCGGCCTCCACTTGGCCCTTCGGCACGCCTTCGATCCCGGCTCGGAAAATCTCCGACAGGAAGGCCCCGGCATTCAGGGCCAGCGCGATCACCGCCGCCGTGAAGGGCGTCAGATCGGCGATCCAGCCCAGAAGGGCGAACCCAACCCCGTCCGGGTCCAGCCCCTGCACCAGAATGGGCAGCGCATAAAAGACCCAGAGCAGCAGCACGAACAGCGGCAGGGTCCGCATCAGCTCGACATAGGCACCGCTGACCATCCGCACGGCCCGCCAGCGGCTGCCGCGCGCGATGGCGGTCAGCAGGCCGATGACCATGGCCAGCCCCAAGGCCGCCGCCGACAGGCCCAAGGTCAGCCCGGCGCCTGCCAGCAGGAAGGACAGGTTGCCCAAACCTTCGTCCGTACGCGGGTCAACAATATGCCACCCCTCCCCGCCACAGCCCGACAGCAGCAGGAGCGGCAGAAGCAGAAGCAGGGGCAGGCCGCGTCTCACCGCGCCGTCCCCGTACCCTCGAACCAGGTTTTGAACAGCCCGTCAAAGAACCCGTCGGCCAGCCGTGCATCGACCCATTTATTGAGCCACAGCATCCATTCGCCATCGCCCGGCAGGGTCATCATGGCATTTTCCGTATCGGTGCCGGGCCGCGCCCCCTGGGTCAGCATGGTCAGCTGCGGATATTCCCGCCCGATCTTGGTCAGGAAATAGAGATTGTCGGTAAAGGCCGCCTGCGCCCGGCCCGCCAGTACCTCGGTGAAATCGATGACGGGATCGGCGACGGACAGGATGCGGGCCTGGGTGAAGACCTTCCGGGCCATAGTCTCCGGCGCCGTGCCCTGCTGCACCGAAATGGTCACGCCCGGCTGGTCCAGATCGTCCCAGCTTTTGAAGCGCTCGGCATCCCTCTTCAAGATCAGGGGAATGAAGGTTGGGCGCAGATAGGCCTTGGTGAAGGCCACGGCCTTGGCCCGTTCCGGGGTCACCGTCACGCCGGTCGCGGCGATATCATATTTGCGGGCCATCAGTCCGGCGACCAGCGTCGGCCAGGTGGCCTGCACCAGTTGCAGCTTCACGCCCAGATCGGCAGCCAGCCGTTCAGCCACCTGCACCTCATAGCCCTGAAAACCGCCCGTCTTCACATCGCGGAAGGAATAGGGGAAGTAATCCCCCGTCATGCCCACGCGCAGCACCCCCGCCTTGCGCACCTTCTCCAGAAGTGAGGCCCCCTGCGCCATGACGGGTCCGGCCAGGGCCGTGGCAAGGGCGGCAAGGAACAGGTCGCGGCGGTGAAGGCGCATGGCGGCTCCGGCATGGATGACGCCCCATGGTTGCCGCACTGCGAAACGGGGTCAACAGGGAAAGCAGGCACCCTGAAAGACAAAACCCCCGCCCGGTTTCCCGGACGGGGGAGCAGGTTGGAACTGCCCGATGAAGCTGTAGGGAGCGGTCGAAGGCCGCTCAGGCGGCGACTGCCGCCGCGCCGCATGTGCGGCGTGAAGCCAAGCCGCGGATGCGGCGCCGGCGTCTGAGGAACTCAGAACCGATTACTTGGCGGCGATGGTCACGGTGACGGTGTCGGCATAGTCGCCGGCGATGTACTGGTC